>NZ_CP107007.1:0-1259770 GCF_025725645.1 Halomonas sp. GD1P12 | reverse complement strand
CGCGCTCGGCGATGGCGTCCCGTAGCCCGGCGAGATCGACCAGGGCGGTCTGGCCGAGAATGTCGTGGCATACTACCCGCGCCGGGTACCAGGGAAAGTCGAGATCGCGCCGGCGCTCGATGAGCTGGGAAAGCGCATCAACCAGAAGCGCCGGCTCGCAGCGGCGTACCAGCTGCTCGGCGAGTACCCGCGAGGTGTAGGGCAGCGTTTCATAAGCGCCCGGGGCGATCTCTTCGACGGCCTGACGGGCATCGAAGAAGTCGACC
Source organism: Halomonas sp. GD1P12 (assembly GCF_025725645.1). Classification (NCBI taxonomy): domain Bacteria; kingdom Pseudomonadati; phylum Pseudomonadota; class Gammaproteobacteria; order Oceanospirillales; family Halomonadaceae; genus Halomonas; species Halomonas sp. GD1P12. Next base: position 1,259,504 of record NZ_CP107007.1, on the reverse strand, counting down.
GGCTCACCGCCCATTAGCGCGCCGGGCAGCGTCTTGCGGTAGTCGCTATTCATGATGGCCTCCTAGTCGCGCTCTTCGATCGGCACCCACTCGCTCTTCTCGGGGCCAGTGTAGTCGGCGCTCGGGCGAATGATGCGATTGTTGGCGCGCTGTTCGAACACGTGCGCCGCCCAGCCGGTCAGCCGGGACATGACGAAGATCGGCGTGAACAGCTTGGTCGGAATCTCCATGAAGTGGTAGGCGCTGGCGTGGAAGAAGTCCGCGTTGCAAAAGAGCTTCTTCTCCCGCCACATCACCTCTTCACAGCGCTCGGAGACCGCATAGAGCGTGGTGTCGCCCACGTCTTCGGAAAGCTTTTTGGACCACTGTTTGATGATCTCGTTGCGTGGGTCGACCTCGCGGTAGATCGCGTGGCCAAAGCCCATGATCTTCTCCTTACGCTCGAGCTTGCCGAGCATTTCGCGCTCTGCCTCGTCCGGGGATGTCCAGTCCTGGATCATCGCCATCGCCGCTTCGTTGGCGCCGCCGTGCAGCGGGCCTCTGAGCGAGCCGATCGCCCCGGTCACGCAGGAGTGCATGTCGGAAAGCGTCGAGGCGCAGACTCGCGCGGTAAAGGTCGAGGCGTTGAACTCGTGCTCGGCGTAGAGAATTAGGGATACGTTCATCACCCGGGCGTGCAGCTCGGAGGCCGGTTCGCCGCGCAGCATATTGAGAAAGTGCCCGCCCACGGAGATATCGTCGGTTTCGGTATTGATGCGCACGCCGTCGTGGCTGAAGCGGTACCAATAGCAGATGATCGAGGGCAGCACGGCGAGCAGCCGGTCGGCGACGTCCTGCTGCTCGTCGAAGCTCTCCTCGGTCTCCAGGTTACCAAGCATCGAGGTGCCGGTGCGCATCACGTCCATCGGGTGGGCGTCGGCGGGGATCTCTTCGAGCACTGCTTTGAGCGGGCCGGGCAGGCCGCGCAGCCCCTTGAGCTTATCGATGTAGTGGTCGAGCTCGGCCTGATTGGGCAGCTTGCCCTTCAAAAGCAAATACGCGACCTCCTCGAATTTGGCTTTCTCGGCCAGCTCCTTGATGTCGAAGCCGCGGTAGGTGAGCCCGGAACCGGTCTTGCCTACGGTGCAAAGCGCGGTACTGCCCGCGCTCTGCCCACGAAGCCCGGCGCCTGCCAGCGGTTGTTTGTCAGCCATGGTGCGTCTCCTCGGTGCTTTTTATAAGTACTTTTTTAGGTGCTTTTTTAGGTGCTTTTTGTAAATACTGTCTATCAGTACCGTTTATAAGTGCTGCTTATGGGCGTTTTATAACTGCTTTCTGTCACTGCTTTTACAAGGGCCTTTTTATCGCCGCCTTGTAGAGCATTTTGCTCAGCGCTCGTTTTGCTCGCTGAACAGCGCGTCGAGCTTCTGCTCGAAATCGTGGTAATTGAGAAAATCGTAAAGCTCGTCGCGGGTCTGCATGGTATCGACCACCTCACGCTGATGGCCGTTGTCGAGAATGCTCTGGTAGACCTTGAGCGCCGCGGCGTTCATGGCGCGAAACGCCGACAGCGGGTAGAGCACCATGGCGCAGCCAGCCTCGCCAAGCTCGGCCTGAGTGAAGAGCGGCGTGGCACCAAACTCGGTGATATTGGCCAGAATCGGCGCGTCCACGCGGGTACAGAACGCGCGGTAGTCATCGAGGGTGTGCACGGCTTCGGCAAAAATAGCGTCGGCGCCGGCCTCGATGCAGGCGTTGGCGCGCTCGATCGCGGCATCCAACCCCTCTTTCTGGAAGGCGTCGGTGCGCGCGATCAGGTAAAAGTCCGGGTCACGCCTGGCATCTGCCGCCGCCTTGATGCGATCGACCATCTCACTCTGCGAGACGATCGCCTTGTTCGGCCGGTGACCGCAGCGCTTTTGGGCCACCTGGTCCTCGATATGCACCGCCGCCACCCCGGCGCGCTCCATTTCCTTCACGGTGCGGGCGATGTTGAACGCGCCACCCCAGCCGGTATCGATATCCACCAGCAGCGGCAGGTCGGTGGCCCCGCAGATGCGGTGGGCATCCTCGACTACATCGTTCATGGTGGTCATGCCCAGATCCGGCAGCCCGAAGGAAGCGTTGGCCACCCCGCCGCCGGAAAGATAGATCGCCTGGTGCCCCACCCGCTCGGCCATGAGCGCGGTGTAGGCGTTGATGGTGCCAAGAATGGGCAGCGGACGCTGATCCTGCAGCGCCTGGCGAAACCGGGCGCCCGGGGTGAGCGAAGAAGGTGCGTGCGTGGACATGATCTCTCCTGTCGATGTTGTTATAAAAAGGGTGCTATAAAAAAGCCGCTATGAATCGGTCTGGCCGTCGGCCAGCATCGCCGCGTAGCGGTCGGCGACGTTTTCGCGGGAGGCGCTGACGTGGCGACGCATCAACAGCTCGGCAAGCTCGGCGTCGCCGGCTTCGATGGCATCGACGATGCGATGATGCTCCACGAAGGCGCGCTGGGGCCGGGCGCCGCTGGCGCTGAACTGGGTGCGGTAGAGGCGCACGAGATAGTAAAGATCGTCGCAGAGCAGGTTCATCAGCATTCTGTTGTGGCTGCCCTGCACGATCAGGTAGTGAAAATCGAGATCGCCTTCGCGCTGATAGTAGGCCTCGCCGCGCTGCAGATCCGACTGACTCTCGTGCACCGCCAACACGTCGCGCAGCCCCTGAATCTCTTTTGGCCCCATATGCTCGGCGGCCAGGCGGGCGGCCATACTCTCGAGCGCCTCGCGCACGTCGAATAGCTCGATCAGCTCCTTCATCGAGAGCTTGACGACCCGGGCGCCCACGTGTGGCACGCGCTCGATCAGCCGGTGCGCTTCGAGTCGGCGCATCGCTTCTCTCAGCGGCCCGCGAGAGATACCGTAACTCTTGGAGAGCCCGGGCTCGGTGATCTTGCTCCCCGGCGGCAGCTCGCCGCGCACGATGGCACTTTGCAGCTGGTGAAACACCCGCTCGGCCAGGGTGCGCACTTCCGGCGTATCGGGATCGAATGCGCTGTCAACGCGCGGCTTGGGCACTTTGCTAATGGCGGTCATGGCTAATTGTCGACAATAAAGAGAGTTACCGGCACTTTAGCCCGCGACCCACCGAGCGTCAACCGCACTCAAGGCGCGTTTTATGGCACTTTGGTGGGAGAAAACAAAAGTGCTGCTCCGAAATGTCTACAATGCAGGCGAAGAGAAAAACTAAAATGATGAGCACCACGCGTGGAAAATAAGCCGATGCGCGACTGGCCCTCGACGAGCACGCTCACTAGAATAACCGGCCCAACCGCAAGGCACCGAGTCATGAGCGCGTCGTTCACCATTACCGCCCTTCCCTACGCCCAGGACCCACTGGCGCTGTTTGCCCGGCTCAAGCACCGCCCAGGCGCCATCCTGCTCGACAGTGGCCGCCCGGCGGCCAAAAGCGGGCGCTTCGATATTCTGGTCAGTGACCCTATCGCTACGCTCGAGATCGACGCGCGCGGCGCCGTGGCGCTCGACACCGACACGCTTGTACCGCCCAGGGCGCTTCTGGACGACCCTTTCGCGCTCAAGGCCTGGCTACTCGCGCAGCTTCCCCCACCCGTCGAGAAAAGCGAGCTTCCCTTTATGGGCGGGCTGATGGGCTACTGGAGCTATGAGTTCGGCCTCGCCCAGCAGGGCATCGAAAGCCGCCACGAGAGCGCCACGTCGCTTCCCGCGGCGCGGCTGGGGCTTTACGACTGGTGCATCACGCTCGACCATCACGCCGGCCAGGCCTGGCTGGTCGCCTCCCCTGCGCGGCGTGACACGGTTCTTGCGTGGCTCGACGCGCCCGCGCCCGAACCAGATGACTTCCGACTGACCGGGGCGTTCGAGGCCGAGCTCGATCAGCGCGCCTACGTCGAGCGCTTCGAGGCGGTACAGCGCTACATTCGCGCCGGCGACTGCTACCAGATCAACCTGGCGCAGCGCCTGTCCGCCCCTTTCGAAGGCGATGCGTGGCAGGCCTACCAGCGGCTTCGCCGCGCCACGCCCACGCCGTTTTCCGCCTTCATGACCTGGAAGGATCAGGCGGTGCTGTCGCTGTCGCCGGAGCGTTTCATTCAGGTGGCGAGTGGTGAGGTCGAAACCCGCCCGATCAAGGGCACCCGCGCTCGGGGCAAGACACCGGCAGAGGATCAGGCGCTGGCCGAAGCGCTTTTGGCCAGCGTCAAGGATCGCGCCGAGAACGTGATGATTGTGGATCTTTTGCGCAACGACCTGGGACGGGTATGCCGGCCGGGCAGTATTCACGTGCCCAAACTCTGCGCGCTCGAAAGCTACCCCAACGTGCACCATCTGGTCAGCGTGGTACAGGGCACGCTGGCCGAGGATCAGTCGGCGCTATCGCTTCTAGCGGCGGCGTTTCCCGGCGGCTCGATCACCGGCGCGCCCAAGTTTCGCGCCATGCAGATCATCGACGAACTCGAGCCCTGCCAGCGCAGCGTCTACTGCGGAAGCCTTGGCTACGTCGACGTGCGGGGGCATATGGACACCTCGATCGCGATTCGCACCATGGTGGCGGATCAGGGCGCGCTGCACGTCTGGGGGGGCGGTGGGCTGGTGGCAGACTCACAAGCGCAGGAGGAGTACACCGAGACGCTGGATAAAATCTGCCACCTGATCGGTGCGCTGGAATAAGTGACAGGCTTTTTGATTCTGAAAGTAATATAAAAGCCAAACCAAACGGTATTGGGGCGCGCGCTATCTCCTTTGGTAGCCTAGCGTTCGACGTTTCGCTCAAAGCGCAGGAGGCCGCATGTCGTCAACACTGGAAGCCATGAATCGCGATCACGCCAATGACCCCCACGTCCTGATCGAATGGGCATTGAAACAGGGCGAGCGCCCGATCTGCACGACCAACTTTCGCCCCTTCGAGGCGGTCATTCTGCACATGGCGACTCAGGTGCGCCCGGACATCCCGATCGTCTGGATGGACAGCGGTTACAATACCGAGGCGACCTACCGCGTTGCCAACGAGATCATCGAGCGGCTGGACCTGAATATCGTCAGCTTTTTGCCCAAGCGCACCCGCGCCCACCGTGAAGCGCTTGAGGGCCCCGTGCCGGGTATCGACGACCCGCGCCACGACGCCTTCACTCAGGAAGTCAAAATCGAGCCGTTCGAGCGCGCGCTCAAGGAGATGCGCCCGGACGTCTGGCTGACCGCGCTGCGCGCCGAGGACACGCCGGAGCGCGCCAAAATGCAGCCGCTGAGCCAAAACGCCGACGGCCTTTTGAAAGTGGCGCCGCTTCTGCACTGGAGCGCAAAGGATATGTACGAGTACCTGCAGGCGCATGATCTCCCCAACAACTTCGACTATTTCGACCCCACCAAGGTGGAAGAGAAGCGCGAGTGTGGCCTGCACCTGCAGCACTAGGCGCTGGATAGCCCGCTTCTACCAAAAAAGGCGCCGCTAAGCGGCGCCTTTTCGTTGGCGAGTACGGGGTGAGCGTGAATAAACTCAGTACTCGGGCAGCTCGACGCCCTCGAACAGCCCCTGCTCCTGACGCGGGCCGATGTTGAGCGCTTCATCGACGCGCTCGCGCGTCAGGTGCGGGGCGAAACGGGCGAGAAAATCGTACATGTAGCCGCGCATGAAGGTGCCGCGGCGAATGCCGATTTTGGTGGTGGAGCTTGCAAACAGGTGGCCGGCCTCCAGCGCGACCAGGTCGCTATCCAGCGCCTCATCGACCGCCATATGGGCGACGATCCCTACGCCCATGCCAAGGCGCACGTAGGTCTTGATCACGTCGGCATCGGCGGCGGTGAGTACCACGTTAGGCGTAAGCCCCCGGGCCTTGAACGCGTCGTCGAGCTGCGAGCGGCCGGTAAAGCCGAACACGTAGGTGACCAGCGGGTGCTCGGCAAGCGCCTCCAGGGTCAACGGCCCATCGAGCTCAGCGAGCGGGTGGCCCTTGGGCACCAGCACGCAGCGGTTCCAGCGGTAGCAGGGCAGCAAAATCAGATCGGTAAAAAGCTCCAGCGACTCGGTGGCGATAGCGAAATCCGCCTGGCCTTCGCTGACCATCTGGGCGATCTGCTTGGGCGTGCCCTGCTGCATGTGCAGCGCCACTTCCGGATATTTTTGGGTGAAGGCGCTTATCACGGGCGGCAGCGCATAGCGCGCTTGGGTGTGCGTGGTGGCGATCGCTAAACTCCCACGGCGTTCGTCGCTGTGCTCCTGGGCCACCTGCTTGATGTTGTCGGTAAGCTTAAGCACCTGGCCTGCCAGCTCGATGATCGACTCCCCCGCCGGCGTTACACGGGTGAGGTGCTTGCCGCTTCGAGCAAAAATTTCCACGCCCAGCTCGTCTTCCAGAAGGCGGATCTGTTTGGAGATGCCGGGCTGAGACGTAAAAAGGCTTTGAGCCGTGGCCGAGACGTTGAGATTGTGCCGGTTCACTTCCCAGATATAGCGAAGTTGCTGTAGCTTCATGTGATCTACCTTGCGTCCCGAAGAAGCCGCTCAAAGCGCCTCTTCTGCCATACGTTCGCGCGCGGCGACCCAAAGCGGGCCAAACCGCTAAACGCATAAATTTGAATAAAAAATATTCCCTTAATTCCCTTATAGTATAAGAAATATGAAAGCCTGGCACCCTATAATTTAATCGCCCCAGGCGGTCAAAGCCGGGTGAAAGTTGCCAGTTTAGGCGGCGGGCGCTACCATCGTGGCACCTGGCGCGATAAACATGCGCTATTCTATCGCGTAATAGCCGTTGCTCAGTGAAGGCAACGAATCGTAAGAGCAACGTAATCAGGAGATGTAAATGGCTACCAATGTAGATGTCACCAACGCCAATTTCGAACAGGAAGTCCTCAACGCCGAGCAGCCGGTGCTGCTGAAGTTTTGGGCCCCCTGGTGCGGCCCGTGCAAGGTCATGGCACCGGTGGTCGACGAAGTAGCATCCGAGCGCGGCGACGGCCTGAAAGTGGTCAGCGTCAACGTTGACGACGCCCCGGAGATCGCCGCTGAACAAGGCGTTCGCGGCGTCCCCACCGTCATGCTGTTCAAGTCCGGTACCAAGGTCGCTTCACTGGTCGGCGCGCAGTCCAAATCCCAGCTGACGCAGTTCATCGACCAGAACGCATAAGGCTCAATGCCCAGCGTCTGGCGCTGACAAGGCGCCTAAACGACACGGGGCTACCGCTTTCGCGGTAGCCCCGTGTTGCGTTTGGGCCCTGCTGTTCATCCGGTTATTCGCTGGCTTCCGGTTTCTTGATCAAAGGCTCCGGGTCCGGCTTTTTGCGCCGCCAGGGCGCCTTACTGGGATCGCCACCGTGATTGACGCTTCGCCGCAGCTGGCGCGTACCCGGCCCCAGAAGATGGGCAATCCAACGCGTCTGCGGGTGGCTGTCGAGCGCGATCTTGAGCGTCATGGTCAACACCACCGACAACAGCATCCCCGCCGCACCGAAGATCCAGCCCCATACTACCAGCGACAAAAACGCCACGAAGGTGGAAAGTCCCAGCGCCTGTCCCATGACTCGCGGTTCGATCAAATTCCCCATGACGAAGTTGATCACCAGATACGCCGAGGCCAGCATCAACGCCTGCAGCACGCCCCCATCCTGAGCGACGAGCAGCAGCAATACCGGCGGCACCGCCGCCAACGCCGAGCCGATGTTGGGAATGAAGTTGAGCGCAAAGGCAAGTACGCCCCAGAGTAGCGGAAACTCGACCCCGATCATCAAGCACGAAAGCCACACCAGCACGCCGGTCGCCAGGCTGATCACGGTCTTGATCGCCAGATAACGCTTCAACGTGGCGCTGAATTCGGCAAAGCGCTTGAGGCTCGGCGCCGGATTCTCCAGCGCCCGGGCCACCTTGGAGCGAAAGTTGAGCGTCTCGAACAGCATGAACATGACCAGCAGCGACACGACACTGCCCTGCATCATGATCGCCCCGACTTCGCTGACCAGCACTGCCACCCACGAGCCATCGTCCTCCATCGCCAAGGCACTGCTCAGCTGATCCGGGTCGATGGCCACGCCGCGAGCGGAGAGCGTATTGAGCATACTCCAGTAGTGCTCGTAGAGACGCGCCTCGATATCCGGCAGCGCGTCGATGAAGGTGCTGAAGCTATTGACCACCAGCACGCCGAGCAGCAAAAAGAAGGCGGCCAGCACCACCAGCGTGATCAACGCCGCCATGCGCATACCGACACCGTGGCGGTGCAGCCAATGCACCGGCGAGGTACACACCACGGCGATGAAAATGGCCAGCAGCAGCGGTACCAGTAGATCCGAGCCAAGCTTCATCCCCGTGACGATGACCACCAGCGCCGCGATCGCCAGCGTCGCGTTCAAGGGGATGCTGCGATAATCCTTATCCGACAACTTCTGCATGGCCCATTCCTTGAGATTGATCCTTACATAATGGCTGCTCGCCGCTCAATTAACAAACGGTGCATATAATAAGCAACTGTTTTACGACTACGCTTGATAAGTGAACTTATTGCCGGCGTGATCTTCCAAGTCGTGTTCGCTTAGAGCCCTTCCCGGATCACTTCGACGGACGCTTTCGTCCAGCGCTTTTACAAGGAATCGTTTTATGACTTTAAACCCGTACGCTCGCTCGATGATGAAACTTCGCACTCACGTAGCCGGCACGGCCTTGGCCGCCCTGCTCTGCGCCGGTGCCGCCCAGGCCTCGACGATGCCGACGCAGCCCCCCGGGCTTAGCGTTCAGGCCCAGTCCTTCGTCGAAGTCGAACCGGACAAGGCGAGCCTCTCGGCCAGGCTTTGGGAAAACACCCCCGCTGTGTCATCGCTCGACGATAGCGAACAGGGCGCACTTGGCGAGGCCCGCCAGCGCCTGGAAGAGCGCTCGCGCCAGCTGATCGAGGCGATGGAAGAGGCCGGGCTGAGTGAGCGCGCCATTAGCGCAGGCTCGCTCAACGTCTATCAAGAGCAAATGAACCAGCCCCAGGGCCAGGGTGGCGAACAGGAGATGATGGTGCGCACGCGGGTCGAGCGCCCCTTCGATATCGAGCTCTCAGACATCGACCGGCTCAACGACGTGCTGGACGCGCTGGTCGATGCCGGCGTCAACGCGCTGGACGGTGTCCAGTTCGATCTCAAGGACCGCGAAGCGGCGACCGACGAGGCGCTGGTGATGGCGCTCGAGAAAGCGCAGCGCAAGGCGGAGCTCATGGCCCAAACGCTGGGCGCCGAGCTCGGTGACGTGCAGCATATCGCCGAAACCCAGGCCCCGGTGTTCCAGCCGCGCATGATGGCGATGCGCGCCGAAAGCGCCCCGAGCGGCGCCAGCGATGAACCCAACGCCGAGTACCGCCCCGGCATCATTCGCATCGATGCCGGTGTCAACGTCGAATGGGCACTCGCCGGCCAGAACGACGGCGAGCGCGGTGACGAGCGTGGTGCTAGAGAGCGAGACGCTCGAGACCACCAAGATACGGACGCAGCGGCTCAGGAATAACGACCGAGCCATCCGCCTGCTGGTGATTCTCCAGAACCGCCAGCAGGCAGCGCCCCACTGCCAGCCCCGAGCCGTTCAGGGTGTGAAGCAGCTGGGGCTTTTTCGTGTCCGGCTTACGGTAGCGCGCCTGCATGCGACGCGCCTGAAAATCCTCGCAGTTGGACACCGACGAGATCTCGCGGAAGGTTTCCTGGCTTGGTAGCCACACTTCCAGGTCATAGGTTTTCGCCGCGCCAAAGCCCATGTCGCCGGTGCACAGCGTTACCACGCGATACGGTAGCTCCAGCGCCTGAAGGATCGCCTCGGCGTGGCCGCGCATCTCCTCCAGTGCCTCGTAGCTCTTCTCCGGCTCGACGATCTGCACCATCTCGACCTTGTCGAACTGGTGCTGGCGAATCATGCCGCGGGTATCGCGCCCGTAGGCACCTGCCTCGCTACGAAAACACGGCGTGTGCGCGGTCAGCTTCATGGGAAGCTGGGCCTGTTCGACGATCTCGTCACGCACGAAGTTGGTCAGCGGCACTTCCGAGGTGGGAATCAGGTGGTACTCGCGCTCGTCGTCGAGCTTGAACAGGTCCTCGCCGAATTTCGGCAGCTGCCCGGTGCCCATCAGCGAGTCCCGGTTGACCATGTAGGGTACGTAGCACTCTTCGTAGCCGTGGGACAGCGTCTGGGTGTCCAGCATGAACTGGGCCAGCGCCCGGTGCAGGCGCGCAATCGGCCCACGCATGACGGCAAAGCGCGCGCCGGTGAGTTTTGATGCGAGTTCGAAATCGAGATAGCCGGATTTCTTGCCCAGATCGACGTGGTCGAGCACCTCGAAATCGAAGGTTCGCGGCGTACCCCAGCGGTGCAGCTCGACGTTGTCGTCTTCGCTTTTGCCTTCGGGCACGCTTTCGTGGGGCACGTTGGGAATGCCGCTGACCGCATCGTCCCACTCGGCCTGCACCGCGGCGAGTTCCTCCTTCGCGGCGTCGAGACGACCACCCAGATCGTCGACTTCGCTCAGAAGCGGCTGGATATCCTCACCCTGAGCCTTGGCCTTGCCGATCGCCTTCGATCGGGTGTTACGCTCGTTTTGCAGCTGCTCGGTCCGGGTCTGCAGCTCGCGGCGGCGCGACTCGAGCGCCTCGAGACCCGACGTGTCCAGTGCATAGCCGCGCTTGGCAAGCTGTGATGCCAGCGCATCCAGGTCGGTACGCAGCAGTTTCGGATCGAGCATGAAGACTCCTTGGCCTAAATCGGTTGAACACGGCGCACGCCGCCGGTGATAAAGCGTCCTATTGTAGGCAAAAGCGCGGCAAGGGGCTACGCCAAGCCCGCCTTGCGAAGGCCAGCATTGAGATCCCACCCATTTATCGGCAATCTGAGGCATCGATTTCCTTTAAAGGCACCGCGCTCATGTCGACCGCTTTTGATCAGACCCTGCAGGCCATCGATGCGCTTCACGGCGAAGACCCTCGCCACGTTGAGGCGCCCGGCGGTGAATCGACGCCGCAGGAGCTCGCCTACGCCGAGCGCATGACCCACTGGCTGTTTGCGCTCGAAAGCGCGCCGGATGAGCTATTGCAGCTGGCGGTGCGCGCGCAGCACCTGCAGCGCTGGAAAGTGCCGCGCAGCGACTACCCCGAGGGGCGGGTCGGCTATTTGACCTGGCGGCGCGATCAGGGCCTGCGCGCCGGCGAAACCGTCGCCGAGATCATGACCAGGGCCGGCTTCGATGATGAAGACGCCAAGCGGGTCGCGGATATGATCGCCAAGAAGGGGCTGGGGCGCGACGCCAACGTGCAGACGCTGGAGGACTGCGCCTGCCTGGTGTTTCTGGAGAACCACTTCGCGGCGTTTGCCACCAAAATCGAGCACGACCACATGGTGCGCATCGTGCAGAAAACCTGGCGCAAGATGTCCGAGCGGGCCCATACGCTTGCGCTATCACTGCCCATGACGCCGGGCAGCGCCGCGATCGTCGAACAAGCTCTGGCAGCGCCGTAACGCGTCGAAGATGCACGCGCGGCCGGGCTCCGGTAAAGTAGAGCGCCTCTTCTATTCGCTGCAATGACGGCTCGACCGACCATGATAGCTTCGCTTGATTCGCGCAAGATCCCGTTTTCCGGCCTGGGCGAGCGCTACATGCGCTTTTTGCAGGCACTCAAGGCGCGTGGCTTCGAGGGCGAGATCGCCCCGGACCACGCCAGCCGCACGGTGCTTGCCACCGATAACTCCATCTACCAGCGCCAGCCCCAGGCGGCGGTGTTCCCGCGTCACGCCGAGGATCTGGAGCGCCTTGCCCGGCTCGCCGTCGAGCTGCCCTACCGCGATATCGTGCTCACCCCGCGCGGCGGCGGCACCGGCACCAACGGGCAGTCGCTGACCGACGGCCTGGTAGTGGACGTCTCGCGCCACATGAACCGAATTCTCGAGATCGACGCGGACAATCGCCGCGTGCGCGTTCAGGCCGGCGTGGTGAAGGATCAGTTGAACGCCGCGCTCAAGCCTTACGGGCTTTTCTTCGCCCCGGAGCTTTCGACCTCGAATCGCGCCACCATCGGCGGCATGATCGCCACCGATGCCAGCGGCCAGGGCAGCTGCGTCTACGGCAAGACCCGCGATCACGTACTCGAGCTCGATACCGTACTGCTCGGCGGCGCCCATCTGCACAGCCGAGCGCTCGACGCCGAGGAAGAAGCAAAGGCGCTCGAGGAGCCCGGGGCGCTCGGGCGCGTTCACCGCGTCGCGGCCAGCATCATCGATGAGCAGCGCGCGCTGATCGAGGCGACCTTTCCGCCGCTCAACCGCTGCCTGACCGGTTATGATCTGGCGCACCTGCGCGATGATCAGGGGCGGCTGAACCTCAACAGCCTACTGTGTGGCGGCGAAGGCTCGCTTGGTCTGGTCAGTGAAGCGGTGCTCAACGTGCTGCCGATCCCCAAACACTCGACGCTGATCAACGTGCGCTACCCGGGCTTCATGGAGGCGCTGCGCGATGCCAAGGCGCTGATGGCCAGCGCCCAGCCGACCTCGATCGAAACCATCGACGATACGGTGCTCAAGCTCGCCATGGAGGATTTCGTCTGGGACGGCGTGGCCGCGTTCTTCCCGGAAAGCGACCCGCCTACCGGCGGTATCAACCTGGTCGAGTTCAGCGGCGACGACGAGGCCGCACTCGCCGAGCGGGTGGCGGCGTTCACCGAGCACCTCGGTCGTGACGCCACCGTTACGCGGCTGGGCTATACCGAGGCGCGCGGCCGCGAGCAGATCAGTACGGTTTACGGCATGCGCAAGCGCTCGGTGGGCCTTCTGGGCAACGTGCAGGGCGAGAAGCGCCCGTTGCCGTTCGTGGAGGACACGGCGGTGCCGCCGGAGCACCTGGCGGATTACATCAGTGAGTTTCGCGCGCTGCTCGATGCCCGCGGGCTCGACTACGGCATGTTCGGCCACGTCGATGCCGGTGTGCTCCACGTGCGCCCGGCGCTGGACATGAAGGACCCGGCCCAACAGGCGCTGATTCGCGAGATTTCCGATGAGCTCGCCGCGCTCACGCAGAAGTACGGCGGGCTTTTCTGGGGCGAACACGGCAAGGGTATCCGCTCGGAGTACTCACCCAAGTTCTTTGGCAAACTCTACCCGAGCCTGCAGCGCGTCAAGGCGGCGTTCGACCCCCACAACCAGCTGAACCCGGGCAAGATCGCTACACCTGCCAGCGACGACCAGACGCCTTCGACGCTGATCGCCGTCGACCGCGACCCGGTCGAGCGCGACCCGGTCGAGCGCGACCCGGTCGTCCGCGACCCGGGGCTATTGACCATCGACGGCGTGACCCTTCGCGGCGAGCTCGACCGTACCATCGACGAGCGCGCCTGGCAGGCGTATGACGCCGCGGTCTACTGCAACGGCAACGGCGCCTGCTACAACTATGACGTCGACGACCCGATGTGCCCCTCCTGGAAAGCGACGCGCGATCGTATCCACTCCCCCAAGGGCCGCGCGAGCCTGGTGCGCGAATGGCTGCGCCTGCAGTCCAACGCCGGTATCGATGTGGTCGAGGAGTCGCGCAGGAAAAAGGCCGAAACGGGCTTTGGCTTTGTTAAAAGCCTGCCCAAACGGATCAGCAACACGCTCAGCCGCGAGCAGCATCACGATTTTTCCCATCAGGTGTACGACGCCATGGCCGGATGCCTGTCGTGCAAGTCCTGCGCCGGCCAGTGCCCGGTGAAGGTGAACGTGCCGCAGTTTCGTTCGCAGTTTCTGGAGGTTTATCACGGGCGCTATCTGCGCCCGGTGCGCGACTACGTGATCGGCGCCACCGAGTGGACGCTGCCCTGGCTTGCCAAAATGGCGCCGCTCTACAACGCCGCGATCCAGAAGCCCTGGATGGAGCGTTTGATGCGCCGGTCGATCGGCATGAGCGACTCGCCGACGCTATCGCGCGCCAGCGTGAAAAAGCAGCTGCGTGCCTGGGGCGTGGCCGAGGCCACCCCGACCTCGCTTGCGCTTCTGACCGAGCGCCAGCGGGCGAAAAGCGTGATTCTGGTGCAGGACGCCTTCACCACCCACATGGAAGCGGACCTGGTGCTGGACGTGGTGGAGCTTCTGCACCGCCTGGACGTGCGCGTGTTCGTGCTGCCGTTTGCAGCCAACGGCAAGCCGCTGCAGGTGCAGGGCTTTCTCGGCGCCTTCGAGCGCACCGCCGAGAAACAGGCCAAACGCCTGCGCGCGCTGGCCGAATTCTCGATCCCCTTCGTCGGCATCGATCCGGCCATGACGCTGACCTACCGGCAGGAGTACGTGAAGGCGCTCGGCCGTGAGGCCGTGCCCGACGTGCTGATGCTGCAGGAGTGGCTGGTGACCCAAACCCAGGCGCTGGCCTCGTTCAAGGGGCGGCTGGCGGACCCGGGCTACCGGCTCTTGTCCCACTGCACTGAAAAAACCAACGCGCCGGGCAGCCCGAAAGCCTGGCAGCAGGTGTTCGCCGCCTTTGGCCTCGAGCTCGAGCTTCTGGCCACCGGCTGTTGCGGCATGTCCGGCACCTACGGCCACGAAACCCGCAACGTCGCCACCTCGAAGGTCATCTACGCTCAGTCCTGGCAGCCCCAGGTCGAGGCCACGGAGAACGCCGACCGGCTGTTGGCCACCGGCTATTCGTGTCGCAGCCAGGTCAAGCGCTACTCGGAACGTACGCTCGCGCACCCGCTGCAGGCGCTGCTGCGCTGCCTGAAAGCCGCCGCGCCGGCGTAGCGCCTTGCAAAGCGAAAAAGCCCCGAGCGCGATCGCCCGGGGCTTTTTTATTCCTGCGCTGACCAGTGCCAGGCAAGCAAAACGGCGCTAGAAGAAGAGCGCGCCGAGCGCCTGGCCCGGGTCATCCTTGCGCATGAATGCCTCGCCCACCAGAAAGCCGTTTACCTGGTGATCGCGCATCCGGGTGACATCGTCGCGGGTCAGAATGCCGGACTCGGTGATCACCGTGACGTCCTCGGGAATACGCGGCAATAATTCGATGGTCGTGTCGAGGTCGGTCTCAAAAGTGTGCAGGTCGCGGTTGTTGATGCCGACCAGCTTCAACTCCAGCGCCAGCGCCCGCTCGAGCTCCTGGCCATCGTGCACCTCGACCAGCACGTCCATACCCAGATCCGTCGCCTGACGGTGCAGGGTTGCCAGGGTTTTGTCATCCAGGGCGGCGGCGATCAACAGAATACAGTCAGCGCCGATCGCCCGGGCCTCGGTGACTTGATAGCCGTGAGTGATGAAGTCCTTGCGGATGACCGGAAGCGTACAGGCGTTTCTCGCGGCGATCAGGTCGTCCTCGTGGCCCTGAAAGAAGTCCGCATCGGTGAGCACCGACAGACACGCCGCGCCTCCGGCCTCGTAGCTTTCGGCGATGGCCGCCGGGTCGAACGCTTCGCGGATCACCCCGCGCGAGGGCGAGGCCTTTTTCACCTCGGCGATGATCGCCGGATCCCCCGCGGCGATGCGTCGGTTGAGGGCGTCGATGAAGCCGCGCGGCGCGCTCTGCTTCCGGGCAAGCGCGAGCAGGTCGTCTTCAGAAACCGCCTGACGGCGGGTGGCGACTTCTTCATCCTTGCGCGCGAGAATGCGCGTCAGAATGGTGGGCGTTGAGGAGCTGGACATGAGAATTACTCTTTGAACACGCTGGTAAAGTGCGAAAGCTCCTTGAGCTTTTCAAGCGGCAGTTTGGAGGCTTGGGCATCCTGGGCGACGGCCACACCCTCTTTCAGGGAGTCCGCAATACCCGCGCAGTAGAGCGCCGCGCCGGCGTTGAGCGTGACGATATCCGCCTCCGGGCCGTCGCCGACCAGCGCGGCCTTGACCAGGCGCAGGCTCTCCTCGGCGGTCGCCGCCTTGAGCGTGGCAAGGCTTTGACGCTCGATACCAAGCGCCTCCGGCGTAATGGTGTACTCGATGATCTCGCCATCCTTGAGCTCCGCCACCTGGGTGGGCGCGGCCAGCGATATCTCGTCGAGGCCATCCTCGGAGTGCACGACCATGGCATGACGGCTGCCGAGTTTCTTGAGCGCCTCGGCCATCAGCGGCACCAGGTGCGGGGCGTAAACGCCGAGTACCTGATTGGGGGCGCTGGCCGGGTTGGTCAGCGGCCCCAGAATGTTGAACAGCGTGCGCACGCCCATTTCGCGACGCGGGCCGATGGCGTAGCGCATCGCCGGGTGATGGTTGGGGGCGAACATGAAGCCGACGCCGACCTGCTCGATACAGCGCGCGACCTGCTCCGGGGAAAGATCCAGATAGATACCGGCGATATCGAAAAGATCTGCGCTTCCCGACGAGGACGACACGCTGCGGTTGCCGTGCTTGGCCACGTGGGCCCCGGCGGCGGCGGCGACGAAGCTCGACGCGGTGGAGACGTTGAACAAGTTCGCGCCGTCGCCGCCGGTGCCGACGATATCCACCACGTTGTCGGTGAAGAGCCGCACCGGGCGCATCAAATCGCGCATTACCTGGGCGGCGGCGCTGACCTCGACGGCGCTCTCCCCTTTCATGGAGAGCCCGACCAGCAAACCGCCGATCTGGGCGTCGGAGGCTTCGCCGGTCATGATCTGATGCATCAGCGTGCGCATGACGTCGAAAGATAGATCTTCACGGCGCATCACCGCGTTGATGGCGTCTCGCATTTGCATGAAAGGACAGGCCTCTTTACGTAAAAAAGTGAGCAGTCAGCTGCGCGTTAGAAAATTGGCCAGCAGCGCGTGACCCTGACGGGTCAGTATCGACTCAGGATGAAACTGCACCCCTTCGATATCAAGCGTTCGGTGGCGCATCCCCATGATCAGCCCCGGCGTTTCGTCACCAGCCGTCGTCCAGGCGGTGACCTCGAAACACGCGGGCAAGCTTTCGCGCTCGACGACCAGCGAATGGTAGCGGGTCACCTCGAGCGGCGTTTCCAGAGCGCGAAACACGCCAATGCCCGTGTGCTCGATGGATGACGTTTTACCGTGCATCACCTTCGGCGCCCGCACGACCCGCGCCCCGAAGGCCTGGCCGATCGCCTGATGACCCAGGCACACGCCCAAAATGGGCAGCGTGCCGGCAAAGCGCTCGATGGCCGAAAGCGACACGCCCGCCTCGTTGGGCGTACAGGGCCCGGGGGAAATCACCAGGTGCGACGGCGCCAATGCCTGGATCTCATCAAGCGTTATGGCGTCGTGACGATAGGTCAATACCTCGGCGCCCAACTCGCTCAGGTACTGAACGATATTGAACGTGAAGCTATCGTAGTTATCGATCATCACCACACGCGGTGTCTTGTCCGCTATCGCCACGCTTACCCCATCACACTGATCAATCGGCTAAAAACGATGATACCCTAACCGGGCGGCGCGTTGCAGTGGTCAGGCGATATCAACGCCGC
Source organism: Halomonas sp. GD1P12 (assembly GCF_025725645.1). Classification (NCBI taxonomy): domain Bacteria; kingdom Pseudomonadati; phylum Pseudomonadota; class Gammaproteobacteria; order Oceanospirillales; family Halomonadaceae; genus Halomonas; species Halomonas sp. GD1P12. The sequence goes on along the minus strand of NZ_CP107007.1, from coordinate 1,242,154 downwards.
GCGGGCACTGGCAAGACGCTCGTGCAATTATTATGATCTGGCGTTTTTTAACGAGGAACATTTGGAATGAAGCACCGCGCCATCCTTGGGAGTCTATTGGTCGCCGGTTTGTTGGCCCTGGCCCTCCCCGTGCAGGCCGCGCCCTCGTATAAAGTGATGGCCTCGTTTTCGGTGATCGGTGATTTGGTACAACGCATCGCCGGCGACGACATCAGCGTCGAGACCATCGTGCCCCGCGGCCAGGATGTGCACCGCTGGGAGCTGACCCCGCCCAACGTGCTGGCGATCGAAGAGGCGGATATCGTCTTCTATAACGGCTACGGGCTCGAGCCTTGGCTTAGGCACGTCGAGGCCATGGCGGATCAGCGCCTGCGCCTCAAACCCGTGGCCGAGCGGGCGCAGTTTGAAACGCTGCCGGTGACGGTGGGCCGGCTCCATGGCAGCGTCGACCCGCACCTGTGGATGGACCCGGCCGGCGCCAGCGCCTACGTCGACGTCATTGCGCGCACCCTGGGCGAGCAGTATCCGGAAAAGCGCGACGCGTTCGAGGAGCGCGCCGCGCGCACCCGCGAGTCGCTGGCGCTTTTGAGCGCGCGTCTCACTGAGCGCCTGGAAGGTATTCCCCAAACCAACCGTGTGCTTTATACCAGCGAAGCCGGGATGGCGTATTTTGCCCGCGCCTTCGATTTCGACTACGCCGCCATCTGGGGCAGCAACAGTGAGCGCCTGGGCAGCGCCTTCGATATGGCGGTGATGAGCGAGCGGCTGACCCACACCCGCCCACCGGCGCTTTTTTACGAGAGCACCACGCCCTGGATTCACATGGATGCGCTATCGCGGGAGAGCAATATTGCGCTCGCCGGCCCCTTGTTCGTCGATAGTCTCGGCGACACCGACAGCCCCGCCTATAACTACCCGGGCATGCTCAACTACAACGCCGAGCTTCTGCACAGGGCGCTCGGCGGCGCTCGGCCCTGAGCCGGGGCATTGTCAATCGAGTAGCGCGGTGAGGCTCGCCACGCAAAGATCCGGCCGGCTCGCCTCGATCGGCTCCCCGTGGTTGTAGCCATAAGGCAGGGCGACGGTGGCGAACCCCGCCGCCCTGCCCGCCTCGATATCGTGTTTAGAATCCCCCACCATCACGCATGCCTTTGGCGCTGCGCCCAGCGTATTTGCAGCGTGCAGCAGCGGAAGCGCACTCGGCTTTTTCTCGACCAGGGTGTCGCCGCCGATACAGAGCGCGAACCAATTCAACAGGCCGAAATGTTCGAGAATCGGCGCGATGAAGCGTTCGGGCTTGTTGGTGATTAGCGCAAGCGCGAAGCCGGCCTCATCGAGCGCGGCCAGCGTCTTTTCAACGCCATCGTACACACGGGTATGGGCAAACGGCGCGGCGCCGTAGTGGCGCATGAACGCCTCATACGCCTGGGTCAAAAGCGTGTTGTCTGGCGCCTTACCCAGCGCCCAGGTCAGGGCGCGCTCGACCAGCGACCGGGCGCCGTTGCCCACCCAGTCGCGCACGTTGGCCTCGTCCGGGGCGCGAACGCCGACCTCATCGAGCGCTTTTTGCACGCCCACGGCCAAATCCGGCACGGAGTCGATCAGGGTGCCGTCCAAGTCGAAAGCGATGAGCCGCTTGTCCGTTAAAATCGCGTGCATGAAACCTTCCTGTGGTGTTTACAAGGAGCTGTCGAAAAGCGGTAAGCTCAGAGTGCCAAAAAGCACGCCCTGCGTCAGGCGAAAAGACGATAAAACCGCGCGCCGCCATTCGTCAGAATCAGTAGAAAGCACTATGCTGAAGCCAAATTTGCCAAGGAGAAGCCAGTGACTCACCCAAGGATCGTCATCGTCGGCGGCGGCGCGGGAGGCCTTGCGCTCGCCACGCGTTTAGGGCGCACGCTCGGCAAGAAGCAGCGCGCCGAAATCGTCCTTCTGGACCGCAGCGCCACCCACGTCTGGAAGCCGCTGCTGCATGAGCTGGCCACCGGCGTGTTGAACTCTGCCATGGACGAGGTCGACTTTCGCGGCCACTCCAGCGCCCACGGTTACCGCTACCAGCGCGGCTCGCTGTGCGGGCTCGACCGGGAAAACAAAACGTTGAGCCTGGCCCCCATTCTCGACGAGGATGGTATCGAGGTGCTGCCCGAGCGCACCCTCACCTATGACTACCTGGTGCTCTCGCTTGGCAGCGTCTCGAACGACTTCGGCACCAAGGGCGTGGCTGAGCACTGCCACTTCATCGACTCGCCCCAGCAAGCGAAGCTCTTTCAGCGCGACATGATCAACACCTTCCTGCGCTACACCGACCCGACGCTTCGAACCCACACCACACTAAGCGTCGGGATCGTCGGCGGCGGTGCGACCGGGGTGGAGCTCGCCGCGGAGCTTCTGGACGTCACCCGCCTGCTCAATGCCTATGGGGTCACCAACGTCGACGACAACCAGATCAGCGTTCACCTGATCGAGGCGGCGCCGCGCATTCTGCCCGCCCTTTCCGAACGCGTCAGCCAAACCGTTCACAAGGAGCTCGAAAGCCTGGGCGTCAACATCCATCTGGAAACCGCGATCAAGGAGGCGCGGGAGTACGAGCTGGTCACCGGTGACGGCGAAACGATCGAAACCGATCTGAACGTCTGGGCTGCGGGCATCAAGGCGCCGGACTTTCTCGCCGAACTGGGGCTTACGGTGAACAAGAGAAACCAGGTATGCGTCCAGCAGACCATGCAGAGCGTCGACGACCCGAGCATTTTCGCCATGGGCGACTGCGCCAGCTGCCCTCAGGGCGACGACTCCACGGTGCCACCCCGGGCCCAGGCCGTGCGCCAGCAGGCGGGGGTGTTGGCGGAAAATATCACGCGGGCGCTCGAGAGCAAGGAACTCAAGCCCTTCAAGTACAAGGATAACGGCTCGCTGGTGTCGCTTGCCCGCTACGACGCGGTTGGCAACCTGATGCGCGGTGGCGCCTCACGCGGACTGTTTCTGGAAGGCTGGATGGCGCGCAACGCCTACGCCTCGCTCTACCGCATGCACCAGGTCTCGATTCACGGCGTACCGAAAACCGGACTGACCTGGGTGGTGGACAAGCTAAACCGTTATCTGAAGCCGCGCATGAAGCTGCACTGAGCGCGACCTGATGATTTTCCAGAATGAGTGGCCTCTGAATTTAGCGGCCTATCGGATTAGTGGCCTACCAAAGCCTGGCGCAGTGAGCCGATCACGCTGTCGTAGCCGTTCGGATCGCTTTTGCTGTGTGCATTGAAGATCGCGGAGCCGGCGACGAACGTATCCGCGCCGGCCTCCCTGATGGCCTGAATGTTATCCACCTTGACGCCGCCGTCGACCTCCAGGCGAATCGGGTGCGGGGCGGCGTCGATACGCGCGCGCGCTTGCCTGAGCTTGTCCAGCGTCGCCGGAATGAACGACTGCCCGCCAAAGCCCGGGTTGACGCTCATCAGCAGCACCATATCGATCTTGTCCATCACGTAGTCGAGATAGGAAAGCGGCGTGGCCGGGTTGAACACCAGTCCCGCCTTGCAGCCGGCGTCGCGAATCAGCTGGAGCGAGCGGTCGATATGCTCGGAGGCTTCCGGGTGAAACGTGATGTAGCTGGCACCGGCCTCGATGAAATCACCGATCATGCGATCCACCGGCTTGACCATCAGATGCACGTCGATGGGTGCGGTCACGCCGTGGTCTCTAAGCGCCTTGCACACCATCGGCCCAATGGTCAGATTCGGCACGTAGTGGTTGTCCATGACGTCGAAGTGGACGATGTCGGCGCCAGAGGCGAGCACGTTGTCGACCTCTTCCCCCAGGCGGGCGAAGTTGGCAGAGAGAATCGAAGGGGCGATGAGAAAATCTTTCGCGGCGGTCATAAACGCTCCAGGGTAAAGCGGGCGCGCCTCAAAGGCGCTGACAAAGCGCGCATGATACCAGAGTCCGACGTTTCAGCGCCTGTCCGCTTAGCGGCGAGGGAACGGTCATTATTCCTCAATCGAATATAAAGGCAGATTGTAATTCCTGAAACACAGGACTAACCTTGTCTTATCCCGAAAAAGTCTATGGCCAGACCGACTCTACCGATCTCCATGGACGCCGTGCTTGCATGATCGCTCGGCACCTCGCTCACTCCTACTTGCCTGCCAACAAAAGGAAAGATTCGATGCGCTTACCGCTTGCCCTCTCTGCTCCCTTCACCCGCACCGCGCTGGCCCTTGCTCTCAGCGCCACCGCTGCTGGCGCGACCGGTACCGCCATGGCCCAGGAGCGCGAGCTTCTGAACTCGTCCTACGATATCGCTCGCGAGCTGTTCGCCGCGATCAATCCGGACTTCATCGAGTGGTGGGAGCAGGAGCACGACGAAGAGGTCAGCGTGAGCCAGTCCCACGGCGGCTCCTCTGCCCAGGCGCGTGCCATCATGCAGGGCCTTCGCGCCGATGTCGTCACCTTCAACCAGGTGACCGATGTCGACGTACTGGCGGACGCCGGGCTGGTCGACGAGGACTGGCAGGACGCGTTCGACAACAACGCCTCGCCCTACTACTCCACCACGGCCTTTCTGGTGCGCAAGGACAACCCCAAGGGTATCGAGAGCTGGGACGATCTGGTTCAGGAAGACGTCGAGCTGGTATTCCCCAACCCGAAAACCTCCGGCAACGCACGCTACACCTACCTCGCCGCCTGGGGCTTCGCCGATCGTGAATTCGAGGGTGACGAAGAGCAGATTCATGAGTTCATGCGTACCCTTCTCGCCAACGTGGCGGTATTCGACACCGGCGGTCGCGGCGCCACCACGAGCTTCATCGAACGCGGCATTGGCGACGTGCTGATCAGCTTCGAGTCCGAGGTGAACAACATTCGCCGCGAGTACGGCAGCGACGATTACGAAGTCATCGTGCCGCCAATGAGCGTGCTGGCGGAGTTCCCGGTCGCGGTGGTCTCGGAAAACGCCGAGCGTAACGGCAACGAGGACCTCGCTCAGGGCTATCTCGACTACCTCTACACCGAAGAGGCTCAGCGCACGCTGGCCGGCTTCAACTACCGCGTTCATAACGACGCCGTGGTAGAAGAGTTCGCCGACGAGTTTCCGGAAACCGAGCTTTTCAACGTCGACGACGTCTTCGGCAGCTGGGACGAGATCATGGAAACGCATTTTGAGAGCGGCGGCATGCTCGACCAGCTTCAGCGTCGCTAACGGCTCGGCATGAAATCGTTGAGCTTTCGCCAATCCGGCAGCGCGCGCGTGCTGCCGGGTTTTGGTTTGTCCATGGGTATCAGCGTGCTGTTCATTTCGCTGGTGCTGCTTTTACCCATCACCGGGCTGTTCGGCCAGCTGGCGGGGTTGAGCCTCGCCGAGTACTGGTCGATCGTTACGGAAGGCCGAGTGGTGGCAAGCTATATGGTGACGCTGGGCGCGGCGGCGGTGGCTGCATTGGTCAATGCAGCGTTCGGGCTGCTGTTGGCCTGGGTGCTGGTACGCTACGAGTTTCCCGGCAAGCGGCTTCTGGACGCGCTGATGGACCTGCCCTTTGCGCTCCCCACCGCCGTGGCCGGCATTACGCTTGCCACGCTCTACGCCAGTAACGGCTGGATGGGTCGACTGCTCGAGCCGCTGGGGTTTCAGGTGGCCTACACCTGGGTGGGCATTGCGCTTGCCATGGCGTTCACCAGTATTCCCTTCGTGGTGCGCACGGTGCAGCCGGTGCTGGAGGATCTACCGGGGGAGATCGACGAGGCGGCGATGTCGCTCGGCGCCACCGACGGCGTCGCGTTTCGCCGCGTGATCATGCCGCACCTGTGGCCAGCGCTGGTCACCGGCACCGGGCTCGCCTTCGTGCGCTCGCTCGGTGAGTTCGGGGCGATCATCTTCATCGCCGGCAACATGCCTTATGAAACCGAAATCACCGCACTGATGATTTTCGTGCGCCTGCAGGAGTACGACTACGCCGGCGCCTCGGCGATCGCCTCAGTCGTGCTGTTCACTTCACTGGCGCTGCTGCTCGCGATCAACGTGTGGCAGGGGCGCTTCGTTCGTCGTCTGCACGGAGGATCTACCTGATGCGCCGCGTGGGTGATGCACCGCTGGTTCGAAATATCCTGATAGCCGCCGCCGTTTTCTTATCGGCGCTGTTTCTGCTGCTGCCGCTGGTCGCCATTTTCGCCCAGGCGCTGTCCAGCGGCGTGATGGTGTTCTGGGAAAACGTCAGCAACGTCTATACCCTGCACGCCATTGGCCTGACGCTTTTGATCGCGCTGATGACCATTCCGGTGTGCCTGGTATTTGGCGTGGCGCTGGCCTGGCTGGTCACCCGGTTTCGCTTTCCCGGTCGGCGAATTCTGCAAACGCTGATCGACATTCCCTTCGCGGTATCGCCGGTGGTGGCAGGGCTCGTTTATCTGCTGCTCTACGGGCGTAACGGCTGGATCGGAAGCTTTCTGGACGGCTACGATATCCAGCTGATGTTCGCCTGGCCGGGAATTTTGATGGTCACCATCTTCGTCACCTGCCCGTTCGTCGCCCGTGAGCTGATTCCGCTGATGCAGGCCCAGGGCACCCGCGAAGAGGAAGCAGCGGTGACCCTGGGCGCCTCCGGCTGGATCGTCTTTCGCCGCGTCACGCTGCCCAACATCAAGTGGGCGCTTTTGTATGGCGTCATTTTGACCAACGCCCGAGCAGTGGGTGAGTTCGGCGCCGTGTCGGTAGTGTCCGGGGCGATTCGCGGCCAGACCAACACTCTGCCGCTGCACCTCGAGCAGCTTTACCAGGATTACAATGCGGTCGGGGCGTTTTCGAGCGCGGCGCTGCTGGCGCTGATTGCGCTTTTGACGCTGGCGACCAAGGCGGCCCTTCAGCGGCGCGCCACCCGCCGGGAGGCCATTTTATGAGCATCGAGCTACACCATATCGCCAAGCACTTCGGCGCCACTCAGGCGCTCGAGCCGATCGATCTCAACATTCACGACGGCGAGCTGGTGGGCCTTCTGGGGCCGTCAGGCTCCGGCAAGACCACGCTTTTGCGCATCATCGCGGGGCTCGAAAACGCCGACCGCTCGCCCACCCCGGGTAAAATCCTGTTCGGCGAGCGCGACGTGACCCACGTGCACGTACGCGACCGACGCATCGGCTTCGTCTTTCAACACTACGCGCTTTTTCGCCACATGAGCGTGTTCGATAACGTCGCCTTCGGTCTGACCGTGATGCCGCGCAAGGACCGCCCATCGAAAGGCGAGATTCGCGCGCGGGTCTTTCGGCTTCTGGAAATGGTCAAGCTCGAGCACTTCGCCAACCGCCTGCCGGCCCAGCTCTCCGGCGGTCAGCAGCAGCGGGTGTCGCTGGCACGGGCACTTGCGGTCCAGCCGGACGTACTGCTGCTCGACGAGCCTTTCGGCGCGCTGGACGCCAAGGTGCGCCAGGACCTTCGCCGGTGGCTGCGCCGCCTGCACGAAGAGCTGGGGTTTACCAGCGTGTTCGTCACCCACGACCAGGAGGAGGCGCTGGAGCTTTCCGACCGCGTGGTGGTCATGAGTAACGGCCGCATCGAGCAGATCGATACGCCCGAGGCGCTCTACCGGGCACCGAAAAACCGCTTCGTGTTCGAGTTTCTGGGCGACGTCAACCATCTGGAAGGCCACGTCAAAAACGGCGTGCTCACCTGCGGCGATGCGAAGCTCAAGGTCGACCTACCGGATGGTGACGAGGAGCTCTTGCTGCGCCCCCACGAGGTGCGCCTGGCGGAAACGTTCGAGCCCGGCGTTCACCTGCCGATGACGATCACCGCGTTTTCGCTGGTCGGCGCCGAGGTGCGCGTGGAGCTCGAAGCCGACTGGCTCGGCGCACCCTGGCTTGCCACGGTACGCCACTCGGATTTCGAGCGCCTGAAGATCCATCGCGGCCAGCGCCTTTACGCCCACCCAAGGCGCTGGCACCGCTTCAAGGACGACGCGGCGAAGACACGCCAGCCCCACTAAACGAAGGCGCCGCTGACCAGCGGCGCCTTCGCGTTCATCCGGCGCGCAGCTGGCGAAAGGTCAGATTCACCCGCGCATCCGTACACTTTTTGGTTTTGGGCAGGCTGTGCCACCAGTGGGTCTGGGTCGCCCCCCGCATGATCAGAAGGCTGCCATGTTCCAGCAAAAGCGAGACGCGCTCGCCGCTCGCCTTGTGCTTGAACGAGAAACGCCGCTCGCCGCCGAGCGTCAGCGAGGCGATGATGCCTTGCTCGGCAAGCTCGCGCTCGTCGTCGCTGTGCCAGCCCATGCCCTCCTCGCCCGAGTGGTAGAGATTGCACAGGCACGAATCAAAGCGCGCCCCACTTGCCCGCTCTACCCGCTCTTTCAGCGCCTGCAAAAGCGCCGGCCAAACCCGCGCCCGTTTGGTCTGACCCGAGTAGGTGTAGGTGGCCGGCGCATCGGCGTACCAGGCGACCTTACGCCGGGTGGTGATGTCACGGCCGAACATCACCACACGCTCGTGGGCCCAGTCGAGCTCTAAAACACAGCGCGTGAAGTAGGCGCTTGCCTCGCGCTCGGTGAGCACCGGGCCGAGGTAAAACGCCTCGCCGTCGTGGGGCAGCAAATTGGCCGGCGGCGGCGTGTCGAAAAGCGCCTCTTGCTCCATGAAAACTCTCCAGAAACGTGCCTTTGGGTTTGCATGTACCCGACGCGCGAGCGCAGGCTATACTGGCCTTTTTAACCATCGCGGAGAAACACCATGCTTCGGCGTCATTTTTTAACGCTCACCACGGCGCTTGTCGCAGGCGCCTGGCTTACCGGCTGCGCCAGCCCCCAGTACCTTCAGCTAAGCCCGGAGCGCACCGCCGAGGTGCCCAAGGCGGGCTCGGGGCAGCAGGTCAGCGTCGCAGCGGTCGACGCCCGTGAAAGCGAAGTGATCGGCACCCGCGCCGGCGGCAGCATGTCCACGGCCCAGATTACGGTCAACAGCCACGAACTGGTGCCGAGGCTTCAAGCCGAGGCGGAGCGCGCGGTGCGCGAAATGGGTTTCAACCCCACCAGTAGCCCAGTGCAAAACGCCCCGAGCCTGACGCTGGAGCTTGCCAGCCTGCACTACGGCCAGGCCGACAGCGGCCAACCCCTGGTCGACGAAGCGCGCATCGAAGCGGTCTTTCGCGCCATCGCGCAAAACCGCGGCACCACCTACACCGGCACTTATACCTCGCGGCGCACCCAGGGCTACGCCATCAAGCCCGGTGAGGCGACCAACACGCGCATGATCAACGATTTGCTCAGCGACGGCATGAATCGCGCGTTCAGCGACCCCGAGCTTGCAAGGCTTCTGGCCCGCTAACCGCGCCGCTACCTGAAGGCGCGGGTCACGCCGGCCCGCGCCGCTTGAGCGCCCACACCTGCTCGCTGACGCCGCGCGCGTCCGCCTCACGTTGTTCCAGCAGCGTCAGCGCAAAGTTGGGCGACAAAAGCCGTCGAATCTCCTCTTCCGCTACGCTGTAGGGCGGGCCTTCCTCGCCATTTTCGTGGGTCACGCTGATCAAAAGCCCTGCCGCCCCGGGCGGCAAAAGCTGCGCCAGATGAAACGCGTAGCGCGCCCGGGTGGCCGGGGGCAGCGCGATCAGCGCGGCGCGGTCGAAAAACGCGTCGAGCTGCGAGGCCTGGCGGCGGGTAAGATGGAAAAAGTCGCCGCACCAAAGCTCGACATTGGCCTGGCGGGCAATATCGAACCCGGTCTGGCGGTAGCGCGACACTCCAAGCGGGCGCTGCGCTAAAAACTGCGCCACCGCTTCCGGGGCGAGCTCGATGCCGAGTACCGCATGGCCGCGCTCGGCAAGCCAGCGCATGTCCAGGCTTTTACCGCACAGCGGTACCAGCACTCTGGCGTTTTGGGCGACGTTCAAATCCGGCCAGTGTCGAACCAGCGCCGGGTGAGTCACCGATTGGTGAAAGCCGATACGCCCTTCTTGCCAGCGCTTGCGCCACGCGTTCTCCATCGATACCTCTTGGCTGGGCGCTTAGAACCAGCGGTCGCGTTTTTTACGCCGGCGCGGCAGGTGCGGCACGATCAGCCCCACCAGAAGCCCGGCCCCGGCCACGCCGCCTCCGTACATGAAATAGCGCATCAAAAGATCCTCTTCCTGGGTGTCCAGGCGGGCCTCGAGCGCGCGCACCTGCTGGCGAGACTGATCGGTTACGCTTTCGAGCTCGCGGTTGCGCGCTTCGAGCTCGGTGATACGCTGCTCGCGTACCTCAAGCGTCTCACGCATCGAGGAGACGCGCTCCTCCCAGGTATCGTTGATACCGTCGAGCTCCTGGGTGAGTTCACCGACCTGGTCTTCGAGTTCGGGAAGCTGCTCGCGGGCGCTCGGGGTTTGCTGCAGTTCGTCGCTGAGTACCCATACGGCGTCACCGCCGCTTCCGCGTACGCGGGTGTAGTCGCCGCTCTCTTCGAGCACCTCGACCTCTTCGCCGGCGTTGAGCGTTCCCACGATACGGTAGCCGTCGGTAGGGCCGCTACGCACGAAGGTGCTGAGCTCTTCGCTGACCCAGGCCTGACTATCGTTTTGGGCGAGCGCCGTAGAGCTTGCCCCACCCATCAATAAACCGGCACTCGCCAGACAACCCATGAAACGAGACTTTTTTACTTGCATGACTAACATCCTGATCAAAAAACACGTACGTCGAGCATCGTTGCCCAAAGGAAGGCGCGCCCGTACGCTTACCTTTCACCGCGAGGTGGCAGCGGGAAGGGACGAGTAAATTCCGCGACGCGGCTATCGCTTTTGACGACTTTCAGCGGGCCTTCACGCTCGACTTCGTCGATCCGCACGATGGCGTTGAGCGGCAGGTAGCTTCGCTTGACGCCCTCGAAGGTGCGCTGCAGTTTTTCAGCGCCCGGGTCGACCACCACCCGCGAAACATCGTCAAAGACAAACTCCTCGACTTCAATAAAGCCCCAGAGTTCGCTTTGAAAGATCTCTCTGACGTATAAATCCCACACTTCACCCTGCTGGTGAACCACTACCCGATAGATTGGCTTGGGCGCCATTCTGGCGTCGTCCTCTTGGCGTTTAAAGGTCAAAAACTCGATCCTAGACTATCATAACTCTGGGCTTGCCCTTTACTGCCGCGTGCACGTTTTACGCGTTACTCCCCTTTTTCAGGGCGGCGGCTCGGGTATTGTTTGGGTGACCGAGTGTGTATGGTGGCGTCAATGCAGACGGTTTTTTCCCCACAGGAGTTACCAGCATGGAAAAGGATTCGAGCAAGGGGTATATCGCCCTACTGGGTTGGAGCCTGAACGCCATCGAAGCGGCGGAGAAGTTCGACCGCCGCTACATCGTGGTCGCCCCGGACTGGGCCGAAGAGTATTGCCAACAGCACAACATTCCCCACGTGGCCTGGAACTTCGAGCGTCTCAACGACCGCTCGCTCGAAATCGCCGAAACCCTGAAAGAGAAAGGCGTTGACGTCGCCATCCCGCTGTTCGAAGAGACCGTGGAGTGGGCCGGCGCGATCAACTCGCTGCTGCTCGACAATCCGCGCCTTTACGGCCAGTCGCTATTGCTACGCGACAAGGCCCTGATGAAGCGCCGGGCACAGCTGGGAGGCATTCGCGTGGGCATTTTCGAAGAAGCCCACGATAAGGAAGACGTCATCCGCTTTTTGAAGCGCGTCAACCAAACGCTTTTGAAGCTCGACGGCGACCCCAACGACCCTATTCACCTCAAGGCCTTCGATAAGGCCGGATGTCTTGGCCACCGCGTGATTCGCACCCCGGATGAAATCGATTCGATTCCGGAAGAGGAATTCCCGGTCCTGATGGAGTCGCACCTGGACGGCTGGGAGTTCGCCGTCGAGGCGTGGATTCATAACGGCAAGATCGCCTTTTTGAACATTTCCGAGTACGTGACCCTGGGTTATTCGGTGTTCGTGCCCGCCTCGCCGGAGCTCGAAAAGTATCGCGAACAGATCACCCAACAGATCGAGAAGCTCATCAAGACCTTCGACATCGAGTTCGGCCTGATTCACCCGGAGTACTTCGTCACCAGCGACGGCGAGATGTACTTTGGGGAAGTCGCCTACCGCCCACCGGGCTTCAAGGTGTTCGAACTGCTCGAGCGCGTTTACGGCTTCAACGCCTACCAGGCCTCGATGCTGGTATTCGACCCCAAAACCACGCCGGAAGAGGTCGCCGCCTTCTTTCCCAAGGAAGTGGTCGATGCCGACGGCTTCGCCGGCTGCTTCGGCGTCTACCCCCGCCGACGCGTGGTCAGCCGCCTGGAGATTCCGGAGGAGACCGAGGATCACCCCTACTTCGAGTCACACGAGCTTACCTCGCCGGTCGAAGAAACGGTCACCAAGCGCACCGCCTTCGGCACCCACTGGGGGCTTATCTATTTTCGCGGCGACGACGCCCACACGCTTCGCGATCTGCTAAAACATCAGGAAGACCTCGACTTCTATGTATAATCCCCGCGACTGCAGGGAAAAGGAGTCGCTGTGACGACCGCCGATGATCAAACTTCGTCCCCTCTGCTGAGGGGACTTTTGGAAAAGCTGGACGATGCGCTTAAAAGGCTCGAGGACGCTCCCGCCTTCGCCCGGCCCGACAAGCTCCCCCGCGTTCTGGATACCGCCCGCCGCGTGCTGCTGCAACCAGGCGGCTGCCAGGCCTGCGAGGCGCGCGCCGCGACGTTTGAATCCGCCGCCGTGTTCCAGGGCTCCGACTGGGAAACCCCGCAGTATCTCCAGCCCGCCCTTGCTGCCTTTTCGCTCAAAAGCGCCCACGCCCACGCCCTGGTGATCGAGGCGCTCAGCGAGCTGCGCCTTCTGGCCGTGGCCAAAGGCGAGCTCGATCATCCGCTGATCACCCAGGCGCAGGCGCACCAACACCTCACCCAGGTCATGGCGCTCAACCTGACGCTACTGTTCGGCGCGCCAACCGAGGCCGAGCGCGAAACCCAGGGCAGACTGGCGGCGATTCCGCGGGCGCTTTTTCAGCATCTGGCCGGGCGAATCGGCTACGAGCACATCATCGACCGGCTGATCGACGAAATCTGGCGCATTCTTCAGCAGCGCCCGGTGCAGGTCGACGGCATTAAGCAGATGATTACCCACATCGCGCTGTGCCAGGCCGACCCATCGATCGATCTCGGCGCGAGCGGCCAGGGCGCTGACCGGCTGGTCAGCTCCCTGTTTGGCCCCACCCAGGCGTGCCGCGAGGATCCGGGCGTCGAGGTGTTTCAGACGCGGCTGGCCGGCATGGACAGCGCCGCGCTGCAGGCCGAAGCCACCGGCTTTGCCCGCGCCATGCACGACACCGGGCTGGTGTCGCCCTACCACGCTGTGCTGATGCGCTTTTGTCTCGATGAAAGCGATTACCTGATCAGCGAAGCGCTCGGGCTCTCTTCCACCGGGCGGGACTGTCTGCTGTGCTACCGCGAGCTGGTGCACGCGCTGATTCGCGAAAGCGTCTACCCCGCAACTGCTCAGGCGGTGTACGGCCTCGCGTTGATGCTCGAGCGTGGGATTCTCTATCAGCCGCCGGTGGCCCCGGCAATGTGGCGTCAGCTCAATCTGGCGCTATCACCGCCAGCCAAAGCACGGTTGAGCGCGACCTACGGCAACGAGGTGAGCCCCCACGCGCGGCTCATGGAGGGCGTGCTGTGCCTTTTAGGGCTACCGCTGGGCGTGGGCCAGGGCAACAACCCGACCTGCCAGTCGGCGCGGGCGCTTTCGATGTGGGCCTACAACGACCCGGACTACCTGCTGCAAATGGTGGCCTGGGCGACGCGAGACGATGAAATCATCATGCACTTCGAAGGCCAGCCGATCTCGTCCAGAGAGAGCGGCGCGGGTGTGGCCACCTCCCTTCCCATGGACCTGGACCCGGTCTCGCTGATCGTGGTGCCGCACCTGGATCGCATCTACGCCGAGATGGGGCGGCGCTGTATCGGGCGTGAAGGCGACCCGCACCGCTGGGTCAACCCGGAGTTTCACGGCTGGTGGTCCGGGCGCGGGTTTCGTATCAACGTCGATGTACAAAGCGGCCGGCTCGTCGAGGTCGAACGCTTCATTCGCCACTTCTACGCCAGCTACCATCCGTTCTACAACGGCAACCAGCCGCTGATTCACCCCCAGCCCGCGGGCATCGCCGTGACCGACAGCGCCGGACGCTTCGTGGGCTGGCACGCCATCACCATTCTTCGCGCCTCGCTCGACCCGACCGACACCATGCGTGTCTACTTCTTCAACCCCAACAACGACAGCGGCCAGGATTGGGGCGACGGCGTGCGCGTGAGCACCGCCGGGTTTGGCGAGCGCTTCGGCGAGGCCTCGCTGCCGTTCGAGCAGTTCGTCTCGCGCCTTTACATCTATCACTACGACCCGCTGGAGCGCGGCGAGCCGGCCACGGTCTCTCAGGACGTGCTCGAGCGGGTCACGGGCTACCTGCACCGAAGCTGGGGCGAGCCGCGCCTGCCAGAACTCGAATGCTAAAAAGCCACTCATCCAACCGCTAACGAACCATTTACTCCCCCGATATGATGCGACTCGACCAGCTGCTGGCGACTTTGGGCCTCGCCAGCTCCCGCACCCGCGCCCAGCGCCTGATCAAAAACGGCCGGGTCCGCCTTGAAGATGGCACTCCGCTGACCCGCGCCTCCCAACCCTGGCCACCCGAGACGCGCTTTGTCATCGACGACGACCCGGAAGAGCGCTACGTCTCTCGGGCCGGGCTCAAGCTCGAAGGCGTGCTCCAGACGCTTGGGCTTCGCCTCGATGACATTGGGGTGCTCGATGTGGGTCAGTCTACCGGTGGTTTCACCGACTGCGCCCTGCGCTTTGGTGCGCGCCACGTCATCGGCGTGGAGGTCGGCCACGGCCAGCTCGACCCGGCGCTTCGCGCGGATGCGCGGGTGCGCTGTCTGGAAGGCTTGAACGCCCGCTCGATGAGCAGCTCGCAAGCGCTTCTTGAGGCGCTGTCAGAGCGGCCGATCGGCGTCGCGGTCATGGACGTCTCGTTCATCTCGCAAACGCTGATCATCCCCGAGATCGCAACGCTGCTGCCCCCGGGTGGCCGGCTATTATCGCTGGTGAAACCGCAGTTCGAGCTCGACCCCGGGGCGCTCGATAAGCGCGGCGTGGTGCAGGACGCAAGGCGCTTTATGGAGGTCGAGCGGCGCATTCGCCGGTGCTGCGAGGAAAGCGGTTTTGAGATAAGCCACTGGCAGGAGAGCCCGATCACCGGCGGCGACGGCAATCGGGAGTTTTTGCTGTTGGCGAGCAAGGCCTGAGCAAGCAGGACAAGAACATTCAGGGCCCCAACGAAAAGGCCGCCCGCTAGCCCGTCGAGGGCGGCGGCACGTTGGCCGACTGCACCTTGACCGGCTCGCTTTCGTCGCGGTGCAGCCAGACGTCCATCTGCTCGAAAGCCACCCGAATGCCCGCCTCGCGAAACAGCGCGTCGACCCGGCAGTTCACTTCGTCGGCAGCAAAGAGCCGGTCGAGCAGGTCGTTGACGAAGATGCGCAGCTCGAAATTCAGGCTGTGCGGCCCGTAGCTTACGCAGAAGACCTGAGGCTCCGGGTCGGTCAGAATGCGCGCGTTTTCATCGGCGGCCTGGCGCAAAAGCGTATGAACCCGCGCCAGATCCGAGCCGTGGGAGACGCCATAGGTCAATACCACCCGCGTGACGTTGTCGGAAAGCGACCAGTTGATGAGCTGGTCGGTCACGAAGGTCTTGTTGGGAATGATGATCTCCTTGCGATCGAAATCCGTGACCGTGGTAGCGCGAATGCGGATCCGGCTAACGGTACCGTGCAAATTCCCAAGCGTGATGGTGTCGCCGATACGGATCGGGCGCTCGAACAGGATGATCAGCCCCGAAATGAAGTTGGCAAATATCTCCTGCAGCCCGAAGCCGAGCCCCACGCTGAGCGCGGCCACCAGCCACTGCAGCTTGTCCCAGGAAACGCCCAGGGTTGCCAGCGCCATGACCACCCCGGTGCCTACGATGGTGTAGGAGAGAAGCGAGGTGATGGCATAGGAACTGCCCTGCTTGAGCGAGAGCCTGGAGAGCACCATCACCTCCAGTAGTCCGGGCAGGTTGCTCGCCATGATGAAGGTCACCGCCACCACGAAGAGCGCGGTGAACAGATCGGCGATCGACAGCGTATTGCCGACGATATCGCCCTCTTCGGCGTCCCACAGCGACACCTGATCCAGATAGCCCAGCACCGAGAGAAGATCCGACCACACCAGGTACAAAAGCGTCATGAAGCCGATCAGAAGAATCAGCTTGGACAAACGCAGCGACTGGCTGTTGATCTGGTGCATGTCCAGCGGCGGCTCTTCGACCACCTCGAGCCCGCCTTCGGCCCCCTCCTGCACCTGGGCCCGGCGGCGCGCCAGCGCCCGGCGATAGGCAAGACGACGCGCCGCCACGGCCAGACTGCGCACCACGGTGGCTTCGATGATGATCCAGAGCCCGAGAATGTAGATCGTCATGGCAAAGCGCCCCACCAGGCGCAGCGCGGTGTACTCGAACCCCCAGGCCACCAGGCTGAACAGCACCAGCGGCACCGCGGCGATGGAAAGCCCCAGCAGCAGCCGGAAGAGGCGCACGCCGAAAAACGGCACGTGGGCGAGAATCAGCTGGGCCAGCCACCAGCTCATCGCCGCTAACGCCACGAACAACAGCAGGAGCGCGATGGGCCGCTGGATCAGCGGCGTCTGCATCGGCTCGGAGATCGTCGCGATCACCAGCACCAGCGATAGCATCAGCCCAAGCCCGCCCAAAAGCTTGCGAAGCCGAGCGCTGTAGCCCGCCGACCAGGTAAAGTGGCGCTCGGCCACACCATCCGGCACCAGAAGCCGACGCCCCCAGGCGATCGCCCCCCAGCTCAGCGCCAGCTGCAAAAACGCCATCGACAGGCTTTGAAGCGCCGTGCCCTCGGTGGTTTTGAGCCCCAGACCGACGCCGGCGAGTACCAGCGGGCCGGGAAGGGCGAGCAGCGCGTTGAGTAGCACCGCCTTGGGCGTATGGCCCTGGGTGTCGCTTTTGAGCCGGCCGATCTGCGAATGAAGAAGCGCCAGCCGCGCCTTGATACGCGCTCTGAGAAAGATCAACAGTAGGCTGATCAGCATCAGTGGCGCGCCGCTGAGCACCTGCCATGAAAGCCCCTGCCAGCGGGTGGGTAGAAGGTTTCGCCACTCGCCTTCACGCCACTCGATGCGCAGGTTTTGCGGCAGCTGGCGTAGCCAGGTGAGATCCAGCGGGCGGCTGCTCGCTACCCAGAACAGCTGCTCGTCAATGGTCGAGCGCAACGTGCGCGAGATTTCCAACAACTGCTGCTGGTTGAGCTGCAGCTCGATGGCCGCGCTCAAAAGCTCACTGTAAGCCTGTTCGAGCTGCTCGACGAGCTCGCGCCGGGACTGGTAGAGCCTTGAAAGAGAGTCGACGAGCCCGGCGGTGACTTCAACCCCGGCCTCCTCCAGACGCTGGTTGGCCAGCCGCTCCCCCTGTCTGAGCTGGTCGCGCTGGCGCACCAGATCGAACTGCTTCAAGCGCAGGTCGGCGATTTCGTCCTGTAGATCGCGCCGGGGCGCGATGCTGGGCAGCGACTGGCGCTGCTCGACCAGAATGCGCGACAGAAGCTGGCTGCCGCGAATGGCATCGAGCTGCTCGTTGAGGCTTCGCTGGAGCTGGCGCACGTGATCGAGCTGACGCTGCGCCTCGATGTTTTCACGCACGATGCCGTTGGCACGGTCGGTGGCTCTTAAAAGCTCGAGACTCAACGCCTGGTTGATCTGCTGGGCGCTCAGTACCACCGGGTGCCCTTCGGCCACCAGCGGGTCCTCGCGGGCGGCATCGGCGATCGCCTGTTCCGAGGCGAGCCGGCGCTGGCGGTCGATCACGCCCTGAAGCAGGTTGAGCTGCTGCTCCTTTTCATCGATCTGCATCGACAGAAGATCACGACGCCGCTGGGCCAACTCGCGCAGGCGGCTGTTGGCGCTGAGCTCACGCTGGTTGAGGCTGATTTCGCGCTCGGCCAGCGCCCGCCCCAAGCGAAGCTGAATCAGTTCGGCATCGTTTTGCGCCGAGAGCTGGCGGTCGTCGAGCAGTGCCTCGCGCTCGTCCAGCTCGCGGCGCAGGCGTTCGCTTCGCTGGAGCGCATCGGAAATGGCCTGCTGCGCGCGTTCGGGGAGAGTCTGAGCGGCCAACAGCTGGGAGTTGGCGTCGGCAAGCTGCCCCTGGAGCTGCTGCAGGGCGGCCACCGCGTCGGCCTGGCGGCTTTCCAACCGCGATAGCGCCATGTCGCTCAGGTCTTCGGCACTAAACGCCTGACGCGCCTGTTCGGCTTCGTCGAGCTCGCGCTCCAGACGCGCCAGCGTCGAGGGCGCGTCATCGGTGCGCTGCTCGAGGGTGGCGAGACGCTCCTCCATCGCCTCGAGGCGCTCATAGGCGTCCAGCGAGGCTTGCAGCGACTGAAGATCGCTTGCCTGCTGAGTGCTTAACTCCCCTTCCGTCGCCTCTAGCTGGTCAAGACGTTCACTGAGCTCTTCCTGCGACGGAACGCCCTCGACCTCGACCGCCCAAGCGCTGGCGCCCGTGACGACGAGTAACAGCGCCATCAGCGCCAAACCACCCACCCATCTCCCAACCGCACGTTTCATCTCGACGCGTCGCCCCGCTGACAGATCGCCCGCTATGGCGGGAAAGGGCGCCATTGTCCTGGGTAATGCGTACTTTCGCAATCATCGCTAGTTGACTTAAACGCCAAGGCTGTATAGAAAGCCCTGTTAACTCACTCCTTCACCTCGCGAGCCTCGTTCATGGTCAATAAACCCCGGTTGTTTGCAGCACTGTTCGTGCTCATTGGCGCCTCTCCGCTCGCGTCGAGTGCCTGGGCGCAGCAGTCGCCTGACGAGATCGAGGCGCGCATTCGCGCGCTCAACGTCGAGCTCTATCAACTGCGCCAGCAGCTTCAACAGGTGGAAGCCCCCGAGGAGCGCGCCGCCGGCATCGAACCCGAACCGCAGCCGGAAGAGGCCGCGCTGGAAGACTTGAGTGAGCGGCGCATGCTCGAGCAGGAGTCGACGCGCAACCCCTTCGCGATCACCACGCACCGGACCAACTATCTTTTCCCGGTGAGCTACAACACCAACCGGGATGCGGAAAGCTTTCGCGAAATCACTGACGAAAACGGTCCGGACAACGTCGAAGTGAAGTTTCAGTTCAGCGCCAAGTTCAACCTGGTGCAGGACCTGTTTGGTGACGTGGGGGATGTCTATTTCGGCTATACCCAGAGAAGCTGGTGGCAGGCATACAACACCGAGGCCTCCTCGCCTTTCCGGGAGACCAACTACGAGCCGGAACTCTTCATCGACTTCGATAACGCCTGGACGGCGCTTGGCTGGGTCAACACCCGCAACCGGGTCGCGTTCAACCACCAGTCCAACGGCCGCTCGGACCCGCTCTCGCGTAGCTGGAATCGATTCTACCTGGAGAGCACCTTCCAGCGCGGCGACTGGGCGCTCACACTTGCCCCCCACTGGCGCGTACCGGAGTCGGAAAGTAGCGACGACAACCCGGACATCGAGCGCTTCATGGGCTACGGCGACATCCGTTTGGCCAAGCGTTTGAACCATAATCACGAAATCGCCGGGCAACTGCGCGGTAATCCCTCGGCGGGCAACTATGGCACGCAAATCGACTACAGCTGGCCGGCGTTCACCAATCTTCGCGCACACCTGCAGTACTATTACGGGTACGGCGAGAGCATGATCGACTACGACAACCGGGTCCACCGGCTGAGCATCGGGTTTAGCCTGAATCCCATGTTTAGCGCCTCCGGGCTCGACCGCTAGGCAAGGTTGTCTATTCGGTAAGGGCTGCTATGCTGATAGCGGTTATCGTTTCATTCATACGTCAAAGGAAGACATCATGGCCAAACGTAATTCCGACAGTTCAGCACGTGCCGACCAGCTCAAAAACGACCTTCGCTACCTGAGCGAAACCGTCGAAGAGCTGGTCAGCGCCACCTCCAAGGATGCCAGCGGTGAAATGCGCGGCCTTCGCGAGCGCGCCGAGCGTCGTTTGAAAGAGACCCGTTCACGTTTGGAAAGCGCTGGCGAGCATCTCTACGAAGATACCCGCGAGTCGCTGTCCAACCAGGTTGATTGCTGCGACCGCTACGTTCGCGAAAACCCCTGGACCAGCATGGGTATTGGTGCCGCTGCGGGTCTGGTAGCCGGACTGCTGCTCGGTCGTCGCTAATGGCCTTGGGTCCTACCCAACGCGTATTCTCTGCCGTCAAACGCTTGCTGGGCTCACTGGTCGCCAATAGTGAAACCCGCCTGCGTTTGGCGGTATTAGAGCTCGAAGAGGAACGCGCACGTTTACTGGTACTTTTTCTGCTGGCAGGCGCGAGCCTGCTTTTGCTTTTACTGGGCGTGGCCACGTTGACGGCGCTGGTCATTATCCTCTTCTGGGATACTTACCGCATAACGGCGATCGTTGTCAGCGCCGGCGCTCTGATTTTCGCAAGCCTGCTTTTCGCCCTGATTGCCCTTCGTCAGGCAAAGAGCCACACGCTGTTGAAAGAGACGCTCAAGCAGCTGGCAGCCGACCGGGCGCTTTTGGAGGCCAACCAGTATGACCACCCCGACCAACACCGCTAGACCCAGCCGTGCCGAGCGCAAGGCAGCGCTGTTGCTGGAACTCGAGCAGCAGCGGGTCGATATTCTGGTCGATAGCGACTACCTGCTCAACGCCGCTCAGCCGCTCGAGAACAGCCTGAAAAGTTTCAAACTGCCGCTTTTCGCTATTGGCGGTATTGCCGCGTGGCGTCTGGTGCGCCATCCGGGTGGCGCCATGGCCGCCGGGCGTAAGGCGCTGGCGGGGTACATGCTGTTTCGCAAGTTCAAACTGCTGGCCAAGATTGCGACCTGAAAAGTGTCGGTTGACGCTTTCCAAAACGCGCGCCTCGGCGCGCGTTTTCGTATCTGGCGTGTGCCGGTAGCGATTAAAGCGCTTGGGCGCAGGCCACTCCGCTCGCCCAGGCCCACTGAAAGTTGTAGCCTCCGAGACGCCCGGTGACGTCCAGCACCTCGCCAATGAAGCGAAGCTGGGGCAACTCCTTCACCTCGAAGGTTTTCGAAGAAATCGCATCGGTATCGATGCCGCCCATGGTCACCTCCGCGGTACGCCACCCTTCCGTGCCGGAAGGTTTCAACGTCCAGCCGTTCAGCCGCTCGGCCCAGGCGTCGATCATCTCATTGGAGGCCTGCGCCAGCGGTAGGTGCGTCTGCCCGTCGGGGTACCACTCGATCAGCGCCTGGGCCAGGCGCTTGGGGAAGTGCTCGCCAAGCCAGGTCGACAGCAGCCGCCTGGGCGTTTCCTGACGCGCTTTCAGGAGTAACTCCCGGGCCTCACAGTGAGGCAGCAAATCAATAGAGAGCGCCTCGCCGGGCTCCCACACGCTCGAGATTTGCAGCATCGACGGCCCGGACAGGCCCCGGTGGGTAAACAGCAGCGGCTCTTCGAAACGGTAGCCTTCGTGGTGGACGGCCACCGGCACGCTCACCCCGGAAAGGGCGCTGGCACGCGCCTTCCAGGTATCGCTCAGGGTGAGCGGCACGAGTCCTGGCCGGGTGGGCAGTACCTCGAGCCCGAACTGGCGGGCAAGCTCATAGCCAAAGCCGCTCGCCCCCAGGGTGGGGATCGAGAGTCCGCCGGTGGCCACTACCAGCACGCCCGCGTCGATTCGACCGCGGGAGGTATGAAGGCGCATGGCATCGCCCGCGCGCTCGACGCGCTCGATGCGGGTATTGAGCGACACCTCGGCGCCGGCCCACTCGCACTCAGTCAACAAAAGCCGCACCATCTCTTTCGCGGAGTCGGCGCAAAAGAGCTGGCCCGGGGCTTTCTCGACGTACTCCAAACCGTGGCGCTCGACCAGCTCGACGAAGTGCTCCGGGCGGTAGCGCTTGAGTGCCGAGATGCAAAAGTGCGGATTTTGAGAGTAAAAGTGGTGAGGCGCGGTGTCCATGTTGGTAAAGTTACAGCGACCGCCCCCGGACATCAGGATCTTCTTGCCCGCCTTGTTGGCATGGTCCAGCACCAGCACCCGCTTGCCGGCGTAGCCGGCCTGGGCGGCGCACATGAGACCCGCCGCCCCCGCGCCGATGATCACGACATCAAACACCATACCCGACATCCTCGAACCAACAGAAAGTCGGCCATTCTATCAGGTATGAAGCGCTTTATTGTGCCGGCCCCCTATTTCGGCGAGCGCTGCACCGGGGGCGCTGTTTCGGGCAGCGCGGCGAAAGCGTTGCATTAAACGCCGCGCTGAACGACCCTGCGCATGCACTGCGCCCGAGCTAACACGGCCCTTGACCGAGACCCGTATGCCTGCCCACAACCGCCTTATCGAACTGTTCTTTAGCGTGATCCTCATGCTTGCCCTTGCCCCACCGGCCTTCGCCCAGCCGCTGCCGACCGTCATCGGCCGCTACGCCGAGGCGGGCAACTGGTCGGACCCGCTCGAGGCGCTGGGCACGCTCAGCGCCGATGAAAGCGTGACGCTCGCCGCCACGGTGACCGAGCGCATCGCCGAGATCAATTTCGACGACGGCGAACAGGTCGAGCGCGGACGGCTTTTGATTCGCCTCGACGACGCCGAGGAGCAGGCGCTGTTGCGCGCCGCCCAGGCGCTTGGCGCCGAGCGTGGCAACGCCTTGAATCGCGCCACGCAGCTGCAAAACCGAAACCTCGCCGCTCGCGCCGACGTCGAGGATAGCCAGGCCCGGCAGGATCAGGCCCAGGCCCAGGTGCAGGCCATCGAGGCGCAGCTCAAGGACTACCGGCTGCATGCTCCTTTCAGCGGCCGGGTCGGGCTTAAAGAGTTGAGCGTCGGCGCGCTGGTCACGCCGGGCATGGCGCTGGCCACGCTCGATAAGCTCGACGTCATGAAGCTCGACTTCAGCGTACCGGAAGTGTTTCTCGGCCGTCTCTCGCCGGGGCTCGCGCTCAGCGCCACGACCGCCGCCTACCCGGACGAAGTGTTTGGCGGTGACATCGCCAGTATCGGCACGCGCATCGATCCAGTCACCCGCAGCGTCGACGTACGCGCCCTGCTCGACAACCCCGGGCTGCGCCTTCGCCCCGGGATGCTGATGGAAGTCACCGTACGCCAGCGCCCGCGCGAGGCCATCATCGTTCCCGAAGCGGCGCTGGAGCCCAGCGGCGACCGCCACTACGTCATGCTGATCCACGCAGACGGCGACACTTACCGCCTGGAGCGGCGTCAAATCACGATCGGCGAGCGCCGCGTGGGTGAGGTGGAAGTGCTGGAAGGCCTCGACGCTGACGATCTGGTCGTGATCCACGGGCTACAGCTTGCCCGCGATGAGCTGGAAGTGCGCCTGCTCGGCGTCGTCGATGACGACACCGGCGTGCGCGAGCTTCTGGAGGCGGACCGCGGATGAAGCTTTCGGACATCTCGGTTCAGCGCCCGGTCCTGGCGTTGGTCATCGCCGCGCTGATCATCGCCTTCGGCGTGCTGGCGCTGGACCGGCTGCCGCTGCAGGAGTACCCCACCGTCGATCCACCGATCGTCAGTATCGATACCCGCTACCCCGGCGCCTCGGCCAGCGTGGTCGAAACGCGCATTACCCAGGTACTCGAGGATCGCATCGCCGGGGTCGAAGGGATCGAGCTGATTACCTCGCAAAGCGAGGATGGCCGCTCGCGTATCGAGATCGAATTCGCGATCACCATGAACATCGACGCCGCGGCCAACGATATTCGCGACCGTATCTCCGGGGCGCTGAGAAATCTTCCCGACGATGCCGACGCGCCGGAAGTGACCAAGGCGGACAGCAGCGAAGAGATCGTGGTGTGGCTGAGTCTATCCGGCGCCGAGTACTCGATCACCGAGCTCACCGACTACGCCAACCGCCAACTGGTCGATAGCCTGTCGGTACAGCCCGGCGTTGCCCGCATTCGCGTGGGCGGCGGGCGCGACTACGCCATGCGCGTCTGGCTCGATCGCAACGCGCTGGCGGCCCGAGGCCTGACCGTGGGCGACATCGAGGATGCCCTGCGCGCCGAAAACGTCGAGCTGCCCGCCGGCTCGCTCGAATCCGCCGACCGCCAGTTCATCGTGCGCCTGCCGCGCGCCTTTGCCACCGCCGAGGACTTCCAGCGCCTGGCGCTGGACCAGGGCGAGAGCGGCTATCTGGTGCGCCTTTCGGATGTCGCCCGCGTCGAGGTGGGCTCGGTTGAGGATCGCTCGGTGTTTCGCGCCAACGGCGTGCCGATGGTGGGCCTTGGGGTGATCATGCAGTCCACTGCCAACGTGCTGGCGCTGTCCGAGGCGGTGCAGGGAGAGCTTGAACGGCTGCAGCAAACCCTGCCGGACGGCATGACGCTCGAACTCAACTACGACGCCTCGCTGTTCGTCGCCGGCGCCATCGACCAGGTCGTTTCGACGCTGTTCATCGCCATGGCGCTGGTGGTCGTGGTCATCTTTCTTTTTTTGGGCAACCTTCGCACCACGCTCGTGCCCGCCGTCACTGTGCCCATCGCGGTCATCGGCGCCTTTACGGCGCTGGCGGTCATGGGCTTTTCGATCAACCTGCTCACGCTCCTGGCGCTGGTGCTCGCCATCGGCCTGATCGTCGATGATGCCATCGTGGTGCTCGAGAACATCAACCGGCGCATGTTCGAGTACGGCGAGACCCCGCTGGTCGCCGCCTACCGCGGTACCCGTCAGATCGGCTTTGCGGTGATTGCCACGACTTTGGTGCTGGTCGCGGTGTTCGTGCCCTTGAGCATGCTTCAGGGCGATATCGGCCGGCTGTTCTCCGAGTTCGCCCTGACCATGGCCGCGGCGGTGGTGTTCTCGACGCTTTTGGCGCTGACGCTCACGCCGATGATGGCCTCGAAAATTCTCAAGCCCGGCATGCACGAAAGCACCATCGGCCGCGGCGTGCAGCGGCTTTTGAGCGCCACCCAGCGCCTTTACCGGCGCGTGCTGCTGCTGACGCTCAAACTGCGCTGGCTGGTGGTGGCGCTGTTTTTACTGTTGATCGCCGCCACCGCCTGGCTTGCCTCGATTCTTCCGAGCGAATACACCCCCCAGGAGGATCGCGGCAACTTCATCGTGCTGGTCAACGGCCCGGAAGGCGCCACCTTCGAGTACATGATGGACTACATGGACGAGATCGAAGCGCGACTCGACCCCTTTCTGGAAAGCGGCGAGTTCGAGCGCGTGGTAGTGCGCGCGCCGCGCGGCTTTGGCAACATCGAAAACTTCAACAGCGGCTTTCTGATCATCGACATGGCGCCGTGGGGCACGCGGCGAAGCGCCTGGGCGATCATGAACGAGGTGCGCGAGACGCTCGCCACGCTCCCCGGTGTGCGCGCCTTCCCGGTGATGCGCCAGGGGTTTGGCCAGCGCACTCAAAAGCCGCTGCAGTTCGTGCTCGGCGGCGGCTCTTATGAAGAGATCGCCGGCTGGCGCGATACGCTGCTGGAGCACGTGCGCCGCGACAATCCGCGCCTGACCGCGCTTGAAAGCGACTATGACGAAACCCAGCCGCAGCTTCGCGTGGAGATCGACTACGCCCGCGCCGCAAGCCTCGGCGTGACGGTCAGCGAGATCGGCCGCACCCTCGAGGTGCTGCTCGGCGGGCGCAACGTCACCCGCTACGTCGATGACGGTGAGGAGTACGACGTCATCGTCGAAGGCGACCGGGCGCGGCAAAACAGCCCCCGCGCGCTGGACAACGTCCAGGTGCGTTCGCGCCGGAGCAACGAGCTGATTCCGCTCTCGAGTCTGGTGACGCTCTCCGACTTCGCCGGCGCCAGCACGCTCAACCGCTTCGACCGCGTGCGCTCGATCACTATCGAGGCGAACCTGGCCGATGGTTACACCCTCGGCGAGGCGATCACCTACCTGCAGCAAGCGGCCGATGAGCTGCTGCCCGAGGCGGCCCAAACCAGCCTGGCCGGGCCCTCGCGGGACTATCAGGCGGCCAGTGGCGCCACGACCTTTTTGCTGGTGCTTGGCGCGGTGGTGGTGTTTCTGGTGCTGGCGGCGCAGTTCGAGAGCCTTATCCACCCGCTGGTGATCATGTTGACCGTCCCGCTGGCCATGAGCGGCGCGCTGCTCGCCCTGCTGCTCACCGGTCAGTCACTGAATATCTACAGCCAGGTGGGGCTGGTGCTGCTGATAGGGCTGGCGGCGAAAAACGGTATTCTGATCGTCGAGTTCGCCAACCAGCTGCGCGACGAAGGCGTGGCGTTTCGCGAGGCGCTCGTGGAGGCCTCGGTTACCCGCCTTCGCCCTATTCTGATGACCGCGATCACCACCATGGCAGGTGCCGTGCCGCTGATTCTCTCGACGGGGCCGGGGGCGGAGTCGCGCCTGGTGATCGGCACGGTGATCATGGCCGGCGTCGGGGCGGCCACGCTGTTTACGCTTTTGGTCGTGCCGGTGGCGTATGATCTGCTCGCCCGCCACACCGGCTCGCCCAACGCGGTCAAGCGCCGTTTGGAGACGGAGATCGCCGCCGCCGACCGGCGTGTTTGAGGCCAACGAAAAAGGCGCCGAAAGGCGCCTTTTTCACTCACTCGTCAACGCTTAACCACAGTCGCCGACGCGCTCGCCTTCGATGGTGGTATCCATCGTGAGTGCGCCCATCGGGGACTCGGTCACAATCGTGACGGTGCCATCGATCTGCTCGCCCATGAAGCTCATTTCGCCGTCGATGGTCGCCTGGCCACCGTCGGCGCTGCAGGCCATGTTGTAGGAGAGACCGTCAGCGTTCATCTCCTGGCTCAAGAGCTCGCAGCCCTGCTCTTCCTCGATCAGGCCGAATTCGGCGCTGTCGAGCTCTTCCTGAGTGATGCACTGACGCTCGGTTTCGGTTTGATCCGGAATATCCATATCGCCGCTTACGCTGGTCACGCTGACGAACTCCCACTCGCCCGGCGTTACGTTCGGCGTCTCTGCCAGAGCCGTCATCGGGAGGGCCAGCGCGGCCGCCACTACCATGTAACGTTTCATCATCGTTGTCTCACCTGTTGATCGAAAAACCGCCGACCCATCCTACCTGATTCTGGCGACCGGCGCCCACCCGGGCTCTGCTACACTGAATCCACCCGTGTTGTGCACGCCCCCACCCTTTGCGAGAGATCCTCATGGACGACGAAGCGCTCATCGAACACGATTTCGACTGCCCCTACTGCGCCACGGCGCTGACCTTCATAATCGACACGTCCCAGGGCAGCCACACCACCTGGGAGGATTGCCACCGCTGCTGCGCACCGATTCAGGTGCAGGTGGTCATGTCGCCGATGACCGGTGAGATCGACGCGATCACCACCGGGCGCGACGACGACGTACTTTGACGACGATGTGCTTTGACGATGAAGTGCCTTGACGATGAAGTGTCTTGATGTCGCTGTTTGCCTTTACTCGGCGCTTTGGGCTTCCCGAATCAGCATGAGCCGGCGCTTCTCGCTTCGCCGCATGACGTACCAGGCGAGCAGCGTAGCGATCGCCACGATCAAGATGATCAGCGTCGCCAGCGCGTTGATCTTCGGCGACACGCCAAGGCGCACCGAGGAAAACACCACCATCGGCAGCGTATTCGCCCCGGGCCCGGACACGAAGCTTGCGATCACCAGGTCATCCAGCGACAGCGTAAAGGCCAGAAGCCACCCGGCGACCAGCGCCGGTGAGATCACCGGCAGCGTAATGCAAAAAAAGGTCTTTAGCGGCGGTGAACCCAGATCCATCGCCGCCTCCTCGATCGAGCGGTCCATTTCGCGAAGCCGCGCGGCCACCACCACCGCCACGTAGGCGCTACAAAACGTGGTATGGGCGATCCAGATCGTCGCCATGCCGCGATCCGCTGGCCAGCCGGTCAGCTGGGCCATCTGAACGAACAGGAGCAACAGCGAAAGCCCCGTGATCACCTCCGGCATCACCAGCGGCGCGGTCACCATGCTCGAAAGCGCGGTCTTGCCGCGAAAGCGCCCGAACCGGGTCATCACGAAGGCCGCAACGGTGCCCAGACACACCGCCATGCTGGCGGCGAAAAAGGCGATTTTAAGGCTCGTCCATACCGCTTCGAGGATCTGGCGATCCTCGAACAGCGCCCCGTACCATTGGGTGGAGAACCCGGCCCACACCGTGACCAGTCTGGAGGAGTTGAACGAATAGACCACCAGCACGGCCATCGGCAAATAGAGAAACAGAAGCCCGATGACCAACATGACCGTCGTGAACGAAGGAACGCGCGGCTTGACACTCATTTTTCGAGCTCCCGGGACTGATAGCGGTGAAACCAGACGATGGGCACGAGCAGCAGTAGCAGCATCACCATCGCCAGCGCCGAGGCGACCGGCCAGTCGCGGTTGAGGAAGAACTCCTCCCACAACACCTTACCGATCATCAACGTATCCGGCCCGCCGAGAAGCTCGGGGATCACGAACTCCCCCACCGCCGGAATGAACACCAGCATCGACCCCGCGATGATCCCGCCCATGGAGAGCGGCAGCGTCACCTTGATGAAGGTATTGAGCCTGCGCGAGCCCAGATCCGCCGCCGCCTCCAGCAGCGCGTTATCGAGGCGCGTGAGGTGTGCGTAAAGCGGTAGCACCATGAAGGGCAGGTAGGCGTAAACGATACCGACCACCACGGCAAAGCGGGTGTTCATCATTCGAAGCGGCGACTCGATCACACCAAGGCCAAGCAACAGGTTATTGATCAGTCCGCTGTTGCTCAAAATGCCCATCCAGGCATAAACGCGGATGAGAAACGACGTCCAGGAGGGCAGCATCACCAACAGTACCAGCACCAGCTGCCAACGAAGCGGCGCCCGCGCCATGGCGTAGGCCATCGGGTAGCCCAACAGCAGACACGCAACGGTCGAGATGAACGCCGTCTTGATCGACCCCCAGTACGCCGCGGCGTAGAGCGAATCGGAGAGCAGGAACAGGTAATTGCCCAGGTTGAGAAACACGTGCAGCACCTGGTCGCTGTACTCGATCAGCGGGCCAAACGGCGGGATGGCCACCATCGACTCCGCCAGGCTGATTTTCAGCACCAGTACAAAGGGCAATAAAAAGAACAGCGTCAGCCATAAAAGCGGCAGCGCGATGACCGCGCGGCGGCCCAGCTGCAGGCGCTTCAAACGCGTCGCGATGTCAAACGACTTCATCAGGGGCGCTCCTAAAACCACGCATTAGCGGTTAAGCACGATGGCGCTGTGATCTTCCCAGTAGACGTACACGCTGTCTTCCCAGGTGGGCCGATCCCCGCGACGCTCGACGTTGGCCATGCTCGCCTTGATGATCTGGTTTGATGCGGTACGCACGTAATAAAGCGAGTAGCCGCCCAGGTAGGCGATATCGTCGACCTTACCCGCCTCCCAGTTGTACGCCCCTTCAGGCTTTTCACGCGACAGCCAGATTTTTTCCGGACGCAGCGCCGCCCACACGCGCCGGTCCACGGCCTGGGTGGTGATACCGTGGTCGATGTAAATCGGCCGCGACAACATTGGCGTCTCGATGGTGCAGTGATCGGCAGCATCCGCCACGATCTCGCCCTCGAATAGATTCACCGTGCCGACGAACTCCGCCACCATGCGACTCGCCGGGCTTTCGTAGATATCCACCGGCGAGCCCACCTGTTCGATCCAGCCGTCGGCCATGATCGCCACGCGGTCCGCCATGGTCATCGCCTCTTCCTGATCATGGGTGACCATGATGCAGGTCACGCCGACCTGTTCGATGATCTCGACCACCTCGAGCTGCATTTCGGTGCGAAGCTTTTTATCCAGTGCCCCCATCGGTTCGTCGAGCAGCAGAAGCCTTGGCCGCTTGGCCAGCGAGCGCGCCAGCGCCACCCGCTGACGCTGGCCGCCGGAGAGCTGGTGCGGTTTGCGCTTGGCAAAACGCTCCATGTGCACGAGCTTGAGCATTTGCGTGACCCGCTCGTCGATATCCGCCTTCGAGAGCTTGTCCTGCTTGAGCCCAAAGGCGATGTTCTGCGCCACGTTCATGTGGGGAAAGAGCGCGTAGGATTGAAACATCATGTTGATCGAGCGCTTGTGCGGTGGCGTTCGCGTGATGTCCTCACCGCCGAGCAGAATGCTGCCCTCGGACGGCGTCTCGAACCCCGCCAGCATGCGTAAAAGCGTCGACTTGCCAGAGCCGGAGCCGCCCAACAGCGCAAAGATCTCGCCGCGCTTGACCTCGAGATTGACGGTATCCACCGCCAGCGCATCGTCGAAGCGCTTGCTCAGACGCTTGACCTGCAGCACGACGTCCTCGGCAAAGCGCGGGGTCTTACCGGCGGTACGCGTAGCGCTTGACTCCGGCGTGGTGTCCTTCGACGGGGTCGTCGTGTCCATGCCCACTCCTAAAAAGGGCCTGAGAGCAGGCCCTGACGATAAAGCGCGGGCAGCTCACCTGCCCGCCGTTTGAACGGCGCGCCTTAGCGGCCGGATTTGACCCGGTTCCAGATACGCGTGCGCTGACGCTGGAAATTTTGCGGCATGTCGCGGGCGACATACAGGTTCTGCATCACCTCAGTTTCCGGGTAGATCGCCGGGTCGTTCAGGATCTCCTCATCGACGTAGGCATCAGCGGCGGCATTGGGGTTGGCGTAGCTGACATAGTCGGTGATCTCGGCGGCAATTTCCGGGTCGAGAATGAAGTTGATGAAGGCGTGGGCGTTTTCCGGATTCGGCGCGTCGGCCGGCACGGCCATGACGTCGAACCAGAGTGCAGCGCCCTCTTTCGGAATGGTGTAGCCGATCTCGAAATCGCGTCCGGCTTCCTCGGCGCGCTCGGCGGCCTGGAAAATATCGCCGGAGTAGCCCGCCGCCACGCAAATATCGCCATTGGCGAGATCGGAAATGTAGCGCGACGAGTGGAAATAGGTGATGTCGTCACGGACGCTTGCGATCACTTCGCCGGCGGCGTCGAGATCGTCGGTGCTGTCGCTGATCGGATTGAGGCCCAGATACGCCATCGCCGCGGGCAGCATCTCCTCGCCGGTATCGAGCATGGAAATGCCGCAGCCGGCCTCACTGAGCGCGCCGGTGATTTCCGGGTCGAACAGCAGCGACCAGCTGTCGAGCGGCGCATCGTCGCCCAGAATCTCGGTGACGCGCTCGACGTTATAGCCGATGCCGTTGGTGCCCCACATGTAGGGAATCATGTACTCGCTTTGCGAGTCGATGGCTTCCAGATTCTCCATCAGCTCCGGATTGAGGTTCTCCAGATTCGGCAGCGCACTCTTGTCCAGCGGCTGGTATACGCCGGCCTGGCGCTGGCGCGAGAAGAAGTGCGAGGAAGGAACGACCACATCGTAGCCGGAGCGGCCAGCCAGCAGCGCAGCATCGAGGGTTTCGTTGCTGTCGTAAACATCGTACGTGACGTCGATGCCGGTGCGCTCGGTGAACTTCTCGAGGGTTTCCGGCGCAATGTAGTCGGACCAGTTATAGATGCGCACCTCAGCAGCGTGAGCGCTCGCCGCTGCAACGCAGGAAAAGGCCGCAACGGCCGCGGAAAGCTTGTGGATGTTCCCCATCAGGTGGCTCCTTGTAGAAATCATGAAAGACCAGGGCGGCTATCCGCGCGCCTTGCCCGGGCGGCGGAGGTATCGCCTGATGGCCGATAGCTGTGCCAACACTCAAATTAGCACCTGCTCGTCGCCTGGCAATTTTTTGCGCCGGGAATTCTGCGCGGCTGGCTCCCCCACCGCAAGGGCTGGCCAAAAAATTGTTGCATTACTAACGCCTCGACCCCACCTACGTCTGGTGACGGCGTAGCCGGGCGGCTTTGAGAGGCGCTCGAAGTACCTTGAACGAGCACGCTATCGATAAAGGCGCTTGCGATAGCATGAGACTATGGATGATATGTCCATTCTCAATTTTAGCTATCAGCCGTTCGCCGTTAGTATGATACCCGTATTCAGAAGCCACTACCCAATCACTTGGAGACGATCTTAATGTCCTTGATCAACACCGAAGTTAAACCGTTTAAAGCGACTGCTTACCTCAATGGTGAGTTCATCGACGTTACAGAGGCCGATTTGAAAGGCCAGTGGTCCATTTTCTTCTTCTACCCGGCCGATTTCACGTTCGTTTGCCCGACCGAGCTTGGTGACCTGGCCGATAACTACGAAGAGTTCAAAAAGCTGGGTGTGGAAATCTACAGCGTGTCGACCGACACCCACTTCACCCATAAGGCGTGGCACGACAGCTCCGAAACCATCGGCAAACTTCAGTACCCGATGATCGCCGATCCGACGCTGAAAATTTCGCGCAACTTTGAAGTGCTGATCGAAGAAGACGGCTTGGCCGAGCGCGGCACCTTCGTCGTCGACCCGGACGGTAAGGTTCAGATCGTCGAGATCAACGCCGGCAACATCGGCCGTAACGCCGAAGAGCTGCTGCGTAAAGTGAAGGCCGCCCAGTACGTTCGCGAAAACCCGAACGAAGTGTGCCCGGCCAAGTGGAAAGAAGGCGAAGAGACGCTGGCCCCGTCGCTGGATCTCGTTGGCAAAATCTAACGCCAACCCGCCGATTCGCCTCAACGCGTTTACCGTTTCGTGATGAATCGGCCCTGCACCCGGGTCCTACCCGGGTGCATCGTTTTAAGCCTTCGAAAATAGTGCCTCCAGGGCTTAAAACGCTCCTTGTATTCGAAACATCTATCCGAAACATCGCTCGATTTTTTAACCGCTTGTATTGCTCCCGTGAAGGCCTTTCAGGCCTGCCATCGGTCGAGCCCAATCAACGCCGATTGCGAGGACCCTACTGTCATGTTGGACGCCAATTTAAAAAGTCAGTTGAAAGCTTATCTGGAAAAGGTGACTCAACCGTTCGAGATCGTTGCGTCCCTCGATGACGGTGCCAAGTCAAAAGAGCTGCTCGGCCTGTTGGAAGACATCAAGAGTCTGACCGACAAGATCACCCTGCATACGGACGGCCAGGACGCACGCACGCCGTCGTTTGCCATCAACCGCCCCGGCGAAGAGACCGGCGTGGTTTTCGCCGGTATCCCCATGGGCCACGAGTTCACCTCGCTGGTGCTGGCACTGCTGCAGGTGGGCGGCCATCCGCCCAAGACCGCACAGGAAACGCTTGATCAGATCAAGGCGCTCGACGGCGAGATGCGCTTCGAGACCTACTATTCGCTTTCATGCCAGAACTGCCCTGACGTCGTTCAGGCGCTGAACCTGATGGCGATCTTCAACCCGAACGTCCACCACGTGGCCATCGACGGCGCGCTGTTTCAGGACGAGGTTGAAGCGCGTGAAATCATGTCGGTGCCGAGCGTCTACCTCAACGGCAAGCCCTTCGATCAGGGCCGCATGACCATCGAGCAGATTCTTGCCAAGGTGGACACCGGTGCGGCCGAGCGCGACGCGAAGAAACTCAGCGAGAAAGCCGCCTTCGATTCGCTGGTCATCGGCGGCGGCCCCGCCGGCGCCTCGGCGGCGATCTACTCGGCGCGCAAGGGCATCAATACCGGCATCGCCGCCGAGCGCTTCGGCGGCCAGGTGGTCGACACCCTCGGTATCGAGAATTTCATCTCGGTCTCCTACACCGAAGGCCCCAAGCTGGTCGCGGCACTCGAGCAGCACGTCAACGACTACGACGTCGACGTGATGAATCTGCAGCGTGCCAGCCACTTCAAGGCCGCCGAGGTCGAGGGCGGGCTGCACGAAGTGACATTCGAGTCCGGCGCCACGCTCAAGAGCAAGACGCTGGTGCTGGCCACCGGCGCACGCTGGCGCGAAATGAACGTGCCCGGCGAGCGCGAGTACCGTAACAAGGGCGTAGCCTACTGCCCCCACTGCGACGGCCCGCTGTTCAAGGGCAAGCACGTCGCCGTGATCGGCGGCGGTAACTCCGGCGTCGAAGCGGCGATCGATCTGGCCGGTATCGTCGGTCACGTCACGCTGGTCGAGTTCATGGGCGAAATGCGCGCCGACGCGGTACTGCAGAAAAAGCTCAAGAGCCTGCCCAACGTCGACATCATCCTCAACGCCCAGTCCACCGAGGTGACCGGCGACGGCAGCCGCGTCAACGGTCTGACCTATAAGGACCGCAACACCGACGAGACCAAACACGTCGCGCTCGAGGGCATCTTCGTCCAGATCGGGCTGGTGCCGAACACCGAGTGGCTAAAAGGCTCACCAATCGAAATGTCGCCCCACGGCGAGATCATCGTCGACGCCCACGGCATGACTTCCGTGCCCGGCGTGTTCGCCGCCGGCGACGCCACCACTGTGCCCTACAAGCAGATCGTCATCGCCATGGGCGAAGGCGCGAAGGCCTCACTGGGTGCCTTTGACTATCTGATTCGGAACTGATCGATTCAGAATTGCGAAGCGCGAAGGGGTATTTCGCCCCTTCCCTTGTTCGACGTAAAAAAGCCCGCTCAAAGCGGGCTTTTTTACGCTTAAATCTCAAGACCGAGCGCTTCCCTGATCCCTGAGCTTGCTCAAACCTGACTCTGGTCGTGGGCACTCTGCTTCAAATAGTGCAGCAAATATGCTACGAACCCGGAAAGATAGTGCTCGACATCGTCGATGCGCACGCGAAAGCTGTGGTGGCGGATGAAGAAGCTGCCTTCGATGCGCTCCGGGCGCTGGAAGAACATCGCAAGCTCAGGCCAGAAGTGGCCGTTGAGCAGGTAGTGGGCGCGCGTCTCCAGCGCCCGGTAGAAGCGCTCGACGTCGATCAGCGCTAAAAGATGGCGATGCTCGGGTGTGGCCTGCAGGCGCGCAATCATCTTGTGCGCTGCCATCATCAGCTCCAAAAGCGTGGGGAAGGTGGTAATCCGCCCCTCCACAAAGCCCAAGTACCCGGCGACGTTTTGAAGCCCGAAGCGGTAGTAGCGCTCATCAGGCCGGTAAAGTGTTAACTCATTGACGCAGTAGCTCAGCCAGTGATCGTGCGCTTTCCAGTGCTCCTGGGCGATGAAGTACTCAAAAGCGCGCTCGACGACCTCGAGCCAGCGGGCATCTCGGGTCAAGCCGTACAGGCGCATCAGCCCGAACGCCGCTTCGCCATCGTAGTAGATGATACGAAACGCCTCCTTGACGCTGAGGTCGGATGCGTTCAACACATGGTTGAAGCCACCGCTTTCGAGCTGACACTGGCGGATACCGAGCGCCACCTCTTCCATTAGCGGCAGGTACTGCTCGTCACCACTCAGCTCGGTGTATTTCGAAAGCGCCAACAGCGTGACGCCACTGCCGCCAAGCTTTATCTCGCCGTTGTCCTCCAGCAGGTACGTCACCTGCTCGCCGCGATGCGTAAAGCGTTTCAAAAGCCGCGTGGTGAGGTGCGAAAGCGCGGCGTCGATCGCGCGCTTAAGCGACGCGCTTTGGGTCACCTCCCAGGCTTCGAGCATGCTGTAGATACTGCTGGCGTGGCGCAGGGTGTTGTAGCCGTTCACCTGCCGATCAAAACAGGGGTGCAGGCCATAGATAAAGCGCCCGCTCGGCTCGACCTGATCGGCGAGAAATTCGCTTGCGCGCTCGATCAGCGTACGTGTGATCTCGGGCGTGAGTGTTTCGATGACGCGCCGGCCAGTGTCGCGTCCTTCCTCGCCACCGGAGTAGCCGTGTAAAGGCCGCACAGGCTGGTCGGCGGTCACCAGAAGCGCATCAGTGGTAAAGGTGAACACGCGCTGGTGGGGGCCGAAATCGATCTCCGTTTGGGTGCCAAAGCGCTCGCGGGCGTAGCGCAGGAAGTTTTTCTGATTGAGCTCGGCGTGGGGCACCTTGACGCCCTGATAGAGCATGGCGTTGGCGTTAAGCTCCTGCTCGAGAAAGGCGCGCTGGCACCCGCCGTCCAGCGCGATGCCGCGGCGAAAGTAATTACGCTTGTGCTTTTTGAGCTCGGCGGCCAGGCTCTCCCAGGTGTACTCGGCAAGCTCGCGCGTCCAGTCAAGGCGCAGCCAGCGTACCGCCGCCTGTTCGCTCAATTTTCCGGCGAGCGTCTCACTCAGCGCTTGCCAATGCTCGCTATCCGCCACGCCGTAGGCGTTGACTACAATGGCGCGGTGGGTGGCATCGGTGACGGACACGAACAGATGAAGCGGCGCATCCAGCGGGCCTTCCAACGCCTCGTCGA
This sequence comes from Halomonas sp. GD1P12, assembly GCF_025725645.1. Lineage (NCBI taxonomy): Bacteria > Pseudomonadati > Pseudomonadota > Gammaproteobacteria > Oceanospirillales > Halomonadaceae > Halomonas > Halomonas sp. GD1P12. The sequence continues at coordinate 1,206,002 of NZ_CP107007.1, read as the reverse complement.
GCGCCAGGCGCGCGCGCTCGAGGGCGTCGCTCAGCGCCACTGTCGCAACGCCGCTCTGCCTTGAAGCCGTTTTCAACACCGGCACTTGAAACGCTGGCGCCACCTGCTTTTTCTTCCTTGCACGCTGAGCACGCCTGGCCTGACCAAGACTTTTCGAGCCGGTAGATTTCGCCATGATTCACCCTTTTATCGTTGTACGCTGCGATGCCGAATTATCGCGGCCCGCACACCGGGCAGGCCGGATCGCGGGGGACCTGAAAGTGGCGCCAAGTGCCGCGCAGCCCGTCGAAGGTGGAGAGCCCACGGTGTACCTGGCCCGCGCCGCTTAAAAGCTTGACCGCCTCCAGCGCCTGGAACGCGCCGATGACGCCGACCAGCGGCGCGATGACGCCGCTGTCGGCGCAGCTCGGTGCTTCATCGCCACCTTCACCCGGCGGGTAGAGGCAGGCGTAGCAAGGGCTTTTAACGTCGCGCGGGTCGAACACGGCGAGCTGGCCGGAGAAGCGGATCGCCGCGCCGGATACCAGCGCCACGCCCGCCGCCTGGCAGGCGACGTTGATCGCGTAGCGGCTGGAGAAGCGGTCGGTGCAGTCGAGCACGACATCAAAGGTGGCGGCGAGCGTGGCGAGCTCGGCCTCGCTCAGGTGGTGCTCGATGGCGGTAATCTCGCACTGCGGATTGAGCGCGGCCATGCTGTCGCTTGCCGAAACCGCTTTGTTACGACCGATGTCGGCGTTTTGGTGGGCGATCTGGCGCTGCAGGTTGGAGAGTTCGACGGTGTCAGCGTCGGCAATCGTAAGGTGACCCACGCCCGCAGCGGCCAGATAGAGCGCCACCGGCGAGCCAAGCCCGCCGGCGCCGACGATCAGCGCGCGGGCATCGAGCAGGCGCTGCTGGCCGTCGATATCGACCTCGTCGAGCATGATGTGGCGGCTGTAGCGCAAAAGCGTTTGGTCATCCATCATGGGCCCTTCTCCTCGAACTCGCTGACCTCCGGCACGTGCAGGCTGAAGCTCTCCTTGACCTCCTCCATCACCACGTAGCTTTTGGACTCCTTGACGCCAGGCAGCGTCAGTACGACGTCGCCCAGAAGCTGCCGGTAGGCGGACATTTCCGGAATCCGGCACTTCAAAATGTAGTCGAACTGCCCGGACACCAGATGACACTCCTGGATCTGGGGCAGCGTTTCCACCGCGCGGCGAAACTCGTCGAACACCGCCGGCGACTGGGTCTCCAGACTGATCTCGACGAACACCAACAGGTTCGCCTTGAGCGCCTGCGGGTCGAGCATCGCCTTGTAGCCGCGAATGACGCCGGCGCGCTCCAGACGCTTGACGCGCTCCAAACACGGCGTGGTCGAAAGCCCGACCTCGGCGGCGAGATCCACGTAGGAGATACGCGCGTTGTCCTGCAGCACGCGCAGAATCCGTAAATCGATGCGATCCAGCGCCTTGTTTTTGGTTTTCATGCGCGTTTCATCTTCATGAGTGTTCGCCTTGGTAATTCTTCGCGCCCTCGATCGACGCCGGCATCCGCCCCAGCGTGACCCGCGCGTGCCCGCCCAGATCGACGAGGCTCTCGACGTCCAGGTAGCCCGCGCTTGAAAGCGCCTGACGCACTGCATCGGCCTGACGATAGCCGTGCTCCAGCAGCAGCCACCCGCCCTGCCCGAGATATTCACGGGCGCAGCACACCAAATGAAGCAGATCGGCAAGGCCTTCGCCCGCCGCCACCAGCGCCGAGCGCGGCTCGAAGCGCACGTCGCCCTGGCTCAGGTGCGGGTCGGCTTCGTCGATATAGGGCGGGTTGCTGACGATGATATCAAAGCGCGGCGCGACGTCTTCCTGCGCCAGTGCATCGAACCAGTCACTCTGGATGAAGGTGGCGTTTTCGAGCGCCAGCCGCGCGGCATTTTGTTCGGCAAGGGCCACGGCATCAATACGCAGGTCGAGTCCGCTCACCTGCCAGTTTGGGCGCTCGCTGGCAAAGGCGAGCGCAATGGCGCCGGTGCCCGTGCCCAGATCCAGAAACCGGCCGCTGGCGGCGCCGGCGCGCGCAAGCGCCGCCTCGACCAGGGTTTCGGTGTCCGCCCGCGGGATCAGCGTATGGCGCGAGGTCAAAAGGGGCAGCCCCCAGAACTCGCGCTCGCCGGTCAGGTACGCCACCGGCTCGCCCTGAGCACGGGCAGCGATGAGCGCCTCGAAGCGCGCCCGCGCCCAGGGCTCGCAGTCGCGGTCGCCCCAGGTGTAGAGCCAGGTCAGCTCGCAGCCGGCGGCGTGCATCATCAAAAGCTCGGCGTCGCGCCGGGGCGAGGGCGAGCCCGCGTCCGCAAGGCGTTTGGCCGCCGCGTTCAACAGCGTATCGAAAGTCATCAGGCGTCCTGAAGGGCGGAAAGCTGCTCGGCCTGATACTCGTGAATCAGCGGCTCGACCACGTCGTCGAGCTGCTCCCCGCTGACCACATCCAGCAGTTTATAGAGCGTCAGGTTGATGCGGTGATCGGTGATACGCCCCTGGGGGAAGTTGTAGGTGCGGATACGCTCGCTGCGATCGCCGGAGCCGACCAGGGAGCGGCGCGCATCGGCCTGTTCTTGGCGCTGGGAATCCACGGCGTTGCGCTTGAGCTTGGCGGCGAGCAGCGACATCGCCTTGGCGCGGTTTTTGTGCTGGCTGCGCTCTTCCTGACACTCGACGACCACGCCGGTCGGCAGGTGGGTAATGCGAATCGCCGAATCCGTGGTGTTGACGTGCTGGCCGCCGGCGCCGCTGGAGCGGTAGGTATCCACGCGCAGATCCGACGGGTTGATGTCGATGTCGCCGACGTCATCCACCTCGGGCATCACCGCCACGGTGCAAGCGGAGGTGTGGATTCGCCCTTGGGATTCGGTGGCGGGCACGCGCTGCACGCGGTGCGCGCCGGACTCGAACTTGAGCCGGGCATAGACGCCGTCGCCCTTCACCCGGGAGATCACCTCTTTATAGCCGCCCTGCTCCCCGTGGCTGGCGCTGACGATCTCCACCCGCCAACCGCGCTTTTCTGCGTAGCGTGAATACATGCGAAACAGATCGCCGGCAAAAATCGCCGCCTCGTCGCCGCCGGTGCCAGCGCGCACTTCCAGATACACGCCACGGTTATCATCCGGGTCCCTGGGCACTAGCAGGCGCTTGAGTTCGACCTCGAGAGCCTCGCGCTGCTCGCGGCCCTCCATCAGTTCCATCTCCGCCATCTCACGCATTTCCGGGTCGCTGTCGCCGCTCAAGGCCTCGGCGGTGGCGATGTTCTCTTCGACCTCGCGGTAGCGCTGCCAGGCCGCGACCAGCTCCTCGAGCTCTGCGTACTCGCGGGAGTAGTCGCGAAAGCGCTGCTGGTCGTTGATGACTTCGGGCTCGGAGAGCAGCATCGCAAGCTCTTCGAAGCGGTCGGCAAAACTGTCCAAACGTTGGCGCAACGTCTCTTTCATGCGGGCGTATCATCCTTCTGGCGTTTAGCCGAGGGCGCGGGCTTCTCAAACGCGGGTTTTGGGGAAAGCAAAACGCGCGGCGCCGCGCTCAGCACTGCGTGATCTTCTTCGGAGGCCGCTTTGCGAAGGGCCAACGTCGGCTGGTGCATGAAGCGGTTGGCGAGCTGATGGGCAAGGCGCTCGACTACTTTTGCCGGGTCTTCGCCGCGGGCCAGGCGTTCGAGCGCCTGGTCGCGGCTTTCGTCGCGAAGCGCTTCGCCGTGGCGGCGGTAGTCGCGGATCAGCTCGCCGCCGCCGCGCACTCGGCGCTCCTGCTCCCAGCTTCCCACGCCGTGTTCGATCAGTGATTCGGCCTGGTCGGCGGCCACCTGGCGGTGGCGGCGATTCTCTTCGATCACCTCCTCGAGGTCATCGACGGTATATAAAAAGACGTCGGCAAGCTCACCCACCTCCGGCTCGATATCCCGGGGCACGGCAATATCGACCATGAACACCGGCCGGTGGCGGCGCTTTTTTAGCGCTCGTTCGACCATGCCCTTGCCCAGAATCGGCAGCGGCGAGGCGGTCGAGGAGATGACGATGTCGGCGTGTTCGAGCGCCGCCGGAATCTCCGGCAGCGTGATCGCCTCGCCGCCCAGACTCGAGGCCACGTTCATGGCGCGCTCGCGGGTGCGGTTGGCCACGGTGAGCTTGCGCACGCCAGCCTCGCTCAGATGGCGTGCCACAAGCTCAATGGTTTCGCCGGCGCCGATCAGAAGCGCACTTGCCCGGCCGAAGTCGTCGAAAATGCGGCTCGCCATGCTGACGGCGGCGTAGGCGACCGACACCGGGTTCTTGCCGATGCCGGTTTCAGTGCGCACCTGCTTGGCCACGGCGAACGTGTGCTGGAAAAGACGCTCAAGCTCGCCGCCAAGGCCCCGGGCCTCGCGCGCCTGCTGATACGCATCCTTTAGCTGGCCGAGAATCTGGGGCTCGCCGAGCACCATCGAATCGAGCCCTACGGCCACGCGCATCAGATGGCGGGCGGCGGCGGCGTCGAGATAATGATAGGCGCAGCGAGTCAGATCCTCGACGTTCAGGCCGTGAAAGCGGCCAAGCCAGTCGAGCACCGCGCGCTCGCCGGCGGCGTCAGTAACGCAGTAGAGTTCGGTGCGATTGCAGGTCGAGAGCACCGCCGCCTCGTGAATGTTCGGCAGACAGCGAAGCTCGCCCAACGCGCTTTCGAGCTGCGTAGGGGTAAAGGCTACCTGCTCACGCACGGCAACGCTTGCGGTGCGGTGATTGATTCCCAGGGCAAGAAGCGTCATGCGTTATGCGTCTTCGCTAGTGGATCGGTCGTGGATAAACGGCGGCTCGACTCTTGAGCGGGCGAGTCCTTTGAGCGTCAAACGCTCGACAGTGGCGAAACCGCCAATGAGACGGCTGCGGTGGTCGAAATTGCGCTGACACGAATCGTTTTCAAGGTGTAGCATTCTACCACAAACCACCCGGTTCTGGCGCCACCACTTTGCCGCAGCCCCGCAAGCCGCTATGCTGACAATTCGGCCACCTGATTGAGATACGCATGCCCTTTCGCGCGACATTAACGGGGTTACCCCGCTGGCCTTTGGCGGTCACGCTGTTGTTAAGCGGCTGTCAGGCGACGCCTTCGAGCTCGGTGGGCGGGCTACCCGCTTTCATCGATGACCCCATGGCCTCGGCGCCGCCGATCACGCGCGGGCTCGACGCCGAGGGGCTGCGCACGCTGTTGACCGCGGAAATGGCCGGCCAGCGCGGCGATTTTAGCCGCGCAAGCCAGGGGTATCTGGCCGCTTCACGCCGCTACCCGGTGGCAGCCCTTGCCGAGCGCGCCACCTTCGCCGCCCGTTTTGGCAACGACACCGCGCTCATGGAAACCTCGGCGCTGCGCTGGCGCGAGCTTGCACCCACCGCCCAGGGGCCCAATCAGTTTCTGGCCACGCTTTCGCTCTCGCGCGGCGATTGGCTCGACAGCCTCGAGCAGCGCCTGGCGATCGTTTCCGCCGGCGGCAACGGCGAGATCGCCGCGTTCGCCGAACTGGCGGTCGCGGAAAACGCCCCGCTTGGACTGTTGATCCGCCCGCTGCGCGATTTTCTCGACGAAAGCGCTGGGATCGCGCCGCTGGGTGACGAGCAGGAGGGCCAGGTTGATGTGCTGTTGGGCACCGCTTTGATCGAAGCCGCGCTTGGCAACACCGCCCAAGCCCAGGCGCGTCTGGACGAGGTCGCAAGCCAGGCCCCGGATCTTGAGTCGCTGTGGCTCGCCCGCGCCCGACTGGCGCTGGAAACCGGCGATCATCAGGGCGCGCGCCGCGCCGCGCGCCGCGGGCTCGAGCTTGCCCCCGACGACGTGCGCTTCGTACTCATGCTCGCCCAGGCCAACATTCGCCTCAATAACCTCACCCAAGCGCAGGAGCAGACCGACGCGCTGCTCGAGCGCCACGGCGGCGGGCCGGATTTGCGCGTGGCGCTGGCCCAGCTCTATCTGGAAGAGGGCCACCCGGACCCCGCCTACCGATTGCTGCAGCCGATGATCGGCGAAGAGAACATTCCGGATCTGGCCTACTTTCTTCTGGGCGCGATCGCTCAATCCGAAGGCGACATCGATAACGCCCTGATCTACTACCGTCAGGTGCGCGAGGGCAGCGAGTTCCTGCCCGCCCGGGCCGCCGCCGCGCAGATGCTGATCGAGGAGGATCGGCTGTTGGATGCGCGCGCCTTTTTACGCATCGAGCGGATGCGCTATGACGCCTACTTCAGCGATCTGGTGCTGCTGGAAGTACAGCTGCTCGACGACCAAAATCTCGCAAGCGAGGCCGACGCCCTGCTCGACCGCGAGCTCGCCCGCACCCCCGCCGATACCGGCCTTCGCTACCTGCGGGCCATGCGCGCCTTCGAGCGCGGTGACCTTGCGGCCATGGAGCGCGATCTGCGCTACATCATTCGCAGCGAGCCGGACAACGCCAACGCGCTCAACGCGCTGGGTTACACGCTGGCAGACACGGATTCCGGCGAACGGCTTGAGGAGGCCCGAGCGCTCATCGAGCGCGCTTATGAGCTCGAGCCGGACAACCCGGCGGTGCTGGATAGCATGGGCTGGGTGCTGTTCAAACAGGGCGAGCCCGACGAGGCGCTCTCCTGGCTCGAAACCGCGTTTGCCCAAATGCCGGACCAGGAGGTCGCCGCGCACCTGGCCGAGGTCCTCGATGCGCTGGGCCGCGTTGATGAGGCACGCGCCATCGTTCGCCGCTTCCAAACCGGGCGTGGCGATACCCCGGCGCTCGACGAGCTCTTGCGCCGCCGCCCGGCGCTTGGCACGCCTTGAGACACCCTCTTTAACCCTTTTTATTCTGAATGAATCAGAATGCATCACCGATACGGAGCTTCACCATGTTGACCGCTTACTCGAACGCCTCGCCTTTCAGCGCCTGGGCCCGCCCGGCAAAAGCCTTTCTGACCGGCGCCGCACTATTGGCGCTGGCCGGGTGCGCCACCCAGGCCCCGATGGACGACAGCGGCCGACAAGAGGGCCATTGGGAGCGCCAGCAGGCCGAGGTCGAAGCGTTCGATAGCTGGACGCTGATCGGCAAGGCCGGGCTTAGAACCCCGGACGAGAACACCAGCGCCAACCTGGACTGGAACCAGACGCCGTTTTACTTTCGCATGCTGATCAGCGGCCCCTTCGGCGGCGGGCGCAGCGTGCTGGAAGGCCGCGAGGGCCGCTTCTCGCTGACCACCGGTGAAGGCCGTTTCGAAGCCGAAACGCCGGAGGCGCTGATGGAGGAGCAGCTTGGCTGGTCGCTGCCGGTACGCGCCATGCCCGACTGGGTACGGGGCCTTCCAGGCGATGACTCCGATTATCAGCTCGAAACCGACGAGCTCGGCTTTCCGCGTCATCTGGAGCAGGACGGCTGGGAGATCGACTACCGCGACTGGGAAGAGGTCGAAGAGATGTGGCTGCCGCGGCGTCTGGTCATGAACTATGACGAGGTGCGCATCACTCTGGTGGTGAACCAGTGGCGCCCGCGCGACGACCAGGAGTAAGCGGTGACAGGCACGACGTCTACCATGAAGCTTCCGGCACCGGCGAAGCTCAACCGCATGCTGCACGTGACCGGCCGCCGTGAGGATGGCTACCATACGCTGCAGACGCTTTTTCAGTTCATCGACCTGCAGGACACGATCACGCTCTCGCCGCGAGACGATGGAGTGATCGCGCTCGAAAACGACGTCGATGGCGTGAACTTCGATGACAACCTGATGGTGCGCGCCGCGCGCACCCTGCTGCCCTACCGCCGTGACGCGAACCAGGGCGTAAGCCTTGGCATCGACAAGCGCCTGCCCCTGGGCGGAGGCCTGGGCGGCGGCAGCTCCAACGCCGCCACTGTACTGGTCGGGCTCAACCGGCTATGGAAGCTCGAGCTCTCGCTGACGGCACTGGCGGACCTCGGGCTCTCGCTGGGCGCCGATGTGCCGGTGTTCGTTCATGGCCATAGCGCCTGGGCCGAGGGCGTGGGTGAGGTGCTTACCCCGGTCACCCTCGACACGCCCTGGTTCGTGGTGATCCACCCGGGGGTGAGCGTGTCGACCCCGGCCATCTTCCAGGACCCGGAATTGACACGCGCAAGCCGCCCCATTACTATGGCGCGCGCACTGCAGGGGGGAGCGGCCACGTGGCGTAACGACTGTGAAGCAACGGTCAAAAAACGCTATCCGCCGATCGCTTGTGCGCTCGAGTGGCTCGAGCAGTTCGCACCCGGCCGCGTAACCGGCACCGGCGCGTGTCTGTTTGCCGCGTTTGAAACCCAACGCGATGCAAACGCCGTCGCTGAACAGGCGGGCCAACGCTATCAGGCCTGGGTGACGCGCGGGCTCAACACCTCTCCTCTACACGATGCGCTGGGACGCTGAAAGCGCCCGGTCATCACATTGGGTTATTGCTGGGGTATCGCCAAGTGGTAAGGCACCGGTTTTTGGTATCGGCATTCCCAGGTTCGAATCCTGGTACCCCAGCCAACCTGCCCATGATCCAACGTTTTCTCCCCTGATCCCCAACGCTGCAAAGGTGGCTGCACGTGTCAAAATTGATGGTTTTCACCGGGAACGCCAATCCCGAACTCGCTCGTAAAGTGGCTGAGAGCCTGGACAGCCGGATGGGCAACGCCACGGTGGGCCAGTTCAGCGACGGCGAGATCGCAGTCGAGATCAATGAGAACGTGCGTGGCAAGGATGTCTTCATTCTCCAGTCCACCTGTGCCCCGACCAATGACAACCTGATGGAGCTGATCCTGATGGTTGACGCCCTGCGTCGCGCCTCGGCGACCCGCATCACCGCGGTGCTGCCCTACTTCGGCTACGCGCGCCAGGATCGTCGCGTGCGCTCTGCCCGCGTGCCCATCTCCGCCAAGGTCGTGGCCGACATGATGGTCAAGGCCGGCGTTGACCGCGTGATGACCATGGATTTGCACGCCGACCAGATTCAGGGCTTTTTCGACGTGCCGGTGGACAACGTCTACGGCTCGCCGATCCTGCTCGACGACATCGAGCGCCAGAACTACGACGATCTGGTCGTGGTCTCGCCGGATGTCGGCGGCGTGGTGCGCGCGCGCGCCATCGCCAAGCAGCTCAACGCCGATCTCGCCATCATCGACAAGCGTCGCCCCCAGGCCAACCAGGCCCAGGTGATGCACATCATCGGCGAGATCGAAGGCCGCACGTGCGTGGTGGTCGACGACATGATCGACACCGCCGGCACGCTCTGCAAGGCCGGCGAAGCACTCAAGGACCACGGCGCGGCGCGCGTGGTGGCCTATGCTACACACCCGATCTTGTCTGGCCCCGCCATCGACAACATCACAAGCTCCGTACTGGATGAAGTGGTCGTGGCCGACACTATTCCGCTCGCCGACCATGCGCGTCGCAGCGGTAAAATTCGCCAGTTGAGCGTTGCCGGCTTGATTGCGGAAGCGATCCGCCGGGTCAGCAACGAAGAATCCGTCAGCGCGATGTTCCACTAACCGCTCACGCGAGCGTGGACACTGCCTGACGTTATAGCCCCCTCGGGGCCCTGAAAGCGTCGTCGACTGGTCGCGGTCGGCGGGGTTTTCTTACTTAAACCAAGAGGCACCAACATGTCCGATTTTACTTTGAAAGCCGACGTTCGTAACGACCTGGGGAAAGGTGCGAGCCGCCGCCTGCGTCGTGCGAACCAGCAAGTTCCCGCCGTGATCTACGGTGGCGAAACAGCGCCTGTCTCCATCGCCGTCGAAAAGACCGCGTTCTACAAGGCGATCGAAGACGAGTCCTTCTTCTCCTCGGTCATCACGCTGGACGTCGAAGGCAAGCAGGAGCAGGTCGTCGTTCGTGATCTGCAGCGTCACCCCTACAAGCCGCTGCTGACTCACGCCGACTTCATGCGCGTTGACGCCACCCACGAAATCACCATGAACGTGCCGCTGCACGTCGTGGGCGAAGCGAAGTGTGTCGGCATCAAGGACCAGGGCGGCGAGCTGCACGTGCTGAACAACGAAGTGGCGATCAGCTGCTTGCCGAAAGACCTGCCGGACTACCTGGAAGTCGACATTTCGAGCGTCGAGCTGGGTACCACCCTGCACCTGTCCGACCTGACCCTGCCGGCCGGCGTTTCTTCCGTGGATCTTGCCCACGGCGAAGAGCACGACCACGCCATCCTCAACATCACCGCGATCAAGGATCGTGTTGAAGACGAGGAAGAAGGTGAAGGCGAAGAAGGCAGCGCCGAGTAAGCGCGGTCCTCTTTACCCCCGTGCAGATTGGGCCATGCCCGCATGGCCCATGAATGCTAAAATCAAGCGCTTCGGCGCTTGATTTTTTTTGTCGGGCCAGCGGCCGAGACACTTTTGAACGTTGGAGGTGGGAACATGAGCCAGGTAACGGCGATCATTGGGCTGGGCAACCCCGGCCCCGAGTACGACGCGACGCGCCACAACGCCGGTTTCTGGCTAGTGGACGCGCTGGCGCGACGTGCCCATACCGAGCTTCGCCCGGAAAAGAAGTTCCTCGGGCGCTATGCCAAGGCGCAGCTCGAGGGCCATGAGCTTCACCTATTGAACCCCACCACCTTCATGAATCGCAGCGGCGGCGCCGTCGCTGCGCTTTGCCAGTTTTTCAAGCTCGCCCCGGACAACCTGCTGGTCGTGCACGACGAGCTCGACCTGCCCCCGGGCCAGGCGCGCTTCAAGACCGGCGGCGGCCACGGCGGCCACAACGGTCTTCGTGACATCATCAGCGCTCTTGGCAACCAGAACGCCTTCCACCGGCTGCGTATCGGTATCGGCCATCCGGGCGAGGCACGCCAGGTGGTTCACTACGTATTGAATCGCCCGGGCAAAAGCGAGCAGGAAGCGATCGACCACGCTATTCAGGCGTGCGAGACCACCCTCCCCCTGGCGCTCAAAGGCGACTGGGCGAAAGCCATGAACCAGCTCCATAGCGTAAAATAGCCAAACGTTTCCATTTCAAGGCGGCTTTCTATCAAGCGCGCCCCGGTCAGGACATTCCCATGGGTTTTAACTGCGGTATCGTTGGCCTACCCAACGTAGGCAAATCCACGCTCTTCAACGCGCTCACCAAATCCGGCATCGATGCGGAAAACTTTCCGTTTTGCACCATCGAGCCCAACGTCGGGATCGTGCCGATGCCGGATCCGCGCCTCGATAAGCTCGCCGAGATCGTCAAGCCTCAGAAGGTACTGCCCACGACCATGGAGTTCGTGGATATCGCGGGCTTGGTGGCCGGTGCCTCCAAGGGCGAGGGCCTCGGTAACAAGTTTTTGGCCAACATTCGCGAAACCCAGGCGATTGCCCACGTGGTGCGCTGCTTCGATAACGACAACGTGATTCACGTAGCCAACCAGGTCGACCCACGCGCAGACATCGAGACCATCAACCTGGAGCTGGCGCTCGCCGATCTCGACACCGTCGAGAAAGCGAGCCAGCGGCTGGTACGCTCGGTCAAGGGTGGCGACAAGGATGCCACGGCCACCAAGGCGATTCTGGACAGGATCCAGCCGCACCTGGCCGAGGGCATGCCGCTTCGAAGCTTCGGGCTAAGCGATGACGAAAAGCATCAGGTGAAGAGCTTCGGCTTTTTGACCCTGAAGCCGACGATGTACATCGCCAACGTCAACGAGGATGGCTTCGAGAACAACCCGTATCTCGATATCGTCCGTCAAATTGCCGAAGAGGAAGGCGCGGTGGTAGTGCCGGTGTGCAACCAGCTCGAAGCCGAAATCGCCGAGCTCGACGACGAAGAGCGCAGCGTCTTTCTCGAAGAGATGGGCATGGAGGAGCCGGGGCTCGACCGCGTCATTCGCGCCGGCTACGCCCTTTTGGGCCTGCAAACCTACTTCACTGCCGGGGTGAAGGAAGTGCGCGCCTGGACCGTGAAACAGGGCGCCACCGCCCCGGAAGGCGCCGGTGTCATCCACACCGACTTCCAGAAAGGCTTCATCCGCGCCGAAGTCATCGCCTATGACGATTTCGTGAGCCTGGGCGGCGAACAAGGTGCCAAGGATGCGGGCAAGTGGCGCCTGGAAGGCAAGGAGTACATCGTCAAGGATGGCGACGTGATCCATTTCCGCTTTAACGTCTAGCGCTTGATTGAACGCCTGACGCACTCGGCGGCGGATAAACCCGCCGCCGAACAAGGAAGTACTTGACGAGCGGCGGCACGCTTTGTAATATTCGCCCCCGTTGAACGGCTACATAGCTCAGCTGGTTAGAGCACATCACTCATAATGATGGGGTCCCCTGTTCAAATCAGGGTGTAGCCACCAGCTTCAAAAAAACCCGCTAACTTCGGTTAGCGGGTTTTTTGTGCGCCCGTGAAAAGTGTGCGCCTCAATAAAGCGCTGGGCGATTGAGGAAGGCGACCAGCGCGCGGGTCAGGTGTTCGACATCCCGGGTACCGGCGGTTTCACGAATCGAGTGCATCGCCCACTGTGGCACGCCCACGTCGATGGTCGGCACGCCGATTTCGGTGGCCGTGATGGGGCCGATGGTGCTGCCGCAGCCCATGTCGGCGCGGGTGACAAACGACTGCACCGGCACGCCCGCCTCGCGGCACACGTCACGAAACAGCGCCCCGGTGACGCTGTTGGTCGCGTAGCGCTGGCTGGCGTTGACCTTGATCACCGGGCCGCCATTGATGGCCGGGCCGTGGCGCTCGTCGTGCTTGTCGCGAAAGTTGGGGTGCAGCGCGTGGGCGTTATCGCAGGAGATCATCACGGACGACTGAATCAGCTGAATCAGCGCCTCCTCGCCCCCCTTCCCGACCTGGGCATTGATGCGCCGGAGCACGTCGCCCAAAAACGGCCCCTGAGCGCCGCAGGCGCTGGCGCTGCCCACTTCCTCGTGATCGTTGGCGATGAGCAGCGCGCCCTGCTCACCGTCGCACGCCAGAAGCGCCTCCAGCCCCATGAAGCACGACAGCAGGTTATCCAGCCGGGCGCTGGCCACCAGCTCACGCCCCACCCCGACCAGCGACGGCGGCTGCAGATCGTAAAAGCCGAGCTCGAAATCGACGACCTCGATGCCCTTGAGGCCGTGTTCACGCTCAAGCCAGCCCTTCAACAGCGAATCGAGCGTAGCATCGCCGCTTTGCATCAGTACCGGCGCCATTTGGGTTTGCGGATTGATCGCTCGGCCGGCGTTGACGTCACGATCCAGATGGATCGCCAGGCTCGGGATCATGGCCACGGGATCCGCCACGTTGAGCAGCACGCTTTCGAGTCGGCCGTCGGCGTGGCGAAGGTGCACCCGCCCGGCCAGGCCCAGATCACGATCGAACCAGGGCGCGAGCAGCACGCCGCCGTAGACCTGCACGCCAAGCTGTAGCCAGCCCGCCGAGCGCTGGGTCGCCTCGGGCTTCAATCTGAGCCCGGGGCTGTCGGTGTGCGCGCCGATCATGCGAAGGCTTTCGAGGCCGTTTTTATCGCCGGCGGGCAGTTGAAAGGCGATGATCGAGGAGTCGTTGCGGGTCACGACGTAGCGCTTGCCCGCCTCGAGCGTCCAGTCGGCGCGCTCGTCAAGGCGAATGAAGCCGTTTTCCTCGAGCCGACGAGCCATCGAGCGGGTCGCGTGCCAGGGCGTGGGCGAGCCCGCCAGAAAATCGCACAGCCGCGCCAAACGCGGCGCATCAAAAGAAGTGTCGAGCGCGGTCAAATCAATGCCCTCTATCAGAAAATCAGTGAGTATCACAGAGTAAATGACCTGCTACAATGCTCTTGGCCTGCGCAACTCATGGGCTGACTGAATGTCCAGAGGACACGAGTGACTATAAATTCCGGGAGAGCCTGACTGATGAGCTTGTTTGTAACGCTTACGCGCTCGGCCGCCGTTGCCGTGATGCTGGCCGTCGCCAGCCCGGCGCTTGCGCAACTCGCGCCGACCGACGAACAGCGCCAAGCGGCAGTGGAGATTGGGGATGCGCTGCGCTACGGCCACTACGCCAATATCGACTTCGACGCGCAGTGGTCTCAGGAGGCCTTCCAGCGCTATCTGGATATTCTGGACAACCAGCGTAGCTATCTGCTCAGTCGCGACATCGAGCCCTACCGCCACCTGGAAGAGGACATGGATCAGGTGTTGTTCGAAGGTGACCTTGACGAGGCCTTCGAGCTCTACAATCGCCTGAGCGAGCGCCACACCGACCGCCTCGAATGGCTCTTGACCCGCCTGGACGACGGCCTCTCCTTCGAGTTCCAAAGCGACGAGCGCCTGGAAGTCGACCGCGAAGAAGCGCCCTGGGCAACCCAGGAAAGCGAGCTCGACGAGCTGTGGCGCAAGCGTCTGGAAAACGATGCGCTGACCCTGTCGCTGGCCGACCAGGACGAAGAGGAGATCGAAGATAATCTGCGCCAGCGCTACGAAGGCCAGCTCACGCGCCTGGAGCAGACCGAATCCGAAGACGTGTTCGGCATTTTGATGGCGGCGATCTCCAGCACCATCGACCCCCACACCGGCTATCTCTCACCGCGCCAGAGCGAATCCTTCGACATTCAGATGAGCCTGTCACTGGAGGGCATCGGCGCGCTGCTGCAGGCCGACGGCGAGTACGTGAAAGTCGCAAGCCTGGTGCCCGGCGGTCCCGCCGAGCGCGCCGGCGTGCTGGAACCCGCCGACCGTATCGTCGCCGTGGGACAGGACGAGGGCGAAATGGTCAACGTGGTGGGCATGCGCCTGGACAACGTGGTCGATCTGATCCGCGGGCCAAAAGGCTCCACGGTGCGCCTGGACGTGGTCCCCGCCCAGGCGGTCGACATGACCCGCTCGCACATCGTCGAGATTACCCGCGACACGGTCAGCCTCGAAGATCAGGCCGCTCAGAGCGAAGTGATCGAGGTCGAGCGCGACGGTGAGCCGCACAAGATCGGCGTGATCGACGTGCCCACCTTCTACGTCGACTTCGACGCCTGGCAGGCGGGCGAAGAGGAGTATCGCAGCACCACGCGCGACGTTGCCCAGGAGATCGAAGCGCTCAAGGCGGAAAACGTCGAGGGCATCGTGCTGGATCTGCGCAACAACGGCGGCGGCGCGCTGCAGGAAGCCAACTCGCTGATTGGGCTGTTCATCGACCGCGGTCCGACCGTGCAGGTGCGCGACGCCCAGGGGCGCATCCAGCTCTACGGCGATACCGATGCCGGTACGCTCTACGACGGCCCGCTCACTGTGCTCACCAACCGCCTCTCGGCCTCCGCCTCGGAAATCTTTGCCGGCGCGATTCAGGACTACGGCCGCGGCCTGGTGGTCGGCGCCGACACCTTCGGCAAGGGCACCGTTCAAACCCTCAACGAGCTGAGCCACGGCCAGATCAAGCTGACCCGCGCCAAGTTCTACCGCATTTCGGGAGATAGCACGCAAAACCGCGGCGTCGAACCGGATATCACGTTCCCCAGCCTGATCGACCCGGAGCGCATCGGCGAGAGCAGTCTCGATAACGCCCTGGCCTGGGATACGGTGCAAAACGTGCAGTATCGCCGCTACGGCAACCCGGAGGACTTTATTCCCGCGCTGACCATGCGCCATCAAAAGCGCGCCGCCGAGAACCCGAACTTCCGCTATCTGGAGCGCCAGTCGACGCTCGCCCGCCAGCTTCGCGAACAGCACACCACCGTGAGCCTGAACCGCGAACAGCGCCAGCGCGAACTGGAAGCTCAGGAAGCCGAGCAGCTCTCGCTGGAAAACCAGCGCCGCCGGGCGCTGAACCTACCGGAGCTCGACGAGTGGCTCGACGCCCGCATGGACAACGCCAGCGGCGAGCCGATCGACGAAACCGAGGAAGAGGATGAAGAGATGCCGGTGGACCGCGCCCACGTGCTCGAAGCCGCCGAGATCATGCTCGACTACACCCACATGAAAAACGCCCAGCGCATGGCCCAGCGCTAAGCGCCGGAGCCACTCGAATCAGCCGCGCCCTTTCGAGGGTGCGGCTTTTTTCATGCCCGCACGGGCGTACTGAAGCGTGAAGAAGGATAAGAGCGTTTTAAAGACACGCAAATATCAGGCGCTGGAAAAGGCCTGTAATGACTGCCAGAGAGGCAAAGGAGTCAGTTGAATCGAACGAAGATGAACTGCAGAACCGGCGTGCGGTTAAAAAAGACGAGATTGGCTCCCCGAACAGGACTCGAACCTGTGACCCAATGATTAACAGTCATTTGCTCTACCAACTGAGCTATCGGGGAACGTCTTGAAATCGGTGCTTAGCGGCGGTTGGCTCCTCGAACAGGACTCGAACCTGTGACCCAATGATTAACAGTCATTTGCTCTACCAACTGAGCTATCGAGGAACTGCTTATGCTACCGCTTTTGCTAAGGCGTTTGAGGCGAGCCAGATGTTGGCTCCTCGAACAGGACTCGAACCTGTGACCCAATGATTAACAGTCATTTGCTCTACCAACTGAGCTATCGAGGAACTGCTCAAACACGGTGCGTAGTATACTCATAGAAACGCCTGGGTCAAGTATCGATTGTACAGCGCTAGCCGCTGGTTTGTTGTATCCGTATAATGACTGCCACTCTAAACGCACCGGCACGCGCCTGTGCCCGACCGATATTTCATTCATTTTCGTCCCAGACGATTCATAGACGACAGGTACCGATGGCGAAGAAGCTCTTCATCAAAACGCACGGCTGCCAGATGAACGAATACGACTCCTCTCGTATGGCGGACCTGCTGGGCGAGTCCCATCAAATGGAACTCACCGACAACGAGAAAGAAGCCGATGTAATCCTGCTCAATACCTGCTCCATTCGCGAGAAGGCCCAGGAAAAGGTGTTTCATCAGCTGGGGCGTTGGAAAAAGCTCAAGGACGCCAACCCGGATCTGGTGATCGGGGTCGGCGGCTGCGTGGCGAGCCAGGAAGGCGAGGCGCTGAGAAAGCGCGCGCCCCACGTGGATATGGTGTTCGGCCCGCAAACGCTGCACCGCATTCCAGCGATGATGGATGCGCGCAGCGATGCGGCGGCTTCCGGCGGCAACATGATCGCCGCGGTGGACGTCACCTTCCCGGAAATCGAGAAGTTCGACCACCTGCCAAAGCCCACCTCCGACGGCGCGACGGCGTTCGTGTCGATCATGGAAGGCTGCTCGAAGTACTGCACCTTCTGCGTGGTGCCCTACACCCGCGGCGAAGAGGTCTCGCGGCCTTTTGAGGCGGTGATGGACGAGGTCATTCACCTGGCCGACCAGGGCGTGCGCGAGATCAATTTGCTGGGCCAGAACGTCAACGCCTACCGCGGCGACAACCAGCTCGGTGAAGAGATCGATCTGGCCGAGCTAATCGCCTGCGTGGCGGCGGTGGAAGGTATCGACCGCGTGCGCTTCACCACCTCGCACCCGGTGGAGTTCACCGAGAGCCTGGTCGAGGCTTACGCCGAGATTCCGGAGCTCGTGAGCCACCTGCACCTGCCGGTACAGTCCGGGTCTGACGCGATCCTGTCGGCGATGAAGCGCGGCCACACCCGCGACGAGTATATCGCCAAGATGGAGCGTATCCGCGCCAACCGCCCGGACATCAGTTTCTCGTCGGACTTCATCATCGGCTTTCCCGGTGAAACCGAGCAGGATTTCGAGGACACGATGGATCTGATCCACCGTATCGGCTTCGACCACTCCTTTAGTTTCGTCTACTCGGCGCGCCCGGGTACCCCGGCGTCCGGCCTCGAGGATGACACGCCGGAGAGCGTCAAGAAGCAGCGCCTGAAGATTTTGCAGGACCGCATTCTGCAGCAGGCCGGGCAGATCAGCCGACGCATGGTGGGCTCGACCCAGCGCATTCTGGTCACCGGCTTCTCGCCGAAGGACCCGGGCCAGCTCTCCGGGCGCACCGAGAATAACCGCGTGGTGAACTTTCGCGCCGCCAACCCGGCAGAGCTGATCGGCTACTTCGTCGATGTCGAGATTACCGAAGCGCTGCCCAACTCACTGCGCGGCGAGCTCGCCTCTCCCGAGCGATATTGAGGCTGATTTAGCCCAGGTAATTGCCCAGGTCCCGCCTGGGCATTAAGCTCTGAGTTACACACATCAACGAACGGGTCGACAACTTTTGAGCCAGCCATCCTCTCAGGCCAACCGCATCATCACTTTAAGCCTTGAACCCAACGATCCGCAGCGGCTAGCAAGCCTTTGCGGTCAGCGCGACGAGCACCTGAAACTGATCGAAGACCGGCTGGACGTCACGCTGAGAAACCGCGGCAACATCTTTCAGCTAGCGGGCCCGGCCAACCGTATCAAGGCGGCCTCGAACGTGCTGGAGCACCTGTACCGCGAAACCGCGGCCAGCGAACTCTCCCCGGACACCGTGCACCTATTCCTGCAGGAGTCGGGCCTCGAGGCGCTGGAAGACGAGGAAGAGAGCGAGGACGGCAGCGGTGACGTGATCATGCGCACGCCACGCACCATGATCAAACCGCGCGGCTTGAACCAGCAGCGCTACGTCACCAGCATCCGCGAGCACGACATCAACTTCGGCATCGGCCCGGCGGGTACCGGCAAGACCTACCTGGCGGTGGCCGCGGCGGTCGAAGCGCTCAACAGCCAGGAAGTGCGCCGCATTCTACTCGTACGCCCGGCGGTCGAAGCCGGTGAGAAGCTCGGCTTTCTGCCAGGCGATTTGGCTCAGAAGATCGACCCGTACCTGCGCCCGCTCTACGACGCGCTTTACGAGATGATCGGCTTCGAGCAGGTCGCCAAGCTGATCGAGCGTCAGGTGATCGAAATTGCGCCGCTGGCCTACATGCGCGGGCGTACGCTCAACAACGCCTACATCATTCTCGACGAGAGCCAGAATACCACGCCGGAGCAGATGAAAATGTTCCTGACCCGGATCGGCTTTGGCTCGACGGCGGTGATCACGGGGGATGTGACCCAGGTCGACCTGCCCAAGGGCCAGCGCTCGGGGCTCATTCAGGTGCTCGACGTTTTGAAGGACACACCGGGGATCGGCGTGACCCACTTCGCCGCGAAGGACGTGGTGCGCCACCCCCTGGTTCAGCGCATCATCGAAGCGTACGACGCCTTCGAGTCCCAGCAGGAAGCCGAAGAGCGCGCCCAGCGCGAAGCGCGCCAGCAGGAGCGCGAAGCCCGAATGGCCGCGCGTGACAGCGCCCCGCGCTGGGACGGCGGGCGATGACCGATATCGTGATCGACCGCCAGGTGGCGGTCAGCGCCGACGATCTCCCCACGCTTTCACAGCTCACCCACTGGGTGGGCTGTGTGTTTTCCGAGCACCCGGAGGATTCACGCCACGAGCTGACCATCCGCTTCGTCGAACCCGACGAAAGCCAAGCGCTGAACCGCGACTACCGCGGCAAGGACAAGCCGACCAACGTGCTCTCCTTTCCCTTCGAAAGCCCGCCGGGCGTGGATCTTCCACTATTGGGCGATCTGGTGATCTGTCATGATGTTGTCGCCCGCGAGGCCGGCGAGCAGCAGAAATCGCCGAGTGATCATTACGCCCACATGGTGATTCACGGCACGCTGCACCTGCTGGGGTACGATCATATCGACGACGACGAGGCCGAGGTCATGGAGGCGCTGGAGCGAAAGCTTCTGGCCCGCCTTGATATCGCCGACCCCTACTGCGTATAACGTTCACTTTCGACGTTTGACGCCACATTTGTCCGACACACTCGTTCGTAACCAAGAGACCTGACGCAATGAGCGAAGATCCATCGAGCACGTCCAATCAAAAATCCTGGCTCGAGAAACTCTTTAGCGCCCTCACCGGTGACTCCGATGAGCCCAGCTCCCGCGACGAGCTCCTCACCTTCCTGCGCCACACCGCCGGCAAGCTGAAGCTCGACCAGGACGCCATCATGATCATCGAAGGCGCGCTCGAAATCAGCGACCAGCAGGTGCGCGAAATTCTCATTCCCCGCTCCCAGGTCTCGGCGATCGCCATCGATCAAGCCAGCGACGGCTACCTGCCACTGATTCAGGAAACCGGCCATTCGCGCTACCCGGTGATTGGTGAGAACCTCGATGACATCAAGGGCATCCTGCTGGTCAAGGATCTGCTGCCACTGCTCTCCCAGTCCCAGGAGCGTCGCGACGCCTTCATGTTGGAGGACGTGCTGCGCCCGGCGATGTTCATTCCCGAGTCCAAGCGGCTCAATAGCCTGCTCAAGGAGTTTCGCGATACTCATAACCACATGGCGATCGTGGTCGACGAGTACGGCGGCACCGCGGGCATCATCACCATCGAGGACATTCTCGAGCAGATCGTTGGCGATATCGAAGACGAGCACGATACCGACGAAGAGGACGCCATCCGCCGACTCGACAACGGCCATTTCGCCATCCGCGCGCTCACCCCGATCGAGGACTTCAACGAGCGCTTCGATACCGACTTTTCCGACGACGAGTTCGACACCGTCGGCGGGCTGGTCATGCAGCAGTTCGGCCATTTGCCCGGGCGCGGCGAGTACACCTGCTTCGGCGGCTGGCGCTTTACCGTGCTCAACGCCGATAACCGCCGGATTCGCCTGCTCGAAGCGCATCCTGACACCAGTGACGCGTCCGGCTCGGCCGATACCGACGACGCCGATTGACGCCCCCGCTAACAGGATGACACGACCGTGTTGACGTCCCCTTTTGCGCTTCAACTGCTGGCCGCGCTGGTGGCCGGCGGCTTTACTACGCTGACCGCCTCTCCCTTCGAGCTGTGGTGGCTCGGCCCTGTCGCCGTGGCGCTGCTGTTTTTCGGCCTCGAGCGCCTCACCCCGGCGCAGGCCGCGCTCAAGGGCTGGGCGTACGGGGTGGCGCTGTTTGCCAGCGGTACCTCCTGGGTCTACGTCTCGATTCACGACTACGGCTATACCGGCGTGCCGCTGGCGGTATTTCTGACCGCGCTGTTCGTGACGGTGCTGGCGCTTTTCTACGCGCTGACGTTCTGGGTGTTTCGGCGCTTTTTCGCGACCCGCCTGACGTTCTTGAGCTTCGCCGGTCTCTGGGTACTGGGCGAGGTGCTGCGCACCTATCTCTTCACCGGCTTTCCCTGGCTGCTGCTGGGCTCGGGCTACGTCGACTCGCCCCTGGCCGGCTGGGCGCCGCTGGGCGGCGTCTATCTCTTGTCGCTGCTGGTCGCGCTCAGCGCCACGCTGCTGGTCGGCGTGCTGCGCCGGCGCTTCTGGATGGCGCTACCGCTGGCGGCGATCTGGCTGATACCGCTGGCGCTTCCGGGCCAGTGGACCACGCCGGCCGCCACGCCGACGCGTGTGGCGCTGTTACAAGGCAATCTTTCCCAGCTGATCAAGTGGACGCCGGAAGGTCAGCGCGCCGCCGCCAACATCTACAGCGAGCTGACCCGCTCGGTCGCTGACGACGCCGAGCTGATCCTCTGGCCGGAAACCGCGGTACCGATGTTCGAGTACCAGGCGCGGCCGGTGCTCGAGCGCATCCAGGCCACGCTCTCGCCGGACACGTCGCTTCTGACCGGCATCGTTCAGCTGGACGAAGAGAATCGCTACTTCAACAGCGTGATCGGCGTAGGCAACGTCACCGGCAGCTACCAGAAATCGCATCTGGTGCCCTTTGGCGAGTACCTGCCGCTGGAGAGCCTTCTGCGTGGGGCGATCGACTTTTTCGACCTCCCCATGTCGAGCTTCACCAAAGGCGATGCTGTGCAGGTGCCGATGCAGGTCGGCGATCTGCGCATCGGTAACGCGATCTGCTATGAAATAATTTATCCACAGCTGGTGGCCAGCCGGGCGCTGGAGAGCGACGTGATCGTCACGATTTCCAACGACACCTGGTTCGGCGCCTCGATCGGCCCGCACCAGCACCTGCAGATGGCGCGCCTGCGGGCGCTGGAAAACGGCCGCTATGTGCTGCGCGCCACCAGCAACGGCATTACCGCAATCATCGACGCCAACGGCCAGTTGGTGAGCCGCGCGCCGCAGTTCGAAGCCACGGCGCTGACCGGCGAGTTCTACGCCATGACGGGGCAAACGCCCTTCACCCGCCTGGGCAGCTGGCCGGCCTGGCTTCTGGCCGCGCTGATGGGCGCGTCAGGCGTGGTGACCCGGCGCACGCGCACGACGCTGCTTTAAGCACCAGGGTGCGGCATTATGGAGCAGCCGGGGCGCTTGACCGGCTTTGGGGCGCTGGCATAATGACGCCATGACTACTTCTCGCCCGTTTCTACTGCTGATCGTCGCCCCGCTCGCCTTCACGGCGGTCATCGGGGCGGTGATTTTTGGCAATCAGGCGCTCTCCGCCAACAAGGTGGACGACGAGATTCGCCAGGCGATCGCCGCCGAGCTTGCGACCTCCGCAAGCGTCGAGCTTACCCAGCTGCAGGAAGTGCAGTACGGCTACGGCGTGTGCGGGCTCTACCAGACCGCCGAGTCCGACAAGGGCCTCGCCTCGTTTTTCTACGACACCACCAATCATCGCCTGATTCTGGACGTGAACTCCCGCGCCTACACCGCCAACTGCGGGCTCTCGTCGGTCTGCTGACGCAAACCGGTCACTGCCCGATCACGGTTGTTCAATGATTGCCGTTAGCTAATGGTCGTATCCAAAAAAGCGCCTTTTCAAGGCGCTTTTTTGCGTTGAGCGCATAAGCGCTTAGCCTTCGTCGATCACGCGGCGAAGGTCGGCCAGCACGTCCTGATTCGAATGCGGGTCGCGCACCAGAAAGCGCGGCTGGCCTTCATCGTTGAAGGCGAACACGGCGCTGGAATGGTTGACGATGTAGTCCCCGCGCTCGTTGGGCTCCTCGAAGCTGTAGGCGATACGGTAGCGGTTGGTCAGCGCGTCGATCTCTTCCTTGTCGCCGGTCAGCCCGGTGAATTCCGGCCCGAAGGCGTCGGTATAGCGCTTGAGCACCTCCGGCGTGTCCCGGTTCGGGTCCACGGAGATCAACAGCATCTGCACGTCGTCGCGCTCGTCGTCATCGAGCTCATTGAATATCGAGGCGAAGCGTGCCAGCGTCAGCGGGCAGACGTCCGGGCACTGGGTGTAACCGAAATACACCAGCGTCGTCTTGCCCCGATACTCCTCGGCGCGAGCGGGCTCGCCATCGTCGTTGGTCAGCGAGAATTGAAGCGGCGGCATGATCTCTTCGATATCCGTGGTGCGAAACTCTTCGTCGCTACACCCGGCCAGCAAGGCGACCGCCAGCAGCGGCCACGCGACTTTTTGCATACTCGGTACTCTCCTTGCGATGGTCACGTTCTCGGCGATCCTCCAGGCGGCGCGTATCAAAGCGAGGTGGGCGAGACGACCTCGAAGGTCACCGGCAGCGTTTCGCCATCGAACTCGAGGGTCACCTCGACGCTGTCGCCCACGGCGAGCGGCACCACGCGCTCCATGAACATCAGGTGATGCCCACGCGGGGCAAAACTGAAGGTTTCTCCCGCCTCGACTTCGACATTCTCGACGCTTTGCATGTGCGCCATGCCCTCGTGCTCGCTGCTTTCGTGCATCTCGACCGCCTCGAACGCCTCGGTATCAGCGCCGGTGAGCGTGACCGCCTCGTCGCCGGCGTTCTCGAGATCGAAATAGCCGGCCCCTGGGGTATTACCGGGCAGCAGGCTCAGGCGCGCGTTGGACACGCTGATATCGCTTGCCTGAGCGCTCGCCGCGCCCAGCAACACGGCGGCGCCGAGCAGCGCTGACACGAGCGGACGTGGGGTATTGGATAAAACGTTCGCCATGACGAGGCTCCTGAGTGTTGAATCGAAACGACAGCGCCCAAAGCGCTTTGTTGATGGCTACTACCTTAGCGCTCTTTGGCG
Source organism: Halomonas sp. GD1P12 (assembly GCF_025725645.1). Taxonomy (NCBI): domain Bacteria; kingdom Pseudomonadati; phylum Pseudomonadota; class Gammaproteobacteria; order Oceanospirillales; family Halomonadaceae; genus Halomonas; species Halomonas sp. GD1P12. The sequence continues at coordinate 1,182,242 of NZ_CP107007.1, read as the reverse complement.
CCGCTGCCACCGCAATGCGACAATTTGTCCGTTAACGGCGCGCGTAAAAAAGCCCGGCGGTGCCGGGCCTTGAATGCGCTGGCGGCTATGCGCTGGTCGGCTCGCTGCCTGTGTCGTTTGGGCCATTGTTGGAGGTGGTTTCAGGCGCCTCTGCAGGTGCTTCTTCAGACGGCACTTCTCCCAGCACCTCGGGAATGGTTTGGCGCACGTAGCGCCCGGGCGCGGCTTCGATCACGCTGAGCTTGCCACTGCCGGGTACGCGGGCAGCCACGGTTTTCTGCGTATCGGCGTAGCCATTCTGGGTCATCCACGCCTGCCAGTGCGGCCACCAGGAGCCTTCGTGCGCCTGGGCGCCTTCGAGCCACTGCTCAGGCTCGGCGGGAAGTGCATCGTTGGTCCAGTAGCCGTACTTCTGCTTGTGCGGCGGATTGACGATACCGGCAATGTGGCCGGAGCCGCCCAGCACGAAGGTCACCGGCCCCTTGGGCAAAAGCGCGCCAAAGTAGGTGCTGTTCCACTTGGCGATGTGGTCCTCTTTCGTAGAGACGAAGTAGCTCGGCGTGGAAACCTTCGAAAGGTCGATCTTCACGCCGTCGAGCTCGACGCCGCCGGGCTCGACCAGCCGGTTCTCCAGATACATGTGGCGCAGGTACCAGCCGTGGGTCGACGCGGGCAGGTTGGTGCCGTCGGTGTTCCAGTAGAGCAGATCGAAGGCGGCGGGCACGTCGCCTTTCAAGTAGTTGTTGATGAAAAACGACCAGAACAGATCGTTTTCGCGCAGCAGGTTGAACGTGTAAGCCATTGAGCGCCCGTCAAGGTAGCCCTTGAGGTTCATCGAGTGCTCGATGCCCTGCACCACACCTTCGTTCAGGAACACGCCGATGTCGCCCGGGTCGCGGAAATCCTGCAGCGTGGCCATGTAGGTCACCGACTTCACCTTACGCCCGCGCCTAGTACTGTTGAGATACGCCACCGTCGAGGCAGTGAGCGTGCCGCCGACGCAGTAGCTCATCAGGTTCACGGATTTCTCGCCGCAGGCGCGCTCGATCGCCTCCATGGCGCTGATGGGCCCCAGCTGCATGTAATCCGCCCAGGTGATGTCGTGCTGCTCGGGCCCCGGGTTGCGCCAGGAGATCAGAAATACCGTATGGCCCTGGTCGACGAGCCACTTCACCAGCGAGTTGTCCTCGCGCAGATCGAGAATGTAGTACTTGTTGATCCAGGGCGGCACGATCAAAAGCGGCGTCTTGAACACTTTCTCCGTGCTCGGCGTGTACTGAATCAGCTGCATCAGCTCGTTTTCATACACCACGGAGCCCGGGGTGACGGCGATGTTGTCGCCGATGCCGAAGGCCTGGCGGTCGGTCATGCGAACGTTGATACCCTCGGCGGAGTTGGCCAGATCCTCGCGAAGTCGCGAAAGCCCCTCGACGAGATTCTGCCCTTTGGTTTCCAGCGTCCGCCGTACCACTTCCGGGTTGGTGGAAATGAAGTTCGACGGCGACATGGCGCTGACGAGCTGGCGGGCGTAAAAGGTGAGGTTTCGCTTGCTCGCCCCTTCAAGACCGTCGAGGTTGCCGATCAAATCGTCGACGGACTGCGAAAACAGCAGGTACTGCTGCATTAGCGCCAGATAGAACGGCTCCTGGGTCCAGGCGTCGTCCTTGAACCGGCGATCGCCCCTGGCGGGCTGGATCAGCGGGGTCACCGACTCCCCGGAGAGCGTGCGCAGCCCCTGCTGCCACAAAAGCCACTGATCCTGCATCAGCCGCGCCTGGGTTTCCCACAAAAGCGTGGGGTTACCCATCAACGACCGGGCGGCGGCCTCGAAGCTTTGGCGCATGTCGCTGTACACGGAATCGGCGGCGTCGCTCGGCGCCATTTTGGCCAGAAGCTCTTCCATCAGGCCCTGATACTGCTCGCCGACTTTCTCAAGCGCCTCTCTCCAGACCACCAGCTCTTCCTGGCTGAGCCCTTCCGGCGCCGCACTCCACGCTGACTGCATAAGCCCCTCCCCTCATGCTCTCTCTTTTCGCACCCACTTCGCACTCGGTGCGCGCTTTATCCCTGGATCCAAAAAAGACGGCGCCCGAAGGCGCCGTATTGAAAGCGTTTACTTTTTACGCGTGGACTGGCTGCTGGGGTCGCTTTTGGCACCGCCCGCCTGCTCGCGCATTTGCTCGCCGGCGGCGCTGGCCTGTTCACGCATCTGCTGGCCGGCGTTGCTTGCCTGCTCGCTCATTTGGCGGCCAGCGTCGCTGAAGAGCTTCTCCATTTCGGATTTGAACTGCAGGCTCATCTCGCTCATCGCGCGGGCATCTTCCTGCATCTGCTCGGAGAGCTCTTTCATCATCTCGGCTTGCTTGGTCCCGAAGTTCTTCAGGCTTTCCGCGTCGCTGACATCGGTGGCCTTGCGCAGCCGGTCGGTGCCCATCTGGCTGTAGCGCTGCATCGCGTCCAGCTGGTAGTGGGTGAGTTTTTCCATGTTGTCGAGCATCAGCGAGTTCATCTTGCGCATCGGCTCGAACATCTGGCGGGTCTGGCTACTGAAGGCGTCGAACATTTTATCCTGCATGGTCCTGTCTCCTTTCAAGGCAATGAGGCGGCATTCACGTTGGCAGATGGGTGTTGTAGTGCTTTTTCGTACGCGCCGCTTGAAGGCGATACCGCGTACTCCGATCCACGAAAGCAAAGCAGAAGGCACGCCTGCCTGCGGCCAAAGCGCTTTGCCACGCGTTGTCTTGCCCGTTCAGCGCCATCCAGAACCCGCTTTTGCGGCGTTTTTCAAACCAGAAGGGCGCGCCCTCTTTTTAACCCGAAACGCTTGCCCGGCGCTATCGAAACAGCGTAACGATTGCCCTGGCGTTTAGCAACGCAGCCCCGAGCTATTCTTTGGCCCGCGAGCGTGACGAGGCGCTGGCCCGCGCTTTGGATGCCGGCTTCTCCGGCTCGGCCTCGGGCGCCTCGCTTCCCGCGCTGGCGCTGGCGTTACCCGCCTGTTTCAGCATATCCAGCATCATCTGCTGGTAGGTACCGAAGTGGGCAAGGCCCTGGGACAGCCCCTGGGAGAGTCCTTGAGAAAGCCCCTGCTGCATCATCGGCTGCTGCAAAAACGGGCGCATCAGGCTCATCGGGTCGTAGCCTTCGACACCCGACTCCATCTGGCGCTGGATGCTGGTCAACAGGTGCTGCTGAAAGGCTTCGACGTCGGGCAGGCCCAGCGACTGGCGAAACTCTTCCGGCGTGAGATCGAACTCGACGTTGATTTTCATGGCCGACTCCCCTTGCGTGATGTGGCTGAATTGCGCGTGATCCGTTGAGCGTTCTGGCGACTCGCCGCCAGAAGGGGCGGCGGTCTGCTCTTGTGTGAAGTGTAGCAGCGCCCTGCGTTCGGGTTTAACGCTGATTCAGGCGCGGCGTATCGACACGAACGTCGCCGTTCTGACCGCGATGGCGCAGCAGATGATCGAGCAGCGTGATCGCCATCATCGCCTCGGCAATGGGCGTGGCGCGAATGCCCACACAAGGGTCGTGGCGCCCCCTGGTGATCACTTCGACCGGCTCGCCGTGCACGTCGATCGAGCGCCCGGGCGTGGTGATGCTGGAGGTTGGCTTCAGCGCCAGGCGCGCGACGATCGGCTGCCCGCTCGAGATACCGCCGAGAATACCGCCGGCCTGGTTGGAGAGAAAGCCCTCCGGAGTCAGCTCGTCGCGGTGCTCGGTGCCGCGCTGGGTCACGCTTTCAAAGCCGGCGCCGATCTCGATGCCCTTCACCGCGTTGATGCTCATCAGGCCGTGGGCAAGCTCCGCGTCGAGGCGGTCGAACACCGGCTCGCCAAGGCCCACCGGCACGCCGTCGGCGATCACGGTGATCTCGGCGCCGATCGAGTCCTGGTCGCGGCGCAGCTGGTCCATGTAGTTTTCGAGCTCGGCCACGCGGTCCGGGTCCGGGCAGAAGAAGGCGTTCTGCTCGACGCTCTCCCAGCCCTTGAAGTCGATCTCGATGGGCCCGAGCTGACTCATGTAGCCGCGCACCTGAATGCCCTGGGCGGCGAGCACCTTCTTGGCGATGGCGCCGGCGGCAACGCGCATGGCGGTTTCACGGGCGCTGGAGCGCCCGCCGCCGCGGTAGTCGCGGTGGCCATACTTGTGGTGGTAGGTGTAGTCGGCGTGGGCCGGGCGGAACTGCTCCTTGATTTTGGAGTAGTCCTTCGAGCGCTGGTCGGTGTTCTCGATCAAAAGGCCGATCGAGGTGCCGGTGGTCTTGCCCTCGAACACGCCAGAGAGAATGCGAACCTCGTCGGCCTCCTTGCGCTGGGTGGTGTGGCGCGAGCTTCCCGGGCGGCGGCGGTCGAGCTCGACCTGCAGCTCCTGCTCGCTGATCTCGATTCCCGGCGGGCAGCCGTCGACGATGGCGCCAAGGGCCACGCCGTGGCTCTCGCCGAAAGTGGTCACGCTGAAAAGCTTGCCGAACGTATTGCCAGACATGTCGCTAGTTCCTTACGCAAAAGACGCCGCGTGGGCGTCGAGTTCCGCGGCGCTGATGGCAAAGACGCCCTGGCCGCCGTGCTCGAATTCAAGCCACATGAAGCCGACCTCGGGAAAGGCCGCCTCGACGTGGCGATCGGAGTTGCCGACCTCAACGATCAGCCAGCCGTCGTCGGTCAAGTGATTGCGCGCCTGGCGCAAAATGCGCCGCACGATGTCGAGCCCATCAGAGCCTGCGCCAAGCGCCAGCGCCGGCTCGTGGCGAAACTCCGCGGGCATGGTGGCCAAATCGCGCGCATCGACGTAGGGCGGGTTGGAGACGATCAGATCGAAGCGCTGGCCCGAGAGCCCGTCGAAGACGTCGGATTCGACCGCGCGCACCCGGTCGCCGACGTCGTGGCGGGTGATGTTCTGCTTCGCCACCGCCAGCGCATCGGGGCTCAAGTCCGCCAGCGTCACGTGGCTGGTGGGCAGCACCAGGGCCGTGGCGATACCGATGCAGCCCGAGCCCGTGCACAGATCGAGCACGTGCGCCGGCGGTTCTTCGTCGAACCAGGCGCCGAAGCCGTCGAGAATCAGCTCGGCGATCGGCGAGCGCGGAATCAGCACGCGCTCATCGACATCGAAAGGAAAACCGGCGAAGAACGCCTCGCCCAGCAGGTACGGCAGCGGCGCCCGAGTAGTGATCCGCCGGCGCACCAGCTCGATGATGCGCTGGCGCTCGACGGGCAGCAGGCGCGCATCCTGAACGCCGGGGTCGACGTTCCAGGGCAGGTGCAGCGCGCCCAAACACAGCGCCACCGCTTCGTCCCAGGGCGAGTCGGTGCCGTGGCCGTAGTGCAAACCAGCGACGTAGAACTCGCTGGTCGCCCAGCGCAGATAGTCGCGCAGCGTGATCAGATCGCTGGCCAGCGCCGACTCCGGCAGGGAAAGCGTTGAGGGAGAAGTCTCGGCATTGAGGTGCGTGGTCACAAGGGCTCCTGGCCAGGCGAGCCGAAAGCGTCGGGCTTCCGGCCCATCAAGGGGTGAAACGTGAAAAACGTCGTTGGCTTAACATCGGGAAATGATTGTACCTTCGTCGTCGCCCGGTTCACAGCGCCGCCAGGGCCGCTATACTGTGCCGTTCACGCCATCGTCCACACCGCCGTTTTTCATTTTTTTGTGAGCCTTTCATGTCGCGACGCCGCCACTCGCCCAACGATGAAGAGATCAGCGCCTTTCGCCAGGCGCTCCAGGAGGCCGGGGTGCGCCAGATCAAAAGCGACCTGGCCGACCCCGGCCGGCCCAAACGCGAGCGCGACGCCCAGGCCGCGCGCCGCCAGGCGGCGGTCAAGCAGGACGCTCAGGTCACGACCGGGCGCACCTCCGATGGCCGGGTCGAGGCGGTGCGCCCCTCGGAGTATCTCGAGTTTTGCGTGACCGATCTGCCCTACCGCACCTTCAGCCAGCTCAAACGCGGACAAACCTCCTGGCAAGCGGGACTGGACCTTCACGGCTACACCCTGGAAGAGGCGCGCTTGGAGCTCGAAAGTTTTCTGACCGACGCCGCCGCCCAGCATCTTCACTGCGTGCTGGTGGTCCATGGCAAGGCGTGGGGCGCGACGGCGGATTTTCCGGTGCTGAAAAGCCACACCAACGCCTGGCTTAGAGAGTGGCCCGGGGTGCTGGCGTTTTGCTCGGCGGTGGACGCCGACGGCGGCACCGGCGCGGTTTATGTGCTGCTGCGAAAGCGTGGCCGCTAGCGGCGACTGTCTTTCCTCAGTCCTTTTTCATCCACTTTTTCATCCACTTTTTTCATCTACTCTGTCGCCTCCGATGCCACGCTTGGCATGCGTCGTTCGAGCGCTTCATCGGTCAAGTGGCGGCCGAGGCGAATCAAGTCCCGGGCGCGGTGGAACTCGTAGGTGCTGCACACCGTTTTCGGTACCTCGATCAACACGTCCGGCGGGTAGCCCGCTACCTTGTACTTGGCCAGTGCCGCCTGGGTGATATCGAAGGACTCCAGAATCATGTCGAGCTTGCCCCACTCGCGCTGCCCACGCGCCTCGATGCTCTCCTCTTCGACCCACTCGTCGTCCTGAGCACCAAAGCCGTCCCATAGCCGTTTCGTCGCCGCGCGCACCCCGTCCATCCAGCCGCCCAGGTTGGCGTCGTGGTCGCGCTCAAGGCGTGTGCGCTCGTCCTGCTCGTCGACGGGCAGAAGCTCCTCGAGGCTTACGAGCTGAGGGCTCTGGGCAGTGACGTTCACCGCCACGACCAGATCCGCCTCGTGGGCGGAGAGAATCGGCATCATCGGCAGCGGATTCAAAAGCCCGCCATCGACCAGCACCTGATCGCCCAGATGCACCGGGGTGATCACCCCGGGCACGGCGATCGAGGCGCGAATGGCGCGCAAAAGCGGGCCGCGCTGAAACCAGACTTCGCGCTGGCGGACAAGATCCGTTGCCACCGTGGTCACTGGAATGGGCAAATCCTCGATCAGCGTATCGCCGATCAGCGCCTCGAGCTTGTTCATCACCTTGTTGGCGCGCATTGCGCCCATCGGGCTCCAGGTCACGTCGACCAGTTTCAACACGTCCAGGTAGTCCAGGTTGCAGACCCACTCGCGGTACTCGGCCAATTTGTTCGATGCGTAGATGCCGGCGATCAGCGCGCCCATGGAGCAGCCGGCGATCGAAATGATCTCGAAGCCGCGTGCCTCGAGCGCTTCGATCACGCCGATATGGGCATAGCCGCGGGCACCGCCGCTGCCCAGCACCAGGGCGACCTTCTTGCCGTGACCGTCTTGTTGAGGAGAAATATGGCTTAACGCTTGCTCTGTTGGCTTGCTCATTCGACGTTCCGATCTGTTCCGTTTTACACGTTCATCTGGCGTTTGCAGTAATCCACGATGGTGGCCGCGACGGCCTCGACGGCCTCAGCCTCCAGGTGCAGATGATGGCCACCCAAAAGCACCTGCCGCGTCAAATCAGGCACCTGCTGGCGGGCCTTGTGCGCCCAGTGGCGCTCGCCCAGAATGCCGCGATCGCCCTCGATAAGCAGTACTGGCGCCTGAATACTCGCCAGCATCGCCAGCACCTGCTCCGGCGTAAAGCGCACCAGCGACGGCTTGAGCAGGCGCGCGTCGGTGCGCATCTCGAGATCGCCCTGGGAGCTTGCCCGGGTATTACGCTCGACCACCGGGGTGATGGTCGACGCACTCACCGGCGTCACGCCGCCGGCCACCCGCGCGCCGACCGCGCGATCAATATCCGCGTAGCGCGGCGTGCGCGACGCCTGACGTCGGTGGGCCAAAAGCCCCTTTCTCAGCTGCTCGGTGCTCTGCTCGGCCTCGGTATTGAGCGCCCCCAGTCCGTCGATGAGCAGCAGCTTCTCTACGCGTTCGGGCAGCGCGGCGGCCAGCAGGCAGCTCACCGCCGCCCCCATCGAGTGAGCCAGAAGCGTGGCGCGTTCGATTTCCAGCTCGTCCAGCGCGTCGAGCACATCGAAAACGTAGTCCCACAGCGCGTAGTCGGTTTGGTCGGGCCCGTGGGCGGAGTGGCCGTGGCCGCGAAAATCGAGCGCGACGATGCGAACGCCGAGCGCGCGCGCCAAATGCGGGGCCAGGCGCGTGAAGCTTGCGGCGTTGTCCAGCCAGCCGTGCAGCGCCACCCAGACCGGCGCCTCGACGCTTCCCCATGCAAGGCCCGCCAGGCGGCCACTGGCCAGCGACAGGGGCCTGGGCGCGGTGCTTGCCACCTCCACCATAAGCGTTCTCTCCGTGTGCGCGTTTTTCGTTTGATGACGCCTTATGGCGTAAACGTTACCATGCCGGGCCCGGTGCCTGGAGCGCCGCGTTTTCAAAATTCTGCGCGCCACGCTCGACACGCGCTGATACGCCAACCGTCATCCACCCCTTCGCCAGATGAGTACCGTTATGAAACCTCGCCGTGATACCCGCGCCCGCAATGCCGTCTTTTTCATCGCCGTGACCAGCGCCATCGTCGTGGGGCTTTGGCTCGCACGTTGAAAACCGGACGTTGAAAACCGGGTACGGCTTCAACCTTGCATTTCAAGACTCGAATATTAATACTGTATATACATACACTATTTGATTGTTCGAGGACGTCACGATGCCGTCTCAACCCGCCCACGTTGCGACAGCCTGGCCGTTAACCTTTCAACCGCTGGCGTTTCCCACCCTGTACGCGCGTGCCGGCTTTAGCGGATTTCCCTCGCCGGCGCAGGATTACGAGCAGCGCACGCTGGATCTGAACACGCGGTTGATCAAGAACCCGACGCAAACGTTCTACCTGACGGCGATCGGCGACAGCATGGAAGGCTGGGGCATTTTCCACGACGATTTGCTGGTCGTGGACCGCAGCATCAAGCCGCGCCTTGGGCACATTCTGGTAGCGCTGCTCGAGGGCGAGGTGTTGATCAAGCGCTACGCGCTCTACCAGGGCACGCCGCACCTATGCTCCGCCCACCCGCTCTACCCACCGCTGCCGCTATCGGGCACCGAGTGCCAGCTGTGGGGCGTGGTGCGCGCGGTGATTCACGAGTACGTGTCGTGATCGGCCTGGTCGACGCCAACAACTTCTACGTCAGCTGCGAGCGCGTTTTCCAGCCCGAGCTCGACGGCCAGCCGGTGGGCGTCATGAGCAACAACGACGGCTGCATCATCGCCCGCTCGGAAGAGCTCAAGGCCATGGAGATCCCCATGGGCGTGCCGGCGTTCAAGCTCGAGGGGCTGCGCCGCGCGGGGCGTATTCATCTCAAGTCATCGAACTACGAACTCTACGGCGACATGTCAGGAAGGCTCTGCCAGCTTCTGCGCGACGCCTGTCCGGCGGTGGCGCCCTACTCGATCGACGAAATGTTCGTTTATCTGGACGGGCTCTCACCCGAGCAGTGCCAAGCGGTGGGCGAGGCGCTTCGCCGCCGCATCCGCCGCCACCTGGGGCTTCCCGTCTGCGTCGGGCTTGCCCCGACCCATACGCTGGCCAAGCTGGCCAACCACGCCGCCAAAAAGCGCGCGCGCTACCAGGGCGTTTGCCTGCTGGACGCCGCGTCCAGAGAGACCGCGGCGCTATTAAAAGAGCTTCCGGTAGGCGAGGTGTGGGGCATCGGGCGGCGGCTGGCCGAGCGGCTGGCGGTGCAGCGCATTCACACCGCCTGGGATCTGCGCGAGTGCGACCACCACGACCTTCGCCGGCGCTTCTCCGTGGTGCTGGCGCGCACGGCGCTCGAGCTTCGCGGCACGTCGTGCCTTTCCATGAACGCGGTGGACGAGCCGCGCCAGCGCATCATGACCTCGCGCTCCTTCGGCAGGCCCACCGGCGACAAGGCCGATGTGTACAGCGCGCTGAGCCGCCACGCCCAGCGCAGCGCCGAGAAGCTACGCGAGCAGCGAAGCCTGACCCGGGCGGTGATGATCTTTCTCGCCACCAACCGTCACCGCCAGGACCAGCCGCAGTATTTTCCCCACGCCATGATTCCGCTCGCCGCCCCCAGCGACGACACCCGCGTGGTGCTGGCCGCGGTGCGCGAGGGGCTCGAGCAGATCTACCGGCCGGATCACCGCTTCATGAAGGCCGGCGTGATGCTGCTGGATCTGGTCGACGCCGAGCAGTATCAGCTCTCGCTTTTGCACCAGCCGCCGCGCCACCGTCATCACCCGGCGCTGATGGCTACACTCGACGACATCAACCGGCGCATGGGCCAGAACAAGGTGCGCTTTGGCGTCGAGCCGGAAGAGGCGTCCTGGCACCTGCGCTGCGGCCACCGCTCGAACCGCTTCACCACCCGCTGGGGCGAGCTGATGAAAGCCGGCACCCATCCAGGGGCCATCGAGGCGTGTGCCGAGCGGAAGAAGCCGCTACCCTAAAGGGCCTACTCGAAGTTACGTTATATCTCATGCCGCTTACCCGCCCCGACAGGGAGTTCGCCCCCGCCCCGGACCGCATCCAGCGTTTCGCAAGCCGCTACATCGGCCGCCGCCTGACCCGCCATAAAGCGCTGGGCGCCCCGGACATGGACGCTGTGAAAAGAAGCCGCCGCTGGGTGATCGTTTGGGCGGCGCTGGCGGGAATCGTCTCGGGCACGCTGATCGGCGGCGCCGAGTGGTGGATGCGCGAGATACTCGTCGACGACTGGGAGGCGCTGTCGCTTCGCGAACAGCTGCCCTACTGGAGCGGCTACCTGGCGTTCGCCGGCGTGGTCACGCTGCTCGAAATCGGCTTTCTTTACTGGAACTCGCTGCGCGGCGTAGCGCGCATGATGCACTTTTGCGGACTCGACTACCGCCACCGCTCGCCCCAGCCCCCCACGGTGGAGCTGACCCTGCAGGGCGCAGCCCGGGTGGCGCTGGAGTACCCAAGCCCCGGTAGCCCCGTTTATGGCGTCGACCCGCACGCGTATCTTCGCGGCTGGAAGCTGACGCTGCGCGCCCTGCTCTACCGGCTCAAGGTCAGCCTGAGCAGCTTCCTGCTTCGCATGGTCATGCGCCGCCTGCTCGGGCGGCTGACCCTGCGCGGCTTCGTTCCCTTTCTTGTCGCGCCGCTCTACGCGTTATGGAATGCCTGGATCGCCGCCCGCGTGACCGAGGATGCCTGCCTGCTCGCCCTGGGCCCCCAGCGCATCGACCGACTGATGCCGCGCATCGAGCGCGCTCCGGAACACATCCGCCGCCTGCTCGCCCAGGGCGTGGGCGAAATGATCATGCGCAACCAGCACCCGCATCCGAACCTGGTGCTGCTGCTTTCGCGCGTATTGGCCACGCTTCCAGGCGCCCCCAGCGACCTGACCGTGGCGTGGCCAAGCGCTCTGGACGAGTTTGCGCGACTTGACGAGGGCGAGCGCGCACCGCTTCTGAAAAACCTGACCCAAGCGGTGCTGTTGAGCGGCGGCTACCGCGGCGCGCGCAAGCGATTTTTACGCCAGGTGTTCGCCCGCTGCCAGACACCGCTGACCCATGAGTTCATCGCCGGGCAGCGCTGCGAGATGGCATCGAACGATCAGCGCGGCGCGAGCGCCTGACGCAGACGCGGGCTTAAACGCTCCCCAACCAGAATCATCAGCAGCAGAACGCCCAGCAGGTACGGCCAGTGCTGAGCGAACACGACGCTATAAAGCCCCAGCACGTCGGCAAAGATCACCAGAATGCCCAAGGGGCTTACGTAGCGCGCCATCAATAGCCACAGCGCATAGAAGCGCGGGCCAAGCCCGAGCTCATCGCGCATCACGTTCTTGTTGAGCAAAAACCCGGCGACGAAAATGGTGCCCAACCCGCCCAGCGGCATCAGCCAGCGCGAGGTCAGATAGTCGAGCCAGTCAAAGAAGGTCTTGCCCGCCAGCGTCCAGTCCGCGCCCACGTTGAACGAGAGCATCGCAGCGGTGCTGATCAGCCACAGCACGATGCCGGTGCCCCAGGCCGCCGAGCGGCGCGTAAAGCCCTTGTTGTCGCAAAGCCAGGAGACCGTGGCCTCGACCATGGAGATCGACGAGGTGAGCGCGGCCATCGAGAGCATGATGAAAAACAGCGCGCCGAACAGCGACCCCAGCGGCATCGCCTGAAAGGCAACGGGCAGGCTCATGAAGATGAGCCCCGGCCCACCCGCCGGGTCCATGCCGTTGGCGAAAATGACCGGGAAGATGGCAAGACCGGCCATGAGCGCGACGAGCGTATCCGCCAGCGCGACGCCGAGCGTGGTGCGCCCTATGGAGGCGGTCTTGGGCAGGTAGCTGCCGTAGGTCAAAATCGCCCCGGCGGCCAGCGATAGCGTGAAAAACGCGTGTCCCAGCGCGGCCAGCATCCCGGCGCTCGAAAGGCTTCCCGTGTTGAACGAAAACAAAAACGCAAAAGCCTCACCGAAGCCGCCGGAGAGCGCGCCGAAGCCGATCAGCACCACCAGCATCAGCACCAGCCCGGGCATCATCCAGCGCACGCTCTTCTCGATGCCCTCCTGAACCCCCTTGCCCACGATCACCATGGTGACAAGCGTCACCAGCGTGCTCCAGAACCCCAGATTCCAGGGATTGGCGTTATTGGCCTCGAACACCGCCGCGAGCTCGTCGACACTGCCACCGCTGAGCCCGCCGCTGAGCGTCTTCCACAGGTAAGAGAACGACCAGCCCGCCACGACCACATAAAACGACAGGATCATGAAGCCGGCGAGCATCGACATCCAGCCCAGCGCCGACCACGCCGGTGAGCGCCCGGAGCCGGTTGCCATGCGGCGAAAGGCGTCGACCGGGCTTCCCTGGCCGCGCCGGCCAAAGGCGATCTCGGCCATCATCACCGGCACGCCCACGGCCAGAATGCAGATCAGATACACCAGCACGAAGGCGCCGCCGCCGTACTCGCCGGTCATATAGGGAAACTTCCAGACGTTGCCAAGCCCCACTGCGGAGCCGGTCGCCGCCAGCAGAAATCCCCAGCGGCCCAGCCACTGCGCGCGCGGTTGTTCAGAAGACGCCATGCCTTTTCCCCTGCCTTGAAAAAAAGGCGACATCCTGGCGGATTTGGACGTAAAAGCCCAGGGGTTTTGCGCTAGAGCGCGCGCGCCTCGGCGTCCAGGCCCTGGGCGGTGTGATCCACGCGCTTGAGTATGAGCAGAATCACCGCGCCCAGCGCCACCAACGCGCCGGCCAGCCACAGCCCCAGCCGGTAGTCGCCCACGGCTTCGGCAAGCGTTCCGGTCACCGCTGGCGCGATGATTTGCGCCGCGCCGTAGGCCAGTGTCAGCTGGCCCATCAACCTTGCCGGGTTATCCGGATAAAGCCGCCCGGCCATGGTCAGCACCAAACACACGCAGCCCAAAAAGGTGCCGCCATAAAGCACTGCGCTCAGCAGCAGCGCGGCCAGGCTCGTGCTCCAGAGCGGAAGCCAGATCCCTACCACCTGAATGGCCATGGCAAGACCCAGCGCCGCCAGGTAGCCCAGCCGCCGGGCGACGAAGTCCCATATCACGACCGTCAGTGCTGCGGAAAGCCCCACCAGCGCAAACGCCCAGTTGCCGGTACCGGCAAGCAGCGGTTCGCGCTCGACGATGGTGACGAGGAAAGTAGCGTTGACCACGTAGCCGTACCCGGCGCAGAAGTAGGCCGGTACCATCAGGCGCAGAAAGATCATGCTGACGGGGCGAGTCGTGGCGGGTCTGGGCGCGGCGCTGGCAGCAGGCTTTTTGGGAGAGGGTAGCCACCGCCAGGCGGGCACAACCAGCAAGGCGCCCAGCGCGGTCAGCCAAAGCCACTGGCCGCGCCAGTCGATGGAAAGCGAAAGCAACCCCTCCACCGCCAGCGCCGCCAGCACGATGCCAAGCCCCAGGCCCGCGAAGTGAATGCCAAGCTCGCGTCGGCGCTTGTGTTCGATCAGCCAGTGCAGAATCAGCCCCGAAGCCAACAGCATCGAGGCGCTGCTGGAAAGCCCGGCCAGAAAGCGCAGCAGGGCCCAGAGCCAGACGCTTTCGGTCAGCGCCATGCCAAGAGTCGTCACCACCGCCAGCAAGAGCCCGGCGCGGTAGAGCTTATCCTTGAGCGCGAGACTCCCGGTCGAGGCGGCGAGCACCGCACCCAGCATGTAACCTGCGTAGTTGAACGCGGCCAGCCATCCGCCTTCGGCGTCGTTCAAGAGCCCGTCGCCCTGCATCACCGGCAACAGCGGCGTATAGGCAAAGCGCGCAACGCCCACACACAAAAGCTGGCTGAAAATACCGGCGAGCAGCACCTTGTAGCGCTGCAGGGAGATCGAGGCGGTCAAGGGCGGCTCCGTTACCTTATATGCATTATTGTTGAACCATCAACGCATGATAAGGCGTCCGGCGCCAGCCGTCATGACCACCTAAGTCGAGTCAGCGATTCGTCGAACGATCAGGGCACAGCAGAGAACACGTTCTCGCTGGATTTGTGCCAAACTGGATAGCCTACTCACAAGCCAACATGGAGAGTTTTACATGAGCGAAAGCGCCAAACCCTGGACGCAGCCAATGCCCGAGGCGCAGTTCGATTTGATGCGCAACATCATTGCCGCCCCCAGCCCGGTCGGGCTCGAAGGCGCGATGACCTACGGCGTCTTGAAGCCCTATTTCGAGAGTTTCGCCCCAGAGGAGTGGAAGCTTCATCAGTATCGTGGCAACGCCGGCGTGGTGCTGGATACCCACCCGGGCCAGGACGATATGTTCAAGATCATGCTGGTGGGCCACGCCGACAAGATCCGCATGCAGGTGCGCTCGATCGGCGAGGACGGCAAGATCTGGATCAACACCGACTCGTTTTTGCCGACGGTGCTGATCGGCCACGAAGTCATCCTGTTCAGCGAGGACCCGGAGGCGCCGGGCAGCTATCGCCGGCTGGAAGGCGGCACCGTCGAGGCGCTGGGCGCCATCCACTTTTCCGACCCCGGTGTCAGAAGCGGCGAGAAAGGCATCAAGAAAGAGCAGATCTATCTGGATCTGCAGATTCACGGCGAGAACAAGAAGCAGCAGGTGCTGAACCTGGGCGTGCGCCCGGGCGATTCGATCATCTTCAACCGCCCGATCAAAAAAGGTTTCAGCCCCAACACCTTCTACGGCGCCTACCTGGATAACGGCCTGGGCTGCTTCGTCACCGCGGAAGTGGCGCGCCTGGTGGCCGAAGCCGGCGGCACGAACAACGTGCGCGTGATGTTCGCCATCGCAAGCTACGAGGAGATTGGCCGCTTCGGTAGCCGCGTGCTGGCCGGTGATCTCAAACCCGACGCGCTGATCGGCATCGACGTCAACCACGACTACGTGGCCGCCCCGGGCATCGGCGACAAGCGCATGCAGGCGCTGGAGATGGGCAAGGGCTTTACGCTGTCCGTCGGCTCGATCGCCAGCGAGCAGCTCAACCGCATCATCGCCGAAACCGCGCGCCAGAAGGATATTCCCATGCAGCGCGATATCGTCGGCGTGGACACCGGCACCGACGGGATGGCCAGCGTCCTTGCCTCCATCGATAGCGCCGCGACCTCGCTGGGCTTTCCAACGCGCAACATGCACACCATCTCCGAAAGCGGCAATACTCAGGACGTGCTGGCCGCGATTCACGTACTGGCCGAGACGATCCAGCTGCTCGACAAGGTCGATAACATCAACGAGCTGTTCTTTGATCACCACCCACGGCTCGACCAGGCAAGCGAGCTTGTCCACAAGGGCAGCGACAAGCCTGACAGCGAAAAAGAGAACGACGAAAAAGAGAACGACGACAAGTAAGGCATCTGCCCCCGGCCACGCCGGGGGCTTCACTTTGGGCCAATCCTCTACCGCCCTTCTCCTGCACCCTTCTCCTGCTCCCTTTTCCAGTGCCTTTTTTCAGCACCCTTCCCTCCCTTGACTCAGCACGGGTCCAGCCCGTTTCCCCCTTCATGTGGCTTCCCAAAGGCGCAAGCCATACACGACCAAAGTCGTATGCATTCGACCAACGTTTTATAGACGTAAGTGGTAGCATCCCGCTCGCCAACGATTTGTTACGTATTCGCTTATCTTTTTCAGGGAGTTAGCCATGAGTTCATTGACCGACCAGTGGCGCCGCTGGGTGCCGCTACTGGCGGGGCCGCTACTATTCGCGCTTGTTCAGTTCGCGATGCCGACCACGCTGATCGATCCGATGCCGCGTATCGTGTTGGGTTTGACGGTCTGGATGGCCGTCTGGTGGGTGACCGAGCCGGTGCCCATTCCGGTCACCTCCTTTCTGCCCATGATTTTGCTGCCGCTGACCGGCGTCATGCCCATGGACGAGGCGGTGGTGGGTTATGCCAACCCGGTCATCTACATGTACATGGGCGGCTTCATCCTGGCGATCGCCATCGAGCGTTGGAACCTGCATCGGCGCATTGCGCTTTCGATCGTCAACCGCATCGGCAACAGCCTTCGAAGCATCGTATTGGGGGTGATGATAGCCTCGGCGTTTCTCTCGATGTGGATCTCCAACGCCGCCACGGCGCTGATGATGCTCCCTATTGCCGTGGCGCTTTTAGGCGAACTCGACGAGCGCGACCAGTTCGAGAAGAACCAGCGCGACGCCTTTGCGCGCACGCTGCTGTTGACCGTGGCCTACTCGGCGTCGATCGGTGGGCTTGCCACCATCATAGGCTCAGTGCCCAATGCCATCGTGGTGGCGATGATTCCGCAGTTCTTCGATGTCGAGATCAGCTTTTTGCAGTGGATGATCTTTGCGCTGCCGCTCACGCTCTTGCTGCTGATCTTCCTGTACCTTTATCTCACACGCGTCTACTCGAAAGTGCCCAACAGCCGCCTGGAGGTGAACTTCGTCGCCCAAGAGCTTGAAGCGCTGGGGCCGATCACGCGCAACGAAAAGCGTGTGCTTGGCGTATTCGTCATCACCGCGCTTGCCTGGGCGCTGCGTGGCTGGCTGGCGCCGTATTTCGATCTGCCCATCAACGACACGCTGATCGCGGTGATCGCGGCGGTGTCGCTGTTCATCATTCCTGCGCACCACGAAAATCGTAGCCTTCTGATCTGGGATGACATGAAAAACCTTCCCTGGGGGCTTTTCATCCTGTGGGGTGGCGGCATGGCGCTGGCGGCGGCGTTCAGCGCCAGTGACCTGACCGGCTGGATCAGCGACCAGCTCGAACTGCTGGATGGGGTGAGCTACTTCTGGCTGCTGCTGTTCATGGTGGCCTTGATGCTATTTCTCACCGAGATCATCTCCAATACCGCGACGGCCAACATGGCGATTCCGATTACCGCTGGGCTTGCCTCGGCGATCACCACCGGCAACCCGCTGGGGTTGATGGTAGCGGTGGCGTTGGCCACCACCTGCGCGTTCATGATGCCGATCTCGACGCCGCCCAACGCCGCGGTGTTCTCGAGCGGGCGCATCACCATCAAGCAGATGGCCAAGGCCGGCTTTATCATGAACATCGTAAGCGCCCTGGTGATTACGCTGTTCGTCTACTTCATCGTACCGCTACTGCTGCCCTCGCCCCTGTAAGGCGCTGGCTTACCCACAAAAAAAGACCCGGCCATCCGGCCGGGTCCAGTACGAGCATGTCCTCCCTGAAGACTTTCGCAACCTCCTGTCGCGCCTCCCTGGTTTAGCCAGCATCCTGCTTGCTCCCTCCTGCGCCCTCCCGGCGTCTTGCCTACCATGCGCTCGCAATGTGTCAGCCGCATGACAAAATTAAAACGCGCTTGTTAACCCAAATCAGTGGCACAGCGCGAGAACCCGCTTATGCTGAAAGAGTAGCAAGGGCAAAGGGAATTGAGCTTTTTTACGCGAGACCCCACAACTCAATAACAGCAGGAGGTTAGCGTGCGGGATATCATGATCAGTCATACCGTGGGCGGTTTGGATATCATCTGTCGCCATTGCGGAAACGCGGAAACCGTCAAAACGGTCTATTTCAAGCATTTTCGTCTGGAAGGTACCGGCAAGCAAAGCGCGACTCTGCGCTGTCTGGCGTGCCAAACCGGTATGGACGTACCGCTTGATCAGCTCGGCCCGCAGTATCTGGACAAGGCCTGTTGAACACCAAAACGCCAGCGCACTAAAAAAGCCCCGGCCGATAGCGGCCGGGGCTTCTCCGAATCTTCCTTAACCCTGCTCCATAAACGTCCCGCTCATGCATCCTTGTGAGTGCAAACCTCCTGTTCGCCTCTTCCTTCTCGCTTCTCCCTAAGCAGTGCGCACACAGTGGACCCTATAGAGGGCAAACGATTTATCCTGGGTTAACCAATGCCGAAATTCACCGGTTTTTTAGCCTGCAAAGCGATAACGCCGCAAAATATGAGCAAAATTTGGACAGAGGCCCGGTTTTCTACACCGGAATCATTTACGTACTAGGCAGGTACAATAAAAATATAATTTTATATTGTACACGCCTTGGCGTTGTTCTATAGTCTGTAGTGTTCGCGGTAAGGAAACCGCTTCGCGAAGGATCGCCCGTTCAGGAAGAACGAAGTCTTCAAGGAGTGAACGTACTCAGGATGAGTACCCAGCGTTCAAGGATGAAAATAGCTCAGGATCGAGCGTTTACGTCTCAAGGAAATGAGAAGCTCAGGACGAGCAAGCAAAATACAGGGAAGGCCAGCAGAGGCAACGGAAAAGCACCCTTTTTTTAAGGGTGCTTTTTCGTATCTGCTCCAAAACCGACCGTAAAGCTCTTTCCCGTTCACGATAGCCCAAACACCGCGCCCTGATCGGCTGGATCGAAATTTTCCTGGAAATAGCAATTACATAACACCGCATCAGACCACTACGCTCAAGAGTGTCCACCAAGGAGGTCGTTATGTCTGAACAACAGTGTGCATGCCCCAAATGCGAGTGCGCCGTTAACGCGGAGTCCATCGAAAAAGATGGTCAACGTTTTTGTTGCCAGTCCTGCGCCATTGGCCACACAGACGGCAGCGCCGACTGCGGCCATAACTGTCAGTGCGGCTAACGCCGCTTAAAGCGTAGCGTTAGCCGAGCGCCCGGTCGTCATCGACGATCGGGCGCTTTTTGTATAGCGAAGCACCGCGAGGGAATGCGCCGTGCGTAACCAGGCACCTTGCACTAAGCTTTGAGGGTTTAACCAACGGATCAGGGAAAGAAAATGCCATCAACCACCGCCATCGTTGTTATCATCGTCATCATTGCCGTGCTGGGCATCGGCTTTAGCGGCGCGCTGCCTTTTTAAGACCGCTAAATCGAACGAGACGAAGGGGCGCTCGAAGCGCCCCGCTCTCGTTGTATCCCTGTTTGAGGCAGGCGCCACTTCAAACGGCCCCATCGATGACACCAAGGAGCTCCCATGCCACTACTCGATAGCTTTACCGTCGATCACACGATCATGAACGCCCCGGCGGTTCGCGTTGCCAAGACCATGACGTCTCCCTCTGGCGACACCATCACCGTGTTCGATCTGCGCTTCAACAAGCCCAACGAAGACATGATGGGTGAAAAAGGCATCCACACCTTGGAGCACCTGTTCGCCGGTTTCATGCGCAACCACCTGAACGGCGACGGCGTCGAGATCATCGACATTTCGCCCATGGGCTGTCGTACCGGGTTTTACATGAGCCTTCTGGGAAGCCCCTCGGAAGAGCGCGTCAGCGAGGCCTGGCTTGCCTCCATGCGCGATGTGCTGGCACTCAACCGCATGGACGAAATTCCCGAGCTCAACGAATACCAGTGCGGCACCTACGTGATGCACTCGCTGGACGATGCCAAGCAGATCGCCCAGAACATCATCGACCAGGGCATCGGCGTGAACAAGAACGCGGATATCGCGCTGAGCGAAGAGCGTTTGTCGGCACTGGGCAACGACGTCAAATAACGCGTACGTCCGGACACTAAAAAGCCCCGCCATGGCGGGGCTTTTTCATTTCCGGCAGCGCTTGAGCTGCCTGTCTTTACATCGTTTAGAGGCGCTCGTCGAGCCACTTCTTGACCGCAAACTGGTCCTGCGAGCCGGCGGGCAGCTCATCGCGAATCAGTTCCTCTCCCTTGTGCAGCGCGGAGATCGGCGCCGAGGCGGAAAGCACCATGTTCAGCATATAGAGCACTTCGCTTCCGTGTTTGGGGTCGAAGGTCGTGCTCTCTTCCGGCTCGCCGCTCACGCGCGGGTCGTTGCTCGGGATGTCGTCCCAGCTGTAGTGGTCCAGGCTCAGATTGATACGCTGAAAGTCCGCCATGAAATACCTCGATCATCCAATGAGTGTCGTTGCTCCATTACCGCCGCCGACCATGGCCGACAGCCCTATCAGGGTAGCAAAGATGGGGGATTTAGCGCGGGCACAGCGCCAGATCGAGACAAATGAAGGCGGTTGTTTAATCCATGTAATGAAGTTGGCGCTGACACGGGTCACTCGCGTACTCGCGGCGGCTTCTCGGGCCACTCGGTCAGGGTAAGCTCGCCTTCGATCGCCTCCACCACCTCCTCGAACTGATCCGGGCAGTGCTTGACCCCGCACTCCCACACGACGATCACCCGCCAACCCAGCGCTTCGAGCTCGGCGCGCTTGCGCACGTCGCGCTCGACGTTTTCGCCCAGTTTCTCCTGCCAGAACGTTTTCTGGCTGGCCGGCGTGGTGGCGTAGAAGCAGCCCTGGTGGCGGTGCCAGAAGCAGCCGTTGACGAAAAGTGCGACCTGATAAAGCGGAAGGATCACGTCCGGCTTGCCGGGAAGCTCGACCGAGTGCGCCTCGAAGGACATATGGCGCCGTTCGAGCTCGGCCTGCACGAAGCGCTCCGGCGCGGTGTTCTTGCCCTTGATGGAAGCCATCATTTTCGAACGCGTGGAACGATCAACGATGTCGGTCATGCGAGTATCCGCCGGGAAGGTCTTCAAAGCGTAGCACGCTCGGCCTACCTTTACCGCCGCGCCAGACCTCTAGCAAAAGCTAGCGCGCCAGCGGTGTTTCGAGTTGGGACTCTTTCTGTATTGGACGGTTTGCTTCTATGTTAACGGCGGCGAGAAGGCGCGGTTTCATCAGCCGGGCAACGGCTTCGAACACCGGCACGACCACCGAGTTGCCGAACTGGCGATACGCTTGGGTATCGGAGACCGGAATGACGAAGCGGCTTTCGCCGGGCGCATCGAACCCCATCAGCCGCGCGCACTCCTGAGGCGTGAGCCGCCTGGGCCGGTTACGCTGGTTGGCATCAGTGTAAAAATCCTCGGCGTCGTCGAATCCGCGGTCGACCAGAATCTCCGAGCCATCCTTGTGATAGCGCGCCGAGAGCGTGCGGGCCACATCATTCTCACGCGTCAGCCCAAAGCCGAAACCGTTGCCCTTTTCGCGATGCTTTTGGGCGTACTTGTAGAGGTACTCCCAGAGTTTGGGCGTGAGCACGTACTTATCGTTGACCTCGGCATCGAGCAGCTCGCCAAAGCTCGACGGTTGATCCGGGTAGAGGTTGGCGATCTCTTTCAGGCTGAAGCCTTCGTGAACGTTCAGGTCGCGGCGAAAGCCGACCAGCACGATGCGCTCTCGGTGCTGCGGAACGAAGTGCCTGGCATCGATCACTTTTGGATCGCGCCCTTTCGGCGCATCGACATCGGCCACCTCGTAACCCAGCTCGTCAAGTGCTTCGCAGATTACGCGAAAGGTCTTGCCCTGGTCGTGGCTCTTGAGGTTCTTGACGTTCTCCAGCACGAAGGCCGCCGGCCGCTTGGCCGCGAGAATGCGCGCCACGTCGAAAAAGAGCGTGCCCTGAGCGTCGCACTCGAACCCGTGCTTGCGCCCCAGCGAGTTCTTCTTCGATACGCCCGCCAGCGAAAACGGCTGGCAGGGAAAGCCCGCCAGCAGCACATCGTGGTCCGGTACGTGGCGGTCGATATGGCGGTAAGCCGCCTCTTCGTCCACGGAGAGATCCGCACTCAGAGTCAGCTCGCGAATGTCCTCGTTGAAGCGATGTTTGAGCGGATCGCAAAAGTGGTTGGCCTTGTAGGTGCGCACCGCGTACTTGTTCCACTCCGAGGTCAGTACGCACTCCCCGCCAATCGCCTCGAACCCTTTGCGAATCCCGCCGATACCGGCGAACAGATCCACAAAGCGAAACGCCGGTTTAATATCGTTTGGCTTGGGCGCGGGCAGCATGGCGATCATGCGTTGACGCGCGGCCGGCGTCACACTTGGGCTCGCCTTCCCCTTCGCCCAGCGGTTGACGGTTTCCCGACACCAGCGCCCCGGCTCCACTTCCGAAAGCGCTTCAGCGATCGCCCGCTGGTCATAAATTTCCAGCAGCTTTTCCAGCAGCGCGTGCTCGCCAAATTCGGCGTAGGGCGATTCATCCGCGCCGGCAGCGTTATCGGTATCGAAAGAAAGGGCCATGAAACTCTCTGGGTCAAAGGTGTGACGAGATGAGGGATTGTATGCGGATTGGGAGGGGATCGCGAGGGGTACCAAGGAATGTGGCACTGCTGTCGAAGTGCTCTACCGAAGTCCAACCGAAGGCAGAACCAAAAGCTTTCCATTGTGCATCGCCAGCGTCACCGATGACGATGCCTACAGCGGTGTGAAAGCCTATTGGAATGAAACCCGTGGCACTGCGCAAAACCGTTCTCGCCGGTACGGACGACAACACCAGGCAACTGCGCCCGTCCTGCATGGCGGGCGCTCATCGATTGCAGATCGTCTGGCGGCAAGTCGCGCTTGCTCGCGCCACCTTTCGCGAGGCAGTCCTTTCGCTAGTTAGTCGAAGCTGAAGGATTTCGGGTGACTGTAGGGCTCGGCGTCATCGCTGGTTTCATCTTCTACACAAAACAGCAGCACCTCATAGCTATCGCCAGCGCCCTCGGTGCAATAGCGCATCGTGCGCGGGTCGATCGATTCGGC
This sequence comes from Halomonas sp. GD1P12, assembly GCF_025725645.1. Taxonomy (NCBI): domain Bacteria; kingdom Pseudomonadati; phylum Pseudomonadota; class Gammaproteobacteria; order Oceanospirillales; family Halomonadaceae; genus Halomonas; species Halomonas sp. GD1P12. The sequence goes on along the minus strand of NZ_CP107007.1, from coordinate 1,159,467 downwards.
GTTATCGCGCAGTTGGTCATAGGACTTTTGCTCCTGCTCAATACAAAAATCATACATCTCGTGGCTATTGCCAGAAATTTCCTTGCAAATGGCCTCAACTTTAAAGCGCGGTATATCGGCAGCCATGGCCAGGTTTGATAGGACCAACGTGGATAACGCGAGTACGGTTTTAATGACCATTCGCTCTCCCTGTATCGATCTACACAATTATTGCATCAGCATGAGGCGAGGCACTGGTAGCCAGGAAAAGAGCATAAAAAGATTAACCAAAGCACCCTGCTCTTTAGCCATGCCGGGAAAATGCTTAAAAACCAGAAACGAAAAAGGGGAACCAAGCTGATGCTTGATTCCCCTTTTCATATTCGGTGGCGGAGGGGGAGGGATTCGAACCCTCGAAGCCTTTCGACTTACACACTTTCCAGGCGTGCTCCTTCGACCACTCGGACACCCCTCCGCATTTTGTCTATCGGTCCGGGCGTTGCCTTTCCCAACAGAACGGCGCGTATTTTAGGGGTTAAGGTATTAAATAGCAAGTCTTTTCCGCATTCAGCTCAAAACGGCGTAGGTACCGCGGGCCTCCAGACAGAGAACGTCGTGGCAGTAGAGCGCCTGCACCAGCGTAATACGGCCCTTTCCACGGGTTTCGAGGCGGCTTGCGAGATCATCCGGGCCCCGAGGGTCTTCGGGTTTGCATATCAGCCGGTAGTCGTGAGTGACCGGGGCCAGAAAGCGCTGGGAGGCCTCGGCGACCACCACGTCGCGCGCCAGGCCCTGCTGGCGAAGCCAGAGCGTGGTCCAGCACCAGCCCAGCAGCGTAGTTTGGGCGGTCAGCGCACCGCCAAAACCGGTGCCCTTGTCGTTGAGCGAGGGCGCAAGCGCAAGCTCCCACACCAGATGGCCGTTGTTCTGACTCATTCTTTTGAGACCGAGGGCGTCCACCATGGGGATCGCTTGGGTCAGCCAGCGCTGAAAGGCGTCCAGGTCCTCCTCCCCCTTTTCGGGAAGTGACAAGCGTGGGAATGGCGTACCGGGCTCGCGAGACGTGGCCATGCGACCTCCTCGACGTATCGGGTTAGTTCCAGCGCTCGACGAAGTCGCTGACATCGTGGCGGGCCAGCGGCTTGTGGCGCCCGCCCAAACTGCCCAGGTAGATGAACGCGACGACCTCATCGTCCTCTTCGAGACTCAGCCCCTTGCGCACGACCGGGTCGAACGCGTACTTGCCGCTTCGCCACATGGCGCCCAGCCCCAGCGCGTGGGCGGCCAGCAGAATGCCGTGGGCGGCGCAGCCAGCGGAGATGACCTGCTCCATCTTGGGTACCTTGGGAAGCTCCGGCGTCACGCGGGCGATGACCGCGATGATCATCGGCGCGCGAAGCGGCTTCTGGCGCGCGGCGTTGAGCGTATCATCAGACGCGCTGGGGTCTTCCTGGAACTCCGCTTCGGCGAACAGCTCGCCGAGGCGCTCGCGTCCTTCCCCGCTGAACTCGATGAAACGCCAGGGGCGCAGCTCCTTGTGATCCGGCGCGCGCAGCGCCGCCTGGTAAAGCGCTTCGAGCTGCTCGGCGCTGGGCGCGGGCTCGGTGAGCTTGCCCATGGAGCTCCGTTCGTGAAGAAGCGTCAGTGCATCCATTCTGCGTCCTTTGATTAAGCCGGCCTGTGGTGAGCGCTCTACTTTAGCGCAACGCCTTACTGTCTTGCCAGACGCAGCGACCCCGGCGGCGCCATTCCCTTCGTGGCCCGCCAGGGGCTGATATCGAGCCCGCCCCGGCGTACGTAGCGCGCCAGCACCAGAAGCTCCTCGGGATCGGCGCGCTGCATCATATCGGTAAAGATGTGCTCGACGCAGTGCTCGTGAAAATCCTGGTGCTGGCGAAAGCCGATCAAATAGCGCAGCAGCCCTTCACGGTCGATCTTTTTGCCCTTGTAGCGAATCATCACGCTACCCCAATCCGGCTGGCCGGTGACCGGGCAGTTGGATTTCAGCAGGTGCGAGTAGAGGGTTTCCTCGATGACTTCGCCATCGGCACTTAGATGATCCGCGCTCGGGGTGTAGTCGTCGACGGCGATATCAAGCGCGTCCAGGCATTCGCCGGGCAGGCGCACCGAGTCGAGGGCGGCATCGTCCACGTCGAAAAGCTCGACGCCTACCGCGGCACCGGCCACACGGGAAAGGTCCTCTTTCAAAACGCCTCGCACCGCGTCGATGTTTTCAAAGCGCGTCTGATTGAAGCTATTGAGGTAGAGCTTCCAGGATTTGGATTCGATCAGGTTCGGCGAGCTTGCCGGCAGCGTGAAGCGCGCCACCGCCACGACGGGCTTGCCACGACCATTGAGCCAGGACACTTCGAAGGCGTGCCACTCGTCCTCGCCGATGAAGGGCAGCGCGCCCTCCTCGATGCCCAGCGGCGCCCGGTTGGCGGCGCGGGCAATGGGGAAGAGCAGCGCCGCGTCATACTGCTCCGGGTAGGCGGAATCGCGCCCCAGGGGCGCGTGTTCCAGAGTATCGGGGCGGTGTGCCATGACAGACTCCTTAACTGCGAATGCCGCGACCGCGCTCGAGCATGAACAGCGCGACGGTGAACAGCACGACGATGAACGCGAACACGGCGGCCAGCGCCCAGCCCACGGGAATGTCCGACACGCCCAGAAAGCCGTAGCGGAACACGTTCACCATGTAGAGGATCGGGTTGAGCATCGATACGCCCTGCCAGAAGTCCGGCAGCATCGAGATCGAGTAGAACACCCCGCCCAGATAGGTCAGCGGCGTCAATACGAAGGTCGGCACGATCGAGATGTCGTCGAACTTGTTGGCCAAGAGCGCATTGATGAAGCCGCCGATGGAGAATAGCGCCGAGGTCAGCACGACCACCAGCAGGGTCAACAGCGGATGCTCGAGGCTAAGCCTGGTAAAGAACAGCGACACGACCGTGACGATCAGCCCCACGCCCAGCCCGCGCGCCATACCGCCCAGAATGAAGCCGGAGAGGATCACCCAGTTGGGCATCGGCGAGACCATCATCTCCTCGACCGAGCGCTGAAACTTGTTGGAGAAGAAGCTCGAGGCGACGTTGGAGTAGCTGTTGGTGATCACCGACATCATGATCAAGCCGGGCACGATGAAGTCCATGTAGCTGAAGCCATCCATCGCGCCGATGCGTGAACCGATCAGGTTGCCGAAGATGATGAAGTACATCGCCATGGTGATCGACGGCGGCAAGAGCGTCTGCGGCCAGATCCGAGTGAAGCGCTTGACCTCCTTGATCACCAGCGTCCAGAGCGCCACCAGGGTTTGCGTTGCGTTCATGCGGAGGTCTCCTTGGAGCTCGGCTCATCGATGGATTTCTGGCCCTGCTCGACCATGGACACGAACATTTCCTCGAGCCGGTTGGCGCGGTTGCGCATCGACACCACCTTGATGCCCTGGGCGCTGAGCGCCTCGAACACGGTGTTGAGCTCTTGGCCCCGCTCGATCGCCAGCGAAAGCTGCGACGGCTCGATCTGCTGGATCGCGAAGCCTTCGATTTCGGGTACGGTGGTGATCGGCTCGGCCAGGTCGAGCAGAAAGGTTTCGATGTCGAGCTCGGCGAGCAGCTCACGCACGCTGGTGTTACGCACGATGTCGCCATTATTGATGATGGCGATGTTACGACACAGGCTTTCGGCCTCTTCCAGGTAGTGCGTGGTCAAAATGATAGTGGTGCCCTCGTCGCGATTGAGGCGACGCATGTACTCCCACATGCTGCGTCTAAGCTCGATATCTACGCCGGCGGTGGGCTCGTCGAGAATCAGGAGCTTCGGGCGGTGCATCAGGGCGCGGGCAATCATCAGGCGCCGCTTCATGCCACCGGAGAGCATGCGCGCGCTGCCGTTTCGCTTGTCCCAAAGGCCGAGGTCGGTGAGAAGCTGTTTGGCCCGCGGAAGCGCCTCGCTGCGCTTCATGCCGTAGTAGCCCGCCTGGGCCATGACGATATCCAGCACTTTCTCGAACTGGCTGAAATTGAACTCCTGGGGCACCACGCCAAGCTGATATTTGGCTTTAGCGAAGTCCTTGTCGATGTCGATACCGAAGATGGAGACCTTGCCTTCGGTTTTTTGCACCAGCGAGCACACCACCCCCAGGGTGGTCGACTTCCCCGCTCCGTTGGGCCCCAACAGCGCAAAAAAATCGCCCTGCTGGACGTCGAGATCGATACCCTTCAGGGCGTGAAAGCCGTTGCCGTACACTTTGGTAAGGCCACGGATAGACAATGCCGGTTCGGCCATGAACATGTCCTGTCAGCAAAAGAGGATAAACAGTATAGAACGCCCATAGATGGGGGCAGTCGGGATCGTTTTCAAGCTAACGGCTGGGCACGCCTGAAAATCGGAAACGGCAAAACCGTCGCTACCGTGTAATAGCGAACCGATCGAAAAGTAGGGGGTAAAAAATTGGAGCGGGAAAAGAGATTCGAACTCTCGACCCTCGCCTTGGCAAGGCGATGCTCTACCACTGAGCTATTCCCGCTTAGTACTGGAAGGCGCGAAATTGGCGTCCCATAGGGGGTTCGAACCCCTGTTACCGCCGTGAAAGGGCGGTGTCCTAGACCACTAGACGAATGGGACACGTTATGGAGCGGGAAAAGAGATTCGAACTCTCGACCCTCGCCTTGGCAAGGCGATGCTCTACCACTGAGCTATTCCCGCTTATCAATTTTCGCGTTCGGAGTGGCGTCCCATAGGGGGTTCGAACCCCTGTTACCGCCGTGAAAGGGCGGTGTCCTGGACCACTAGACGAATGGGACACGTTATGGAGCGGGAAAAGAGATTCGAACTCTCGACCCTCGCCTTGGCAAGGCGATGCTCTACCACTGAGCTATTCCCGCACTCCGATACCTTGACGATGAAGTGGCGTCCCATAGGGGGTTCGAACCCCTGTTACCGCCGTGAAAGGGCGGTGTCCTGGACCACTAGACGAATGGGACGTTTCATTGCCTCGTCGAGGTGGCGCGTATATTACTCAGAGGGCCTTTTGATGTCAAGCCACTGATTTTCAGTTTGTGATTTTACTTACGCTCGACCCGAGTATCGAGCTGGCGTACAGCGCCGCCGCCCTTCTTTGTTTCTTCCCTTCTTCCCATCGCAGGCGCGGCGCTTGTTACAAGCCACTGGCCGCTCACCGTGCGCCGGTTGGGTAAAGCCGCGCTTATCGCCTAAACTGAACCCTATGCCGTCATGAGTAGTCCAAGCGATACCTATCGCTTTGAAGAACCAACGCTTTACCGACACACGCCATCAAGGAGGCGCCCATGGCCAAGATCGAAAAAACGCCGGAGCAGTGGCGCAGCGAGCTCAGCGCCGAGCAGTACCGCGTGGCGCGGGAAAAAGGCACCGAGCGTCCGTTCACCGGCGACTATCAGGTCAGCGACGAACAGGGCATTTATCACTGCGTCTGCTGTCATGCCCCGCTGTTTGAAAACGAGCACAAGTTCGAGGCTGGCTGCGGCTGGCCAAGCTTCGACCGGCCGCTGGGGAGCCACAGCGTCGAGGAGCACAGCGATACGAGCCACGGCATGACCCGTACCGAGGTCGTCTGCTCGCATTGCGATGCCCATCTGGGCCACGTCTTCCCGGATGGGCCGCCGGACACCACCGGGCTTCGCTACTGTATAAATTCGGTGTCGCTGGAGTTTCACCCCAACGAGTAATGGCGCCCCCGGTTTTCGGGCGCATCCACATGAGTCGCGCACTCGCGGGCTGGCATTCTGATAGAATGGCAGCCCGTTTTTTTTGCCCTTTGATTGCGCTTTCAGGAGAGTTCCATGCTCGGCTGGTTTCCCGGACACATGAACAAGGCCCGCCGCCAGATCAAGGAGGCGCTGCCGGAAATCGACGTGGTCATCGAGGTGCTCGATGGGCGTCTGCCCTACTCCAGCGCCAACCCGATGCTGGCCGAGTTGACCCGCCACAAGCCGGTTTTGAAGATTCTGACCCGGGCGGATCTGGCCGACCCGACGCGCACCAGCGAATGGGTCGCGCATTTCGATGCCCAACCCGACACCCGAGCGCTGGCGGTGACCACCACCCAGAGCCGCGAACTCAAGAAGATCCCCAAGCTCTGCCACGAGCTTGCCGGCGCGGTGCGCGCGGACCGCGACGTGCGCGTGATGGTGATGGGCATTCCCAACGTGGGTAAATCCACGCTGATCAACGGCCTGGCCGGGCGCAAGATCGCCAAGACCGGTAACGAGCCGGCGGTCACCAAGCGCCAGCAGAAGGTGCGCATCGACGGGCGCGTGGCGCTGATCGACACGCCCGGGGTACTGTGGCCCAAGATCGAGGATCAGGCGAGCGCCTACCGGCTGGCCGCCAGCGGCGCCATTCGCGACACCGCCATCGAGTACGTGGACGTGGCGATCGTCGCCTGCGCCGAGCTCGCCAAACGCTATCCCGAGGCGCTCAAGAGCCGCTACAAGCTCAAGGCGCTGCCGGTTTACGAGGCGCTCCCAACGCCTCAGAGCGTCGACGCCGACGGCCCCACGCGCCCGGACTTTCTCGCCCTGGCGGGCTTCGACGGCCACGCGATCCTCAAGGAGATCGCCGCCAAGCGCGGCGGCCTGCGCCCCGGCGGCGAGGTGGACTGGCACCGCGGAAGCGAGGTACTGCTGCACGAGCTTCGCGACGGCAAACTCGGGCGCATTACGCTGGAAACCCCGGACGACATCCCCGCCCCGGCGGACGAGATCGATGCAGGTGAGACGCCCGCCGATAACGCCGAATTGGGCGCAGACAGCGCAGGCCCCCACGCGCATAATGACCAGTGACTTCGCCGATCGACCCCGTTGACCAATAACCCGACCAACCAAGGTACTCTGGGACACTTCATGGACACGACGCACCCCGTAGACTCATCGCTCACAGAGCCGCAGCCGCTCAAGAAATCGAACAAGCTGCACAACGTCTGCTATGACATTCGCGGCCCCGTTCTCGAGCACGCCAAACGGCTGGAGGACGAAGGTCAACGCATTCTGAAGCTCAACATCGGTAACCCCGCCCCCTTCGGGTTCGAAGCGCCCGAAGAGATTCTTCAGGACGTGATGCGCAACCTGCCCACCGCTCAGGGCTATTGTGACTCCAAGGGGCTCTACTCGGCGCGCAAGGCGATCATGCAGGAGTGCCAGCGCAAGGAGATTCCCGGTGTGGGCATCGAGGACATCTATATCGGCAACGGCGTTTCCGAGCTGATCGTGATGTGCATGCAGGCACTTTTGAACGACGGCGACGAAGTGCTGATTCCCGCACCGGACTACCCGCTCTGGACCGCCGCGGCGCACCTGTCCGGCGGCCACGGCGTTCACTACCGCTGCGACGAGCAGGCCGACTGGGCACCGGACATCGACGACATTCGCGCCAAAGTCACCAGCCGCACGCGGGCGATCGTGCTGATCAACCCCAACAACCCGACCGGCGCCGTCTACCCGCCGGAGGTGGTTCGCCAGGTGTTAAAGGTCGCCCAGGAGCACCAGCTGGTCGTATTTTCCGATGAAATCTACGACAAGATCCTTTACGACGGCGTCGAGCACACCGCCACCGGCGCGCTTGCCGATGACGACCAGCTCGTGATCACCATGAACGGGCTGTCCAAGAGCTACCGCTGCGCCGGCTTTCGCTCCGGCTGGATGACCATTTCCGGCACGCTGGCCAAAAAGCGGGCGCGGGACTACATACAGGGCCTGACCATGCTCGCCTCGATGCGTCTGTGCGCCAACGTGCCGGCTCAGCACGCCATTCAAACGGCGCTCGGCGGCTATCAGTCGATCAACGATCTGGTGCTGCCCGGCGGGCGACTTCTGGCCCAGCGCGACATCACCGTGGAAAAGCTCAACGCCATTCCCGGGGTATCCTGCGTCACACCCAAGGGCGCGCTCTACGCCTTTCCGCGGCTGGACCCGGCGATCTTCAACATCAAGGATGATCAGCAGCTGGTGCTGGATCTGCTGCTGCAGGAGAAAATCCTGCTGGTACAGGGCAGCGCCTTCAACGCCCCGGATACCGACCACGTGCGGATCGTCACCCTGCCCTGGGCGGATCAGCTTGGCGACGCGCTGGATCGGTTCGCCAACTTTTTATCCCGCTATCGTCAGTAGACGCTGGAAACTGGCGCGCGATAACCGACTCTAACCGCTGAACGTCAACCGTTTAAAATCCTGAAGGAGATCACTACGATGATGCGTATTCTGCTGTTTCTGGCCACCAACCTTGCAGTGGTGCTGGTAGCAAGCTTTACGCTGCGCCTGTTTGGCGTGGAAGGCTATTTACGAAGTCAGGGCATCAACTTCACCGGCCTTTTGCTGTTCTGCTTCATCATTGGCATGGCGGGCTCGATGATCTCGCTGTTCATGTCGAAGTGGCTGGCCAAGCGCTCCACCGGCACCGTGCTGATCGAGGCGCCCTCCAATTCCACCGAACAGTGGCTGGTGGACACCGTGGCCGAGCTTTCCCGCGAGGCGGGCATCAAGACGCCGGAAGTCGGTATCTTTCCGGCGCAGCAGTCCAACGCCTTCGCCACCGGCTGGAACAAAAACGATGCGCTGGTCGCGGTATCGGCGGGGCTACTCAACCGCATGCGCCCGGACGAGGTACGCGCGGTACTGGCCCACGAAATCGGTCACGTGGCCAACGGCGACATGGTGACGCTGGCGCTGATTCAGGGCGTGGTCAACACCTTCGTCATGTTCTTCGCCCGGGCCGTGGCGCACCTGCTCGACGGCTTCCTGAAAAGCCGCGGCAGCGAAGGCGGGCTTGGGTTCATGGGCTACTTTGCGGTGGTCATGGTCGCGGAGATCGTCTTTGGCATCATCGCCTCGGCCATCGTCGCCTGGTTTTCGCGCTTTCGCGAGTATCGCGCCGATGAAGCCGGCGCCAGGCTTGCGGGCACCAACGCCATGGTCAATGCGTTGGCGCGTTTGAAAGCCGAAACCGAGATGCCGGATCAAATGCCCGACACCATGCGCGCCATGGCGATCACCAAGGGCCAGACCCGCTCGCTTCTGGAGAAACTCTTTGCCAGCCACCCGCCGCTGGATGAGCGCATTCGCGCGTTGAAGGAAGCGGCCTATCGCCAATAAGCGCTTATATCCAGCCCTTTTAAAAACACTTGCTACGCGATCGCGAGGCGCCCTGGACCAGCCGGTTCAGGGCGCCTCGCTTTTTCATGCCCTTGAATGCTCACGTGACCAGCGTATACAGCGCCGAACGCACGCACCCTCGCCCGGCCGCCTTGGCCTCGTAAAGTAACTGATCGGCCGCCTTGATCAGTACCGACGGGTCGTCGCCGGTCACACAGCGCGTGCTGGCAACGCCCAGGCTGATCGTCACTACCGGCGCGACATCCGAGGTGCTGTGGGGCAGCGCCAGCGCGCGAACGGCGGCTTCGAGCTCGAGCGCCTTGCGCGTTGCGTCGAATAGATCCGTGCCCGGCAGCAGGCAGATGAACTCCTCGCCGCCGTAGCGCGCGACCAGATCCCGGGGGCGGTGAATATGTTGTTTGAGCAGGTCGGCGATGGCCTTCAGGCACTCGTCGCCGCTTACATGGCCGTAGTGATCGTTGTAGCGCTTGAAAAAGTCGATATCGAGAAAAAACATCGACAGCGATAGCTGGTCCTGACGACAGCGCCGCCACTCCTGGTCCAGCCGCTCATTGAAATAGCGACGGTTTGCAACGCTAGTGAGCCCGTCCTTGAGGGCCAGTTCGTGAAGACGCTGATGCTCCTGCTCGCGGCGGCGCAATACCGCCGTGGAAATTTGCAGCGCCGCCGAGCGCAGCCGATCGGCGCTCTCTTCGAGCATGCCAGAGTGAAGTGGCGGCGCGGGCTCGTGGGTACGGGCCAAGCGAATGACGTGACCATTGACGCCAGGTAACTGGGTGACCGTTAGCGAGCGCCGGCCATTGATGTACTCGAATTCCGGTGGCAGTGCCTGCGCGTCGAGCCAGGAAAGATCCAGCGCCCGTTCAGGCAACAGGCAAGCCTCAAGAATCGCCGTGGCGCTCACGCCCGGGTTGAGAAGCGTCGCGGCATCGGCGAACTCCTCGGCAAACCCGGCGTTCCAGTCGACCAGACGCTGCTGGGCATCGAAGACAGCCATGCTCTGAAGGGGCGCTGGATCTCTATTCATGCAGGGCGCCGGCGTGCAGCCGTTCGAGCGCCAGCTTCGTTCCTTCTATGCGCGCGCGAATCTTGGCCAGCGCGGTTTCCCGCGAGGTGGAAACATCGTCGCAAAACGGTGAAAAACCGCAGTCGTCGGTGGTACCCAACTGCTCGAGCGGGATGAAGCGAGCCGCCTGCAGCACGCGCTCACACACCTCTTCGGGGGTTTCGATACGCGGGTCGTTGACATCGATCACGCCGATAAAGGCGCGCTGCCAAGGCTTTAAATAGCGCGCAACGATTTTGAGTCCGCGCTCCGGGTCCGCCTCGCCGGCCATGGCGATGTAGAAACTGCCGGCCTTGAGCTCGAACAAACTCGGCAACAGCTCCGCGTAGTCGACATCGGCGCTATGAGTGGCGTCGTGGTCAGCGCCTGGGCAGGTGTGAACACCGATACGCTGGCGCTCTTCCTCGGTGAGCCGTGCCAGCACCCGGTTATTGAGTTCGATGAAGCTATCGAGCACGCTGCCGCTGGGGTCGAGCTTGAGCGCCAGCCTGCCCTCGGTAAAGTCGATCTGCACCTTGTCGGCCCCCGCGACGAAGCAGCCGCGGATCTCTTTCTCCTGCTCGTCGATCAAATCCTCGAGAAACTGAGCGCGGCTGTAGCCCTCGATTGGCTCGGAGGGGTAAAAAAGGCTCACCGCCGAAGCCGAGATGATCGCCTGCTTCATGGGCAGTTTCGTGTAGTGCCTCGCTTTTACGAGCGTGTCGGCGGCAGAGAGTGCGTAGCGAAACGGGCCGGATACCAGCCGCGGCAGGCGGCGCACGTGGCCATCGCTGAAGGGAATTTCGAGACCGTCCGGGGCGAAGTTGTGACCGCCCTCGACCAGATAGGTGGCAAAGCCATGGGTCTTGCGCTGTTCGCCGTCGGTGATGATCGGCGAGCCGGTGGCTTCCAGCTCGCTCATGGTTTGCTTTACCGCTTCATCAAAAAGAGCCTGCATGGCTGCCCAATCCAGCTGGCCCGCATTGTACTCGCGCTGGGCCTGCATCAGCGCTTGTGTACGGGGAAGGCTTCCGATGGCCTCGGTCGGCAGGATCGTGATTCGTTTATCCATGACGTGCGGTCCTCGTCGGGTAGTTTGTTCGATATAAAACAACCTGCCGGGCCCGTGCAAGCGTTATCTATCGCGCTCGCCGCTATGGCGCCTACTCGATGCATCGGGCGCTGAAGCCCGCCCCAGACAGCACAGCTTCGAGTGAGCGCGCATCGCCCGACAACTGAACCTCCAGGGTGGCGAACTCACGGCGCAGCGGATAGTTCGTTCGGCAGTCATCGAAACCGGCCGCCGGTCCGCGCTGGCGGCACTCTCGTTTGAGCGCCTGCCTATCGCGGCGCACGTCGTAGACCGCTCTCATACATAAACGTAGCGCATCCTCGACGGGCAGCGCACCTTGTAAATGCACCGCTCTCAATGCAGGCGCTGGGCAAAGGCTGGAAAATGACGGCCCTTCGGGCAGGTTTAGCGTTTGCGTCAGCGCTTGTTGAATCATGAAGGTGCCGCGCAGCTTGCCATCCAGGCTGTGGCCGGCAATGTGGGGTGTGCCAAGCGCGACCCGCTCGAACAAGCCGGCATCGATGGCAGGCTCACTCTCCCACACGTCCAGCACGGCCTCGAGATCACCGCGCGCCGCCAGGCGCTCATCCAGCGCTTGGCCATCCACACAGTCGCCGCGCCCGGCATTGATCAGCACCGTGTTGGGCGCAAGCGCCGCGAGCCGCTCGGCGTTGAGCAGATGGCGGGTTGCATGCTCGCCTTCGCGTACCAGCGGCGTGTGCAGGCAGAGCACGTCACAGCGCTCGATGAGCTCATCGAGCGCGACGAAGCCTTCGGCCCCCTCGCGCTCGGCCCGCGGTGGGTCGCACACCAGTACCGCCAGCCCAAGCGCCTTGAGGCGCGCCCTGAGCCGCCCGCCGACGTTGCCCGCGCCCACGATTCCAACGGTGCGCTCGAACAGCGACCAGCCGCCCTGCTCGGCCAACGTCAAAAGGCTTGCCAGCACGTAGTCCACCACCGCCTCGGCGTTACAGCCCGGGGCACTGGCAAAGCCGATGCCGCGCTCGTCCAGAAAGTCGAGGTCGACGTGATCCACGCCGATGGTGCAGCTTCCCACGAAGCGCACCGGGCTCTTTTGGAGCAGCGCCGCATCGACCTGGGTGACCGAGCGCACGATCAGCGCGTCGGCATCGCTTACGTCCTGGGCGCTGATCTCGCGACCGGGGCGACGCAGGATATCGCCCAGGTGACCAAAGCAGGTGTCGGCGGCGGGAATGTTCGCATCGATGACGAGTTTCATAGGCGTTTCAATATCCGGGCTTTACAATACGTTGGAGGCGCGCGAGGCGTGACAGGACGTATTCAAGGAGAACAGGTTTTGAGGAGACCATAGTGATCGTACGCTGGGAAACCGACCATGACTATGTGCTGGTGCATATTCACCAGGACATGTTCGGCGACTGGATCTTCAGCCGCGCCTGGGGGCAGATCGGCACTCAGTTCGGCGGGCTGAAACATCAGTTGGCCGATACCCGCGAACAGGCGCAAATGTGGCTCGACGACGAGGCCACCATCCAGGCCTCGCGCGGGTTCGATAAAGTGCTGGAAGCCGACGACCACACCCCGGAAGCTCAGGACGCGATGCGCCAGCTATCGCTTCTGGACGCGCTCTAACGCCGTTTTAGACCCGGTGGCGCAGCGTGAAGACGTGGTGCAGATTCGTTCGCCGCTGAAAATCCGGGTCGAAGGTGTTAGCGGTGATCTCTTCCACCAGATAGCGCTCGGTGAGCGCTTCGTCGAGCTTGAAGCGGCGCTGGTTGTTGGAAAACACCAGCGTGCCGCCGGGGGCCAGCCGCGCCATCGCGAGTTCGATCAAGCGCGGGTGGTCGCGCTGCACGTCCAGGGTGTCGCGCATCTTCTTCGAGTTGGAGAAGGTCGGCGGGTCCATGAAGATCAGATCGAACTGGGTATCGGCGCGCTCGAGCCAGCGAAAGCAGTCCTCGCGCACTACCCGGTGGCGGCGCTGGTCGAGATCGTTGAGCGCGAAATTGTCCTTGGCCCACTCCAGATAGGTGTTGGACATGTCCACGCTGACGCTGTCGCTCGCCCCGCCGAGCGCGGCCTGTACCGTGGCGGTCGCGGTGTAGCAGAACAGGTTCAAAAAGCGCTTCCCCTGAGCCAGCTCGCCGAGCATACGCCGCACCGGGCGGTGATCCAGAAAAAGCCCGGTGTCCAGGTAGTCACGCAGGTTGACCCACAGCCGGGCATCGCCCTCGCGCACCTCGAAACGCTCACCGCTGGCACCGCGCTTTTGGTACTGGGCGTTGCCAACCTGGCGCTCGCGGCGCTTGATGTAGATGGCGCTTGAATGCACGCCGAGCGCCTCGGGCAGCACTTCGAGCGCATCGAACAGGCGCTTTTGCGCCTGGCCGGCGTTGATCGACTTCGGCGCGGCGTACTCCTGCACGTGCACCTTGTCGCCATAGCGGTCGACGGCCAGCGCGAACTCGGGCATGTCCGCATCGTATATCCGGTAGCAGGTCTCTCCGCTCTGCTTGAGCCACTTCTTCAAGCGCTTCTGGTTCTTGGCCAGCCGGTTGGCGAACATTTGGGCGTTCTCCGAGACCTGGCGCTCGCCGCTTACCGCCTGCGCGGCGGGTTGGCTCTCCCCTTGCTCGATACGCTCATCGCTTTCGCTCGCCTGAGGCGTCGCGTCGATCTCCATCAGCAGCAGCTTGGCGTCGAGCGCGGCGTTTTTCAGCGCGTACTGCTTGTGGGCGCGAAGCCCGAGGCGATGGCCCAGATCCGGGTTGCCGGTAAACACCGCCAGCGTCCAGCCAGGAAAGAGCGCGCGCGCCTTGTCGCCAAGCGTGGCGTACAGGCCGACAAGCTCCGGAAGTTCGCCCAAGCGCTCACCATACGGCGGGTTGGTGATGATCAGGCCGCGCGACTGATCGAGCGCCTCGGGCCGGGTGAGCTGTGACAGACTCTGCCCGGCCAGCTCGATCAGCGCGGGCACGCCGGCGCGCATGGCATTGGCCCGGGCCGAGGAGATTGCCGCCGGGCTCTGATCGAAGCCGTAGAGCGTGGTCTTGCAGCGTTTTCGCCCGATCGAGGCGCGCGCCTGGGCTTCACGCTTGAGCTCCTGCCAGATAGCGACGTCGTGGCCCGCCCAGCCTTCGAAGCCAAAACGCGGGCGATGCAGGTTGGGAGCCTGATCGGCGGCCATCAGGGCCGCCTCGATCAACAGTGTGCCCGAGCCGCAAAGCGGGTCGACCAGCGCCTCCCCTTGCTTGGTGCGCTCAAGCCAACCCGCCCGCACTAAAAGCGCAGCGGCCAGGTTTTCCTTGAGCGGCGCGTGACCGACCTCCTTGCGATAGCCGCGCCGGTGCAGGCTGTCGCCGGAAAGATCGACCCCCAGGGTCAAATTCGCCCGATGAAGATGGGCGTAAAGGCGCAGATCCGGCGTTTTGGTGTCGATGTCCGGGCGCGGCAACCCCGCCAGCGCCAGCGAATCCACTACCGCGTCCTTGACCGTTTGCGCGCCAAAGCGGGTGTGGCGAATCTGGTCGCTGCGCCCGTGAAAATCGACCGCCAGGGTGTTACCGGCGCTAACGTGCGACGGCCAGCTCACGCCGAGCGCAGCACTGTAGAGCTCGGCGGCGCTCTGTACCATCGTCGCGCGCTTGATCACGAGTACGACTCGGTTGGCCAGCCGCGACCAGAGACAGGCGCGGTAAGCGGTTTCGAGATCGGCGCTGAAGTAGACCCCGGCCACCGTGGCCTTGTCCGGACGGGCGCCCAGCGCCAAAAGCTCATCGAGCAGAAGACTTTCGATGCCTCTGGGGCAGGTGGCTAAAAACTCTAGCGAGGCGTTCTGGCTGGGCTCGGTCATAAGCATCGGCGCGCGTAACCGCGCGAAATTCCTGTATATGGCAAATGTGTTTACGTTCGATGACAATTTGGGGGTCGACAAGGGACCATATCATGGGCTAACAATAAGAGAGTAGCTACTTAAACGCATGCGTACATTGTCAGGGTTTGACGCCGAACGACCAACCTTTGCGTCGACGCAAACCCTTGGCTTGTCGAGTTGTTCCGGGTCGTTATGCACGTGAGTGCCGAACCCGTGGCCCGGAACCTACTCGCTCTTGAAGTAAGCTCCGAGGCTGCTTCCGGTTTTTTTCATCGCGCCGGTTAGCCGCTTCATACTCAAGGCTTTCATAAGAGAGGTCAGCCAATGAAACGACAAAAGCGTGATCGCTTCCAGCGGGCATACGTTCACGGTTACAAAGCGGGTGTCACGGGTCGCTCTCGTGACGATTGCCCAAGCCAGGACATCAATTTACGCGAGTACTGGATGAGCGGTTGGCGTGAAGGTCGCGGTGATCAGTGGGACGGCATGACGGGCGTCTCCGGTATCCATAAAAACCCGATGGTCATGACCTGACCCGGACGTTTTTCAAACGAACCTTCAAAACCAGATTTAACCGACCAAGCCCGCCTGTTTTCAAGCGGGCTTTTTCGTGCCTGACCGCGAGACTTTACACCTTACCCCTTACCCCTTCGCAAGCGCCCTGGCGCAGCCACTCACGAGTTTGGGGCCTTCATAAATGAGCCCGGAGTAGAGCTGCACGAGATCCGCGCCGGCAGCGAGCTTTTCCTGCGCCTTTTTAGGGCTATCGATGCCGCCGACCCCGATGATGGGCAAGCCCGGCAAGTGCGCGCGCAGCGCGCGAATGATCCGGTTCGAGGGTTCGAACACCGGCCGCCCCGAAAGCCCGCCCGCCTCCTCGGCGTGAACGTGACCTTTCACCGCGCTGCGCTCGACGGTGGTATTGGTCGCAATAACGCCGTCAAAAGCGTTACGTGTAATGCTTTGAGCGACCAGCGCGATCTCCTCATCGCTCATGTCCGGGGCGATCTTGATCAAAAGCGGCACCCGGCGCCCGGTTTGCGCATCCAGTTCATTGGCGCGCTCGCGAAGAGGCCCAAGCAGCGCATCGAGCTGGTCGCCGAACTGCAGCGTTCGAAGCCCCGGCGTATTGGGCGAAGAGACGTTCACCGTCACATAGTCCGCCACGCCATGCACTGCCTCCAGGCACGTCAGGTAATCGCCCAGCGCCCCGTCCACCGACGTCGTGAGGTTCTTGCCGATATTGATGCCGACCAGCCCCGCATAGCGGCGCTTTTTGACCTGCTCGACCAGGTGCAGCACGCCCTTGTTGTTGAACCCGAAGCGATTGATGATGGCGCCATGCTTGGCGAGGCGAAACAGGCGCGGCTTGTCGTTGCCCGGCTGGGGTTTGGGCGTCACCGTACCCACCTCGACAAAACCAAAGCCGAGCGCGCCCAGTGCATCCAGGTGATCGGCGTTTTTATCGAGCCCCGCGGCCAGCCCCACGCGGTTGGCGAACCTGAGCCCCATCAGCTCTACCGGATCGCTCACTGCGGGCCCATATAGCCGCTCGACGCCGCCCGCTTGATAGAGCTTGTCCAACGCGGTGAGGGTAAGGCCATGCGCGGTTTCAGGGTCGAGGCGAAACAGCAGCGAGCGAGTGAGCTGATACATCGAGGGCTCCGGGCATTCATCGAAGGGTGGCGATAGCGTAGGCAACAGAATCGGGCGGGAGTATACCTTAAAGCGGTGGGTGTCGCAGAAATGCGCCGAGGCCATGCATCACAACGCGGCATCTGCCCACAAAAAAGCGCGCCCCGCAAAGCGGGGCGCGCCGGGTCAAGCGAGTGGACCGCCTAGCCTTCGCTACCGCTTTCGGCCAGATCGACGAGTTCGCGTACGGCCACGGCAAAGAGCGCAAAGCCGCCCTCGGTGCCGCCGCTCACCTCTTCGATCAAACGGCGCCAGCGGCGGTGAAGGTCCGCGTGCTGCTTGAGCCACTCATCCACCAGCTCCTGGGTATCGCGGCTGCCGGCGTCCATGTTGAGTACGCTGATGGTCAGCGCCAGCTGCTGGCGGTCGATGTCGTCACGGAAGGTTTCCCGCGCCTGGGCCTGCCAGGCATCGCGCACCTCGAGCTGTGTCACCTGACGCGTCATCCAGGGCAGCTCCAGGCGGCTGCCGATTTCGTGGAATACCTCGGCCACGCGCTGGGGCTTTTCGTTGGTGCTGCGCGCGGCGAAGATGATCCCAAGCCCGCCGTAAAGATTGGGCGCGCCGGCCACGGTCGAGGCCAGTGTTTCCGGTACACCCTGCTCGACGAGCTCGTCGCGGCGCTTGAGCCACTGCGTTTGCTCCTCGCCGCTTAGAAGCTCGCCGATGCTCTCCTGAAGCTGCGAA
This sequence comes from Halomonas sp. GD1P12, assembly GCF_025725645.1. Lineage (NCBI taxonomy): Bacteria > Pseudomonadati > Pseudomonadota > Gammaproteobacteria > Oceanospirillales > Halomonadaceae > Halomonas > Halomonas sp. GD1P12. The sequence goes on along the minus strand of NZ_CP107007.1, from coordinate 1,141,984 downwards.
AGCCGCGGACGGAAGTATTCGATCGCATCCTGGGTGGAGAGCCCCATGTGCAGGCGCACGAACCAGCGCGTCGCGCGGCGGATCAGGCGCATCAAATCGAGCATCATCGAGTACTGAACGCGGTTGGGAACCTGGTTGTCCAGCGCCTCGATCTGGCCCCACAGCTCATTGAAGTTGAAGGCGTCGCGGGCAATCACGTAGGCGCGGGTAATGTCCGCGCGGCCCGCGCCGGTAGAGTCGATCAGCCGGCGAATGAACACCACGCCCATGTGATCCACCAGATCGTTGGCGACCTGGGTGGCGACGATTTCACGCTTCAGACGGTGCTCGTACATTTCCTTCTGGTAGCGCTCGACCAAAACGGAGGGAAACAGCCGCTCGAGGTGGCGGTCGATGTAAGGATCGTCCGGCACGTTGGACTCGATCAGATCCCCCTTGAGCGTGCTTTTCGCATAAGACGTCAGCACCGATAGCTCGGGCAGGCGCATGCCTTCGTTATTGCTGGCGCGCTCCTTGAGCACTTCGTCCGAGGGCAAAAACTCGAGTTCACGGTCGATCTGACCGGCGCTTTCGAGCTCGCTGATAAAGCGCCGGTACGGCCCGGAGCCCTGGCGGGAGAGCATTTCAGACAGGTCGATCGACTGGGTCTGACGGTAGTTGTCCAGAACCACGAGCTCGCCGACCTCATCGGTCATCTCGGCGAGCAGCTCGTTGCGCTGCTTCTCGGTCATGTCGCCGCGCTTGACCACCTCGTCGATCAGGATCTTGATGTTGACCTCGTGATCCGAGCAGTTCACGCCGCCGGCGTTGTCGATGAAGTCGGTGTAGACGCGCACGCCTTTTGCCGCGGCTTCCATGCGCCCGCGCTGGGTCAAACCAAGGTTGCCGCCCTCGCCCACCACGCGGCAGTTGAGCTCATTACCGTTGATGCGAAGCCCATCGTTGGCCTTGTCGCCCACGTCGGCGTCGGTCTCCTCGGAGCCCTTGACGTAGGTGCCGATACCACCGTTCCAGATCAGATCGACCTTCGCCTTGAGCATGGCGTTGATGAGCTCGTTAGGCGAGAGCTTGTCGGCCTCGATATCGAAGACCTCAGCCATTTCCGGGGTGATCGTGATCGACTTCGCGCTGCGGCTGAACACGCCGCCGCCCTGGGAGATCAGCTCCTGGCTATAGTCTTCCCAGCTCGAACGGCCCATGTCGAACATTCGCTTGCGCTCGGCAAAAGAGGCGTCGGTATCCGGATTGGGGTCGACGAAGACGTGCAGATGATTGAACGCCCCGACCAGCTGGATCTTGTCGGATAGCAGCATGCCGTTGCCAAACACGTCGCCGGCCATGTCGCCGACACCGACCACGGTGAAGGGGTCGCGCTGGGTGTCGAGATCCAGGTTCTTGAAGTGACGCTTGACCGACTCCCAGGCACCGCGCGCGGTGATCGCCATCTTCTTGTGGTCGTAGCCGTTGGCGCCGCCCGAGGCGAAGGCATCGCCCAACCAGTGGCCATACTCCAGTGAGATCGCGTTGGCGTAGTCGGAAAACGACGCCGTGCCCTTGTCCGCTGCTACTACCAGATACGTATCGTCCTCGTCGTGGCGCACCACGTTCTGCGGCGGCACCACTTCGCTTCCTTCGAGATTATCGGTCACGTCCAGCAGCGCGCGGATGAAGATCTGATAGCAGGCGATGCCCTCGTTCTGCACGGTTTCGCGGTCGGCGTTTTCCGGCATGCGCTTGCAGACGAAACCGCCCTTGGCGCCGACCGGCACGATCACCGAGTTCTTGACCTGCTGCGCCTTCATCAGCCCCAGCACCTCAGTGCGGTAATCCTCGAGGCGCTCGGACCAGCGCAGCCCGCCGCGCGCGACCTTGCCGCCGCGCAGATGAACACCCTCGACCCGCGGCGAACACATGAAAATTTCGAACATCGGTCGCGGCTTGGGAATGCCGGTCACTTTCGTGGGTTCGAGCTTGTAGGCGATGTAATCCTTGAATTCGCCCTGCTCGGTTCGCTGATAGTAGTTGGTGCGAAGCGTCGCCTTGATCAGCTCCATCAAGCGGCGCAACAGCTGGTCGTCGCTGAGACTCGCCACGCCGTCGAGATGCTCGTTCAGGCGCTCTTCGCACGCTTGGGTGTCGTGAGACTCGACCTCGGGGTCGAAGCGCTGCTGGAACAACTCGACCAGGCTCTGGGTGATCAACGGGTAGTTGGCAAGCGTGGTGGCGATGTAGTCCTGGGACATGCCAAAGCGAATCTGCTTGAGATAGCGCGCGTAGCCGCGAAGCATCGCGACTTCGCGCCAGTCGAGCCCGGCGCCGAGCACCAGCCGGTTGAAGCTGTCGTTGTCTGCCTGGCCTGCCCAGATGCGCTGGAACGCTTCGCTGAAAATATCGCGCATCTGGCTCATGTCGACCCCGGTGCGCGAATGCTCGAGTTCGAAGTCATGGATCCAGTAGCGCGCGTGGGGGCTTGCGATATCGTAAGGGCGCTCGCCCTGCACGCGCAGGCCAAGATTTTCCATCATCGGCAGCACGTCAGAGAGCGGAATCTGACTGTCGCGATGATAGAGCTTCAGGTTCATGCCGCCGACCTGCTCTTCCATCGGCCGGTAGAGCGACAGCGACAGCTTTTTGTCGTCGCGAAGCGTCAGCAGGTGCTGGATGTCGAACACCGCGGTGCGGGCGTTGAAGTCCTCGCGGTAACTTGCCGAAAACGCATGCTGGAACCGCTCCATCAGCTCGTTGGTGCGCTCTTCGCCAAAGCCCTCGCTCATGGCGTCAAAAAGCTCGTCGCGCCAGCTGCGCGAAAGCCTCGACACCTTGTTCTCGAGCCGTTTCAAATCGTAGGGCGTGGGCGAGTCGCCCTTGAAGCGCAAAATGAGCTGGATGCGCGCCAGCACCGACTCGGAGAGGTAGGTGTTGAAATCGCCAAAGCGGGCGTCGAGCTCGTCGCACAGCATGGTTTGGATGCGCTGACGTAGGTCGGTGGAGAATACGTCCCGCGGCACGAACACCAGGCACGAATAGAACTTGCCGCTCACGTCGGTGCGGATGAACAGGCGCACCTGACGGCGCTCGCGGATATTGAGAATCCCCAGTGCCGTCTCGGCAAGCTGCTCGGTGTCGATCTGGAAAAGATCGTCGCGCGGGAAGACTTCCAGAATCTGCAGCAGCTGCTTGCCGTTATGGCCGCGCGGGTTGAAGCCCGCAATATCCATCACCGCCTTGAGCTTGCGACGCAATAGCGGGATGTTGCGCGGCGATTCGTTGTACACCGTGGCGGTGAACAGGCCGAAAAAACGCCGCTCGCCGATCACGTTGCCGTCGTCGTCGTAGCGGTCGACGGTGATGTAGTCCGGGTAGGTAGGGCGATGTACGCGGCTATGGTGCGCGCTCTTGGCAAACGACAGAAGTTGCGGTACCAGCACGAAGCCACTTTCGTCGACGCCCTCTTCGGTACGGATGCGCTCGCGGTAGCGCGTCTGGTTCAGGCGAAAAACGCCCAGCACACTATTGGGATCGCGCTCGAGCTCGCCGTCCTTCAGGTAGTACTCGTCGTAGCCCAAAAAGGTAAAGTTGTCTTTCAAGAGCCACTCGAGAAATGCGATGGCCTCTTCGTGGTCGTCCGGATCGAGCTGCGGCGGGCAGTTTTTCTCGAGCTCCTGAATGGCCGAGGTGATCTGATTGCACATCGGGTCGAAGTCTTCCACCGCGGTGCGCACGTCGCGCAGCACGTTGTGAAGCTTCTCCTCCATATTCGACAGCGCCTGTGGGTCGGTCTGACGATCCACTTCGATGACGATCAGCGACTCTCGCGCCTCCGGGGCGTTCTCGTCGCGCGGCGTGGTCAAGGTCTCGAGGCGATGACGGTCGTCGCGGTCCACGGCGAACACGGCGTTTTGAATCGCGTGAACGGTCAAGCCCCGGCGGTTGAGCTCGATGCGCACCGAATCGACCAGAAACGGCATGTCTTCGTGCAGCACCGCCACGAAGGTGTGGTGCGACTGCCAGCCGTCCTCTTCAAAATCCGGGTTGAAAATGCGCACCTTCGGGCTTTGCGGGTCGTGGTGCAGCAAAAACTGCCAGATCGATAGCGTGGCGCCGTAGAGATCGTCGAGACGGCGGTCGACAAGATCCTCCACCGGGACGGTGGCGTAAAAGTGGCGGGCGAACGCTTCGATACACGCCGCCCGGTCCGGCTCCAGCCGCGCTTCCAGGCGCTCCTGCAGCTGTTTCAAAAGATCTTGTCGACTCTCATCACTCGCAACGTTGTGCATCCATCACCTCGATTGCCTGGGCCGGTGGGGCCAAAACGAACAATAATCGGCCTTGGGGCCACGATTTCCGTTAGCTTACTGTAGCAGCTCGCTCCTCTCTAACCATCTGCCAACTTGCTTATGGAGTATGCCGTACTGGCATCAAGGTCATTTATCGCTTTACCAGCACCACGCCACACTCACAGTGGTGGGTAAACGGGAACTGGTCAAACAGCGCAAAGCGCTCGATGTCGTGGGTTTGCGTCAAAAGTGCGAGATTGTCGGCAAGCGTTTGCGGATTGCAGGAAATATAGACGATCCGCTCGTACTCGCTGATCTGCCGACAGCTCTGCTCATCGAGCCCCGCCCGCGGCGGGTCCACCAGCACGGTCGAAAAATCGAAGCTATCGAGTTCCATCTCGGCGACCCGGCGCCCGGTTTTCTCGCCTTTTAACGCCAGCGAAAACTCCTCGGCGGACATCCGCGCCACCACCGCGTTCTCAATATGGTTAGCCTCGATATTAACGTTAGCACTGGCCACCGACGTACGAGAAATTTCCGTGGCCAGCACGCGGCGAAAATTACTTGCAAGCGCGATGGTGAAGTTGCCGTTACCGCAGTAAAGCTCCACCAGATCGCGCCCGGTTTGATCAGGGGTCGCTTGCCTTGCCCACTCGAGCATGGTCTGGCAGATGTGGGCGTTGGGCTGGGTGAAGCTGTTCTCCACCTGCTGGTAGTCGAGGCTGCGCCCCTCCACCGTCAGCCGCTCCCAGACGTGGTCACGCGTCAGCACCAGGCGCTGCTTGCGCGAGCGGCCGATGATCATGATGCCCAACGTCTTCTCCAGCGCCTGCGCCTCAGTTTCCCAAGCCTCGTCGAGCGGTCGGTGGTAGATCAGCGTGACCAGCGCCTCGCCGGAAAGCGTGGTCAAAAACTCGACCTGAAAGAGTCGCCGCCTGAGCGTATCGCTTTGCAAAAACGCCTCTCTAAGCTTCGGCATCAGCGCGTTGATACGCTCGCTGGCCACCGGGTACTGATCCAGACGCACGACCTTTTTATCCTTGGGATCACTCGGGTTGACCTCGAACATGGCGTAAAACAGGTCGTCGCCTTCGTGCCAGATCCGAAACTCGCAGCGCTGACGGTAATGGCTCGGCGGCGACGCGTAGACCTCGAGCGCTGGCGGTGAAAACGGCGCGAACAGCGCCTCGACGAACACGCGCTTTTCATCGAGCTGCTCATCGTAACGTTGGGGGTCGACAGCGGGAATGGCCAAGGGGGCTCCTTAAAAAGTGATCAGCGCTGCCCTCGCTCAGGGCAGCGACAAGCGGTGCGGGGCCTTGAAACCGAAGGTCTCGAAGCCGCGAACGAGGTGGTCGGCGTCGGCGGTGGTGAAAGAGCGCCCATCCTGAGGGCCGCGGGCGTGGGGCATGACGTCGACGACCCGGCGGGCAATGGCATCGCCGGAGTCGATCCATTGAAGCGGCCCAGGCGCCAGGGTTTCGAGCACCGGCTTCAACAGCGGAAAGTGGGTACAGCCGAGCACCACGGTATCGAGCGGACATGGCGCGGTCACCGCCTGCCAGAGCGGCTCCAGCGCATGCTGCACGCGTGCGTGATCGACGTGTTGGCCGGCAAGCCAGGCCTCGGCCTCGGTGACCAGGGCGTCGGCCGCCACTTTGGTGACTTCGCAGTCGCTGGCGAAGCGCTCGATCAGATCCTGGGTGTAGGGGCGGTGCACCGTGGCGCGGGTAGCCAGAAGGCCGATATGCCGTGTTCGGCTTGCAAGCGCGGCGGGCTTGATGGCGGGCACGGTGCCGATCACCGGAATGTCCAGCGCCTCGCGAAGCCCACTCAGTGCCAGGGTGCTGGCGGTGTTACAGGCCACGACCAGCGCGCTGGCCCGACAGGCGGTGACCGCCGCTTGGCATACGGACAGAATACGTCTGGAGAGCGTAACGTCGTCGCGCAGCCCATAGGGCAACCAGGCGTTATCGCAGGCGTAGCACAGGGGGATATCTGGATGGCGCAAGGTGAGCGAGCGGGCCACCGAAAGCCCACCGACACCAGAATCGAAGATCAGGACGGGCCCGCTCATGGCGCCCCGCCCGGGCCAATGGATGAGTAAGCCACAAGCGCTCTCTGGGTGTTTAAAAGGCGCCAGTTTAACACGCCCGAAAGGCTCGGGCGCGCGTGGTCTTAGAGGTCGGGCACTTCGGCGTTATTGAGCTCGGCGTAAAGCTCGGGATAGGCATTTTGCAGGCGCTCGAGCTCCTGCTGCGCCTTGTCCGGCAGCGCCTGGCGAAGTGCTTCCAGATCCTCGTCAGTGAAGTACTTGTCGATCAACGGGAACAGATGCTCGCGCTCGTGACGAAGGTAGGTGCGATGGGCGTCGAGGTAGGTGCTCAAGTCCTCGGCAAAACGATCCATCGGCAGCACGTTGTCCATCAGGATCATATCGATATCATCAGAGAGCTGAGCCAGGCTCGGCTTGAGCTGGCGGTAGTCCTCGGCCATCTTCTCCATGAAAGGCAGCTCTTCCGAGGCCTTCTCCTCCAGGCGCTCCACGCAGATCTTTTCCAGAGGTGTGGCGAACTCGTCCATGTAAGCGAGGATGTAGTCCACGACTTCACGCATCAGCTTGAAGTTGGGCCGCTCGCCTTGCACCAGCGTTTTTTGCTTAAGCTGAAGCACATGAAGCATGCGCGCCATATTGGCATGGTCCAGACGCAGTTGATTTAACATGAGCCAAACTCCTTAAATGGTGGTCGAGCCTTACCTTCAAAGTCCCTGTCAAGGCATTGGACACGCGCTGGATAAGCAATGTCTACTACACTGTGACAACTGATTTTTAGCAACTGACCTTTGATAACCTATCTGTAGCAAAAAATCCGTGGCAACGACGGCGCTTCGAGACACCGCGTTACAAAGCGTATGTCCTAAGGTAGCCTGCCGCAACGCGCTTTGCCATAGCATGACCCGGCGACTCTCGACGCCCTGACGCACGAAGGATAAAGACATGGACCTTTTTGACAGCGCCAAGGCCCCGCCCGCCGACGGCGCCCCCCTCGCCTTTCGCATGCGCCCGCGCCACCTGGACGACTACGTGGGCCAGCAGGCGCTGGTCGGCCCTCATAAACCGCTGCGCCAGATGGTCGAGTCGAAAAGCGTACGCTCGATGATCCTCTGGGGCCCGCCTGGGGTGGGCAAGACCACGCTTGCCGAGCTGTTGGCCCGCGCCTCGGACTCGGCGCTTGAGCAGCTAAGTGCCGTGATGGCCGGGGTGAAGGAGATTCGCGCGGTGGTCGAGCGCGCGCGTCAGACCCGCGCGCAGACGCTGCTCTTTCTGGACGAAATCCATCGCCTCAACAAGAGCCAGCAGGATGCGCTTTTGCCCCACGTCGAATCCGGGCTATTGACGCTGATCGGCGCGACCACCGAAAACCCCTCCTTCGAGGTCAACTCGGCGCTTTTATCCCGCACCCGGGTCTACGTGTTGAAGCCTTTAAGCGAGCAGGAGTTGATCGACGTGATGCGCCAGGCGCTCGAGGACCGCGAGCGCGGATTGGGCCGGCGGTCGATCGAGCTCGAAGAAGGCGTGCTCCAGGCGTTGGCCCGCGCCAGCGCCGGCGACGCGCGCCGGGCGCTGGGGCTTCTCGAGACCGCCTGCGACTTCACCGAGCAGCGCGGCGAGCGGGAAGTGCTGGCAAAGGCGGCGCTTTTGGATGTGATCGGCCACCAGTCCAGCGCCTTCGATAAGCAGGGTGACGCCTACTATGATCTGCTCTCGGCGATCCACAAATCGATTCGCTCCTCGCGCCCGGACGCCGCGCTTCTCTACATGGCGCGCTTCATTCAGGGCGGCGGCGACCCGCTGGACGTGGTGCGAAGGCTCAGCGCCATCGCCTCGGAAGACGTGGGCAACGCCGACCCGCGGGCGCTGCCGCTGGTGATCGCCGCCTGGGATGCTTACCTGCGCCTGGGCGACTACGAGGGCCAGCGGGCGATCGCCCACGCCGCCATTCACCTGGCGGTCGCGCCCAAGAGCAACCGCATCGACCGCGCCTGGAAAGCGGCGCAGTCGTTCGTCAACAGCCAGCCCCAGGTGGACGTGCCGAGCTACCTGAGAAACGCGCCGACGAAGCTGATGGAGGAGCTCGGCCACGGCGAAGGCTACCGCTACGCCCATAATGAGCCCAACGGCTATCCGGCCGGCGACGCCCACGACTGCTGGCCCGAGGCGCTGCCCAAAACGCGCTTTTTCGAACCCAGCGCCCAGGGCCAGGAGAAGCGCTTTGCCGAGATCATGGCTTGGCGCGAGGCCAGAGACGAAGAAGCCAACCAGGCGCCGGGAAGCGCCTGATTGGCTTTTAGAGACTGACTTTAAAGCCGCCGGCTTTGAGCCCCGGTCAGCGCCGGGGCCAAGGCCGGGTTTTCCTAGTAGGTTTCGCGAATGACGTCGGTGCCTTCGGGAATCTCGAAATCGAAAAGGCTGCGGTCGACACGTCCGTTTTGCACGATATCGTCGAAGGTGATCAGCGTGCGCTGGCCGGTGCTGTCGGTCATCATCAGCTCGCTTAGGGTCTCGCCTTCGAACACCATGGAGAGCTCTTCGAACAGCGTCTCGTTGGAGGTCGGCACGAGCGTGAACACGTCTTCGCTGCCTTCCTGGGCGTAGAAGACGTCGAAGTTCTCAGTCAGATCATAGGCGCTCCCCGAGAGCAGCAGCGCCGGGGTGTGGGAGACACGGTTGTCCATTGCCTGCACCGTGACCTGCTCCAGATCCGGGTCATAGAGATAGACTTCGCTTCCGTCGGACACCACTACCTGAGCGTACGGGGCTTCGACTTCCCAGCGCAGCATGCCCGGGCGGGATAGCCACATTTCACCGCGCGCATCCTGCAGGCGCTCACCGCCGCTGCCGCTGATCATCTGCTCAAACGATGCCTGATAGCTCTCCAGCGGCTCGAGACGTTCAGAGAGACGCTCGGCGGCCTCGTTGGCAAACGCCATCGGTGCTGCGAAGGTCAAACCCAGTGCGCTGGCCGTCAGCGCCAGCGAAGAACCACGCCGTGTGTCTTGATCGCTCATTACCTTACTCCCCAGGCAGTGTTGCCAAATGGCGGCACGCGCGTGCCGCAACGGTTTTGATATTTGGACAGGAACATCCCTGTGTCCACACTCAGACGCTCATCGCGCCCCGGGGTTTCACCGGTGGCGCGACTTTCACGCTTGTTGCACGATTGATGCCTCACTTATTGGCCCACCGGCGGCGGGGCCAGCACTTCGCGGGCACCGTTGGAGCCCATCGTCGACACCACGCCGGCGCCTTCCATCGCCTCGACCAGCCGCGCAGCGCGGTTGTAGCCGATCTTGAAGCGGCGCTGCACCGCGGAGATCGACGCCTTGCGGGTCTCGGTGACGAACTGCACGGCCTCGTCGTAAAGCGCGTCCTGCTCGGCGTCGTCCCCATCGCCGCCTTCGGCTTCGAGCCCGGCCAGCGCATCCGCGGAAACACCGCCGGAGAGGATTTCATCAATGTACTCCGGCTCGCCGCGGCGCTTCCAATCCTCGACCACGCGGTGCACCTCGTCATCGTCGACGAAGGCCCCGTGAACGCGGTTGGGCGGCCCGGAACCGGCGGGCAGGTAAAGCATGTCGCCGTGGCCCAGCAGGCTCTCGGCGCCGCCCTGATCGAGAATCGTGCGCGAGTCGATACGCGAGGAGACCTGAAACGCCATGCGCGATGGAATGTTCGCCTTGATCAGGCCGGTCACCACGTCCACCGACGGGCGCTGGGTAGCGAGAATCAGGTGAATACCCGCGGCGCGGGCCTTCTGCGCCAGACGCGCGATCAGCTCCTCGACCTTCTTGCCGACGATCATGAACATGTCGGCGAACTCGTCGATCACCACCACGATATAAGGCAGCTTTTCGAGCACCGGCGGCGTCTGGTGCATCTCCCAGGGCTGCGGCTCCCAAAGCGGGTCCGCGACCTGAGCGCCGGCGCGCTCGGCTTCATCCAGCCGCGCGTTGAAGCCGGCGATATTGCGCACGCCCATCGCGGCCATCAACTTGTAGCGCCGCTCCATTTCGGCCACGCACCAGCGCAGGCTGTTGGCGGCCTCTTTCATGTCGGTGACCACCGGCGCCAACAGGTGCGGGATGCCGTCATACACCGAAAGCTCGAGCATCTTGGGGTCGACCATGATCAGCTTGAGCTCGTCCGGCGTTGCTTTTAACAGCATCGAGATCAGCATGGCGTTCACACCTACCGATTTACCCGAGCCGGTGGTACCGGCGACCAGCAGGTGGGGCATCTTGCCAAGATTCGCCACGACGGGACCGCCGCCAATATCCTGGCCCAGCGCCATGGTGAGCGGCGAGCTCTCCTGCTGGTAGCGGTCGGAGTCGATCACCTCGCGCAGGCGAATCATCGCCCGGTGTGGGTTGGGGATTTCGATACCCACCGTAGGTCGACCGGGGATCACCTCGACCACGCGCACGCTCTTGACCATCAACGAGCGCGCCAGATCCTTGGCCAGATTGCTGATCTTGGAGACCTTCACGCCAGGTGCGGGTTTGATCTCGAAGCGCGTGATGACCGGGCCGGGCCAGGTGTCGACCACGTCCGCCTTCACGCCGTAATCGCGCAGGCGCACCTCGAGCAGCTCGGCCATGTCGCTGAGCTGCTCTTCGGTGTAGTTGGGCTGATGCGGCTCCGGCGGCGTAAGTAGCTGGTAGCTTGGCACCTCGCCTTCGGGTTCGTCTTCGGTTTCGAACGCCGGGCGCTGATTCTGTAGATGCTCGACGGTCCAGAGCGTGGGCCCGGTATCCGGCTCCGGCGCGGCGCGCTCCTGGGTGAACGTCGGCTCCTGACGCGCTTCCCGCGGCGCGACCGAGGCTGGGGCCGGTGCAGGCGTTGTAGTGGTAGCCGGCGCCGGGGTCGGCGCATACGCGGGCTCGATCTCTTCGTCGTCTTCCCACACCGGCTCGGGCACGACTTCCGGCACCCTGCGGGGCGGCTCGGGCGCGCTGGCGCTCAGCGGCTCGCGCGGCTGGGCGCTCCACGGCTGAGGCGACACGTCGTCATCGATAAGCGCGTCGTCGGACGCGTCATCCTCCTGGGGCTCGTCGATGAAAAAACGATTGGGCGGCACGGGCTCTTCATCGCGCCTTGACGCGCGAAGCGACAGCGGAACTTCATCGCTGTCGGACGGCGTGCTCCAGGGCGCCGGCTCAACGGGCGCTTCCTGCTCGGCAGGGGCCGGGCCAAAGGCCGCAGGCGCCGGCCGCGGCTCGGGCTCGGGCTCGGGCTCGGGCTCGGGCTCGGGCTCGGGCTCGGGCTCGGGCTCGGGCTCGGGCTCGGAAGTAGGCTCCTCAACTCGAGAGGGTGCCGCAAACACGTTGGACACCGGCGCTGTTTCTTCCGGTACTTGCACCGGCGTGGCCGACGTCGGCGCTTCGGTGTTCTCGGCCTCGAGCGGTGTTTGCGTGCGTGCGGACATCGGCTCGCTGGGCGCAGCGTCTACCGGGCGCGACGCCATCGGTGCGTCATCGAGCGGCGCGTGTTCGAGGCGGGTATCTTCGCGCGGCGTCTGCTCGGCGGGCGCTTCTTCAACGGGCGGCACTTGCGTTGCCGGCGTCTCGTCGGTTGAAGCGCTTGCCGTCTGCGTCGCGTCGTCTTCTGCCAACGCCTCGGCATTAGAGGCTGAGAGCGTGGGCTCGGCGCGGGCGGGTTTTACCGCCGCCGGCTTGCTCGGGGCGGGCTCGGCGGCAGGCGGCTGCTCGCTGGAAGCCGGCGGCGCGTAGTGATGGGCCGCGGCCTCCCAGGGAATCGAGGTATCGGTGGTTTCGCTTTGATCGAAGGCGGCCATGCGCGGCTCGCGGCGGCTGCCTTCGCGGGCCCGGGGAGCGGCGTCCGCACTGGCCGCCGCGCTCGTCTCAAAGCGCGCCGCCTCGGCCTCGGCCTCCTGCTGCTCACGCGCTTCTCTCTCCTGGCGGTTGCGCTCCTTGAACTTGCGTGCTGCCTCTTTGGAGGCGGCCTTGATCGAGGCGCGCTCTTCACGCTTTTGCTTGCTTTTGGCGCGGCGATCGCGCCAGCCGGCGCCCAGACGACAAAAGCGTTTGCCGAGCTCGTCGGCCACGTTCAGCCAGGAGAGGCCGGTAAACAGCGGAAAGCCGATCAAAATGAGCGCGGCGGCGATCAGGCCCACCCCGCCACTTCCCACCAGCGGGCGCAGCGTGCCGACCAGGCCCTCGCCCAGAATACCGCCGGAGGCGTAGGGCAAAATGCTGTCGGGATGATAAAAGTGCAGCGCGCCGAGCATGGTGGTGCCGAACATCAACAGCACAAGCCCCCCGGCGTGCACCGCAATGGCGACCGGGTCGATCTCGAAGCGCACCTGGCGTGAGCGCATCAGCCACCAGGCGGCGAAGCCGAACATGCCGGGCCACCACAAGGCGCTTGCCCCCAAAAGTGAATAGAGCACGTCGGCAAGCCAGGCACCCACCGGGCCCATCCAGTTGTGCACGTCGGTTTCCGGCCCCTGGTAGGACCAGCCCGGGTCTTCCGGCTGGTAGCTGAACAGGGCCAGCAATAAAAAGACGCACAGCGCCAGCAGCACCACGACGACGCCTTCGCGCATCGAGCCCTGAAGGCGCAGGCCGAAACGCCGCGCCTTATCCCTGGCGGCCTTGACCCGAGTGGACTGGGCCGACGTCGATGGTCGACGCGAACCGCCCTGCGTTCGCTTGTCTACCGTCTTGTTTACTTTCAAGCGATTCTCCCTTTACACCTGGTGGCGTCGTTAATCGACTTGCGAGTTTGCATCATACCGAGCATCCTTTCGCCATCACAGCGCTTGTCGCTTCGAGTTGGCGTTCAAACGTACTCGCGGCGTTTTTTCGAGACGATCACCAAGGCTGTTTCCAAAGGCGACAAGGAGTCCTTCATGCTGCCCTGGCTTTCATCGCCACTACCCGCCTTTCCGGAGACCGCCAGCGCGCTCGACACGCCCAACGGCCTGCTCGCCGCCGGCGGCGCGCTGACCCCCCGCTGGCTCATCGAGGCTTATCGCCGCGGGGTCTTCCCCTGGTACAGCGACGGCGACCCCGTGCTCTGGTGGAGCCCCGACCCGCGAATGGTACTGGCGCCTTCGCAGTTCAAACTGCGGCGAAGCCTTGCCAAGCGCCTGCGCAATGGTGGCTTTCGCGTGACGCTGAATCAACACTTCGATGCCGTGATCGACGCCTGCGCCGCGCCCCGCCAGGGCGAGCCAGACACCTGGATCAACCCGGACATGCGCGCGGCCTATTGCCATCTTCACAGCCTGGGCATTGCGTACAGCGTCGAGGTCCACCAGGACGACGAACTCGTCGGCGGGCTTTACGGACTGGCCATGGGGCCGGTATTTTTCGGCGAGTCGATGTTTTCGAAAGCGCCGGATGCTTCCAAGGTGGCATTGGCGCACCTGGCGCGCGCCATGGCGGACAACGGCGGCGCGCTGATCGACTGTCAGATGCATACGCCACACCTGGAGCGTTTGGGTGCCGCCCCCATCGCCCGCGCGACGTTCGTGAGCTATCTTGAACAGTGGCTGCCGGAAAACGCGTTCGACCTGACCGGTCACCACCCGGTCGTTCCGGCTTCGCCCTGGCTCAACGCCGTACCCGCCGCCTATTGACGCGAGGGTCAACACTCAAGGAGATAGCCGTGAGCAGCAGCGCCTCCCGCGGCCCGGTCCGCGATCTACGCTTTTTTCTGACCGTGCCCCACGCCTGCAGCTACCTGCCGGATCAAAAAGCGACGACGCTGTTTCTGGACCCCAAGGAAGCCCCCTCCCACGGCGTGTACGATGCGCTTTCGCTGCTGGGCTTTCGCCGCAGCGGCCGGCACCTGTATCGGCCTCACTGTGAAGGCTGCCAGGCGTGCCAGTCGGTGCGCATTCCCGTCGCGCAGTTCGAACCCAATCGGACCCAGCGCAAAATCTCCAAACGTAATGCCGATGTCACGACGCGCGTCGTGGCCGCCCATTACCATAACGCCCACTATGCGCTCTACGCCCACTACATACGCGCGCGCCATAGCGACGGCGACATGTACCCGCCAAGCCAGGAGCAGTATCGCACCTTTTTGACCCTCGACCAGCCCTACGCCAACCTGATGGAGCTTTACCTGGAAGAACGGCTGATCGGTGTCGCCGCGTTCGATCGCCTCGAGCACGGTCTCTCGGCGATCTACACGTTCTTCGCCGTGGATGAGGAACTCGACCGGCGCTCACTGGGAACGCTTGCGATCCTGAAGCTGATCGAGCTTTGCCAGCAGCAGGACTTGTGCCACCTGTATCTGGGCTACTGGATCGAGGAGTGCCGGAAAATGCGCTACAAGCAGGCGTTTTCTCCGCTCGAGGTGTTGGAAGGGCGCCGCTGGCGCGCGCTCATTCGCTAAAACGGCGCGCTTTTTTGCCTTGACGCCAGCCTTGCGGCACAATATAGCGCTGCTTACCAAGCCCTTGTAAACGATTTTGCCAGTTGACTCGTATTGGCCGACGGCTGTATCGGGCAACCCTGGTTTTGGTAAACCTGGTTTTGACAAGCAAAGTTCTTGGCCACCACAGTGCCAGCGAATCTGTTAAACTGGCAACGACGATATTAAATAAGTGAGGATTTGCCTATATGGCACGCGAAGACCATATTGAAATGGAAGGCGTCATTGTCGATACCCTTCCCAACACCATGTTTCGTGTCGAGCTCGAAAACGGCCACGTGGTGACCGCCCACATTTCGGGCAAGATGCGCAAGAATTACATCCGCATTCTGACCGGTGACAAGGTCAAGGTAGAGCTGACCCCTTACGACCTTTCCAAGGGCCGCATCGTTTACCGTTCGCGCTAAACACCCAACGCTTTCGTGCTTATTTGAACTGGCGTAACCGCCCCCTTCGTTACGCGCACAAGCACGAGCGTTTCTCCTCTTTTACGGCGCCTTAAAATGACAACGCCCCGTCAATGACAGGGCGCTGTACGCGGTTGAATCTTACGCGTTGACCGTTACGGGGCGTCGGCCATTTCAGCTTCGGTCGAAAGCGAAAGCTCCCCTTCTTCCAGACTGACGTGCACCGTACCGCCATGCTCGGCCAGCTCGCCGAAGAGAATCATCTCGGCCAGCGGCTTTTTCAGTTTCTCCTGAATCAGGCGAGCCATCGGGCGTGCGCCCATATCCGGGTCGTAGCCCTTGTCCGCCAGCCAGTCGCGGGCCGAGTCGTCTACGTCGAGCTGTACGCGCTTCTCGTCGAGCTGAGCCTGAAGTTCGATCAGGAACTTGTCGACCACGTTGCGCACCACGGTCATCGGAAGCGCGCTGAACTGAATGATACCGTCCAAACGGTTGCGGAACTCCGGTGAGAACGTGCGGCGGATGACTTCCATCGCGTCCGTGGTGTGATCCTGAGTCTGGAAACCGATCGAGCGGCGCGATGCCTGTTCGGCACCGGCGTTGGAGGTCATGATCAGAATGACGTGGCGGAAGTCCGCCTCGCGGCCGTTGTTATCGGTCAGGCGGCCATGATCCATCACCTGCAGCAGCAGGTTGAAGACTTCCGGGTGTGCCTTTTCGATTTCGTCGAGCAGCAACACGCAGTGCGGCTGTTTATTGACCGCCTCGGTCAAAAGGCCGCCCTGATCGTAGCCAACGTACCCGGGCGGCGCGCCGATCAGGCGTGACACCGTGTGGCGCTCCATGTACTCGGACATGTCAAAGCGCACCAGATCGATCCCCATGATGTGCGAGAGCTGCTTGGCGACTTCGGTCTTGCCCACACCGGTGGGGCCGGCGAACAGGAAGCTGCCCACCGGCTTGTCCGGCGCCTTGAGCCCGGCGCGGGAGAGCTTGATGGCCGCCGCCAACGAGTCGATCGCCTCGTCCTGCCCGAACACCAGCATCTTGAGGTCGCGGTCGAGCTTTTCGAGCAGCTTGCGATCGGAGCTGGAGACGCTCTTCGGCGGGATCCGCGCGATGGACGCCACCACGGCCTCGACCTGCTCGACATCGATGGTGTCGACCCGCATCTCAGAGGGCAGCATGCGCTGATGCGCCCCCGCCTCGTCGATCACGTCGATCGCCTTGTCCGGCAGATGGCGGTCGTTGATGTAGCGATCCGCCAGACGCGCGGCGCTCTCGAGCGCCCCGTCGGTGTACTTGAGCTCGTGATGCTCTTCAAAGCGCGAACGCAGCCCCTTGAGGATCTTGATGGTGTCGTCCACCGAGGGCGCCGGCACGTCGACCTTCTGGAAACGCCGGGCAAGCGCGCGGTCCTTCTCGAAGATACCGCGAAACTCCTGGAACGTGGTCGAACCGATGCAGCGAAGCTCACCGGAGGAGAGTAGCGGCTTCAACAGGTTCGAGGCGTCCATCACGCCGCCAGAGGCCGCACCTGCGCCAATCACGGTATGAATCTCATCGATGAAGAGAATCGAATTGGGCTGCTTTTTGAGCTCACTCAAAAGGCTTTTCAAGCGCTTTTCGAAATCGCCGCGGTACTTGGTACCAGCGAGCAGCGCGCCCATGTCGAGGGAGTAGACCACGGCGTCGGCGATGACGTCTGGCACGTCCTCTTCGACGATGCGCTTGGCCAGGCCTTCGGCGATCGCGGTCTTGCCCACGCCGGCTTCACCGACCAGAAGCGGGTTGTTCTTGCGCCGGCGCGCCAGAATCTGAACCACGCGCTCGAGCTCATGATCGCGCCCGATCAGTGGGTCGATCTTGCCCAGACGCGCCTGCTCGTTGAGGTTGGTGGCGTAGCCGGTCAGAGGGTGTGCGCCGCCTTCGGCACTGGCTTCTTCCACATCGTCACCCTCCTGCTGAGAAGATGTATTCGACGAATTGTGACCGGATACCTTGGAAATACCGTGGGCGATGTAGTTGACGGCGTCGACCCGCGCCACGTTTTGCTGTTTCAGGAAGTAGACGGCTTGGCTCTCCTGCTCGGAGAAGATGGCCACGAGCACGTTGGCGCCGCTGACTTCGCTTTTACCCGATGACTGTACGTGAAAAACCGCGCGCTGAAGCACGCGTTGAAAGCCAAGCGTGGGCTGGGTTTCGCGCTCGCTCTGACCTTCGGGAATCAGTGGCGTGGTCGAATTGATGAAATCCTGCAGATCGGACCGCAGCTTGTCGAGATTGGCCCCGCACGCTTTGAGCACATCGACGGCGGACGCGTTATCCAGAAGCGCTAAAAGCAGGTGCTCGACGGTCATAAACTCGTGGCGCTTTGAGCGAGCCACGGTAAAGGCCGTGTTCAGGGTCAGTTCAAGTTCTTTGCTCAGCATGGCAGTCCCCTTTTCGCTACTCCCCGGGGCGTATTCACCCGGGACTTGCGTCGGATCAGTTTAATCGACCGGCACTTTCAACATCGGGTACAAATGCCCCGCTTGCAAGCCCCACTGCCACTTTTTTTCAACGTTTACCGGCGCGCTTTCGCGCGTTCTCCGGCGCTTGTCTCAGTCGGCAGCTTCGATGTCGCTCATGAGCGGATGCTCGCATTCGCGGGCGTATTCGTTGACCTGATGGCTTTTCGTCTCCGCGATGTCGCGAGTGAAAATACCGCAGGTACCTTTGCCCTGGGTGTGCACGGCCAGCATGATCTCCACGGCCTTTTCGTTATCCATGTTGAAAAAGCCCTGGAGTATTTCGATGACGAACTCCATCGGCGTGTAGTCGTCGTTGTGCAGCACTACTTTATACAGCGGCGGCTGGGCGAGTTCGGGCTCTGACGTCTGTACGTCCAGGTCGTCGTCGTGCTCGGTCGATGCCGAGCATGTCATGCCTGACACCGAAGCATTCAGGCAAGGATTCTCAAGATTGGGCATAAAGCGTTGCGTATCGTCTCTGTGCTGACAGGCGAAGATGTGGCAAGCAGGCTTGCTATAAGACGCCCATGCTCAGCAAGGGTTCATGGAAAAGACAAAATTATCACACTGGGTCATACAAAAAACCCCCGCCCGCCGAGCGGACGAGGGTATGTACCTCCAGGCGGGCGTTAGCCCTTGGCGACCAGCGCCAGCGCCTCGTTGAAGGTCTGGCTCGGACGCATGGCCTTGCTTGCAAGCTCACGGTCTGGGTGGAAGTAGCCCTTGAGCTCAACCGGCTTGCCCTGGGCGCCGTTGAGTTCGTCCATGATAGTGGACTCGTTGTCGCGCAGGGTTTTGGCAAGCTCGGTGAAAAGCTTCTTCAGCTCGGCGTCCTGGTCCTGGGCGGCGAGCGCCTCGGCCCAGTACAGCGCCAGATAGAAGTGGCTGCCGCGGTTGTCGATTTCGCCGGTCTTGCGCGACGGCGACTTGTTGCTGTCCAAAAACTTGCCGTTGGCTTCATCCAGCGCGCTTGCCAGCACCGTGGCGCGCTGGTTGTCGAAGGTAGAGCCCAGGTGCTCGAGCGAGGCGGCCAGCGCCAGAAACTCGCCGAGCGAGTCCCAGCGCAGATGATTCTCTTCGACCAGCTGCTCGACGTGCTTCGGCGCCGAGCCGCCAGCGCCGGTTTCGAACAGGCCGCCGCCGTTCATCAGCGGTACGATCGAGAGCATCTTGGCGCTGGTGCCAAGCTCCATGATCGGGAACAGATCGGTCAGGTAGTCGCGCAGCACGTTGCCGGTGACCGAGATGGTGTCCTCGCCGCGGCGAATGCGCTCGAGCGACAGCGCCATCGCCTCGACCGGTGCCAGAATGCGAATATCCAGACCGTTAGTGTCGTGCTCCTTGAGGTAGGTCTCGACCTTTTCGATCAGCTTGGCGTCATGGGCGCGGTTGGCGTCGAGCCAGAAAATCGCCGGCGAGCCGCTTTCGCGCGCGCGGTTGACCGCAAGCTTGACCCAGTCCTTGATCGGCGCGTCCTTGGTCTGGCACATGCGCCAGATATCGCCGGCTTCCACGTCGTGGCTGAACAGTGTCTGGCCACTTTCGTCAGTCACCACCACGGTGCCATCCGCCGGGATGTGGAAGGTCTTGTCGTGGGAGCCGTACTCTTCGGCTTTCTGCGCCATCAGGCCAACGTTGGGTACGCTGCCCATGGTGGTCGGATCGAAGGCGCCGTTTTTCTTGCAGTCCTCGATCACGCTCTGGTAGATCGTGGCGTAGCAGCGATCCGGAATCACGGCCTTGGCATCCTGCAGCTCATCGCTTGCGTTCCACATCTTGCCGGAATCGCGAATCATGGCGGGCATGGAGGCGTCGATGATCACATCCGACGGTACGTGCAGGTTGGTGATGCCCTTGTGCGAGTTGACCATCGCCATCGGCGGGCGCTCCTTGTAGAGCGCGTCGATGTCGGATTTGATCGCCTCACTCTGCTCGGAAGGCAGCTTCTCGATCGAGCTGTAAAGATCGCCCAGACCAGAAGCCGGGTTGAAGCCGGCGAGCTTGAGTGCATCGGCGTGCTTGTCGAGCACGTCCTTGTAGAACTCCTCGACCACGATGCCGAACATGATCGGGTCGGACACCTTCATCATGGTGGCTTTCAGGTGCAGCGAGAAAAGGATACCGCGCTTTTTGGCATCCTTGATTTCGCTGTCGATGAAGTTACGCAGCTTACGGCTGCTCATGAAGGCGGCATCGACCACTTCGCCTTCCTTCACCGAAAGCCCGTCTTTCAACACGGTGCGGGTGCCGTCTTTCTGCTTGAGCTCGATCTTGAGCGTGCCGGCGGATTCGATGATCGCGGACTGCTCGCTGCCGTAGAAGTCGCCTTCCGACATGTGCGCCACGTGGGAGTCGGACTCCTTGCTCCACTCGCCCATGCGGTGTGGGTACTTGCGCGCGTAGTTCTTGACCGACTTCGGCGCGCGACGATCCGAGTTGCCCTCGCGCAGCACCGGGTTCACCGCGCTGCCCTTGGCCTTGTCATAGGCCGCCTTGATGGCCTTCTCTTCGTCGTTTTGCGGCTCGTCCGGGTAGTTCGGAAGATCGAAGCCCTGGCCCTGCAGCTCCTTGATGGTGGCCTTGAGCTGCGGGCCGGAGGCGCTGATGTTCGGCAGCTTGATGATGTTGGCTTCCGGCGTGGTCGCAAGCTCGCCAAGCTCTGCAAGGTCGTCGCTTACGCGCTGTTCGTCGCTCAAACGATCGGGAAACTGCGCCAGCACGCGGGCCGCCAGAGAGATATCGCGGGTTTCAACGACGATACCCGCCGAGTCGGTAAACGCATCGACAATCGGTAACAGCGAATACGTTGCAAGCGCGGGGGCTTCATCGGTGAGCGTATAAATGATTTTCGGCGTTTCGGACATTGTGCGTTAACCTCGTTTCTCGCGGTGACTTAAAAATTTCCGGGCGGCTCGACGGTGCGGGCCAGGATCAAGCCTGGCGCTTGGCCACGAATCAAAGCGTTTCATGCAAGCGACGCCATGACGATAGTGTCATCATAACGTTTAGTATTTGTGTAATTCAGCGCTGCACTTTACTCCTTTATGCGATTGTCGACAAATTCACCCCGCTTCAAGAGAGCCCGATGAGCACGCTCTATCTTCTGCACAAGCCCTATAAAATGCTGTCCCAGTTCACCGATAGTGAGGGGCGCGCGACACTCTCCGACGTGATCGACGTCCCCAACGTCTACGCCGCGGGGCGGCTGGACTACGACTCCGAAGGGCTGCTGCTGCTGTGCGACGACGGCGCGCTCATCCACCAGATCACCCATCCGCGCCACAAGCAACCCAAGACCTACTGGGTTCAGCTCGAAGGCGAGATCGACGACGAGGCACTCGCCGCGCTCAAGGCCGGCGTGACGCTAAAGGATGGCCCGACCCGCCCAGCCAAGGCCCGGCGCATCACCACCCCAGCGGTGGGATCGCGCGTCCCGCCCATCGAGCCCAAACGCCATCCAAACACCAGCTGGATCGAGCTGACCATCACCGAGGGGCGAAACCGCCAGGTGAGGCGCATGACCGCCCACGTCGGCTTTCCCACGCTGCGCCTGATTCGCGCGGCCATCGGCCACTGGCGCCTCGACGACCTGGCCCCCGGGCAGTGGCGTACCGAAACCCTGCACGCGCCCCAAAAGCCCGCTGCCAGGGGCGGCAAACAGAGCCCGAACAAGAAGCCACGCCAGGGCCAAACGCCCCGCGCGGGTCAGAAACCAGGTCGAGGGCCACGCTCATGAAACGCATCCACACCACCGCGGCCTGTGTGATCGAGCGCGACGGGCGCTATCTAATGGTCGAGGAGGAGCGCGGCGGCCCGCACACGCTGTTCAATCAGCCGGCCGGTCACATCGAGCCCGGCGAAGGCCCGATGGCGGCGATTTTGCGCGAGGTCGAGGAAGAGACGGCTTGGCGAGTGCGCCTGAGCCACTATCTTGGCCTTGAGGTGTTCCACACCCCGGAGAAGACCTTTCATAGCCACGGCTTCATCGCCACGCCTGAGGTATGGCTTGCCACGCCGCTGGACCCTGACATCCTCGCCACTCACTGGCTAACCTTCGATGAAGTCAGACAGCTTGCGACCAACGAGCGGGTGCGAAGCCCGCTGGTGATCAAGCGTCTCGAGGCCGCCCGCGCCGGGCGCGTTTACCCCCTGGCCATCATCAGCGAGTGATGCCGCGACTGCCCGTATGACGCGGTGGGAAGCCGGCGTTTTACTCGGCGCCCTTTGACTCGAAGGCCAGCCCCCGCATCGTGTATAATCGCGGCCAACTGCATATCACTTGACGAGGATGGCAATGACATCCACACAGAACGCTTCCACTCCGGGCGCCGGAGTGCCGGCCACCGGATCGCCGGCCGCCGGCAAGGTGATCGTCGGCATGTCCGGCGGCGTCGACTCGTCGGTCTCGGCGCTTTTGCTGTTGCAGCAGGGCTATGAGGTCGAAGGCCTATTCATGAAGAACTGGGACGAGGACGATGGCACCGAGTACTGCACCGCGAAGGAGGACCTGGCCGACGCTCAGGCCGTATGCGACAAACTCGGTATCAAGCTGCATACCGCCAACTTCGCCGCGGAGTACTGGGACAACGTGTTCGAGCACTTTCTCGAGGAGTACAAGGCCGGACGCACGCCGAATCCGGACATCCTGTGCAACCGGGAAATCAAGTTCAAGGTGTTCCTCGACTACGCCGAAATGCTCGGCGCCGAGCTGATCGCCACCGGCCACTACGTGCGCCGCGGCGAGCGCGGCGGCCGTGCGCGGCTTCTGAAGGGGCTCGATACCAACAAGGATCAGAGCTACTTTCTGCACGCGGTGCCGGAAGCCGCCATCGCCAGAACGCTCTTCCCCGTGGGCGAGCTCGAAAAGCCTGCGGTGCGCGCACTTGCCGAAGAGTTCGATCTCATCACGGCGAAGAAGAAGGACTCCACCGGTATCTGCTTTATCGGTGAGCGCCGCTTCAAGGACTTCCTGCAGCAGTACCTGCCCGCCCAGCCAGGCAAAATCGAAACCCTCAGTGGTGATGTCATCGGCGATCACATGGGCTTGATGTACTACACCCTGGGCCAGCGTCAGGGCTTGGGGATCGGGGGGTTGGCCAACTACTCCGAGGACCCCTGGTACGTGGCAGGCAAGGATCTCGAGCGCAACGTGCTCCAGGTCGTCCAGGGCAAAACCGACGAGCACCTTTATACCAACGCGCTCTGTACCGAGGCGATGGACTGGGTCGCCGGTCAAGCGCCGGTCGCCGAGGGCCGCTTCACCGCGAAAACGCGCTACCGCCAAAGCGACTGCCCCTGCGCCGTTCGCAGCCGCCCCGATGGCAGCGTCGAGGTCGTTTTCGACGACCCGCAGTGGGCGGTCACCCCGGGCCAGTCGCTGGTGCTCTACGACGGGGACGTTTGCCTGGGGGGCGGTGTGATCAGCGCGACCTGGAACGTTGCCGAGGTCGCCGCATGAGCTCGACCACACCGATTCATCGCGCCCCGGACTCCCCCTCCGCGCGCCAGACGCTGGCGTTGGCCGGCGTTTTCCAGGCGGCGAGTCTGGTCGACGAGCTGGCCCGCACCGGGCAGGTCGACACCCGCGCCTGGGAGACGCTGATCCACGCTACGCTCGACACCAATCCGGCCAGCTTCGAGGCGATCTACGGTGGCCATCCCAACAATCTGCGCCGCGGCCTCGAGACGCTCGAGGCGCTTTCCGGGCGCAAGCAGGCCAACCCGGTGGTGCTGCGCTACGGCTTCTCCATGTTGATGCTGATGAACAAGCTGCGCAGCGACACCGCGATGATGGACGCCCTGGGCGAGAAGCTCGCCCACGCCCAGCATCAGGCGGAGCACTTCGGCCCGACCCACGAAAACGTGATCGCAAGCCTGGGCGAAGCCTATCAACAGACGCTTTCGACGTTCAAAACGCGCATCGTCGTTCAGGGCGACCCGTCGCTTTTACAGACCCGCATGATGCCCGAGCGCGTACGAGCATGCCTGATGAGCGGCATTCGCTTTGCGCTCTTGTGGCACCAGCAGGGTGGGCGGCGCTGGAAGCTGGTGTTTCAGCGCAAGGCGCTGCGTCGCGCCCTCGATAGTTTCAATTAGGCCTTTGGCCCTCACGATCCCCCGTTATTTTTGGAAATCTTGCCATGCAACTCACCGCTTTGACCGCCCTCTCCCCCGTCGATGGCCGCTACGCCGACAAGGCTGCCGCGCTCAGGGAACACTTCAGCGAATTCGGCCTGATCCGCGCCCGCGTGATCGTCGAGGTGCGCTGGCTGCAGCGCCTGGCCGAACACGAGGGCATCGCCGAGGTCAGCCCGCTCTCGAGTGAAGCCACCGCGTTTCTTGAAACGCTGATCCGCGAGTTCTCGGTGGCGGACGCCGAGCGGATCAAGGAGATCGAGCGCACCACCAACCACGACGTCAAGGCGGTCGAGTACTTCCTCAAGGAGAAGATCGAGGGCAACGCGGAGCTTCACGCGGTGACCGAGTTCATTCACTTCGCCTGCACCAGTGAAGACATCAACAACCTCTCCTACGGCGTCATGTTGGTCGACGGCCTGAACGCCATGCTGCCGACGCTGCACCAGGTGGCGGACGAGATCGCCAAACTCGCCATCGCCCACGCCGGCGAGCCGATGCTCTCGCGCACCCACGGCCAGACCGCAAGCCCGACGACCCTGGGCAAGGAGATGGCCAACGTGGCGTACCGCCTGAAGCGCCAGCTCAAGCAGATCGAGGCCGTCGAGGTGCTGGGCAAGATCAACGGCGCGGTAGGCAACTACAACGCGCACCTGACGACCTACCCGGAGATCGACTGGGAAGCCAACGCGCGCACGTTCGTCGAAGGGCTGGGGCTTCGCTTCAACCCCTACACCACCCAGATCGAGCCGCACGACTACATCGCCGAGCTGTTCGACGCGATCGCCCGCTTCAACACCATTTTGATCGACTTCGACCGTGACGTCTGGGGCTACATTTCGCTTGGCTACTTCAAGCAGCGCACCGTGGAAGGCGAAATCGGCTCCTCCACCATGCCGCACAAGGTCAACCCGATCGACTTCGAGAACTCCGAGGGCAACCTGGGCTTGGCCAACGCGGTGCTCAACCACCTGGCCCAGAAGCTTCCGATCTCGCGCTGGCAGCGTGATTTGACCGACTCCACGGTGCTTCGAAACCTCGGCGTGGGCCTGGCCTACGCGCTGATTGGCTACCACGCGAGCCTCAAGGGCATCGGCAAGCTCGAGGCCAACCCGACGCGCCTGGCCGAGGATCTGGACAACAGCTGGGAAGTGCTCGCCGAGCCGATCCAGACCGTCATGCGCCGCTACGGAATCGAAAAGCCCTACGAAAAGCTCAAGGAGCTGACCCGCGGCAAGCGTATCGATCAGGCAGGCTTTGCCGCGTTCATCGACACGCTGGAACTACCCGCCGAGGTCAAACAGGAGCTGAAGGCGCTGTCGCCGGCAAGCTACATCGGCAACGCCCGTGCCCAGGCGCAAGCGCTGCCCGAGCGCCTGGATGCGCTGTAAGGCGCGCCGCTCAACCACCCGTTCACCAAGGATATCGCCATGAGCCACCGCAACGAGCCGCTGACCCTGCTGGGCGATCTGACGCCCGACGAGTTTTTGAAAAACTACTGGCAGCAGAAGCCGCTGCTGATTCGTGGTGCGATCCCGGATTTCGTCAGCCCGCTGGATCCGGACGAGCTGGCAGGCCTTGCCTGCGAGCCGGGCGTCGAGGCGCGGCTGGTCGAGGAGAACGGCCCCGACGGGCCCTGGCAGGTGAGCGCCGGGCCCTTCGATGACGCCACCTTCGAGCGCCTGCCGGCAAGCCACTGGAGCCTGCTGGTTCAGGCGGTGGATCACTACGTACCCGGCGTTGCCGCGCTGATGAAGGAGTTCGACTTTCTGCCCGGCTGGCGTCTGGACGACATCATGGTGAGCTACGCCCCGCCCGGCGGAAGCGTCGGTCCCCACGTCGACCAGTACGACGTGTTCCTGCTCCAGGGGCGCGGCCAGCGCCGCTGGCAGCTGGGTGGGCCGCAGGCGGACGACGCGCCGATCATCCAGGGCATCGATCTCAAGATTCTCGAGACCTTCGACATCGAGCCGGACTCCGACTGGACGCTGAACCCGGGCGACATGCTCTACCTGCCGCCGGGCTGGGCGCACCACGGCGTAAGCCAGACCGACAACTGCATGACGTATTCGGTCGGCTTTCGCGCGCTCTCTGCGGACGAGGCGATCACCTCTTTCGCCGACTATCTGGGCGAGCAGCTGCCCGGCTCGAAACGCTACAGCGACGCCGGCATGGCGCCTGTGGAGCATACCGGCGAACTCGACGACGCCGCCATCGAGCGGATGCGCCACTTCATCCTCTCGACGCTGGACCAGCCCAAAGAGCTCGCCCAGTGGTTCGGCCGGGCGATGACTCAACCAAAGTATATGGACCAGGTCATGCCGCTGGAGGAGCCGCTTGACGAAGAAGACCTTGTCGCGCAACTACACGCCGGCGAGCCGCTTTTCCACATGCCCGGCTCGCGCATCGCCTGGCGCACCGAGGCCGGGGTGACCACGCTATTCGCCGACGGCGACGGCCTGCCCTGTACCGAGCCCTTGGCGCGGCGCATCGCGGACCCGGCCCCGCTGTACGCCGATGTTCTCGAGCTCGACGGCGCCGCGGCGGTGCTCACCTACCTGGTCAACGCGGGTAGCCTTGCCTTCATGGATGACGACGACGAGTAGCGTCGATTTCAAAACCGTCACGCTCAAAGCGCCGCCTCCCAGCGGCGCTTTTTTTATGGTTGGTGAAAAAAAACGACCCAGTCGCGCCGTTCGCGTAATGCCGTGTCGTTTAACTACGACGACGTCTGCCCCGAAGTGTCAATTGCTGCGCTGCACCACCTTGTCGATAGTAAAGACACACCCGCCCCGACTGGCGCGGGAAACGCGGCCCAGGGGCCGACTGCGAACATGACCGGAGAGTGCGACATGACAGGACTTCTCGACGACATCAAGGCAATGGCTCAACTCAAGGAAGCCCAGGGCGGCAAGTGGAACGCCATCAAGCCCGAGTACGCCGCGCGAATGCGTGCCCAGAACCGCTTTCATACAGGGCTCGACATCGCCCGCTACACCGCGTCCATCATGCGCGCCGACATGGCGGCGTTCGATCAGGACCACGCCCAGTACACCCAATCGCTGGGCTGCTGGCACGGCTTCATCGGCCAGCAGAAGATGATCGCGATCAAGAAGCACTTCGGCTCCACCAAACGCCGCTATCTGTACCTGTCCGGCTGGATGGTCGCTGCGCTGCGCTCCGAGTTTGGGCCGCTGCCGGATCAGTCGATGCACGAAAAGACCTCCGTGGCCGCGCTGATCGAGGAGCTCTACACCTTTTTGAAGCAGGCCGACGCCTGGGAGCTCAACCACCTGTTTCGCCGGCTCGACGACGCCAAAGCGGCCGATGATCGCGGTCAAATCGAAACGCTGACCCGCCAGATCGACGAGCACGAAACCCACATCGTGCCGATCATCGCCGATATCGATGCCGGCTTTGGCAACGCCGAGGCCACCTACCTGCTGGCGAAGAAGTTCATCCTCGCTGGCGCCTGCTGTATCCAGCTGGAAAACCAGGTCTCCGACGAGAAGCAGTGTGGCCATCAGGATGGCAAGGTCACCGTGCCCCACGAGGATTTCCTCGCCAAGATCAACGCCGTTCGCTACGCGTTTTTGGAACTTGGGGTGGACGATGGCGTGATCGTTGCCCGCACCGACTCGCTCGGCGCAGGCCTGACGCAAAAGATCGCCGTGACCCACGCACCCAATGATCTGGGCGATCGGTACAACGCCTTTCTCGACGGCGAGGAGATCGCGAGCGCCGAGGAGATCCAGAACGGCGACGTGGTCATCAAACAAAACGGCAAGCTGGTCAAACCCAAGCGCCTGGCCTCAGGGCTTTACCAGTTCAAGCCCGGCAGCGGCGAGGATCGCGTGGTGCTCGACTGCATCACCAGCCTGCAAAACGGCGCCGATCTTCTGTGGATCGAAACCGAGAAGCCCCACGTTGGCCAGATCGCAGCCATGGTCGACCGTATCCGCGAGGTGGTGCCGGACGCCAAGCTCGTCTACAACAACTCGCCGTCGTTCAACTGGACGCTCAACTTCCGCCAGCAGGTGTTCGACGCCTGGCAGAAAGAGGGCAAGGACGTATCGGCCTATGAGCGCGACAAGCTGATGAGCGCCGAGTATGACGCCACCGAGCTTGGCAGGCTTGCCGACGACTGGACCCGCGACTTCCAGCGCAGTGCCGCGAAGGACGCCCACGTGTTCCACCACCTGATCACCCTGCCCACCTACCACACGGCGGCGCTCTCCACCGACAATCTGGCGAAGGGCTACTTCGGCGAGGAAGGCATGCTCGCCTACGTGGCCGGCGTCCAGCGCCAGGAGATTCGCCAGGGGATCGCCACGGTCAAGCATCAGGACATGGCCGGCTCGAACATCGGCGACGACCACAAGGAGTTCTTCCACGGTGACGCGGCGCTCAAGGCCGGAGGCAAGGACAACACCATGAATCAGTTCTAAGGCGCTTACCCAGCGGCGCGCTCGCCCCCACCCACGGCGCGCCGCTTTCGTTCAAGCCCCTTGTACAGCTCTTGCACAAAACGCCGGCGTTAACTAAAGTCTCAACGCGTCGCCGCGCTCGAAGCGTCGTGTCGAACGTATGAGGTTCGCCGCCCGCGTGCACGGCCTCTGCACACTGTTTGCTCGATTTGCCCACTCAAGCGCCAAATGTGACCTTTTTAAAGTTCAGTGACCTTTTTGACCCTTGGGTAGTCAAAGCGTGTAACTTTGGTTATTTTTAACGAACAGCGTTTGATAACCGTGACACTCAAAGCAGCCGCTCGCGCTGAGAGAACTGGAGGTTTTACATGAAACGACTTTTACCCGTTGCCGCCCTGAGTCTTTTGACCCTGGCCGGCTGTGCGAACACCGCCCCCTACTCCGGCGACGTCTACCGCGGTAACCAGGCCCAGACCGGCCAGAGCGTGAGCTACGGCACCATCGTCGCCATTCGCCCGGTTCAGATTCAGGCCGACAGCCGTGCGGGAGGCCTTCTGGGCACCGGTGGCGGCGCCATCATCGGTGGCCTTCTGGGAAGCCAGGTCGGTGGCGGCAGCGGCCGTCAATTGGCGACCGTCGCGGGTGCGCTGGGGGGTTCCGTGGCCGGCAGCTCCATCGAGGATCGCGCCAACCGCGTCAGGGCACTGGAAATGGAAATTCGCCGCGATGATGGCAGCGATGTCGTGGTAGTTCAGCGCGCCGACCGCCAATTCCAGGCCGGCCAGCGAGTGCGCCTGATCGGTAGCGGTGGCAATCTGAGCGTGGCGCCCTACTAAGCGCTTCTCCAGCGTATGTACTGAACAGCAAAAGCCCGGCCAATGGCCGGGCTTTTAGCATGGGCGCTTTAATCCTGCGCCGGAATCGATGTGACGTGCCGAGATTAGTGCGACAGACCGCTCGCCCAGTTGGCGAGCTTCACCACGGCCAAACCGATCAGCGCGAGCAAGATGGCGACCAGCAGAATCTCGACCGGGTTGATCAGCGCGGTCGCACCCAGCACGGCCAGCGCGATGATCCAGACGTAGCGGCTCTCGCCACGGCTTTTCAAGGCGGCAGGCAGTACCTTATCCAGCCCTTCGCTGACGCCGTTGTCCCACCCCTTGTAGGCGAAATAGGCAATCAGAACAAAAGCAATAACCCATAAAATCATGACGGTGGTCATAAAAGCTCCCGGAAAAACGGTTTGAAGAAGCGCGAAAAAGTGAGGCTTAGAGTATCGCCGGGCTGTTTGACACGCAATACCGATCATTGTTCGAGAGGTCGAAAAACCGCTTCGCGCCCCCTGACAAGCGGGCTCACACACGTTACCATTACGGTACATGCACTCACCGAAAGGTTATTCAATGCAAATTGCGCAGAACTCGGTTGTCGCGTTCCACTACACCCTGACCAACGATGCAGGTGAAGTGCTAGACAGTTCTGAAGGCCGCGAGCCGCTGACCTATCTGCACGGCGCTGGCAACATCATTCCGGGCCTCGAAAAAGAGCTCGAAGGTCGTAATGAAGGCGAGAAGCTGAACGTCAAGGTAACTCCGGAAGAAGGTTATGGCGAAGTTCAAGAGCAGCTGATGCAGGAAGTGCCGCGTGATGCCTTCCAGGGCGTCGAAAGCGTCGAGCCGGGCATGCAGTTCCAGGCCCAGACCGAAGGCGGCCCGCTGATGGTCACCGTCAAGCAGGTCGAGGGTGACACGGTCGTTGTCGACGGCAACCACCCGCTGGCCGGCCAGCACCTGAACTTCGACGTTGAAATCGCCAACGTCCGCGAAGCAAGCCAGGAAGAAGTCGAGCACGGTCATGTACACGGCGAAGGCGGCGTCGAGCACTAAGCTCTTCCCACCTGACTCGACAGTGTAAAGGGCGGCCCTCGGGCCGCCCTTTTTGCGTCTACTCAAAGCTACTTGCTCAGACTTCCGGAATCAGCACCAGCTGGCCGTGGCGCACACTGCGCGACGAGGTCACTTCGTCGGAAAACTGCTGCAGCGCCTGGCCGCTGCCTTTCAAGAGCGCCACTTCCAGGCAGCTGTCGGCATTGATATGCACGTGAAGCGTCGAGAGCGTCAGATCATGATGGTCGTGGGAGTGGCGCGTCAGGCGCTTAGAAAGCTCGCGAGCGCCGTGATCATAGACATAGACGAGCGCGCCCATATAGGTCGCCTCCGGCGTCGCCTCGGCCTTGAGCCGGTTGAGCCCGCTTCGCGCTAGATCGCGAATCGCCTCGGAGCGGTTCTGGTAGCCCCGTGCATGCATGAGCGCATCCACGTCCCTGACCAGGTCGTCGTCCAGAGTGAGCGTTACTCGCTGCATACAGGTCTCTCTATCGCTGGTTTTCGCGTCGCTCGAACCGGTAAAGGCCAAGCGCAATGAAAAAGGTAACGCCCAGCAGCAGCCAGGAGCCAACCGCCACGCCCGACCACTGCGCCCAGCGCCAAAACGGCTCGAGCCAGAACCCGCCGACGCTCGCCCCCAGGTAGTAAAACACCAGATAGAGCGCCGAGGCGCTGCCGCGCGCGCCCTGAGCGTAGCGCCCTACCCAGCCCGAGGCCAGCGAGTGGCAAAGAAAAAAGCCAAAGGCGTTGATCAATAGCCCCAGCATCACTAGCCACAGCGGCGATAAGAGCGTCACTCCGGTGCCCAGCATCAAAATGAGAATACCCGCGCCCATGCAACGTGCCGGCGAAAAGCGCTGCGCCAGCCGCCCCGATACCGTCGAGCCGAAGGTGCCGCCGAGATAGGTCAGAAAGATCAGCCCCAGGGCGCCGGCGGCGAGCTGATAAGGTGGCGCCGCCAAGCGAAAGGTGATGTAGCTGTACTGGTTGATGAATATAAGAAAGTTGAGCCCTCCCAGCACGTAGGCGGCCAGCAGCACCGGCGTGCGAAGATGGCCGGCCAAATCCCGCAGCGCCTGGCGAAGCTCGAAGGGCTTGGGCACGAATGCCTTGCTATTGGGTAACAGCCGCCAAAAAAGCAGACAGCCCAGTAGCGTCATCGTCCCGACCGTCAAAAACGCCGCGGCCTCGCCGCCAAGCGTCGCGGCGAAGCCGCCGACCACGCGCCCGCTGATGCCGCCCAAGGAGTTGGCGCCGATATAGAGCCCCACGGCGCTCAAAAGCGCCGGCTTGTCGAACTCGTCACCCATCCAGGCGATGGCCACCGCCGGCAGCCCGCCGAGCACGAAGCCTTGAATGAGCCTTAGTAGCAGTAGCGTCTCGAAATTGGGCGCCGCGGCCAGCAGCAGCGACAGCGCGCCGGCGGCTACCAGCGTCACGCGCATGATCGTCTCGCGGCCGATCGCGTCCGACAGCGGCCCAAAAATCAAGAGCGCAAACGCCAACGACAGAGTCGCGGCGGACATCAGAAGGCTTACGCCGAGGGTGGAGACCTCAAACGTCGTCTTGAGCGCCGGCAGCAGCGGCTGGGGCACGTAAAGATTGATGAAGACGAGAAAGGAGCCCAGGCAGAGCGCCGCCGTGGCGCGCCACCAGGCACGGGTTTTAGCCTCGATCATGGCACGTCCATCGACGAAAACGCCCGGCCGCTGGCCACCGCTTCATCCATCCCCGTAAGAATTAGAAACCGCCCAGGCTTGCCAGGTGCGTGGGCTCCAGCGCGCGGCGCGACTGCCAGTAGTAGCGCTGCCAGTAGCTGTTTTGCATGCTCGAAATGATCACGCCCTGGGAGGAGGAGGCGTGCATGAAGTAGCCGTCCCCCATGTAGATGCCGACGTGGTTGTAGGGGCCGGGGGGTCGGAAGAAGACCAGATCGCCCGCCTGAAGCTCCTGGCGGTCGATCAAGCGTCCCTCGTGGACCTGATCGGTGGTGGATCTTGGCAGATCCCGGTTGAACGCATCGCGGTAAATGTTTCGAACGAAGCCGGAGCAGTCCACCCCGCGCTGGGTGGTGCCGCCGATCCGGTAAGGGGTGCCGGACCATCGCTCGTGCTGGGCGAGCAGCGCGTTCTTGATCATCATTGGTGGAGGGGTCTGGACACTGCTTAGCGAGTTCAGGGGATTGTCGACGGACGACATTTGCGCGTTCTGGCCATTTTTAAGCCCGGGAAGCGACATGGCAAAGTAGTCGTCCGGGGGCTCTACACCGTGGCGGGATTGGGAACCGGCACACCCTGCTAACAAGGAAAAAATTACACAAGCGCCCACTACACGGGCAGCTGTCACAGACCAGTGTGGCAACGAAACCATGCAAACAACCCCTTGAATTAATGACCCGAAACCAAGCTTTTTTTCTAGCCAAGGACTATAAGCCAATTACAGGCCCTTTGGCGAGCCTCAATGTAATATCCGCTGGTCCCCCGGGAGCGTATCGATATGCAGCGGCGCAAAGTGGCGCGGGCGGGTGCCGGGAAAATCCAGGCTGGTCCAGGGGCCGGCAAGAATCGGCGCGCCGCTGAGCCAGGCGACCATGGCTTGGCGAAAGCCCGCCAGAAACTCCTCGCGCTCCGGGGTTTCGCCCATGAAAAAGGAGAAGCCAGCGTACATGCCCGCCGCGTACTCCTGCCAGCCCGCGTAGTGGGTATCGGCGAGCTGATAGGCGCGGTCCAGCGTGCGGTTGAAGGCGTCCCGGTCGAGCCACCCAAGCTGGCGCCCGGCGATCGCCAGATCCATGAGCTGGGCGATGTCCCAGGCGGCCATGTCGACATCGTTGCAGCCGTCCTCGTTGTCACGCACCCGGCGAAGGCGCAGAAGGTGGTGGCGCTCCTCCTCCACGCACTCGCCGGACTCCAGAATGGCGATCTCGCTTTCGAGCCGCTCCGGGTTCAGGGTATAGGGCGCGTAGTTGATCTGGTACTCCTGACGATCACCGGACTCGAGCATGAAGCCGAGAAAATCCTGCATGTCGGCAGCGCTCGACAGGTGGTAGTGGGTATCGACCCACTCGCGAATCGAGGCCTTTTCGCGCTCACTCTCGATCTGAGGCTCGCTCCACACGGCGCTATTGAGCGGGCCGACCAGCGCCATGGCGGTGAAGTGGGTAAGGCTTGGCCGCTCGCCGGGCTCGCGCCAGCTCCCCGGGTGCCAGTCCAGCCAGTAGAAAAGACTGCCCGGGTCGTCCAGATGCCAGGCGATCTCGCCGATCAGCGAGTCGTGCTCGGGCTCCGGCAAACACCCTTCCCAGGCGAACCAGGCTTCCAGCAGGTGTTTGGGCGAGGGATAAAAGCGGCACAGGCAGCTCTTGAGAGCGTCGGCGTACTCGGTCAGCGCCTTGCTTTCGAACAGGTGGCTATCAAAGGCCATGTAAAGATAGAAAGCGAACTTCTCGGCCATGTGAATGGTCGCGGCGTGGCGGCTGACGCCCTTGAGGCTTTGAAGCTGGCGGGCGTCGTCGACGCTCGGGCGGCCAAAGAGGGTTTGCGCCGGCGGCATGACGCCGTGCACGGCGTCGGCGGCGAGCTGGTTCAGGTGGTGCGCCTGGGCGGGCAGCCAGTAGCGCTCAAGCGCCCCGGCGCCCTCGTCGGCGTGCAGCGACAGCGCGTCCTGCAAATAGAGCGCGGCATCAGCGCGACGCTTCTCGCCCATGAAGGCACCCGGGTCGACCTGGCGCAGCAGCGCGTCGGGTTCGCGCACGCTCGCCAGCGCCAGCAGCCAGTGGTGGCCGCTGGCGCGAAAGCCCTTGATGCGCGTGCGCGAGGCGCTTTGGGTGGCACTATCCAGCAGCGCGTTGGGGGCGATGTCCCAAGGGCTGCAGGCCGCCTTCAGCAGCAGCGTAGCATGGGCCCCCGGGGTCATGTCGCGCCGATCGATGCCCTCGAACAGGCTCTGACCACGCCGATAAGCGGCCAGTAGCGCCGGCCAATCGCCATAGCGCTGGCCAATCAAATCGGCGCTGTGGGCGGCGATGTCGTCCGCCTCGGCCTGGCTCAACAGCCCGCTACAGGCCCCGGCCCAGGCGAGTTCGACGATGCGCAGCCAGTCCCAGCCAGCCCAGTCGAAGGGCTCGTTCTGGCTGACGAACTGCACCAGCACCGGCGCATAGGCGGAGTCGTCGTCGGCGCCGCGCTGCCACTCCAGGCGCTGTGCCTGGTCCATTTCGAGCAGCTCCCGGGCTTCGATATCCCAGCGCTGGCGATCGCCCTGGGCGCTGAGCCAGAGCACCACACCCAACAGTTGGTCGCGATCGTCGACCTGCCATACCCGCGAGAGCCACTGGCGCGCCTCGGGCCAGTCGCCTGGGGTGGCCGGGTAGCACATCACCGGATGAAACAGCGCGCCGAGCCGCCAGGGCCGAGTGCCCGGCGCTTGGGGCCAGAGTGCATTCGGGGCCGGCGCCTTTACAAGCGCCTGCTCGAACGCTTCCCAACTGACCGTGTCCGCCTCTTTTTCGCGTTGGGTCAGCGTTTGGCAGGCGTCCAGAAAACGCTCGTGGGCGCGCCTGGAGGCACGCTCGCCAAACGCCAGGCGCAAATCGCGAAGCCAGCTGCGCAGGTCGTGATACTCGCCGCCGATCCGGCGCATGACGTGGTGCGCCCAGGTACAGGCCTGCGCTTGTGTAATCCAGCCGGCGGCGCCAGCCAGCGCGCTGTACTCGAGTGCGCCCAGCAGATGGTATGCCGGGGCGCTCGTTGCCCCCAGCCCGTGAAAAAACGTCTCCACCAGCTCGCCGCGGTGGGAAATACCCAGTGCCTTGAGCCGTTTTTCGGCTTGTACGCTATCCAGCGCTAAAGGATGCGCGGTGGGCACCCCGTCGCACAGCAAAAGCTGTTGGGCCCACCAGGCGGTTAATGCATCGGACAAAAGACACCTCGAAAACGACACTCGGCAACGCGCCGGCACAAAGCGCCCTAGTGTAACGGAAACTGCAGTCCAGGCCGATAGCGCGCTTGAGGGTTTACACAAAAACACCGCCCCGGAGCAGGCTCCGGGGCGGTGTTTTTAAACGTCTGGAAACGTTTCGCCGGTTGGAACGGGCGCCGCTTTAGCGGCCCCCTTTATCCGGCCTTGTTCAGGCTTACGCCTTGCGTACCTTGCTGATGACCCACAAGAGCACGACAGCGCCTACGGTCGCGGTGACCAGCGAGCCGATGAAGCCACCGGCGGAAAGTCCCAGCAGGCTGAACAAAAAGCCGCCGATCACCGCCCCTATGATCCCCACGCCAATGTTCGCGATGATGCCAAAGCCGCCACCGCGCATGATGTTGCCGGCGATCCAGCCAGCCAGACCACCAATGATAAGCCACGCTAAAAAGCCCATAATACCTCCCTGGTTTTTCGATATAGGCGCCGGTTTTACCTACCGGGCGCGCTTGTCCTAACATAGCACACAGTCACCGCGATGCGCCTGGTTTATGTGCAAGGCGGCTTAGGCCGTGTGAAGGCTTTAAACCGACTGGCGTATCGGCCCACTACCCGCTCTGCACCACCACTATTCATTCTCCAGAGGAACGCCCATGATCCCCGATTCGCTGCAAACGCTCGTCGACGACGTCGACGGTCAGTCCAACGCCCGGTGGCAAGACCGCGAGGTCGTCGTCTTCAACATGGCGTGGGGGGAGATGGTCGTGAGCCTGCAAGGCGCCCAGGTGCTGCACTTCAAACCCAAAGGCGATAGCGCCGCCTGGCTTTGGGTCACACCGACGCCTGCAGCGCTTCCCGACACCATTCGCGGCGGTATTCCGCTGTGCTGGCCCTGGTTCGCCGATGAACGCTACGCCGACGAGTCACCCGAGCGCGACGGCCCTTTCCACGGTCTGGCCCGCCAAGCGCCGTGGCGCCTCGACGCAGTGGACGAACACGCCGAAGGCATCGAGGTGCACCTCTCTCCGCTTGATCGCCTTCACAGCCTGCTCACCGCGCGGGTCGTCATTCAGGCCAACACCCAGCGTCTGAACGTCGAGCTGATCAGCGAGAACATCGGCGAGACGCCGGTGAAGATGAGCGGCGCGCTGCATACATATCTCGGCGTGGCGCACACCCACCAGTGCCGCCTGGAAGGCCTGGCCGGGGCGCGCTACCTGGACAAGCTCAAGGACTTCGCCGAGGCCGAGCAGCAGGGCGTGCTCGCCGTACACGGCCCGGTCGATCGCATTTATCACACCAACGAAGCGGTTGCGCTGAGTGACGGTGAGCGCACCCTGCGCGTAGCGAAGCAGTCGAGCGATTCAACCGTCGTGTGGCACCCGGGCGATGCCCTGCCCGCGGACACGCCGCAGGAGGCCGGCTTTCGCTTTGTCTGCGTGGAAGCTGCCAACACCCGCCTCGACCCGGTGTGGCTGGTGCCCGGCGCGCAGCACCTGTTAGGCACGACACTGAGTCTGGACTAACCCTCGCCGTTAATCGCCGGTTAATCAGCGCTTTGCTAAGCTTGAAAGCATCACCTGTCGATCATTCACCGCAAGGAACCACTCGCATGCCCCAGCCGTTAAGTCGGGAGCTCAACAACCTGTTGGAGCGCGGCCGTGACCGCCAGCTAAGACTTGCCGTCACGGGGCTCTCTCAGGCCGGCAAAACGGCGTTTTTGACCTCGCTGGTCAACCAGCTTCGTCACGCGGGTCTCGAGGCGAAACTCGATCTGCTGCCCGCCGCCCGGGAAGGGCGACTTTTGGGCGCCAAGCGGCTCAACCAGCCAGACCTGGGCGTGCCGCGCTTTCCTTATGACCCTGGCATGGCCGCGCTCGACGACACGCCGCCGCGCTGGCCGGCGCCGACCCGAGGTATCAGCGAACTGCGCTTGGAGCTTCGCTTCAAGCCGGCGCAAAACGGCTGGTTCACGCCGGAGACCGCTAAGCTGACGCTGGATCTGTTCGACTATCCCGGTGAGTGGCTTCTGGATCTGCCGCTTCTGCAGCACGATTTCTACAGCTGGTGCCAGGCCCAGGCGCAGCACCAGGGCCCGCACCGCCGGGCGCTATTCAATGAGTGGTACGCCTCGATAGAGGCGCTCGACCCGGCCAAACCGGTCGACGAAACCACGCTTGCCAGCATCTCCAAGCAGTACGCCGACGGGCTCAAGCGCGCCAAGCAGGCAGGCTTTTCGGATCTCCAGCCGGGCCGCTTTCTGCTGCCCGGCGAGCTCGAGGACGCACCGGTATTACAGTTTTTCCCGCTGCCGGATTTGACTCAGCCCCAGGAGACCCTGGACACGCTGCCCGATGAAAGCCTCTACGCCACGCTCAAGGCGCGCTTTCGCTACTACCAGCAGCAGGTGGTACGCCCCTTCTACCGCGACCATTTTCGCCGTTTTGACCGCCAGATCGTGCTGGTCGACGTGCTGGGCGCGCTCAACGCCGGGCCCGAGCGCTTCGAGGATTTATCGAACGCCCTTGGCCAGCTGATGCAGAGCTTCAACTACGGCAAGCGCAGCCTTCTCACGCGGATGTTCGCCCCGAAAATCGACCGGCTCGCGATCGCCGCGACCAAGGCGGACCACGTCACGCCCGATCAGCACGCAAACGTAGTCACGCTTCTCGAGAGCCTTCTGGCCGAGCCGCTGAAGGATCTGCGCTACGCCAACGTGCCGGTCAAGGCGTTTTCACTGGCCGCCATTCGCGCGACCCAATCCCGTGAAGTGCAGGAGAACGGCAAGCGCACCCCGGCGCTTAGAGGCACGACCCTCGAGGGTGAGGACGTGCTGCTCTACCCGGGTGACGTGCCGAGCCGGCTGCCCACCGCCGAGTTCTGGCAGCGCCAAGGCTTCGACTACCCGAGCTTTCGCCCGATGAGCCGCAACACCGATGCGCTCGATCACATCCGCATGGACGCCGCCCTCGACTGGCTGATTGGAGACAAGCTGCAATGACCACCCCCAACCCGCGCCGCCAGTTCAGCCTCGACGACACGCCGCTGGATGATGAGCCGCTGCGCACCCACGAGCGCTTCGACCCGCTGCGCGAGGACCACCCGTTGACCGAGCCCGAGGCCCGCGCCCTGCCCGAGGCTAACCTCGGCGCGCCGCGCAAGCGCCGTTGGGGGTTGATGTTCGCGCTGATCGGTGCAGGCGGGCTGGGGGCCGCCGAGTTCGCCACCGGCATTCCCGACGCCATCGAGGGCTCGGCCTGGCTAAGCGTGGCCTGGCAGGCGTTTGGTTTGGGGCTGATCACGCTGGGCGGCGCGTCGCTGGTCAAGGAGCTTGGACGGCTCAAGCGCCTCAAGCGCCACGACCACCTGCGCGAGGAGCTGGCCACGCTCCCCCACTGCTCTTTCGAGCAGTCGAAGGCGCTTGCCGAGAAGCTGAAAGTCCAGCTCAAGCTCAGTGACGACGACCCGCACTGGCAGGCATTCACGCGCGCCTGCCAGCCGCACCACAGCGGCGCGGAGGTACAAACACTGCTTTGCTATCACCTGCTCGCGCCCCGGGATCGCCGCGCGCAGCAGCTGATCACGCGCATGTCCGGTGAGACGGCGCTGATGGTGGCGATCAGCCCGCTGACGCTGGTGGACATGGCGCTGGTCGCTTGGCGAAGCCTCGCCATGGTCGACCGGCTCTGCCGGCTTTACGGGCTGGAGCTTGGCTACGCCAGTCGCCTGCGCCTGTTTCGCAACGTCCTGCACAACATGGCCTTCGCCGGCGCCACCGAGCTTGCCTCCGATGTCAGCATGGACATGCTCTCGCTCGACTTGACCGCCAGGCTATCAACGCGCGCCGGTCAGGGCTTGGCCACCGGGCTCTTGAGCGCCCGCCTGGGGCTTCGCGCCCAGCGCCTGTGCCGGCCGCTGGCGTTCAGCGCCGAAGAGCAGCCCCAGCTCTCCGATCTGCGCCAGTCGCTTTGGCGCCAACTCAAACGGGCCGACAAGGAGCCCGCCCCGCGCGCTGACCGCTGACCGCTGACCGCTTGGCAAGGACGACCGCGTCAGGCGATGCGCTGTTCGCTGTCGGCGTCGAACATGACCGCCCGGCTCATGTCGACTCGAAGCGCCAGCCGATCCCCCGGGGCAACCTTGCACTTGGGGCCGACTCGGGCGGTGACTTCCTCTTCGCCCAGCGGCAGGCGCAGCAGAATGTCCGCCCCGGTCGGCTCGACCACGCTGACCGTCGCCGCCATTGGCGTGCCCTCTGCCTGGGCGCCGAGGCGCGCGTCCTCCTCGCTGAAATGCTCCGGGCGCAGGCCGAGAATCACCGTTTTACCGATCCGCTCGGCAAGCGCTTCGGTTGTCCGCGCCGCGGGCCAGGGGAGCGTCAGGCGCTCCTCGCTCGGGGTCTCGATACGCAGTTGAATTCCGCCATCTTGTTGCTCGAGCGTGGCGCTAATGAAGTTCATCGAGGGTGAGCCCATAAAGCCCGCCACGAACATGTCCACCGGGTCGTTATAGACCTCGTCAGGCGAGCCCAGCTGCAGGATGTGCCCGTCACGCATCACCGCGATCTTGTCCGCCAGCGTCATCGCCTCGACCTGGTCGTGGGTGACGTAAACGATGGTGGTGCCCAGGCGCTGGTGGAGCTTCTTGATCTCGGTGCGCATATCCACGCGCAGCTTGGCGTCCAGGTTCGACAGCGGCTCGTCGAACAGATATACCTTCGGCTCACGCGCCAGCGCCCGCCCCATCGCCACCCGCTGGCGCTGCCCGCCGGAGAGTTGGGCGGGCTTGCGCTCCAGAAGGTGCGAGATCTGCAGAAGATCGGCCACCCGCTCCACCGCCTGGGTGCGCTCGGCCTTCGGCACCTTGCGCATCTCAAGACCGAAGCTGATGTTCTGGCGCACCGTCATGCTCGGGTAGAGCGCGTAGGACTGGAACACCATGGCGATATCCCGCTCGGCGGGGGTGCGCCCGGTCACGTCCTCGCCGTCGATGCGGATGTGCCCGCTGGTCACCGGCTCGAGCCCGGCAATGGCGTTCATGAGCGTTGACTTGCCACAGCCGGACGGCCCCACCAGTATCAGAAACTGTCCCGACTCGATGGAAAGGCTCACGTCCTTGAGCACCCGCTCGCGGCCGAACTCCTTGCGTATTTGGTCGATTTCAAGCGCTGCCATAAATACGTTCCCGTGATTATTGTTGAAGATTGGCCGTTAGCCCTTGACCGAACCGGCGGTCAATCCGCGCACGAAGTACTTGCCCGCCAGCACGTAGACCACCAGCGTCGGCAGTGCGGCAATCATCGCCGCCGCCATATTGACGTTGTACTCGGTAACCCCGGTCGAGGTGTTCACCAGGTTGTTGAGCGCGACCGTCACCGGCTGGGTGTCGTGGCCCGAAAACGCCACGCCGAACAGAAAGTCGTTCCAGATCTGGGTGAACTGCCAGATGATCGATACCACGATGATCGGCGCCGACACCGGCAGCAGAATGCGCCAGAAGATGCGAAAGAACCCGGCACCGTCGAGCTTCGCCGCCGACACCAGCTCATCGGGAATGCCGACGTAGAAGTTGCGGAAAAAAAGCGTCGTGAAGGCGATGCCGAACACCACGTGCACCAGCACCAGCCCCGCCCGGGAGCTTGAAAGCCCCAGCCAGCCAAGCGTCTGCGCCATGGGAAGCAGCACCACCTGAAACGGAATGAAGCAGCCAAAGAGCATCAGGGCGAACACGACCTCCGCGCCCTTGAAGCGCCACTTGGTCAAGGCGTAGCCGTTGAGCGCGCCGAGTGTGGTCGAGATCAGCACCGCGGGAATCACGATGGCAAACGAGTTCCAGAAGTAGCCCCCCACTCCCTCGCAGCGCATGCCGGTACACGCCTCACCCCAGGCTTTGGTCCAGGGGGCGAGCGTTGGGTTTTGCGGAAGCGCCAAAAGCGAGCCGGCGGTGATCTCGTCCAGCGGCTTGATTGAAGTGATCAGCATGATCAGAAGCGGCAGCGCGTAGAAAAGTGCGGCCAGAATCAAAACGGCGTAAAGCGCGCTGCGCGAAAGGCGCGCGCCGATGGTTTGGCGGCGAATGGCATCACCCATGGCGGCGGCTCCTCAGTTCCGAATAGAGATAGGGAATCAGAATCGCCAGCACCCCGCCCAGCATTAGCATGGCGCTGGCGGAGCCCAGCCCGATCTGGGCGCGGTTGAAGGCGTGGGTGTACATGAAGGTTGCGGGCAGATCCGAGGCGTAGCCCGGGCCACCTCCGGTCAACGCCACCACCAGATCGAAGCTCTTGATCGCGATATGGGCCAGAATCATCACCGCGCTGAACACCACTGGGCGCAGACACGGCATCACCACCCGCCAGTAAATGCGCGGAAGGCTCGCCCCGTCGAGCTGGGCGGCCTTGACGATGCTGTCGTCGATGCCTCGAAGCCCGGCCAGAAACAGCGCCATTACGAAGCCCGAGGCCTGCCATACCGCGGCGATCACCAGCGTATAGATCGCCATGTTCGGATCGACGATCCAATCAAAGCGAAACGACTCGAAGCCCCAGCCCTGCACCATTGCCTCGATGCCGAGCTGCGGGTTCAAAAGCCACTTCCACACCACCCCGGTGACGATGAACGACAGCGCCATCGGGTAGAGATAGACGGTGCGTAGCGCCCCCTCCTGACGGATTTTCTGGTCGAGCAAAATGGCCAGCAACGCACCAATCACCAGGCACACCGCGACGAACAGCGCGCCAAAGATCATCAGGTTGGTGGAGGCGACCCACCAGCGGTCGTTGGCCATCAGCCGCGCGTACTGCCCGAAGCCGACGAAGTCGTAGCTTGGCAGCATGCGCGAGCTGGTCAGCGACAGCACGAACGTCCAGAGCATGAAGCCGTAGACGAAGAACAGAATCACGGCCGCCGAAGGCGCCAGCACCAGCCGCGGCAGCCACGCCTGCAGTCGGCCGGACGCCGTCGGCCGCCGGGCCTTCGGTGAAATCGAGTGTGTCATGGGGAAATCTCGCCGGTCAGCAAGGCGCGCCGCCGGGCGGCGGCGCGAAGATCAAAAAACGTTTAGAACGAGGCCATCTGAGCGGCACTCACCAGGCGCTCGGCAGCCTGATCGGCGGGCATGTTGGCGTCATTGAAGTAGTTGGTCACCACATCGAAGATCGCGCCCTGCACATCGGCGCGCACGGCCATGCCGTGGGACATGCTGGGCACCAGGCCACCGGTTTCGGCGGTGCGCTGAAAATCCGCCAGCGATTGCTCGGCGCAGCTGTCGAACTCGCTCATGTCGAGATCCGGGCGGGCGGGAATCGAGCCCTTGGCCAGGTTGAAGGCTTCCTGGAAGGTGGGTTCGAGTACCAGCCGCGCCAGCGCCTGCTGGGCCTCGCGTTCGCCGTCGTCGCTGACGCGGAACATGGCGAGGCTATCGATGTTGAACGAGAAAGCGTCTTCACTGCCAGGCGCTGCGGCGCACAGGTAGTCTTCGCCAGCAGTAAGCCCGGCGGCGGTGAACTCGCCCTTGGCCCAGTCGCCCATCAGCTGAAAGCCGGCCTCGCCCTCGATCACCATATTGGTCGCGATGTTCCAGTCACGCCCGGGCATACCCTCGTCCATCAGCTCGCGCAGGCGTTTGAAGGTCTCCAGTGCCTCGATCATTTGCTCGCTTCCAAGCGCCTCGGGGTCGAGCTCGACCAGCGACTGGCGGTAGAAATCCACCCCCTGGCTTCCCAGCACCACGCTCTCAAAAATCGTGGCGTCCTGCCAGGCCTGGCCGCCGTGGGCAAGCGGGATAAAGCCCGCCTCGCGAATCGCCTCGCCAGCGGAGAACAGCTCGTCGAGCGTCGTGGGCATTTCGACCCCGGCGGCGTCCAGCACGTCCGGGTTGGCCCACAGCCAGTTGACCCGGTGAACGTTGGCCGGCACTGCCACGTAATGACCGTCGAAGCGCATGATATTGGCGACCACCTCGGGCAGCAGCGCGTCCCAGTTCTCCTCGGCGGCGACGTCGTCGAGATCGCCCAGAAGTCCGAGCTCGCCCCATTCCTGAATTTCCGGCCCCTTGATCTGGGCCGCCGACGGCGGGTTGCCAGACATGGCGCGGGATTTCAGTACGGTCATTGCGGTTTCACCGCCACCACCGGCCACGGCGAAATCTTCCCAGCCGTAGCCTTCGGCCTCGAGAAGCTCCTTGAGCACGTTGGCCGCGCGGGCCTCGCCGCCGGAGGTCCACCAGTGGAGGACTTCGACATCGCTTGCCTGGGCCGAGGTGGTGGCGGCCATCGAAAGCGCAAGGCCGAGGGCAGATTGACGCAAAGTCGGTAGAGGCAAAGTAGGTAGACGCAGCGTGGACATGGTGGCTCCTGGCGTTGTTATTGTCGGCGCCTGAGGCGGCGCGGATCGACTGTTATAAGACGTTCGACATCGAGGGCCAAATTCGAGCGTGCCCTTTACGTGAGGGTACGCCGCCGGGCAGGCAAACGGGAGTATCGCTTTCCTACAAAGTGTTGGCGCTTTATTACAAGCCGGTAACATTGGCCTGACGGGCAAGCGTCAGCGTGGCGACGAGCCCGCCGGCAGGATGATTGGCAAGCGTGATATCGCCGCCGTGAGCGCGGGCGATGTGGCGGGCGATGCCGAGGCCCAAGCCGCTGCCGCCGGTGTGGCGGCTGCGCGAGGCTTCCAGGCGCACGAACGGCGAAAAGACCCGGTCAAGCTGTGACTCCTCGATGCCGGGGCCGGCATCGCGAATGCAAAGCGTCACGCGCTGCGGGGCGTCGATGATCTCGACTCGGGCGTGCTGGCCGTAAAACACCGCGTTCTCCAATAGGTTCGAAAGACAGCGCTTGATCGCCAGCGGTTTGACCACCAAAGGCTCGGCCTGGCCGGTGATCTCGACATCGCCACCCTGCAAACGAAGCTCCGAAGCGAGATGAAGCGCCAGCGCCCTGATATCCGTGGCCGCCGGCTCCTCGTGCAGGTCGAGCCCTTTGACCGAGGCCAGCGCTCCCTTCACCAACTCGGAAAGCTCGTCGAGCGAAGCGCAAAAGCGCTCACGCTGGCGGGGGTCGTCGAGCATTTCGGCGCGAAGGCGCATCCGGGTAATCGGGGTTTTCAAATCGTGGGAGATCGCCGAAAAGAGCCGCTCGCGCTCCTCGACCTGCTCGCGTATGCGCCGCTGCATACGGTTGAACGCCGCCGCCGTCGCGGCGACTTCTCTCGGGCCGCTCTCCTTGAGCGGCGGGCTATCCAGGTCGTCGCCGAGCTGCCGCGCGGCGCGCGCGAGTCGCGCCAGGGGCCGGGTGGCGCTTTTGATGCTTAAAAGTGAGAGCCCCAGTACGCTGATCAACACCAGCACCCCCACCAGCAGGCGCTCCTCGGAAAGCCAGGCACGGGCGCTGAAAATATCCGG
Organism: Halomonas sp. GD1P12; assembly: GCF_025725645.1. Classification (NCBI taxonomy): domain Bacteria; kingdom Pseudomonadati; phylum Pseudomonadota; class Gammaproteobacteria; order Oceanospirillales; family Halomonadaceae; genus Halomonas; species Halomonas sp. GD1P12. The sequence continues at coordinate 1,097,549 of NZ_CP107007.1, read as the reverse complement.
CACGCCGAGCAGCGTGGCGACATAGAGCCACATGTTGGGCGCAAGCTCGAGCTGCACCACCAGAATCGGCGGCGACAGCGGCTCCATCAACAGGCTGTGCTGGCCCCAGCGCGGCGGCAGATCATGCAGCAGCACCTCGTTATTGAAAAGGCGCAGGGTGTCCGGGCGCGAGAACTCGACGACGACATCCTCGATGGCGAGCTCGCGGGTCAAAATGGTGTGGACGTTGTCCACCACCAGCGCCTTTTCCGGGCCGTCGCCGATATCGACCACCGGGATGCGCCGCTCGTTGACGCTGACGAAAAAGCGCGTGCCGCCCATGTTGCGCAGCTGGTCGAGCACGATATGGCGATAGTCCACCGGCAGCGAGCGAAAGTACTTCATGGTCGCGGCGATGCTTTGCGCCATATTGTTCGATAGCTCATCGAGCTGTTCGAGCTGGCTGGCGCGCACCTGAGCGCTCCAAAGCGCGTAGCTGCCCGCCTGGGCCGCTAGTACCCCAATGATCATGATGATCACGAAGCGCCCGCGAAGCGTGGCCGGAAGCAGGCGTTGAAGAAGTCGTTTCAGCGTCATCACCCGACGGCATCGACCCGGGCGGTGAGCACGTAGCCCGCCCCGCGCACGGTACGAATCAGCTGGGAGTGCTGGGCATCCTCGCCCAGGCGCTGGCGCAGCCGGCAGACGTGAACGTCGATGGAGCGATCCAGCGGCGGCGCATCGCGCCCTCGGGTGAGCGTGTAAAGATCGTCGCGGGTGATCACCGTCGCCGGGCGCTCGAGAAACACCTGTAGAAGCTGAAAGTCGGCGCCGGAGAGCGCAACCTGGGCGCCGCGCTCGTCGGTCAGCTCGCGGGTGGTGCGATCAAGCTGCCAGGCGCCAAAGCGCACCACCCGGGCGTCTTTGACGCTGGCCGGCGCCGGGGCGTGGGCGCGACGCAGCACCGCCTTGATGCGCGCCAAAAGCTCGCGCGGGTTGAACGGCTTGGCGACGTAGTCGTCGGCGCCGAGCTCGAGCCCCAGAATGCGGTCGGTATCGTCGCTACTGGCGGTGAGCATGATGATCGGCAGATCCCCCTGGCGGCGCAGGCGGCGGCAAATGGCGAAGCCGTCGTCGCCGGGCATCATCACGTCCAGGATCAAAAGATTCGGCGTGCTCGTCGCAAGCGTTTTGAGCAGCGAATCGGCCCCGTCGGCGGTCTCTACCTGGAAACCGTGGCGGCCCAGATAATCCGCCAGCAGCTCGCGGATCTCCGGGTCATCGTCGACGACCATGATGCAGTCACTCGAGGTGGTCATGATAAGCGGGTTCCGGCTCATTATCGTTGGGCCACGATAATGGTGGAGAGCCCGGCCCGCTACAAGCGCCTATCGACCAAGGTGGTAGACGCCCTGCCCTGCCTTAAAGCCCGAAACGCTCGCGCAGAAGCTCGGCCACCCCCGCCTCGTGGTGGTGGCCGATCTGGCGCCCGCGCCCCAGCCGCCCGGCCATCTCCGGGTGGGCGTTGGCCATGTAATGCGCCTCGCCGGCGAGCGCGAGCATCTCCACGTCGTTCAGATTGTCACCAAAGGCGAGGCACTCCTCGGCGCGCAGGTTCAGGCGCTCGAGCAGTGCGGCAAGCGCGACGCCCTTGTTCACCCCACCGGCCATGATCTCGAGCGAATTCGGCGTCGAGTAGGTGACGTGCAAGTCATCCCCGCCGATCTGGCGAACGCTTGCCTCGATGCGGGCGAGCTCTAATGGGTCGCCGCCGTACAGCACCTTGCCGATGCCGTTGACCGGCATCTCGCTTGCCGGAACCACCTGATAGACGAAGCCGGTCGCGGCGTGCATCGCCAAATGCCCCGGCGACTCGGAATCGATATACCAGGCGTCGTCCAGATAAAGGCTCAAGCGCACGTTGGCCGGGCGCTCGAGTTCGATCAGCGCCCGCGCCTTTTCCGGGTCGACGTGGTGGGCCGCGAGCAGGGTGTCGTCCGGGGCGTGGGTGTAGGCGCCGTTGCTGCTGATCAGATGCATCGGTACGCCCAGCTCGTCGCGAAACACCTTCATGTCGCGGTAGTGGCGCCCGGAGGCGAGCGTGAGCTGGTGGCCCTGCTCGGTGAGCGCGCGCAGCACCTCAATGGTGCTTTCGTGCAGCACGTGATCACTTCCCAAAAGCGTTCCATCCAGGTCGGAAACAATCAGCCGGGGGGTCATGGTGGCTCCTTGGTCGAGGGCGTTAACGAGGGACTTGGTCAGGTTTTTCACGCGCTTCAAACGGCTGGCAAGCTTAACCGATTATCAGAGCCGCAGGTAAGTCATTGACCTTGCGAGCCGGAGGCGATATCGACTCGCCGAGCAATTGGCGCGATGGGCGGGAATCCGTATAGTGGCAGCCTACTCTCGCCAACTGATTGAACTCATGCTGCAAAATAATTCCGTGCTGGCTCAGCTCAAGCAACAGATTCGTGACACCACGCCGCGCGCCGAAGGCGTGATCAAGGGCACCGAGAAAGGCTTCGGCTTTCTCGAAACCGATGCCGGCGACTCCTATTTCGTGCCGCCCCCCGCCATGAAAAAGGTGATTCACGGCGACCGGGTCGAGGCAGTGATTCACGAAAACGGCGACAAGAAGTCCGTCGATCCGGAGAAGCTGATCGAAGCCGGCCTCGACCGTTTCGTCGCTCGCGTGCAAAAGCGCGAGGACCGCCTGGCCGTGGTGCCGGATCACCCGTCGATTCGCAACGTCATCAAGTCGCGCATCAAGCGCAGCCTGGACGAATCGAGCATCGGTGACGGCGATTGGGTCGTGGCGCGCCTCGTTCGCCATCCGTTAAAGGCGGACGATCGCGGCTTCTTTGCCCAGATCGACGAGCTGGTAGCCAAGGCGGACAACCCGGCGGTGCCCTGGCGGGTGACCCTGGCTCGCCACGCGCTCGAGCAGGCAAGCCCGGAGGCCGGCAGCGACTGGCCGCTGCGCGAGGAAGGCCTTGAGCGTGAAGACCTGACCGCCGAGCCCTTCTTCACCATCGACGGTGAAAAGACCAAAGACATGGATGATGCGCTGCGCATCACCACCCGCGACGACGGCGGCTGGGATCTCTCGGTCGCCATCGCCGACCCGACCGCTTATGTGGACGAAGAGCACGTCGCAGATCTGGAAGCGCGGGTGCGCGCCTTCACCGTCTACCTGCCGGGCCAGAACGTGACCATGCTGCCCGAGCAGTTGGCCGACGACCTCTGCTCGCTGTGGGAGGGCAAGACCCGCCCGGCGCTGGCCTGCACGCTGACCGTCAACGCCGACGGAAGCCTGGGCGACTACCGCTTCTTCGCCGCCAACGTGCAGTCCCACGCCAAGCTTGCTTATGACCGCGTTTCCGATTGGATCGACGGTGAAGGCGACTGGGCCCCGGCGGATGACATCGGCGAGCAGCTCAAAGCGCTCCAGGCGCTGACCGAGGCGCGCACCGCCTGGCGCAACGAGCACGCGCTGGTGTTCAAGGATCGCCCGGACTACGTGTTCGAGCTCGATGAAGCGGGCAACGTGTTGGCGATCAACACCGAAGAGCGCCGCATTGCCAACCGCATGATCGAAGAGTCGATGATCGCCGCCAACGCCTGCTGCGCGGATTATCTGGCCGCTAACATCGGCCACGGCATCTTCAACGTGCACCGCGCGTTCGAACCGGAAAAAGCCGAAGCCGCCCAGGAGTTTCTCGCCGGTCAGGAGATCGAAGTGGCCCTCGAGGCGCTCACCGAGCTCGACCACTACAAGGAGCTCAAGCGCGCGCTCGAATCCCGCGATGACGCCTGGCTCGACGCCCGCCTGCGCCGTTTCCAGGGTTTCACCAGCATGTCCGCTCAGCCGGGCCCGCACTTCGGTCTGGGGCTGGCCGCCTACGCTACCTGGACCTCGCCGATTCGTAAGTACGGCGACATGGTCAACCACCGCTTGATCAAGCGCGTGTTGAAAGGCGAGCAGGCCCCGGCCGAAGCGAGCCAGGCACTGACCGAGCAGCTCACCGAGCGCCGCCGGCTGAATCGCATGGCCGAGCGTGACGTGAAAGACTGGCTCTACGTGCGCTTTTTGACGTCGGCGGCCCAGAACCAGGACGTTTTTGAGGCCGAGATCATGGCGATCAACCGCGGCGGCATGCGCGTGCGTCTGCTGGCCAACGGCGCTACCGCCTTCGTGCCCGCGCCCTTGATGCACGCTGACCGCAACAAGGTCGTGATCGACGACAAGGAAGGCCGCATCCAGATCGAAAGCGAGGAGCGCTACAAGCTCGGCGACGCCCTGCGCGTACAGCTCGTCGAGGCGCGTGAAGAAACCCGCTCGCTGGTGGCCAAGCCTGCCGCCTAAACGGTGTTGAAACGCGAAAACGGCGGCGCCTTGAGGCGCCGCCGTTTTTTTATGTCCTGAAACTCGCCGCGGCGGGTCAGGTCGTCGCGTGGCGAGACGGCTTCGACGCCGCTCGATCGTTTTGAGCGTAATGAGGCTGGGCAAAGAAAAAGCGCAGCATTTCGCGGCTCGCCTCTACTCCCCTGGGGTCGGTATAGCTTCCCGACGCGCTGCCCCCGGCCCAGGCGTGGCCGGCACCGTGCAGCGTCCACTGCTCCAACCTGGCAACCCCTTGACCGTCGCGATGTACCCGGCGCGTATAGCGCTGGCCGGCGCCGGACGCCCCCTGCTCGGTGGTGGCGCCGAGTCGGCTAGCGGCGTACTGCGCCGCCACGCGCTCGGCGTTTTTTGGATGCACGGTGGTGTCGCGGTCGCCGTGGAAAACGATGGCCGGCACGCGGCACTCCTGCCCCTTCGTGACGGCGGTGGCGCCCTGCCCGCCCTGCATTGCGGCCAGCGCGTCCGGAAGGCTTTTGGCAACGCCGTGGGGCAGCCCCGAGTGCACGCCAACGGCAGCGTAAAGCTCCGGATACGTCATGGCCAGGGTGGTCGCCATGGCCGCGCCTGCGGACAGCCCGGCCACAAACACCCGCGAGGCATCGAGATGATAGGCGTCCAAAACCTGGCGCGTCATGCCCGCCAGAAGCTCGGGCTCGCCGCCGTCGCGCGCCTGGTCCTGGGCCTTGAACCAGTTCCAGCACTTCGAGGTATTGGCGCTTGCCGGCTGGGCCGGGTAGAGCACGCAAAACGTCTGCTCTTCGGCCTGCCGGTTCATGGCGGTGCCGGCGGCGAAATCGTCCGGGTTTTGGGTGCAGCCGTGCAGCATGACCACCAGCGCCAGCGGCTGCCCCTGATAGCCGCTCGGCGTGTAGAGTTTGTAGTCGCGTGCGCCGATACGGTTGGCGAAGCGCCCGGCGGTGAAGGCGCCGGGAGTGGCCGGCGCCAGGCGCTCGGGAGCATCGTCACCACTCGTCGCGCCGCCTTTCATACCGGCCCACTGCTGGCGCCAATCAAACGCGTGGGGCTGGTGCGGTGCTTCGAACGGCTCGAAGATGCGCGCCTTCACCTCGCAGGTGCTATCAAACACGTTACCGGTTTCGGTCGACGCGGGCTCGGGGTCGTCTGCGCCAGGCGCGCCCCCTTGCAGCACCCGCATCGCCTCAGTGAGCTTTCCGGCGCGGGTAAGCCGCGTCGCTTCTTGCATTCGCTGGGTACGGGTTGCGTCGATCATGATCGATACCTCATGAATACATCAATGAATACGTCAGTGGATGCGGCCTGACAGCGCCGCCTTGACCGCTTTGCTGGCATGCAGGGCGCCGAGCACCACGACGGAGTCGATCGTCGCGGCGGCGAGCTCCGGGGTGACATCATCGGCGATCGTCGCCATGCCGAGTACCTGGATCTGCAGGGTTTCACCCGCCGCCTGCAGCGCTTCCAGATCCGCCCGGCTGTAGTGCGTAAGCCCCAGCACGAAGGCCTTGCGCGACACGGTTTGCTTGACCACCTCGGCGTGGCTCGCCAGCTGGTTACGGATCGCCGTGCGGATCAGGTCGGTGCGGTTGGCGTAGAAGCCTTCCTGAACCAGCAGATCGATCTGCCCCAAATCGACCACGCCCAGGTTGATGGTGATTTTTTCGCTGGTGTCGCCGGTCTTGCGGCGCAGCTCGTGAACGCTCATGAGAACTCCTTTCTACATTAAAGATGGTCCATGGAATCCATATACCATCCATATGGATGTTATATTAGACCCGCTTGAGCAATAAGCAAGATCTTTCGATGTAAAGGCGGTAATGAAACGTGCTCGATGCGGCAAGCGATGCCGCTGTCGCATAACTGACTTGTTTTCTCGCTAGGCTAAGCGATCACTACGGCCGGCGGAGACGACCTTGCATATTGCCGACATCACCATGTTTCACGCCCCGGCTAGCGGCGGCGTGCGTACCTACCTGCAGGCCAAGCACCGCGTGCTGCAAGCGAGCGGCGTTCGTACCAGCCTGCTGGTGCCCGGCGCCGAGCGCGACAGCCTGAACGATCGCCATACGCTGCCCGCGCTCAACCTGCCGTTGGGCCAGGGCTACCGCTTTCCGCTGCGCCGCGGGCCTTGGCGCGAAGCGCTCGTGAACCTTGCACCGAACGTCATCGAAGCCGGCGACCCCTACGTGACCGCCTGGGCCGCGCTCGAGGCCGGCCAGCGCCTTGGCGTTCCGGTGGTGGGCTTCTACCACTCTGACCTGCCCCGACTGATGGGCGACCGCTTCGGCCACCGCGTACAGCGCCGCCTGATTCGCTACGTGGCCGATCTCTATAACCGTTTCGACAGCGTGCTCGCGCCCTGCCAGGCCATGGCGGATCGTCTTCTGGACTGGGGCGTCAATGACGTGCGCGTTCAGTCGCTGGGCGTGGACCTCGAGCGCTTTCATCCGCGCCATGCCGACCCTGCCTTGCGAACGCGCTACGGGATTGCCGAGCACAAGCGGCTGCTGATTTTCGTCGGGCGCTTTTCACGGGAGAAAAACATCGACGTGCTGCTCTCGACCATGAAGCACCTGGGCGAGGAGTATCATCTTCTGCTGATGGGCCCGGGGATGCCGACGCGCGTGCCCGCCAACGTGACCAGCGTGAGCCGCTGCTGCGGCGCTTTCGAGGTCGCGGCGGCGCTGGCCGCCAGCGACGCGCTGCTGCACGCCGGCACCCGCGAGACGTTTGGGCTGATCGCCCAGGAAGCGATGGCCAGCGGCCTGCCGGTGGTGGGCGCGCGCGCCGGGGCGCTGATCGAGAACGTGCCGTTGGGCGCCGGCGTGTTATGCCCGCCGCTCGACCCCGCCGCCATGGCCGATGCCTGCCGGGCACTGTTCGATAACGACATCGCCGCTAGCGGCCGCTATGCCCGCCACTTCGTCGAGCGCCGGTTTGGCTGGGAAAGCGTTATCGTTGACCTGCTTGGTCACTACAAAACGCTGGCCGGCGAGCAAAGCCATGTCCATCCCCGCGCTCTCAGCCGCTAAGCCTGCCCGGCGCCTGCACGCGCTGCCGGTGGTTTTGCTGCTGGCGGCCGTTGTCGCGCCCCTGGTGCTGGTTTTGCTGGCCGGCGGGCGCGAAGCGCTTTTATACGCCCGGGCGTTTCCAACGAGCCTGCTGGGGCTGATGGTCGTCATTGCCGCGGTGTGCTGGAACATCAACGCCCTTCGGCTACGCCTGATGCTGGGAATCGGCACGCTGAATCAGCGCAGCGCGCTGGGTATCGAGCTTGCGGCCAAGTTCGCGCTGTGCGCCACGCCCGGCGGCAGCGGCGGCCCGGTCACGCTGCTGGCGCTGCTTTCCAGGCGTGGCGTGCCGCCGGCCAAAGGCACCGCGGTGTTTCTCATCGACCAGGGCTGCGACTCGCTCTTTTTTCTGAGCATGCTGGGCTTGGCGGTCGCGGCCTCGCTGATCGGCGAGACGCGCTGGCCTCATCAGGGGCTGATCGAAGCCGCCCTGCTGGGCCTTGGCGTTTTGTTCACGCTCTTCGTGTTCGTGATCCTGTATTTACCCAGGCTTTTGCGCCTGCGCCCTAAAGCGCGCCCGCAGGCTGTACGGCGGCGCTGGCTGGCGCGGCGGCTGCTGCGCGGCCGACGGGCGCTGGCGATGACATTGCGCCTGCCCAAACCGACGCTTGCCGCCATTTTGCTGCTCACCGCGCTTCACTGGGTGCTGCGCTATAGCCTCTTGTTCATCGCGGTGATCGGCGTGGGTGGCCAGGCGGACTGGCTCTGGACGTTTCTCATTCAGATGCTGGCCATGGCGGCCAGCCAGTTGAGCTTTCTGCCCGGCGGTGCGGGCGCGGCGGAGCTGGGTGTGGGCACCCTGCTGCTGCCCTTGATGGCGCAAGAGCAGGTGGCGGCGGCGGTGCTGGTGTGGCGGCTGGTGAGCTATCACCTGTATCTCGGCGTGGGAGCGCCGGTATTTTTGCTGCTGGGCGCGCGCTGGCTCAAGCGGGTGTAAACGAGGCGCAATAAACAACCAACGGCCAGAGACTAAAAAGGGCACCCGAAGGTGCCCTTTTGACGTACGCGTGAACCGAGCGGCAACACTTACCAGCCGGTCGCTTCCTTCAGCGCATCGCCGATATCGGCCAGCGAGCGAACGGTTTTGACACCCGCCGCTTCGAGCGCGCCGAACTTATCGTCCGCCGTGCCTTTACCGCCGGAGATAATCGCACCGGCGTGGCCCATGCGCTTACCGGGAGGCGCAGTCACGCCCGCGATGTAGGCAACGACCGGCTTGGAGACGTTGTCCTTGATGTAGGCCGCCGCTTCTTCTTCCGCGGTGCCGCCGATCTCGCCGATCATGACGATCGCTTCGGTTTTCGGGTCCTTCTCGAACATCTCGAGGATGTCGATGAAGTTGGAGCCCGGAATCGGGTCGCCGCCGATGCCCACACAGGTGGACTGGCCGAAGCCGTGATCAGTGGTCTGCTTGACCGCTTCATAGGTCAGCGTGCCCGAGCGAGAGACGATGCCCACACGGCCTGGCTGGTGGATATGACCGGGCATGATGCCGATCTTGGTCTCACCGGGGGTGATGACGCCGGGGCAGTTCGGGCCGATCAGGCGAACGCCGAGCTCGTCGCATTTTACTTTCGCCTCGAGCATGTCAAGCGTTGCAATACCTTCGGTGATGCACACGATCAGCTTGATACCGGCATTGGCGGCTTCAAGGATGGAGTCCTTGCAGAACGCCGCGGGTACGTAGATCACGCTGGCTTCGGCGCCGGTTTCCTTGACCGCTTCTTTCACGGTGTTGAAGACCGGCAGGCCCAGATGCGTTTGGCCGCCCTTGCCCGGCGTGACACCGCCGACCATCTGCGTGCCATAGGCAATCGCCTGCTCGGAGTGGAACGTGCCCTGGCCACCGGTGAACCCCTGGCAGATGACCTTGGTGTTCTTGTCGATCAGGATACTCATTACTTGCCCTCCGCTGCTTTGACGACCTGCTGAGCGGCGTCGCTCAGGCTGGTGGCAGCGATGATGTTCAAACCGCTGGAGGCCAGCTTCTCGGCACCCAGCTCGGCGTTGTTACCTTCCAGACGCACGACGACCGGTACGTTGACACCAACCTGCTCGACGGCACCGATGATGCCTTCCGCGATCATGTCGCAGCGCACGATACCACCGAAGATGTTGACCAGTACGGCCTTGACGTTGTCGTCAGACAGGATGATCTTGAACGCCTCGGCTACGCGCTCTTTGGTCGCGCCGCCGCCTACGTCCAGGAAGTTGGCCGGCTTGCCGCCAGACAGGTTGACGATGTCCATGGTGCCCATCGCCAGGCCCGCGCCGTTGACCATGCAGCCGATGTTGCCGTCGAGCGCTACGTAGTTAAGCTCCCACTTGGCCGCATCCGCTTCACGCTGGTCTTCCTGGCTCGGGTCACGCATTTCCTGCAGGTCCGGATGACGATACAGCGCATTGCTGTCGAGGCCGAGTTTGGCGTCGAGGCAGTGCAGGTTACCTTCATCGGTAATGACCAGCGGGTTGATTTCCAGAAGCGCCAGATCCTTGTCGTGGAACAGCTTGGAAAGCCCCAGGAAGATCTTGGTGAACTGCTTGATCTGGTCGCCTTTCAGGCCCAGTTGGAAAGCGAGCTCACGCGCCTGGTAGGGCTGTGCGCCGACCAGCGGATCGATCTCGGCTTTCAGAATCTTTTCTGGTGTCTCTTCGGCGACGGTTTCAATGTCGACACCGCCTTCGGTGGACGCCATGAAGACAACGCGACGGCTGGTACGATCGACGACCGCGCCCAGATACAGCTCATCGGCGATGTCGGTGCAGTTTTCGACCAGAATCTTGGCAACCGGCTGACCTTTTTCGTCGGTCTGGTAGGTGACGAGATTCTTGCCCAGCCACTGCTCGGCGAAGGCTTTCGCTTCTGCCGGGTCCTTGATCAGCTTGACGCCGCCCGCTTTACCGCGGCCGCCTGCGTGAACCTGAGCCTTGACGACCCACATTTCACCGCCGATTTTTTTGCACGCTTCTACCGCTTCTTCCGGCGTGTCCACGGCAAAGCCCTTGGATACCGGCAAGCCATAATCGGCAAACAGCTGTTTGCCCTGATACTCGTGAAGGTTCATCGATTCATGCCATTGGTTGCATGTGACTCGAACGATGGCCGATGCCGGGCACCGGCCATCCCCGTGCCTCGATCCGAAAACCGGCCGAGGCGTTGCGCCACCTCAGGGTGACGCCTGGTTATTACACAATCTATTGACTACGCAGCGTTGTTCGTCAGCGCCGTCACGGACTTACTTGCGCTTTTTGCGGTTCGCCATATGAATGGCGTGCCCGTCCACGGCCAGCGCGGCTTCGTGTACCGCTTCCGACATGGTGGGGTGGGCATAGCAGGTCAGCGCCAGATCTTCGGCGCTGGAGCCAAACTCCATCGCGATCACGGCCTGTGCGATCAGCTCGCCGGCGTGCTGACCGACGATGTGTACGCCCAGGATGCGATCGGTTTCGGCGTCGGCGATCACCTTGGCGCTACCTTCGGTGGCGTTGTTCGCCATGGCGCGGCCGCTGGCAGCAAACGGGAAGGTACCGGTCTTGACTTCGATACCCTTGGACTTGGCGTCCTGCTCAGTCAAACCGACCCAGGCAACTTCCGGGGCGGTGTAGATGACACAGGGAATGGCGTCGTAGTTCATCTCGGCTTTATGGCCGGCGATGATGTCCGCCACCATGATGCCCTCTTCCGACGCCTTGTGCGCCAGCATCTGACCGCGAACGCAGTCGCCGATGGCGTAAACGCCCGGCACGTTGGTGCGGCACTGGTCGTCGACGAAGATGAAGCCGCGCTCGTCGAGCTCGATGCTGACATCATCACTGATCACGCCCTTGGTGTAGGGGCGACGGCCAACGCAGACGATCAGCTTGTCGAAGGTGATTTCCTGCTCGCCGTCACCGTCGGTGTACTTGACGACGACTTCGTTGTCCTTCACTTCGGAACCGGTGACGCGGGCGCCGAGTTTGATGTCCAGGCCCTGCTTTTTCAGCAGTTTCTGGGTTTCCTTGGCAACGGTCGTGTCGACCATCGGCAGGAAAGTGTCCATCGCCTCGAGCACGGTGACGTCAGAACCCAGACGGTTCCAGACGCTACCGAGTTCCAGGCCGATGACGCCGGCACCGATCACGCCCAGACGCTTAGGCGCGTCCTTGAATTCGAGCGCGCCGGTAGAGTCGACGATCAGATCGTCGGTCAGCGGCGTCGGCGGGATTTCGACCGGCACGGAGCCGGCGGCGATGACGATGTTGTCGGCTTCGTATGTGGTGGCGTTGCCGTCCAGGTCGGTGACTTCGACCTGGTTGTTGGCAACGACTTTACCGGTACCGTCGATCGCGGTGACGCCGTTGGCCTTGAACAGCCCAGAGATGCCGCCGGTCAAGTTCTTAACGATCTTGTCCTTGCGGGCCATCATTTTGGTGACGTCCATGGAAACGTCGCCGGCCTGAATGCCCAGGTCGTCGAAGTCGTGCTTGGCTTCGACGTACTTGTGCGAGGCTTCCAGCAGCGCCTTGGACGGAATGCAGCCTACGTTCAGGCAGGTACCGCCGTGAACCACGTTGCCTTCCTTGCCCTGCCACTTCTCGACACAGGCAACTTTCTGACCCAGCTGCGCGGCGCGAATGGCGGCCACGTAGCCACCGGGGCCGGCACCGATAACGATTACATCAAACTTGTCAGCCATGTTGGCTCCTTTCGCTTGGTGACCCTGAATGCGTGCGGCTCGATTGTGCCAATCGAAACACGACGTCGGGGCCTTGTGCGATAACTTGAAACACCTGAACGGAATGTCGAGATTCGCCGCCGGGCCTTGACCCGGCGGCGAAAGACGTTACACGTCGAGCAGCAAACGCGCCGGGTCTTCGAGCAGCTCCTTGATGGTGACGAGGAACTGGACTGCGTCCTTACCGTCGATCATGCGGTGATCGTAAGAGAGCGCCAGGTACATCATCGGGCGCACTTCGACCTTGCCGTTGACCGCCATCGGGCGTTCCTGGATCTTGTGCATGCCCAGGATGGCCGTTTGCGGCGGGTTGATGATCGGCGTCGAAAGCAGCGAGCCGAAGATACCGCCGTTGGTGATGGTGAAGGTACCGCCCTGCATTTCGTCGATGCCGAGCTTGCCGTCACGGGCACGCTTGCCGAAGTCGACGATGCCTTTTTCGACATCGGCGATCTTCATGGCGTCGGTGTCGCGCAGTACCGGCACGACCAGACCGCGGTCGGTGGATACGGCCACACCGATGTCCTGGTAGCCATGGTAGACGATCTCGTCACCGTCGATGGAGGCGTTGACGTCCGGGAAGCGCTTGAGCGCTTCAGACGCCGCCTTGACGAAGAAGCCCATGAAGCCGAGCTTGACGTCGTGCGCCTTCTGGAAGGTGTCCTTGTACTGCGCGCGCAGGTTCATCACCGCGCCCATGTCCACCTCGTTGTAGGTGGTGAGCATGGCAGCGGTCTGCTGGGCTTCGACCAGCCGCTTGGCGATGGTCTTGCGCAGACGCGTCATCGGCACGCGCTTCTCGGCGCGTTCGCCTTCCGCGGCGGCCGGTGCGGCGGCTTTCTTCGCTGGGGCAGAGGATTTCGAAGACTTCTTGGCACTGCCGTCTTTCACGGCTTTTTGCACGTCTTCCTTCAGGATGCGGCCACCCTTGCCGGTACCTTCGATTTTCGCCACGTCGAGATCGTTTTCGGCGATCATCTTGCGCGCCGCCGGGGCAACGATCTTGTCGCCCACTTTCTCGTCGGCGCCTTCGTCGCTGTCGCTTTCAGCGGCCTTGCTTTCGCTATCGTTGGCCTTGCTGCCACTGTCGCCGCCTTCGCTACCGCCGCCTTCAGAGAATATGGCCAGTACCGCTTCGGACTCGACCTGGCTGCCCTCTTCGGCCTTGATCTCGGCAAGCGCGCCGTCCGCCGGTGCGACGACTTCGAGCACGACCTTGTCGGTTTCGATGTCTGCCAGCACTTCATCGCGCTTCACGGCTTCGCCGACTTTCTTGTGCCAGGTAGCGACGGTGCCTTCCTGAACCGACTCCGGGAAGCTCGGTGCCTTGACGTCGTGCTGCTTGCCGCCGCCGGATTTCTCCTGCTGGGCATTTTGTTTCTCGTCGCCGGCGTCTTTCTCTTGCTTCTCGCCGCCGTTGTCTTTCTCGGACTTTTCGGCTTTCTCTTCACCGCCGCCGCTTGCTTCGCCGATCTTGCCCAGCACCTGCTCGGACTCGACGGTATCACCCTCTTCGGCCATCACGTCGGTCAACGTGCCTGCTTCCGGGGCCACGACTTCGAGTACGACCTTGTCGGTTTCGATCTCGACGATCAGCTCGTCGCGCTCGACGCTGTCACCCGGCTTCTTGTGCCAAGCGGCGACCGTGCCCTCGGCAACGGATTCCGGAAAGGTTGGCGCTTTGATATCAGTTGCCATGTCATTTCCCTTAATAGGTTCTCTAAACCCGGTGGCCGCTTATAGGTTAAAAGCGTCTTCCACCAGCTGGCGCTGCTGTTCAGTGTGAACGGACATGTAACCTGCCGCGGGTGCCGCAGAGGCCGGACGTCCAGCAAATTTCAATTCGCGGCCGAGGCCGTTTTTGAGCATGTCGGCGACGGTGCGCATGTGATGCTGGCTCGGGTACCAGGCGCCCTGGTTCATCGGCTCTTCCTGACACCAGACGATATCCTCGAGGTTCGGGTACGTCTCCAGCACTTCGAGAAGCTCTTCCTTCGGGAAGGGATAAAGCTGCTCGAGGCGAATGATCGCCGTGTCGTTACGCTCGTACTCGGCGCGCCAGTTGGCGAGATCGTAGTAGACCTTGCCGGCACACATGATGACCCGCGTCACTTCTTCCGCCGGGCGCTCGGCCTGGTCGGGCAGCACCATGTGGAATTTGCCCTGAGCCAGATCCTCGAGACTCGAGGTCGCATCCTTGTGGCGCAGAAGCGACTTCGGCGTCATCACGATCAGCGGTTTACGCAGCGGGCGGATGACCTGACGGCGCAGCAGATGGAAAATCTGCGCCGGCGTGGTCGGCACGCACACCTGCATGTTGTGCTCGGCGCACATTTGCAGGAAACGCTCCAGGCGCGCCGAGGAGTGCTCGGGGCCCTGACCTTCGTAGCCGTGAGGCAGCAGCATGGTCAAGCCGCAAAGCCGTCCCCACTTGGTCTCGCCGGAGGAGATGAACTGATCCACCACCACCTGGGCACCGTTGAAGAAGTCACCGAACTGCGCTTCCCAGATCACCAGATCGTTGGGCGCGGTGGTCGAGTAGCCGTATTCGAACGCCAGCACCGCCTCTTCCGAGAGGATGGAGTCGTGAATGGTGAAGCGCGGCTGACCATCGGCGATGTTCTGCAGCGGGACGTAGGTGGTGCCGTCCTTCTGGTTGTGGATCACGGCGTGGCGGTGCGAGAAGGTACCGCGGCCCACGTCCTGACCGGTGATGCGGATCGGGTGGTGCTGATCCAAAAGCGTAGCGTAGGCCAGCGTCTCGGCGAAGCCCCAGTTCACGCCCATGCCGCCGGCCTGCATCTTGCGCCGGTCTTCATAGATCTTGGCGACCTGGCGCTGCACGTCGACCCCGTCCGGGATTTCGCACATCTTCGCGGCGAGCTGCTGCAGGCGCTTCATGTCGACGGTGGTATCGGCATCACCGGACCACTCGTGGCCAAGATACGGCGCCCAGTCGACGAACAGCGACTTGTTGGGCTCCTGAACCAGGGCGTTAGCGACGTGATTACCGGCGACCAGATCGTCGCGGTAGGTTTCGATCATCGCCTTGGCGTCCTCTTCCGAGAGCACGCCTTGCTCGACCAACCGCTTGGCGTAGAGCGTACGCGAAGAGGCGTGGTCCTTGATCTTGGCGTACATCATCGGCTGGGTGCCGGAGGGCTCGTCCGCCTCGTTGTGACCCCGACGGCGGTAGCAGACCAGATCGATCACCACGTCCTTCTTGAACTGCTGACGGTAATCCAGCGCCACCTGGGCTGCGTGGATCACCGCGTCCGGGTCGTCGCCGTTGACGTGGAAGATCGGCGCCTGAACCATCTTGGCGATGTCGGTGCAGTACTCCGTCGAGCGGGCGTCCAGCGGGTTCGAGGTGGTGAAACCGACCTGGTTGTTGATGACGATATGCACCGTACCGCCGGTCTTGTAGGCACGGGTCTGGGACATCTGGAATGTCTCCATGACCACGCCCTGGCCAGCAAAGGCCG
The DNA here is from genome assembly GCF_025725645.1 of Halomonas sp. GD1P12. Classification (NCBI taxonomy): domain Bacteria; kingdom Pseudomonadati; phylum Pseudomonadota; class Gammaproteobacteria; order Oceanospirillales; family Halomonadaceae; genus Halomonas; species Halomonas sp. GD1P12. The sequence continues at coordinate 1,081,918 of NZ_CP107007.1, read as the reverse complement.
CGTCGCCGTGAACGTTGATCGGCAGCACCTTGCTGCCATCGGCATCCTGACGGCGGTCCTGACGGGCGCGCACCGAGCCTTCGACCACAGGGGCGACGATCTCGAGGTGCGATGGGTTGAAGGACATCGCCAGATGCACTTCACCGCCGGGTGACATGACGTTCGAGCTGAAGCCCTGGTGGTACTTGACGTCGCCCGAGCCGCGCTCGATCACTTTCTTGCCGTCGAACTCGTCGATCAGATCCGCCGGGTTCTTGCCCAGTATGTTGACCAGCAGGTTCAAGCGGCCGCGGTGGGCCATGCCGATCACGACTTCCTTGGTGCCGTAGCCGCCGGCGCGCTGAATCAGCTCGTCCATCATCGGCACGAACGTCTCACCGCCTTCCAGACCGAAGCGCTTGGTGCCCGGGTACTTGGAAGCGAGGTAGTTTTCGAGGCCTTCCGCGGCGGTCAGGCGCTCGAGCACGTGCTTGCGCACGTCTTCGCTAAACGTGGGCGCACTTCTGACCGATTCGAAACGGCGCTGCAGCCAGCGCTTCTCTTCGGTATCGACGATGTGCATGATCTCGCAGCCGATCGAGCGACAGTAGGTCTGCTCGAGCGCGTCGACGATGTCACGCAGCGGGGCCTTGTCGATGCCCAGAAAGAAGGAGCCGGTCTGAAATTCGGTATCGAGATCCGCTTTGGAAAGCTGATGAAAGGACAGATCAAGATCCGGAATGGGGGTAGGATTTCGCAGGCCAAGCGGGTCGATATTCGCCTTTTGATGACCGCGGAAGCGATACGCGTTGATCAACTGCAGGACCTTGACCTGCTTTTTGTTCTCACCGCTGTCGACCTGGGCTACGCCCTGACCGGGCCGGCTTTCGCGGCCAAGCTGATAGAACTGATCACGAATGGGGCTAAGCGGAACATCCTGGGAGGCACTGTCGTCGGACTCGCGCAGCTCTTTGAAATAGCGGCGCCACTCGTCGGGGACAGAATCGGGATCGTCGAGGTACTGCTCGTAAAGCGCTTCCACGTAGTGAACATTGCCGCCACTCACGTGAGAGGAACGCCACATCAACTCCATTATGCCTTGTTGCATCTCTCGGTCACCCTACACTGATGGGGTGGTATCGGTATCGCTGCACCATGCGGCGACATCGCTTGTGCCCTGCCGGCGGGGCGATTCAAAGACCGGCGGCACCGACCAAAGGCCGGAAACCTTCACGTGGTTCAATATCCAGCAATTCGCTAGCAGTTCATGCTCAAAAGCCGGTACAAGGGCACCGGCTTTTAAACGTGGCTGTTTGATACTGCGACGCAGCGTCGCACCACATGTCGTACTCTATGATAACAAGCGAAGCGCCGGGATTTAAGTAACTTTGTACGACAACCTGCACTTCACTTGTCTTTTTTCAAAAGATTAACGAGTTACGTGGCATCCGCCAGCAGCATTTCGCGAATCTTGCCGATCGCGCGGGTCGGGTTGAGCCCTTTGGGGCATACCGCCACGCAGTTCATGATGCCGCGGCAGCGGAACACGGAGAACGGATCTTCCAGGTCGGTCAGGCGCTCGCGGGTGGCATTGTCGCGCGTGTCCGCCAGGAAGCGGTAGGACTGCAAGAGCCCCGCCGGGCCGACGAACTTGTCCGGATTCCACCAGAACGACGGGCACGAGGTCGAGCAGCACGCACACAGAATGCACTCGTACAGACCGTCGAGCTTGTCGCGGTCTTCCGGCGACTGCAAACGCTCGATGGCCGGCGCCGGGGTATCGTTTTGCAGGTACGGCTGGATGCGCTCGTACTGCTTATAGAAGATCCCCATATCCACGACCATGTCGCGGATGACCGGAAGCCCGGGCAGTGGACGCAGCGTCAGCTTGCCGTTTTTGACCACATCGGACAGCGGCGTGATGCACGCCAGTCCATTTTTGCCGTTCATGTTCATGCCGTCGGAACCGCACACGCCTTCGCGGCAGCTGCGGCGAAACGCCAGGCCGCTGTCCTGCTCTTTCATCATGTGCAGAACGTCCAGCACCATCACGTCGCGACCCTTGGTGTCGACCTGAAACTCCTGCATATAGGGTGCGGAGTCGGTTTCCGGGTTGTAACGGTATATCGATACCTGAAGATTGGACATTGTGACTCCCTCTCAGTACACAGACTGACTCAGTACGAAGATTAGTAGGTACGAACCTTCGGCTCGAACGTATCAACGGTTTTCGGCTTGAAGTTGACGTCGCGCTGCTTCAGCTCTTTAGTGAGCGGGAAGTAGAGCGAGTGTTTCAGCCAGTTGACATCATCACGGTCAGGATAATCGTAGCGCGAGTGCGCACCACGGCTCTCTTTACGCTCGAGGGCAGCAATCGCCGTTGCTTCAGCCACTTCCATCAGGTTATCGAGCTCGAGCGCTTCAACACGCGCCGTGTTGAAAGCGTTGGACTTGTCCGGCAGGTGCGCGTTGGCAATACGCTTACGCAGCTCGGACAGCTTCTGTACGCCTTCCTGCATGTTGTCCTCTTTACGGAACACACCGAAAGAGTTCTGCATGATGTCCTGAAGCTCGGCCTTGAGCTCGGGAATGCTTTCGCCACCTTCGGACTCGTTCCAGCGGGTGATGCGCTTCATCGCAGTTTCGATGTCGGACTCGGACGCGTCCAGGTACTCGATACCTTCGTTGAGCGCGCCTTCGATGAACATGCCCGCTGCGCGGCCGAAGACCACGAGATCCAGAAGCGAGTTGCCGCCCAGGCGGTTGGCGCCGTGCACCGATACGCAGGCCGCTTCGCCGCAGGCAAACAGACCGTTGATGATCTGATCTTCGCCGGACTCGTTTTGCATGATGGCCTGACCGTGAACGTTGGTCGGGATACCGCCCATCATGTAGTGGCAGGTCGGTACGACCGGGATCGGATCCTTGGCCGGGTCGACGTGGGCGAAGGTCTTGGAGAGCTCGACGATCCCCGGTAGACGCTTGCCCAGTACCTCTTCACCCAGGTGATCGAGCTTCAGGAAGACGTGGTCGCCCTTGTCGCCACAGCCGCGGCCTTCGAGGATCTCCATGACCATGGAGCGAGCAACGACATCGCGGCCGGCCAGGTCCTTGGCGTTGGGCGCGTAGCGCTCCATGAAGCGCTCGCCATCCTTGTTGATCAGGTAGCCACCCTCGCCGCGGCACCCTTCGGTGACCAGCGTGCCGGCACCGTAGATACCGGTCGGGTGGAACTGCCACATCTCCATGTCCTGCATGGGGAAGCCGGCGCGCAGCGCCATGCCGATACCGTCACCGGTATTGATCAGGGCGTTGGTGGTCGAGGCGTAGATACGACCCGCGCCGCCGGTGGCGAGCACCGTGGCCTTGGATTTGACGTGAACCACTTCGCCGGTCTCGATGCACATGGCGATACAGCCCACGACGTCACCGCTGGCATTCTTGACCAGATCCACCGCGTACCACTCGTTCAAGAACGTGGTGTTGTTCTTGAGGTTGTTCTGGTAAAGCGTGTGCAACAGCGCATGGCCGGTACGGTCGGCGGCGGCGCAGGTACGCGCGGCCTGACCGCCTTCACCGAAGTTCTTCGACTGGCCGCCGAAGGGGCGCTGATAGATACGGCCGTTATCGAAACGCGAGAACGGAAGCCCCATGTGCTCGAGTTCGAACACCGCTTTCGGGCCTTCGGAACACATGTACTCGGCAGCGTCCTGGTCGGCGATGTAGTCACCGCCCTTGACGGTGTCGTACATGTGCCAGCGCCAGTCATCGTCCGGGTCGGACGAGGCGATCGCGCAGGTGATGCCGCCCTGAGCCGATACGGTGTGCGAACGGGTCGGGAACACTTTAGAGAGAACCGCTGTCTTCTTGCCGGACTTGGCAAGTTCCAGAGCAGCGCGCAGGCCAGAGCCACCGCCACCGATGATGATGGCGTCAAACGTCAGGCTACGAAGGTTAGACATGGATTAAGCTCCCCACAGAATTTGAATGCCCCAGACCAGGTAAACGAAAATGGCCAGAATGATGAGCGCCTGGGCACCGACACGCAGACGAGTGGACTTGAGGTAGTCGGTGGTGACTGTCCAAAGGCCAATCCAGGCGTGCGCGGCGATAGAGATGAAGGCCAAAAGCGAGAAGATCCGCATCCAGATCTGGTTGAAAAGCCCGCTCCAGGTGTAATAGTCAAGGTCGGGGTTGAACAGCAGGTAGCCCACGATGAACAGCGTATAGAGCGCAAGAATCACGGCGGATACGCGCTGCATGAGCCAGTCGGAGAGGCCGCTACGACCGAAACTCGTAATGTTGGTTACCATACCCAAACTCCTGCCAAGATGATGAGGACTGCGCTAACGACGACGGTGATCTGCGCTTTTTGAACGCTACCTTCCAGGGTGACACCGATATCGGCATCCATCAGCAGGTGCTTGATACCCGCCACGAAGTGAAAGGCCAGCGCAGACAGCAGGCCCCAGGCAACGAACTTGGCGAGAATGTTGGTGGCCAGCGCGTCACGCACGGCATCGAAACCGGCCGGTGAAGAGAGGGATTCCCCCAGTGCCCAGAAGGCAAAGATCAGGCCGACGAACAGGATGACACCCGTAATACGGTGTGTGATCGACGTCAGCGCTGGCAGAGGAAAGTGGATTGTCGAAAGGTCCAGGTTTACGGGTCGTTTGCTATTCACGGCGTTATACACACTCTTTTGGCCCACTCTGCGAAGGTTCGGGCTAACCCCGAGCGGGCAGTGGTTGCTGGAAGGGGCTCGGCCGTTGCCAAGTCGCATCCGACTAATTAGAGGTCGGTCGCGCGCGGTGGATTATAAGAACCTTCGCCCCGGCTTACAAACCGAACACAGGTCTAACTCGACTGTAACTGCAAAAAATTGCTGCCAGGTAGAGTCGATTTTGCGTTGCAGCATGACTATAGTATTCGATAGACCGCTAGCTTCATAAGCCTGTTAACCGCTTTATTCTAGTACGTCTGAAGAATAATTTCTTCACCCGCCCCCAGAAATTAGACAAAAGCACGACGAGATAATAGCTTTTGTACAATTACGGCGACTATTAAGGCTAATTGACAAAAAGTCGCACGCTTCTATAGTAGGCGAGCCTTTTCGCCGGCGCGGTAAGCGAAACAACGACTTTACGTCCCAAACCGAATTCGAAAGGAGGCCTTCATGGCTGACAGGAAAGCGACCTTGACGGTAGACGGTCTTGACCCGATCGAGCTACCCATTTATTCCGGCACGCTGGGCCCCGACGTCATCGACGTCCGCGGCCTGGGTGGCGAAGGCCTGTTTACCTACGACCCTGGCTTCATGTCCACCTCTTCCTGCCAATCCGCGATCACTTATATCGATGGCGGCAAGGGCATGCTGCTGCATCGCGGCTACCCGATCGACCAGCTAGCCAAAGAGTCCAATTTCGTAGAGGTTTGCTACACCCTGCTGTTCGGCGAACTGCCGACTGAAGAGCAGTACGCGGATTTCGAAACCCGCATTCGTAACCACACCATGGTTCACGATCAGATCAACAACTTCTTCAAGGGTTTCCGCCGCGACGCGCACCCAATGTCGATTCTGTGTGGCGTCGTGGGCGGTCTGGCCGCGTTCTACCATGACCATATGGACATCACCCAGCAGGAAGATCGTGAAATCAGCGCTATCCGCCTGATCGCGAAGATGCCCACGCTTGCCGCGATGTCGCACAAGTACAATGTTGGCCAGCCGTTCAACTACCCGCGCAACGACCTGAGCTATGCAGAGAACTTTCTCTACATGATGTTCAGCAACCCGTGCGAGGAGTACAAGATCAACCCGGTCTACGCCAAGGCGATGGATCGCATCTTCATGCTCCACGCCGACCACGAGCAGAACGCCTCCACCTCCACGGTGCGCCTGGCAGGCTCGACCGGTGCCAACCCGTTCGCCTGCATCAGTGCCGGCATCGCAGCGCTTTGGGGTCCGGCCCACGGCGGCGCCAACGAGGCGGTACTGGCGATGCTCGACGAGATCGGTGATGACTCGGAAGAGAACATCCAGCGCTTCGTCGACAAGGCGAAAGACAAGGAAGACCCGTTCAAGCTGATGGGTTTTGGCCACCGCGTCTACCGCAACTTCGACCCGCGCGCCAAGGTGATGAAAGAGAGCTGCGACGAAGTGCTGGCCGAGCTCGGTATGGCCGACGACCCGCAGCTCAAGATCGCCAAGCGCCTCGAGCAGATCGCGCTGGAAGACGAATACTTCATCGAGCGCAAGCTCTACCCGAACGTCGACTTCTATTCCGGCATCATCCTGAAGGCCATGGGCATTCCGACCAACATGTTCACCGTGATCTTTGCCGTATCACGTACCATCGGCTGGATCTCGCACTGGAACGAAATGCTCAGCGAGAGCTACAAGATCGGTCGCCCGCGCCAGCTCTACACCGGCCACGACAAGCGCGACTACCCCAGCAAGAAGTAACGCGCCATAGTGCATGAGCAAATACAGTGCACGAGCAAATCATGCACCATCAAGAGGCCGCCTCAGGGCGGCCTCTTTGCGTCAGGGCGAATACGCACATTGCGCCACCCGCCTTGCCCGGCACGCCATGAGCGCCGCAGCGCCCTCTCCTGCTTATATATAGCCAATCAATAGCTACCCCGTGAGCAAGCACGCTTTCGCCACAAGAAGCTTTTCAGAGCCCCTTACACCCCTTGCACGGCAAGTACCCACCGCATGTAAAAACCATGCACAGCGCCGCCTCTTCGAACGCTAAAAAGTCGGCGATTTCGACCATTTTTGCCTTGACAATTTCCCAACACGGCAAGGAAATCGCGTTTTCCACACTATCTGTGGATAACCCTGTTTACAACCATCATAAAACGTCCCGAAATCGCCATGAACAGTGGCTTTTCTTTAAATTGGTTACTTTTTGATCTAATGTAAGCTGCTGATTTTATTAAACTAATCTTAAATCGCTGATTTTTTGGGCAGTTGGACAGCTCTTGTGCACAACCCGCCCTACGGAACAGATCAAGTGGACAAGTCAAGCCCAAAAAGGCAAAAAATGGCTTGAATCGCGAGGTTCAAACGACAGAAATTCTCGCTAACCCATGTTAAGGGTGCGATATAAAGAGAAGTTAAAAAGAGTGTTTCTAAAGGAAGGATTGTGGCGTCCCATAGGGGGTTCGAACCCCTGTTACCGCCGTGAAAGGGCGGTGTCCTGGACCACTAGACGAATGGGACGTGTAATCACAAACTTGCGGTGGTGGAGCCTAGCGGGATCGAACCGCTGACCTCGACACTGCCAGTGTCGCGCTCTCCCAGCTGAGCTAAGGCCCCACGTGTCGTGAAGACGATGCGTATAGTACTGATTAGCCTCGCCTTCGTCAACCAGAAAAGCGGCGAATTCACGCTCGGCTTAAAGCACGGCCCGCCCGGTTGGCGGGCCGTGGCTAACGAATGGCGGCCTAGAGCGCGCGAAACTCTTTTTCGAAGCGTTTTGCCTGCTTTTTAGAGACCCCACCAAGCACGTCGATGGCGTGACGAAGCCGCGCGCGGGTCACGTCAGAGCCCAGAATCGCCATGGCATCCATGACCGAGGTGCTCGCGCTCGAGCCGGTGATGGCAATGAACACCGGCGCCAAAAACGCCTTCATCTTGAGATCGAAGGCGCCGGCCAGCGTCTGAACCTCGGCCAGAAGCGCCTCCTTGTTCCAGGCCGGCACCGTTTCGAAGCGCCACACCAGAAACTGCAGAAGCTTGACCAGCTCCTCGCGTTCGAGCTTCACGCTTTCGAAGTCGGCTTCCGTGATGGCGGGCAGCCCGGAGAAGAAGTGGCCGGCCAGCGGCGCGACCTGAGAAAGCGTTTCCACCCGGGTGCGCACCTGGGGCAGAATCTGGCGCACATACTCTTCGTTGAACGCCCATTCTCTGAGCGCCTTGAGCAGCGCGTCATCGTCCATGTCTTCACGGATATAGACGCCGTTGAGCCAGGTGAGCTTTTCGAGATCGAACACCGGCCCGCCCAGCGATACGCGCTGGATATCGAAAGCGTCCATCATCTCCTGAAGGCTGAACTTCTCGCGCTCGTCGGGCATCGACCAGCCCATGCGGCCCAGGTAATTGGTGACGGCCTGGGGAAGAAAGCCCATGCGGCGGTAGTAGTTGATCGAGGTCGGATTCTTGCGCTTGGAGAGCTTCGACTTGTCCGGGTTGCGCAACAGCGGCATGTGGCAAAGTACCGGCATCTCCCAGCCAAAGTACTCGTACAGAAGCTTGTGCTTGGGCGCGGAGTTGATCCACTCCTCGCCGCGCAGCACGTGGGTGATCCCCATCAGGTGATCATCCACCACGTTGGCCATGTGGTAGGTCGGCATGCCGTCGGACTTGACCAGAATCTGGGCGTCCACCTGAGCCCAGTCCACCTCGATGCGGCCGCGCAGCATATCCTCGACCACGCACACGCCCTCGACGGGAACGTTCATGCGTACCACGTACGGCCAGTTCTCGGCTTCGCGGCGCGCCTGCTCGGCGTCATCCAGCGCCAGATCCGCCGGTTTGAGCGCCAGCTGCAGGCCGGCTTCCTTGCGCGCCTCGCGAAGCTCATCGAGCTCTTCGCTGGTGCGATAGCACTTGAAGGCGTGGCCGGCGTCGAGCAGCTTCTGAGCGTGCTCGGCGTAAATGTCGCCGCGCTCGCTTTGCCGGTACGGGCCGTGCGGGCCGCCCACGTCCGGGCCTTCGTCCCACTCGATGCCCAGCCAGCGCAGCGAATCCAGAATCATCTGCTCGGATTCCGCCGTCGAGCGCACCTGGTCGGTGTCCTCGATACGCAAAATGAATTCGCCGCCCTGCTTTCGCGCAAAGCACAGATTGAACAGCGCAATATACGCCGTGCCGACGTGGGGGTCTCCCGTAGGAGAAGGCGCTATACGCGTGCGTACGGTCATTCAGATATCCTTTTAACATCGAGCGTGGGCGCCATTATACGCGCCCATTGATCATCAGACAGCCTATCGATGGAACATCCTGGCCGGTTTGGCGTCCTAACGAAAGTTGCTAAGGATATAGCAGCTGCTTCCGCGGGGTCTTTGCTATTTTGGGCACACTGCCTATGATGCATGACCGTGCTGACGCAACGGCTCGTTGCATCAGCAGGAACATACTGATCATTGGCATCAACGGAAGTAAATCAAACGCGTTTGTTTGGCTCATCGATGGGAAAATAAAATGGAATCGCTTGGATCACGTATCAAACAGCTCAGGCAACGGGTAAAGCTGAATAAAGCTGCTCTTGCCCGAAAAGTTGGCGTGTCGGATGTCACCATATCGTACTGGGAGTCGGGGGCGATCAAGCAGATCGGCCATGAACGCCTGGTGGCGCTGGCCGACGCACTGGAGTGCTCATTGGCCACGCTGTTGGAGGGTGACAGCGCACCGCCGCTACTGACACTGACGCACCAGGGCCCCCTTCCCTGGGAGCAGGTGCAGGCAACGATGATGACACCGCCCGCTCATCTGCCGCTTAAAATCGATTGGAAAGCGCCTTGTGTGATGACCACGCCCGCGGCCAAAACGGATTTCGCTCCCGCCTCCCCGGGCGATCTTCTGTTACTTGGCCCCACGCACGTATTCCACAAGGCCGGTCACTATCTGGTCAAGCGTGACGATCACTTCCAGCTGGCGCATTTTGCCAAAACGCCCAGCGGTGAAGAGATCCACGCCGTCGTACTCGCTCACTGGTGTCCTGCCTAAAGCACCCTACTCACTCTTCAATCACGTCCACCTGGTCACGCGTACGTCTTGGCTCACTCCCCACCAGAAAACGCCGTGAGTAGGTGGCTACCTGCCCCAGTCCATGGCGAGTTTGGGTAACGAGCTCGCCAGACAGGTTCTCGCCTTCACGACCAATCACGTTTTGGACGGCCTGCGGCTGAACACTGCCCTCGCTCGACTGCACCTGCACGAGGTACCCGCCGTCCGGCAGCCCGCTGCCCGAGCCAAACGGCCCAGCCGTGAACCGCCCTTCGCTGATGGTCGTGCGCGACTGCCAGCGCACGCGACTGATTTCACGCTCCACGACCACCTGAACCCGCGTCCCGTCCGGAAGATTCGATGTCCCCTCGACCATCAAGCGCCGATCGGTTCTCAACTCGGCGTGCAGTGAAAATTCGACCTCGATCAGCGCGCGCTCGGGTTCGCTCGTGGTTTGCTCGACCACTGCATCGCTCGGCACTTCCTCGACCACCCGCGGCTCATCCTCCATCTGCTCGTTACAGCCGGAAAGCCAAAGAAGGCTCACCGCCACCGCCGCGATACCACCGCGTGCTTTCAACATACCGTCTCTCCCCACGAAGCCGACCTCTACGCTATACCATTAAAGGTGGCAGCGCGTCATTAGCAGTCGCTTGCAAGCCAGCGGTATTCGCTCAGCGTTTGCGCGGTGTAGCCGTGGGAATGGCTTTTCAAGCTGCTACTAAACGAGGTGGGGCTATCGAAGGTTAGCGTGTCGACGAACCGCAGTACGCTTTCACCTTCACTACAGACCACCGACACCTGCGCCCCACCCTCACGGTAGTCGATCTCGACATCGTCGCAGGTGAGCTCTCCCCAAAGCGCCTGAACCACGCCTTTCGGGCTCTGCGCCTGCGCCGGCGACAGGCATAAGGTTTCGGTTTCGCTAGAAGCCAACGCTTCATCTTCAACGCGTGGATCGAACGTCGTCATATCGACACGCCATAAGCCGGGTCGAACATCGTCCTGGGCCCATAGAGTGCAGGGGAGAAAAAGGGCTAGCAGAGCCAATGAATGAAGACGTGGCATAGGGGTCTCTTGATGGCATGGTGGATGAGCGAGGATAGAAGATCAGATAAGGGCTTGAATACTCTTTTAAGAACCACACCTACCAGCACCGCCAGCAGTTCAGCTTGGTGGACACCCCGCAAACGGAAGAAGACCGCCAACGCAGCCAGAAGCTCATGGCCACGATGGACGAACTGAACGAGAAGATGGGCAAAGGCACGGTGCGCTTGGGGCTACCGGAGAAGAATGCGCCGTGGCATTTGCGGTGTGCGCATCGAAGCCCGCGGTATACGACGCAGTGGGGGGAGTTGATGCGGGCTTATACGGATTAGGACGCTATTAATAACTGAGAATATAAAATCTTACACCGCCACTATGATTTAAAATTGACTCTTTAACCTTTTGATAAACACGTTTACCACCTAGCTTCTCAACATCTTCGGAGTAACTTGACAAAAAAGAATAAAAACTTCTCTTATCATCAACTAAAGAAGCCAACAAAACAAAAAACCGAAAATCATTATTCATAAACTCTTTTTTATATTCCTCGAATTCACCTATACTTTTTAAATATCTACTATAAGAATTCAGCTCATTAGCTATTTCATTCAGCTTTTTTTGAGGGGTATTGCTATTTATCGAATTAATAGCCTTAACAGCACCCTTGACACTAGAGAGGCGGCTCTTAACTGGTTTGATAAGATCTGTATTTAAAAAACGAAGCCCTTTGATTCTGTATAAAACCGCCCTTTCTATTTCAACATTAACTTTCTTTTCACCTTTAACGAAATATTCACGCTCATATTCCATATTTGCTCTAATGGCGTTATTATCTGTTCTTACTTTATCCTGTAAATAATGAGCAATGTAGCTAGGTATTTCGCGCCAAAATGCTTTAATTTCGTTCTCAAGAGCCAGAACTCTATCATATGTTTTTTCAACCTCATCAAATGTGATGAGAGGAGATTTGAGCCTAGACTGTAAGGATTCAATTTTATCTTGACGACTCTCTTCTTTTTCAAGAACCTTTACATCTTGTAGTAACTTCTCATCAGCACCTAGCTTTTTAACGCACTCTTTACCTACAATAGTTACTTCACCACTCAAAAGCTCGACAACAAAACCACGGTTATGAGGTGTATGACATATGCGTCCATTACTAAAAAAACAACACATTACTTTGGGATTTAATCGATACCCACCGAGCAGATACTTATAATTTTCTTTTTCAAAAGGAAGCCCCTCTATATACCCATCAATCTTAGCAATATCTTCGTAGCTTTTAAATCTATTAAACTTATTCTTTATATCCATAAAACCGCCTTAACCCACATTGAAAGAAAATTAGCGAGCATAATCTCAACTTTTTAGAACTTCGCTTCGCCCGTCGCTACCAGCCATAAGAATCCCTCTTTATTTATCACACTGCACCCAGCCTTATCTTCCGCATTACTCAGCTTGGCAGCGCTATGGCGCGGGCCTGCCACGAAGTAGTCGAGATTCTTGGTCACTGATTTACGAACGACGAAACCATGGGCCTTCGCGCTTTTCTCGAGCTCCGCGCGAGTCTTGGCGTCGAATCCCGAGAACGTGATCTCAGGATCTCCCTGATGCACCGGTTCCGGCGCTTCGTTACGTTGAGCCTTTCGACCTTCAGTGGCATAAAGCAGCTCTTCGCCTTCCAGAAACGTAACGACGCGATCCAGCTTGAAAGTACGAATCGCGTTTCGGTCAAGGCAGATACCTCGTATCGTGCCTGCTGTAAGCTTGAAATTGATCAGCTCACGGGTGCTTTCTTTGCCACTTGAATCGCGGTAGATGAATCGCAATCCGCCCATTTCGTGGAGCGGCGTTACTTCCATGTCGTCCGGTTCGTCATCAGCGTCCCAGAGATCATCAGGATAATGAGTCAGCAGGTGCTCGCGCAGTTGGTCGACAGGTAACTCAATCTCATCAAGTGGAAGCCGAACGGTTCCTTGCATATCGCAGAGTGCGAATTCACGTTCAGGAGCGTCAAGAGGATCATCCTCAAGCGTCCCGGCAAGATGCGAATCGCATACTCTTGCCACATGCACGCCAAAAGGTTCGGTTTCATCTCGGTGTTCAATCTCAATGAGGGGCGTTGCAACGCGGTGCCATGAGCCGACCGGCGCTTGAACGCGCTCTGGCTCTGGCTCTGGCTCTGGCTCTGGCTCTGGCTCTGGCTCTGGCTCTGGCTCTGGCTCTGGCTCTGGCTCTGGCTCTGGCTCAACAGTATGCTGTTGCGCATACGGCGGCACTAACAGTGTGTAAGGTGTGCCCGACACAGTCTTGAGGGCGTTTCGTTTAACAGCCCGCCAAGAAAGAGCTAACGGTACAGCTAGAAGTGCGAAGAAAATCAAACCAGCGATCATGCCAGCTAGGCCGACCGGTTCACCTTCCGCATCAGGCGCTCCGATTAGCGAGCCAAAAAACATGGCGCCACCAATCAAGGCGAGGGGTGATAAGAGCAAGGCGCACAAGTGGCGTAGCCACCATGCTCTTCCGTTCCGCTTCATGGATCGCGTCAGTAGCCACCAAAACGCTATACAGGTCAAAACGCCTGCTAAAGCTGCGAGTTCCCCCATCGCCCGGCCCCTTCTATTTATTGTTCACACCACCCGCTAAATCCGAATCTCACACCGCCCCGGAATCTCCAGATCTCCCATATCCTGCGGCTTGATCATCATCGACTGGAACAGCTCATTATCACTCATCAGACGCAGCGCGCGCCCCGGCTAACCCCTGAACCCACTCGATACTAAGCTCGCCACTCACCGGCAACAAAAATACCCCTTTCTACTTCGGGTCATGGTTTGCTCGGCTCCCTGCGCCCGTCTTTCCGTACTCATCAGCTCAAAGCAAACAGGGCAGCACTACCGCTCGCCACCTTCGGTTCTGTTAAGCAAGCTTAACCCACCATCCCTTACATCACTATCGCAATAGCGTCCACTTTTGGTCTCACTTGTTTCGCTCGATTCAAAGGCCGGTGGCCGGAAACTGCCCCGAGCTTTCCTATCGCCTTTCGAGCTTCTTGCGCTGTGAGTACTCCCCTTTCTTCCGTACAATACCGCCAATCCCATTGATCGTGCATGAAACGACCCGCCATAAACCGATCTTCTGGCGAGCCAGGGCTCGTCGCTACCGGTTTTACGCTGCGGTCGTTTCAGCCACATTCTCATTATAGCTATATATTTATACAGCTAAAGAACCGATTTCCATGACCGATTTAACGAACGAAAACAGCGCCGACCGGGGCCGCCGCTTCTCGGTGGCGCCGATGATGGACTGGACGACCCGCGACTACCGCGCGTTCGCCCGCACATTGACCAAGCGCACTCTGCTCTACACCGAGATGGTGACCACCGGCGCGATTCTCCACGGCTCGCCGCGGGAGCGCTTTTTGGGCTACACCGAGGTGGAGCACCCGATCGCGCTGCAATTGGGCGGCAGCGACGCGGGGGAGCTTGCCGAGTGCGCGGCGATTGCCGAGGCCTGGGGCTATGACGAGGTGAACCTGAACGTGGGCTGCCCAAGCGACCGGGTGCAGAACAACCTGATCGGAGCGTGTTTGATGGGCTATCCGGAGAAGGTGGCGGCGGCGGTGAAAGCGATGCAGGCGGCGGTGTCGATTCCAGTCACGGTGAAGTGTCGCATCGGCATCGACGACCAGGACGAGGATGCGGACCTGGCGCGCTTTATTGATATGGTAGCGGACGCAGGCTGCACCACGTTTACCGTGCACGCGCGCAAGGCATGGCTGCAGGGGCTTTCCCCCAAGCAGAACCGCGACGTGCCGCCGCTGAACTACCCGCGCGTGCACCGCCTGAAAGCCGCCAACCCCGCGCTTCATATCGGCATCAACGGCGGCATCAAGACGCTTGAGGAGTGCCAGGCGCAGCTTGCGCACGTGGACAGCGTGATGGTGGGCCGTGAGGCGTACCAGAACCCGTGGCTGCTGGCCGGGGTCGATCAGGCCATTTTCGGAGAACCGGGTCCGGCCATGAACCGGCTGGACGCGGCGCAGGCGTTTCGCCCTTATATCCAAACGCGGCTCGATGAAGGCGCGAAGCTCAACCACATCACCCGCCACCTGCTGGGGCTTTTCCAGGGCTGCCCGGGCGGGCGGCGCTTTCGGCGCCACCTGTCCGAGCACGCTCACAAGGAAGGGGCGGGCCTGCGCCTTTATGACGACGCGCTCGGTTTGATCCGCGAGCCCGACACCGCGGCATAAAAAACCCGCCACGGCGTACCGTGGCGGGTGGGGCTTACTTAGCCTTGGAAAGGCTCGGTTTAATGGCCGGCCTTCTGGCGGTTTTCCATCACGCCCTTTTCGACGCGCTCGCCGATGGTCTGGTCGACGTTCTTCCAGTACTCGAATACCCGCGACAGCACCGGCTCTTCCACGCCGCCGGAAACGTGCCCGACGATGTTGTTTACCAGGCGATCACGCGCGGCGTCGTCCATTACCTTATTGACCAGGTCGTTGGCCTGGTTGAAGTCGCCGTCGTCCGGGCGCAGCGTGTAGGCGGCACGAACGAATTCACCATCCGCTTCCCATACCGCGTCTTCCGGATATGCGCTCGGATCGGCGTGGGCGCCGCCCTTGCTATTGGGTGCGTAGACCGGATCGGACGTATTGGAAATACGCATCCGCCCGCCCTTGGCGTAGCTGTTGACCTGGCTTTTCGGCGCGTTGACCGGGATCTGCTGGTAGTTGACGCCCAGGCGAGCGCGGTGTGCGTCGGCGTAGGAAATGACGCGCGCCAGCAGCATCTTGTCCGGCGAGAAACCGGTGCCCGGCACCGAGTTGCTGGGCTGGAACGCCGCCTGCTCGATCTCGGAGTGGAAGTCCGTCGGGTTGCGGTCGAGCGTCATCTTGCCCACTTCCTGCAGCGGATAGTCGTCGTGCGGCCACACCTTGGTCAGATCGAACGGATTGATGCGATAGGTTTTGGCATCTTCGAACGGCATGATCTGCACATGCAGTGTCCACGTGGGGTTGTCGCCGCGCTTGATGGCGTCGAACAGGTCGCGACGGTGGTAATCCGCATCGGTACCCGCCATTTGATCGGCCTGTTCCTGGGTCATGCACTTGATGCCCTGGTCGGTCTTGAAGTGGTACTTGACCCAGAAACGCTCGCTTTTATCGTTGACCCACATGTAGGTGTGGCTGGAGTAGCCGTTCATGTGGCGCCAGCTGGCGGGTACGCCGCGATCCCCCATCAACCAGGTCACCTGGTGGGCGGACTCCGGCGAGAGCGTCCAGAAATCCCACTGCATGTCGTGATCGCGCAGGCCGTTATCGGCACGACGCTTTTGCGAGTGGATGAAGTGCTGGAACTTGAGCGGGTCGCGCACGAAGAACACGGGGGTGTTGTTGCCCACCATGTCGAAGTTGCCGTCTTCGGTGTAAAACTTCAGCGAAAAGCCGCGCGGGTCGCGCCAGGTGTCCGGGCTGCCCGACTCACCGGCCACCGTCGAGAAGCGCGCCAGCATTTCGGTTTTCTTGCCCGGCTGCAGAAACTTTGCGCGGGTATACTGGCTGACGTCGTGAGTGACCTCGAAATGGCCAAACGCGCCGCCGCCCTTGGCGTGGGGCTGGCGATCCGGAATCATTTCCCGGTTGAACGCCGCCATCTGCTCCATCAGGTAGTGGTCGTGCAGTACGATCGGGCCGTCCGGGCCGACGGAAAGCGAGTGCTCGTCGCTGGCTACCGGAATGCCGGCGTCCGTGGTGGTGGTGTTGGATTTACCGTTTGTCATACCCTTCCTCCATGTCACGATCCGGGGCCTCGAGGGCCACCTTTGTACGGGCCTTCTTGGCCACTAATGCCTTCCAACTGGTGCTTTGATCCACAGTTATAGCCAGGATGTCACCATCATGCCACGTGGCGGCGCCAACCCCTGCCTATAGTGTCCATAGTCAAAGACGATCAGTTTCGCTTTGATTGGGGGTTTCAAACTATGACACCCCGCCGCCGGATTCGTGGCGCAACCGGCGCGCTTTTTTATCGAAGGCCGGCAGCGCACGCATTTCGATACAGCACTTCACTACAGCACTTCACTACAGAATTTAATACATGGGATCGGTCACCGGCTCGAGACTCGACTGGAAGCTCTCGATAGCGGTTTCCGCCTCCTCGATCTCGTCGAAGCGGGCAATGTGATAGAGCGCCTCGCCTTCGTTGGCCAGCGGCAAACGGCTCATGCCGATCACGATGCCATCGGCCATTGAAACCACATCGCCCTCATCGTTGCCGAAGGGGTCCGCCACCCGGCCCAACACTTCGCCCTTGGCGACCCGCGCGCCCAGACGCACCTTCGGGCGTAGAATGCCGTCGATCGGCGCACGCGCCCAGCTCGAACCATTGGCCAGTTCCGCCGGGGCGGGCAGGCGGCGGCGCTGCTCGCCGGAAAGCATCTTGAGTCTGCGCATCACACGCAAAATGCCGCGCACGCCCGGGGCGATCGCCCACTCGTCAAAGCGCAGCGCCTCGCCGGCCTCGTAGGTGAGCACGGGAATACCGCGGGACTGGGCGTAGTGGCGCAGGCTGCCCTCGCGAAGCTCGGCGTTGAGCACTACCGGCGCCCCAAACGCATCCGCCATGCGCGCGGTTTCGCTGTCGGGTTCGAGCTGAGCGCGAATCTGCGGCAGGTTGGTGCGGTGAATGGCACCGGTGTGCAGGTCGATGATGTGCGTGGCGTGGTCGACGATCTCTTCGCGCAAGAGCGCGGCGATGCGCCCCCCCAGTGAGCCCTTGTCGCTCCCGGGAAAGCAGCGGTTCAAATCGCGCCGGTCCGGCAAGTAGCGGGTCTGCTGCAAAAAGCCGAAAACGTTGACGACGGGTACGGCGATCAGCGTACCGCTCAGGCTATTGATCGAGCGCGAGCGCAAAAGCCGGCGCACGATCTCGACGCCGTTGATCTCGTCGCCGTGAATGCCGCCGCACACCAGCATGACCGGCCCCTCGCGGCGCCCGTGGACGACCTCGATGGAGATATGCAGCGGCGTATGTGTGTAAAGGCGCGCCACCGGCACGTCGATTTGTAGACGTTGGCCGGGTTGAAGGGTGTGGCCTGCAATCTGAAACGGGGCTTGTGCCATGAGCACTCCTGATGAGGGCGTGGGCGCGCAAGAGCGAGCGCCGGCGCTGGATGATCTATCGCTTATCGGCCGCGTGAGGCGTTGATTGAGCGCGCAAATGACGTCGGTCAGTTAACCATACAGTTTTGAATGTAAAACGGCGGTGTTTAAGATAAAATATCGCTCCTTCGACGTCGTTACCAGGGTTGCTTTTATGGCTAGAAAAACCAAGGCAGAAGCGGCAGCCACGCGCGAAGCGCTGCTGAACGCGGCCGAAGAGGTGTTTTTCGAAAAAGGCGTCGCGCGTACCTCGCTCGAGCAGGTGGCCCGCCACGCCGGCGTCACTCGCGGAGCGGTTTACTGGCATTTCAAGAACAAGGGCGATTTGTTCATGGCGCTGATCGAGCGTGTGCGCATGCCCTTTCAGTCGCTGGTCGAGGAGGTTCAAAACGTCGACCCGGACATTCTGCCGCTGGACGCGGTGCACCGCGCGTGCCTGGCGGGCATGCACCGTCTGGAGCAGCCTCACTACCAGCGCACGCTCTCGATTTTACTGCACCGCTGCGAGTTCTTTAGCGATATCAATCCGCTCGAAATGCAAAACGAGATCAACGAAGAGTGTTTTGACGAAATGCTCTGCCTGTTTGAAATGGCCCACGAACAGCATCAGCTTCGTGAAGGCCTGACCCCGCAGGTATCCACCCAGCTCTTACAGGCAACGCTTGGCGGGCTCTTTCATGACTGGCTGCGTGCCCCGGACCGCTATTCGCTTAGCGAGCGCGGCGCCGAGGTCATCGACGCTCTCATCCTGCTGATACGTCGCTAGCGGTTTGGCGTTTGTCACCATCGCAAAAGCCCGCCGTGCTGGCGGGCTTTTGCGTGATGGCCAGAGTAACAACGCGCTAGTTTGAGTGCGCCGTTTCCTGATGCTTGTGGCGCAGGCGTAGCTGGTTCAGACGCTGGCGCGTCTCCATGTAAGTCTGTACCTCGACGCTACGGTAGGCCCCCTCCTCTTTTAGATATTTCACCAGTACCCGGCGCTCGCCTTCGGTAAAGGCATCGTCCTGTTTGCAGTGTAGATTTACCTTACAGCCCGGTTTTCCCTCCACCACGGCCTCGGCATGCTCTGCTCCGTCGAGCGCGGTCACCCTCACGGTCACACCTAAAAGGCTGCGCCGCTTGAAGGGCGCAAAGCGGTAGAGCCCGCGCGCCATGCCTTGGCAAATAACGGCGGCCAGGGGGGATGCCACGGCCAGTGTGGCCCAAAGAATCACGACACCCAGCGGCACGCGCAGCATGCCCAGATCCAACCAGCGCAGCACTAGAAGCTCCAGCGCCAGCGAAAGCGCACCGGCGAGCAGCATCAATACGGTCAGCGCGAGCGTGGCGGGTACGCCGATAAAGCCAAGCGAGACCAATGTGCTTGCCATGTGATCATCACGCAGGCTGTCACGCTCGAAAAGCTCCAGCGGCGCCAGTCGGATCAGCACCAAAACCCAGTAAAGCGCTAAAAGGCCCAGCACGAAGGTGAAGACGATGGTCGGGAAATTCAGAGCGGCGGAGAGAATCGGTTGCATGGCGTGCCTCCTCCAGGTGATTGCCTGGTCGGTTTGGCCTGCTGTTATGGTATTGGATGCAGACTCAAACGGTTCATTAGCAAGTCTAGATCACACTACTCGTCTCTGCCCAGGCGCGCCTTGACACCGATCAAGCGGGCAAAAAAAAGCGGGCCCGAAGGCCCGCCTGAATCACCACGCGATCACTGTGGATCGTGGGCGATGCGATCATCACGCTCATCGCGCCCGTCACTCGAACCGCGCTGATCGTTTTGATCGTGCTTATTGCCGCCCAGCTTGCGCCGCATCCAATCGGCGCTGTAGGCGATCATGGCGTAGAACGTGGGAACGAACAGGCTGCCCAGAATCGCCACCGACGCCATGCCCACCGCCACCGTGGTGCCGATATGGTGGCTGCTCACGTCACTCGCGCCGGTAGCCAGCGCCAGCGGCAGCGTGCCGAAGATGAAGGCCAGTGACGTCATTACGATCGGCCTAAAGCGCAGCTCCGCGGCGGTAATGGCCGCTTCGCGAATGCTCTTATTCTCTTCCTTACGCTGAAGCTCGGCAAACTCGACGATCAGGATGGCGTTCTTCGCCGCCAGCCCCACGACCACCAACATGCCGATCTGCACGTAGACACTGGTGTCCAGCCCGCGCAGCACGATACCCGCGATACCGCCGAAAAAGGCGAACGGCGTGGCGGTGAGTACCGCCAGCGGCAGTGCCCAGCTTTCGTACTGCGCCGCCAGGATCAAAAACACCATCAAAATACCGAACACAATGGCAATCATGGCAGCATTGCCCAGGTTCGCTTCCTGATAGGCGGTGCCGGTCCAGCCCATACCCCAGTTGGGACCGAGGGTGTCGAGCACGACCTCTTCCATCGCCTGGATCGCCTGCGCGGAGCTGTAGCCGGGTGCCGCGCCGCCTTGGAACTGGGCACCGGTATAGACCCCAAAGCGCGACACCACCGACGCACCCACCTGGCGCTCGAGGGTTACGAACTCGGAGAGCGGAATGCGATCGCCGCTGCCGCCACGCACGTAGACATTGTTCAAGTCGTCCGGCGTTTTACGGAATTCGTCCTCGTTTTGCAGATACACCTGGAAGTTACGGTTCTGATAGCTGAAGTAGTTAACGAAGCCGTTACCGAAGGTGTTGGCGAGCGCCGAGTTGATGTTCTCGAGCGCAACGCCATAGCTCAGCGCCTTCTGCTGATCGATGTGTGCCTTATAGGACGGCACGTTGACGTTGAACGTCGAGAAGACCTGGGAGAGCATCGGGTGCTGGTTCGCCGCGCCCATGACCTTGAGCGAGGCTTCGTAAAGCTCGCGGGTCGAGGCGCCATCGAAGGACTGCAGGTAGCCGGTGAAACCACCGGTGGTCGAAAGCCCCATGATCGGCGGCACGTTGAAGGCCATGGCGCTACCGCCATCGATACTAGCCCCCAGCT
This sequence comes from Halomonas sp. GD1P12, assembly GCF_025725645.1. NCBI lineage: Bacteria > Pseudomonadati > Pseudomonadota > Gammaproteobacteria > Oceanospirillales > Halomonadaceae > Halomonas > Halomonas sp. GD1P12. Next base: position 1,061,039 of record NZ_CP107007.1, on the reverse strand, counting down.
GCATGATGCGCCCCACCAGCGCGTCGGCGCTCAAGGTACGTTCGCCCCAGGGCAGCATGTTGACGAAGATGACCCCGCGCGCGGTGTTGACCGCACTTGCCAGCAGGTCGTAGCCCGCCACGGCCGAGGCGTACTCGACGCCCTCGATCTTTTCGATCTCGTTGCTGAGCTTCGCCATGTAGGTCTGGGTGCGATCGAGCGAGGCGGCGTCCGGCAGCGATATGCTGGCCAGCACGATGCCCTGGTCGGTTTCCGGCACCAGCGTGGAGGGCGTGGACACGTACATCCAGTACGAGCCCGCCCCGATGGCCACGGTGATCGCCAGCGCCAAGAGCCAGAAGCGCACCAGCTTTTTCACACACCACATGTAGGCCGCGGTGATACCGGCGAACAGGCGATCGAACAGACGCAGCGGCGTGCGAATGGCGCGGCGAAACTTCGACGGCCGGTCGTGATTGAGGTTGTGCTTGATGAAGATCGCCGACAGCGCCGGGGTGAACGTCAGCGCCATCAGCGCCGACAGCGCCACCGAGATCGATACGGTAATGGCGAACTGCTGATAGATCTGCCCGGTGAAACCACCCAAAAACGCGACCGGTACGAACACCGCCGCCATGATCAGCGAGGTTGCGATGACCGGCCCGCCGACTTCGCGCATGGCCTGAATCGTCGCATCGCGCACGGTGATGTCATCGTCTTCGCTGATCACGCGCTCGACGTTTTCGACCACCAGAATCGCGTCATCGACCACGATCCCGATCGACAGCACCAGCGCGAACAGCGTCAGCAGGTTGATCGAGTAGCCAAGCACGTAAAATCCGGCGAAGGTGCCGATGACCGCCACCGGCACCACCGACATGGCGATGACGGTAAAGCGCCAGTTCTGCAAGAAGATGAACAGAATCACCGCGACGATCAAGAATGCTTCGATGAAGGTGTGAAGTACGGTTTCCACAGAGGCATCAATGAACAGCGTCGTGTCGTAAGGCGTGACGTACTCGAGCCCTGGCGGGAAGCGGGATTCCAGATCCTGCATGGTCGAGCGCACCGCTTCGGCGGTGGAGAGCGCGTTGGCGCCAGGCTGCTGGTTGATGATGATTGGCGTCATGGTGGCGCCGTTCAAACGCGCATCCACGCCGTAGAACGACGCGCCGAGTTCGATGCGGGCCACGTCCTGCAGGCGCAGCGACGAGCCGTCCGGATTGGTGCGCAGATAGATATTGCGAAACTCGTCCGGGTCGGTGAGTCGCCCGCCGGCGGTGATGGTGTAGGTGTAGGCGCGCGGCTCGGACTGCGGTTCTGATGCCAGGCTACCCGCGGGAATCTCGGTGTTTTGCGTGCGTATGGCGCTGGCGATTTCGCTCGGCGTCAGGTCGTACTGCGCCAGCTTGTCCGGGTCCATCCAGATACGCATGGCGAACTCGCCGCCGCCGAGTACCGAAGCATTACCCACGCCTGGCACCTGACGCAGCTCGTCGAGGATGTTCAGCGTGGCGTAGTTCTGCATGTAGACGCGGTTGTAGTCGCCGTTGGGCGAGGTCAACGCCACCAGCATCAGAATCGAGTCAGAACGCAGCTCGACCGTGACCCCTTGCGACTGCACCTGCTCGGGCAGCTGCGACAGCGCCCCCTGAACGCGGTTGTTGACGTTGATGGTGTTGATGTCGCCGTCGGTGCCGATGTTGAACGCCACGCTCAGGCTCATGGAGCCGTTGTCGGAGCTGTTCGAGGTCATGTAGAGCATGTCCTCGACACCGTTGATCGCTTCGGCCAGCGGTGCGGCCACCGTTTGCGCCACGGTTTCGGCGTCGGCGCCGGGGAACTGCGCCTGCACCGACACCGTTGGCGGCACCACGCTTGGATACTGCTCGATCGGCAGTATGCGCATGGACATCACGCCGATCAGCGTGACGATAATCGCCAGTACCGTGGCGAATATCGGTCGGCCGATGAAGAAGTTAGAGAAATTCATTATTGCGCACCCTCTTCTCCCTCACCCGTCGGCATGCCGCCGCCGGCCATCTCAGAAGCCTCTTCGGCCTGCTGGCGTTCTTCGCGCGCCTCTTCCTCTTCGACCTCCTCGACGATGTCGTCGGCGTCGCCATCAAAGGGCTGCGGGTCGATGGCCGTGCCCGGCTCGAGGCCAGAAGGATCACCCACGATCACGCGATCGCCCTCTTCCAGCCCGTCGACGATGATCTGCCAGGGGCCGGCCACGTCACCGAGCTGCACGGTGCGCTCGCGGGCCTTGTTTTCATCGTCCAGGGTGTAGACCCGCGGGCCCATCAGGCCCTGAGTGACCGCGATCTCCGGCACGGCGATCACGCCATAGCGCTTGAGGCCTTCCAGACGTACGCGCACGAACTGGCCCGGCAGCACGGCGGCGTCCGGGTTGTCGAAGGTGGCCGACGCCTGCACGGTGCTGGTGCCGTTGTCCACGCGTGAGCCCAGAAAGTCCAGCTCGCCGGCGAGCTCGGCGTCGTCGCTGCCGCTCAAGCCCGGCACGCTCAGCCGCGCGATGATCGTCGAGTTGGTGTCGCTGTCGCGCAGCTGGCGGCGAAGCTCGAAGGCATCATTCTGGGGCAGCTGAAAGCGAACTTCGAGCGGGTCGAGCGGGGTGATGGTGGCAAGCTCGGTGCCGCTGGTGACCACGTTGCCCAGGTTGATCTGGCTCAGGCTGATCATGCCGCCGACCGGGGCGGTCACGTCGGCGTAGTCCAGATCCAGGTTGGCGCTGGAGAGCGCCGCTTCGGCCTGGGCGACGCTTGCCTGGGCAACGCGCTGGTCGGCCTGGGCCTGATCGTACTGCTGGCGGCTCACCGAGTTCTGACGCAGAAGCTGCTCGAAGCGCTCGGCGTCGCGCTGAGCGCGGGCGTACTCGGCCCGCGCGCTTTGCAGATCCGCCTGGCGCTGATTCACCGTTGCCTGATAGCGGTCGGGCTCGATGGTGTAGAGCGAATCGCCCTGCTCGACCATCTGGCCGGGCTCGAAAAGGCGCTCCTCGAGCGCGCCGTCGACCCGGGCGATGACCACGACTTCGTTGTCGCTTCGCAAAAGCGAAGGATAGGATTGATCGATCGGCAGATCCTGGCGCTCCACCTCGGCCACCGCCACCTTATGGGGTGGCTTCTCCTCGGAAGATTGCTGCTGCTGTTGAGGCTCTTCATCACCACCGCAGGCGGTCAGCGCCAGCGCCGCGATCAGCGTCACTAGACTCGCTCTCGTTGAGTGAATCGCTCTTCTCATGCGTCGAATTCCCATGTATGGCTCTTTTTTTGGCGATCGATGATCGATGGATCGCTCTTCTGACGACCGGCGTTCTGATGACCGGCACTCTGACGACCGATGTTCTGGTGACTAACGTTTCAAGGGCCTGCTACGCGATGTCGCCTGTCAGGCCTTTGGTATCAGTATCAGTAGCCGCCGGGCTGACCGACACCCACGCCGCCGTTACCGACCTCTGGCTGACCAAGGCCCTGCGGGGAGCCGCCCTGCTGATAACCGCCCGGGCCGTAGCCACCGCCGTACCCGCCACCATAGCCACCGCCGTATGCACCGGGCTGGCGACGCGCGGGGGCGTACTCGGCCGCGGAGTAGGTCGTGGAGGAGGAAGAGGAAGAGGATTCACGCCGCGGCGGGGCGCCGATATCCATCGCGCTCTCATAACGGTCGCCGTCGCTGGTTTCCGGCAGCGTGAAATTGACGTCTTCGCCGGTCAGCCAGCCGTTGACCTCTTCGAGCGCCGCCACGTCCAGAAGCCCGGACTGCTGGCGCAGCGAGAGCAGGTTGATGACGTAGTCGTAGCGTGACTCGGCGTAGTTGGCGATCGCGTTGTAAAGATTCTGCTCGGCATTGAGCACGTCGACGATGTTACGTGTGCCCACCTCGTAGCCGGCCTGGGTCGCTTCCAGCGCGCTTCGGGTGGAAACGATCGCCTGCTGGCGCGCGTCGACGGTTTCGACGTTGTTGCTCACCTGAGTGTAGAGCGAGCGCACCTGTTGAATCGTGGCGCGGCGCTGGGATTCGAAATCGTACTGGCTGCTTTCGAGCTGGAAGGTGTTCTGGCGAATGTTGGCGCTGGTGCTACCGCCGGTGTAGAGCGGCACGCTCGCCGACACGCCCACTTGACCCGAGGCGTCGTGGCCGCTCAGGTAGTCGATATCGGAATCGGCGTACTGGTAGTTGGCGAAGGCCGACAGCGTCGGCAGCCGCCCGGCGCGAGCGACCTCGACGCCGGCGCGGGACACCTCGATACCGGCGCGCTGGGCCAGCACCTCGGGGTTTCGCTCGAGCGCCTGGTCGACCCAGTAGTCACGCTCGCTGGGGGCGGGCAGGCCAATGGGCATGTCGCCCAGGGATTCGATATTGGCGTAGCGACGCCCGGTGAGTCGCTCCAGCGCCTCAAAAGCGACCTGCAGGTTGCTCTCGGCGGTGATCCGCTCGGCGCGGGCCTGGTCGAAGCTCGAACGCGCCTCTTCCACTTCGGTAATGGCGATCAGGCCGACCTCGAACTGCTCACTGGACTGCTCGAGCTGACGGCCGATCGCCCGCTCCTGGGCACGCCGGGCTTCGAGCACCTCATAGGCGCGAAGAATATCGAAATAGGCCGTCACGACGTCGATCAGAAGCTGCTGCTCGGTCGCCGCCAGCAGGTAAACCTGCTGGTCGATCTGACGCTCGGCCTGGTCGACCTGACGCGCCGTCGCGGCGTTAAAAAGTGCCTGGGTGGCCTCGAGCGACAGCGACAGCGAGTTGTAGCTATCCTCATCGCCACGTCCGCCGCCGATCGCAGCACCTGCGCCACCGTCGGTGGGCGCGCCGGTCTCAAAACCACCCGCTGATTGGCTTTCGAACTGGCGATTGTGGGTTGCGTTACCCGAGGCGTTCACCTGAGGCAAAAGCTCGCCGCCCACGACATCGCGCGCTGCCTCGACACCGGAAAATTCGGAACGGGCGGAGGCGAGCTCGGCGTTGTTGTTGAGCGCATCGCGAGTAATGGTGATCAGATCTGCCGCCTGAACGGGCAGCGCGATCGAGCTTGTCAGCACGGCTAACATTAAAGGGCGAAGGGGGGCATTGACTGCCCAGTGTGCCAGTCGCATGGGAGTGCCTCTAGGTGTCAACGTGGGATAGTGCGCCACACAATGGGGGTGTGAAAGGGTGGCATTATAGTTACATTCATGTATGTATGCTAGCCTTGAAGTTCGGCCAAAACTGTGTCCGGCCAGAGGTCAAGTCTAACGCAACTTACTTTAGTCGAACGTGCAAAAAGTGCGCATGTCTCGCGCCCGTTTTTAGCCCGCTCGCTCCACTCAGGCGCGCGAGCGCTCCAGCGCTTTCATACAGCGCTCTACCCCGCCAAGGTACATGTCGCCAAACAGCAGCACGTGATTGAGCAGCGGATAGAGCTGGAAAAGCGCTTCGCGACGGGGCCAGTCCTGCGGGGCGAAGCCGTTCCAGTAGGCATCGAAAAACGCCGCACCGGGCTCGCCAAACAGCGTCAGCATGGCAATATCCACTTCGGGATAGTGGCGATACACCGCGGGGTCGATCAGCGCGGGGCCTTTCGCGGTATAGAGTACGTTACCCGCCCACAGATCGCCGTGCACCAGACACGGCGAGGCGTCCGGCAGCCACTGTTCGAGCGTATGCGCCTGAGTTTCGACACGCGCATAAAGTTCAGGTGTGATGAGGCGCTGATCGAGACAGGCGCGAGCGAGCGCCAACAGGCGGCGCTCGCGCTGAAAGGCCCGGCCGTCGCTCATGGGCGCGTTGGGTTGGGGAGTGCGTCCGCAGGCGTTGTCGTGTAGCCAGCCGTGCTCACTGCCGATCACGCCGTGAAGCTCGCGAAGCCCTTCGCCGAGTTGGATGTCGCCCTGGGTGGAGCGGGGAACGGTGTGCAGCGCCTCGATCACCAGCCACTCGCCGGCCTGGCCCAGTACCTCGGGGATGATCAGCGAGCTGCCCGCCCCTTTCAGCGCGCGAAGCCCTTCGGCTTCGCCGCGCAGGCGCGCCGGGTCGTCCTGCTTGATCACCACCGCGCCCTCGGCGGTGTCGAGCTCGAATACCGCGGCGATATCGCCGCCGCTCAAGGGCGTCAAGGCGCCGCGGGGCGAAAGCTGCAGCACGCTTAGAATCTCGAGTAGCTCGGCGTTCATGGCGCTCTCCCCGTGGTCGATGGCGGCCTCAACCGAGAAATGGATCGAGGGATGGGCCGTGTGGTGCCAAAACCCTACAGGGATAAGCGTATATCAGGCAATGCCGTGGCGCTCGTTCAGCGCCTGGCGATAGCGCTGATAGACGTGGCGGTAGGCGTCGACGCGCTCGGGGTCGGGGTCGGCAAGCGAGGCCGCGTCCAGATGCACCAGCCGCTGACAAAGCGCCTCGAGTGTGGTGCCCTGCGACTGCTGCTCGCACCAAACCGCCTGCAGGGCAGCGCCGAGCGCGGCGGCGTCGGTGATCTCCGGGCACACCACTTCGGTACCGGTGATGTCCGCCACCATCTGGCGCCACACCGGGCTTTTGGCGCCGCCGCCGCTCAGGCGAATCTGACTCGCCCCGGCGGTGAGATCGCCCAGCAGATCCAACCCGTAGCGAAGGCCGAAGGTCGCCCCTTCGACCACTGCGCGGCACAGGTTGGCCTGGGTCATGTTCATACTCGTAAGCCCCAGAAAATCGCCTGAGGCGTTGGGCAGCATCGGCACCCGCTCGCCGTTGAAAAATGGAAGGCAGGTCACGCCGTCGGCGCCGATCGAAGCCCTTGCCACCCGCTCGCCAAAGGCGTCGAGATCGAGCCCAAAAAGCTCGCGCACGCGAGTCGTGGCGGAGGTGACGTTCATGGTGCAGATCAGCGGCAGCCAGCCGCCGTGGCTGGCGCAGAAGTTGGCCACCATGGCGTTATCGCTTTCGACCGGCTCGGGCGAGTAGGCGCACACCGTGCCGGAGGTGCCCAGGCTCAGCGTGACGATTCCGCGGGCGATGTTGCCGGTGCCGATGGCGCCGAGCATGTTGTCGCCGCCGCCGCTCGAGACCACCACCCCATCACTCAAACCAAGCTCAGCAGCGATACGCGGGCGCACCACACCTGCAGGCTCACAAGGCGTTAAAAGGCGCGGCAGCACTTGGGCCGGGTCGAGTTCCGGGGCGATCTGGCCAAACACCTCGGTTTGCCAAACGCGGGCGCGGGTATCGAAATAGCCGGTGCCCGAGGCGTCGCCGGCCTCGGTGACCCGCTCGCCGGTGAGCCAGAAGTTGAGGTAGTCGTGGGGCAGCAGGATCGTGGCGATGCGCCGGTAGGCGTCCGGATGATGGCGTTTGAGCCAGGCGAGCTTGGAGGCGGTATAGCCGGTTTGCAGCACCAGGCCGAGCTTCTCCAGACACCCCGCCTCGCCGCCCAGGCGCTCGACCAGCGCGGCGTTCTCGCTGCTTGTCTCCGTATCACACCAGAGCTTGGCCGGGTAGACCGGCACCCCATCGGCGTCCAGCGCCACCATGCCGTGCTGCTGGCCGGAGACGCCGATCGCGCGCACCGCGCGGGCGTCGACCCCGGCGCGCTCGATGGCATCAAAAAACGCGCCTCTGAAGGCAGCGAGCCACTCGGCGGGGGCCTGCTCGCGGCGCCCGTTCGGCCCTTCTTCCAGCCGGTGGGCGCGGCTGGCTTCACCGAGAATGCCCCCTTGTTCGACATCCAGCACCACCACCTTGGTGCTTTGGGTGCCGCAATCCACACCGATGTACATCACGAGCTTCCTTTAGAGGCGAGCAGTGCTTGAAGCGTAGCGCGCGCGCCGCGTTCGTGCAGCAGTGAAAGCGCCTCGAGATACGCCGCCATGAAGCGCGGGCTGTCGGCCAGATCGCCAAAGAGCTCGCGGTTGTCGACGAACGCCTCGGGCCGGGTACGGTTGTCGCGGGCGATCGCCATCAGCGGCTCGCGCAGCGCGTCGACCACCTCGATTGGCTCGCCCTGCTCGTCCACGCCCTCGGCGTAGCGCGCCCAGCTGGCCACGACCGCCGCGCTCATTGCCATGTCGCCATCGTGGGCAAGCTGGTGGCGAATCACCGGCACCAGCCACTTGGGGATACGATCCGAGCTTTCGGCACAAAGCCGTGCCAGGGTGTCCCTGATTTCCGGGTTGGCGAAGCGCTCGATCAGCGTGCGCTGGTAGGCGTTTAGATCGATACCCGGCACCGGCGCCAGCGTCGGCGCGCCCTCCTCTTTCATGTAACGGCGCAAAAACTCGACGAACAGCGGGTCCTGGCACACCTGGTGGGCGTAGCGGTAGCCCGCCAGATAGCCGAAGTAGGTCAGCGCCTGGTGGCTCGCGTTCAAAAGCCGCAGCTTCATCAGCTCGAAGGGCTCGACGTCGTCGACCAGCTGCACGCCGGCCGCCTCGAAAGGCGGGCGGCCCGGCGGGAAGTGATCCTCCAGCACCCACTGAGTGAAGGGCTCGCACACCACCGGCCAGCCGTCCTCGACGTCGAAGCGGCGGGCAAGCTCGTCGATATCGTCGGCCACGGTGACCGGCGTGATGCGATCGACCATCGAATTGGGAAAGGCGACGTTATTCTCGAGCCACTCGCCGAGTTCGCGCTCGCGCGCCGCCGCAAACGCCGAAAACATGCGCCGGGCCACGTCGCCGTTGCCCTGAATGTTGTCGCAGGACATCACCGTGAACGGGGAAAGCCCACGCGCGCGGCGGCGCACCAGCGCCTCGACCACCAGTCCAAAGGTGCTGGCCGGGCGCTCGGGGGCGCTTAGATCGCGCTTTATGAGCGGGTTGTCCAGATTGAAAGCGCCGCTGACCGGGTGAACATTGTAGCCGCCCTCGGTCACGGTGAGCGACACGATCCGGATGGCCGGGTTCGCCATGGCCTCGATCACCGCGTCCACATCGTCCGGGGCGAAAAGGTAATCGACCATGCTACCAATCACGCGGGGCTCAAACGTGCCGTCGGGGTGCTTCACCACCAGCGTATAGAGGTGATCCTGGCGTGAAAGCACCTCCTGCATACGCTTGTCGCCGGGCATCACGCCCACCCCCACAATGCCCCAGTCGAGCGCTTCGCCCTGGTTCATGAGCGTGTCGAGATACATCGCCTGGTGGGCGCGGTGAAAGCCGCCCACGCCGATATGCACGATGCCGGCGCTCACGGCGCGGCGATAATAAGTCGGCACCGTAACCGCGGCGTCAAGCGCGGTCAGCGCCTGTTGAGTGAGCCTAACCATGGCAGTCTCCTGAAAAAAAGGGGGCGGGACGACAAGCGCCGGGAGCGCTTACGCCGAAGAGCTGGCAGTCATCGCGTCGTCGCTCCAGGACGCGACGAGCGCGCCGAGCTCATCAAAGCGCACCATCACCCGCCAGGCACCGGCGTCGCGTAGCCGCTCGGCCTGGCGCTCGTCCAGGTGGCTGGCCCCGACGAAACCGACCACGGTCAGCCCGGCGGCAACGGCGGCACGCACGCCGGCCACGCTATCCTCCACCGCCAGGCACGCCTGAGGTGGTAGCTCGAGTTTTCTTGCCGCCAGCAGGTAAAGGTCCGGCGCGGGCTTGGGGTTTGCCACCTGCTCGGCGGTCACGATCAGCGCCCCATCGAGCACCCTGTCGAGCCCCGTGGCGGCAAGCGAGGCCTCGACCCGGCGGCGGTGACTGTTGGAGACCACGGCGGTGACGTGAAGGCACGCTGTGATCGCCTCACTCGCACCTTCGATGGCGCGCAGTTCACGGCTCAAACGTGCCTCGATGGCCGCGTCCACCTGGTCGACGGCGTCAAAGGCAAGCGTATGGCGGCTCAGCGTCTGCAGGTGAGCGATGATGTTAGCGGTGGTCATCCCGAGCGCCTGATTCAGCTCGGCGGCGACGTCCACGTCTGGCAGCCACGCTTGAAGATGTGTTTGCAGGGTATGCTCGGCGAGGATTTCGCTGTCCACCAGCACCCCGTCGCAGTCGAAGATAACGGCCCTCATGGCGCCGCCTCCTCGCTTTGGGTACCGGCCTCGGCACGGTTGTCCTGGCGTGTGAGCGCGGCCAGCGGGTGCGCTTCCAGGCTTTCGAGCGCAACTCCTTTTGGGTCGAACAGGTGCGCTCGGCGCGCGTCGAAGCCGAAACGCACCGTGTCATTCACGCGGTAGGCAACGTCGCCGTCGGCCATGATCGTCAGAAGCTGGCCCTCCATCTCGACGTAGAGCGAGGTTTGCCCGCCCAGGCGCTCCAGCACCTGAATGCGCCCGCCGAGCGTGCCGGCCGCCTCGATCGAGAGGTGCTCCGGGCGCACCCCAAGCTCGAGCGTAGCGCCGGGCGCGACGCCTTCGCCGTTGACCGGTACCCGGCAGGCAGCGCCGCCGGGCAGCGTCACTTCGACGCCGTCCGCGCCGGCGGACACCACCGTCACCGCGAAGAAGTTCATCTTCGGCGAGCCGATGAACCCTGCCACGAAGCGGTTTCGCGGGTGATGATAAAGCGCCATGGGCGAGCCCACCTGCTCGACCACGCCGTCGTGAAGCACGACGATCTTGTCCGCCATGGTCATCGCCTCGATCTGGTCGTGGGTGACGTAGATCATCGTGGCGTCGAGTTCTTCGTGGAGCCTGGCGAGCTCGATGCGCATCTGCACTCTGAGCGCGGCGTCCAGGTTCGACAGCGGCTCGTCGAACAAAAAGATGCTGGGGTTTCGAACGATCGCCCGGCCGATGGCGACCCGCTGGCGCTGGCCGCCGGAGAGCGCTCGGGGCTTTCGATCAAGAAGCGGTTCGAGCTGCAGGATCTTCGCTGCCTCGAGCACCCGGGCGCGGCGCTGCGCCTTGGGCACCCCGGCCAGACGCATGGAGAAGCCCATGTTGTCCGCCACGCTCATGTGCGGGTAGAGCGCATAGCTTTGAAACACCATGGCCAGGCCCCGGTCGGCGGGGCCGATATCGTTCATGCGCTCGCCATCGATCAGGATATCGCCGCTGGTGGCGCTTTCGAGCCCGGCGATCATGCGCATCAGGGTAGATTTGCCGCAGCCGGAGGGGCCGACGAACACCACGAACTCGCGGTCCTCGACGTCAAGGTTGACCCCCTTGATGACCTCGGTGTCGCCAAAGCGTTTGTCGATGTTGTGGAGGGCAAGCGTTGCCATGAAAAACTCCTTACTTGACGGCGCCGAAGGTCAGGCCACGGACCATCTGTTTTTGGGTCATCCAGCCAAGGATCAGAATCGGCGCGATCGCCATGGTCGAGGCCGCCGAGAGCTTGGCCCAGAAAAGCCCTTCGGGGCTTGAAAACGAAGCGATGTAGGCGGTCAAGGGAGCGGCCTTGGACGAGGTCAGGTTGAGGCTCCAGAACGCCTCGTTCCAGCTCAGAATGACCGACAATAGCCCCGTGGAGGCGATGCCGGGCAGCGTCAGCGGCAAGAGCAGATACACCACCTCCTGAAGCGTGGAGGCGCCGTCCATCCGCCCGGCTTCGAGGATGTCCCGCGGCATGTCCTTGAAGAAGGTGTAGAGCATCCAGACCACGATGGGCAGGTTCATCAGGGTATAGACGAGAATCAGCCCGGTGCGCGTGTCCAGAAGCCCGACGTCGCGAAAGATCAGGTAGATCGGCACCAGCACGCCGACCGGCGGCAGCATCTTGGTCGAGAGCATCCACAGTAGCGTGCCCTTGGTACGCCGGGTGGGTAAAAACGCCATGGCGTAGGCCGAGGGAATGGCGATCAAAAGCGCCAGCGCAGTAGAGCCGAAGGCGACCGCGACGCTGTTGAGCGCAAAGCGCGCGTAGCCCGAGCGCGCCTGCACCGCCTGGTAGCTTTCGAGCGTGGGCGAGAAAATGAAGCTTGGGTCGGCGATCGCCGCGGTTTCGGTCTTGAAGCCGGTGAGCACCATCCAGAGGATGGGAAAGAAGATCACCAGCGCGACCGCCCAGGCCAGCAACGCAAGCAACAGCCGCTTGAAACGACCCGAGCCGCCGGGGGCGGTGTAGGAATTGGGCGTACTCATGAATAATCGCTCATGTCAGTCATCCAGGTTCTCAGTCATCCAGGTTCTTGGCGACCATGCGCACCAGAAAGATCGCCACGATATTGGCCAGAATGATGGCGACTACCCCGCCGGCGGAGGCGATGCCGACATCGAAATCCAGCAGCGCCCGGATATAGATCAGGTACGCCAGATTGGTGGTGGCAAGCCCGGGCCCGCCGGAGGTGGTGACGAAAATCTCGGCGAAGATCGTGAGCAAAAAGATCATCTCGATCATGATCACCACGCTGATCGCCCGCTTGAGGTGCGGCAGCGTGATGTAGAAAAAGATCGCCACCGGCCCCGCGCCGTCCATGCGTGCCGCCTCGACCTGGTCCTCGTCCAGCGACTGGAGCGCGGTGAGCAGAATCAACAGCGCAAAGGGCAGCCACTGCCAGGCGACGATGATGATGATCGAGGTCAATGGGAGCGACGAGAACCAGTCGATCGCTGGCAGGCCGAACTGACTGGAAAGCCAGGCCAGCACCCCGCTCGAGGGGTGCATCATCATGTTTTTCCACACCAAGGCGCTTACCGTGGGCATGACGAAAAACGGCGAAATCGCCAATACCCGAGCCACGCCCCGGCCCAAAAACGGCTGCTGGAAAAGCACCGCCAAAAGCGTGCCGCCGACCACGGTAATAGCGAGCACCCAGCCCACCAGCAAAAGCGTGGTGCCCATGGCGGACCACAGCGCCGGGTCGGTGAGCAGGTACTCGTAGTTTTCGAACCCGGCGAAGCCGGTCATCCCCGGCATCAAAAGGTTATAGCGCTGGAAAGAGAACCAGACGGTCATCCCCAGCGGTATCAGCATCCATAAAAGCAGCAGCGTGACGGCGGGCGCCTGGAGCGACAGCGTCCTGAATCCGCCGACCCTGCGGCCCGATGCACGTGTTCTGGTCATAACAACCCCTGCCCGCAAACGTGGAAACGAAAAGGGGCCCGCTTGGCGGGCGCCTGAGGGTCAGTCGTAGTAGCCGGCGCGTTGCATGGTGCGCTCGGTGGCGCGCTGGGCGCTATCGAGGGCCTGCTCGACGCTGGTGTCGCCGGTGAGCGCGGCGGCGATGCTCTGGCCGACCTGAGTGCCGATCGACTGGAACTCGGGGATGTTGACGATCTGCACCCCGGTATAGGGGTTGGGCTCGAGGGTCGAGTCGGTGGGGTCGGCGTCCTGAATCGCCTGCAGCACGAAATCGGCAAACGGCGCCGCGTCCTGATACTGCGCGTTGGCGTAGGTCGACGCGCGGGTGCCTGGCGGCACGCTGGTCCAGCCCTCGGTCTCACCGACCAGCTCGATGTACGCTTTCGAGGTCGCCCAGGTGATGAACTCCTTGGCGGCGTCCTTTTTCTCCGAGGAGGCCGGGATCGCCAGTGCCCAGGTCCAGAGCCAGTGCGAGCCCTTGGGCGTTTCGGCCACCGGCGCCGGCGCAAAGCCCAGGTTGTCGGCCACGCTCGACTCGTCCGGGTCGTAAAGCTTGCCGGCGGCGGAGGTGGCGTCGACCCACATGGCGCAGTTGCCGCGGGCAAAGAGCGCCAGGTTCTCGTTGAAGCCGTTGGAGCTCGCCCCGGGCGGCCCGTAATTACCCAACAGATCGACATAGAATTCGATGGCGTTCTGCCAGGGCTCGGAAGTGAGCTCGGGCTGCCACTGCTCGTCGAACCAGCGCCCGCCGTAGGTGTTGACCAGGGTGGTCACGAACGCCATGTTCTCGCCCCAGCCGGGCTTGCCGCGCAGGCAGATCCCCGCCAGCCCCTCTTCGCTGCCGTGCAGCTGCTCTGCCCAGTCGCGCACCTGATCCCAGGTGGGCTGATCCGGCATCTCGATGCCGGCCTGCTCGAACAGATCCTTGCGGAAATACATCATCGAGCTTTCGGCGTAGAACGGCAGCGCGAACGGCGTGCCGTTCAAGCTCAGGCCGTCGCGCACCGAGCCCAGCAGGTCATCGATGTCGTAGTCACTCGGCAGGTCGTCCAGCGGGGCCAGCCACTCGCGCTCGGCCCAGATCGGTGCCTCATAAGCGCCGATGGTCATGACGTCGAACTGGCCACCGCCGGTGGCGATATCGGTGGTCATGCGCTGGCGCAGCACGTTCTCCTCGAGCACCACCCAGTCCAGGGTGATGTCCGGGTGCTCGCTTTCGAACGCGTCGGTCAAACTCTGCATGATGACCATGTCGTTGTTGTTGACGGTGGCCACGGTGATTTCGGTTTGGGCCTGGGCCTGACCCGCCAGCGCGATACCGGCGGCCAGCGCGCAAAGCGGCCAATGAGGGGCGAAACGCATACGGCACTCCTTGAGCGGATATTGTCTTGTTATAGCGCTGATGTTTTTGATCATTGTTCGAACAAATGATCGGCTTTAACGCAAAAAAAAGCAAAGCCCGCGGGCTAAGACTTTACGCTAACACCGCCAGGCGATCGCCACGCCCGTCAAGACAAGGGGGTCACGGCGCCTCGAGCACGTAGCGCGCAGCGGCTTCGTCGGTGATCAGCCCCTTGAGCCAGCCGCCGCGCAGCGCGGCCAGAATCGCCGGCCCCTTGTCGCGCCCGCCAGCGATCGCCACCATCGTCTGCTGGGAAAACGCCGCGAGTGGAAGGCTGGTGACACGCCGGGTGATCGAGCACTCGATCAGCTCGCCCTGCTGGTTGAGCGGCCAGCCCAGAAGCTCGCCCACCGCCTCGAGCGCCAACAGCTCGTCGAGCTCGGCCTGGCTGATAAAGTGATCCTGATAAAGGGTTGCCTGGCCATCGATGCGCCCCACCCCGATGAATGCCGCTTTGGCGGCCGCCGCGACCTCGCCGATCGCCTTGAACAGGCGCTGGTCGAGCAGCGCGCGCTTCTCCTCGATGGACTGCGCCACCACCGGCGCCGGCAGCAAGAAGCGCTCGCCGCCGGTCTTGTCCGCCAGCGCCATCACCGCATCGAACCGGTTGGCCGAGCCGTCCCGGGCGACGTTGCCGATCAGCGACACAAAGCGGTGCTGGGCGCGCTCGATACGCCCCAGCGCCTCGACGGTGGCGCGCACCGAACGCCCGGCGCCCAGCGCCAGCGTCAAGGGCTCGCTCTGCTCCACGAAATGGGCAAGGCGACGGGCACCGGCCACTGCCAGATAAAACGCCGCGCTTTCCGGGGCGCCGGTCTGAGCCGGCACCACGTCGCAGTAGCCAAGCCCGAAGCGCTCGCCAAGCGCCCGGCCCAGCGCCATGCACGACGAAATGGGGTGATCGATCTGCACCTTGATCAGCCCCTCCTGGCGGGCCAGGGAGAGCAGGCGCTGCACGCCCGGGCGCGAGACCCCCAGCTGAGCGGCGATGTCGTCCTGGGTCAGCCCACCGACGTAGGAGAGCCAGGCCGCTCGGGCAGCCTGGTCCAGCTTGACCTCGAATTTATCCATGGCGTGGCCTGGTCATCATCGTGAAAACGCCTATAAAAACCGATCGACTGCGAACCCGCGCCAGAGCCTTGTCGGCACTAATCCGCGACCATGGGCGTACGTCCGACTTTTAGAGCAATCGTTCACACCGGCGAAACCGTTATTAGCCGAGCGCCTCAGGCGCTGCCGAAATAGCGCTCGCGATCTTCCGGGGTGATGGTGCTCATGTGTAGCGGGAAGCGGCCGCTTTCGCGGTCCTCGAAGAAGTGCTTGAGCGTGCGCTCGATAGTGGGAAAGGCAAGCTCGCTCCAGGGGATGTCCTGCTCGGCGAACAGCGCCACCTCGAGGCTCTCTTCGCCGGCGCCGAATTCGCCTTCGAGCTCGGCCAGAAAGATCATGTAGACCTGGTTGATATGGGTCAGGTCGATGAGCGTGTAGAGACTTTCGATCTCGACCTCGGCCTTGGCCTCTTCTCGGGTTTCGCGAAGGCCGGCCTCGCGGGTGGTTTCGGCGTTCTCCATGTAGCCGGCGGGTAGCGTCCAGTAGCCCTTGCGCGGAGAGATCGCGCGCTTGCACAACAGCACCTTGTCGCCCTTGACCGGCAGCGTGCCCGCCACGATACGCGGGTTCTGGTAGTGGATCGTGCCGCAGGCGTCGCACAGGTAGCGCGGGCGGTCGTCGCCTTCGGGCACGGCAAAGCGGACTTTTTCACCGCACTGGCTACAAAAATTCATGTTGGCATCTCAACTGCTGATAAGGTGTGGCGATCGACCCGGTGCCGACTGCCCTTTCGAGCGCACATTCGACGGAAACGCCATGTTAGAGAAACTACGTAAAGAGCTGCAACACTATCGACCAAAAGAGTTGAGCCGCGCCAAACTTTTACAGGCGGCGGTACTGCTGCCGATCGTCGACCGTCCCGAGCCTACGCTTTTGTTCACGCGCCGCGCGCGCCATCTCTCGACCCACAGCGGACAGGTGGCATTTCCCGGCGGCAAGCGCGAACCCGGCGACCGGGATCTCTATCACACGGCGCTGCGCGAAGCCGAAGAGGAGATCGCTTTGGCGCCCGATCAGGTAGAGCGTATCGGCCAGCTTTCCGACGTCATTTCGCTGCATGGGCTCTGCGTGACGCCTTGGGTCGGCATCATCGCACCGGATCTCGACTTGAAAGCCGACCCCAATGAGCTCGACGCCATTTTCGAAGTGCCCTTGAGCCACTTCCTGGACGATAAAAGAACCTACACCGATGTCATCGACGTGGACGGCGTTGCCCACTACGTACCGAGCTACCAGATCGACGATCACGTCATCTGGGGGCTTTCTGCGATGATGCTGGTCGAGCTTCTGGCCAAGGGCTTCGGCATGGAGATCGACCTCTATCAGCGCCCGGCTGGCACGCTCAAACACCACCCGCCCCGCACTCAGCGCACGCCTAAAAAAGCCGATATCGACGTCGCCCCACAACGCCGGAGCAGATCATGACGCACGCCCACCTTTCCCCCGTCGAGGCGTTTGACTCGCGCGCCGAAGGCGAGCTGATCGATGCACTGGTCGAACAGGGCTGGTACGTAGGCAAGGGGGTGATCGACGCGGGTCTTTGTCAATCTCTGGAGCAGGAGCTTTTCCGGCTCAAGGACGCCCAGGCGCTCGAGGAAGCGGGGATCGGCCGTGGGCGCGAGCACCATCTTCGCAAGGACATTCGCGGCGACGCCATCCACTGGCTGAACCGGGAAAGCGAAGCGCAGCGCGTGTACCTAAGCGCCATGCAGCGCCTGCAGGTCGCCCTCAACCAGACGCTATTTTTGGGACTCTTCGAGTACGAGGCGCACTTCGCTCACTACCCGACCGGCGCCTTCTACAAGCGCCATTTGGACAGCTTTCGCGGCCGCGCCAACCGGGTGGTCTCGACGGTGGGTTACCTGACGCCAGAGTGGCCCAGTGACGGCGGCGGCGAAATGGTGATTTTCGACCCCCGGGAGTCGGAGCGCGAAGTGGCACGCGTAATACCCGAAGCTGGCACCTTCGCCTGCTTTCTCTCCGATACCATCCCTCACGAGGTGCTGCCCACTCGCTACCCAAGAAGCAGTATCGCTGGCTGGTTCCGGCGCAACGCCTCGACAGGCGGCGTGCTCGACCCGGCGCGTTAATCTGAATTAAAAAAACAGTTCAAGCGACTGTAAAAAAATTGAATAAAGGCTTTTTAGAAAAATCAGCGTGTATAGTTATTGCAAAGCCATTCACAGCGTCTACCTTGAGAAGTGTCCGCGCAGTAAAGCGCACGACAGGATCAACGAGCTACCCCCGTAGTTTCAAGCCTGATCGCACGACACGCCCTATATGCCTTTGGGCACGCAGGGCGTAAAGCAAGAAGCGGTTTTACTACCAGGAAAATAGCCAGCTGTCTTTTGAAGACACTTTCGATCGAGTTTTTAGAGGCTGTGGCTATTCAAGGTTGAGGTATCGGGTTAACGCCCATGCCTTACTACGAACGCAAGGAGCAATCGCAATGAAAATGATCAAACCCGCTTTTCTCGGCACGCTGATGGTACCGGCCTTCATGTTCGCTGCAGGCGCCAACGCCCAGTCCGACAACGCCGCCGAGCCGAACGCGCAGTCCGACAACTCAGCGACCATGCAGCACTCCAACGACATGGACGCCACCTACCTCACATCCGCGCCGCAAGACAGCTTCCACGCTGATGCACTGACGGGTAACGCGGTACTCAGCGCCGTTGAAGAAGACGAAGAGATCGGTACCATCAACGATCTGATCATTGATATGGATGGCCAAATTCAAGCGGTCGTAGTGGGTGTCGGCGGGTTCCTTGGCATGGGCGAAAAAGACGTCGCCATCGAGTGGGATTCTCTGGACCTGACCATGGACGAAGACAACGATGACTACGTGATTCGTGTCAACGCCACTCAGGAAGCGCTCGAAGAAGCCGAAGGCTACGATCGTGATGGCGATCGCGAAGAAATGAATGATGACGGCATGAACAGCGATACCGGCATGGAAAACGATGCCGATATGGACGACGAAGAAATGGACGCCAATAGCTAATTCCATTAGGTCCACGCTAAAAGCCCCGGCTCAGGTCGGGGCTTTTTTATGGGTATAAAATGAAGTGAGACCTATCGCCCGCCCTTTCAGGGTGGCACTTGTTCAACAGCGGCCACTATTTTTTCCATTAAAAAGGCGCTGTCGAAGACAGCGCCTTTAATCGGACTCGAACTAACCCATCAACGGCTTAGCCTTTGAGTTTGGCGTTCATGGTCACTTCGGCTTTCAGCACCTTGGAGACCGGGCAGTTGGCCTTGGCGGTTTCCGCCGCTTCCTGGAACGCGGCGTCGTCGGCACCGCTGACGGTGGCTTCGACGTCCAAATGAATTTTAGAGATATCGAAGCCTTTATCGCTTTGTGACAGCGTAACTGTCGCTTGGGTGTCGATGGCGTCGGCGGTATAACCCTTGTCGCCCAGAATCATTGAAAGCGCCATCGAGAAGCAGCCCGCGTGTGCGGCGCCGATCAGCTCTTCCGGGTTGGTGCCCTTCTCACCTTCGAAACGCTGCTTGAAGGAGTAGCCGGCATCCACCGCGCCGCTTTCGGTCGCGATTTTGCCCTTGCCATCTTTTAAGCCACCTTCCCAATGCGCATTCGCTTTACTATCCATGGAACACTCCTGTTGCCATCAATTGCTTGGTTACTCAAAAGGGCCGGGAAACCATCCCGTTATCCCATCTCCAAGCGTAGCCTACTTTAAGCGAGATTGCCGATAAGCGGCTTTCTCACAACGTAAAACGCCATACTTTAAAAGGCTACCGCGAGTAAAACCGCACGCCCTCTCGGTGTTCTCGTACTTTCGTCTCTTTCATGCGCGTAACGGCGCTGGCGCAGCCGCTGCCCCCACACGAATCGTCGTTTCGCCGCGCTGGTCGAGCGTGGCGTTTTGTCCAAAGTAGCCGCCCTTGAGCGCGGGCTGCGTCTTGAGCTTGACCAGCGTGGCCAGAGGCTCGGCGGCGGTGGGGATGACACCCAGGCGTTGGTCCACGGTAATGATGGTGCAGCGCTTACAGGGTTTTCGAAACGTTAGCCGCGCCGCGCCGTCGATGACGAGCGCCTGCCAGCCGTTTTCCGCCCAGGCCTCAAAGCCGTCGAGTACGATGTTGGGGCGAAAGCGCGCCATTGGCACCGCGGCCTGACCACGGGCCTCGAGCGCTTCGTTGAGTGCGGCGAGCGAGCCGGTGGTGGTCACCAGATACGGATAGCCGTCGGCGAAGTGAGTATCGGCGACATCGCCGTCCATATAGTCGGCTTCAACATGTCGGGTGAAGCCCTGGGCAAAACGCACCAAACAAAGCCCCTGGGCCTGCTCGCCCAGCGCCGCCACCAGCCAGCGCGACACCTCTTCACGCTCGGCAATGGCCTTGCAGTGATCCTGCCACACCGTGACCAGACGAATTTTGCCCGCGGGCTCCTCGAGCGGTATCTCGATCTCGCCGGCATTGGGGTGGGAAAGCACCAGCGCCTGGTCGGTCAGCGCCACCTTGATGCTTGCAAGCGCAGGGAGCTGACGCTGAGTCACGAAGCGCTGGGCGGAATCGACCCACATCCAGCGACGGTCCCAGGCCAGCCCCTGGGGCGTGGCCACCGCCTCGTCAAGATCGATTCCCTGCAGGGATTTTACCGGATAGATAGTCAGCTGCTGGATCTTCACATTGGCGCTCCGTGGCGATGTCGAGTCGCTACTCTAGCGAACTCCAAAGGCGCCCACCAGCGCGTCAAAGCGTCTCGCCCAACTCGATGCGATAGCCCAGATCGAGCACCCGGTGGGCGTCACTGTCACTGTTTCCGTCACTGCTTCCATTTTTGTTGCTGTCGATATCGATGCGCTCCAACAGCGTTTTTGCCGCCGCCTCGCCGATCATTCGGCGCGGGGTGATGACGCTGGCAAGCCTGGGCGTCATCGCCTGGCCGACATCGTGGCCGTGAAAACCTGCCAGCGCCATCGTCTGCGGCACGCGCACGCCCAAACGCAGGCACTCGTAGTAGGCGCCGATGGCGACATCGTCGTTGGTGCAGAAAAGCCCGTCGGCGTTCGGATAGTCGCGCAGCACCGTCTGCATCAGCGACGCCCCGACGCTGTAGGAGGAGCGCTCGGCGCTTTCAAGCGTGACCGGCTCGAGCCCGTGGCGGGCCATGGCGCGGGCGTAGCCCTGCTCACGCTGGCGGGTGCGCTCATCCAGACGAACGGCAAGATAAACGATGCGCCGGCGACCGCGTGCAATCATGGCGCTGACCATGTCGTCGGCGGCCTGAACGTTGTCGTAGCCCACCGCCTGGTGCAGCGGCGGACGGTGGGTGTCCATGATTTCGACGATGGGAATACCCGCGGTTTCCAGCATGCGCAGGCTGCGCGGCGAGTGCTCGTGATCCGACAAAATCACGCCGTCGACGTTGTAGGACAAAAGCGAGGCGAGGCTTCGCTCCTCGAGCGCCGGACTGTAGCCGTAGTGCGAGAGCATCAAATGAAAGCCCGCCGGCTCGGTATGAGTCTCGATGCCGAGGATGACGTCGGCGAAGACCTGGTTGGTCAGCGAAGGGACGAGCACACCGATGGAACGGCTCTTTGCGCGTGAAAGAAGCTCCGGAGCGCGATTGGGAATGTAGCCCACCTGCTCGGCGGCGCTGAAGATACGCTCGCGTAGGCCTTCGGAAACCGTTTGCGGGTCGCGCAGACAGCGGCTGACGGTCATTTTCGTCGCACCGACGCGCTCGGCGATGTCCTGCAGAGTGGGGCGTTTTTTCTTCACAAGTCGCGGGCCTTTGATCGAACGCGCAGGGCCTACTCACAGGTCGGCGCAAAACGCCCAGTGTATCAGCGCTTGCCGAGCAGGCGCGTGGTGAAGCGCTCGGCAATGAGTTCGGGTGTGAGCGTAATCGAAAGCGCTTGCGCCTCCTGCTCGTCGGGCGCCTCCAACGCCTCGAGCTGGCTCGCCAGCATCGCCTCACCCTTGAAGAAGTGATCTTCGCGAGTGGTTAGGCGCTCCTTCAAAAGCGCGTGCTCGCCTTCGAGATACAAAATTTCGAGCGCCGGGTCGCCGGTTCGCAGGCAGTCGCGATAGCGCTTTTTGAGCCCGGAGCAGGCGATCACCACGGTTTTGTCCTCGCGGCGATACGTATCGAACAAACCGGCCAGGGTTTCCAGCCACCCCTGGCGGTCGCCGTCGTCGAGCGGCGTGCCGCTGGCCATTTTAGCCACGTTGGCGGGCGGGTGGTAGTCGTCGCCGTCGATGAACTCGGCGTCAAGCCTGGCGGCGAGGCGCTGGCCCACCAGGGATTTTCCGCAGCCGGAAACGCCCATGACCAGAATACGGTGGGAAGTGGCGGTCATTCGTTTTCGTCTCCCAGAGGTACGCGGCGCTCGACCGTTTTTTTGAAAAAGAGAAAGTAACACACCGGCTGTGCGCTCGATCGACGGCACCTTGTTACCGGTAACAATGTAGCGCAAAAGGCTAACCAGCCCCCGGCGGCGTGTCAAAGCAAAACGCCCTTGCTTCGACTAACGTCCAACAATAGCGATATGGGCAAAGAGGTACTACATTACCTCCAGCTTATAGGTTCCAACGATCTACCCTCGTCTTTTGCTCACGAAAAGGAGATGTCATGTCTATCGAAAAAATCGCTTACCGCGCTGAAGCCCACGTTAGCGGCGGCCGCGAAGGCCACGCCAAATCCTCTGACGGCGCGCTGGATGTCGATCTCAGCACGCCCAAAGAGCTCGGCGGCGCCGGCGGCAGCGGCACCAACCCGGAGCAGCTCTTCGCCGCCGGCTATGCGGCGTGCTTTCTCGGCGCGCTCAAGCACGTCGCCAGCCAGGAGAAGGTGAAGCTGCCTTCGGATGCGAACATCGACGCGTTGGTGGGCATTGGCGCCGTCGAGGTCGGCTTTGCCATCGAAGTCGAGCTCAAGATGAGCCTGCCCGGCATGGACAAGCCCGCCGCTCAGTCGCTGGTCGAGAAAGCGCACACCGTCTGCCCCTACTCCAACGCCACTCGCGGCAACATCGACGTTACCCTGACCGTCGTTTAAGGCTTGGCGGCGTCTTCCAGCGACCAGGCCACCGCCTTCGCCGCGTGCAGGGCGGTGGTATCGAAAAGCGCGACGCGGGTGTGTCGCTGCTCTACCAGCAGCGCGATTTCGGTACACCCCAGAATCACCGCCTCGGCGCCCCGGGTCTGCAGACCTTCGATGATGTCGAGATAGCGCGCTCGCGACGCTTGCTTGATCTCGCCACGGCAAAGCTCCTCGAAGATGATCCGGTGAACGCTTTCGCGCTCCTGGTCCGTGGGGATGACGACGTCGATGCCGTAGCGCTTTTTGAGCCGCGCCTTGTAGAAATCCTGCTCCATGGTAAAGCGCGTACCCAACAGCCCAACCCGCTTGATGCCGTCTTTCTGGCACTGCTCGGCGGTGGCGTCGGCAATGTGTAAAAGCGGAATGCCGATGGCCGCCTCGATCGCGGGCGCCACCTTGTGCATGGTGTTGGTGGCCAGCACCAGACAGCCCGCGCCGGCGTGCTCCAAACGTTTTGCCGCCTGGGCTAAATACTCGCCGGCCGTGTGCCAGTCACCGGCGCGCTGCAGCGCCTCGATCTCGGCGAAATCGACGCTCTCCATGATGATTGAAGCCGAATGAAAGCCGCCCAGCGCCTCATTGACGCCTTCGTTCAACGCCTGGTAGTAGCTTTGCGTGGACTCCCAGCTCATGCCGCCCAGCACCCCGATCGTTCGCATTCGCCTCTCCTGTCGTGACGTTCTGTCGTGACGTTCTTTTGTGAAATTCTGTCGCGCAGCTCTATCTTGCAGCCCTGTCGTTCATTCGTTTGTTTGCGTAAAAACTAATACAACATACACCCTTGCAGACGGGTGTCACTAGCCCCATTGATGACCAGAGGCTACGTTACAAGGGTCGGGTTTCAAGCGCCCATCACCTCGATGCGCCACCCTATCGATAGGCCACTATTGAGCGACAAGGAGCAGTGACGATGAGTGATAGCTACACGCCGCCCCGCGTATGGGAGTGGGAGGCCGGTAACGGCGGCAAGTTCGCGAACATTAACCGCCCAACGGCGGGCGCGCGGGAAGAGAAGCCGCTGCCGGTGGGCAAACACCCGCTTCAGCTCTATTCGCTGGCCACGCCCAACGGCATCAAGGTCACGATCATGCTCGAGGAGCTTTTGGAAAAAGGCATCGAGCAGGCGGAGTACGATGCCTACCTGATCGACATCGGCGAAGGCGACCAGTTCGGCAGCGGCTTCGTCGAGATCAACCCGAACTCCAAGATCCCGGCGATGATGGACCACAGCGCCAATCCGCCCCAGCGGATCTTCGAATCCGGTTCGATTCTTCTTTACCTGGCCGAGAAGTTCGACGCCTTTTTGCCGCATGAGCCTGCCAAACGTACCGAAACGCTCTCCTGGCTTTTCTGGCAGATGGGCAGCGCGCCGATGCTCGGGGGCGGCTTCGGCCACTTCTACGCCTACGCGCCGGAAAGCTACCAGTACCCGATCGACCGTTACACCATGGAAGTGAAGCGCCAGCTCGATGTGCTCGATAAACACTTGGCCGAGAACCGCTACATGGCCGGCGACGAGTACACCATCGCCGACATGGCGATCTTCCCCTGGTACGGGGCGCTGGTGAAAAACCGCGTTTACGAGGCGGCGGAGTTTTTGCAGGCGCACACCTACGAGAACGTGATGCGCTGGGCCGATGAGATCGACGCGCGCCCGGCCGTCAAACGCGGGCGCATGGTCAACAACGTCAAGGGCGACGAAAGCGAGCAGCTCAGAGAGCGCCACGACGCCAGCGATTTCGAACACAAGACCCAGGACAAGCAGTGACGTCTGATGGTGTTCAAACGCAAAACGGCCCCTTTCGGGGCCGTTGTCATTGGCGGGTACCGTCAGGCGTCAACGTCTGATCACAGGCGGCGCACGTCCTCGAGACTCGAGCGCTTTTGCGCAGGTGTTTGAGTGACTACGCTGAGCGAGCCGTCGGTTTCGAGCACCACCGCAGACACGTCGGCCACGCTCGAAAGCCCGCTTGCGCGTACCGCCGAGTGCACCTCGTCTTCGGTGACGCGCGCCCGGTAGAGCGCTTGTTTCAGAAACTCACCTTCGTATAAAAGCATCAAGGGCTCGCCGGTGACGGCGCGTTTGACCCAGCCGACCCGCACACTCAGCCACGTAATCAGGTACTGAAGCGCGATCAAAAGCGCCAGTGCCAGCGTACCTTCGGCCAGCGCCACGTCTTTTGAAAGCAGCACCGTCGCCAGCGTCGAGCCCAGCGCCACCGTAACGATCATGTCGAAGGCGTTCATCTTGGAGAGCGTGCGGTTGCCGGAGAGACGCAAGAACGCAATCAGCACGACATAAGCGAGCACTCCGACCACCAGCGTGCGTACCAGGCTTTCCCAGCCACTAAAGAACATCATATCCATCGGTAATCGCCGCTTTTTGATCCATGGACATTGAGTGTAGTCACTCAGGGCAAGGAGCCAAGGCGGATGATGCCAATCGCGTCAGGTCGGGTCGCCGTGGCGCTTTTGATACTCACGCCACCACTCGGCGTAGGAGCTGTTTTCCGGAGCGCACTCGTTTTCGTCCGGCGCGCCGTCGTCCCACCACACCGGGCCGCGCTCGCCAAGCGCGACCTTCGCCTTTTGCACCTCGCTTCTGGCTTTTTTGAGCGCCTCGTCGTCGTTCTGATCCTTGGCGGTCTTGACCGCGCGGCGAGCCTTCATCAACGCGTTGACGTGAGTTTGCTCTTCGTCGTCGTCAAGCGCTGGATTGGTGGCGCGCCAGAGTCGGTTTTTAGCCACGAAGTAACGGCCATCGGGGGTGTGGGGAAACGGCGCTTTCGCCATGAAGCGATCCTCTCGGAATGTAAACACTCCAAGGATAGATCGCCTCGGTGATTTAGAAACGTTTGGTCAGGGTAATCGAGCCGATGGCGTCGTGGCTTTGCTGGCCGTCGAACTCGCGCGAGCGCGCCAGCATGGCGTAGTTGACCTGCCAATCGTTCCAGCCCAGCGCCAGCCCCGCGGAGGCGTCGCCTACCCACTCCTTACGATCCACCGAATGGCTCGACGAAAAAACGTTGCCGTCCAGCGTCAGATTGTGCGCCATGTAGTAGCCGTCGACGCTGGCAAACAGGTACCACTGCCACCCGCGGGTCGCGTCGAACTGCCCGCGATTGCCCGGGTTGGGCGTCAGCGTCGGTACGCCGCTGGCGTAGTCGCCCCAGCGTACGCTGTAACCGGCGCTGGCGTAGGTGTAGAGATTACCCAGCGCCGCGCCCACGCTCGGCCCGTGGGCGAACTGCTTGCCGGCCAGGGGCGTATCGACCCACCACTGGCGGCGCAGGGTAAGGTTCAAAAGCGGCTCGTCACTTAGCTGGTTATCCCACCCGCGCGGGCGGTCGCTGCCGGTGACGTGGTGAACTTCGCGCTGAATGCTGTCGGCCAGCGACGACGGCCCCACGAGCCCCACGTCCAAATGCAGATCCGTCGATCGCGTGATGTTCGATGTCATCGGCGCGTCTTCATAAAGCGACACGCCGCCGAACACGAGCCCGGCGTAGGGGCGATCGCTTTCGATCAACTGCGGCTGTTGAATATCGTTCGGGGTGTAGATTTGATGCACCAAACGAAACGCTGCCTGGTCGGCCTCGCCGATGATCGGCTCGGGTAGCGCGGCCGCCAGGCGCTGTGTCCAGCTATCAGGTGACGGCGCATAGCCGTAGTTGAGCTCGAACCCACTGGTGAAGTGGCCATCGTCGGCGCTTGCCAAGCCGTCGTTTTCGATCTTGAACGTAAAACGGCTATCGTCTGCCAACGCCAGTGGCGACGTCAGCGCCAGTGTGATGGACAAGATCAGTGGGTTCCGCCTTGCGGCAGAAGGAATGCGCATGTCTCTTTCCTTGGAGATTCGGGGATCGGGTAAGCATAGTCGTGATGAGCGCCTTGAGAAAAATGCCTCACGCTGAGCAAATTCGCTTATAAAGGTCGCTTATAAACGTTTTTGATTGTATGTAATCAAACAAGCGTTCGGCAAGCGACTCGAACAATCCTCAAGGCCTGTCAGACCCTCTCCCGACGTCGAACGCGTGGATCGGTTTTTTAGCGCTCGCGCACGAGCCATTGCGGGGTGATTTCGTGCTGGCCGCGATCGTCGGTCACGTAAAGCGCGCCGTCGCTGATCATGACCGCCCAATTGATCGCTCGCGGCAACTCTGTCGCTATCTGCGCCAGCGCCTGCTCCGGCAAACTCGCTACGTGCAAATTCTTCAGCGACGACACGCCGGGCAGCACCTTCGCTTCCCACTGCTCCGTGCGCCCGTAAGCGAGCAGCGATACTCGCTCGGCGCGCCGCGAGCACCAGGTCAAGCGCTCGGCGTCGGGCTGACCCACCTCGATCCAGTGCAGCACGCGCCCGTCCAGGCTTTTCTCCCAAAGTGCCGGCTCGTCGACATCCGATAGCCCCCGTCCAAAGCCCAGCGCCTCGCCGTACCAGAGAACAAACGCCAGCAGCCGCGCGCAGAGCCGCTCCTCGGTCTCGGAGGGGTGCCGGGCCACGGTGAAACGCAGCGTTTCATACACGTTGCGATCCAGATCGGTCAGATTCAGATCCACTTTATAGGGGGTCGCGCTTAGAGCCATCGGTCGTATCCAGAGTCGTTTGGCGGTCAGTGTAACGGATTCGCTGCCGCGGGTCTTAAACGAAGGTCGAGTGTCTGCGGGACGTGGCGATGATCTACCATGCGTATGCCTCGATGTTACCGATAACATTACGCTTGATCGTCCCACTTTAGACCCCGGAGCCTGCTTATGGACGGATGGACACAAACGATGTCGGCAGGCCCCTTGCTGGGCATTGCTACCGCTGCCGTGCTGCTACTGCTGCTGCTGATCATCAGATTCAAGGTGCACGCCTTTCTCGCCCTGATTTCGGTCAGCTTTTTGACCGCGCTGGTCACCGGCATTCCTTATGACGCCATCGTGCCGACGCTGGTGCAGAGCTTTGGCGGCACACTCGGCGCCGTGGCGCTGCTGGTGGGTCTTGGCGCCATGCTTGGCAAGCTCGTCGAGCACTCCGGCGGCGCACGCGTGCTGGCGGATCGCATGATTACCTTGTTCGGCGAGCAGCGCGCGCCGCTTGCCCTCGGCGTCGCCTCGCTGCTGATGGGCTTTCCGATCTTTTTCGACGCCGGTTTGATCGTCATGCTGCCGATCATCTTCGCCGTGGGCCGCCGGCTTGGCGGGCCGATTCTCTTGTATGCCATGCCCGCCGCCGCGGCGTTTTCGGTCATGCACGTGTTTTTGCCACCCCACCCGGGGCCGGTCACCGCTGCCGAACTGTATGACGCCAACCTCGGGCTTTTGATGCTCACCGGCGTCGTCATCGCCTTTCCGCTCTGGTGGATTTCCGGCTACATGTGGGGCCAGTTCGTCGCCAAACGCCACCCATTTCCACTCGACAAGGCGCTGTTTGGTGAAGTGAAGGACGATGAGGTCACCCACCCGCCAGCGGTCGGTACGGTGATCTTCATGCTCCTGCTGCCGCTTTTGCTCATCTTCATGAATACGGGGCTGGACTTTCTGCGCTCGCTGGGCGCGGTGGACAGCGACCAGGGGTGGTTTCAGCTGATGCGGGCGCTTGGCAGCACGCCGGTGGCGCTGTTGATTTCCGCGCTGGTCGCCATGCTGGTGCTGGGCCGGCGTCGCGGGGTCGAGGGCAACGCGCTGGAGAAAGTGCTGGACTCCTCGCTCGGCCCGATCTGCTCGGTGGTATTGATCACCGGCGCCGGCGGCATGTTCGGCGGCGTGCTGCGCGCCTCCGGCATTGGCGATGCGCTCTCCGATTCGCTGGGCGATCTGGGCTTTTCCGTCATCGTGGCGGCTTACCTGATCGCGGTCATCCTGCGCCTGGCCCAGGGCTCGGCGACCGTGGCACTGGTGACCGCTGCCGGCCTCATGGCCCCGGCCGTTGCCGGCGCCGACTTCAGCGCCATGCAGATCGTGGCGATCACGCTGGCCACTGCCGCGGGCTCGGTCTTCGCCGGCCACGTCAACGACTCGGGCTTCTGGCTCGTCGGCCGGCTTCTGGGTATGGACGTCAAGACCACGCTCAAGACCTGGACGGTACAGCAGGCGCTCGAGTCTTTGGTCGGCTTCGTCTTCGCTTATGTGATCTTCGTCCTTTTCTAGTCAAACCGTATGTCCAGGAAAACCGCATGAACCCGACACTTTTCGACATTCAGGATAAACTCGCACTGGTGACCGGCTCCTCCCGGGGGCTGGGTAACGCCCTGGCTCGGGGCCTTGCCCAGCAGGGAGCACGCGTCGTTCTGCACGGCCGTGAGCAGGCTCAGGTCGAGCGTCAGGCTCAGGCGCTGGCCGAGGAAACCGGCGCACGCGTCGAGGCCGTGAGTTTCGATGTCACCGATGCTAGAGCCGCCAAAGAGGCGCTCGAGGCGCTGGTCGAGCGCTGCGGCGCACCGGACATTCTGGTCAATAACGCCGGCCTGCAGCGCCGGGCGCCGTTCAACGAATTCGCGCCCAACGACTGGGATGCGCTGGTCGCGACCAACCTGTCGAGCGTGTTTTACGTCTCTCAAGTCGTCACTCGCGCCATGAGCGAGCGCGGCTCGGGCAAGGTCGTGAATATCGGCTCGGTACAGTCGAAGCTCGCCCGGGAAACCATTGCGCCCTACTCCGCGACCAAGGGTGCCGTGGCCCTGCTGACGCAGGGAATGGCGGCGGATCTTGCGCGCTTCAACATCCAGGTCAACTGTATTTCGCCTGGCTACTTCAAGACCGAGATGAACACCGCGCTATGGCAAGACCCGGACTTCAACGCCTGGGTGGAAAAGCGCACGCCGGCACAGCGCTGGGGGCATTTCGACGAGCTGGTCGGCACGCTGATCTATTTGTGCTCCGGGGCGTCGAGTTTCGTCTCGGGACAGAACATTTTCGTCGATGGCGGCATGACGTCGGTCGTTTGACGACCCTCCAGAGGAAACGCCCTATGCAAGCATTAGTCATTCACGGCAAGCAGGACCTGCGCGAAGAGACCCGCTCACTGCCGGCGCTGGCCGCCCACCAGGTGCGGCTGCGCATGGCCTTCGGCGGCATTTGCGGGTCGGACCTTCACTACTATCACGAAGGGGCCAACGGCGCGTTCGTGGTGCGCGAACCGCTGATTCCCGGGCACGAAATGGCCGGCGTGATCGAACAAGACCCCAGCGGTACGTTCGAGCCGGGCACGCCGGTCACGCTGCACCCGGCGACCTTCGGCATTTGCGAGCCGGGGCTTGAAGAGAAACCGCATCTTTGGCCCCAGGGCGCCTATCTCGGGTCGGCCTCGACCTGGCCCCACACCCAGGGCGGCATGAGTGAGTATCTGGACGTGGACCCGTCCATGATTCGCGTGCTGCCCGCTTCGCTTCCGCTATCGCGGGCGGCGCTTGCCGAGCCGATGGCGGTGGCCTTGCACGGTATCGAGGTGGCCGGCGGCGTCGCCGACCAGCGCGTGCTGGTGTGCGGCGCCGGGCCGATCGGGCTACTCGCCGCCGCGGCGGCGCTGGCCAAGGGAGCACGCGAGGTGAGCATCACCGATGTGCTCGAAGGCCCGCTATCACGCGCACAAGCGCTGGGCGTTTCGGCCACCTATCGCATCAATGAGCAGGCACTCCCCGACGAGGCCTTCGATGTGGTGCTGGAGTGCACCGGCGTGCCCGCCTCCATCAACGGCGCGATCAAGGCGGTGCGGCGTGCGGGCATCATCGCCCAGATCGGCATGATGCCCGCGACCGCGCAGCCCATTGCCCTGGCACCGCTGATTTCAAAGGAAGTTCAGCTGCGCGGCTGCTTTCGTTTCAGCCACGAGATCGACGAAGCGATTGACCTGCTGGCGAAAGACGCGCGCTTTGACGATGTCATTACCCATGTGCTGCCGGCAAGCGATGCGCAAAACGCCTTTGCTATCGCAAAGGACTCCGAACGCTCCGGCAAGGTACTCATCGAGCTCTGGCCCGCCGGATAGAGCGAGCACGAAAAAGCGGGCCGAGACCCGCTTTTTTTGTTGGTGCCGACTTAAAAGTTCGCCTTGCGCTTCTCCACAAATGCGCTCATGCCCTCTTTCTGCTCCTCTCCCGCAAAGCAGAAGGCGAACAGGCTCGTTTCCAGCGCCAGGGCGCTGTCCAAATCCTGATCCAACCCGTCGTGGACCGCCTGCTTGGCGGCGCGCACCGCCTGGCGGCCGTTGCCACCCAACTGTTTGGTCAGCTCCTCGGCGTAGCTTGAAAGCTCGGCTTGAGACATGACGCGGTTGACCAGCCCGATACGTAGCGCCTCCTGGGCATCGATCTTGCGCCCGGTGGTGACCAGATCGATCGCCATGGCCGGGCCGACACGGCGCGGCAGGCGCTGGGTGCCGCCAAAGCCTGGAATCACGCCAAGCAGCACCTCCGGCTGGCCGAAGATGGCGTTGTCGCTGGCCACCGCCCAGTCGCAGGCCAGCGCCAGCTCGCAGCCGCCGCCCAGGCAGAACCCGTTGACCAGCGCCACGACCGGCACCGGAAGACGCTCCAGGCGCTTGATGGTGGAAAGCGCCTGGGCGGCGAAAGCGCGCGCCTGCTCGGGCGTTTTGTCGCGCATTTCGGTGATGTCCGCCCCGGCCACGAAGGCTTTCTCGCCGGCGCCGGTCAAAAGAACGGCGCGAAGATTGGCCTGGCCCTCGAGTTCGCTCAGGTGGGCGGCAAGCGCTTCGAGTACGTCGCTGTTGAGCGCGTTCAGCGCCTTGGGGCGATTGAAGGTAAGCGTTACGATGCCGTCGTTATCGTTTTTTTCGATCACGTTGTCGCTCATGCTGACTCCCTGTTGTTGGCGTTAGTGAACGGGTAATTCGCGCTGGTGCTAGCGTTGGTCGAGCCCTCGGGCTTCGTCGCGCAGCACGAACTTCTGGATCTTGCCGGTAGAGGTTTTCGGCAGCTCGCTGAAAACGACCGTTTTGGGGACCTTGAAGCCCGCCAGCCGCTCGCGGCAGTGGGCGATGATCGCGGCTTCATCGATATCGTTGTAACCTGGCTTCAGGGTGACGAAGGCGCAGGGCGTCTCGCCCCACTTTTCATCCGGCCGGGCCACGACCGCCGCGGCTTCCACGGCGGGGTGGTCGTAAAGCGCGCTCTCCACTTCGATGGTTGAGATGTTTTCACCGCCGGAGATGATGATGTCCTTGGAGCGGTCCTTGATCTCGATATAGCCATCCTCGTGCCAGACCGCCAGGTCACCGGTGTGGTACCAGCCGCCGGCAAGCGCCTTTTGGGTCGCATCAACGTTCTTCAAGTAGCCCTTCATGACGTTATTGCCGCGCATCAGGATCTCGCCGATGGCCTGACCATCGCGGGGGACGGGCTCAAGCGTCTGCGGGTCGGCGACGCACAGCGCCTCGAGCATATGATAGCGCACGCCCTGGCGGGCCTTGATTTTGGCCCGCGCTTCGAGGGGCAATGCATCCCAGGCGTCGTGCCAAGCGCACACCGTCACCGGTCCGTACACCTCGGTCAAACCGTAAACGTGGGTGACCTCGATGCCCAGCTTCTCGACCCCGGCAATGATGGAAGCCGGCGGCGCCGCACCAGCGGTCGTCGCCTTGACCGGATGGTCGAAGACGCGCTTTTGCGCCTCCGGCAGATTCACCAGGGCATTGAGCACGATCGGCGCGCCGCTGAAGTGGGTCACCCGCTCCTCCTCGATCAGCGCGTTGATACGCGCCGGGTCCACCTTTCGCAGGCACACGTTGACCCCGGCGCGAGCGGCGATCGACCAGGGGAAGCACCAGCCGTTGCAGTGAAACATCGGCAGGGTCCAGAGATAGACCGGATGGTGGGGCATCGCCCACTCCATGATGTTGCTCACCGCGTTGAGATACGCCCCGCGATGGTGATACACCACGCCCTTCGGGTCACCGGTGGTGCCGGAGGTGTAGTTCAGCGAAATGGCCTGCCACTCATCATTTGGCAACCGATAGGCGTAGTCCGGGTCGCCCTCTTGCAGCAACGCCTCGTACTCTATCTCGCCGATGCCTGTCGACTCGTCGAAAAACTCCTCATCGCGTACGTCGATGAGCAGCGGCTTGTCGGCCAGCCCCTCCACCGCCTGTTTGATGACATCCTTGAACTCCGGGTCGACCAAAACCGCCTTCGCCTCGCCGTGGGCGAGCATGTGGTGAATGGCGTGGGCGTCCAGACGGATGTTGAGCGTATTGAGCACGCAGCCGGCCAGCGGCACGCCGAAGTGCGCCTCGAACATGGCCGGTACGTTGGGCAGCATGGCGGCCACGGTCTGGCCGGGTTCGATGCCGCGCTTTTCAAGGGCGCTGGCAAGCCGGCGACAGCGCGACCAGGTCTCTGCCCAGCTTAAGCGACGCCCGCCGTAAACCACGGCCGGGTAGTCCGGATACACCGCCGCCGAGCGCTCGATGAACGTCAGCGGCGACAGCGCTACGTAGTTCGCCGGCGTCGGCGGCAGATCCTGCTCGAAGATCGTGTTCATGGGCCGTCCTGTTGTCTTTATTGTGCTGGAATGGTCGTGCGCCGGGCGTCGAACGTTGGGCGCCCGGCGCCGGTTCGCCTAGTGGGCGCGGCTATCGAACGCCTCCAGACACTCGACTCCCGCCTCGATCACCGCGCGCTGGGCCAGGCCCACCGGTAGCCACTGGGTGATCGCAAAGCGGGCGCTGGCGAGCTTGGCCTGATAGAACGGATCGCTTTGGTCGGCGCGGCTAGCGATCAGCGCCGCCTCGCCCATTTGCCAAGCGCACAGCACGTGACCGGAAAGCGATAGAAACGGCGTGGCGTAGGCCTGCACGGCGTCGACGCCGCGCGTCTCGTGCCGACCCTCTTCGAGCACGATGGCCATCGTCGCGCGCAGGGCCTCAGCGCCCTGGCCAAGCGCTCTGCCAAGCCCTGCAAGCGCTGTGTCCTCACCGAGCGCCTGTGCGGTCTGTTCGACTCGCTCGATCAGCCGCGTCATCGCCTGGCCGTCGTCGCGCTGCAGCTTGCGCCCGGCCAGATCCAGCGCCTGAATACCGTTGGTGCCTTCGTAGATCGGCGCGATGCGGGCGTCGCGCAAAAGCTGGGCGGCGCCGGTCTCCTCGACGTAGCCCATGCCGCCGTGCACCTGAATGCCGGTGGAGGCGATATCCACGGCCTGGTCGGTGGAGAAGCTTTTGACGATGGGAATCAGCACGTCGACCAGGGCCTGGGCCGCCTCGCGCTCGCCGGCATCTTCGCTGTTGCGCGCGATATCGAGCTGGCCGGCGCAGTAAAGCGCCAGCGCCCGGAGTGCGTCGGTGCGCGCACGCATGGAAAGCAGCATCCGTTTGACGTCGAAGTGCTCGCCAATGGTGGTCTCGACACCGCCGCGCTCTTTGGAGAGTTTGCCCTGCACGCGCTCATTGGCGTAGGCCAGCGCGTGCTGGCAGGCGCGCTCGGCCACGCCAATGCCCTGGATACCGACCTTGTGACGCGCCTCGTTCATCATGGTGAACATGTGGTTGAGCCCGCGGCCCTCGTCACCGACGAGATAGCCCACGGCCCCGCCCTGCTCGCCGAAGCTGAGCGTACAGGTGGGCGAGCCGTGAATGCCGAGTTTGTGCTCGAGCGAGGCGCAGACGACGTCGTTGCGCTCGCCGAGCGAACCGTCGTCATTGACCAGAAACTTCGGCACCAGAAACAGCGAAATACCCTTGTTGCCCTCCGGGGCGCCCTGCTTGCGCGCCAGCACCAGATGGACGATGTTTTCGGCGGCGTCGTGCTCGCCCCAGGTGATATAGATCTTCTGGCCGCTGATGCGGTAGTGATCCCCTTCGGGAACGGCTTTGGTGCGTACCTTGGAGAGATCGGACCCCGCCTGGGGTTCGGTCAGGTTCATGGTGCCGGTCCAGCGGCCTTCGACCAGCGGGGTGAGGTAGATCTTTTTGAGCGCGTCGCTTCCGTGGTGCGCCAGCGCTTCGATTGCCCCGGCGGTGAGCATCGGGCAAAGGCCAAGCGCCATGTTGGCGCCATGAAGCATCTCCTGCACCGCGCTTGCGACCACTTCCGGCAGATTCTGCCCGCCCAGCGCATTGGATACGCCGATGCCGTTCCAGCCGCCTTCGACATAGGCCTGGTAGGCGGCAGCGAAGCCCTCGGCGGTGGTCACGCTGCCGTTCGGGTGACGCGTCGCGCCCTGCTGGTCGCCCACGCGGTTGAGCGGGCCCCACACGTCGCCGGCCAGTTTGGCGGCCTCTTCGAGCACCGCCTCGACCAGATCCGGCGAGGCCTCTTCGAAACCGGGAAGCGATAGCGAGCGATGCGAAAGCATCTCCTCGAGAACGAAGCGTAGATCGCGAACCGGCGCGACATAATCCTTCATGGCAACTCCTTGGCTTGAATAGAGTGACGCCCTGAAGCGCCTGGGCGTTAAAACCGCACGATCGACTCATGGTAGTCAAACGAGCGTTTTGACACTATTCATCCAAGGTATCACGTCAGCTGATAAGCGACGCCGGGAACGTTCGCTTTGATGCGGCGCTCAAGGCGCGCGGTGGGGGCGGTGGATTTCGACGGTTTCGACGTCATCAAAGTAGGTGATGTGCACTTCGTCCGCCGCCGGCGGGCCGACCACCGGCTCCGCCACGTGAACCTCCGGCAGTACCTGGGAGAGATCCTCCAGGTGCTCGTGCTCCAGCGCCCCCTGCACCAGCTCTTCGGTGATGACGAGCTCGGCGCCGGCACTGGACATGGGGGTCGTGGCAGTGAACGGCGCCACCGGCAGCGGCGCCGGACGCACGCTGCGTCGCCAGCCAAAGAACAGCAAAAAGAACAGGCTCATCGCACCGAAGGCCCAAAAAAGCCCGGTATCGCCCACCGCCGTCATCACCGGTGAGATCAAAAGCGGGCTGACGGTGGCGCCAATGGAGTTGATCAACAAGAGCCCCTGGCTCATGCGCACCAACGCGCCCGCCGGGGCGCGGTCGGCGGCGTGACTCACCGCGACCGGGTAGAAGGCGAACACGCCGCCGCCGAGCAGAAACAGCAGTACCGCCAGCAATGGCGTGGAGAGCGGAAGCCACAGCATCGCCCCGGAAATGACGATACAAAACGCGCTGATCCCGATCAGCACCATCTGGCGGTCGTGGCGATCCGACCAGCGCCCGATCGGATACTGCAGCAGCATGGCGCCGAGAATCACCACCGCCATCATCTGCCCGACCTGGCTTACGCTCATGCCGATACGCTGCAGGTAGAGCGGCAGCAGCGAGTAGGCCGCGGCCACCACCATGCCCGACCCCAAACTGCCCATCACGCCGGTCGGGGTCATGGTGATCAGCCGGTGCGGCGGCAAGGGCTCGGCGTGCTCGATCAGTGGCGAGACGCGCGGAATCATGGCCATGGGCAGAACAGAAAGCGACGCCAAAAGGCCAATGACCATGAACGGCGCGGAATCACCCATGGCGTTGGTCACGCCGAGCAGCAGCTGGCCCACCACGCCGGCGGCGTAGAGCGCGATCATGTAGAGCGCGAGCAGCCGGCCGCGCACCTTTTGGTCGCCGGCGGTCAAAAGCCAGCTCTCGATGACCAGATATACCCCGACCGTCGCCCAGCCGCCGATCAACCGCAGCGCGAACCAGGCCCAGGGGTCGAAGAAGAGCCCTTGCAGCAACACGGTGACCGCCACCAAGGATGCAAAGCTTCCGTAGGCGCGAATGTGGCCGATGCGTAGCAGCAGGCGGTCGTTGAACATGGCGCCAAAGGCGAGCCCGATGAAGTAGGCCGACGACACGATACCGATCAGCGTGGCGGATTCGCCCGCCGCGTCCAGACGCAGGGTAATCAGCGTGGCCAGAAAGCCGTTGCCGATGCCCAGAATGAAAAGTCCCAAAAGCGGCGCAAGCGCCATAGCCAACAGTTGCCGCGACATGCCCACCTCATCCTGCCTTGTCCAAAAGCGCTGAAAACCACGGCCCTTCGCTGCCGACCGTCGCTTGCGTTAAAAACCGATCGGTAGAATCGATTAGAGAACACAGTCTGGCAGGAAAACGGGCGCGCAATTATTACGCGCAAGGCCCTAAAGTCAACGCTTTTTATCGCTTAAATCGATCGCTCGAACGCCCGCCGCGCCGCACCACGCTGGTGCAGGCGTCATTTTGCATGCCCGGCGGGAGCGGCCAGGGTAAGATGAGGCTTTCAAAACTGATCGAAGGAAGGTGGCATGCTCTCAGGCCTGGACCATTTGGTAGTCACGGTGACCGACATGGGGCGCGCGGTGGATTACTACTCCCGCGTGCTGGGACTCGACGTGCGCTACCGCGACGCCCAGCGGGTCGACCTGATGCTGGGCGACACCGCGCTCAGATTGCACCAGACCGACACCGATATCGCGCCGATCTCCGCCACCCCGACGCCTGGCAGCCTGGATCTTTGCCTGCGTTGTCAGCTGCCGCTTGCCGAGTTCATGGACCACCTGGCAGCACTCTCGGTCGAGATCGAGCTTGGCCCGGTGGAGCGCCAGGGCGCCAACGGCGCCATCGAGTCGGTCTATCTGCGCGACCCGGACGGCAATCTACTGGAAATCTGCCGCCCGCTGGGACGCTGAATCGGCCTTTGACGTAATGATAAGCCCCGCCCGGCGCGCTATCATGGGCGGCCCGGGCGCCCGCGAGGCGAACATCTTTGAGTGAAGGAGCACGCATGCGCCACAACGCGAATGAAGAGCCCATCGAGGGTGAAGTCGTCAACGAGCGCGTTCATGAGGAGACGCGCGAGCCGGCTCCCAAGGCCGATACCACCGTCGCGCTGGTCGTCTATGCGCTCTATCTGGCCAATTTTTTCACCGGCTTTACCGTGATCGTCGGCGTGATCGTCGCCTACGTCTATCACGGCCGCGGCCCGCACTGGCTCGACGAGCACTACCGCTATCAGATCCGCACCTTCTGGATCGGGCTTTTGTATCTCAGCGTGGCCTCGCTGCTCACCCTGGTACTGATCGGGTTTCCGCTGCTGCTGGCGGTCGCGGTGTGGTTCATCGTGCGCTGCGTGAAAGGGTTCAAGGGCATTCAGGACAAGCGCCCGCCGAATGACGTCAACGGGTGGCTGCTGTAGACCATGAGCGGATCGACCTCTTCTCGTCTGCAGGCGCTGCAGGCGCGCACCATCAATGCGCTGTGGCGACGCCTGTCGCGCTGGTCGCTCACGTCGCTCTGGCGCGGGGCGCGGCTTTTGGGCCCGGCAGTTTACGGGCTCAGCAAGCGCGAGCGCCGTGTCACCCATACCAATCTGGCCGTGGTCTACCCGGACATGCCGATCCGCACCCGCAAGGCGCTGGCCCGGCAAAGCCTTCGCCACTCGGCGGCCACCATGCTGGAGCTGGGTCATGCCTGGCTCGCCCTGCCCGAAACGGTCCAGGCGCATATTCTCGAGGTGCACGGGCGCGACAAGCTCGACAGTGCCCGCGCTGACGGGCGCGGGGTGATCGTGCTCGCCCCCCACTTCGGCAACTGGGAAGTGCTCAATTTTTGGCTGTCGAGCCACTTCCCCTTCACCGCCATGTACGAGCCGCCCAAGATCGCAGAGCTCGAGCCGATCATCCGCCACGGCCGCGAGCGCATGGGGGCGAGTTTGGTACCGACCAACCCGCGCGGCGTGGCCGCGCTTTTGAAAGCGCTCAAGCGCTCTGAGGCGATCGGCATTCTGCCGGACCAGGAGCCGAGCTGGGGCAGCGGCGTGTTCGCGCCGTTTTTCGGGCGCAGCGCCTATACCGCCACGCTGTTACCCAAACTGGTCGCCCGCACCCAAGCGCGAGTAGTGACTGGCGTGGCGCTCAGAGTACCGGGCAAGGGCTTTGCGATTCACTTTCTCGATGCCGACGAACGCGTCTACAGCGAGGAGGACGTCACCTCTGCCACTGGCGTCAACGCAAGCGTGGAGGCCTCGATCGCGCTCGACCCGGCGCAGTACCAGTGGGAGTACAAGCGCTATCGCAAGGTCGTCGAGGAGACCCAGGGCGTGGCCAACGTCAAAAGCTACCGCCTTTACTGAGCCGCCCCGTTCGCTGTCTTTGCGTTTTTAGACGCAGCGCCGTTGCCGAAATCCTCCTGCAGCCAGTGGCGTAACTCGCTCATACGGGGCGCGCGCTCGGTATCATCGAGTGCCGGCAGCGCCCCATCGACGAAGCCGCGCTTGCGAAAGGCGTCCAAAAGGGCCGGGTCGCGACTGAACACGTGAACCGGCACCGCTGCGCTTGCGTTCTCGCCAGTGATCAAGGGCGCGGCCTGATGATCGCCCATCACGATCAAAAGCCCCGTTTCATCCAGCGCGCGCTCGGCAAAGCCTGCCACGCTTGCCACCGAGTAGTTCACCGACCAGCCGTAGTGATCGCGAATGCGCTCCAGGTCCTGCCACAGCACCTCGGGCGGATCGGCGGCGTTTTCCCAGGGACCATAGATCGACCCATCGCCGATCATCGCCCAATTCTCGAGTACCGGTAGAATCGGCGTCCAGGGCGCGTGACTCGAGATCAGCGTGATCTGAGCGAACAGCGGCCCCCGGTCGAGCTGGCGCCGCGCCACGTAGTCCAGCGTGAACTGATCCGGCATGGTTACCCAGTTGAGCGCCGGGCCCTGATAGGGCAGGTTGCGCGCGGTGCGAATCTCCTGAAAGCCGTAGGCGAGCCCCTCGGGCCAGGCCAGCGTAATGCCTGGCATGACGGTGAGCGAGCGCTGACCGGTGGCGTGGAAGTCATCGACCAGGCTCGCGTGGGGGCTTTCGAGCATCAGCCGGTACCAGAGCTGGTTGTCGATCCAGCGCCCGCTGAGCACGCTGGCGTGGGCAAGCCAGGACTGGCCGCCGCGTATCGGCGCCTCCAAAAGCCCAGAGACCACGCTAATCCCCCGCGCTTCCAGGCGCGAGTCCATCTCGTCAAGGGTCGCTCGAATCAGCTTCGCGTAGCGCGGATCAATCAGCGCGCTCACCCCGTAGGACTCGATGAACGTCAACAGC
This sequence comes from Halomonas sp. GD1P12, assembly GCF_025725645.1. Taxonomy (NCBI): domain Bacteria; kingdom Pseudomonadati; phylum Pseudomonadota; class Gammaproteobacteria; order Oceanospirillales; family Halomonadaceae; genus Halomonas; species Halomonas sp. GD1P12. Next base: position 1,021,562 of record NZ_CP107007.1, on the reverse strand, counting down.
ACGTTACGTCCGGCAAGCCCGGGCAGCGCCTGGGCCTCGAGCGGGCGCTGCTCGAGCTCGGCCTCGAACGCCAGCCGCGCCTGGTGGGTCGCCCGCACCTGCTCGATTTGAAAACGCGTGGTGTCGATGAGCGGCAGCGCCCCACGCTCGACGACGCGCAGGCCCTGGTAGTGAAGCTCGCAAAGCACCAGCGCTAACACCGCGAGCGCGGCCGCTGCCTTCCCCGACACCCGCTCGAGCGAGAGCGCGCGTTTGGGCGAAAGCAGCGCATAGATCAATAGCAGCATGCCCACGAGTGACAGCGCGCCAAGCGCCATGATCAAGGTGCCGGCGAGTTTGCCAACGTTGCCGGAGAGCAGATGATAGATCGAACGCACGAGCGGCACGTCGAGATACAGATTCAGCGCGCGACCAAAAGCGGCGTGGGTGGCAGCGTTGCCCAAGTGGGCAGCGCTGACCAACCCCACCCATAAAACGACCAGCGCCGCCAGCAGCCGACGCCAACCGCGCGCGGGAATCAGCGCCAACGCGGGGGCGAGCATCCACACCTCGAGCGCGACCAGCGGCATTCCCAAATGTTCAAAGCGCCACCAAAGCGGCGCGACCAGCATGATATTCAGCGCAGTGGCGGCGATTAAAACGCGAAGCATGGCATCATCAACGGCATGAGCAAAAACCCTGTAGGCGAGGCGAAGAGTAACCTTTATAGTGAATGCGTGGCGCGCGTACTTTCGTTAAACGCTCACGCATCGCTATAGTGGTTTGAACGTTGGACAAGGGCGTTCGAGCTTGCCCGGGAACATAACGATAGTCAAAACGCCCGCTGCCATAATAGTTATAAAAACCGATTCCGGTGCCAGGTAATTGATTACCCATGGCCTTTGAAGGAAGGGACCCCGTTTATGAAAGGTCGTATTGGCACACAGTGGCTTATCGCGCTTGGACTGGCGAACGCCTCGATCTCCCAGGCAGACGACACCTTTTTCGATAACGTTATCGAGCGCGCCAAAACGCTGGCCGAGGCCCCGTACACGCCCCCCAACGCCCCGCTTTCAAGCGCTCTCGAGAACCTGGACTACGACGCCTACCGCCAGATTCGCTTCGACCCCGAACGGGCCTATTGGCGCGACGAAAGCCCGTTTTCGCTGCAGCTGTTTCACAGCGGCTTTCTATTCAAGGAACCCGTCACCCTCAATATCATCGACGACGGCCAGAGCGAGCCGCTGCCTTTCCAGCGCGACGATTTTCGCTACGAAGGCCAGGCCCGGGCGCTTTCCAGTGAAGACCTCACCGATAGCGGCCACGCCGGCTTTCGCCTGCACTACCCGATCAACGACCCCGACTACCGCGACGAGGTCGCGGCGTTTCTCGGCGCCAGCTACTTTCGCCTGGTCGGGCGCGACCAGGTGTACGGCCTCTCCGCCCGTGGGCTCGCCATCGATACCGCCTCGAGCAAGCCAGAAGAGTTTCCCCGGTTTAGCGAGTTCTGGTTTTTCAAGCCTCAGCAAGGCGATCAGACGCTCACCTTTCTGGCGCTGCTGGATAGCCCATCGATCAGCGGCGCCTACCGCTTTACGCTCACGCCGGGCGAGCAGACGAACCTCGAGGTCGAAGCCGAGCTCTTTGCTCGCGAGGATATCGACAAGCTCGGCGTCGCGCCGCTCACCAGCATGTTCGCCTTCGGTGATGTCACCGCTCATCGGCCGGACGATTTCCGCCCCCAGGTGCACGACTCTGACGGGCTTTTGATGCACACGGGCCAGAACGAGTGGATCTGGCGCCCGCTCTCGAATCCGAGCGACACGCGCCTGTCGCTTTTCAGCGACGACGACCCGGCCGGATTTGGCTTGATGCAGCGCGAGCGAGATTTCGACCGCTACCTGGACATGGAAGCACTCTACCATCGCCGCCCGAGCCAGTGGGTCGAACCGCTGGCGAACTGGGGCCCGGGCCACGTGGAGCTCGTCGAGCTGCCCACACCGGACGAAACCCACGACAATATCGTCGCCTACTGGGTCTTCGATGCCCCGCTCGAGGCCGGCGAGTCACTGGCGCTTCACTACCGCACCTACACGCTGAACGACACCCCCGAGGCCTTTGACCAGGCGCGCGTTTTTCGCACCCGTCAGGGCCAGGCGGGGCTTGCCAGCGACCCGGCCGCGAAAGCGCAGCGCCAGTTCGTCGTGGATTTCGAAGGCGGCGCGCTCGAAGGCCTGAATGACGACGCATCGATAACGCTTTTCATCGATACCGGTGAGGTCGAGGCGCGCGAAGCCCACGTGCTCGCACTGCCAAGGAACCGCTGGCGCGCAAGCTTTCGCGTTCCGGCCAACGCGACGAGCGACATCCGTCTGCGGCTCGAGATGAACGGCGAGCCGATCAGCGAAACCTGGAACTACGTGTGGACTCCCGATGACTGAACAGCCGATCACTGCCGTCGCCATCCCCGGGCTCTTCTGGCGCCGCGCCTTCTATACGCTGGCCGTGCTCACCACCAGCGTGGTGGGGCTTCTGGCGATGCACCGCGTCGTCGATGATCTGGCGCTGGGGTGGCAAATCGCCCTGCTGACGCTGTTCGCGCTGACCTTTAGCTGGATCGCCATGGCCTTTTGGGGCGCGGTGTGCGGGTTCGTGCTCTGTGCGCTGCGCCTGGACCCGCTGTCGCTGCGCCGTTTGCGGCCAACGCCGCCCAGCGCCTACCGTCTGATGAGCAAGACCGCACTGGTCATGCCCATCTACGCCGAGCCGCCGGTGCCGACCATCGCCGGGCTCGAGGCGACCTGCCGCTCGCTTTTGAGCCAGGCACGCACCGAAGGCGGCTCGCCTGCCATCGGCGAGCACTTCGACGTATTCATCTTGAGCGACACCCAAACCCAGGCCCAGGCCCGCGAAGAAGCGGCTCACGTGGCGGCGCTGCAGCAACGCCTGGCCGGTCAGATCAACGTCTACTATCGCCGCCGGGAGAAAAACGAAGGACGCAAGGCGGGCAACATCGCCGAGTTCTGCCGGCGCTGGGGGCGGCGCTACGACTTCATGGTAGTGCTCGATGCCGATAGCCTCATGAGCGGCGCCACGCTTTTGCACATGGTGCATCGGATGCAGCGCGAGCCCCGCGTCGGTTTGATTCAGACCGTGCCGATTCCGGTGGGCCAGCGCACGCTGTTCGGCCGCTGTCTGCAGATCGCCTCGGCGCTTTACAGCCCCATGCTCGCCGCCGGGCAAAGCTTCTGGCAGGGCGATGCGGCCAACTACTGGGGACATAACGCCATCATTCGCACCCGCGCCTTCATGGCCCATGCCGGGCTCCCCGCCCTACCCGGCAAGGCACCGCTCGGCGGCGAGCTTTTAAGCCACGACTTCGTCGAAGCCGCCCTGTTGAAACGCGCCGGCTGGCAGGTACTGCTGGATACCTCCGCCACCACGGCGGTATCGCAAAAGGTGCCGCATGCTGGCGCCTCGCACAACAGTTTTGAGGCGATGCCAAGCAACTTTCTCGACTTCGCCAAGCGCGACCGGCGCTGGCTGCAGGGCAACCTGCAACACTTGCGCCTGCTCTCCGGCGCCGGATTTCACCCCATTAGCCGGCTGCACTTTCTGTTCGGCGCCTTTGCTTATCTTTCGTCGGTCGTGTGGCTGGGCCTTCTGGTCTGCACCAGCTTGCTGGTCGGTGTGCAGGCCATCGCGCCGCCTCAAAGCCCCGCGTTTCCCCCGCTTTTATCGGTGGGGCTTTTGTGGATTACGCTGTTCATGCTGCTCGCGCCAAAGCTTTTGGGCTATTTGCTGACGCTTTCGCAGTGCCCGCACGCCTTCGGCGGACGTTTCAAGCTGACGCTTAGCGTGCTGTTCGAACTCGCCTTCGCCGCGCTCATCGCGCCCTTGATGATGGCCTGGCACAGCCTGTTCATCGTCAACGTGCTGCTTGGCCGCTCGGTGGAGTGGCAAACCCAGCACCGCGGCGAGCGCTCGCTCGCCTGGCGTGAAGCCTGGCGCCACACCTATTGGATGACGGTGTGCGGCGTGATTTGGGCCGTCGCCATGGCGGCGTGCTCGTTGCACGCCTTTTTCTGGCTGACGCCGGCTTGGGCCGGGCTCGTACTGGCCACGCCCATCGTCAAATACTCCAGTAGCGGTACCTGGGGCGGCGTCGTCAGCCACCGGCTGGGGCTTTTGAAGACGCCCAGCATTAGCTACCGCCCCACGCTTCTGGATGACTTTGCCGCCCTCAGCGCCCGGGGCGATACGCCCGACCACGCCCCGCTCGAAGGCGTGGTCGCGCCGCTTCCCGGCGAGCTGGTCGGTGAGATGCCGTGTCAGTCGTTTCGATGTTTCGACAAGCGTCCTGCCAGCGCCTCGGCCCGTGAGCCCCACTGATGCGCCTTGCGCTCGGTCAACGGCTTAGAAGCGGTGGTGGCCTGGCACGCTCGCTGATCGTCTACTGGCGCCCCGGGCGACAAAAGGGGCTCAGGCGGCTGTATCATCCGTTCATCGTGCCCGGCGACTTTGCTTTCGATATCGGCGCTCACCTGGGCGATCGCAGCGCCGCGTTTCAGGCACTCGGCGCCAGGGTCGTGGCACTCGAGCCGCAGCCGGCGCTGGCGCGCTGGTTTCGCCGCCTCATCAAACACGATGACATCACGCTATTGCCAGTGGCGGCGGGCGTGGAGCCGGGCCACGCCGAGATCGCGATCAGCAGCGCCAACCCGACCCTTTCGACGCTCGCCCACGACTGGCGCGGGCGCATCGGCACGGAAAACCCGGCGTTCAAGCACATTGCCTGGGAGCGGACACTTCGCGTCGAGGTGACCACGATGGACCGGCTGATCGAGCGTTTCGGCATGCCCTGCTTCATCAAAATCGATGTGGAAGGTTTCGAGGCAGAGGTGCTCAAGGGCTTGAGCCACGCCGTGGCGGCGCTGTCGGTGGAGTTCGTCGCCGGCGTCTTGCACGTAAGCCACGCCTGTATCGAGGAGATCACCCGACTCGGCGACTACCGCTTCAACGCCATCGCCGGCGAGCAGCGCGCCTTTCGCTTTGCCACGTGGCAAACCCCGAGCGCCATTCGCCGCTGGCTCGACGACGGCGCCGACGGGCTCGCCTCCGGCGATCTTTACGCTTGTCGCGTCGATCATCCGGTGGTGGCCAACCCCGTCTGACACCGAAAAAGGAGTTTCATGATCTACCACTGGCAGGCGCTGAGCGCGCCCCAACTCAAGGCGGTGGCCGCCGACGATGCGGTGGCCGTGCTCACCCTGGGCGCCATCGAGCAGCACGGCACTCACCTGCCGCTCGCCACCGACCTGATCATCGGCGAAGGGCTGCAACGCGCAGCGCTTGAGGCGCTCAATCCAGCCATCGACGCGGTATGTTTACCCTCGCTTGCCATCGGCGCAAGCGATGAGCACGCCAACTTCGCCGGCACGCTGAGTCTTCCGCCAGCGCTTGCCATCGCCACGCTCGAGGCGCTGGGTGAAAGCGTGTGGCGGGCGGGGTTCAAGAAGATGGTATGGATCAATAGCCACGGCGGTAACAAGGCGGTCATGGACCTGGCCGCGCTCACGCTTAGAAAGCGCTTCGACCTGCGCGTGGTAAAAGCGACCTACACCCGCCTGCCGCCGCTCGACGGCGCCATCGACGCCGAGGAGCTGCGCTATGGGCTGCACGGCGGGCTGCTGGAAACGGCCATGATGCTGTACCTGGCCCCAACGCTGGTCGACCTGCAGGGCTACCGGCCCGCGGCGCCTGCGCGCCCGCAAAGCCCGGATCACCTGGTCGCCCCCGAAGGCGCGGCAGCGTTTGCCTGGCTTGGCGAGGATTTGAGCGCCCAGGGCGTGGCAGGTAACGCCTCAAATGCCGAGGCCGCGCTTGGCAAGCGGCTGGTCGAGCACTACGGTAAAAAGCTTGCCCGGGTGATCGAGGAAACCGCGGCGCTGCCCCCTTTCGTGCCGACTCAGGGCACGCCCACTGACTAAATCTTTCTCACCCACCTGAAAGACAGCGCGAGCGCCGAGCGCTCGCACGACTGATCGCTCAGTGGCCGCGGCTCTCCAGCACTTCGTCGAGCAGGTGGCCGGCGCGGTTGGCCTTGGCGCTCAGGTAGCGGTGGTTTTGATCCGTGACGCTGCCGTAAAGCGCCTGACGCGAGGCGACTTCGACGCCGCCGGCTTCGAGGGCCTGCATCTTGAGTGGGTTGTTGGTCAGTAGCTGCACCTTGTCGATCGCCAGTGCTCGCAGCATATCCACCGCCACCGCGTACTGGCGCTCGTCGTCGCCAAAGCCGAGCACCTGGTCGGCATCGACGGTATCGAGTCCGCCATCCTGCAGGGTATACGCGCGAAGCTTGTTGGCCAGGCCGATTCCCCGCCCCTCCTGGGCCAGATACAGGAGCACTCCGCCGCCCATCGCCTGAATGTCCGCCACCGCGTTTCTCAGCTGCTCGCCGCAGTCGCAGCGCAGGCTGGCGAACAGGTCACCGGTCAGACAGGCCGAGTGCATGCGAAGCGGCACCGGGCCTTCCATACGTTCGGGTTCGCCGATCACTACCGCCACGTGCTCGCGCAGCCCGTCCGGCTCGCGAAACAGTACGAAGCGGCTCTCGACCGCCTCCTCAAGCGGAATACGCGCTTCGCTGACCCGCTTGAGCATCCCCGGCGCCCCGGCCAGGCACCTGGCAGCCTCGTCGGCGTCGATCTCCAGAAGCTCCGCCTTCGCAAGCTTTTGGTCGATCGCGGGTGCCTGGGCATCGCTAATCTCGGCGCAGAGCGCGGCGGGAATGAGCAGTGCCCGGCGCATCAGCGTCAACGCGGCGCGTTCACCGCTGCCGGCGGGCTTGAGCCCGGTGAGCAGCGTCGACGAGGAACTCGCTTCACTCTTGGCCACGGCCAGCCGGTGCAGGTCGCTTTCGCTGATCTGCTCGTGAAGCGGCAGGCTCGCCGCCTCGGCCTTGAGCGACATGCCCATGGCCTCGAGCCGGTGGCGCGTCAAAACCATCGAGGGCCGTGAGCCGGACAGACTCGCCAGCGTATCGACCGAGTCGCTGCCTTCCAGGGCCTGCACCAGCAGGCGATGATCGCCGGTTTTCAAAATGACGGGAAGCCCGCGGCGAATGTCGAAAATAGCGCGTTCAATGTGATACATGTAGGCCTCCTGGTTGCCTGGTCGAGCGGGCAAGGGTCGCTGCTTGCGCTGGGCGTATGCCCCTGGCATGATTCCACGTTGTTCTCTTCATGGAGGCGTCATGCCCCACTCCAACGGTGTTGTAGGTTCTGACGGTACGGGTTCTGGCTTTGAGGGCGCTTTGATCGAGCGTGAAACCGCCTGGCGGTGGTTGCTCGACCGGCGCGCCGGCGTTCTGGACGGCTCGCTTCGTGTCGATGACGAAGGCTATTGGCAGTGCGATGACGCCAGAAGCCTGACCATCGAGGCGCGCTCGATGCTGGAGTGTCTGGCACCGCTGGCGGTGCGCGAGCGCTGGACGCTGGCACAGCTGGGTCAGAGCCTCGACGGGCGTATCGCCACCGAAAGTGGCCACTCGCATTACATCAACGGCTTCGAGAGCCTGGTGCACCTGCACCGGCTCAGGGCGTTGGCGGACGCGGTGGTGGTGGGCGTGGGCACCGCGATGGCGGACGATCCTCAGCTCACCGTGCGCCACGTCGAGGGCCGCCACCCGGTGCGCGTGGTGCTCGACCCGCGCGGGCGGGCGCGCGCCACGCTCGGCGTGTTGCAAAGTAACGAGCCTCCCACGCTGCACGTGACCGGCCCCGGGGTCGACACCCTGGAAAGTCGTGCCACACACTGCGTACTGGCGCTCGATGACGCCGGTCAGTTCGACCCCGCTGACGTGGTCGCGCTGCTTCACGAGCGCGGCTACCGGCGACTTCTGATCGAAGGCGGCGGCATCACGATTTCGAAATTCATCGAGGCCGGTATGATCGACGCGCTGCATCTGATGGTAGCGCCGCTTTTGATCGGCTCCGGCCGGCCGGGACTCCAAATGACGCCGATCGATACGCTGGAGAGCGCGCTGCGTCCCCGGATGCGCACCTTTCGCTGCGGTGACGATACGCTGTTCGATGTCTGCCTGAACGCCGCCGCCGTTTGACGGCGTCGCTTTGCCACGGCGGCCAAGAGCCACCCAGATGCCCGGCAGGCTTGAAAGCATCACCAGTACTCCGTAAGCAAGCGAAATGGCTACGCCCTGAGAAGACGGCAGCCCAACGAACATCCAGATCGTGGCCGCCGCGCCTTCGCGCAGCCCCCACCCGGCGATCGACAGCGGAATCAGCATCGCCAGCAGCAGCACCGGCGCCAGCGCCAGAATGCTCAAGGCGCTTTGCTCGATGCCGATGGCGCGGGCCGCACACACCATGACCAGGCCGTAGCTAATAACAATGGCAAGGGATGAGGATAACTGCCAGTACCAAACGCGGCGTCTCAAAAGGCTTCGGCGCAGATCGCGCCCAAACGCGCTGCACCAGGCCGGCAGCGCCCCGGTGCGGGCCAGCCCAACCCCCAGCGCCAACAGGCCCGCCCCGAAAAGCGCAAGCCCCCCCAGCAGCGTGACGATGCCGGTGATCCCCAGCGAGCGGTGCCAAAGCGGCGACGCGCAAAGCGAAAGCACCATTAAAAGCACCACCGCCGCCTGGCCCGAGGCGCGCTCGAGCACCACCGCTCGCCAGGCGCTTGCCCGGCTGGCGGACTGCGTGGCGTGGCGATGGGCGCGGCCGGCATCGCCCAGCACGCCGCCGGGCAGCAATTGATTGACCAGCAGCGCCAGATAGTACTCGGCGAGCGCGTAGCGGTAGCGAAGCGGCACCTCCAGGCATGTGGCAGTAAGCCGCCAGCGCCAGGCGCTCAGCATTACCTGGGCTACGCTGATGAGCAGCGCCAGCGCCGCCCAACCCGGTGAAAAGCGCGTGACTTCACGCACGATGTCGCCAGGATTCACCCAAAGCGTCACCGCCCCCAGCAGCGCAAGACTCATCAAGGCCCGCTGCACCCAGGTAGTTTTAAGCCAAACGAGCGCGCGCACCGGCTACGCCTTGTCCGCGGGCAGGGCGAGCAGATCCTGATGGCCGACCCAGACCCCGAGCACGCCTGCGCGAACGCCTTTCAGGCGCGCATCGCGCCACTGAGCGATGCGGCTTGCCTCCATCGGTGCCTGCTCGGTCATCGCCTCGGCAAAGCCTTCGATGAGCGAGCACGCCAACGGCCGCCGTTCGAGGTCGCCGGCCTCCAGCCGCCAGGGCGTATCCGCCTGCTCGACGCGATAGCCGCGGGCGTCAAGCGCTTGGGCAAGCGCCGTTTGCGCCGCGCCGCCGAGCGCACTGCCAAGCCCCTTGTCGCGAGCCTGGTGGGCGTTGAACAGTGAGCGCGCCCACCGATCGTCACCGTCTTCGAGCGCCTCACCGCGCTCATCGAGAAAGCACCACTGCCCGGTGACGCTCAGCGCGATCAACACCGCCTGACGCTTGTCGGCACACCGGTCGGCCAGCGACTCGATCCACGCCTGTGAAACCAGATCCAAAAGCGCCGAGGCGCTGACGAGCCGAACGGATGCCAGCGCCGGGTGGTCCAGGTCCGCAATCGACGCGCAGTGAACCTCGACGGATACCGGCTCATGGCTTGCGCTCGTAAGCGCCTCAGCCCGGGCTTTCGCTTCATCAAGAAGCTGCTCGTCGTGATCGAACAGCTGCCAGGTGTGTGCGCCCTGGAACAGCGGCGCGAGAAACTGCAGGTTGCTGCCGCGCCCACAGCCAAGATCGGCAATGACCGCCTCACCGGGCTCGCGGGCAAGCCACTCGCCGGCCTTTTGCGCAAGCTCGCGGCTTCGCGCCCCAATGTCGACGCGTTCTCTAAGCGTCAGCCAATCGGCGGCGAAGCGGCTGCCTGTCGAGAAGTGCGCCGGACGCTTCAGTGCCCGGGTGAACGCGGCGCCAGCGGCTTGCCAGTCACCGAGCGCCTCGCGCGCCTCACGCGCTCCTTCATAAAGGCGGGCGCGCAGAGAAGTGTCGCTCAGAAAGCGCTCGAGTGCCTCACCAAGCGCCTGGCTGTCGCCGGGGGGCACGCCGAGGCCGGCGTTTTCAGGCAGCGTATCCGCCAGTGCCCCGCCGGTGGTGGTGATCACCGGCAGACCATGGGCCAGCGCCTCGGTCACCACCATGCCGTAGCCTTCGTACCAGGAAGGCAGCACCAGCGCGTGAGCGCCGCGGTAAGCGGCTTCCAGCGTGTCGGCTTCGCACTCGCCGTGAAGCGTGACCATCGAGAGGTCGTGGCGCTCGATGAGTGCTGCGACCTCGGCGGCAAAGGCTTCGTCGCGCGGGGCGCCGTAAAGGTCGCACTGAAAGTGGCGCGCCTTTAGCCCGGCCAGCGCCTCGATCAGCACGTCCTGGCCCTTGCGCGGGGTGAGCGTGGCCACGCACAAAAGCCGAATCGGCTCGTCATTCAACGGCGCCTGGCTGATGGGGGCCGGCTCGACGCCGGGCTCGACGACCGCTATGGGTGCGCTCAGGGGCAGCTGGTACTGCCTGGCAAGCTCATCCAATCGACGCGCGGTGAAGCGGCTGGTGACGACGATGCGGGTCACGCTTTGAAGCCCCTCGAGCTCGCTCGTGTGCAGCCGCGCTTGGGTTTCCTCCTCCAGACCCTGCTCGTCACCCAGCGGGTGGTGCAGAAGTGCGGTGATATCCAGGCGCGCACCGTGGGTGGCGACGATGTCCGGCAGGCTCCCCATGACCAGCCCGTCGATGATGACGCGCTCGCCATCGTCGAGCTTGGCCAGCGCCTCGCCCAACTCTCCCGCGGCCCGGTCGCAGGCCAGCGGAAACTGACCGCCGAGCTCGACCACCTCGACACAGTGACCCTGGCCGCGCAGCGCATCGACCATGCGCGCGTCATACATATAGCCGCCGGTGCGCTGGTCGAGCGCGCCGGCCACCATCAGTGTGAAGCGCTCGCTCGACGCGGGGCTTTCGCTCAAAGCGCGGCTTTGGCTCATAATGCGCCTTCGTAACTTGCCCACGCCACGTGGGACTCGTGAAGTTTCACTTCCATGTGGGTAATGCCCTGGGCGGTGGTGCCCATCCTCCCCTCCTTGATCCCCTTGGCCAGCGCATTGAAAATCACGCCAGCCATGAATTCGGTGGTGGTGTTCTTGCCCTTGAACTCGGGCACCTCGTCCAGGTTTTGGAAGTTGTAGCCCGCCAGCACCTCCTTGAGCGTGTCGCTGGCAAGGCCTATGTCGATCACCAGACCGTCCGTATCGAGCTCCGGGCGCTGGAAAACTACATCGACCACGTAAGTGGCGCCGTGGGTGCGCTGGGCCGGGCCGAAGATTTCGCCGTTGAAGCTGTGGGCGATCATGAAGTGGTCGCGAACGCAGAGACGGTACATGGGAACATCCTTTTTTGATGTCGCAAGACATGAATAAGCGTGAGCAGCGCTGTAATCAGCCGGTCACGGGATAGGTAATGCGGTGGCAAAGCGCCTGGCTTCGAGGGCCGAACAGCGAAGGCGCCGCCTGGGGAAACTCGTCGAACGTGCACTCGCCGCTGATCAGGTGATCGAGCCGTTCATCCTTTAAAAGCTCGAGCGCAAGCATCAGGCGCCGGCGGTAATCCCAGCGCGGCTTGAGCGCGGCGGGCAGCTGGCCGACCTGGCTTGCCTTGATGGAGAGTCGCTGTGAGTGGAAGGCGCCGCCAAGGGCAAGCGCGGTGTCGCCTTCGCCAAACCAGCTCATCTCGATCAGGCGCCCTTCGCTGCCCAGAAGCGACAGGCCCAGGCGTAGCCCTTCACCGTGGCCGCTGGCGTGAATCACGCCGTCCTGGTCGGTCGGGGCGTTGTCCGGGGTGCAGAACTCGACGCCCAGCGCGGCTGCCAGCGCCTGGCGTTCGGGGTTGATGTCGATGAGATGCACGCGGGTGCCGGGGATCTGGGCGCACAGATAGGCCACCAGCGCGCCGACGACGCCGGCACCCACGACGCAGAGCCTTTCGCCGGGCTGCACGCTTGCATCCCACACGCCGTTGATGGCGGTTTCCATGTTGGCGGTGAGCACCGCGCGCTGAGCGGGGAGTCCTTCCGGCAGCGGTACGACGGCGCTTGCCGGTACGACGTAGCGGGTTTGATGCGGGTAGAGGCAGAAAACGGTTTTATCGCGCAGCGTCTCCGGCCCCTTCTCGACCACGCCGATGCTGCAGTAGCCGTACTTCACCGGTGTCGGGAAGTCGCCGGCCTGAAAAGGCGCGCGCATGCGGGCGTACTCGCTGGGCGGCACCCGGGCGTTGAACACCAGCGACTCCGTTCCCCGGCTGACGCCGCTATAAAGCGCGCGTACCAGAACCTGGTCATCCAGCGGCGCCTCGAGCGTTTCAGGTCGGATCTCGGCCGTGTGAGGGCGTGTGATCCAAAGAGCACTGGCGGTTTCCGTCAGCGGCATAAAAACAATTCCCTGTGATTAATCCGTTCTTATCGTTCATCATTCAAGCATTGCCAGGTTTTCGCCACTTTTCAATGCCATCGGTGCTTTTCATTTGCCTTCGGTGGCGGTAGCCTGGAAGCCGAAGCACCCACCGCGGTCAAAATGCCGCCTTCATCCATGTTCGCTTCGGGGCACGGGCTCGGTAACCCTAACACCTCGAACGCAGAAGAATCCCTATAACGATCGCGCGGTCGAGCGCCGCTTTGTGAGTCGCCATGCCCTTTGTGTTCCCTGTTGCCAGAACGCGCCCGCGCCTTTTTACCCTTTTCGAACTGGCGCTGGGCGCGGGGCCTTTGATCGCGGCAGGCACGATCCTTTCGTCACTGCTCGTCTCGACCGCCACCTGGGCGGTGACGGCGGCACTTTACGGCGTCATCGCCCTGCTGACGCTTTGCTACTGGGACCGCGGACCGCTTGGCTGGGCGAACCGGGTGACGCTGGCCCGCGCCATCCTGGTCGCTATCGTGGCCGGGGCGCTGGCCGAGCGCGCCTTTATCGAGGCGATCTGGCTGTGGCTCGCCGTGGCGCTCGTGTCGCTGGCGCTCGACGGCGTCGACGGTTTCGTGGCGCGCAAGACCAACAGCCACTCCCGCTTCGGCGCGCGCTTTGACATGGAGCTCGACGCGCTGATGATCCTGCTGTTGTGCGTTGCGCTGTTGAAGCTCGAATCCCTCGGTGCGTGGGTGTTGATGATCGGCGGCATGCGCTACGCCTTCGTGCTGGCAAGCTGGCGCCTTGAGTGGCTGAGCGCGCCACTGTTTGAAAGCTTTCGCCGCAAGACGGTGTGCGTCTGGCAGGTCGTGGCGCTGCTTCTGGCACTCACGCCGCTCACGAGTCATACCGGCGCAACGCTTCTGGCACTGAGCGCGCTCATCGCCTCGCTCTACTCCTTTGGGGTCGACGTGGGATGGCTTTACCGGCGCCGCCTTGAGCCGTGAACGCTCGCCCCGCGGTGGCGGGCAGCTGCTACACTGGGCGCCGTAACCCTGTCGGAGCCCACCGTGACGCGTACCCACCACCCTACCCCCACTTTTCAACTGCGCCTGGCGCTGCACCGCGACGTGATTCTCGGCCCGGGCAAGGTGGCGCTTCTGGAAGCCATCGACGAGAGCGGCTCGATCTCGAGCGCCGGGCGAGCGCTCGGCATGAGTTACAAGAAAGCCTGGCAACTGATCGAGACCATGAACGGCCACTTTCTCGAGGCGCTGGTCGAGACCCACGCCGGGGGCAACGAGCGCGGCGGCGCGCGACTCAGCGCCACCGGGCGCCAGGTGATCGCCCACTTTCGCGCTCTGGAGCGGCGCCTGGCCGTGGAAGACGCCGAGGACGCCCGCGCCCTGCTCGAGCTTCTGGCGCCCGGGGCGGCCGAGACGAGCGCTTGCGATAACGGCGCTTGATCATTGATCCGGTTGGCTTTAATCTCCGCTATATCCAAACGGAAATAACGGAAATTCCTACAATGCCCCTCGTCTCGCCCCGCACGCTCGGCGCCCTTGCGCTGGTCTGCGCGCCGCTATCGGCTCACGCCGCCGAGAACGTTCAGATCGCCGCCGCCGCCTCGCTGACCGATGCCATGAACGAAGCCATCGCCGCCTTCGAGGCGGCGCACGATATCGACGTCACGCCGGTCTATGCCTCGTCGTCGACGCTGGCGCGTCAGATCGCCAACGGCAGCCCCGCCGAGGTGTTCGTCTCCGCCAACCTCGACTGGATGGACTGGCTCGAAGCGCAAGGGGTTGAAGTAAGCGCGCGCGAAGACCTGCTGCACAACCGCCTGGCGCTGGTCAGCGCCAGCGACACCGCGTTTGAGACGTTCACCCCCGGCGACGGCGCGCCGATCGAGAATCTGCTCGGCGTGGGTGACCGCCTGTCGGTGGGCGACCCGGACCACGTGCCAGCGGGCATCTACACAAGGCAGGCGCTGGAGACGCTCGGCGAGTGGGAGGCACTCGCGCCGCGCCTGGCGCGGGCAAGTGACGTGCGCGCCGCGCTGGCGCTGGTCGAGCGCGGCGAAACACCGGCAGGCGTGGTCTACCAGACCGACGCCTTCGCAAGCGACACCGTGCGCGTGCTGGGGCTTTTCCCGGCGGAGAGTCACGATCCGATCACCTACCCGGCGGCGCTGGTCGGCGCAAAGGAGAGCGAAGCCGCACGGACGCTCAGAGAGTGGCTCGAAAGCGACGCGGCGCTGGCTATTTTCGAGGCTTACGGCTTCGACACCGCCATCAGCCGACCCTGATGCTAACGCCTGCGGAGTGGGAAGCGATTCGGCTGAGCCTTTTGATCGGGCTGGCCGCCGTGGCCTGGATTCTGCCACCGGGTATCGTCATTGCCTGGTGGCTGGCGCGCTTCGAGTTTCGCGGCAAGGCGCTGGTCGACGGGCTGATCCACCTGCCGCTGGTGCTGCCGCCGGTGGTGGTGGGCTATCTGCTGCTGGTGGCGCTGGGCCGCCAGGGGGTCATCGGGGCGTGGCTCTACCAGTCGTTTGGCGTGTCGCTGCCCTTCACCTGGCAGGGCGCGGCGGTAGCCAGCGGCGTGATGGCGTTTCCGCTGTTGGTGCGCGCGCTGCGCCTGTCGCTCGAAGCGGTGGACCCCCAGCTCGAAGCCGCGGCCAGCACCCTGGGCGCCGGGCGGCTGCGGGTCTTCACCACGATCACCCTACCGCTGGCGGTGCCGGGGCTCTTGACCGGTACCATGCTCGCCTTTGCCCGGGCGCTGTCCGAATTCGGCGCCACCATCACCTTCGCCTCCAACATTCCCGGCGAAACCCGCACGCTGCCGCTGGCGCTCTACACGCTGATTCAGAGCCCGGGGCGAGAAAGCGCCGCGGCCAGACTCTGCGTGCTGGCGATCGTCATCGCGCTGGTGTCGCTGATTGCATCAGAGTGGCTTGCCAGACGGACCCGACAGAGAGTGCAGGAGCGCGATGCCTACTGAACCCAGCCCCCCGGCCACCGGGCTTTCGCTTGAGCTCGACCAGCACTTGGGGGCGTTTCAGCTGAGCGCCGCGCTTGACCTGCCCGGGGCCGGCGTGACCGGCGTGTTCGGCCCCTCCGGCAGCGGCAAGACCAGCCTGCTGCGCCTGATCGCCGGGCTCGAGCGCCCCAATACCGGCCGCATCCAACTCGGCGAGCGGGTGCTGGTGGACAGCGCCCAACGTATTTTCGTGCCCCCCCACCAGCGCCGGCTGGGGGTGGTGTTCCAGGAGGCGCGGCTGTTCCCCCACTACCGGGTGCGCGGCAATCTCACCTACGCCATGCCGGCGCACGCGGCACCGCGCTTTGACGATCTCGTCGAGCTTTTGGGGATTGGGCACCTGCTCGAGCGCATGCCCGGGGCGCTCTCCGGCGGTGAGGCGCGCCGGGTCGCCATCGGCCGGGCGCTTTTGAGCGACCCACAGATGCTGCTGATGGACGAGCCGTTGACCGGGCTCGACGGCGCGCGCAAGCAGGAGCTTCTGCGCTATATCGCAACGCTTACGCGTCAGGTGGACATCCCGGTGGTGTACGTCAGCCACGACGTCGACGAGATCGCCGCCATCGCCGACCACCTGGTGGTAATGGGCGCCGGGCAAGTGGTGGCAAGCGACACCCTCTGCGCGCTGTTGCAGCGTCTGGATCTTACCGAGACGCTTAAAGCGTTCGAGGCCGCCTCGCTTCTTGAGGCCACCATCGTCGATCACGATGCGGCCTATGGGCTCACCCAGGTGGTTATCGACTCAGGCGCATCGCACGACTTCCCGAGCCTTACAATTCCCGCACCGGCGCTGGCGAAGGGCCAGCGCGTTCGGCTGCACGTGAAGGCCCGCGACGTTAGCCTGGCCCGATCAATCGCGCCGTCCACCAGCGAACTCGACGCGCTGCCCGCGGTGATCGAGGCAATGACGCGCCTGCCGCAAACGCCGCATCAGATCGAGGTTCGCCTGCGCGTGGGCACGCAGACGCTTCGCGCGCAGCTCACGCGAAAGGCGTGCGACGCCCTGGCGCTTGAAGAGGCCATGGCGGTCACCGCGCTGATTCGCCGGGTGACGCTTTCACCGATTTGAGCGCCGCCCCAACCGATAGACATTTGACCAACCGCCAAAACGACAGCGCCCCGCCCGGTTGACCGGGCGGGGCGCTGTCGCGCTATAGCGCGGCTAGAAAGCCTTGGGAAACATCATTTGCGGCAGGTACATGAAGATACCGGGCAGCAGGATCACCGCAATGATCACCAAAAGAATCAGCCCGATCAGCGGCATGACCGCCACAAAGGCGCGCGGCATGGAGACCTCGCCGATCTGCGTGGCGATCAATAGACAGATGCCGTAAGGCGGCGTGATCAGCCCAAGCGTGAGCGAGAGAATGACCACCAGCGCCATGTGCACCTGGTTGATATCCGCGGCCACACAGAGCCCCTGAATGATCGGCAGGAAGATGATGACCGCGGTGACCGGGCTCAGCACCGTGCCGATGATCAGCATGCAAATCATCACCATCAGCATGATGCCGATGCGCGTTTCGGTAACTGACAGGATGAAGTTGGCGACCTCCTGAGCGATGCCCAGATACGAGATCAGCCACCCCATAATGCCGGCGGAGGCCACGGCGAACATCGGTAGCGAAAACGCCACCACCGAGTCGCTGAGAATGCCGGGCAGCTGGCGAAAGCGAATGGCGCGGTAGAACACGAACGCCAGCAGCATGCCGAGCAGTACCGCGACCGACGCCGCTTCGGTAGCAGTGAACACACCCAGCGTGATGCCGCCCAGAATGATCAGCGGCAGCAGCATCGGCGGGGTCGCGGTGACCGCGGTTCTCCCCATCTGGGCGAACGAGAACGTGCCCGTCGCCTTGATGCCGTGCTTTTTGGCGATGTAGTAGACGTAGCCCATCTGCATCAGCCCGACCAGCACGCCAGGCAGCACCCCGCCCATGAACAGCGCGCCGACGGAAACGTTGCCGAAGGCACCGTAGATGACCATCAGAATCGACGGTGGAATGACCCCGCCGAGCACCGACGAGGCCGCGGTCAGCGCCACGGCGAACGGCGCCGGGTAGCCGGATTTCTTCATCGCCGGAATCAGCACCGCGCCAACGCTTGCGGTATCCGCCGCCGCCGAGCCGGACAGGCTAGCAAACATCATGGAGACCATGACATTGATATGGCCAAGCCCGCCGCGGATGTGGCCCACGGTGCTGTCGGCGAAGCGCAGCAAACGGTCGGTGATACCGCCATCGTTCATCAGCCTACCCAAAAGCAGGAAAAACGGCACCGCCAGCAGCGGAAAGGAGTTGATGCTGGCAAACATCTGGTTGACCACCGAGGTCAACGGCAGGCCCAGCTGCAAAATGGTAATGATCGAGGCCAGCCCAATGGCGAAAGCGATCGGCACGCTCAGCGCGATCAAAAGCAGGAAGCTGCCGATCAGGGTCAGTAAAGGAGTCATGAATCGATGGCCTCGCTTTGGCTTGCGGCCTCTTTTCCGCGGGCCAGCATCTTGATGTCTTTCAAGAGAATTTCGATGGAGAACAAAAACATCGCCACGCCCGCCACGGGCATGGCGGCAAAGACGTAGGACATCGGCGTGCCGAGCGCCACCGAGCGGCGGTGCCAACCCATGTCCACCAGCACGTTGCCGTTGACCACCAGCACGTAGATGACCGGCAGACAGGCGATGCTGCCAAACAGGCGCAGCGCGCGCTGGGTGACGACGAAATGCGAGGGAAAGACGTCGACCACATAGTGTTGGCGCCGACGCAACGCTACCGCGGCGCCGAGAAACACCGACCAGACGAAGCAGGACATGGCGATCTCATCGGTCCAGGAGACCGAGATGGCCAGCACGCTGCGGGCAAACACCTGGTAGAGTACCGTCAGGATGAAGATCGCAAACAAGCTGCCAGCAATCAGCGTCAGTACCCTCTCCAGCACATCATTGATCAATCGCATGCGTTCATCCTTTCAAGCCAACGGCGCCTCCCGCAAGGCGGAAAGCGCGCGATGTGCGGCATTCTTTAAAGGGCGCGAATCGTCTCGAGCAGCTCGGTCAAACCGCGCTCTTCGGCGAACTCGTCGTGAAGCGGCAGCGCCCGGTCGATGAAGGCCTGCTTGTCCACCTCGGTGACCGTCACGCCCAGCTCTTCGAACTGCTGGATGAACTCGGCGTCGTACTCTTCGCCCTTGTCGGTACCCAGCTCTCCGGCGTGCTGCGCGGCTTCCAGAATCAGCGCCTGATCCTCTTCTGAGAAACGGTTGAAGCGGTTTTCACCGATCGAGATGTGGCTCATCATGATCTGGTGCTCGGTCTTGGCGTGGTACGGCGCCACTTCATACAAACGGCTGGAGAAGTAGCCGCTGATGGTGCTTTCGAACGCGCCCACGACGCCGGTCTGCATGCCGGTGTAGATTTCCGTCCAGGGCAGAGACGTGGTCAAGGCGCCATAGGCCTGCCACATGTCGGCGTCCAGCCGCGAGCCGGTCACGCGCATTTTCACGCCTTCCAGATCAGAAGGCTCGGTGACCGGACCGACGTTGGTGCTCAGGTTACGCGTGCCGCCGCCGGTCAGGCTCAACAGTTTGAGACCTACGTCCGCTTCAGTCACGGCGTTATCGAAGTACTCGAACACCGGTGAGTCCGGCGCGGTGGCGGCGCGGAACGTGTCCATGTCTTCGAACAGGTAGTTGAGACTGAAAATTTCGAAATCCGGCACGTAAGGCGAGACGTTCATGACGCCGCCGATGATCATGTCGGTGGTGCCGATGCGGATCTCGTCGACCATGGTCTGGTCGTTGCCGATCTGGCCGCCCGGGAAAATCTGCACGGTGATGCGGTTATCGGTGGCTTCCTCGATTTCCGCCTTGAACGCCTCGGCGGCATCGATCCAGGGGTGCGGCGCACTGACCACCGTCCCAATGCGCAGCGTTTCGGCCAGCGCCGGTGTGGCCCCCATCATCGTGACTGCGCCGAGTACCGCAAGCGTTGAAATAGAGCGTTTTGTCATGATAGTTCCCCTGTCAGGCGGTTTGTGATCATTAGTGAACGGTGGTGGGTAACGAACAATCGATACTCAGGCGTTGGAAACCGGCTCGCCGAGCGTGTGCATCAGCCGGTTGGCCCAGCCAAATAGCGTCGTCGACAGCGTCAAATCCAGGATCTCCTGCTCGTCGAGCCCGACGTCGCGAAGCGCCTGGATATCGCTCTGATCGACGTTCGGCGGCGTCTCGGAAAGGCGCATGCCAAAGCGCAGAATAGCGCGAGTCCGCTCGTCGAGCTCGGCCTCCTTGCCGCGCAGGAAGATATCCTTCATCACCGCGTCACTGCCGACGATGTTGTTGTAACGATGGGCGTGCACCGCCGCGCAGTAGATGCAGCGGTTGACCACCGAGGCCGCCACGGCGCCGAGCTCGCGCTCCTCGCGGCAAAGCCCGCCCTTGTCGTACATGATGCCATTGAAAAGCGAGGTCCGAATACGCAACGATTCCGGGTCGTGGGCCAGTACCAGCACGTAGTCGGAGATTTTGGTGTTCGACGGCGTCTCCTTGAGCGCCTCGCGCTGGGCCTCATTGGCGTTGTCGAAATCGACCGGCGTGACGTGGGGCCGCCAGGTGGGAATACGCGTGGTGAACTTGTGAATGACGCGACTCATTGCGTTTCTCCCATGACGCTCAGCACCGCGGTGACGCGCAGCTGATAGTTGACGAAGGCGACGAGACCGGCCAGGCGTACGATGTCGGCATCGATGAGTCCCGCTTCGCGCAGCGCTTCGATATCGGCTTTGGTAGCGTCCTTGGGCGAGCGCGTGACCAGATCCACGTAGGTCACCATGGCCGCCAGGCGCGGCGCATCCGCGCCAGGCGTGGCGTCGGGGTCGGCCAATCGATGCGGGTCGGCGTCGGCGCCGTAGCTTTCCAGCAGCGCCTGATAATGGGTGATCAGGCCGGTTTGGCGGCAGATTTTCGCCATGCGGCAGGCCAGTGCGGCGCGCGCGGCCCGCGGTACGCCGCCTTCCTCATTCGGCAAAAGCGCAGCGTCGTGGGACTGCTCGGTGAGATCCATCAGTTTACCGCGCATGGTCAGCGCCTCGAAAAGCGCACCGCTGTCCGATACGTTAGCCGCGGTCTCGATTACATGTGCCATTGATACACTCCTTGGGCAGGCGGACCATCAATCATTGGGTAGCGGTGAAGCCGTCCATTCATCGCCCTGAAGCTCCGGGGCGTCGTAGTGCTGTAGCTGCTGCCAGTGACGCTCCACGTCCTCCTGATAAAAGCGCGAGGCGATGGCGCTGGCAAGCCAACTCGCGCCTTCGCTGATACCGGGGATATCGCCGCTCACCTTGCCAAGGCTGACCGACGCCCCGTAGTTGAAGCAGTGAATGTTTTTAAGCCAGGGGGCGCTGCCGGGTTCGCGCTCCTGAAAGGCGAAATCGCGCCCCACGTAGGGGAATTTGCCCAGCTCGTCGTGGGCAAGCTCCTCCGGGGGCTGGTAGCAGTCGCGCCAGAGCAAAATGCGGTCAGCGTAGCCGGCAAGCTCGGTGCGCGCCAGCGGGTCGATCTCAAAGCCCGTGCCCAGGATCAGAAAGTCGCCGCGCACCTCGCCCTGGCGAGTGATGACGACGATCTCGTCGCCCTCCATACGGGTCGCTTCGACGCCGCACTCGAAGTGGAAAAAGGCATTCTCGTGGCGGCTGACGCGCATCGTCGAGCCCCGGGGCGGCGGCGTCTGGGTGATGAACGAGTAGTGCATGATGCGCCAGCGCCAGTCATCACTGAGCCCCGCGTAGCCGTGGGTGAAGCCGAACGAGCCGATGCCCATCATCTTGTTGATGGTCGGCATCTGGGCGCGGCGGATCAAAAAGCGAACCTCGGACGCACCATGCTCCAGCGCCTCGGCGGCGTTATCGACCGCGGACGCTCCCACGCCGACCACGATCACCCGCTTGCCTTCAAGCGCTGCGAAGTCGACATCGTCGGCGGTGTGCGCCCAGGCCTTTTGCGGTAAGCCTTCGACGAAGCCGGGAATTTTCGGCCCGCCGGTACCGTCGCGCCCGGTCGCCATGATCAGCTTGCGCGTCAGCACCGTTTGGGCGGGGGCCCCATCACCGGAAAGCTCAAGGCGTAGAAGGTCGCCTTCGGGTGTGACGTGCTCGACGTTGACGCCGTTTTCGACCGGCAGCGCCAGCACTTCGCGGTACCAGCTCAGGTACGCCATCCAGGTGGGGCGCGGGATCTTGTCGAGCGCCTCCCAGGCCTCACTTCCGTACTGCGCCTCATACCAGGCGCGGAAGGTCAGCGAGGCAAAGCCGTAGCTCGGCCCGGGCAGGGTCTTGGGCGAGCGCAGGGTTTCCATGCGCGCGTAGTTCAGCCACGGCCCCTCGAGCCCTTGCGGGTTGCGATCGAAAATGCGCAGATTGCGAATGCCGCCAGACATCAGCGCGAACGCCGCCACCAGCCCGCACTGGCCACCGCCAATGATGATGACGTCGTGAACGTGCTCGCCCTGCTCCCCGGTGCGGGCGGGCACCCAGTTCGCGGGCGGCAGGTTCAGACACGCGAGATCAAAGCGTACGCGCTCGTTGAGCGCCTCCAAACCGGCACCCGCAAGCGTAGGGGAAGAAGAAGTCGTCATGGTGTCATCTCATCCTGGGAGCGCACGGCGTCCTCGGCCTCATGAGGCCACCAGAACCAGCGTATCGGTGTATCGGAAAAGCGCGGCTCAGAGGGAAGCTCGGCGCGCCTGGCAAGCTCGACAAGACGTTCGGCCTCGGCGAAGGGCTCACATCCCTCGATAGAAGCGGCGCGCGAACGCGCGGGGTCGAGCAGTTCATCCAGCGTGGTGGCCGCAGTTTCGATCGAGGGTGTCGGATAAACGCCGTCGCGCACCGTCCAGGTGCCCGTGCGTTCGTCGACGCTGTAAAGCTTCATGAGTAAGGCCGCGTGACGTGCAATAAATTCGACCGCCGATATTACATAGTTAGCCGTCTCATTGCTAAAAAAGAAATGAAATCCGAGCCTTACCCAGCCCGGACGATATAAGCTTCTTCCATTTCGGACTAACGATTCGTGCTCGAAGGCGGTGTCGGCGTCGATATTCAAAAGCGCATGACCGTAGGGGCCGGCGCAGGAGCAGCCGCCGCGCGCCTGAATACCGAACAGGTCGTTCAGCAGCGCGACGATGAGATTATGGTGCACCTCGCGCTCGCCGGCGCGCACGTTGAACGAGAAGATCGAAAGCCTGGGCGCGTCGCTCGGCCCCAGCAGCGTCAGGTTGTCGAGGCGCGACCAGCGCGCCAGCGCCAGCTTTGCAAGTTCGGCCTCTCGCGCCTCGATCCGCTCTTCGCCGATCATGGATTTGATGCGAAACGCAAACCCGGCGCGAATGTCGCCCAGAATGTTCGGCGTGCCGCCCTCCTCCCGGCGCTGAATGTCGCTGACGTAGCGGTGGCCATCCGCGGTGACATAGGACACCGTGCCGCCGCCGGCAACCGAGGGCACGGCGTTGACGCACAGCGCCCGGCGCACGATCAAAACGCCAGAGCTTCCCGGCCCGCCGACGAACTTGTGGGGTGAGACGAACACGCCGTCCAGGTGATCGTCACACCCAGTGCCCGCCACGTTAATGGGCACGTAGGGACCGCTGGCGGCGTAATCAAACAGCGCGATGCCGCCATGGGCGTGCATCAACCGGGCGATCGCCGCCACGTCACTCTTGACGCCGGTGACGTTGGAGGCCGCGCTGAACGCGCCGATCAGCCGCCGCCCCTGGAAACGTGAAAGCGCCGCTTTCAGCGCCGCCAGATCGATCAGCCCCGCCGCGTCGAGCGGAACGCGAGTGATTTCGGCGTCACACTCGCGCCACGCCAGATCGTTGGAGTGGTGCTCGTAAGGCCCCAAAAACACGACCGGACGAGCCTGATCCGCCGCCTGATCAAAGCGAGCGAGCCCCAGCATCTTCCAGCAGCGGTCGATGGCGGCGGTGGCGCCGCTGCCGGCAAAGATCACCGCGTAGTCGTCGGTGGCGCCGACGGCGCTGGCGATCTGGCGGCGGGCGTCCTCGCGCAGACGCGTGGTGATGCGCCCGGTGTAGGAGGTTTCGGTATGAGTGTTGGCGTAGTACGGCAGCACCTGCTCGCGCATCGCCCGCTCGACGGTGCCGAGCGCCCGCCCGGAGGCGGTGTAGTCGGCGTAGAGTAGCGGGCGCGGGCCGAAGGGGCCGGCGATCGGCTCACCTTCGCCGATGACGTCATCGGCAAGGGTCGTCATCCAGTCAGATGCCGCCGAGGGGCAGCTCGCTGGTTTTCTTGACTTGTTCCATGGAGAAGCAGGATGTGACATTGCTGAGCTCTATTCTCGCGATGAGTCTTTTATAGAAAGCGTCGTAGGCAGCGTTGTCGCGCGTGATGACCTTGAGCAGATAGTCGAACTCGCCGGCCAAACGGTTCACTTCCATGATTTCGGGAAAGGACTGAACCACGTCCTGAAACGCGTCCAGCCAGGCCTGGGTATGCTTGTCGGTCTTGATCATCACGAAAACGGTCAGGCCGAGATCGAGCTTGTGGGGGTTCAATACGGCGATACGCTTCTCGATCACGCCCTCTTTTTCCAGGCGCTGAATACGCCGCCAGCAAGGGGTGACAGAAAGCCCCACTTTCTCGGCCAACTGCGCAATAGATACGCTATCATCCCGCTGAAGCTGTTCAAGAATTTTTAAATCGAAACGATCAATAAGCAATTTATTTCCTTTTTATCTTTTGAAGAGAAATATTATTCCTTATAGAGCATTGGATACCCAATCCAAAGAAATAATTTTTCAGCCCTGCCTGGAACAATTAAAACGGTATCGACTTCAATGATGACAATCGCTTACCTACCCCAGCCTACGCATTCACCCAGCGCTTAAATTGTTAGCCAAGGCTATACAAGTTATTGGTTATAAAGTTTATTTTTTGAAACACCTACTCAGTGCAAGAGACTACCGTGCTAGTATTTCGATACTTGAACGGCAGGGTTCGTCGCCCTGATCGTCTGCCGTTTAAAAGCGCTTCTTAAGCCACACGAGTTCCCCCGCCATGACGCCCGTTGCCCTTGTCCTGCTCGCTTTTTCCATGTCGGCAGATGCGTTCGCCGCCTCGATCAGCAAAGGCGCCGAGCTTCGCCGCCCGCGCTTTCGCCACGCGGTGGGTATCGGGCTGGTCTTTGGCGTGATTGAGGCCATTACGCCGGTACTGGGCTGGGCGGCGGGGGTGGCGTCGCAGCGCTTCGTGCAGGCCTGGGATCACTGGGTGGCGTTTGCGCTGCTGACGGCGATCGGCGCGCACATGGTTTACGCCGGGCTGAATAAAGAGGACAAAATCGAACACCGCCGGCAGACGCTCTGGCTTTTGATACTGACCGCCACCGCCACCAGTCTGGACGCCATGGCCGTGGGCGCGAGCCTCGCCTTCATCGAGGTCGATATCGTCACCACGAGCCTAGCCATTGGCCTTGCCACCACGCTGATGGCCTCGATTGGCACGGTGCTCGGCCACCGGCTGGGCCGCTTCGTCGGCCACTGGGCTGAGCTGATCGGCGGCGTCGTACTGATCGGCATCGGCTGCGCCGTGTTGGCCGAACATACGGGTGTGTTCAGTTGATCAACGCTTTCAGCCACTCGATTAACGCCTGGTGGTTCAGGCTGTACGCCCGCCAGGGCGCCGGCGTGTAGTAGCAAAGATGTGAATCGACCGACTGGGCTACCTCGACCAGCGTGGCGTTGTTGATGTGGTCGGCCACCAGCGTTTGGGAACAGAATACCAGCCCTTTCCCGGCGACCGCCTCGGCTATTCCGTAAAGCTCCTGATCAAAATAGGTAGGCGCGAACGCCTCATCGGTGAGGCCGCTTTGCGCCAGCCACTGAGGCCAGGGCGGTGACGGAAGGCGCCCATTCTTCCAGCGGGTCAGGTACACCGACATCGGCTGGGAATCTCTCATCGCCTGGACAACGGATGCCGTTCCATAAAGGCCGAAGCGCTCCGTCTTCAGAACGCGGGCGTTCTCCACTCGGCGCGTATCGCCCAGCCGGATACAGAGCTGGCTAACCGGGGAGCCCATCGTTTCGCCGGTCGAAACATCCACGTCCAGATCCGGATAGCGTCGTTGAAAGTCGTGAAGCCGAGGAATCAGCACCAGTGCTGCAAATGAGGAGGTGGATTCTACGCGCAGGTGCGAGGCGCCTTGAGCGATATCTTCTAGCGCCGTCTCGATGGTACGAAACCCACTGGTCGTTGCCTCGGACAGCCGATGCCCCGAAGGAGTTAGGGTAATCTGACGATGATGGCGGTCGAAGAGCCGAACGCCGAGCCGCTTTTCCAAATTGGCCACGTGGTGGGACACGCCGGTAGGCGTGAGAGCCATCTCTTCCGCCGCCTTCTTGAAACTGCCCAAACGCGCTGCGGACTCGAACGCCTTGATGGCATGTAGTGACACTTTCACAGTGCTGGCATCCCGTTTTTAATTCTCGGGTGATTTTAACTCATCCATGCAACGTTGCTACTCGTTTGTCCCGTACCGCTTGAAAGCCCAGTATGGCGACTTCTTTTCAGCAACGGCAAACCTTATCATGCGCACCCTACTTCATCTGGACGCCAGCGTTCGCACAGTGTCCAACCCAGTACCCAGCCATGACTCAATTTCCAAAAAGATCGCCCGCGCGTTCATCGATGCGTGGCAAAGCGTAGCGCCCGGCGATGAGATCATTCACCGTGACGTCGGTGTCGCCCCGCCCGCCTTCATCGATCAAGCCTGGATAGGCGCCGTTTTCACGCCCGAGGCGAGTCGGAGCGAAGAGCAGCACCGGCACCTGGCACTTTCCGATCAAATGATCGACGAACTGACCCGATCAGACATCGTCGTGCTCTCGTCCCCCATGTACAACTACGGCATGCCCGCGCCGCTGAAAGCGTGGTTCGATCAGGTCATTCGTATCAACAAGACATTCAGTTTCGACCTGGCGCGCGGTGATGCGCCGCTGGCGCCGATTCTCTCGGGTAAGACGCTGGTACTACTGACCTCGAGCGGCGAGTTCGGCTTTGGCAAGGGTGGTGTGCGCGAGCACATGAACCATTTGGGCCCGCATATTAAAACGCTGAGTCACTACCTGGGCGTCGAGACCTTTCACGAGATCGGCGCGGAGTATCAGGAGTTCAACGACGAGCGCCACCGCCAATCGCTGGCTCGAGCGTTTGATGAAGCCAAAGCGTTGGCTACCAGGCTGAGCGTTGAGCGTTGAGCGTTGAGCGTTGAGCCAGAAGGATCGTCCATGGAGGAAGCGAGATCTGGTGCTGTCTAGCTAAGCCGCCGAGCAAAAGACCAAAACGATTACGGGGCGCCGAGGCGCCCCATAATCATGATCATCCGTTCGTGAGCTCAAACACAGAAGCCCGCGCTTGTTCGATAGGGATCAGAACGTGTACTCGATACCCACTACTGCCACCGGGTAGATGTTGTACTTGTCGAGTTCGTCTTTAAGGTCGTCTTCTTGCTCGCGCGCTTCGCGCTCGGCGATCGCTCGAACGAACGGAATATCGAGCGCATCGCCTCGCGGGGTAAGAGACACGCTGGGGTCGATCCAGAAGGCCCCCACTTCGGCATAGAAGCCCAGACCCTGTTTGGCGCTGTTGCGCCAGCCAATACCCAGGTAGGGCTCCACGCCGTCTGAAAGTTTGCCCACGCCATCCAAACGTGCGCTATTGGCATCGATGGGAATACCGCCAAATTCATCGAACGTTTCGCCGCCCGTGTAGCGACCCACCGCCTTGAGCTGAATATCGGGTCTGACGGCGCCGGCCGAAACGAAGAAGCCGTTTTCAGCCCATGGGTAGACGTCGAGTTTCAGGCTGTAAACGTTCATGTCGACTTCGCCGGTATAGGTAAAATCGCCGTTGGTATGATCCAGGTCGTCGTAGTTGAACCCGCTATAGCCCGCGGTCAGCGCCATATGGTCATGAAAGCGCCAGCTGGCGTTAGCACCCAGCCCTGTGGTGCCGGCACTACCTGCGACCGACCAGCGACTATCGGCCATGGTGACAGTACTGGCCGCTAGCAAAAACGACCCGGTCAATAAAACGGTGGCAAATCGATACATGCAGCAGCCTCAACGTGAAAGTTTTAGAGCGGCGCCGGTCGGCGCCAACTGTTTGGTTGAAGCGAGTTTACGTAAGAGCGCTTTAGTCTATTGAAAGAAAAGCGAAGTGTTAGGCCAGTATTTACCCAACGACACTTAACGTTACCAAACAGTCAGCGTTAACCACTAACAAGTAGTTCTCGTCGACTCATCACTTTTGGGTGATTCAAGTGGCTCAGGATTACCGGCTGTGTGTATGTCTGCGCGCTAAAATCCTAGGCAAAATTCCACACGGCTTTGGGACTGAAGCTGCCCCAGGGGTCTTCGCCGTTAAAAGGCCCAACGTAGAGCACGTGCCGGTTGCGCACGACCCACTCCATGCCGTGCTCGGGCTCCCAGTCGCACTCGAGCTCCATGTGCACCACGGGCGTCGCTTTTTCGAAATGGGGGACGATCAATAGGCTCGGGGTAATGTGCGTGAGCACCTCGCGAGGCGTTGCAAACTCTCTGGGCAGTTCCCCGCTCTCGCTTTGATAGGTCTGGCAGTAATGCTCGGTGGCCTGACAAAGATGATCGATTACCGCATCATCGAGCTCGTTGAGGTACGCCGCGCAGCGTTGCACGCCGTCGGGGTCGCGCTCCGGGCTCAAAAACGGAATGTAGCGCTCGAACAGGGCGCAGTACATCTCGCCTTCCAGACCATCCTCACCATCGGTGACTCCCCGAACCATTTTCATAGTGCCTCCTGCCAAGTTGTTTAGCGGGTGCGACCAACGAACGCCATGTGCAAAAGCGGATAAGGCTTGCCAAGACCGTCCACCGGCGAACGGCTCTGCACCTCGAACCCCAGCCGCTGATAAAAGCCTAGCGCCTGAGTATTTTGTTCGTTCACATCGACGTTGCTCACGCCCTGGTTAAGCGCCTGATCGACAAGGGTTTTACCGATGCCCTGACCCCGCGCCTGCGGGGAGATGAAAAGCATTTCGAGCTTCCCATCCGCCACGCCGCTGAATCCGAGGACTTCGTCGCCATGCCCCTTGGCGATGCGCAGTTCCAGCGCGTCGAAGAACTGCTCGAAGATCAGCGGCTTGAGCATCAATAGATCCTCTTCGGCCAGAAAATCGTGGGTGGCGCGCACCGAAGCTTCCCAAAGTGCGATCAATGCCGGGTAGTCGGACTGGGTGCTTGTGGTGATCTCGAAGTCCGCACGCGCAGACGGCGTCACGGCGATGTACCAGGCCGGGTGCATGGCGTCGAAATCGGTGCGCATGTTGGCGGGCAGATAGCTGGCGCTGTCCAGCACCACCGCTTGCCCCTTTTCGCGCTGAAACACCGCCCAGTGCCAGAAGTTTCTGCCGTCGCGCTGGTGGGGCTTGATCGCGATCAGCGCCAGATCCGGCAGCGCCTGCCAGCCCGTGAAGGGAGTCTCCTCCGGTGAGGTCGCAACCTGTCTTTCCGCGAGCAGGCGGCGCACGTAGTCGGTACTCGACCAGAGCGACTCATCCTCGGCGTAGATGCCCATCGCGTTGGCGCGGGCTTTCATGTCCGCGTAAGTGAGGCCGAGAATCGTAGCGGCGGATGCGATGCCGCAGCCGGTGGGTTCGCGTTGTATGACAGGGGTAAGCAAGAGAGTGTCCCGTTGTGCGCGTGAGAGGCCAAAGCGGCGGCGACATTTACATTAGAAATGTATCACGCGAGCCGCCGCGATTTAACCGACGCGCTATTGGGTTGACCGCTCAATACCGGCCATCGTGAGAATCTCCTCGGTAGGAACGTGCACCAATGCCGACGCCGTCCGATGGAAGGCGCGAATGGCACGGTTAGCGATGTACATGCCGGTCCGCAAGGCTCGACTTCCGGGCGTTGATAAAGCCATTCGTCTAATCCCACTGCGTTTAACGCATGAATCATCTACATTCGCCATCATACGGCGATCTCTCACGCTGACTCGGTTCGCTCCTGTAACGCTTTTCGTCCTCTTATGAGAAGGAACATCATGCGCGCTATTTCGAGTACCTCCTTCGCGGTATTTGGCGCCGGGTTGATCGCCATCGGCTATGGTATCGCGCGGTTCGCTTTCGGGCTTTTCGTGCCGCCCATTCGTGAAGAGCTTGCACTGAGCACATCAGTTATTGGGCTGATCGGCTCGCTGCCGCTGATCAGTTTCGTGCTGGCAACGCTGATAGCACCGGCCGCGGCCAACCGGCTAGGCGCGCGGCTGGCCGCCATTGTCTCGGGTCTATTCGGCATTCTGGGGCTGGCGCTCATCAGTCAGGCGTCCAACGCGCTCATGCTGGGAAGCGGCGTATTCGCCTGCGGTATCTGTACCGGGCTGATGATGCCAGCGCTCACCACCGGCATGCAGGCAATGGTCAAGCGTTCGCTGCACGCCCGGGTCAGCTCGGTCATGAACGCCGGTACCAGCGTGGGGATCATAGTGGCCGTGCCCACGGTGCTTTTCATGGCGGATGCCTGGCGGCTGGCCTACGTGTCGTTTACCGTGCTGGCCGCGCTTGGCGTGGTGGCAACCTGGTTCTTTTTGCCCTCGATATCGCCGGTCACGCCCGCCAACGCCGCGCCGCCCCCGCCACTTAACGCGCTGCCCTGGTCGCGGCTTTTAAGGCTCACCCTCTTTGCGTCACTGATGGGGTTCGTCTCGTCTGCCTATTGGATATTCGCGCCGGACCTTGTGATTACGCTGGGCGGCCTTTCCGCCAGTACGACGGGGTGGCTCTGGTTCGCGGTGGGGCTTGCCGGGTTGGGCGGCGCCTTCGTGGCGGATCTGGCTGATCGCAACAACCCGCCCATTACCCAAGCGCTGATGCTGATGATGCTCTCGGCCAGCCTGTTGCTACTTGCCGCGAGCCCCTCTCAGCCTTTGCTTGCGATCTTTTCGGCGCTGATTTTCGGCCTTGCTTACATGAGCCTGACCGGGCTTTATCTGATGACCGGCATTCGCCTTCTACCCGGACGGCTCTCGGTGGGGCCGGTACTGCCCTTTCTGGCCGTCTCACTGGGTCAGGCAACGGGCTCGCCCGCTATCGGCGCGCTGATCAACGCCTTCGACTACGCTACTACGTTCTCGGTCATTGCGGTGCTGGGCATCGTCATCGCGCTGCTGTCGCCGCTGTTTCCTGGTCACATTTATCAGGAAAACGACGACGAACTGGACGAGCAGACCGGCCTGCAGGCCGCCTACGATCATCAGTTAAGAGACGAAGCCGGCGAGCCGCTGGAAGACCCGTTTCAGGATAGCGAAGAGGAAGGTGCGATCACGAAACCCAGCAGGCACTAAACGCTGCACGTTTGAGTCCCCCTGCCGCGCGCGCTCGGCAGGGGGCCGCTTACTGCAAAGGTAGTTTACTGCACGGCTAGCCCCTCGAGCAGCGCTTCATGAAAACGGGCCGGCGCCTGAATCTGCGGCGAGTGGCCGAGTTCGGGAAATTCGACCAGCGTAGCCTCGGGAATGGCGTCGCGGGCCTGCTCGCCCAGCACATCGTAACGGCCCAAAGTGGCCTGCACGTCTTGTGAGGCGCGACCCTTGCCAATCGCGGTGTTGTCCTGCTCGCCGATCAGCAGAAGCGCAGGCACTTCGAGCTCGCCGAGTTCGTACACCACTGGCTGGGTGAAGACCATGTCCGAGGTGAGCGCCTGGTTCCAGGCCACGCGCTCGCCGTCCTCGCCTTCGTACATGCCTGCCAGCATTTCGACCCAGCGGTCGTACTCCGGCGCCCAGGTATCCGCGTAGTAGGTGCTTTGCTGATACTCGCGAATGCCTTGGGCGGTGGTTTCCAGCTCGCTCTGATAACCCTCATCGATGCTCTGGTACGGCACGCCGAGCGCCTTCCAATCCTCCAAACCGATCGGGTTGACCATGACCAGCTGCTCGGTGTGCTCCGGGTACATCAGCGCAAAGCGCGTGGCGAGCATGCCGCCCATGGAGTGGCCCATGACGGTGGCGTTTTCAATGTCCAGCTCGTCGAGTAGTGCGTGGGTGTTGGCCGCCAGCTGGTGGAAGCTGAACTGGTAGTGCGCGGGCTTGGTGGATTTACAAAAGCCGATCTGATCCGGCGCGATAACGCGATAGCCCGTCTCGACCAGCGCCTCGATGGTGCCTTCCCAGGTACCCGCGCAGAAGTTCTTGCCGTGCATCAGCACCACGGTGCGACCGTTGGCACTGCCCTCGTCAGGCGCAACGTCCAGGTAGGCCATCTGCATGTCCTGCCCTTGAGAACTGAACTCGAAGCGCTCGACCGGGTAGGCGTATTCGAAGCCGGAAAGCTCGCCGTCATAAGTGGGGGTATTGTCAGCAAAAGCGGTGCCGCTCGTGCCTACTGCGAGGGTGGCACCGATAGCGCTTGCCAGCAGCGCGCGGGAAAAGGTGGGGCTTGCCATTGGGAATATCCTCTCATCCATGAATGGGGTAGCACCGATGAGTATGGCAAGCCTGGAAGAAATGCGCTTAACACGCTCCCGTTTAGAAACCCGACACAATACATTACCCCCTGAACGTATCGATATACAGCGCTTCCACTTTGTCGCGTGCCCACGGCGTTTTACGCAGGAACTTGAGCGAGGACTTAATTGAGGGATCGTTGTTGAAGCAGTTGACGCGAATTTCTTTATACAAGCCCTCCCAGCCGTAGTGCTCGACCAGGCGGGTAACTATCGTTTCAAGGGTCACGCCGTGAAGCGGGTTATTGGGCTGTGGCGGGTTCATCGAATTACTCTCCGTATCGGTTTCAAGCGCACGGCCAAGCCGGGCAGCCGGTCTCGTACTTTAACAGACCCGCTCTTGGCCGAGTTCGGCAGGTTGCACTACGATTGAAACCGTTCTCCCTGACATCGGCAGATACACGAATGCGCACACTCTCCCGCAAGCAGCAAATTTTGGGCTTGGCCGGCTGGCTGGTACTGGCCTATATCGCCGCCGCCATCGGCGCCGTGGCCTCCATCAACGCGGCCGACTTTTACGCCTCGCTCCAGCAGCCCAGCTGGGCGCCGCCGGCCTGGCTGTTCGGGCCAATGTGGACAACGCTTTACGGATTGATGGGCATCGCCGCTTGGCTTGCCTGGCGCGAGCGCGGTGCGCGGCCTGCGTTAACCGTATTCGTGGGGCAACTGGCACTGAACGCGCTGTGGAGCTGGCTGTTCTTCGTCTGGAATCTGGGCGCTATTTCATTCATCGGCACAGTGGCACTGTGGGTATTGATACTGGTGACGCTGGTGATGTTCTGGCGGCTCAAGGCACTGGCCGGTGTGCTGCTGATACCCTACCTGGCTTGGGTAAGCCTGGCCTGCGCATTGACCTGGAGCGTGTGGCAGCTCAACCCGCAGGTGTTTGGATAACGCTGCACACAGCTAAAAAAGCCCTATCGACCTGGTATTACACCGCTTCATCAGCGTTTGGGCCGCCGCCATCGCGGCCCACCACGACCTGATTTCGGCCGGCGCGCTTGCCAATGTACAGCAGCTGATCGGCCTGCTTGATCAAGGCGTCGAGGTTCTCCCCTTCCGCGTTGGCGGCCGCGACGCCGATGGTCACGCTGGGGCTTTGCGTTCCCATTTCATCCGGCAGTGACAGGTTGGACACCTCCCTTTTCAGCCGCTCGGCCACTTTTTGCGCGTCATCGAGGTTGGTATTGGGCAGCGCCACGATAAACTCCTCGCCCCCAAAGCGCCCAATCACATCCGTTGGACGCAGGGACTCTTCGCAGACCTCGGCAATTTCCGCTAATACCTTATCGCCATGGCAATGTCCGCAGGTATCGTTGATGCGTTTGAAGTGATCCACGTCAATCATGAACAAACTGAAGGGTGCCTGGCCGGACTGGGAGCGTTGCAGCATTTTGCCGGCCAGCTTCATGAAATGACCGCGATTGTTGAGATTCGTCAGCGCATCGCGCTCGGCACTCGTGCGCAGCTGCTCTTCGAGCAACTTGCGGCTTATAATTTCCTCATTTAGCGCCTGGTTTCGACCGCGCTCGTTATTGAGCAGCGCAAACTGCACGCGCTGCAGACTCTCCATACGCAGCAGGGTGGAAAACCCGATAATGTTGGCAGTCAACAATAAAATTGCGGTGCGGGTAACATCGACCAGATTAGCGTCCGTGAACGCCACCAACGCCACCAAAAAGCCGCTAGTCAGGTACAGGCTGACCAGCGTGACCACGGTAAGCCGATTGGGAATAAAGAGATAGAACCCCAGGACCGCAACGACGGCCGCGATGATTTGAGTAGAAAAGCTTTCGGGACGCAGGGGCACGATCAAAATAATGCCCGTCGCAAGCAGCCATAGCGGTAGCGTGTACCATCCATCCACACCAATTTTACCGCGCCGAATCTTGAAAGCGATCAGTAAGCACGTGCTCACGACTGCAAGGCGCAAGGCCAACAGCAGAAAAAACTCGAGCGCTAACCCCAGCAGAAAATAATCCGACAGCACGTAGATGCCAAAGATAAACGCCCCAATGCCCAGCGCCAGGCTGTACTCGTTACTCAGGCGCTGCTGAATGGAGTGGCGATACGCCGACTCCAGGTCAGAATCGCAAAGCTGCCCCGTCAGCCGATGGATGCGATATCGATCTTCTTCTATTACCAAACCCCCTCCCCGTAACGCTGCCATCTTTTATCGCCGTTCGCGGCGCATGGCGCTTTAAAAAAAGCGTCTGAACCCGGCGCGTGGCATGTCGTTACATTGTGCGATTTTTTAACCGCTCTACACGTAAAGCCAAATTGAGCTGAGCTCTAACGGCTCATTGAACCCTTGATTGATGACAGGTGCATGTCCTCACGATACCTGGCCTGCCACTGTTTTCAGTCAAATCTTATCCGGAAACACGGCGCTGGAATACGTTTCTCACGCTGTTATTTTCAACGCCCTTTCCCGAATCAAAAAAGCGTTTTAAAAGATGCCGTAAACGCCGTTATAACCTGTATCAAAACAATGCCTTTCGATTGTTTTTTTAATCCCTCTCTTTGCACCAGAAAGCTTTAGCATGCTAACAATACCAATACTTCAATAATGACAGGGAACCATCGCATGGAAGCTTTTATCTCCTTACTGCCGCCCATCGTGGCGGTCGTGCTGGCCCTTGCCACCCGGCGGGTCAACGTTTCGCTGTTCGTCAGTATCTGGATCGGCGGCTGGCTGGTGGCGGGCAATCCCATCGCCGCGGTGGGGCAAACCTTCGACTGGTTCGCCGAGGTGATGACCGACGAGTGGAACGCCCGTTTTCTGGTTTTAGTGGCGCTGCTGGGCGCGGGTGCGGCCTTCATGCACCGCACCGGCGGCTCCCAGGCACTGGCCCGGGCGCTGGCCAAGCGCATTCACTCGGGCCGGACCTCACTCCTGCTCACCTGGGCGCTGGGCATGGTGATCTTCTTCAATGATTACGTGAACTCGGTCATCGTGGGCAACGCCACCCGCGATTTGACCGCGCGCCAGCGCCAGTCCCGCGAGAAGTTGGCTTGGGTGATGGATGCGACCTCCGCGCCCATGGCCACCCTAGGGCCGGTGTCGGACTGGATCGGCTATCAGGTTTCGCTGATTGCCGGGGCACTCGTGGGGCTAAGCTTCGCCTCGGCGGAGCCCTACCGGCTCTTTCTGCTGTCGATTCCCTGGAACTTCTACGCCCTGCTCTGCCTGGCATCGGTACCCATGATTCTGCTGGCCGGAGATTTCGGCCCCATGGCAAAAGCCCAGCGCCGCGCCGAGGAGACCGGCGAGCTGGTCGCCCCCGGCGATACGCCGCTTTCCAACGTGGATGCGGACCTGGGCGAGGTGCCCGAGGGCCGCGGGCGGCTCTGGCACTTTCTGCTGCCGCTGGTGGTGCTGATTAGCGTGGCCTGCTGGGGGCTCTGGTACACCGGCGGCGGCGCCGAAGGAGCAAGCGTGATGGATGCCTTGGAGAATACCGATGTGAGCGTGGCGCTTTCCTGGGCGGCGTTTGCCATGGTGGGCACCGGCATGATCCTGGCGCTTTTCCAGCGCCAGACATTGAAGGACTGCGAAGAGACGCTGCTGGCCGGGTTTCGCACCATGCTGCCGGCGCTGGTGATCATGGTGCTGGCCTGGAGCATCGGCACCGTCACCGGGGCGCTGGGCACCGGCGAGCACGTGATCGATGCGACCCGCGACTGGCTCTCGCCCGCCCTTCTGCCGCTGCTGATCTTTTTGATCGCCATGGTGATCTCGTTCGCGACCGGCAGTTCCTGGGGTGCGATGGCGATTCTCACGCCGATTGCCGTGCCGCTGGCGTTCGAGCTTTCCGGCGGCGACGTGGCGCTGGTCAGTATGGCCATTGGCGCGATCTTCTCCGGCTCGATCTTCGGCGACCACTGCTCGCCGATTTCCGACACCACGGTCATGGCCTCAATCTTCGCGGGCTCGGATCACATCGCCCACGTGCGCACGCAAATTCCCTACGCGCTGGTGCCTGCCAGCATCAGCGCGCTGCTGTACGTGGCTTCGATAGTGGTGGACTCGGTGTGGGTGCTGCTGGTCGCGGGGCTGGTGGTGCAGTTTGGGGTGTTGATGGTGCTGGGGCGGTTGGGGCAGCGACAGTACAAAGGATAGCCCCTACTCCGGGCGTTTGTTGATCAAGCGCCCAATGCATGATTCTGGTTCCACGTTGAAGCCAAGCCGTCAGCTTTCCAGAACCGTGCAATACTGCGTTAGGGTATAACCTTACCGATGGGAGCTGCACCATGAAGGCCATTAGCGATACTCGCGCTAACAAAGAACCGCTCAACATCATGGAGCAAGTTTGCGAAGATCATTCGCCGGTCATCA
Source organism: Halomonas sp. GD1P12 (assembly GCF_025725645.1). Taxonomy (NCBI): domain Bacteria; kingdom Pseudomonadati; phylum Pseudomonadota; class Gammaproteobacteria; order Oceanospirillales; family Halomonadaceae; genus Halomonas; species Halomonas sp. GD1P12. The sequence goes on along the minus strand of NZ_CP107007.1, from coordinate 985,208 downwards.
TCACGCGCGGCAAGTAGCCTTAGGTGGTCATGCTTTTGCTTGAAGATTTTGAAGCGCTAAAGGAAACCGCCTATCTACTGCGTTCACCCAATAACGCACGCCGTTTGATGGACGCAATGGACGAATTGGAAAAAGGCGGCGGCCAGGAAAAGGAGCTACTTGAGTGAAGCTCGTCTTTGCCGAGAATGCTTGGGAAGATTACTTGTACTGGCAAAAAACCGACAAGAAAATTCCTGGTCGCATCAACAAGCTGATCAAGGAGATTGAGCGACAGCCGTTTGAGGGCGTTGGAAAACCCGAACCGCTCAAGCATGGCTTTGCGGGCTACTGGTCCCGGCGAATCAACGATGAGCATCGGATCGTTTACAAGGTGGCGGACGATGCGCTGCTGATTGCGCAGCTTCGATATCATTATTGATTCATGGTTAGTAGTCGACCTTCTATTCATTTGGTTTCGGGCTGTGTATAACGCCCGCAGCACGGGCAAAATTGCAGCGCAGCGAAAATTTTGTCCCGGTGTCTGCGATTGTTAGGAATTTTTTGCACTGACGAACTCCAAAATGTAGCTATCGTCATCTAGAAATCCAAGAAGATCCTTTGCCGCATTTTGAAAAATTTCTTGAATGATGCCTTCAATACCGTACCACTGTTCAGATTTTTCACGGTCCAAGTGAATTCTTTCATCCGAAAAATCTATACCGCCTTCTGCAGCGAGCTTGGCAAGCGAAAAGGCCTCCGCAAAGGTAATCGGAGTATCAAGCTTATGAGCCAAACGATTTCTAACATCATTTAAACCGCGCAAAAAATCAGCCGTACCTTTTCCTATTATTTTTCTGAACTCAGATGCATCAACCTTCCTCTTGAAGCTCCATTCAAAGTAACGACCACCGTCACCCTCTTTAGGCTGAGTCTCTAACATTTGCACTAAAATTGACTCGAGGACTAAATGCCCAGACATGAAAGCACCCAGAACCTCGTTTTCAAATAGCGAGGTTATGTGGTCAAGGTCAGGCCGAACTCGATTTTCCCACGGATCTTTCATTTGGGGCTTCCTAACGCCGCCTTAAGCGGTGAGTAGCAGTTTGTTAAAATGTGAAACGAAGTGGAACCGAGCAAACTGTTACGAATCCGACTTTAAGGCCTTGTTATTAAGGTTCTTCTACCCGAGAAAAAGGCAAATATCCAGCCTGAAAACCATCTTCAAATGTATATATCTTATATATTATATTTTTCTTTGTATTGGTAATAACCTCTTCAATTACGGGAACAAACTTATCATGGCTACAAATATTATTTTCATAATCATAGTCAGCAAGTGTTGCAGCAATTAGGTCAGGTATTCTATTGAAAGAGTCATACCATAGATTACCGGTTTGTTCAGGCAATCCAAAAACAAACCTTTCTGTATAATTTTCATCTTTTGACGACATCAGAACATGAAATAAATTAAAGGCTAAATCAAAGATTACTGGCATTGAGAACTTACCTTGTTTATGCGTTAGCATAGAGTCCCTGTCCGAGAACCAACCAATAATATCAACCTTTGACGAAAGGCAGACCTGAAAAGTAATATATGCAATCAAATTTGACACAATTTCAATATTCCTAATGTTCTTTAAATTTGCACCTTTTCTTGATACTTCGTCAAGCATAATTCTGTAGACTTTTTTCAAGCGCGCATAGTTTTCTTTTTGGCCTTCATTCTCTATCCAATAGTCTACTTGATTAATCGCCGTCTTATAGCATGTTTTCAAAGCCTCACGCTCGTTAAATGGATCCAATACCATGTCCTTATCCAATAGAATAGATACATTTAATATCTCACTTTCATTAATGAATTTTAAAAATTCTGAATTTATTCTCTTTAAACTCTTCACATCTTTAAAAGATAAATTTTTAATTTTCTCACCAAGATCGTGAAAACTATCAACATACGGCATAATGGTAAATGTTACTGCATCATTTGGTTTATTCTTATCATTGAGAGCGTAGTCACTGAATATCACCCACTTTGAAACATCGCTATTTTTTGCGAAAAAATCAGAAAATAAAACATGGCTAGACTTATTAAAAGTCTCGTCAAAATGACTTAAAAAGTTATGCATCACGATGCCAGATTTAAATTCACCATGTTCGACTTTTTGATGCCCTTCAGTAATTACTCTCATATCGTTTCTCGATGCCTCATGCTTGCTAACGCCGCCAACATGGGTAGTGCTTGCTGGCGGAAAATTTGTTTCAAATTTTATGACAGCTTGAGCTATCCCTTATGCTTGGCCTTAATAGCCGTCATTAGTACGGGAATCTTTCCACTTCGGCGTTCTCGTTCAGGCCGTTTTTGAACACAAAATCAATGTGCGGAATCTCAATTTCAACCTTATCTGAACAGCATTGTCCAAAGTTATTGCCACTCTGACAGGGGCACTTATAATCTTCCGAGACAGAATGAAAACGATCTTTCGGAAACATTTTTGTTGTCCAATGGGCTTCCCATTCATCGAATGGGCTGCAGATATGAGAACAAAGGTACTCTAAAAGAGAAAAATCCAGTGTTTCATCATTGTGAACTACGGAGTATTTCTGTACAGGATTTGTGACAATCGAAATTTCTCGAATTTCCAGATCATGTGCTTGGTGCGTGCATAGCTCTCCATTGTATATGCGCCCCTTAATATGCTGGCATCTGGAGCGAGGACGAATCTTATGGTTGCATATGCTGCATGTGTAGTAGCCGACAACCATCGCCGGGCTAGCGAACACACAGTATGGGTAAAGTGACTGCCATTTTCTGACGTACTTTTCTACAAAATCTGCCCCTGAATTCTTATAGAATTCTTTGCTAGAGTTCTCGCTGAGAAAGTTACAAGTAATTTCGCACTGCTCAAGCTCACACCAAGCATCACGGTATTTCTGTTGCTTAATGTTATTGATAGCAGTGACGTATGTTGAAACAATCTTGAGCGCTTGAATGTCTCGCCAAAGCTGATTGGCCTGACTTTCATCACCCTTCTCAGCGGCGATTGTTTTTGCATCCGCAAGTGCCGCTAGGGTTGATTCAACCTCAGTGTGATTGTTCAGATTGATCGAAGGGCGATTATCAGTCATCTGCAAATTTCTTCACTGCATTTAAGGCCTTTTCAACATCCTCAACTTTACCGTCGTAGCTCACAGTTGCAGACGATTTATCCTTCTTCTCGATTATGAACTTAAGCGATATCTTGTCGTCGGGCTTGGCCTTTAATTTATCGTATATATAGGATGATATCACACCGCAAAACACTGGAATTACTATGCTTTGCAATATAAAGGTTCCAAGCCAGAGGTCAGCACCATGAAGGCTTAGTTCCTTATATTCTTCATCCGTGGAATAGAGATCAGCGTCTAAGCCGTTTTCATTCAAGTAGTCAAGAGTATCAAGGCTTCCAGCATAAAACGCATCATCAGAGCCATGAGACGGTAACAGCAATACTCTTTTCCCTTGAATTTCGCTTGCTAAGGACGGTACTGCTTGTTCGATTAGAATCTGAAAAGTAGGCCCATCTTCAGCTACCTCAAAGCGTTCAATTCTTTCTGGGAATGCCATGATCTAGAACTCCAAGTTGATTTGGCGGCTAACGCTAAAATAACAGGCTAAAAATTGTTGGCTATAATGGCGACGAAGGAGCTAAAGTCAACTGTTTTAGTCCTTTTTAATTTGCTTGTTAGCCGTACTTGGCACACTATTATTCTTAACTTGCTTTACATGATAAACTTCAAGCCAGCCTGCAATTCTAAATATTGCCATAGTTGCCGCAAGTGCTGAAAAAATAGCGTAAATGAAAAGAAAGTAACCAATAAAACTGCTAACAGTAGAAATCACCTGAGATACATCATATAGCCAAGGCGCCAAATCAAGTAAAAACCTCTGTATAAATAGAGGGCTATTATATATTGGTTGCGACTTACCAATTAAGGCTGCTATTAAAGCCAGTATTTGCAATACAATAAAATGCACAAATGTTGCGTTAACAACGATAAATGGCGATTCTCCACCGTTCTTAGTTTTACCAGATATACTAGCTCGAAACTTGTCATCACCTAATGCTAACCAAATTGCATATCCACCGAGAGAAAAACCAATAATATTTGGTAATACTGAAATTGGTATTTCTACCCAGTCATAATCTAACCAAATGCTAGAGGATATTAGCGTAATAAATAGAGATGCATGCATATATGGTGAGCCAGCAATAGACTTAAACCCACCATAAGCAACCCAATAGCGAGCAAATAACTTCCTTACACCTGTGTATTGCCCTTTTTTAGCCATTTTAGGCTCCTACTCTAGCCATACGCTTAACTTTTTTAACTATAGTGTTTGCCATAACTGCTAAAAAGTCTTTCGCTGTTATCTCACCAGGAACATACGCGCCAGTTTCAACAAAGGGGTGTTGTCTAGTAGACTTCTCTGCACGTTTACCATTTTCGTCATGCCCAATAGTTTTCACCTCACCATTCAGTTGAGCGATATGACCTAAGGCAACAGTTCTGTCATCAGCTTCAACAGATAGCCCTTTCTGCGCTTTCAAAATAATTACTTCTTCTTCAACATTCTGTTGATTTAATCTTTCAAGGACTTCATCCTCTAAATCTTCTAATCCGTCAGTATTCGGCCGGCGTAGTACAATTTCTAACGTGCTGATTTGCTCTAAAGAAAGAACAGATTCAAGCTGATCTGTTCTTGGGACGAGAGTTAACTCAATTGCATTAAATTCTTCAACAATAGCTTCTGAATCAATCAAGTTACGAAAGTATATCTCTAGCATTTTGGGGCTTATTTGCCCAAACTTGTCTTTGCACTCAATAACTAGATAATGGTTTTTAGGATAGAAAACAAAACTAAAACTAGTAAAATTTGGTCTCAAATCTTCTGGTATTTGTATTCTTTTAGTTTCGTCCTCTTCAGCTGCACGTAACTTTTCTATATTAAACCACTTGCCAACTTCAATTTTTGTAAATTTAGCTATTTCACCTGAAATACCGTCCAAGGGATCATCTTTAAGCGGCTCTATTTCAGTGAGAATGCAATAAGTGTCACCTCTTAAATTGATTTGTCTTTTTAAGTCAAAAAGGCGGTCAAATAAATCCACATACGTTTGAGGAGAATGAGGATGGGTTCTTATATTAAAAGCAGTATAGGAAACGGTTCTTTTTCTTGTCATTACTTTAGTCCTTTATTACAACTTGAATACGAATTCTGTGGTACGGCTAACAGTGATTATATAGCCGGCCGCATAACCTTAATGAACGTGCCGGCGCGTTCATTGAGGTTATCTAGCCTCTCTGATCAAATCTACCTTATTGATTCTATTACTAGCAAAGCAAATTTTGGCTGACTACCCAAAATTTGCGTGCTGGCAAGATTTGCCACTCCTAATAATACTGTATATAAATACATATAAAATATTCATACAAAACGATGCCGTCATGAAGTTAATGGATAGGGTCCGGGCTACCTTGCGGGTGAAATGCTATAGCCTTCGCACTGAGAAAACGTATTGCTACTGGATTCGCTTCTTCATTCGTTTTCATGGCATACGCCACCCAGCCACGATGGGAGATCAAGAAGTCAGGCAATTTCTGGTGTATCTCGCATCTGAGCGGCGCGTGGTGGTCACCACGCAGAACTAGCTATTCCATCGCCCCCCGGCTTTCTCAAGATCAGATCAAACCGATGCCAGTGATGTGGCACTAACCCGCCCTCTCCTTCACTTTCGCGTAAAAGTTCGATATCCAAGCCTTTGCATAGCGCTTCCACTTCTCGTCTCGAATGAAAGCTCATACCTGAGTGAGTGGCCCAATCATGCCTGTCGCCAAAAAGATGGCCGGCGAATACGCCGCCCGGCGCAAGCGCTGAACGAACCATGCTCCACAGTGCCGAGAAGCGGGCCGAATGACAGAACGGCAGGCTGAGCCCTGCATGGATAAGCGCCGAAGGCGGAAGGTTTTCCAGTTCCTCGAAACTCGATGCCCAAATCGTCAGCTCAGCGGCGGGAAGCTCGGCTTTTAACGCTTCGATGCGCTCAATCGCCTTGGGCTCCTTATCTATTGCCAATACGCTCCAGCCCGCGCTCGATAGCATGGCCGCTTCGATACCGCTACCGCAGCCCAAATCAATGGCGTGACCGTTACCGATGGGCAAGCATTGCTCACCCAATGCGCGCCGTAAAAGCGGCGAGGCGGGGCGTGTTTGATTAGCCGTGTAGAAGACTTCCCAGCCGGTTTCGTTGCTGTTCTTCAATTTCTTTATTCTCAAATCACTTTACGCTAATGGGGTGCTTACCAAGAGCAGAATCGAATTAAAACTAACACGCAGTGCCTTCAAATGCTCCCTTGCATCTCTCCCCGCCTCATCCTAGACTCGCCAAACCACTTGCTTGACGGGGTGCCGGTGATATCCGGCTGAGATGGCGCAGGGCGTGCTCTTTTAAGAGTGCCAAGCGCTGGTCCCGCTGAACCTGATCCGGCTAATGCGCTTATTCAAAAGCGCGGGTACCGGCGTAGGGATCAAGCGATGGCGCCGGCTTCTATATTCATTTCACGCCACTTTGCGCCACTCCCTCGATCTTCTCGCCTGCCCTTCGGATCTCTACCCCGGAGGATATATGGGCTACTGCTTTACCGACCTTACTACCGCTTGCCAGGATGATTGGCGCGCTTATATCGAGCACGACTTCGTCCGCCAATTGGGCAACGCCACGCTCCCTGAAGAATCCTTTCGCCACTACCTGAAGCAGGACTACCTGTTTCTGATTCACTTCGCCCGTGCCTACGCGCTGGCGGCCTACAAGAGCCCGACCCTTGCCGACCTGCGCCAGGCCCATGAGGGTATGAAGGCGATCGTGGACGTGGAGCTTGGGCTGCATATCGGCTTTTGCCGCGAATGGGGCATTTCGGAAGCGGAGCTTGCAACGCTTTCTGAGGCCCGCGCCACCATGGCCTACACCCGTTACGTACTTGATACCGGCAGCCGCGGTGACCTGCTCGACCTGCACGTGGCGCTCGCTCCTTGCCTGGTGGGCTACGGCGAAATTGCCAACTGGCTGAATGCCCAAGGCACCACGGTGCGCGGCGGCGGCAACCCGTTCGATGCCTGGATCGCCATGTACGAAGGCGAGGAATTTCAGGCGGCGATGCGCGCGGAGCTTGAGTGGCTGAATACGCGCCTGGCCGATGTCACCCCGGCGCGCTTTGCAGAGCTTACGAAGATATTTCGCGACGCCACGCGCCTGGAAATCGATTTCTGGCAGATGGGCCTGGATTTGGCCGATTGATACGCCTTTATAACAACCATAATGAGAGAATCTGATCATGAGTCGCACTCAACACTTTCTGGCCGAAACTGCCCAGGTCGACGCCGCCGCTATCGCCCCGCTGCCCGCTTCGAACAAGGTGTACATCGAAGGCTCGCGCCCGGATATCCGCGTGCCGTTTCGCGAAATTACCCTATCACCGACCACCACCAGCGGCGCGGATGAGCAAAACCCGCCGCTGCTGGTCTACGACACCTCCGGCCCCTACACCGACCCCGCCGCCCAGATCGATCTGCGCCAGGGGCTTCCTGAGCTGCGCCGGGCGTGGATCGAGGAGCGCGGGGATACCGAGTTTTTAGATGGCCTGACCTCGGAGTACGGCAACCGCCGCGCCAACGACCCCACGCTTGCCCAGCTGCGCTTCGATTTAAAGCGCACCCCGCGCCGAGCGAAACCGGGCAAGAACGTGACCCAGCTTCACTACGCCCGCCAGGGGATCGTCACCCCGGAAATGGAGTTCATCGCCATCCGCGAGAATCAGCGCCGCCAAGCCTTGGGTGACGCTGAAGTCGAGCGGATTCTGGGCCACCAGCACCGCGGCCAGAGCTTTGGCGCCAGCATTCCCGACGTGATCACCCCGGAGTTCGTGCGCGACGAGGTGGCCCGCGGCCGGGCGATCATCCCCAACAATATCAACCACCCGGAAAGCGAGCCGATGATCATCGGGCGCAACTTCCTGGTGAAGATCAACGGCAACCTGGGCAACTCGGCGGTGACCTCCTCTATTGAGGAGGAAGTCGACAAGATGACCTGGGGCATCCGCTGGGGCGCGGATACCATCATGGACCTCTCCACCGGGCAGAACATCCACGAAACCCGCGAGTGGATACTGCGCAACTCGCCGGTGCCCATCGGCACGGTGCCGATCTATCAGGCGCTGGAGAAGGTCAACGGCGTGGCGGAAAACCTCACTTGGGAGGTATTTCGCGACACGCTGATCGAGCAGGCGGAACAGGGCGTGGACTACTTCACCATTCACGCGGGCGTTTTGCTTCGCTACGTGCCGCTGACCGCGAACCGCGTAACCGGCATCGTCAGCCGCGGAGGCTCCATCATGGCGAAGTGGTGTTTGTATCATCATCAGGAGAGCTTTCTTTACACCCACTTCGAGGAGATCTGCGAGATCTGCAAGCAGTACGATGTGGCGTTTTCCCTCGGCGACGGCCTGCGCCCGGGCTCGATTGCCGATGCCAACGACGAAGCGCAGATGGCGGAGCTGAAAACTCTGGGGGAGCTGACCCATATCGCCTGGAAGCACGATGTGCAGGTGATGATTGAAGGCCCGGGCCATGTGCCCATGCACCTGGTGAAGGAGAACATGGACAAGCAGCTCGAGTACTGCGACGAAGCGCCCTTCTACACGCTTGGGCCGCTGGTCACGGATATCGCGCCGGGCTACGACCATATTACCTCCGGCATCGGGGCGGCCATGATCGGCTGGTTCGGCTGCGCGATGCTCTGCTACGTCACCCCCAAGGAGCATCTGGGACTGCCCAACAAGGAGGATGTAAAAACCGGCATCATCACCTACAAGATTGCCGCCCACGCGGCGGATCTCGCCAAGGGGCACCCGGCGTCGCAGCGCCGCGACAACGCGCTATCCAAAGCGCGCTTCGAATTCCGCTGGGAAGACCAGTTCAACCTGGGGCTGGACCCGGACACGGCGCGGGAGTACCACGACGAAACGCTGCCGAAGGATTCAGCGAAGGTGGCGCACTTCTGCTCCATGTGCGGGCCGAAGTTCTGCTCGATGAAGATCAGCCAGGAGGTGCGCGATACCTATAAGGATCGCGATTCGCTTCTTGATGCTCAGCAAGGCATGGAAGAGCAGGCGGAGAAGTTTCGCCAGACAGGCAGCGAGCTTTACCAAGAGGTATAGAGCGTGACGGCGATTTTGCTAATGGACGGGCTCACTCTCCTTTTATGAACAATGGAGTAGTTTCGTCCAAATTATTTGACCAATTTGTGACCGCATGCAACGTTACCAGCGGGTGACGTATCTTTTGCAGAATCAAATCGTTGTAACGATGTGCCCAGGCAAAGAATACGTCGCAGCACGCTAGCAGCCGAACTGCTGAAAAGCATGGCCTTATAACGCTAACAAGAGCTTTCAGCCTTACGTGAACAGGAAAAAAACAATGAGTACCCCACAAATCGGTCGTCTCACGACCTCGCCTCAGCAGGCGGCCTCACGGCCGGTGCTGAGGCAATTGCTTATGACGACCACCCTGGCGCTTGGCGTATCGAGCACCGGTGCGATGGCGCAGACGATCGGCAATCCGGACGCCGCCCGCCACCTGGAGCCGCTGCCGGACTGGCAGTTCACGACCGATGACATCGATCCCGCTGATAATACGGCGACATCGACAGGAGATGGCTGGACGCAGGTCAACCTACCCCATACGTGGAACGCGCAGGATGGCAGCGAGGGCGGCGATAATTATTATCGCGGCGACGGCTTCTACCAGACCACGTTCGAGGTCACCGATGATCTGGGCGACCGGCGCGTGTTCGTGCAGGTCGGCGCGGCGAATGAGATCGCCGAGGTCTTCGTCAACGGCACGAGTGTGGGAACCCATGCCGGCGGCTACAGCGCATTCCGGTTCGATGTGACCGATGACCTGGTGCCGGGCGAAAACCGTATCGTGATCCAGGTGAACAACGCCCCACACCGGCTCGCCCCGATCGATGCAGATTTCACGTTTTTCGGTGGGCTCTACCGCGACGTGGCCCTGGTCGAGGTCGCACCGGTCCATGTCGATCTAACCGATTTCGGCGGTCCCGGCGTCTATCTGACGACCCAGGACATCAGCCCGGAGGAGGCTACTGTCGAGGCTCGGATCAAACTGGCCAACGACGGTGCGGATGACGCCACCGTTACCCTGCGTACCCAGGCGCGCGACGATACGGGCACGGTTGTCGCAGAGAGTGAGGCCACCGTCACGCTGGCCGCGGCGCAAAAGCAGGAGCAGGTGCTTGATCTCAAGATCGATCAGCCGCGGCTGTGGCAGGGACGGGCGGATCCTTATCTCTACAGCGTCGTCACCACGGTGGTCGATGCCGAAGGACACGTACTGGACGAGGTGACGGAACCGCTCGGCATCCGAGAGATCAGGATTGACCCGCAGGAAGGCTTCCTGCTGAACGGTGAATCGGTGCCCTTGCGCGGCGTCAGCTATCATCAGGACGTCGAAGACGGCGGATTTGCCGCAACCGAGGAGCAGAAGCGCCGCGATTTCGACATCATGGACGAACTCGGTGCCAATGCCGTCCGCCTGGCGCATTACCAGCACAGCCGCAGCGTCTACGACCTGGCTGACGAATTCGGGATGGTGACCTGGGCGGAGGTTCCGGTGATCAGCGAGGTCGACCTGACCGACGCCTATGCCGAGAACGCCCGGCAGCAGATGCAGGAGCTTGTGCGCCAGAACTACAACCATCCCTCGATCGCGGTCTGGGGTATCTGGAACGAGGTCTCGCTGCAAAGCGACAGTGACGTCTCCTCCTTGCTGACCGAGCTAAACGCGCTGGCCAAGTCCGAAGACCCGTCGCGGCCGACGACCGCCGCCGTTCTGGGGCGTCTTGGCTCCGATGAGCCGGTAATGAACGTCACGGATACCGTCGGCCAGAATCTCTATTTCGGCTGGTATTACGGCAATCCGACCGGCGATCTGGGTGCCTGGCTGGATGAGCTGCATGCGGCTGCGCCCGAACTCCCCATCGGGGTCAGCGAGTACGGCGCGGGTGCCGGCCCTTCGATCCAGTCCGAGACGCCGTTCCAGCAGGACCACACCGAAACCTATCAGGCCAACTACCACGAAGAAGCCTACCTCCAGATGAAGGAGCGGCCCTGGCTCTGGTCCACGTTCGTCTGGGCGATGTTCGATTTCGCCTCCGACGGCCGCGACGAAGGCGAAGCTCCCGGCATCAACGACAAGGGGCTCGTGACGCGCGACCGCGAGACACGCAAGGATGCCTTCTACTGGTATCAAGCCAACTGGAGCGAGGATCCGGTCCTTCATCTCACCGGCAAGCGACTCATCGAACGTCAGCGCGGCAATACCACGGTCAAGGTCTATTCGAATCTGCCGCAGGCCGAGCTTTTCCTGAACGGTGAGTCGATGGGCGTCGTCGAAACCCCTGACAGCCGCCGTCTGACCTGGAACATCGAGCTGGCCTCTGGCACCAACAGCGTCGAGGTGGTCGCCGAGGTCGATGGTGACACCATGACGGATACGGCAGAGTGGGAACTGGTCACCAACGACGACACGCTGCTGACATCGGGCGTCATCGCCGTCGATGGTATTCAGGACCGCGTACTGAACCTGCCCTACGACACTGACGTCGACGACATGCAGACCCTGTTCGATCTACCTTTCGGGGCGCGCTTCGATTTCGGCGATCGCGCGGGTGACGCGCCGCTGTCCGTCGACGATACCTTTGACGTGGTGGCACAGAATGGGGACCGGCGCACCTACACCATCGACGAAGGCGCGCTCTCCGTCGCGCGACGCGTTCAGGCCAACCGCGAAGGCGTTGGTCGCGGCCTGCCGGACGGCCCGGCGACCTTTGCCGTGGACGGTAAAGCGGACTTCGTGACTGACATGTCGGAAGGCGGTTACTGGCACACCCGCGACGTCCTGCCAATACCCGCCTGGATCAAGGTCGACCTTGGGTCCGAGTACTATGTGGATACCGTCGAGACGAGCTGGTTTGATCCGTCCTCCTCGGTTGAAGGCACGGGGTTGCTGACGTACAAAATCGATACTGCCCCGCAGGAAGAGCGTAGCTTCGCGGTCTTTAACGAGACGTACGAGCCGGTCATCGATACACGCGATACAACGGAATCTGGAAAGACGGAGGACGACATTGACCGGGTTGCGCGCTACGTCCGTGTCACTATCCAAAGCTCCGATTACTACATGATGCGCGGTGGAGAACCGTTCCAGAACAAGGGGCTGACAGAACTGTCCGTTCTTGGCGGGCTAATCCACTCCGACGAGGTGGAGATCGACTATCGCGCCAAAACGATTCAAGCGGGGTCCCGGTCCGTCGAGGAAGTCGCGGCGCAGCTTGAGACCGTGAGTGACGACGACCAGGTCACCGTCGAGGACGGTGCCATCGTGGTCACCGCGGCGGATGGCCTGCGGCGTGAAAGATACGACGTGATCTCGAACTAAGGCCTGAGGCGCCGGATAGGTGCGGCCCTTGCCCTGCCGGGCAAGGGCCGTTTTCGTCAGGTACGGTTTGCCTGTGCCATCAGGCGATGAAAAAGAGGGTCGCTGTGTAGCGCCAGGCGCTACACCAAACGCCCCCGACCGTTAGCGCGGTCGGGGGCATTTTTTTAAAGGCGCATGCCCCTCCCGTACGTTAGGCGGGTTATGCTTTTAAACCGCTATTCCCATGAGCCAATGTGTACACGCCAGTGGATTCGATATGATTAAAAAAACATCGCTGCTTGCCTCTCTCGCGCTGCTGGCTGGCGGCGCCAGCCTCGATGCTCAGGCCGCCGAAACCGACATGCTCGGCTATATTCCGGCCAACGCCCCCTACTTCATGGCCACGCGGGAAACGCTGGACCAGCAGGAGGTGTTCGCGTTTTATCAGCGCACGATGCTGCTGGGCGACGGGCTCGAGCGGGATCTGGAAGCGCTTCGCGAGCAGAGGCGAAATGAACCCAACGAGCAGGCGCAGGCCTTTTTGTCGCTTGTGATCGCACTCGGCGAAGAGTTCGAGGACATTGACACGCTGGAGGACGTTCACGCCCGCGGTATCAACGTGTCGCCGAACGTCGCGCTTTACGGGCTGGGCATTCTGCCGGTGATGCGCTTCGAGCTGGAAGACGACGCGGCGTTTCGCGACACTTTCGAGCGGGTGGTCGAGCGGGCGGGGCTTACGCCGCGCATCGGCCGCGTCGAGGGCACCGACTACTGGCGGATCACACCGGAAGACGACGTCGAACTCATGCTCGCCATCGTCGACGGCCAGGCGCTGGTTTCCTTGATACCAGGTGATGCCAGCGACGAGCTGCTCGCTCAGATACTCGGCAAGCGCCTGCCGGATGAAAGCATGGAGGAGTCCGGCGAGATTGCCGAGATCGAACGCAGCTACGGCTTCACGCCGCTGGGTACGGGGCAAATCCGTACCGCGCGGGTGTTGAGTGAACTCGGCTCGCCCCGCCATCCCGCGACGCGCGCACTACTCGACGCCCTTGGCGAGGAGCCGCTGGACCTTACCGCCTGCCAGGCCGATATCGACCGCTTGACCGGGCGCTTTCCCGGCCTGACGGTGGGCTCGCGCGCGTACGATTTACGGGGCCGTACGGAGGTCAACATGATCGTGCAAACCGATGAGGAGGTCGTGCGTGACCTTCGCCGGTTGGTGACGCCGGTGCCAGGGCTCGGCCAGCGGGATGGATTGGCAAGCTTTGGGCTGGGGCTCGACCTATCGGTGCTTTTGGAGCTCGTGGATACCTACGCGCGCCAAATTCGCGAGGCGCCGTTTAGCTGCGACGAGCTCCAGCAGCTCAACACCCTGTGGGACGAGACCAGCGCGCTGACCAGTGACCCGATGGCGATGATGATTGCCCCGGCGCTTTCCGGGCTCAATGCGCGTATCGACCGGCTCTACCTTGCCAAGGGCGGCCCCATGGCCACGGGGCTTTTGACCCTGGCGTCATCGAATCCCATGACGCTATTGGAAAACGCCGCCGCCTTTTTGCCCGAACTCAGCGAGGTGATGCTCACGCCCAACGGCGAACCCCGGCGACTCAAGAGCCGCCAATTGCCTGCGCAGGTATCGACCCTTTACGCGGCGATGTCGGACTCGGCGCTGGCCCTGGGCGTTGGCCTCGATGACCCGTCAACGCTGACAAACGGACTACAGGCGCCGGTCGCCGATGACGACCTGCTGCTGAATATCTTCGCGACCGGTGATCTTTACACGGCTTTGGCGGATCTGCTGATCAAATCGCCGCAGGAGGACGTCTCGGAAGAGGACATCGCTCAGCTCAAACATTACGGGGAGATATACGACAGCCTGGAAGTGCGGGTATCGGTCGGTGATGAAGGGCTTGAAACGAGCTTTGCCATGGATATGGCCGATTGAGTGGGTTTGAAACGCCCGGTTCGTGAACGCCTGGTGTAGAAAGCAAAACAGGGGCCCGAGGGCCCCTGTTTAATATCCTGACGAATGTCGTTACTTCTTCTTGGCGGCGTCTTTCAGCTCACCTTTACCTTTTTGCGCTTCGCCTTTGGCCTGCTGAGCGTGGCCCTTGGCTTCGGTCTTGTCGCTGCCGGTGACTTTACCCACGGCTTCCTTCACTTTGCCAGCGGCCTTGTTAGCGGCACCTTTCGCTTTGTCTTCGTTTGAATTTGACATGATGATTACCTCTAATCCGTTAGTAGGAAATACACTGCATGCGAGGAAGACGTCGTTGTCTATCAGCAGTGCAGGTATTTCTTAGAGTAGACGGTGCGAAAAAAGTTGCCTCAATTTCTTTTTGGCAGCGCCGTGGCCGTCCATGCATTGAGCAATGAGTGAAGGCAGGCCATGACCATCAGCGTCACCGCGAGGGCTACGAACATGGAGGAGAACCGATAAAGGGCACTGTAAACAAGGTCCTGGCTTGGCCCGAGCGACTGACCGAACAAAATGCCCAGCGTCGTCATCCCGCCAAACCCGACGCCGGAGCCACCGGCCTCGCGCACGTGTTCGCGGGCGAACAGCATCAACCCCAACCAGTAGATCACGATCACCAGCAAAAAGTGGTGGCTCTGGGAGTAAAGCAAAAGCTGGATCAACAGCGCCATGTTGCAGCCCAGGAGCGTACCGATGATTCGTCTGATCGAGGAGACCTGGGCCCCGGCGTAGCCCATGGCAAACAGCACCAACACCGTCGCCATCTGCGCGGAGAGCGAATCGCGCAGATCGAAGGTTTGAAATACGACGAACGATAGCGTCGCGGTAATGCCGCCCAGCAGGGTTTCGTGGCGAATCTGCGCGGCGGTTTTCTCCACTCGTGGCGGCGGCTGGCGCGGCGAGACGTCGGGAAAGAGCGTGTGCATGAGCATGGCGATGATCACCGCCAGCACGCTCGCTAAAAGGTTCGCCCCCAAAAGCTCGCTCAAATCCACGCCTGGATAGCTTGCAAAGTGCAGCAGAACGCTGAGCGTGACCACGCCGTTGGCCCCGTACAGAAACAGCGGCCCCTTCGCCATCAGGTTGAAGCGAAACAAGAAGATACCCAGCACCACCAGCGTCATCACCACCGGCATGTGCTGCAAAAGGCCGATGATCAGGCTGACCTCGACCACGTTGAAAGCGGCGTTGCCTAGAAACTGGCGAATGATCCCGGCATTGAGCAGCGGCACCATGCCGAGTAGAAACATCGGAAACACGGTAAAGAAGACGCCATAGTTCCAGCCCATCAGCTTGCTGATCACAAAGCCAATCGTGGCCCCACCGGCGACGCGAAGGCACTGACGCAGGCCGTTTTCATCGAGGATCGCCGCTCGGGCGCCTTTCGCCGGCGGGCTTTCACCGCGTTTTCTACGCCAGGGCGTGATCGACCAGACGCGCCAGCGGCTCGTGCGGCTCTGGCCGGTCGATGCGCCTTCCGGAGAGGTCTCCAGATCGCTCGTGCCGGTGGGCTCGGTCGGCTCAGTAGACATAGTGCAGCCAGCTGATCAGGTGTACCTGCAGCCAGGCAAACGGATGCGCCAGCGTATGTTCGCCGGGGAGAAGCTGAACGCTTGCCCGCGCGCCGCTCGGGGGCATCTCCTCCAGCGGCGCATCGAGTGCCACGTGCAGGCGCAGGCGCTGGGCATCGCGCACCCAGCGATCAGATGTGGGAATATCCGCAAGCTGACCGTTGGCGCTGACCTGGCCCTCACGCACGCCGGCATCCAGCGCCGTGACGTGGCCTGCGAAAATATGGCCGGGCAGCGCGTCCAGTACGACCTTCGCTTCGTCACCCACGCGCACGTGGCGCAGGCTCTTTTCGCGAAAGTCCGCCACGATGTCCACGCCGCCTCCGACCAGTGCCAGCACCGGCTGGCCCGCCTGGACGTAGTCGCCGGCCTGAAGCTGCAAATTGGTGACCTGCCCCGCCTCCAGAGCGCGCACCTCGGTGCGCTCCAGGTTCAATTGGGCGTTGGCCAGCGCGTTGCGCGCCTGGCGCAGGCGCAGGTTGGCATCTCCCTCCTCGCCAAGCTGCGCTTCAAGGCTCGTAATCTTCGCTTCGGCGGCGCGCACGTCGGCGTTGGCGGTGTTCGCCGCCGATACTCGCTGCTCGTACTGCTGGCGCGAAATGCTCTGGCGCCCCACCAGCGACTGCGCGCGCTCGCGCTCACTGTTGAGCTCGCTGGCGTTTGCCTGGGCTGCGCTTAGCGAGGCCCGCGCCGCGGCCAGGTCAGCCTGCAGCCGGTCGTTCTCCTGGGCGGCCTGTTCGACATCGAGCTGCGCTTTCTCCACCGCGATCTCGTAGGGGGCGGCGTCGAGGCGAAACAGTACGTCGCCCTTGTCGACGTGCTGATGATCGCGAACGACGACCTCGACCACCGGCGCGCTCAGCTCCGGGGCGATACGCGTGACCGGACGCATGATGCGCGCCTGCGGGGTCAGCGGCATGAAACTGTCGGCCACCATGAAATAGACGAACAAAAGGGCAAAGGCAGCCAGGGCTACCCTTACCCATCGGGTAAAGCGCTGATCGGGAGACATCGGGATTCACTCGTCAAAAAACCCCGGCGTGGACGGGGTCTGTTCAAATAATACCTTAGTCTACACCATAATTAGCGTGCTAACAATGTGCTCGACTGTTCGTTCGCCCATTAAAAAGCCCCACGCGAAAGTGGGGCTTGCCGCTTTGGCGCTTTTTCATCGCCCCGATTAAAAACGGTAGCGAAGCCCCAGGCTCAGGGCGTCAAAATCGTACTCCGACGGGCTCAGGTACCGCATCAGGTCGGCGTTCAGCGCGAAGGTATCGTTGATATCGACCTCGGCCCCGCCTCAAACGAGATACCGTCGTCGCGGCCGCTGCCAAAGCCGTCCGCCATTGGCGGGGCCTGAGCATTGCCCCCCGTCAACGAACTTTCGAAAGGCCGAGAATCACGATTCCGCCGACCACGACGGCGCCACCCAATAGCTGCACCGGCCCGAGCGTTTGCCCTAGTACGAAGTAGCCAAACACCAGCGAAGCGACGGGTTCGATGTTCATGACCGGGGCGTTGCGCGCCATGTCCAAACGCGGCACGCATATCAAGAGCGTTGAGAACCCCGCGCCGTACAAAAGCGCCAGCAGCGAAAGCCCGACCCAGCCTTGGCTGTTTTCCGGCAAGCTCATGCCGCCGGGCACCACCCCAAGCGCCGCGCCAATGATCATTGCCACAAACACCGTCTGCATGGTCAGCAGGCTTCGAAGCGTACTGCCCACACCCGCCAAGCGATGCTCGGTGATCCAAAGCGCGCTCGAAAACACGAAGGCCGAAAGAAGCCCCAGGGCGATGCCCAGCGCCCACTCGCTGCCGAGCGTTTCGGCCTGAATCAGCCAGGCAGGGATATCCAGTACGACCAGAAGCCCGAGCAAAATGGTGCCCATGATCACGCACTGCCTGAGCGAGGGGCGCGCCCCGCCCAGCGCCCAGGTGAGCAGCGCCAGCTGAATGGGGAAGGTGTTGGCAAGCAGCAGCGCGATCACCACGGGGAGCCTGGCGACCGCGGAGTAGAGCGCGAGGCTTTGAATGGTGATCAAGCACCCCACCGCAAGCTGCCAGGGCCAAGCGGCCTTGGGTAGCCACAGCCGTTTTCGCTTGACTGCCACCAGCGTCAGCAAAATGGTGCAGGCCACGCCCGAGCGCGTGAGGATTGCCAGTAACAGCCCGGTGCCGTTATCGAAGGCGAGCCGCGCAGAGACGTGATTGGCCGCGAACGCGCAGGCCACCGTAACCAGCAGCGCCAGGGCCAGCTTGCGCGGCAACGGGGAAGAGAGCGAAGACATAGCGAAGAGTCGCCTCAGGGTCAGTAATCGGGAGATGAAACTCGCCATGTTACAGGGTTAGCCGCGGCGCAACAGCGCAGAATCACAGCGAACCGGCATGATCGAGTAAGCGGGCCTGCAGATCGCGCTCGGGTGATGCCATCCAGTGGCGCAGGTGCGGCACTGGTCAGCGAGACTCGAGTAGGCCTGTGTACCCAAAGAAAAACGCCCAAAGGTAAAACCCTTGGGCGTTTTTTAGTGCAGGTGATGATCGCGTGACCTAGGCCAGCGGTACCACTGCCTCGAGTACCATTACCAGGCTCATGGCGGTGATCGTCAGAATCGAGACCCCGAAGACCTGCTTGGCCCAGCGCACGTCATCGGTCAGGCGATAGCCGCGAAGCGCGAGGTAGAGCCAGTAGCAGCCCATCACCAGCGCCACGCAGAGATAGCCAAGGCCCGCTTGACTTGCCAATCCCAGTGCCAACGAGGCGGGAATGAACGCCACGATGTAGCCCAGGATGTGATGCTTGGCGGTTTTGATGCCGCGCACCACCGGCAATACCGGAATCGATGCCCGCTGATAGTCCGCGTAGCGAAAGATCGCAATGGCGTAGGAGTGCGGCATCTGCCACAGGCAGAAAATCACCAAAAGCGCGATCGCGCCGCTGTCGAACGTGCCGGTCACCGCGCAGTACCCCACGACCGGCGGCATCGCGCCGGAAAGGCTGCCTACCAGCGTGCCGTACTCGGAGTGGCGCTTCATGTAGAGGCTATAAATGCCCACATAAACGCCCCAGCCGATCACGGCCAGCGCCACGGTCAACCCGTTGGTGCCCAGCGCCAAACACACCACACCGCAAACGCCCAGAAGCGCCGAGAGCCCCAGCGCTTGGGTGATCGACACGCTGCCGCGAACCAGCGGGCGATGGCGCGTGCGCGCCATCAAAGCGTCGATATCCCGGTCGATTACATTGTTGCAAGCACAGGCTGACCCAATGATCAGCGCGATGCCAAGCAGCACGGCGGCGAAGGTCACCAGATCGAACTGCCCCTGAGCGGCCAGGAAGTAGCCCCCGATGGCGGCAATCAGATTGCCGCCGATGATACCGGGTTTGGTCAGTTCCAGCAGATCCTGCCGCCGGCTAGGCATCGTGGTTAGCCGATCATCATGTTGATGTGCAGATGATGCATGATCCACAGGGAGCCTCCTACCACGAGGGCGAGAATAGAGACAGTGAACACGAAGGACATCATGCCCCACCCTTCGTCCGACTTGGTGTTCAGGTGCATGAACATGACCAGCTGAACGAGCATCTGCATCACGGCCGTGATCACGATGATCCAGACCGTCACCGGCGTGCTGAACAGCCCCATCATGACCGCCCCGAAGGGAATGATCGTCAGTACCAGCGACAGGATCAGACCCAGTACGTAGGACTTGGTAGAGCCGTGATCGGCCGACGGTTGGCTAGAAGAAGAACTCATCTCAAAGCACTCCCATCAGGTAGACGAAGGAGAAGACGCAGATCCAGACGATGTCCAAAAAGTGCCAGAACAGGCTCAAGCACAGAATGCGCGGACGCGTCGCAGGATTGATGCCCTTGGTCTGAAGCTGAACCAGCATTACCAGAATCCAGATCATGCCGAAAGTCACGTGCAGGCCGTGAGTGCCGACCAGCGTGAAGAACGCCGACAAGAACGCGCTGCGATCCGGACCGTAGCCTTCATGAATCAGATGATGGAATTCGTAGAGCTCCATGCCCAAAAACATCAAGCCCAGTACGAACGTGACGATCAGCCACATCTTCACCTGGCCGACACGGTTGGCGTTCATTGCCAGAACGCCCATGCCGAAGGTGAAACTACTGATCAAAAGCGCAAAGGTGCCGAACAGGATCAGCGGCAGCTCGAAGATATCAGCGCCGCTCGGCCCGCCTGCCGTGCCCTTCATGAGCACGGCGTAGGTGGCGAACAACGTGCCGAAGATCACCAGGTCACTCATCAGGTAGACCCAGAAGCCGAATACTTTCGTACCCGCTACGTCATGATGATCATGATCGTGGTGTTCATCGGCATGGGCGCCATGGTGCATTGTATCTGTCGCCATTACGAATGTGCCTCCAAACGCTTGAGGTGCGCCTGCTCGATCCGTTCGACTTCGGCGGCCGGCACGTAGTAGTCAATGTCGTCGTTGAACACGCGCGCGAGGAAGCTCACCAGCGTACCCACGGCGCCGACGATCGCCAGCCACCAGATGTGCCAGATCATCGCAAAACCAAAGATCATGGCGAAGACACTGATGATCGGGCCAGCCCAGGTGTTCTTCGGCATGTGGATGTCCTGGTAGTCCTTCTCTTCAGCCTGCTCGATGCCACGCTGCTTTTGCGTCCAGAAGCTGTCGATATCACCGACCACTGGCTCGTGCGCGAAGTTGTAGAACGGGGGCGGTGAAGAGGTGGACCACTCGAGCGTACGGCCATCCCACGGGTCGCCGGTCACATCCTGGTTCTGCTTGCGGTCACGAATACTGACGTAGAACTGAATGATGGTACACGCGATACCACAGGCGATCAGCACCGAACCGACCCAAGCCACGATCATCCAGGGCTGCCATTCGGCGTTCGGGTAGGACTGCATGCGGCGCGCCGCACCGTAGAAGCTCAGCACGTAAAGCGGCATGAACGCGGTGTAGAAACCGGTGATCCAGAACCAGAAGGAGCGTTTGCCCCACTTCTCGCTCAGCGTGAAGCCGAAGGCTTTCGGGAACCAGTAGGTCAGACCCGCCAGCATGCCGAATACAACGCCGCCGATGATCACGTTATGGAAGTGCGCGATAACGAACAGGCTGTTGTGCAGCACGAAGTTCGCCGCCGGCAGCGCCAGCATGACACCGGTCATACCACCCAGAGTGAAGGTGATGATGAAGCCCAGCGTCCACAGCACCGGCGAAGTCAGCTCCAGACGACCGCGGAAGATGGTGAAGATCCAGTTGAAGACCTTAACCCCGGTCGGAATGGCGATGATCATCGTCATGATGCCGAAGAAGGCGTTAACGTTGGCCCCTGCCCCCATGGTGAAGAAGTGGTGCAACCAAACGATGAACGACAGCACGGTGATCGCAACCGTTGCCCAAACCATGGTGTGGTAGCCAAACAGACGCTTACGCGCAAAGGTCGCGATGACTTCAGAAAAGACACCGAACGCCGGCAGAATCAGGATGTAAACTTCCGGGTGACCCCACGCCCAGATCAAGTTGACGTACATCATCACGTTGCCGCCAAGCTCGTTGGTAAAGAAGTTCATACCAAAGTAGCGGTCGAGCGTTAGTAGCGCGATGGTCGCGGTCAGAATCGGGAACGAAGCGATGATCAACACGTTGGCGCACAGGGCAGTCCAAGTGAAGATCGGCATGCGGAACAGCGTCATGCCTTTGGTACGCATCTTCAGGATGGTGACGAAGAAGTTGATACCGGTCAGCGTCGTACCGATACCGGATATCTGTAGTGCCCATATCCAGTAATCCACGCCGACCCCGGGACTGTACTCTATTCCCGATAGTGGCGCGTAGGCCAACCAACCGGTCTTGGCGAACTCGCCCAGTACCAGTGAAACGTTGATCAAAACCGCCGACACGGCGAACAGCCAGAAGCTCAGGTTGTTCAAGAACGGGAAGGCAACGTCGCGCGCGCCAATCTGTAGCGGTACGACCAGGTTGATCAAACCGATGACCATCGGCATCGCCACGAAGAAGATCATGATCACGCCGTGGGCGGTGAAGATCTGGTCGTAGTGATCCGGCGGCAAAAAGCCCATCGAGCCGCCAGCGGCCAGCGCCTGCTGACTACGCATCATGATGGCGTCGGCGAAGCCGCGCAGCAGCATGACCAGGGCCACGATGAAGTACATGATACCGAGTTTTTTGTGGTCTACCGAAGTGAACCACTCATTCCAGAGCCAGCCCCACTTACGAAAGTAAGTCAGTGCGCCTAACAGCGCGATGGCTCCCACAATCATTCCCAAACCCACGACCACAATAATAGGATCGTGTAAGGGGATTGCTTCTAAGCTTAATTTACCGAACACGGCTTACCCTCCCGCCTCGTTGCTGATGAGCTCATCGTCATCTGATCGCTCACCCTCTTGGTTGTCGGTCGATTGATAGGCTTCATTGGTATCAACGGCCGGTGCACGGTCTGCGTCCTGCGTGTCCGTCTCAGGGTCGGTTCCCGTATGGAAACTGCTTACTAGCCGCTCGTAGAACTCCGGCGTCACATCCGAGAAGTACCGGACATCGACGAACGAGGAGCGTTCGGCAAGCTCGGAGTAGCCTTCGGGATACGTCAACGGCTCACCCTCGGCGCGCACCTGGTCTACCCACGTCTCGAAGTCTTCATCGGAGGTCACCAGCGCATCGAAGACCATGCCAGCGAAACCTGCGCCGCTGTAATTGGTCGAACGACCCCAGTAGGTGCCGATTTCGTTACCAACGAGGTGAACGTCGTTATCCATACCCGCCATCGCGTAGATCTGAGTTCCCAAGCGCGGAATGAACAGCGAGTTCATCACCGAGCCTGAGCTCACACGAAAGCGTACCGGGCGATTGACCGGCAGAGCGACTTCGTTGACCGTGGCGATGCCCTGCTCGGGGTAGATGAACAGCCATTTCCAATCCAGCGAGATCGCCTGGATTTCGAGGGTCGGCTCATCACTTTCCAGCGGACGGTGCGGGTCGAGCTCGTGAGAAGAGCGCCAGGTAATCACCGCCAGAATGGCAACGATGACCACGGGCACCAGCCACACGATGGCCTCGATCAAGTTTGAGTGCGCCCAATCCGGCAGGTACTGTGCCACGGTGTTGCTACGGCGGTAGTGCCAGCCGAAAGCGACCGTCAGCACGATGACCGGAATGACCACGATCATCATCAAGCCAAAGGAGCTCAAGATCAGCGAACGCTGCGCTTCACCAATATCGCCCTTGGGGTCCATCAGGGCCGAGCTACAGCCTGCAAGGAGCAAGCACAGCGCGAGGAGCACGAAGAAAGTGCCACGCCTGCGCCATTGGGAGGGTTGTTGCATGGTGCGATCTCGTCAGAGTTGCGTTTCAAAACTAGTCGCCAGACAGCAAGCCAAACGATATGCCATATAGCAGACCAACTAGCACCCCATATTTTTCCCAGGGCACTAGAGCAACGCCTGATAACACCGGGAAAAATATGCGCTACCGCATGGGGTTGGTAGCGAACCTGGCGTGCGTTTCACGCACAAACACAAGCACGAACATTTTCTACCGATTACGTGCGCGCAGAAAGCGACGCATTGCCGCACCCTGCTCGTTTAAAACCGTTAGTGATCGCGCTCAAGGCCAGGTGATTGCGATGTCCGGCATAGAGGCCAAGCCGGCCTCAAATCGCTTTGAAACCTGCTCATCATCTGTCACCAATACATCGAAGTCGCCAAGGGTAGCAAAATAGGCCGGTCGAACAACACCCATTTTGCGCGTATCGGCGAGTAAAATTCGCTTTTCAGCGGTCGCGATGGCCGCCTTTTTGGGCGCGACTTCGTGAAAATGAAAGCAGCTTACGCCCTGGTCATCGTCGATTCCGGCCGCCGTTATCAGCGCCTTGTTGATGCCAAGACCACGGATTTTCTCTGCCAGTCGCTCTCCCCCAAAGGACTGAGACGCGGGGTAGTAGAGCCCTCCCAAAACGATGAGCCGCACGCTGGGAAGTTTGGCCACGCTCGTGGCCACGTTGAGCGCGTAGGTGACGACGGTGAGCGCCTTGAAACGCGCCAGAAAACCCAGCAGCGGTAAAAGCGTCGAGCCGCAGTCGATGAATAGCGTATCGCCCTCGTCGATGAACGAAAGCGCACGCTGGCAAAGCCGGTACTTGGCCGGATACCCCAGCGCCTGCTGTTCGATGAGATCATAGGCGCTCGCCTGGGGAGACACTTTGATCAGCCGCCCGCCAATCAGACTGATCGACTGCGAGCAGGTATGCAGGTCGCGCCGGATGGTCATTTCGCTCACGCCACAGAGCGTCGCCGCATCGCGCAGATGCAGCGTCCTCTCGTTGACCAGCGCTTCTCTTAAAAGAGTGAGTCGCTCCTCACGACGATCGCTCATGCTGTTTCTGACCTCGCTCGAACCATGATCGCAAACACGGTTTGTACATACTTTTTATCAATACTGTTTGTAGGTACGGCGTTCAAAAGATGCCTGCAATCGTGCCTAACAAGCAACGCCTGCAAACGCCGGTTGCAAATCGGTGTTAAAGGAATAACACTGAATGTTATAATTATAACATCCGCCAGCCCGCACCGATGATCACACTCTCAGCGCATATCGATTTCGTACTCTATAAAAACAGAGCGCGGCGGCGCTATTTCGACCATTTGAGGCCTTATGACTGCTCAACGCTTTACCCTTGATTCACAGCGCACGGTAACCCGTGGTGCCCTGACGCTACTCGCCGGCGCCCTGATCGCCTCTCCCACACTGGCCGATGAGCCCGAGCCGCAAACCCTCGACCGGCTCTGGTCGTTTGGCAACGTCTCGGTCAACTACCTGGACTGGTCCAACGGCACCGAGCGTCGCACGGCGAGCAACGCCGCCAAAAGCGATTTCACCTATGTAGAGCTCGAAGGCGGCGTGGGCTTTAGCTGGGGTGAATTCTACGGCTTTTTCGATTTCGAGAACCCGACCAACGATCAGTTCGACGAATCGAGCAACGGTCAGGATAACTTTCGCACCGCGGGCAAGGTCACCTCGCATATCTACCTGGGTGACACGCCCTTCTCGGTCTACGCCCACATCTACGATTTCCGCGACTACGGTTTCAATAGCCGCGAGCAGGATCAGATCCTCGGCTTCGGCTATCGCGCCACTTTCGATAACGGCTTCTGGTTCAAGCCCTTCATCGGCCCGGCGCGGGTGCAAAGCGACGGCTACACGGGCATGAACGGCTACATGGCCGGCTGGGTCGCGGGTTACGACTTCACCGCGTTCGGTCAGGGCTTTGGCATCACCAACTGGCACGAGCAAACCTTCGATCGTGACAGCGACTACCTCGAGCAGAACTACGTGAACGGCACCGCGGGCAGCACCGGCACCAACGGCGCGGTAGGTCTTTGGTGGCATCCGGCGGATCTGATCACCACCGGCATTCAGTATCGCTATTCGGACAACAAGTTGGGCGCGCCGAACGTGTATCAAAATGCGATGATCTATACGGTCAAGCTCAACTTCCTGTAACCCGAGGCGTGCCTCGCGAACTCAAGGGATCTCCTTATGACACTCCTCATGAGCCTGGTCGGTATGGCCACCCTGGTGATCATCGCCCTGATTTTCTCCTATGACCGCAAATCCATACGCCTGCGCACGGTGCTCGGCGCCTTTGCCATTCAGGCGGGGATCGGGGCGTTCGTGCTTTACATCCCCTTCGGCCAGGTCTTTCTGGAGACGATCTCCGCCGGGGTGAGCCAGGTGCTGGTCTTCGCCAACGACGGTATCGACTTTCTGTTCGGGGGTCTGGCGGACGTCGAAAGCATCGGTTTCGTCTTTGCCGTGCGCGTTCTGCCGGTCATCATCTTCTTCTCCTCATTAATTGCCGTGCTCTACTACTTGGGGATCATGCAGTGGATCATCCGGATTCTGGGCGGTGCACTGCAGAAAGCACTCGGCACCTCACGCACCGAGTCGCTCTCGGCCACGGCCAATATCTTCGTCGGCCAGACCGAGGCGCCGCTGGTGGTGCGCCCGTTCATCGCGCGCATGACGCCGTCGCAGCTCTTTGCCGTGATGTGCGGCGGGCTTGCCTCGGTCGCCGGATCGGTGCTCGCCGGCTACGCCCAGCTCGGCATTCCCATGGAGTACCTGGTCGCCGCCTCGTTCATGGCCGCCCCTGGCGGGCTGTTGTTCGCCAAGCTGATCATGCCGGAAACCCGGGACAACCAGGATGCCGATAGCATCACCAAAGTGGACGAGGAGCTCAAAGAGCAGGAGGACAAGCCGGTCAACGTGCTCGACGCCGCAGCCTCCGGGGCAAGCTCCGGGCTGATGCTGGCCGCCAACGTGGGCGCGATGCTGCTGGCATTCATCGGCCTGATCGCGCTGGTCAACGGTATTCTGGGCGGAGTCGGTGGCTGGTTCGGTTTCGAGTCGCTGAGTCTGGAGCTGATTCTTGGCTGGCTCTTCGCCCCGCTGGCGTTTTTGCTCGGCGTTCCCTGGTCCGAGGCCACGCTTGCCGGCTCCTTCATCGGCCAGAAAATCGTGGTCAACGAGTTCGTCGCGTTCATTAACCTGGCGCCCTACATTGATGGGGAACAGGTGGTGGCCGCGACAGGTCAGATGATGACGCCACATACGCAGGCCGTTTTGTCCTTTGCGCTGTGCGGCTTCGCCAACCTGTCCTCGATCGCCATTTTGCTGGGCGGGCTTGGCAGTATCGCGCCGACAAGGCGCAACGAGATTGCCCGTTACGGTGTCAAAGCCGTACTCGCGGGGACGCTTTCGAATCTCATGTCGGCGTCGATCGCGGGCTTTTTCATCGCCCTGGGTAATGTCGCGGCATAAGCCCTGCCTCAGGCGCTAAACTGAACGGGCACGGCCAAGCGCAGTGCCCGTTCGTTTTTTACCGGCCTGCTTTTCGTGCGCATGCTTTTACACTGTTTCTCTTGACACCAATTTTCTTAATACCCCATTTTTTCAACACCAACGTGAGAACGCCATGACTGCCTCTTCCGACCTGCTTCAAGCCGCTAAACAAGCGCTCGCCCTGATGGACGTCACCAGCCTCAACGACGACGACACCGATGCGCGCATCGAGTCGCTTTGCCAGATGGTCAAAACCCCGGTCGGGACCCCAGCCGCCATTTGCGTCTACCCACAGTTCATCGTAACCGCGGCCCGCGCGCTCACCGCGCACAACCTGAAAGATCAGGTGAAGATCGCCTCGGTCACCAACTTCCCCGCCGGCGGCGATGACATCATGGGCGCGGCGCGGGAAACCCGCGAAGCCGTGGCCTCCGGCGCCGACGAAGTCGATGTGGTCTTCCCCTACCGCGCGCTGATGGCCGGCGACGAAGAGACCGGCCGCGAGCTGGTCGAAATGTGCAAGGCAGCCTGCGGCGGTCAGGCGCTTTTAAAGGTCATTCTGGAGACCGGCGAGCTGAAAACGCCCGAACTGATCAAGCGCGCCAGCGAACTCGCCATCGAAGGCGGCGCCGACTTCATCAAGACCTCCACCGGCAAGGTCGCTACTAACGCAACGCTTGAAGCCACCGAGATCATGCTCGGCGCGATCAAGGAGAGCGGCCAGGATGTCGGCTTCAAGGCCGCCGGCGGTGTGCGCACCGTCGAAGAGGCCGCTGAATACCTGAAACTCGCCGCCGACATCATGGGTCCGCACTGGATTACCCCGCAGCACTTTCGCTTCGGTGCCTCGAGCCTGTTGGGTGACGTGCTGATGACCCTGAACCCTGACGCCGATGCCGCGACACAAGAAGGAGGCTACTAATCATGGCACACCTGCTCCCCCAGGAATTCATCCGCCTTAAGCGCGATGCCCAGGCGTTGCCTTTTGATGAGATCAAGCACTTCGTTCAGGGCGTGGCGGACGATCGCATCAGCGATGCCCAGATCGGCGCCTTCACCATGGCGGTCTTCCTCAACGGCATGAGCCGTGAGGAAGTGGTCGCGCTGACCACCGCCACCCGTGACTCCGGCCACGTCATGCAGTGGGATTCACTGAACCTGCCAGGACCGGTGGTCGACAAGCACTCCACCGGCGGCGTCGGTGATCTGGTGTCCCTGGTGCTCGGCCCCTGGGTCGCTGCCTGCGGCGCGTTCGTGCCGATGATTTCCGGGCGCGGGCTCGGCCACACCGGCGGCACACTCGACAAGCTCGAATCGATTCCCGGCTACGACCCCTACCCTGCTCCCGAGCGCTTCGGCCAGGTAGTGAAATCCACCGGGGTCGCCATCATCGGCCAGACCGGCAACCTGGCGCCGGCGGACAAGCGCATTTACGGCGTACGCGATGTGACCGGCACGGTGGAGTCGATTCCCTTGATCACCGCCTCGATCCTCGGCAAGAAGCTCGCCTCGGGCCTCGACGCGCTGGTGATGGACGTGAAAGTCGGCAGCGGTGCCTTCATGCCGACGCCGGAAAAATCCCGCGAGCTTGCCGAGAGCATCGCCAACGTGGCCACCCAGGCCGGCACGCCGACCACCGCGCTTCTGACCGACATGAGCCAGCCGCTGGCGCCGTGTGCCGGCAACGCGGTGGAAATCGTCGAGACACTGGCGCTTCTGCGCGGCGAGCGCGCCAATAGCCGCGTGATGGAGGTCACCCGCGAACTCGCCGTCGAGATGCTGATGGCCGGCAAGCTCGCCGCCAGCCGCGATGAAGCCCTCTCGATGCTCGAAAAAGCGCTGAACTCCGGCGCCGCTGCCGAAATTTTTGCGCGCATGGTGTCCGAGCTCGGCGGCCCGAACGACTTCATGGAGCGCTCGGAGCACTACCTGCCCAAAGCGAACGTCGTGAAGCCGGTCTACGCCGATGAGGCCGGCATCGTGAACCGCATCGACACCCGCGCGGTGGGCATGAGCGTGGTCGAGCTCGGCGGCGGGCGCCTGCGTAACGACGCCAGGGTGGATCACAGCGTTGGCTTTAGCGCGATTGCCGAAATCGGTGCTCGCGTCGACGCTGATCGGCCGCTGGCAATGGTGCACGCGGCGAGCGAAGAGGCCGCCAACCGCGCCGCCGAGCAGCTCAAGGCCGCGATCATTTTGGGCCAGAGTGCCGTCGACGCCGACACGCTGATTCAGGACACCTTTAGAGGAGAAGCCTAATGCGACGCGCGATTGTAGTGGTACTCGACTCCTTCGGCATCGGCTCGGCGCCGGACGCCGCGGCGTTCGGCGATGAAGGCGCCGACACCCTGGGCCATATCGCCGCCGCCTGCGCGCGTGGCGAGGCGGATACCGATGACCGATGCGGCCCCCTGAAGCTGCCCAACATGGGCAAGCTCGGGCTTTTCCACGCCCACCGTGACGCCACCGGCGCCGTGGCCGAAGGCGTCGAGCTTCCCGAGGAGCTGACCGGCGCTTACGCCCACGCCCAGGAGATCTCCAGCGGCAAGGACACGCCTTCCGGGCACTGGGAGATCGCCGGCGTCCCGGTGCGCTTCGACTGGGGCTACTTCCTCGATAAAGAGCAGAGCTTCCCGCCGGAGCTTCTGGAAAAAATCAAGGACCAAGCCGAGCTTCCCGGCACGCTCGGTAACTGCCACGCCTCGGGCACCGAGATCATCGCGCGCCTGGGCGAAGAGCACGTCCAGTCCGGCAAGCCGATCGTCTACACCTCGGCGGACTCGGTGTTTCAAATCGCCGCCCACGAGGAGCACTTTGGCCTTGAGCGCCTTTACGCGCTGTGCGAAACCGTGCGCGAGCTGCTCGAGCCCTACAACATCGGTCGGGTCATCGCCCGCCCGTTCGTGGGTGAGAGCGCCGATAGCTTCGAGCGCACCGGTAATCGCCGCGACTACAGCATCGAGCCGCCGACGCCAACGGTGCTGCAAAAGCTCCAGGAGTCCGGCGGCGAGGTGGTGTCGATCGGCAAGATCGCCGATATCTACGCCCACTGCGGCATCACCCACAAGGTGAAGGCGAGCGGCCACGACGCGCTGATGGAGGCAACGCTTGGCGAGATCGCACGTACCGATAGCCGCGACAAGCCAACCTTCATCATGGCCAACTTCGTCGATTTCGACTCGCTCTACGGCCACCGCCGCGATATCAAAGGCTACGCGAGCGCACTCGAGCACTTCGACGCCCGCCTGCCGGAGCTTCTGGACGCGCTCGACGAGGACGATCTGCTGGTGCTGACCGCGGATCACGGCTGCGACCCGAGCTGGAAAGGCACCGAGCACACCCGCGAATACGTGCCGATTCTGGTGCATGGCGCCACCTTTACGCCGGGCCCGCTTGGCAAGCGCGATACCTTCGCCGATATCGGCCAGACCCTGGCTGACTACTTCGTACTGCGCGCCCTCGACGACGGCGAGAGCTTTTTGCCCCGCGTCGCGTGATCTTCAACCGGTTACTCAAGGAGTTTTCATGGCAACGCCGCACATCAACGCAGAACCCGGCGATTTCGCCGATACCGTGCTCATGCCCGGCGACCCGCTGCGGGCGAAGTACATCGCCGAGACTTATCTGGAGAACGTGCGTCAGGTGAACGACGTGCGCGGCATGCTCGGCTTCACCGGCACCTACCAGGGCGTGGACGTCTCGGTGATGGGCCACGGCATGGGCATTCCGTCGGTCTCGATCTACGCCAAGGAGCTGATCACCGATTACGGGGTGAAATCGATCATTCGCGTAGGCTCGTGTGGGGCGGTACGCGACGACGTCAACGTGCGCGACGTGGTGATCGGCCTCGGTGCCAGCACCGACTCCAAGGTCAACCGTATGCGTTTCAACGACCACGACTTCGCCGCCCTTGGCGATTTCGAGTGGGCGAGCCACGCCGTCGCCGCCGCCAAGGCGCAGAACGTGCCGGTCAAGGTGGGCAACATCTTTTCCGCGGATCTTTTCTACAACCCGCAGGAGCACATGGCCGAGCTGATGAAGCGCTTCAACATCGTCGGCGTGGAGATGGAAGCCGCGGGGCTTTACGGCGTCGCCGCCGAGTTTGGTGCCCGGGCGCTGACGATCTGTACCGTTTCGGATCACATCCTCAAGGGCGACTCGCTCTCGAGTGCCGATCGCCAGAACACCTTCAACGACATGATGACCGTCGCGCTCGAGGCCGTACTGCGCGACAAGGGCGTGCACGCCACGGAGAAAGCATGAAGGTAGAAACCACTCTGCTCGAGTCGCTCACCCAGGCGCTCGGGCGCGCCTACGTACCCTACTCCGACCACCCGGTGGCCGCCGTAATGGAGACGCCGGACGGCGAGCGTTTCGTCGGCTGCAACGTCGAGGTAGCGCACTATAAAGGCATCTGCGCCGAAGGGTCGGCGCTTTCCGCCATGGTGACCGGCGGAAAGCGAACGCTTGCCCGCGTGTTTGTAATGGGCCCGGGCGAGCACCTGTGTACGCCCTGCGGTGACTGCCGTCAGCGCATCCGCGAGTTCGCCACGCCCGAGACCGAAATCCACGTCGTCTCCCGCGACGGAGAGGTGCTCAAGACCTACACCATGGAGTCGCTGCTGCCGGATGCCTTCGGCCCCGAGCAATTGCCGCCGCGCTAACGCGTGCTCGTATCAGGCGCCGGCCGACCCCGGCTGGCGCCGATTTTCGAATCCTCGTATGCTGAGGCCCCTTTCCTTCTCGCCTGTCTCAGGAGAAACGCCATGGCGGCTCTGTTGCCCAACGTCGACCCCAACGGTCTGCTCGAATACTCCGTGGTCTACACCGACCGCTCGCTGAACCACATGTCCCAGCGCTTTCAGGACGTGATGCGTGATATCTCCGCCACGCTCAAGGAGGTGTACAACGCCGATGCCAGTATCATCGTGCCCGGCAGCGGCACCTTCGGCATGGAAGCGGTGGCCCGCCAGTTTGCCCAGAACGAGAAAGTGCTGATCCTGCGCAACGGCTGGTTCAGCTACCGCTGGACCCAGATCATCGAGATGGGCCGGCTGACCGATGACCACACCGCGCTCAAGGCGCGCCGCCTCGACCCGGCAAACGCCCGCTCGCCCTTCGCGCCGGTGCCGGCCGCCGAGGTCGCCGAGCGCATTCGCGCGGAGAAACCCGCGGTGGTGTTCGCCCCTCAGGTGGAAACCTCGGCGGGCGTGCTGCTGCCGGATGACTATATCCGCGAGGTAGCCAGTGCCGCCCGTGAAGTGGGCGCCTTGTTCGTGCTCGACGCCATCGCCGCCGGGACGCTCTGGGTCGACATGCAGGATCTGAACGTCGACGTGGTGGTCAGCGCCCCGCAGAAAGGCTGGAGCGGCCAGCCCTGCTGCGCCATGGTCATGCTGGGAAGCCGCGCCGTCGAGCGCCTGGAGAACACCCAAAGCAACAGTTTTGCCTGCGATCTGGGCAAGTGGCACGCCATCATGCAGGCTTACGAGAACGGCGGCCACGCCTACCACGCCACCATGCCCACCGACGCGCTCACGACACTGCGCGACATCATGCAGGAGACCCGCGAGTACGGCTTCGACAAGGTGAAGCAGGAGCAGATCGACCTGGGGCTGGAGGTACGCGCCATGCTGGCCCGCCAGGGCTTTGATAGCGTGGCCGCCGAGGGCTTTCAGGCGCCGGGCGTGGTGGTCAGCTACACAGACGATGCCGGCATCGTCGGCAAGCTTGCCGGGGCCGGCGTGCAGGTCGCCGGCGGCGTGCCGCTGATGTGCGACGAAGGCGACGACTTCCAGACCTTTCGCATCGGGCTTTTCGGCCTGGACAAGCTGCACCACACCGAGCGCAGCGTCGACAAGCTCGAGCGCGCGATCGAACAGGTAAAGTCCTGAGCGGAAAGTCGTGAACGGTAAGTATCGAACGGTAAGTAGTGAAGCGTAAGTCGCGAAGCGCCCTCAGGGGCGCTTTTCGTTGGCAGGGGCGATGGCCTCGTCGACCCGCTCGACGTCGACGATTCCCGAGCGGCTGACCACTACTTTCCAGCGCGCCAGGTGCGGGGCATCTTCGCTGCCGGTTTCGCGAATCACCAGGTTGAACAAATGGCGACGCTCGACGCTTTCCCGCACCGCCTGGCCCTCCTTCAACCGGTAGATATGGTGCTTGCCCTTACTCATCAGCCGGGTGAGCAGCGAAATGTCCAGCGTCAGGGTTTCGCGGGTGTGTTCGTAGCCACTCAAAAAGCGCGTGGGCGACATACGTGACTGCGACCGATAGTGCAGCACCTGCTCCTCGCGCTGGGTGACGCTCCGGTGGCGCAGGTTCTTGATCTCCTCGTCGAGTGATTTGAAGCGCTTGTAATTGAACCACTCGAGCTGGCGGCCGACGACCACGTCGCGCGTGGCGTCCTTGTACTGACGGCGCCACTTGGGCCGGCCCTTGCGCAGAAGTCGCCATAGGGTGTTGCGCAGATCGTCCTTGAACACCTCACGCATGGCGTACAAAAGCGCCATGGCAAGCACGAACAGCGCGGTGATATCGCCCACCACGTCGCGTACGCGCAGGATTCCCAGCGTCACGAACGCCATGACGACCGCCGTTGCCAGCGCCTTGACCACGCGCTGCTCGTTCTGCCCAAGCTCTAAAGACTCCTGTTTCAGGGTGATCGGGTACTCGATCAGCCGGCGCAGCAGGCGCATCTTATTGGATATGCGGGTAGGGTCGGCCATGACCCGCTCGGCGTTGTACTGACGCTCGCGCCGGTGGGCGTTTTCGACTTCGCAAAGCGCGATCAGCTGGGCGCGCACCGGGTTGAAAACCCCACCCCGCGGCAGGTGCGCCACCAGAGCCAAACGCTGTTGCTCGGTGAACCAGGAGAGGTAGTTATCGATGTTGGCGAAGTACTTGTAGAGCGTTTCGTCGCTGGGCTCGTTGCGCCGCAGCCGCTTGAGAATGCCTTCGCTGAGTTCGTTGACCTCGTCGACCTTGTCCATCAGCGCCTGACGCTCTTCGCGCTCGGAATCCGTCAGCGGCTCCTTCTTGTCGAGGCGCAGTGAGCGGGTATCCGCCAACACCTTCTGTACTGCCTGCTCCAGGGCGAGCACGTACTGGTAGGCGTACAGGCTCAAACTCAGTCGATAGGATTCGCTACCCAGCCGGTTGCGGCTCGCCAAACGGCTGTGCACCAGCGGCAGGTGATACTGGTCGCTGTAATAGGTGCGCGAGACATGAAGGGCGCTGTGGAAAAAGGCGTCTTCGCTCACCAGCTGGGTGCTCAGCCCAAGCTCGCCGGGAACGAACAGATAAACATCCAGCGTATGCGACGTCTCCTCTTTCAGCCGCCGGGTCAGGCTAAGCTGAAAGCTGTTTTTACGCTCGACGTTGATCACCTGGGCGCGGACTCCCTCGCGGCAAGAGCGCATCAGCGGCTCTTTAAGGCATTGACCTGGTTAATGATCTCTTAGCATAGACCAGAATGGGGCTTGCCATCGATCAAGGGGCAAGCGAGTATTGCTCGTTGACTCTTCACCACCGCAGGGAGCCCGAATGCCCGCCGCCCGCTTCTCTCGTTTCGAGCGTGTGCTGATCGAAAGCCGTAGCCGGGTGGAGTCGGCGGCGCTGCTATTGCTGGCCTGGGTGCTGTGCAAGCGCCCGGAGCTCTCGCCGACCCAGCGACTTCAGCGTTTGGCCCGAGCCGGCGCGCAGTTTCGCTACGCCACCGGGCTCAAACAGCTGCTCGAAATCGCCGGCGAGCAGGACGTGAGCGCGCTGCAGCTGGCCGCCGAGGTCGTACAGAGCGAGTCGACCCCGGCGCGGCGACTCACCATCCTGCAGCAAGCCATCGGGCTTGCCACCGACGACGGCACGCTATCGCCTTCCAACCACTACGTGCTGCGCTTTTTAGCCGACGTGTTGGCCTTCGAGCCCGCCGCGCTCGCCACGCTTTTTGGCGAGCTGACCGGTCACGCGCTCACACCGGCCGAAGACATCAGCCGAAGCGACTATTGGCTGCGCGAGGACGCCGCCTTTCGGCAGGCCCAGGCCGAGCGCGCCCGGGCCGAACAGCAGGCCGAGCAGCAGCGCGCCCGCGAAAGGGAAAAGGCGCGGGAAAGAGCCGAGCAGGCCAACGAGCAGGCGCGCCGCGAGCGCGACCGCTCCGAGCGCGCCTCCAACAGTGCCCATGACCCTTCCGGCGCCTACAAAAGCCGCCGGGCGCTGGCGGTGCTGGGCCTTTCCCCCGGCGCTACGCGTGAGGAGATCCGTCGCGCTTATCGACGCCTGGCGCAGCTCCATCACCCGGACCGTGCCTATGCCAAAAGCGAGCACCACGTGGCGCTCGCCTCGCAGCGTTTTCAACGGATCAAAAACGCCTATGATTATCTGATCAAGGCGAGCACCTGACGACACCGCACGATACGACTGAGCAAGACACGCCACCAAACCCAACAACCGAGAGTCCTGCCATGCGCGACCTTTATCAACGCCTCGCCGTTTCGCCGGTGGCCGACCAGCCTACGCTCGATTCGGCACTGAGCCGCTGTCCCAACAGCGCCCTTCGCCGCGACGCCGAAGCGGCGTTGGGCATTGCCAGCCACCGCGCGCGCTACGACGAGGTGCACCGCACGCTTGGCGACATTGGCCGGCTACGCGCCGGGCTTGGGCTCACCCACGCCCCGCACTGGCAAATTGAGGCGGCCAACGACTTCTCGATGCCGGCGGACACCGCCCCGCCGCGCGTCGAGACGCTGGATCGTCGCGTCGCCGCCGCGGTGTCGTTTTTCGATCGCTGGTGCAGCGCTCAAGGGGTTTGGCTACTCGTCACCGTGTTCGCCATGGGGGCTGGCGTAGGCCTCGCTTTGGGGCTGCCCCTGCTCGCGTGGCTTGGTTTTTTGTGACTTGGTCTGCTGCGATGTAGCCTGCTGTGCTGTGCGCTCATCCTTGCGCTTTTCCGCCTGGGTGGGGCGCGGGGCTGGCTTGGGCCGCGCGGGGCGCTGGCGCGGGCCTTGCGGCTCTTCCCCGCTGGCATCCATGAAGAAATCGGTGCCGGCACTCTCCTCGATCTCTTCCTGCGAGCGAGGCTCCATGCTGAGACTGAGCCGCGGCACGCCAAGATCGATGTTCTGCGCTTCCATCCGCTGCTTGAGCATCAGGTTGAACGCCCGGGATACGTCCCACTGCATCTCCGGGGCGGTGCGAAAGCGCATGCGCAGAATCGGGCAGCCATCCTCGAAGCCCTGCACGCCCTGCATCTCCAGCGGCGACCAGATGTAATGGCGCATCATCGGGTCCTTTCGAAGCTCCTGGGCGGTCTCCTGCATCAGCGTGATGGCGTCGTCGATGCGCATGTCATACGGGATACGAATGCGCATCAGGGCGATACCGAACTGGCGCGACATGTTGTGGATCGACTCGATCCGGCTGAACGTGATGATATGCACCACGCCGTCGAGATCGCGCAGCTTCACGGTTCTTAACGTCAGGCCTTCGACGGTGCCCATGTGGCTGTTGATCTGGACGAAGTCATCCACCGCCAGCGAATCCTCGATCAAAATGAAGATGCCGGTGATCAAATCCTGCACCAGGGTCTGAGCGCCAAAACCGATCGCCAGACCGATGACACCGGCACCGGCGAGTAGCGGCGTGACGTTGACGCCGATATTGGCCAGCCCCACGATCACCGCAATGATCAAAATGGTGACGAAGATGACGTTGCGAATCATCGGCGTGATCGTCTGGGCGCGGGCCTGATTGACCCGCCGACCCCGCGAGCGCGCCGACGAGGTCAGCGCCCGCGAAATGGCGGTATCGGCGAAAATCCAGACAAGCCAGGCGATCAACACGGTCGCGCCCAGACTCACCAGTGCCTGGCCAATGCGAGCGCTGGCCACCGCCTGCTGACCGAGGCCGAACAGCGAGCCGCCCCACACTTGCATCGAGAGCTCGGCGAACACCATCCACGCGCACAGGTGCGCCAGCACGAAACCAAAGCGCTCCAGGCGCTTGCGGTACTGGCTATGGCGGCGGCGATGGCGGCGCTTGGTCAGCCGCTCGGCCTGGCGGCGTAAAAGCCCGGTCACGACCAACGTGACGACCAGAAGACTCGCCGAGACGATCGAGCGGGCCAGGGCCGTGGCCACGTCGCCTACGGTGATGAAGATCGCCAACAGCGAGCCGCCTACCATCAAAAGCGCCGGAATGTGCCAAAGCCCGCCCAGGGTGCGGACCATTTCAACCGCGGCGCTGGCGTCGCGGCGCTGCTTGTAGGGGCGGTTGCAGATCAAGTGGCGAATCGGGCGCTTGAACTTGATGATGAAGCGAGCCGCTAAAAGCGCCGCCAGCATGTTGGTGAGCACGGACACCAGGCCTGCGAGCTCGACGCCAAGCAGGTCGACCAGGCGAACCGAGTTGACCGCGTCACCCAGCGCAATCAACGCGCCGATCAAAAAGAGTCCGCGAAGCGCCTGGTTTTGCAGCTGCTGTACCGCGGTAAAGCGGTGGCCACGACTGAAAAACGCGATCACCGTTTCGAACACCACCGACAGCGCCCGCCCGCACAGGCATATATAGGCCACGACCAGCACCAGCGTACGTCCGGAGCTCGCGGATAGTAGCTGGCCAATGCCGAGCACGATCGCAAAGGAGAGCGCCCAGGGCAGCATGCGGCGGAAAAAGTGCGCGACCAACAGCCGCGCCTTCGGATCGCGCGGCAGATCCAGCGGCCAGTCGCGGCGGGTCGCAATCAGCCGCCCAAAGGCGATCATGGCGACCAAAAGCGATACCCAGATGGCGGCCAGAATGGCCGCGTCGACGATCTCACGAATCGCCTCACCCTGGTTGGTACCGTCGTTAAGAGCGCGCAAATCCTGCGCGCCCTGCAAAAGCTGGCGCGACCACTCGTCTACCGGGGAGTGGCCAGACTGCGCCTGGTCACCGATATCGCTCAGCGTGTCCGCCAGCGCCCCCAAAAGGCCCTGGCGGTCGGAGCTCTGCTGCTCGGTGGCCTCGGAGGTGGTTTGCAGCTCGCGAAGTGATTGCAAAAGCGCCTGGCGCTGGTCCTCGTTCTCCAAAAGCCTGATGACATCGGACAGCGAGTCCTGAAACTCGTCGCTGCTGACCGAGGCCGGCTCTTCGCTGCTGCTTTCGCTGCCGGTAAGGCCAGGCAGGCTCACGCCTTGCGCCTGGGCCGAGCCCAACCCCAAAAGCGCCCACAGCGCGATACCTAAAACGAACGTGATCAACCAGGGCTTTCGCACATGCTCCTCCGGGCGTAATGGCTGCGAGCCGGTATGGGTAGTCGGCGTTGGGGCGCGCTGTATTCACCGGCCAGGACGAATACCGCTTAGTCTGTCGCCTGACTATGATAGGCTGACGGAACAAACGTTCACCTCAAGGATATAGAGATGACGCTCCAGGCGCCCCCCCACCGCTCGACCCGCCGCGGCCAAACGCGCCGGGTCGGCGTGGAAATCGAATTTGCGGGGCTGCCTCCGCAAGAGACCGCTCAGCTCGTCCAGACGCTGTTCGGGGGCGAGCTTAACGTGGTCAGCCCGCACAGGCTACTGGTGCGCGACACGCGTTGGGGTACCTTCGGCATCGAACTCGATACCCAGTACGCCCATCCCGACCAGGCGCTAGTCGAGGACGCGCACGCCGACGATAGCGAATGGGCGCGCCAACAACATCTTAGACGCGTCGAGTTTCATCGCAAAACCCGCGAGCTGATTGGCGATATGGTCACGGGGCTCGTGCCCACCGAAATCGTCTGCCCGCCGGTGCCCTGGGACGAGCTCGAAGCGCTCGATAAGCTGTTCAAGGCGCTGCGCGAAAAAGGCGCCAAGGGGACCGACGCCAGCCTGCTTTACGGCTTCGGCCTGCATTTGAACCCGGAAGCCGCCGCGCTCGATGTCGACTACCTGCTCTCGATGCTGCGCGCCTATCTGCTGCTGGCACAGTGGCTGCGCGACGAGATAAAGGTGGACATCACCCGTGAAGTGCTGCCCCACGCCAACCCGTTCCCGAAGGAGTATGCGCTCAAGGTACTCGATCGCAACTACGCGCCAGACCTTGACGGCTTCATCGATGACTACCTGCACTTCAATCCGACACGTAATCGCGAACTGGATCTTTTGCCGCTGTTTGCCCACCTGCGCCCGGAGCATTCTCACGCGCTGTTACACAATCAACTGACCAAACCGCGCCCGACCTTTCACTACCGGCTGCCCAACGCCGAGCTTTCAAAGCCTGGCTGGGGCTCGGCAGTGGAGTGGAACCGGTGGGCCGAGGTCGAAAAGCTCGCCGCCGACCGGCAAGCGCTCGACGCTCGCTGCGACGAGTATATCGCGCGCAATGCTCAGTCCTTGACCACGCGCCTGAAAAACACTCTGCGGCGCTTGTTCAAGCGCCGCTGATATCAGTAGACGAGATACGGTTTTTATGACGCGCCCGCTCATTGGCATCACGACTTCCGATCAAAAAAGCCACCTGGCCTGGTGGTTCGACTGGTTCGCCGTTTGGCGCCATGGCGGAAAGCCTGTACGGCTTTCACCGTCGCGCCCGCGGCCCGAGGCGCTGGATGGCCTGATCATCGGCGGCGGCGACGATATCCAGGCGCACCTCTACGGCGGCGAAGTGCAGCTCAACGTCCGCCTGGACCCGGCCCGCGACGAGCTCGAGCTTGCGCTGCTGGCGCGCTTCATTCCAAGCCACACCCCGGTGCTGGGAATCTGCCGTGGCGCGCAGCTGATCAACGTCCACCAGGGCGGCACTCTGGACCCGGACATCTACACCACTCACGAGGGACTCAAGCGACGGCGCACGGTACTGCCCAGAAAAACGGTGGATATCGTCACCGGCAGCAAACTACACGGGCTTTTGAACGTGAGCTGGTGCCGGGTCAATAGCCTTCACCACCAGGCGGTGAACGCGGCTGGGCGCGGCATCAACATCGTTGCCCGCGACCGCGACGGGCTGGTGCAGGGCATCGAATCCGACAACCACGACTTTTTGATCGGCGTACAGTGGCACCCGGAGTGGCTGATTTTCAACCGCCCTCAGCAGCGGCTGATCAGCGCGCTGGTGAAGGCGGCGAAAAAGCGCCGCCAGGTCTTGAATAGTAATTCCTGAGTCTTAAGCCTTGAGTGCGGCAATGGCAGCGTCGTAGTCCGGCTCATGCTTGAGTTCGCTGACCAGCTCGCTGTGCAGTACGGTATCGTGCTGGTCGAGTACCACGACGGCCCGGGCGCAGAGCCCCTGCATCGGGCTGTTGGTCAGCGCCACGCCCCAGCGCTCGAGAAACGCCGGATGACGAAAGGTCGACAGCGTCTCGACGTTGTCGAGCCCCTCGGCCCCGCAAAAGCGCACCGCGGCAAAGGGCAGGTCGGCGGAGACCACCAGCACGACCGTGTCCGGCAGGCTCGAGGCCAGCTCGTTGAAGTGGCGCGTCGAGGTCGCACAGGTGGGCGTGTCGATGCTCGGAATGATGTTGAGCACCTTGCGCTTGCCAGCGAAGCTTTCAAGCGTCACGTCCTCGAGATCGCGGTTGGTCAACGTCATTGAGGGCGCTTTGGCGCCGGCTGGGGGGAGTTCGCCGGCCACGTCCATCGGCGCGCCGCCTCGTGTGATTTGCTGCATGGTTGAGTCGTCCCGTGTTATAGGTGTTCATTGATGAAGGTCGTGCAAAACATCACGGCCAGTATGGTCCGCCCTCTCTTGCCATTCGACCGCGCACCGCGAGTATGCCATGCCCCTAGTATTGATCGTAAAAACCGGCGACGCTTTTCCCGAAGTCGTCGAACAGCACGGTGATTTCGGTGCGCTCTTTGAGCGGCCGCTCACGCGCGGCAACCCCGCCCTCACCGTCAAGGTGTGGGACCCACGCGTCGAGCCCGACGCGCCGGAACTCGACGGCCTCGACGCCATCGTGATTACCGGCTCCAACAGCATGATCAGTGACGCCGAGCCCTGGAGCGAAGCGCTCAAACCCTGGCTGCGAGCGGCGCGAGCGCGCGATATCGCCATGCTCGGCGTCTGCTATGGCCACCAGCTCATGGCCGAGGCGTTCGGCGGCGAGGGCGGCGATCATCCGAATGGTCGCGAAGCGGGCACCTTCGAGATCGAGCGTAACGAAGCCTCCAACGCCGATCCGCTCTTTAGTCAGCTCCCTACCCGCTTCATGGCGCACCTGACCCATGGCCAAACGGTGCTTAAAGCACCGGAAGACGGCGTCGTGCTGGCCTATAACGACCACGACCATCACCAGGCGATTCGCTATGGTACCCGCCTGTGGAGCGTTCAGTTTCATCCGGAATTCAACGCCGACATCCTGCGCGCCTACCTCGAGCGCGTGAAAGACGCGCTGATCGACCAGGGCGACGACGTCAGCGAGCTGATCAACCGCATCCGCGAAACGCCCGAGGCGTCCAGCCTGCTCGAACGCTTCAGCCGGCTGCTGTAGCCGCACCAGAACACTCAGCGCAAGCGGCGCTTCTCGTCGCGCCTGGAAGCGAGCCGGTCGGCAAGCCGGGTAGGCTCAGGCAGCTTGGTGCGACCCAAACAGCGCAGTACCCAGCCAAGGGCGGTGTCGACCGACACGCGGTGGCCAGGGGATACGAAAATCGGCTTGACGTTTTGTCGCGAGCGAAGCACGACCCCCAGTGTTTCGCCTTTGGCCGTCAGCGGGCTGTAGTCGCCGCGCTCGCTGCCCACCTCTTCAAAGCGCCCGTAAAGGCGCGACTTGGCGACGCCGATGGTGGGCAGGTCGAGCCAGAGCCCCAGGTGGGCGGCCACACCCAGCCTTCTGGGATGGGCGATGCCCTGCCCGTCGACCATGACCAGCTGCGGGAATTGCGAAAGCCTGGCAAAAGCACCCAGGGCGGCGGGAATTTCACGAAACGACAAAAGCCCGGGCACGTAGGGCATGCGGGTCGGCTCGCGATGAACGACCTGCTCGACCACCTCCAACGCCGGCGCCTTGCCGGCGTCCCACTTCAGCAGCACCACCGCGGCTCGGGTGGTAGCGCCCTGGTCCTCGAAGCCGATATCGACGCCAGCAATGAGGTCGACGTCGTCGATACGATCGCTGGATTCCAGCCGTTTGGCAAGCTCGCCTTGCAGCGCAACGGCGGCCCGGGGCTCGAGATTCCAGTCGTGTAGCGGTGCCTGCATGGCTCTTTACTCCTGTAGCGACGTTGATGCAGCAGTCTAGCGGGCAATAAAAAACCCCGCTCGAAAGCGGGGTTTTGGATCGCGCGAAAAAGCGCTATTTGATCAGGCGCGTTCGCGGCGACGAACCGGCGCATCGCCGCCTTCGTCACGACGACGGCGCGGTGCGCGTTCCGGCGCGCTGTCTTCGCTGATTTCCAGCGGACGACCGGCGACGCGAGCGCGGGCCATCTTGGCCAGAATCGTGGAGGGCAGGTTGCTCGGAAGCTCGACCACCGAGAAGGCGTTGCGAATATCGATACGACCGATACGCGCACCTTCGATACCGCCTTCGTTCGCCAACGCACCGACCAGTTGACCCGGCTTGACACCGTCCTTGTGGCCGACGGAGACACGGTAGCGGGTCATGCCTTCACTCGGCGTGCTGGAGCGCTCGCGGCGCGGCTTGGCACCGTCACGGCCGCCTTCACGAGCCGGACGCTCGCGCTCCTTGCGCGGTGCCTGCAGGCGACCGATCGGCGCTTCGTCGGCGCGGGCCATGGCGGCAAAGGCGCAGGCAAGCTCGATCGGGTCGTGCCCTTCGCTGACCAGACGCTCGACCAGCGTGCGCTGCTCTTCGGCGCCGGCGGTCAGGGCAGCGACGACGCGCTGATGGAACACTTCGTCGCGGTGCGCGCGAATGGCGCTTTCGTCGGGCAGCGGCATCTCGGTCATTTTCTGACCGGTGGCCTGCTCCATCCAGCCGACCTTACGGCCTTCGCGGAAACCGGCGAACGTGATCGCGATACCGCTACGACCGGCACGGCCGGTACGACCGATACGGTGGGTGTAGGCTTCCGCGTCCTGGGGCAGATCGTAGTTGACCACGTGGGTGATGCGCGGAACGTCGAGGCCGCGCGCCGCCACGTCGGTGGCGATCAGCACGTCGACCTTGCCACGCTTCAAGCGCGTGATGGTACGCTCGCGCAGGCTCTGGTCCAGATCACCGGAGAGG
Organism: Halomonas sp. GD1P12; assembly: GCF_025725645.1. Classification (NCBI taxonomy): domain Bacteria; kingdom Pseudomonadati; phylum Pseudomonadota; class Gammaproteobacteria; order Oceanospirillales; family Halomonadaceae; genus Halomonas; species Halomonas sp. GD1P12. Next base: position 942,129 of record NZ_CP107007.1, on the reverse strand, counting down.
CCAGCGGCGTTGATGCCGCGCGCGGTGAGCTGCTCGACCAGCGTGGTACACGCCGCACGGGTACGTACGAACACGATCGCCGCATCGACGGGCTCAACCTCGAGAATACGTGACAGCGCCTCGAGCTTGGCGCCGCCATCGACGCGCACGATGCGCTGCTCGATGTTTTCGCCGGTGGTGGTCCTGGACTCGATGGCGACCTTGACCGGATCGACCAGGTAGCGGTTAACGATGCGCTCGATTTCTGTCGGCAGGGTCGCGGAGAAGAACACGCGCTGCGCGTTTTGCGGGGTATCGGCGACCACGCGTTTGACGTCGTCGATAAAGCCCATGCGCAGCATTTCGTCAGCTTCGTCGAGCACCAGTGCCGACAGGCCGTCAAGCTTCAGGCTGGCACGGTCCAGGTGGTCGATGATACGACCCGGTGTGCCGACCACGACCTGAGCGCCGCGCTTGAGCGCGCCCAGCTGCTCGCGGTACTCCTGACCGCCGCACAGCGTGGCGACTTCCAGGCCCTTGAGGTTTTGACCATACTTGGTGAACGAGACCGCGACCTGCTGAGCGAGCTCGCGGGTCGGCGCCATGACCAGCACCTGAGGCGCGCGGCGGTCAAGATCGATACGTGACAAAAGCGGTAGTGCAAACGCCGCGGTTTTACCGGTACCGGTTTGGGCCTGGCCCAACATGTCACGGCCTTCCAGCAGCGCAGGAATGGTTTGCGCCTGGATCGGCGAGGGGGTTTGGTAACCCTGTGCTTCAACAGCAGAGAGAACGGCAGGCAACAAGGCCAGATCGCCGAAGCTCGGCGAGGCGACAGAAGTCGAGGTCATTAATCACACCTTGGTAGGCCGGCATGGCCGGCAAAAAACATCTAAAGCGTCTTCGACACGTTGAAAAGCGCAGTCGCGCTGTAGGCAAACGCCGCCGGGCGGCTGAATGGCTAAAGGAGTCAAAGACGCCGGTCGCACCTGGCATTCGGTTGGCAAAACAATGAAACGCGCCAACCGCTGTGGCGACCTTCTGCGTCGATTTCACCCGGTTGGTGAAATACTGAAAACGCGCCATCTTCACAGCATCGAACATCGCGTCGGGATGTTCCTGCAAGCGCACTGCGTCGTGGCAGTCAAACGCTTAGCGTCATGATGGAGGGGTCAACACATGCGAGGAGCGCGAATACTAACACCCATGAATGCCTCTGACCAGTCTTTTTACTTTACCCAACCTGGACAGGCGCGCTTGCGCTTGTCGACATATGGTCTAGAGTTTTAGTGGCAATACCGCGTTATATGATCAAGGAGAGAGACCATGAACTGGGATCAGATCGAAGGTAAATGGACCGAAGTCAAAGGTAAGGCGCGCTCCAGCTGGGGCGAACTCACTGATGATGAGCTGGATCAGGTCGCCGGCAAGAAGGATCAGCTGGTAGGTAAACTGCAACAAAAGTACGGCCTGGAGCGTGAAGAGGCCGAAAGACGTGCCGACGATTGGGCCGATTCGCTTTAAGCGCCCCCTATCGAACGTTCGTCAATCAGTCGCAGTAACGAGCGACACCCGCTTTTCAGTACCCGCCTCCGTCACTTTATTCGGGCGGGCTCGGTCAACGAAAAGCCAGTTTGAGTTAAACCCCTTCGGGTTAAATGAGTTAAACCCCCTCGGGTTAAAGGAGTAACGCGATGAAGAAATCACTGCTATTGACTGCCATGAGTGCAGCCTTACTGGCTGGCACCACGCTGAGCGTTCAGGCGTCTCAAGAGCCTCAGGGCGTTTACTCCGCAGACGACATTCTGGATGCCGACGTCTACTTCGCTAACGGTTCCGGTGAAGAGATTGGCGATGTTGACGACATTCTGTTCGACGATGATATGCGCATCACTGCATTGGTAATAGAGAGTGGCGCGGTACTCGGCCTTGGCGGTCGCGAAATCGTGGTCGACACCGACTATTTCACGCTCGAAACCAGCACCGAAGGCGATGGTGAAACCGAGCATCGCATCATGCTGAATGCGACGCCGAAAGAAGTCGAAGAATTCCCGGCGTATGACCGCGACTGGTGGGAACAAACCCAGGCCAACGCGCGCGATGCGTGGCAGACCACTCGCGACGGCGCCCAAAGCGCGTGGCAGTCCACGCGTGAAGCGTTCGACAACGATGACGAGCCGCAACCCCAGCAGTAAACCATTGACGATGTCCTTTCAAGACATCTCACTCAAAGGCCGCCCTTCTGGGCGGCCTTTTTAGTCCGGGAACAGTTGTGGCGGGGGAACAAGACCATCAGCGGCGACGAATGCCCTGTCCGCTCAGGCGCTCGCGGTCGTGGGCGCGCTCAAGATCGAGCGCGGGCCCCACGGGCACGATACGTGTGGGATTGATCGATTCGTGGCTGTAGTAGTAGTGGCGCTTGATATGATCCAGATCGACCGTTTCAGCCACGCCCGGCCACTGGTACAACTCGCGCAGGTAGTTCGAGAGGTTCGGGTAATCCTCGATGCGTCGAACGTTGCACTTGAAGTGGCCGTGGTAAACCGCATCAAAGCGTATCAGCGTCGTAAAAAGACGAATATCCGCTTCCGTCAGCCACTCCCCGGCCAAATAACGCTGACGCTCGAGGCGTGCTTCGAGTCGGTCGAGCGAATCGAACAGCGCCTTGACGTGCTTTTCGTACACCGACTGCTCGGTCGCGAATCCGGCCTTGTAGACGCCGTTGTTGACGTTGTCGTAGACGTCCTCGTTGACCTCGTCGATGACGTCACGCAGATCGCTCGGATAGAAATCCAGATCATTGCCGGTCAACGTATCGAAGGCACCGTTGAACATGCGTACAAGCTCCGCCGACTCGTTATTGACGATGGCACTGCGCTTTTTGTCCCACAGCACCGGCACCGTCACGCGCCCGGTGTAGTCGGCCTCGGTCATGGTGTAGAGCTCATAATGATAGGCTACGCCGTTGACTCGATCGCCGCTCGAGCCTTCGGCCTCGTTGTAGGTCCAGCCGTGATCGAGCATCAAGGGGCTCGTATAGGAGACGCCAACCAGCCCCTCCAGGCCCTTGAGCTTGCGCATGATCAGTGCGCGATGCGCCCAGGGGCAGGCCAGCGATACATACAGGTGGTAACGATCCTGCTCAGCGGGGAAGCTCGCGCGATCCGCGTCGTCGGTTTTGCCAACCCAATCGCGCAGCTTGGCCGATTCCCGGACGAACTCGCCGCCGTGTTTTTTAGTATCGTACCACTGGTCGACCCACTCACCTTCCACCAATAGTCCCATTGCGCGGCTCCTTGCTGCATTGCGTTGATGCTCTAGAGCATAGCGCGCCATCAAAACGGCTCAAGCGGATGTTTTACCCTTTACCGTTCGAGAAAATAGAATCTCGCGGGCAACGCTCGCCGACCGCCTCTTTCAGCACCTGCGCCATGGCGTGAGTGGCAGGGCCCGCCCGGTCCCGATCCTTGAAGATCAGCTGAAACGGCGCTTCGCGCGTGCCGCCGGCGGAAAGCGGTAAGGCCTTGAGCTCGCCGCGCTCGAGCTCGGCGGCGATACGGGTGATCGGCATCCACGCGAAACCGAGCCCACGCTTGATCATGTCGAGCGACGTATTGAGATGGCTCACCGTCCAGCGCTGCTCGGCCTTGAGCCAGCCGGCATCGACGGACTCTCGTGTCGCCGAGTCGCGCACTACAAGTTGGCGGTACTGTGCCAAATCACGCAGGTCGAGCGAGCGCTCCAGTCCGTGAAGCGGGTGCGACGGGTGCGCCACTGCGATAAAGCGCACGTTGACCAGCGGCTCGCCCAGAAAGCCTGGCACCTCCATCCCGGAAATCACTAAATCGGCACTGCCGTCGAACAGCATCTCAACACCGCCATTGAGCACGCTCTCAAAAAGCTGAACCCGCACCTGCGGATAAGCTTCGGAAAAGCGCTCCAGCGCCTTGGCCTGGGCGTCTGCCGGAAATACTTGATCGATGGCGACGGCCACTTCGGTCTCGAGCCCTTCGGCCAGGCGCAGGGCTATGTCCTCGATGGAGGCGGCGCTTTCGATCAGCTGGCGCGCCCGGCGCAGCAGAAGCTCGCCGGCCTCGGTCAGACGCACCTGCCGCCCGACCGGTTCCAGCACCTGTACGCCCAGCTGCTCTTCGAGTTTATGCACCGCGTGATTGAGCGTGGAAGGACTTTTATGAATGGCTTCAGCGGCGCGTGCAAAACCGCCATGATCCACAACCGCAGCGAGCATGTGCCACTGTGCAAGGGTTACCCGAGACATTTCGATTTCCTCGACGCTTGAAGCGTATTTGTGCGCTTGGTCTTCGAAAAAACCATACCAGAATGGCAGTGACGGCGAATAGACACGGTACCCTTCCTTTACGGGTTAAAAAATCAAAAAAACAAGGGAACTTTTCTTAAAACATGTATAACATCGCCCGATATCGCAGGCTCGGCCGTTTCTCGGTCAATATGGCTTGAACGTTACAAAAAAAAACAAAATACCGGAAGTCACGCACTTAATCGTTAGTGCGCATTTAATTAGCGGCCTAACAAGCAAACCGTACCGCCAATTGACGGTGTTCAATAGCGAACATCCCGCGGGCACTCTTGTACAAAAAAGCGCGACACAACTCGTACTCCCTGCAGGCCAAATGCGTGATGATTCTTCGTCTTTACCCGAGCCAAAGGGGCAGCCCGTCAGCGTTTGCTTGACGAATCTTGTACGTTGCGCTTTACACCCCGACACTCCTGTCTATATTTTAAACGAGAAACGATACAAGTCGTCACCCCTGTACAAGCTGTTTTCAGGGGTACCGGCAACGGGCAAACTATTGAAGCAGAATTAGCAAACACTGTTTCCTTTGAACGCCCCGTCTCACGGGCTTTCGCGCTAACGCGAAAGTTCGCTTTCTGTATGCAAATACAGTCTATTCACCCCCTACCCCATGGGGTATTGTTCCCGAGCTTGTTCATTTTTACGTTCATTTTAACTTCGAACTCGGCGGTCAATTTACCCATGTTGCGAATCCTCCATTCGCTGCCTCGCACGCATAAGTTATTACTTTTACCCGTGGCCACGATGGTCACAGTGCTGGGCACACAGAAGCTGCTAACAACGTATCAAGACCTGAATTCCCCACGTACTTCGCTTGAAAGCGTGCTGGTTCCGCTTTCAAGCGACGCCGTTGCAACGGTCCCCTCCCTGCACCAGGAGCGGCGCCCGGTTGCCGAAGCGATCGACCGCGCCTCTCGCGCCATCGACGCCACTCGCGAACAAATTCCGCTCAAGGACCTCGCGCCTCGTGAAATCGTGGATCTCGACGTCATTGCGACCGCGGAAGCCTCCATGGCCAGCGAAATCGACGCCCGACCCCAGCTTGACGATGGCGCCATTCACATGGCGGTCGTGTTCGGCACGCTGACCAGTGGCATGCTCAATATCGACGACCCGAGCGCCTACGGCCCGGTCGAGATTGCCGATGCCTCTTCCGCCGACATCGTCGATGATGCTACCTCTTACGAGGACTACGGTATCGAGCTGTTCGACGACATCTCGTTTCTCGACCTCGAACTCGCCGCCGAAGAGCCTTACGTTCCCGAGTGGCAAACCCACATCGTCGAGTCCGGGGAAACCTTCGCGGTGGTGGCGCAAAACGAGCTGGGGCTGGGCTACAGCGAAGTCGCCGCGCTCCTGGACGACATGCCGGACCCGCAGATTTTGACCAACTGGCGCGCGGGTAACAGTTTCGACTACAAGGTCGACGAAGATGGCCGCCTGCTTTCGCTTCGCATGATGAAGGATATCCGCGACGGCGTGCTGCTCGAGCGTGACGACAACGCCTTCGCCTCGACCGTGATCGAGCGTCAGGGCGAGCCGGTACAGCGCCTGTTCGCCGGCAGCGTTAGCGGAAGCTTCGCACGCTCCGCTCAGGCAACCGGCCTTTCGAGCGGCTCGGTGACCGAACTGACCCACCTGCTCGAGCAGAAGCTCGATTTTCGTCGTGACAGCCGCCGCGGCGACCGCTTCAGTGTGCTAGTCGAGTCCGACATGATCGACGGCGAAACGCTGGACTCACGCGTGCTGGCGGTTCAGTACGACGGCGAGCGCATGGATCTGACCATGGTTCGCAACGCCGGCGACGACAAGTTCTACACGCCGGACGGGAGTGGATTGGAGCCTGGCTTCGCGCGCTACCCCTTCGATGGCAGCTACCGGCTCTCCTCCAACTTCAACCCGCAGCGTCGTCACCCGGTGACTGGCCGGATCAGCCCGCACAACGGGACCGACTTTGCCATGCCCATCGGCACCTCGGTCGTCGCGCCGGCGGATGGTCGCGTCGAGCGGGTCGCCAACCACGCCGCCGCGGGCCGCTACGTAGTCATTCGCCACGACAACGGCTACCGCACGCGCTACCTGCACCTCTCAAAGCCCCTGGTCAGCGTCGGCGAGCGCGTCACCATGGGCGAGCGCATCGCGCTTTCCGGCAACACCGGTCGTAGTACCGGTCCGCACCTTCATTACGAAGTCATCGTGAACAACTCGCCGGTCAATGCCATGACCGTGGACCTGCCGGAATCGTCGGGTCTGTCCGGCGATACGCTGATCGCTTTCCAGAATCAGGCCGAGCCCATGCTGGCCGCGCTTGAAAGCGGCGAAACCGGTACCGTTAGCGTCGCCAACTACCAGCGCGGCGAATAACTCCCTCACCGCGCACGAAAAAGCCGCCTTTCGAGGCGGCTTTTTTCGTTTCACGCGGGGTCAGGTTCCACGCCAATTCACGTTCTACGCGGGCTTCGCTTCGACGTTTGCGGGGCGGTCATACCGGGCGGCTGAGCGCTGCGAGAACCGCATCGTCGTGGCGGTAGATGTCGTCGCGAAACTCGATTTCCCCTTCGGCGTTGGGCCAGGCCGTCAGGTAGTGAAGCTGTACCGGAATACGCTGGGGCAAACTCACGTTCTGGTCGCTGCGCCCACGCTGGATCAGTGAATTGACCTGATGCTGGCTGCCGCTGTCGCGAAGCAGCAGCTGCGCCAGCTCGCTGATACCCTCGACCCGAATGCAGCCGGAGCTCAGCGCACGGTCGGCGCGCCCAAACGCCGCTTTCGAAGGCGTATCGTGCAGATAGATCATGTCGTCGTTGGGAAAGCGCACGACCAGGCGCCCCAGCGGATTGCTGCTGCCCGCCACCTGGCGCAGCATGACTCCGCCCGGGCTTTGCCAGTTGACCGATGACGGGTTTAGGCGCTCACCGTCGGGGCTCAACACCTGAATGTTACGCGCAGAAAGATAGTCCGTATTGCTACGGACTCGTGGCAGCACGTCCTCGCGCATGATGGTCGGCGGAATCGTCCAGGTCGGATTGATGGTGAGGTGACTGATCGAGGAGTGGATCATGGGAGTCGCGCGCTGGGGCGAGCCCACCACGACTCGAGCATTCCACTGCTGGCCGTTGGGCCGCTGATAGTGGAGCTGGTAACCGGCCACATCGACCCATACGCGTGCGTCGCCATCCAAATGCGCCAGCCAGCGCGCCCGCTCGAGATTGATGCGCAGCTGATCGATACGCGCCGATAACGGCGTATTGAGCGCGTGTCGCGTGCGCTCGCCGACCACCCCGTCCGCCTCGAGCAGGTGCCGGCGCTGAAAGCGCTTGACCGCGCTTTCCACCGTGGCGTCGAAACGGCGCTGGTTGTCGTCGCGCACTCGGGCATCGATCATCGGGTAGGCGTCGTCATCGGCGGTGACCAGACCATTTTCACCCCAGAGGGCGAGCCGCTCGCGCAGCGTCACCACGTCATCGTCGGTGTCGCCAAGTCTGAGCGCGGCTTCGCGGCCGCCTAGATAAGGCGCGCTCGCCTCGCCGCGGCGCTCGAGCGCGCGATACTCACTCAGGGTCTGGCGAAGCTTACGGTAGGCACTCGACTGCGGTCGCGCCGCTTCGAACGCCGCCTCCACATCGCCCTGGGCCAGCGCCATGCGCACCTGGCCCATGCTGTAAGTACGCACCGGACGCTCGCCGCTCCACTGCGATCCCAGCGTCTGCGGGTCCACCTTGCCGCGCGAAAGATGATCGAGCGCCAGCAGCAACGCTTGTGTGGCCTTGATATCGAAGCGCGCCTGAGCGGCGGCCCCCATTTGCTGGCTCAGCTTGAAATCGTCGACGAGCTCCGCACCGCGGTAGTCGCTGGGGGTCAGGCCGTCTTCGTCGAGTCGTGCTATCGCCGCCGCGAGAGACTCCACCCGCGCGGCATCCTGCCACACCCGCTGATTCTCCCGGCCCTGATAGAACTGCTGGAGCGGCTGATCGTTGGCGTAAGCGTTTAACTGCTGGGCAAGCGCCGGTTGAGCCGATGTGTCGGCGTAGGCATGATGGATGGCGTGCGGCAGCGGCAACAGCGCGGCGACCATGACGGCGCGCATCGCCCAGTGGTGGATCGATGCATTCTCGTTCATAACCCCTCCATGGGTTACTATGCAGCGTCGCATGCCAACCCAATAAAGATACAACATGCGCAACTGACGTTTGGTTTTGCCAACACCGGTTTCACCCTCGAACCCGGCGCTATTGCCCTGCCACGGGCCTGTAAACGCAGGCTAGTGAAAAAAGCCTTTTGCAAACGGGCTGGACGGGCACTGGCGCGACCAACAATGGCTTTATCGCTCGGCGTACCCCTAATGATAGTAGGTCTGACACTATGCGGCTCGGATTAGGCATTTTTTCACGTTTACTCATTCTTTCCATTCCGCTTGCAAGCACCGCGGCTCACGCGGACTCCTCCCCTTTCTACGCTCAAATGGACGCGGTAAAACCCGCCGGCGTCTCTTCGCTCAACCATCAGCTTCAGCTGCTCGCCCCGGAGGCCACCCCCAGAGCGCTCGAGCTCGCCGCCCAGGCGCTCTCCTGTGCCGACCCCGGCGCCGAGCGCCTGGCCGTCATCGACTATTCGCTGCCCTCGACCGAAAAACGCCTGTGGGTTTTCGATCTGGCGCACAATCGGCTGCTGTTCAAGGAACTGGTTTCCCACGGGCGCGGCTCGGGTGACGCTAATGCCGAGGTGTTCTCCAACGTCCCGGAGAGCCACCAGTCCAGCATCGGGCTCTTTCGCACCATGAACAGCTACTACGGGCGCAACGGCTACTCGCTGCGCCTGGACGGGCTCGAGGCCAATGTCAACGACCAGGCCTTCGATCGCGCCATCGTCATTCACGGTGCAAGCTATGTCAGCGACGACTTCATCACCCAGACCGGGCGGCTGGGCCGAAGTCACGGCTGCCCGGCGGTGCGCGAAGAGGTCACCTACCCGCTGATCGATAGCCTGAAGGAAAACCAGTACGTCTTCGCCTACTACCCGGACGCGCAGTGGATAGAGAATTCCGCGTTTCTGCGCTGCCCCAACGGCGGGGCCGGCATTTACCAGCTCGCCGCCTCGACGCACTAGCTTGGCCAATCAAGACCGCCGCCGCGCGGTGCCGTTGAAGCGCCCACTTTCGCGATGGTTTTTTTCTGCCAGGCTTAGACTTTCGAAGCAACCAGGCGAGGAGGCGGCATGGCGAACGCGAAAACGCTGGATCTGGCGCTACAGGGCGGCGGTGCTCACGGCGGCTACACCTGGGGGGTGATCGACCGCCTGCTGGAAGACGACCGCATCGAGATCGAAGGCATTAGCGGTACCAGCGCCGGCGCCATGAACGGTGTGGTCATGGCCGATGCGCTGACGAGAGGCAACAAGGAGACCGCCCGCCAGGCGCTGCGCGATTTTTGGCAGGCGGTCAGCCGCGCCGGCATGGCAAGCCCAATCCGCCGCTCGCCGCTGGATATCCTCACCGGCAACTGGAGTCTCGATCAGTCGCCAGGCTATGTCGCCATGGATTTGATGAGCCGGCTCGTCTCGCCCTACCAGCTCAATCCGCTGAACCTCAATCCGCTGCGCACGATCGTTGACGAGCATATCGATTTCGATCGGGTGCGACGCTGCGACCAGCTCAAGCTGTTTGTGGCCGCTACCAACGTGCGTACCGGCAAGCAGCGCGTCTTTCGCCGCGAGGAGATGACGCTGGACGCGGTCATGGCCTCGGCCTGTTTGCCCTTTGTGTTCCAGGCCGTGGAAATCGACGGCGAGGCTTACTGGGACGGCGGCTACATGGGAAACCCCGCGCTGTTTCCGCTGATGGAAGAGTGCGGCGCTCGCGACATCATGCTGGTGCAGATCAACCCGATCAGCCGTGACACTCTGCCGACCACCGCCTCGGCGATCATGAACCGCCTGAACGAGATCACCTTCAATGCCGCGCTGATCAAGGAGATCCGCATGATCGCCCTGCTCAAGCACGCTCTCGACGAGCAAGGCATCGAAAACTGCTACCAGCAGGCGCTGTTTCACCGCATCAGCGGCGAGCAGGCGCTCGAGGATCTGTCGGTGTCGAGCAAGATGAACGCCGAGTGGCCGTTCTTGTGTCACCTATTCGAGCTGGGTCGCGCCGCCGCCGACCGCTGGCTCGATGAGAACTTCGACGCCCTCGGCGAGCGCTCCACGCTCGATATCGATACCGTCTACATGAACGAATAGCCGCCCCGGGCGCCCCATTTTGATGCAGCGACCCTGCATCACGGCGCGCCCGCTCTCCCCTCCCAAACGCTAATACGCTGTCATTTCGATAAAAATCGCCGCCTGGCGACATAATTGCTTTGTATTTATCGATAACGACAGGCGTGGACCAGGCCCAACGGGTACGAGTGCGTCGAGTAGGCCTTCAAGGGCGAAGGCGTCTTCTCGTACGCCGCCGGCGCGAAAGCGCGGCGGTCTCAAAACTCGTTCGCGCTTGGTGAGGTTCCCATGGATATTCGCAACAAGGCTAATCGGATTCGCCTGTTCAGCTTTTCGACGCCGCAGATGCGCGCTTTTCACTTCTCCTGGTTTGCCTTTCACATCTGTTTTTTTGGCTGGTTCGGCATCGCCCCGCTCATGGCGGTGGTGCGCGACGATCTGTCGCTCACGCAAACCCAAATCGGCAACACCATCATCGCCTCGGTGGCGATCACCGTTATCGTACGGCTCTTGATCGGTGTGCTGTGCGACCGGCTGGGGCCGCGCAAGACCTACACCGGGCTGCTGCTGGTGGGCTCGCTGCCGGTCATGGGTATTGGCCTGGCCGACAGTTTCGAAACCTTTTTGCTGGCCCGGCTGGCGATCGGCGCGATCGGTGCCTCGTTCGTCATTACCCAGTACCACACCACCATGATGTTCGCCCCCAACGTGGTCGGCACGGCCAACGCCACCAGCGCTGGCTGGGGTAACCTGGGCGGCGGCACGACGCAGATTCTGATGCCGCTGATCTTCTCGGGGCTTTTGATGCTGGGTGTCAGCGAGACGCTCGGCTGGCGCCTGGCCATGGTGGTGCCCGGCGTGGTGCTCTTCTTTACCGGTATCGGCTACTGGTTCTTCACTCAGGATGCGCCGAACGGCAGCTTCGCCGAGCTGAGAGCCCGCGGCGAACTACCAGAAGCCTCCGGCGAGTACGGCGCAATGAGCAGCTTTTTGTCCGCGGCGAAGGATATCCGCGTGTGGGCGCTGTTCGTGGTGTACGGGCTCTGCTTTGGGGTCGAGCTCACCATCAACAACATCGCCGCGATCTACTTTTTCGACCACTTCGAGCTGACGCTGGCCACTGCGGGCCTTATCGCGGGGCTGTTTGGCCTGATGAACATTTTCGCGCGCACCCTGGGTGGGGTGTTTTCGGATCTGTTCGCCAAACACGGCGGGCTGAAAGGCCGGGTGCGCTGGCTGTTTATAGCGCTGGTGTGCGAGGGCATCGCGCTGATCGCCTTCTCCCAGATGCACGTATTGAGCCTGGCGATCGGCATCATGCTGGTCTTTAGCCTGTTCGTGCAGATGGCCGAAGGCGCCACGTTCGGCGTGGTGCCGTTCATCAATAAAAAGGCGCTGGGCGCGGTGGCGGGTATCGTCGGCGCCGGCGGCAACGTCGGCGCGGTACTGGCGGCGTTTCTGTTTCGAAGCGAAAGCCTGACCTATCAGCAGGGGCTTTTCTATCTGGGCCTGTGCGTGCTGATGCTGGCGGGTAGCGTGCTGGTGGTGCGCTTTAGCGATGCCACGGAAGCCGAGGAGGCCAGGGCCTATCAGGACGCGCTCGGCGAGCAAACCGGCGCAGGGGCGCTGTCGCTGCGCTAGACACTCACTCCCGGCCTTGCGACATCAAGGGGCCGGGCACACAAGGAGCGCTTCATGGCTTCTGGTCGCACACTGTTACTTACGGCACTGCGCTTTGATATCGACAACCTGCGCCACCTGGCAACCGCGTGCGACATGGTGGGCGATATCAGTCGTTTCATTCACGTGCTTCAGCGTGAGCGCGGCGCTTCTACCATTTATCTTGCTTCGAAGGGCAAGCAGTTCGCGACCCGGCGCACCGAGTTCATGGCATGCAGCCAGCAGGCCGAAGCGCTGATGCGCACGCGGTTGGAAGCGCTTTGCGAAAAGCCGCGCCCCGAGGCCGGGGCACGGCTTTTGCGCCGCATCGCCACCGTCTGGATGGCGCTCGACGACCTGCCCCGGCTGCGCGAGGCGATCGACGCGCGCGAGCTAACGCCGGACGGCGCCACCCGGGCCTTCAACGACGTGATCGGCGGGCTTTTGGCGATCGTGTTCGAAGCCGCGGACACCGCCGCCGACCCGGACATCACCCGAGCGCTGGTCGCCATCTTTCATCTGATGCAGGGTAAGGAGCTTGCCGGCCAGGAGCGCGCCTGCGGCGCCTTCGGCTTTACCTACGGGCGCTTTGACGAGCCGCACCGGACGCTGTTCGAACGGCTGACCCAGGATCAAAACCGCTGCTTCGACACCTTTCTGGAATTCGCTGGCGCCGACGCCCGGGAGAGCTGGCACCAATCGCTTTGTAAGCAAACGCTTACTTACATCGAGACGCTGCGCGCAAGCGCCCACCGCGGCGAACGTGCCCGCTCTGATAGCGACGCGCGCATGAGCGAAACCTGGTACGCGCTCGCCACGCAGCGCATCGATGGCCTGAAGCAAGTGGAGGACACCGCGATTCTTGAACTGGCCGCGCTATGCCACGTAAAAATCGAAGCGGCGCAGCGGGCTTTTGATGAGGCGCACACGCCCCGCGTGCGGGCACAGCCTGCGCCGTGCGAGCAGCTTCTGGCGCTGGGCGAGGATCGCGCGCTCGGTGATCTCACGATCAGCGCGCTCGCCTCGCCGCTTAGCCGCTCGCTGATCGAGCTCACCCACGCCCAGTCCAGCCGCCTTCAAGGGCTTAGCGACGAGCTAGAAAACACCCGTAAGGCGCTTCGCGAGCGCAAGCTGATCGAGCGGGCCAAGGGGTTGATCATGGCGCACCAGTCGATGAGCGAAGAGCAGGCGTACCACTTTTTACGCAAGACCTCGATGGATCAGAGCAAAAGCATGGCGAGCATGGCGCAGTCGATTCTGGATCTTTCGAGCATGCTATCGCGCCCAACGCCTTGACCGGGCGCGGCGGGTTTGCAACATCCAGGCCCATTGACCATGCTAAAAGGCCCCGTTGAAACATTGGCAAGGAGCGCTACCCATGCAGGATCGTGTCATTCTCATCACCGGCGCCTCGAGCGGTATCGGCGCCGCGACGGCGCGCGCGGCCGCGCGTGAAGGCTACAAGCTGATACTCGCCGCGCGCTCGACGGACAAGCTCGAAGCCCTTGCTCAGGAACTGGGACGGGAAAATCTATTGACCGTCGAGCTCGACGTTACCGATATGGAGCAGCAGCGCGCCATGGTCGAACTGGCGCTGGAAACCTTTGGGCGCATTGACGCGGTGTTCGCCAACGCCGGACAAGGCGGCTCGACCGGCGGCTTCAGTGAAGCCGACCACGCGCAGTGGAAGGAGATGATTCTCACCAATGTCTACGGCGTGGGATTAACGCTTCAGGCCTGCCTGCCGGCGCTCAAGCGCTCCGCGGGCCACGTACTGCTCACCGGCTCCGCCGCCGGGCGCACCACCATTCCCGGCTCGATGTACAGCGCCACCAAGTGGGCGGTCACGGGCATTGGCTATAATCTTCGCGAAGAGCTTCGCGGCACCGGCATTCGCGTCACGCTGATCGAACCCGGCATGGTCGATACCCCGTTTTTCGACGAGCCCCCGGAGCAGGCGCTCGAGGACAAGGATATCGCCAACGCCGTCATCTACGCGCTGAACCAGCCGGCCCACGTGGACGTCAACGAAATTCTCATCCGGCCCACGCCGCTGCGCGAATAGCCATCCCCGCCTTTGCGCTCGGCGGTATCGACAGCGTCAACAGCGCGCTGTCGATACCGCTCCCTTGTTTTAGGCTTGGCTCGCCCGCATAACAGGGTATTAACAAGCGGGCTAATGAGTTTTCTGAAAACATGAATTTCATGAAAACGACCATCGTCAGCCGCTTTTCACTCAACGTGCAGGTGAATCATGAGCCAACTCGCCGAGACCGCCCTATCGGTACTGGATCTGGCGCCCATTCGCGAAGGCGGAAGCGCCGCCGAGACCTTTGCCAACAGCGTCGAGCTTGCAAAGCGCGCCGAGGGACTGGGCTACACGCGCTACTGGCTGGCGGAGCATCATAACATCGCCGGCATCGCCAGCGCCGCCACCTCGGTACTGATCGGCCACGTCGCGGGCCAGACCTCGACGATTCGCGTCGGAAGCGGCGGTATCATGCTGCCCAATCACGCGCCGCTGGTCATCGCCGAGCAGTTCGGCACGCTGGAAACGCTCTACCCCGGGCGCATCGACCTGGGCCTTGGCCGGGCGCCGGGCTCGGACGGTGCCACCATGCGCGCCATGCGCCGAAGCGCCCAAGCCGGTGTGGACGACTTCCCCGCCCAGCTCGACGAACTGACGCGCTACCTGGGCGACGCCGCCCCGCATCAGCAGGTCAAAGCGGTGCCCGGCCAAAGTACCCATGTGCCCATCTGGCTGCTGGGCTCGAGCGGCTACAGCGCCCAACTCGCCGCGCGTTTGGGGCTACCGTTCGCCTTTGCCGCCCAGTTCGCGCCGGGCTACCTGTTCGAGGCGCTGCGCCTTTATCGGGACAACTTCCGCCCCTCTGACGTGCTCGACAAACCCCACGCCATGGTCGGCATGCCGGTGATCGCCGCCGACACCGACCAGATGGCGCACTACCTGGCCACCACCGCCCAGCAGAAGTTTCTCAACCTGATTCGCGGACGGCCTACCACCTCACAGCCGCCGGTCGAGCAGCTCGATTGGACGCCGATGGAGCAGGCCCAGGTCAGCCAGTTCTTGGGCGCAGCCATCATCGGCGGCCCGGATACCGTCAAGGCGGAACTCGAAGCGTTTCAGGCGCGCACTGGCGCCGATGAACTGATGATCAACAGCGACTTCTTCGACCAGCAGGACCGGCTAAGAAGCTACGAAATCGTCATGGAGGTCGCGCGCTAGCCTCATCTTTCCTTTAGCGGCAGCGGTGCCAGGCATCGCTGCCTGAATACTTTAACGTCAGCGGATAGCGCCATGTCTGATCACACCATCGCCCCCATGACCCGGGAGGACTTCATCGCTTTCTGGCCGGTTTTCCACGACATCGTCAGGGCGGAGCAAACCTACGCCATCGACCCGGCAATCGACTTCGAGGCGGCCTATGCGCTCTGGTGTGAAGCGCCGCTGGCCAGCCGGGTCATCAAGGACGCTGAAGGCACGCTGCTGGGCGCCTACTACCTGAAGGCCAATGCGGCGGGGCCGGGCAACCATGTGTGCAACTGCGGCTACATGGTCTCCCCCGCCGCTCGCGGCCAAGGCGTTGCCCGCACGCTGTGCGAGCATTCTCAAACGCTGGGTAAGGAGCTTGGGTTCAGTGCCATGCAGTTCAACGCCGTGGTGGCCAGTAACGAAATAGCGGTGGCGCTGTGGCAGCGGCTCGGCTTTGCGATCGTGGGGACGGTGCCCGGTGCCTTTCGCCACCCAACGCTTGGGCCGGTCGATACCTACGTGATGCACAAGTTTTTGTAGCCTCGACTGCTCGCCTTAAGCCTTTGGGGGTGAAAGCCTGGCGCGACGCTCCAATAATTTTACCCATGGTTGCAATCGGTTACATGCAAACGGCGCGCTTTTAGGGTAGCTTCACAGGCATATCCGGCGGCCAAATGTGGCCTGCTCTTATCAACCGGCTGGCCAACGTTCTCCCATGGGGCATTTTTTCGCAGAGTGGTCCTCGCGCTTTTCACTGCGCACGCGCTTTATCGCCCTGATCGCCGCGCTGGTGTTCGCGACGACGCTCATGCTGGGCTGGGTCGCCTCAAGGGAGTCGGCTCAGCAACTCGAAGCGCATATCGGCTCGGCCTCTTCCCGCGCCGCCTACCAGATGGTGAACATGCTCGATCGCAGCATGGACGCGCGCATCAAACAGGTGAACCTGCTGTTAGCCATACAAACGCTTGGCCGCGATACGCAGCCACACGTGCTCAGACGCCAGCTCGAACGCCTGCAGGATAGCTTCAATATCGTTTCGTGGATCGGGCTGACCGACACCCAGGGCACGGTGCGCGTGGCCACCGACGGCATTCTCGAGGGCCTCTCCATCGCCCACCGCCCGGTGTTCGTCGAAGGTCAGCACCGGCCCTGGGTGGGCGATGTGCACGAAGCGGTCATGCTGGCAAGCCTGCTTCCCAGCCCCACCGGCGAAGCGCTCAAGTTCGTCGATATCGCCACCCCCGTGCACGACCGAAGAGGAGAGTTCAGCGGCGTGCTCGCCGTTCATTTAAGCTGGGAGTGGGCGGAGTACATCGAGCGCACCCTACTCGCGCCCGCCGAAAAGCAGCAGGACGCCGACCTGCTGCTGCTCTCGAGCGACGCCACGGTGCTTTTGGGCCCACACGAGCTGCTGGGCCGCTCGCTGAATTCGCTCAAATACGTTCCTCGACCGGGTAACACCACGCCTAGCTGGGCGGTCGAAACCTGGCCCGACGGCCAGCGCTACGTGACCGGCTACGCCAGAAGCGGCGGCTTCGAGGATTTCGAAGGGCTTGGCTGGGTGGCGATCAGTCGCCAGCCCGTGAGCGACGCCTTCGCCCCTGCCAAGCGGCTTCAAGCGGCGATCATGAGCATCGGGCTATTGCTGGCGGTCGTGTTCGCGGCGGTCGGATGGTGCGGGGCCTCCTTCATCGTGGCGCCGATCAAGCGCCTGGCTCAAGCCGCCGACCGTATCGGAGAGGGGGATCAGGCGGGCATCATCCCGCTGGAGCGCGGCGCCAGCGAATTCAAGCGCCTTTCCGTTTCGTTGCGCGAGATGGTGGGGCGGCTGTCGGATCAGCGCCAGACCATCAGCCGGCTGGAGGATTTGGCCAATAGTGACCCGCTGACCGGCCTACCCAACCGCGCCTTCTTGATGCAGTACCTGCAGCACGCCGTGCCCGAAGCGCAGCGCCATTTACAGAACATGGTGGTGATGTACATCGACCTGGATGGCTTCAAGCGGGTCAACGATGAGCTTGGCCACCACGCTGGCGACCTGCTGCTCATCGAGATCACCAACCGGCTGAAAAACGCGCTGCGAAGCGGCGATGTGGTAGCACGCCTGGGCGGCGACGAGTTCGTCATGGTGCTCAAGACGCAGCCGGAGTATCTCGAACCGCTCACCCATGAAGTGGGAAGGCGGCTGCTCAATGCCATCGAGCGCCCCATTCAGCTCGCCGAGGGGCAAACGGCCACCGTCGGCTGTAGCCTCGGCGCGGCCTGGTGGCCGCACCACGGCGAGCACATCGAGACGGTGCTAAAGCTTGCCGATAACGCGCTCTACGCGGCGAAAAGCCAGGGCAAGCACCGGCTGGTCATTCATCGCCCCGGCCGCTAGCGCCACGACACCGCTCGAGCGCACTCTGGGCGGCATCGCTGCCCATGGCCGAGAGCTTCTCGATGTTGCGCTCGGGGATCGCGTCGGTATCGCCATAGAACGCGATCGCTTTCTCGACGCTCGCCTCGCGCAGGATGTGCACCATGGCGTAGGGCGAGCGGTTGGTGTAGTTGGCGGCGTCTTCCGGGTCGGCATCGGCGAAGCAGTAATCCGGGTGAAAGCTCGCCAGCTGAAAGATACCTTCGAAGCCGAGCTCCTCGACCAGATGTTCGGCGAGCTCGAGAAAATCCAGGTAGTGATCGAAGCTCTTGAACAGCGTCGGCAGTACCAGAAGCGTGGTTTCGACCTCGTCGTGATGGGTGAGCCAGTCGAGCTCCGCAGCCAGCTCCTCGAGCGCCACTTCGATCTTTTTGGAGCGTACCACCTGCACCCGCACGCGATCCGCGTCGAGCTCGCGCTTGGCGAAGGGGCAAATATCGTGCGCGACGATAAACGTTCGTACCCAACAAAGCGTTTGCTCGATTACTACCTCATCCGTTACCGCCATGGCGCCCTCTTCCATTATCACTTTCTGTCGTCACTGCCCGTTATAGCCGCCAGCCTACGTGTGCTGGCGGTAGTGCGCCAGCGCAACCTCAAAAGATTGGCGAATATGATCGTCCATCAACTCCCGGCCGGCCTGGACGTCGCGGGCAAGCGCCAGTTCCACCAGTTTTTGGTGCTGATCGTCCAGCGGCTGACGGATCACCGGTGGGTTGGCGCCCAGCCGGCGGTAGCGGTCGAACTGGTCGTGGAGCTGCTCGATGAAGCGAATCAGCCATGCCGAGCCACAGGGGGCGACCAGCGTGCGGTGAAACCGGGTGTGTAGCGCCTCCCAGGCCTCGCCCATGTCCTGGGTTTTATCCGCGCGCTTGAGCCGGTGAGCCGCGCCCAGCAGGTCCGCCTCCCACTGGGCGTCGCCCTGGGCGATGGCGCGCTCGAACGCCATGCCCTCGAGCTCGAGGCGAAGCCGCGTGATATCCTCGAGCTCGGCTTCGCTAAGCCCGGGCACCCGAAAACCACGCTGGTTCTCCTGCACCAGCAGCCCAAACGCGGCGAGTTTGTTCAGCGCCTCGCGCAGCGGGCTAAGCCCCACCTGATAGCGCTCTCTCAGCGCGTTGATCGCCAGTTTCTCCCCCGCGGCGAAGCGCCCGCGCACCAGATCCTGACGCAGCGTCTCAAAAATGCGGCTCGAAGCCGTGCCGCTAGATGGCAGCGCATCGTTTTTCATGGTGATCTCTCCCGCCATTAATACAAATACGTGATGACACAACATACGCGATGATAAAAATCGTCGGGATAATCCGCTTTTAAAATAATCGATTTTTCTATAAATAGTATGATAAAACGCCTTTAACGAGGGCGCACCGCTTTTCTCAAAAGCCTTCGACAACACGACGACGTACAAGAGCGATCACTTCGATGACACTACTGGCACTGTTTTGGGCCTTTTTTCGCGTGGGCATTTTCGGTTTCGGCGGCGGACCGTCGATGATTCCGCTGATCCACGCCGAGGTGGTCAAGCGTCACGCGTGGCTCACCGACGAAGAGTTTGCCGACGTTCTGGCGATCGGCAACACCTTGCCCGGCCCGATCGCGACCAAGATACCGGGCTATATAGGCTACCGGGTAGGCGGCACGGCAGGATGTCTCATGTCGGTGCTGGCCGTGATCGGCCCGATGATCGTCGCCATGATCGTGATGCTCGGCGTGTTCAGCCGCTACCGCGATGTCGGCTGGATTCGCGGCATGGGCCAAGCGGTGATTCCGGTGGTCATGATCATGATGGGTCAGTTGACCTGGGACTTTCTGGAAAAATCCAAAGCTTCGCTTGGCTGGCTTATAAGCATTGCCATCGCCCTGGTGGCCGGCGGGCTGATCTATGGGCTCGGGGTCCACCCGGGACTCATCATCGGCGCCCTGCTCGCCTCGGCGCTCCTTTCGCCCAAGCGCAAGCCAAACGCCGCTCGACAAAAGCCTCCGGAGGAGTCCGCATGATCTACTGGGAGCTTTTTCTGGCGTTTTTCATTCCCAACATCATTGGCTATGGCGGCGGCCCGGCCATCATCCCGTTGATCGAGGCCGAGGTCGTCGGCCGCTACGGCTGGATGACCTCCCAGGGCTTCGCCGAAACCCTGGCACTGGGCAACGCGCTGCCAAGCCCTATCGCCACCAAGATGGCCGGCTACATCGGTTATGAGGTCGCCGGTGCCCTGGGGGCGCTGGTGGCGGTGCTGGCCACCGTGGTGCCGTCGCTTCTGCTCATGCTCGGGGCGCTCGGCCTTCTTTACCGCCACCGCGAATCGCCGCGCGTCAAACGCATGAGCCAGTGGGTGCGCCCGGTCATCGCCGTCATGATGGCCTGGCTCACCCTGGGCTTCTTTCTGGAAGGCATGGAGAGCGCCGGGCTCGTTCATACGCTGATCATCGGCGCCGTGGCCGCTGCGGCGCTGGTGTGGCTAAACGTCCATCCGGCGTTTGTGGTGCTCGGCGCGCTGCTCTACGGCGCCCTTCTGCTGGGCTGATTCACAAGGATTTCGATATGCAACACGACGTTCATCATGACGCTCTCTACTATCCCAGCGCATCACGGCGCATGACCACCTTTGGCAAACGCGGCATGGTCGCCACCTCCCAGCCGCTGGCCGCTCAGGTGGGAATCACTATCCTGCAGCAAGGCGGCAACGCCGTGGATGCGGCGATCGCCACCGCCGCTGCGCTGACCGTGGTGGAACCTACCTCCAACGGCATCGGCAGCGACGCCTTCGCGATCGTCTGGGTGAACGGGAAGCTGCACGGGCTGAACGCCAGCGGCCAAGCGCCGAAGGCCGCCACCATCGAGGCGATGAAAGCGCTGGGCCATGACCGGATACCGAGTCACGGCATGTTGCCGGTCACCATTCCCGGCGCCCCGGCCGCCTGGGCGGCGCTGTCCGAGCGCTTTGGCAGGCTCCCCTTTGCCGAGCTGTTGGCACCGGCCATCGCGCTTGCTGAAGAGGGTTTTGCAGTCACCCCGGTGATTCATCAGATGTGGGCCGAGGCGGTTCATACCTACGCCGCTTATGATGACCCCGCTTTTACGGCCTGGTTCGACACCTTCGCGCCCAACGGCCGCGCGCCGCAGCCCGGCCAGATATGGGCCTCCCCCGGCCACGCCGAAAGCCTCAGGGCGATTGCCGAGACCCGCGCCCAGACGTTTTACACCGGCGAGCTCGCCGAGCGTATCGATGCGTTTTCTCGCGAACACGGTGGCTTGCTGCGTAAGGAAGACCTGGCCGGTTACGCGCCGGAGTGGGTCGACCCGATCGGCGTGCGCTACCAGGGCCATGATATCTGGGAGATTCCGCCCAACGGCAGCGGGCTGATCGTACTGCAGGCGCTGGGTATGCTCGACCAACTCGAAGAGAGCAGCGATACGGTCGAGACCCTGCACCGGCGCATCGAGGCGACCAAGCTCGCCTACATGGACGGCTTCAAGCACTTGACCGAGCGCGGCGCCATGGCGCACACCACCGAGCAGCTCTTGAGCGACGAGTACCTGAAATCGCGCGCCGCGCTGATTGGTGAGCAGGCTGTCGACCCGACCCACGGCAACCCGTTTCAGGGCGGCACGGTGTATCTCGCCACCGCCGATGAGGAAGGCAACATGGTGTCGTTCATTCAGAGCAATTTTCACGGCTTTGGCTCGGGCATGGTCGTCCCGAAAACCGGCATCAGCCTGCAAAACCGCGGTAGCTCCTTCTCGCTCGACCCGGACCACGCCAACGCGCTCGCCCCCCACAAGCGCACCTACCACACCATCATCCCAGGCTTTATTACCAAAGGCGATCAGGCGGTGGGCCCCTTCGGCGTCATGGGCGGCTACATGCAGCCCCAGGGCCACGTGCAGGTCGTCACCGGGCTTTTGAACGATGGGCTCAACGCCCAGGCGGCGCTGGACATGCCGCGCTGGAAGTGGGTCGAAGGTAAAACCATCGAGGTCGAGGCCGACTTCCCCAATCACCTGGCGCTGGCACTTGCCCGGCGCGGGCATAAAATCGTCAAGGTCGCCGATTCGATCAGTTTCGGCCGTGGCCAGATCATTTTGCGCAATGCCGAGTCCGGCGTGCTCCAGGGCGGAACCGAGCCGCGCACCGACGGCGCGGTGCTGCCGCTTTGAGCCCATAAGCGCAGGATCACCTGGTGGTCCGGGGCAAAGCGATGCATCATGGCGCTTTTCTCCGGTTATAGGTGGTCGCCTCGCATGGCCCTGTTGAGCTCTACATCGTCGATTGCCGGCTTTTTCAGCGTGTTTCGCTACAGCCGGCGGGCGCTTTCGCTGGTGTGGGACACCTCGCGCTGGATGACGCTAGGGCTTGCGCTGTGCACGCTGGTGGCCGGGGTGCTGCCGGCGGTGGCGGCCTGGGTGGGCCAGTTGATCGTCGACGGCGTGGTCGGCGCCATGCAGACGTTTGAAGCCGCCGAGGACCCGGTGCTTTGGATCATTCTGGCGCCGGTGCTGTGGCTGGTGGCCCTCGAGGCGCTGATCATCGCGGTGATGGCGCTGGCTCAGCGCGGGCTCGCCGCTCAGCAGTCGCTTTTGCGCGCGCTGCTGGGCCAGAAGGTGAACGTGCTGATTCTGGAAAAAGCGGGCACGCTATCGCTTTCCCAGTTCGAGGACTCCGAACTCTACGACAAGCTGACCCGCGCCCGGCGCGAGGCCTCGACGCGGCCGCTGGCGCTGGTGACCAAAACCTTCGGCTTTCTGCAAAACGCGATATCGCTTTGTAGCTTCAGCGTGCTGCTGGTGCAGTTTTCGCCCTGGGCGCTGTTGATTCTGGCTGCCGGCGCCGTGCCGGTGTTCGTTTCTGAAGCGAAGTTCTCCGGCGATGCCTTTCGCCTTTTTCGCCGGCGCTCGCCGGAAACGCGCATGCAGAGCTACCTGGAAACCGTGCTGGCGCGCGAGGACAGTATCAAGGAGGTCAAGCTCTTCGGCCTGGAGCCGCTGTTTCTGAGTCGCTACCGGGCCATCTTCGATCGACTGTTCGCCGAGGATCGGCTTTTGACCCTCAAGCGCGAAGGCTGGGGATTTCTGCTGGGGCTTTTGGGCACCGCCACGTTTTATATCGCCTACGGCTGGGTGGTGCTCGAAACCGTGATCGGCGCGATCACGCTTGGACAGATGACGATGTACCTGATGGTATTCAAGCAGGGCCAGTCGGCGCTGTCGGCCATTCTCACCGCGATCAGCGGCATGTACGAGGATAACCTCTACCTGTCCAACCTTTACGACTACCTGGAACACCCCACCGAGGCAGAAGGCGGCACGCTGACTCAAGGCAAGGTGCCCGGCGACGGGCTGCGCTTCGAGAGCGTCACGTTCGCCTACCCAAACGGGCGCGTCGTACTTCGCGATATTTCGCTGCACCTGGCACCGGGCCAGAGCCTGGCGCTGGTGGGCGAAAATGGCTCGGGGAAGACGACGCTGATCAAGCTGTTGACGCGGCTCTACTCGCCCGTTGAAGGTCGCATTCTGCTCGATGGCAGCGACCTGCGCGATTGGGAGGCGCAGACGTTAAGAAAACGCGTCGGCGTGATCTTCCAGGACTTCGTGCGCTATCAGCTACCGGTGGGCGAAAACCTGGGCGTGGGCGACATCGACGCCTTCGATGACCAGAGCCGTTGGCAGCAGGCGGCGCACTTTGGGCTGGCCGATGGTTTCATCGAACAGATGCCCGCCGGCTACCAGACCCAGCTTGGCCGCTGGTTCAAAAATGGTCAGGAGCTTTCCGGCGGCCAGTGGCAGAAAGTAGCGCTTTCGCGCGCCTACATGCGCAAGGAGGCGGATATTTTAGTACTCGACGAGCCCACCGCCGCCATGGACGCCGCCGCCGAGGCCGACGTCTTCGCCCGCTTTCGCGCCCACAGCCGCGACAAGATGACGATTTTGATCTCGCACCGCTTCTCCACCGTGCGAAGCGCGGATCTGATCCTGGTCATGGACCAGGGTCATATCATCGAGCGCGGCACCCACGACGCGCTGCTGGCAGAAAATGGCCGCTACGCGCAGCTTTTCCGTTTGCAGGCAAAGGGTTATCAATAGAATCAAGAGGGGGAAAGAGGGGGAAAGAGGGGTGTCATATCGCACCTGTCAACTCAATCTCGCAAAAAGGTAAACAAGTGTGAACAGTGATGTATAACACTCGCTATAACTCACACTTTAAGACTACCTTCTACTCATTATATCCTACTTAATGAGTATTTCTCATGAACCGTTTCCGTCTTATAAAAGTGAAGTATGCGCTGGTGTTCATCGCCGTCGCCCTGTCGCTTCTTCTGGTCGTGCTGGCTGACACGCAGCTGGTCAACACGGTCAAACATCGTCTGGATACGTTTATCGACCACTACATTCCTGCCTCGACGGCCACGCTCAACGGCGACCGTGACCTCTACCAGGCACGTCTTGCCGAGGTAACGACGCTGCTTACGCCGGCCGGCTCGACACGCGCCGCCGAGCTTTTCGACGAGTTTCGCGACAACGCGCAGCAGGCCCAGGAGCGCATGGCGCTCTATCTCGAACGGATGCAGGACTATCCAGCGCTGACATCGCAAACCGACGGTTTCGAGGCGCTTTACAGTGCCTGGCTTTCGAGCGCGTCGCAGGTATTCGATCTGCACCAACGCGGCCAGTTGACCGAGGCACTGGCGCTGATGAACGGTGAATCGCTCGAGCACTTCAACGAGCTGCGCGCCGTTTATGACATCGCGGGCGCGAGCATCGAAACCGCCATTTACGAAGCCCAGGCGGCGGTCGTTCAACGTATTCACTCGCAGCAGATGGCGACGTTCCTCTTTGCCCTGGCGGTGTTCGTCATCGCGTCACTGATTGCCGTGATGGGTCCTCGGATGATGTCCAGGGCGCTGCGTCAGATCAGCCGGCGTATCGATGACATCAGTAACGGCGATGGCGATTTGACCGCGCGTATCGATAGCCAGCGCCGCGACGAGATCGGCGAGCTGGCGCACGCTTTTGATGGTTTCATTCGCCACATCGACAAGACGCTGCAGAGCGTCAGCGCCAGTACCGCAAGCCTCACTCACGCCTCGACGGAAATCGCGACCGGCAGTCAGGAACTCTCCGCGCGTACCGAGCAGGCCGCCGCCAACCTGCAGCAAACCTCGGCCTCGATGGAGGAGATCGCCGCGGTCGTCAAGGCCGCCTCGGATTCGGCGCAACAGGCCGATCAGTTGGCGCTTTCCACGCGCGAGCTCGCGCAGCAAGGCCAGCACTCCATGGCGAGCGTCGAGCAGACCATGGACGACATCAGCACGTCGTCGTCGGAAATCAGCAGCATCGTGACGCTGATCGAGGGCATCGCGTTTCAAACCAACATTCTGGCGCTCAACGCCTCGGTGGAAGCGGCGCGGGCCGGTGAGCACGGTCGCGGCTTTGCAGTGGTCGCTCAGGAGGTGCGCATGCTTGCCAGCCGCTCGAGCGAAGCGTCCAGCAACATCGCCGCGCTGATCGCTAGCTCCATGAGCCGAACCGAGGTGGGCGTTGGCCAGGTCAAGCATACCGGGCGGCTGATGGCAGAGATGGTGAAAAGCATCGAGCGCGTCTCTGACGTTATCGCAGAAATCAGCGCCGGTGCCCGAGAGCAGAGCGTGGGCATCGGTCAGGTCAACGATGCGGTGAGCGAGCTCGACGGCATGACGCAGCACAACGCCTCGATGGTCGAAGAGTCGAGCGCGGCGGCGGCAGAGCTTAGCGCTCAGGCCGCGCGGCTTGGTGAGTTGGTGGGCGCATTCAAACTCAGCGAGACACCGTCACAAGCTTCCACGCCACGTACGCCTGCCAGCGCCCCGCCTGTTTCCAGGCCTTTGGAGCGCCGCCTCTCGCCGGCGCCGGCTCAACCCGAGTGGACCGCCTTTTGATGCCCGCCTCGCTGGAGCAGGGAGTGACGTTTGCCTTTTCAAACGCTCATTTATCTCGGGCACTGAATTTATTCAAACATCAGCCGATTGGATTCAATAACGAACAACGTTCAAAGGACAGGGTATGGCCGCTACGGCGCTTGTAATCGATGACGACAGGGACGTCCAGCTACTGAGCAAACTGCTGCTGGAGCAGCATGGTTTCGCGGTCGAAACGGTGGGCAGTTTAGGTGAACTGGTTCGTCAACCCTCGCTGCTCGAGGCGACGCTTATTCTCCTCGATCTGGAGCTTGGCGAGTTTACCGGTCTCGATATTCTCGATTACCTCTACGACCTGCGCCTGAACGCGGCGATTTTACTGATTAGCGCCAGCGCCTCCGAGAACGTGACCCGCGCCATCGACGCCGGCCGAGCGAAGGGGCTGCAAATGCTGGGCTTTTTGCCCAAGTCCGGCTTCCTGACCGGCCTGCCGGCGTTTCTTTCACCGCTCGAGGCGAAGGCCGGGATGCCAACGGCCGAGGACCTCACCCAGGCCCTCGAGGGCGGCGAGCTGTTTTTGGTCTATCAGCCCCAGCAGGATTTGCAGCGGGGCGCTATCAAAGGCGTCGAAGCGTTGGTGCGGTGGCAACATCCGACGCTTGGGCTGCTGTTTCCAGATAGCTTCATCCCGATGGCAGAAAAGCATGGTCTGATAGGCGCGCTGACCTGGCAGGTGCTCGAACTTGCGCTGGCCCAGCAGGTCCGCTGGCAGGCCAAGGGCTGGGCTTTGAACGTCGCCGTCAACGTCCCGGCGGATTTCGTCAAGGAGGAAGGCGTCATCGAGTCGTTCAAGCGACTCAAAAGCCATTACGTCACGGGGCCGGCGCGCCTGACGCTGGAACTAACGGAGTCGGTGGGAATAGAGTGTTTGAACTATGCGCGCCACGTACTGGAGGCGCTGCGCGATCTGGGCTGTCGTTTGTCACTCGATGATTTCGGCACCGGCTACTCCTCGCTAAGACAGCTCTACCGACTTCCCTTTGACGAGCTCAAGGTGGATCGCAGCTTCGTCTCATTGATGGAGCAGGACGACGCCGCGCGCGCGATTTCGCTTTCCGTGATCGATCTGGGCAAACGCATGGGGCTCGAAGTCGTCGCCGAGGGCATCGAGACCCAGGTGCAGCTCGATCTGCTAACCGAGGCGGGGTGCAGTATGGGGCAAGGGTATTACCTCGCCCGACCGCAAAGCGCGGCGGCTTTTGAGCAGTGGCTGGGGGAGCGTCGCTCACACGAGTCGGCTCAACCCGCCAGTACCCCCTCCTTCTCGAGCACCTGCTGAGTCAACGTTTTCAAGGCGGGCAGACGCGCCACCCCGTCGTTCAACTCCTTCAGGGGCGCCTCGAGCGCCCGGCGCTCCATCTGGCTTGCCCACTCGGCGATGGCCGAACAGCCAAGCGATGACGCCGCCCCCTTGAGCGAGTGTGCCTCCTGTTGAAACGCCTCGCGTCGCTTGCCGGCCAAGTGGCTCGAAAGTTTTTCCCGGCGCTCGTCCAATCGATTTAGAAAGGTTGTCAAAAGCGTGTTCAGCGCTGCGGCATCGAACGTCTCCTTGAGTTCCGTGCAGGTATCCGGGTCGAGCACACGGGTATCCGGCTGGGCAACGCAGCTCACGGCAGAAGCCCTCTCTTTCGCCCTTGCCGCCTCTTCGGTTCGCGCGTTCGACGCTTCACACAAAGGCGATGGCGACAGGTGGCGACAGAGCATCTGGTACAGCTCGTCGCGGGTAAAGGGCTTATGAATCATGTCGTCCATACCACTTTGCATACAGCGTGCGCGGTGCTCCGGCATGACGTTGGCGGTCATGGCGACGATCGGCAGAGGTGAAAGCCCGTGTTCGCGTTCCCGAGCGCGCCACTGCTCGGTGGTTTGCAGCCCATCCAGCACTGGCATCTGCATATCCATGAGCACCAGATCGATGTCGTCGCGCCGTTTGGCCAGCAGGGCAAGCGCCGACTCACCGTTTTCAGCAATGCTTGCGCGCTGGCCCAGCCGCTCGAGCATTTGGCACGCGACGGTCTGGTTGAGCGGATTATCCTCGACCACCAGAATGTGTCGGTTTTGAATAGTGCAGGATTGCTCGCTTTGCGGAGCGTAAACCTCCGGCGCCTCACAGGTAGGCAGCGCCAACGTGAACCAGAAGCGACTGCCTACGTTTTCCACGCTGATGACACCGATCTCGCCTCCCATCGACTCGACCAGCCGCTTGCAGATTGCAAGCCCCAGCCCCGTGCCTTCGTGGCGGCGAGACATCGACGTATCGACCTGGGAGAACGCTGAAAACAGCAGGGCCTGATTCTGCTCGCTGATGCCGCAGCCGGTATCGCGAATCTCGAAGCAGACCATGCCCGGCGCCGAGGCGGTCACCGCGCACTTGACGAACCCTTCCTCGGTGAATTTCAGCGCGTTGTTGATCAGGTTCATCAAAATTTGGCGGATGCGTGCGCGGTCGCCTATAACAAAGCGCGGCAGATCGTCGGCTTGGGTAGCATCGAACGCCACGGCGCGGGCCTGCGCCTGCAGCGCGTAACCGGAGCAGAGCTCGTCGATGCACTGATGCAGATCGAAGGGCTGGGCGTTGAGATCCAGATAGCCCGACTCGATCTTGGTGTAGTCCAGAATATCGTTGATCGCGCAGCGAAGGCTCTCGGCGCTTCGCTTGATGGCCAACAGATAGTCGTTGGCCGCCGGCGTTTTTACCTCATCCGTGAGCAAATCGGCCATGCCGACGATGCCGTTGAGCGGCGTGCGTATTTCATGGCTGACGATCGCCATGAACTCCGACTTGGCGCGGCTGGCGGTTTCCGCCTTTTGCGCGGTCGCGTTGAGCTCCAGACTCTGCTTTTCCAGCGCCCGCGCCTTGGCCAGATTCGATCGCCCCTCGAGCACCAGCGCCCGCACCAGCAGGGCACCGGAAAGCATCAACAGCGTAATCAGTATCAGCGCAAGCCCATAGAGCCGGTTCAAGCTCTCCCGCTCCTGGGTGCGTGCCTGCACGACGCTTGCGTTGGTTTCGACCAGTACTTCCGCGGTCAGCGCTTGCAGGCTCGTTGCCCGAGCACGCAGCGATTCAAGCAGCGCCGGCGAGAGGCCTTCCGGGTTATCCCACAGATCTTCCAGCAGCGTATCCAGCGCCGTGATCTCGACCAGGGAATTCTCTACCCGCGTGCGCAGGCTATCGACCTGGTCGATCTCCTTGCCCATGTCTCCACGTTGAAGCAGCATCTGCCGGCTATAGAGAATTTCGAAGCGGGTCAAAAGCGCCTCGGCCGAGGCGCTCTCGGGGGCCGCCTGTAAAAGCTCCAGCCGAAACTCCCGCGCCTCGCGGTCGAACTGGTAGGCGGACCAGAGCAGATTTTCGAGCAGGCGATTTTCCAACGCGTACTGGCGGTAATAGATCATGCCACCGGTGGCCAGCGCCGAGAAAAAGAAAAGAATCGCCGAAAACGTGGCGATTCTGGCCCCATTGGAAAAGTAGCGCTGGAGTATCTTCATCGGGGCAGTCTTCCCGTATGGGCTTACTCGATGTCGAGTCGGTTGACCTGCCACACCGAGCGGGTGAGCGTGAGTTCGTTCAAAAGATTCGGGTCATCGTCGAAGGGATAGATCACGAACAGCGGCCCCTGGTCGCGTACGCGAAGCGGCTCGCCGTCGGCGCGCATCGCAAAGATCACATCGTACTGATAGAAATCGCTGACCGGTATCGTCGCCGCGTAGTCATTGAGCGCCGTGACCCGCACCTGGTCGCTGTCGCTGCCCACGGCTTCGAGTAGCGCGCGGCCCAAAGGGCCGGAAAAATTGACCGCGCCGTCGTGCCAGGGCGTATGCGTGAGGGTGTCGTGCTGCTCGAGCGCCTCCAGCATCGCGCGATCAAAATGCGCCTCGTCACCGACGTTGGTGTTGTCGAGATTGCCCGACACGACGAGCAGCACGGGCCCCTTGGGCGGCTCAAGATTTTCGCCAGCGGCCGATAAAGAGAGTAACAGTAACGCGGGGGCAAGGGCGACCGGGTAGCGCATGGTGTCAAGACTCCTGGTAAGACGCGGATCTCCAAGCCTTGATTATAGATCGGCCGCTCAACGCCTAACTGTGAACCTTTGTGTCGATATGCTCGGCGCGATGACAGATACGTCTTTTGGCCGAGAGCGAAGCCAGACAGCGAGGACTCACCCATGCATATTGGTGTATTGGAAGACGACCCGGATCAGCAGGCGTACATCGAGCAGTGCCTGGCGGTCGAACAGCACCGGGTGTCGCTGTTTGGTCGCGCAAGCGAGCTTCGTCGGCACATGGATCAGCAGCTTTTCGATTTTCTGATCATCGACTGGCGGCTGCCCGACGGCTGCGGTATGGATGTAGTGGGGCATCTACGCCGCCACGATGGCTGGAAGGGACCGATTCTCTTCATTACGGCAAGCCAGCATGAAGACGACGTGGTGCAGGCGCTGGAACAAGGCGCCGATGACTTTCTCGCCAAACCGCTACGCCCTAGAGAGCTGTTGGCGCGAATCAACGCGCTCGGCCGGCGCACCTGGCAGTCGCCGGCGCCGGCCGCCGCAAGTATTGGCGATGCCTACTCGATGGATAGCGACCAGCGCCAGATTTATCTTAACGCCGAACCTGCGGACCTGACGGAGCGCGAGTACCGTTTGGCCGCGCTACTGTTCAGCAAGCTCGGCGCCACGCTCACTCGGCCGCACCTGTTGGAGCTGGTGTGGGGGTTGAAGGGGGACCTGCCGACTCGCACCGTCGACACCCACGTCAGCCGCCTGCGGCGCAAACTGGAGCTCGACGGCCGCCACGGGCTGCGGCTGAAAAGCGTGTATCAGTCGGGGTATCGGCTGGAGAGCTGCTCACCAAGCGATTAAATCGGCATCAATCAATAAAAAAGCAGCGCCCAATCAAAAGGGGCGCTGCTTTTTTTGTTGTAAGAGCGAAAGCGAGTTGGCGTATATAAGAATAGGCGTTAGCCAAGTTGAAAAAAGCATACTCGATGCTATCATGAACCGTCGTTTCTTTTTTTTAAGAACAACATTTCGGAGAATGTATGGAATTTCGTGAAGCTATTCATAGCGAGCATGCAAAACAGCTGGATACTGAAAGCCTTCGCAACCAGTTTCTTATTGAAAAATTATTTCAAGAGGGCGAACTTACGGTCGTATACAGCCACCTGGATAGATTGATAGTAGGCGGTGCGCTGCCGGTCGATAGTCCGATCGCCATATCGACATCCATGTGTCAACACACGGGCACCGACTACTTCCTCGAGCGGCGTGAACTAGGCACCATCAATATTGGTGGGCCTGGCAGCATTACCGTGGATGGAACACGCTACGAGGTTGCGACCCATGAAGGGGTCTATATCGGCAAAGAGAGTCGTGATGTCCAGTTTGAGAGCGATGATGCTAATAACCCGGCCGCTTTTTATATGTGCTGTACGCCTGCCCATCAGCAATACCCTACCCGGAAAGTAACTCTTGAAGATGCCTCACCTCAAACGCTAGGCAACGCCGCCAACAGCAACGAACGCACCATTTACAAGTATTTCGTACCGGATGTGCTACCTACCTGCCAGCTATTGATGGGCATGACCCGCTTGGAAGAAGGTAGCCTATGGAATACCATGCCCTGCCATACTCATGAGCGCAGGATGGAAGCCTATTTCTATTTCGACATGGCAGATGACAGCGTCGTATTTCATATGATGGGCAAACCTCAGGAAACGCGTCATCTCGTGGTCCGTAATCGTCAGGTTGCGCTTTCGCCCAGCTGGTCGATTCATTCTGGCGTCGGCACCGGTCGCTATACCTTTATCTGGGCCATGGCCGGCGAGAACCAAACGTTCTCCGATATGGATCATATCCCCATGGATGAACTTCGCTAAAACCGGGAGCCCGCATGAGCAATACTCTTTTTGATTTAAGTGGCAAGGTTGCCATCATCACTGGTTGTAATACAGGATTGGGGCAAGGCATGGCGCTTGGTTTGGCTCGCGCAGGTTGCCACATTGTGGGCGTTAACCGACGTTCGCCGGACGACACCCGCCAGCGGGTTGAAGCATTGGGAGTAGAGTTTTTATCCATTCAGGAAGAACTTGGGAGCATCGCTCCCATCCCCTCTATTATAGAGAAGGCAGAGCAGCACTTTGGCCAAACCGACATCCTGATCAACAATGCGGGCACCATTCGCCGGGAGAGTGCGCTGGAATTCACTGAAAAGGATTGGGATGAAGTGCTCGATGTCAATCTCAAGAGTATTTTCTTTCTGTCTCAGGCTTTCGCGCGAGCCTGCATTGCAAAAAAGCAGCGCGGTAAAATCATAAACATTGCATCAATGCTCTCCTTTCAGGGTGGCATCCGCGTGCCCTCTTATACTGCTTCCAAAAGCGGCGTGCTGGGTCTGACACGCTTATTGGCAAACGAATGGGCGTCCGAGGGTATCAATGTCAATGCCATTGCGCCCGGCTACATGGCCACCAACAACACCGAAGCGCTACGTAAAGACCCGCAGCGAAGTCAAGAAATTCTAGCCCGTATTCCGGCAGGCCAATGGGGTACACCAGACGACTTGGCAGGAGCGGCCGTTTTTCTTGCATCGGATGCCTCGAATTACGTGCAAGGACACACGCTTGCCGTCGATGGAGGGTGGCTAGCCCGTTAAATGAGAAAGAGGCGCCAACCTTCTCGTTTGGCGCCTCTATTAGAGCTTTTTCTTTTTCAAGAACGAGAGAATGGGTAATCGTAAAACCCCAGTCCTGAAGAAATTCGCTTCCCTGCGTCAAAAAGCAGCGCCATATACTCGTCGCGTTTTTGCTCTTCATAACGTACTACGGGAAACGATAGGCTCAAGGCAGCAATTGCCTGCCCAAACCGATCAAACACCGGAACCGACAAGCATCGAACGCCCAGTTCGGCTTCCTCCCTGTCTTCAGCAACGCCCTCTTGACGGATGCCGGGTAACTCATCCAGGACCTGCTGTGCACTGGTCAATGTGTACCTTGTTCTTGCAATAAAATGCGTTTTGGCAAGTATCTCCTGCGCTCTATTGTCATCCATCCATGCAAGCAGTGTCTTGCCCATCGATGTTGAATAAACCGGACTTCGGCGCCCCACCCTGGAATTCATGCACAAATTGAACTGCGAGTCGTATTTGTGCAGGTAGACAATATGCTGGCTATCTTCGTCCAGGGCTCCCAAGTGGATCGCCTCGTGGGTCTGCTCTGAAAGTTTGCGCATCTCAACATTAGCCAATGGAATTAGCTCGACATGCTCAAG
This sequence comes from Halomonas sp. GD1P12, assembly GCF_025725645.1. Lineage (NCBI taxonomy): Bacteria > Pseudomonadati > Pseudomonadota > Gammaproteobacteria > Oceanospirillales > Halomonadaceae > Halomonas > Halomonas sp. GD1P12. The sequence goes on along the minus strand of NZ_CP107007.1, from coordinate 909,025 downwards.
AGCCGCCCCACCTAATTCAAAAAGCTTGAAGGTCAGCGCGTACTTCTCCGACTCCTCCTCCTGCGAGACATAGCCCAGCTCTTTCATGGTCTGCAAAAACCGATAGGCCGTACTTTTCGAGGTAAGCGAACGCTGCGAGAGCTCAGAAAGGCCAATACTAGGCTGCGCGGCGAGCCCTTCCAGGATTGCAAAAACCTTCATTACCGCAGCCACATTGTCGGGCTTCTGGGAAGCGGCCATATCCTTCAAACCTCGTTTCATTAAAATTGGACTATCGTTCTGAATTTAACGCAAAAATATGGTAATTGCCAGTTCCCAAGGTGAAGCTGAACAAAGAGAAAGTTACCAGAAAGCGACTAAAGTATAAAAGAAACAACGTTTCATTTTTATAGGCACGTTGTTACATTTACACAGAACCCCAGTCTCAGTCTTAGGATTATTGATTGTTACTGGGCTGTATTACCTAATAAAATCAACAATGGAGTCGTCATGAGCGCATTTCGCCACTCAGCCCGTTTTTCTCGGGTGGCTGGTTTCACAGCAGCCTGCGCGTTGCTGACACAGAGCCTACCTGTATGGTCTGCCGAGCATATTTTGACCACCAAGCTCGAACATACAACCAATGACCACGCACTCACCTTACCCAAGGTCGCTATTACTCGCATCTTTGAAGATACTTCTTCACTGATGTTCGAGAAATCCTGGTTTTGGCAGAAAGATATTCATGAAAGCGGTTGGCCAAAGCACGACGAAGCGTTCGTTAATTACTCCTTTCCTCGTTTCCAGCTCGATAACGACAGTCGGTGGTCACTGACGCCCCAAGCAGGAGCCAAGTTCAGGTCGAATGTGACACGTGCTTTAGCAGGGGTAAGACTGGGCTACCAAGGCGAAGGCTGGGGGCTGGCCGGCCGTTATCGCTACGAGCATGAAACTACCCATGAAACAGCAGAAGAAGGTCGCGCCGGGCGCATCGACCTTTATGCCACTTATAACATAAGTGACCAATGGATGTTCCTGTACAACCCCCACTATCACTTCAAACACGAAAATAGGTCGCCTGATTTCGGCACCGGGAATCGTGATTACTTCGAGCAGGAATTTCTGGTCTTCAACCAACTCAATGCCAGTAACACGATTTTTGGTGGCTATATAAGGCGCGATCAGAACAGCGATGAGGCTGTCATTGATCCCGGCCAACGCAATAGCTCTTGGCTACTGGGCTATCAATATAAATTTTAAAGATAAGCGCAGGTAGGGTGTTCCACACGATTTAACCGGGCTGGCAAGCTCTACCATTATTTCCTCGTAAAGTAGGGTAAACGCGATGTTGAGAATACATGCCGCTATGGATTTCGCCTTGAAATACTTATGCTGCCTTCTGTTCATAAGCATGGTGGGCGTGGCCAGCTGGCAAGTAATCGCACGCTACTTACTCAATAACCCCAGCACTATTTCTGAAACCTTACTGAGATTCTCATTGGTATGGCTTTCGATGCTGGCTATTGCCTATGTGGTTGGACAAAGAGAGCACGTTAGCCTGACACTACTAACCGACCGCCTTACCGGTCGGTGGAGAATCATCTCGAGCGTGCTGATGGAAGTACTTTTCATATTATTCGCAGCCATCGTGCTTATTTATGGCGGAGTCAAGGCGACCAGCAATAGCATGGCGCAGATGTACCCTCTTCTTAACATTGCCAAGGGGTACTTATATCTATCTCTTCCCGTTTCGGGCGTATTGATCATCATTTACTGTCTTAATAACTGTGCCCTCCTCATCAAGAAAAGGGTTCCTTCCAGGAGTGTCACACCATGATGCTGGATGCCGGTCTTTTATTAATCGTGACGTTTTTTGTTCTACTCCTCATCGGCGCACCTATTGGGATTTGTATCGCCGTTTCATCGATGGCAACGATCCTGATGGCGCTACCAATGGAAATCGCTATTTTCACTACCGCGCAGAAGATGGTATCGAGCCTGGATAGCTTTACGCTACTTGCCATACCCTTTTTTATCCTGTCAGGTGTCTTGATGAATCATGGTGGGATTGCATTACGCTTGGTCAATTTTGCCAAATTGTTCAGTGGGAGAATCCCGGGCTCTCTGGCTCATACAAATATCGTTGGCAATATGATGTTTGGCGCCATCTCGGGCTCGGCAATTGCCGCGTCTACTTCGATTGGCGGTGTCATGGTGCCCATGAGCGAAAAAGAAGGCTATAGCCGTCCTTTCTCGGCAGCCGCCAATATTGCATCGGCCCCGACCGGAATGCTTATTCCACCCACTACGGCATTTATTCTCTACGCCCTTGCTAGTGGAGGAACTTCCATTTCTGCTCTTTTCGCCGGAGGCCTTATTGCTGGCTGTCTATGGGGAGTAGGCTGCATGTTGGTCGCCTACCTGATAGCAAAAGGGCGGGGTTATACTAACTATATCGATCTAAATAACTCCTCGGTTAGGAAGATAATTACCGATGCGCTGCCAAGTCTGTTATTAATTTTCATTATTATAGGCGGGATCGTACTGGGCATTTTTACGGCAGTTGAGGCATCTGCGATTTCTGTTCTCTACACTATGTTGCTAACCATAGGCATTTACCGGACTATCAACTTTTCCTCTTTCATGATGGCGTTGATAAAAGCACTCGAGACGACTGGCGTCATCATGTTTCTTTTAGCTGCCTCTGCAGCCATGTCATTTGCGATGTCAATAACTGGCCTACCTGGTGCATTAAGTACTGCTATTTTAGAAATCTCGGCCAACCCGACCATTGTCTTACTGGTCATCACTCTGATGTTGCTCGTCATCGGCTGCTTTTTAGATATAGGCCCAGCCATTCTTATTTTCACTCCAATTTTATTGCCGATAACCACACAAATCGGCATCGACCCAGTACACTTTGGCATTATTATGGTATTCAATCTTTGTATCGGCACCATCACGCCACCGGTTGGAACGGGCCTGTTCGTAGGTGCAGGCGTTGCTAAAGAAAAAGTCGAAAAACTGCTGCTGCCTCTACTTCCTTTCTATTTCGTAATCGTGGCTATTCTTTTATTGATTACTTACATTCCTCAAATCACACTATTTCTACCTAGACTCATGGGTCTATAACGCCATTCCTTATTAGTGGAGCATACGTCAATGAAAGTATTTGAAGTAAAACACAGCGAATTATTGAGAAAGAAAGAGCATTTTATTGGACGTCGAGAACTGATCGGTTTAATAAAAAGCAACATTCATAACCTGGTTAATATACATGATCAGACCGGTGAATATCTGCTCCACCTTGACGACGGAAGAACGATCGATACCAAGGGGTGGGCTGGCTGGGAGTGGACCCACGGTATCGGCCTTTACGGTATGTACAAGTATTATGAGCAAACATCCGATAAAGAGGCGCTCGCCATCATTGATCAGTGGTTTGAAGATCGCTTCGCAGAACCACTGGCAACCAAGAACGTAAATACCGTCTGCCCATTTTTGACTCTTGCCTATCGTTATGAAGAAAATGGTAACAGGGAGTGGTTACCCTACCTGGAAGCTTGGGCAGAGTGGGTCATGTATGACATGCCGCGCACGGAAAAAGGCGGGCTTCAGCATATCGTTTATAATAACGAAAACCATCAGCAGCTTTGGGATGACACGCTGATGATGAGCGTGATGCCTCTTGCCAAGATCGGTCAGCTGTTGAATAAACCAGAGTATGTGGAGGAGGCGAAATACCAATTTCTGATTCATATCCAATATCTGATGGATAAACAGTCCGGTGCCTGGTTTCATGGCTGGACGTTTGACGGCAACCACAATTACGCTAATGCACTTTGGGCAAGGGGCAACAGCTGGTTAACTATCGTCATTCCTGATTTCTTAGAGCTACTTGATCTGCCGAAACACGATGCGTTTCGTCGTCACCTCGTTCAGGTACTGAATTCACAAGTTGAAGCGCTTGCCCAATGGCAAGCGGGCAATGGTCTTTGGCACACCCTGATGAATGACTCGGACTCTTACCTTGAAGCTTCGGCAACAGCCGGCTTTGCCTACGGCTTACTCAAGGCAGTGCGCTTACGCTATATCGATAAAAGTTACGCTCACGTCGCGGAAAAAGCAGTTAGGGGCGTTATCGACAATATAAATTCTGAAGGTGAACTAGAACAGGTTTCATTTGGAACAGCCATGGGAGATAGCCTCGACTTTTATAAAGAAATACCATTGACATCAATGCCATACGGTCAAGCCATGTCTATATTATGCCTTTCCGAGTATATGAGGACATACCTTTGATTCAGTGTGTTAAACGCATCATTAATATCAACAATACCAATATGGAGTAAACAATGATCGCATCTCGCTACCCAAAAACAATCTTGTCCGCCACGATCACTATATTTGCACTCGCCTCCGGGAACGCCTTAGCGGAGCAAAATATCAATCTGAAGCTGGCTTATGCCCAGAATGCGCAACCAGTCAAGGATGCACTGGCGCTCTTTGGAGAGCTGGTAGAGGAGAAGAGCAATGGATCAATCACGGTCTCCTATTTTCCAGATAGCCAGTTAGGCGGCGAAAGCGAGCTCGTCGAACTGCTTCAAGCGGGCGCCGTCGATATGACCAAAGTATCCGGTGGGCTAATGGGCAGTTTCTCACCTCTTTATGATGTTTTTTCGATGCCGTACTTGTTCGATGACGAAGAACACTTTTATCGCGTTATGAACGATGAAGAGATCATGTCGGACGTTTATCAATCGACACAAGATCAAGGATTCGTTGGTGTTGGCTGGTATGACTCCGGACAGCGCAACTTTTACATGACCAACGAGCCCATCGAGCAGGTCGAAGATTTAGCGGGTAAAAAAATCCGAGTAATGCAAAGTCAAACCGCTATCGACACCATGAAGCTGCTGGGCGCCTCACCGGTAGTGATGGCTCAAGAAGAAGTCTATACAGCACTACAACAAGGAGTACTAGACGGTGCTGAAAACAACGAGTTCGCTCTCACCGCGGCCCGCCATGGTGAGGTTGTTGACTACTATACTCTGGACGGCCATACCCGAATTCCCGACATCATTTTGATTAGCAACCGTGTAATAGACTCACTATCGGACGAACAGCAAACGGCGGTAATGGAAGCGCTAGAAGAGTCGACCCAGTCTCAAGTAGAACATTGGCGAGAAGCAATCACCACTGCTCGCACACAAATTCAGGATGAGTTCGGGGTTACCATTAATGAAGTGGATATCGCTCCCTTCCAGCAGGCCGTTCAACCTATTTACGAAACGTTAGAGAGTACGCCGGAAGAGCTCGCAGTCTATCAACAGATAAAAGCAGTTAGCACTCAGTAAGAGTATTTTATTTACCATGGGCGTAGCATTAATGGCTACGCCTTTTTTGCCAACTCCTACTTTTAATCGATTTACTTAAAGGATATATCATGAACATTGGTATCAGAGCCCATGATTTGCCTAAACAGACACTGAGTGATCTTGTCAGCGACTTGTCATCACGGCAAATTAATACAGTACAGCTCGCACTAGGTAAATCCTTCGACCTTACCCCTGAAACGGGATTTATTACTCCAGGATTGGCTAACCATATCCAGACGGCTTTTAGCAAAAAGGGTCTGCGAATATCGGTGCTGGGCTGCTACGTTAATATCATCCACCCTGACCAGCAAAAGCGTCAGCGGGCGTTAACCTTGTTCAAGGAGCACCTGAAATATGCTCGGGATTTCGGTTGTAGTATTGTGGGCACCGAAACCGGCAATGTAAACGCTGAGATCGTGTACACCGAAGAAAATTTTACGGAAAAAGCCTTTGCTGATATGGTTGAGAGCGTCAAAGAGCTGGTCCTGGAAGCAGAGAACTTCGGAGTTATTGTAGGGATAGAGCCTGGCGTTAATCACCCCTTACACAGCGTTGATAAAGTACGCCGCTTGGTGAACGCCGTGCCTTCGAACAATCTGCAGATTATTTTCGATCCAGTCAATCTATTAACGAGTGACAATTACCATAACCAACGAGAGATTCTAAGCAGCGCCATTTCCGAGTGGGGCGACAAAGTCGCCGTTATTCACGCCAAAGACTTCGTTGTTGAGGACGATCGCCTAAAGTTTGCGCCGCTGGGCAAAGGCTTGCTCGATTATCAGCTGATATTTGAGCAGTTAATCGATAAAAAGCCTTACATCGATATCATCATGGATGAAATTCATGCAAAGGATATTGAAGCAAGCCTAGCCTTTATTGAGTCCCTGGGAAACGTCGGCTCTACCATCAGCAATCAGCCCCGGTAACAAGTCGGCGCCAACCTGTTAGCTAGTAAAGACCCAAAAATCGTCGGGTCAATTCCAGATCAACACGCCAACGATGGTCAGCGCAAGAATTGTCAATGACACCATAGCCTCACCCAGCGTATAAGTTTTAAATCCACCGCGAACGGTGAATCGGGCCAACTGAGTGGTAATCCAAAAGCCACTATCGTTAACGTGGCCAATACTAATACCCCCAGCCAAGGCAGCCAAGGCAATCCATAAAGGCTCGACGACCCCTGTTGAGGCTGCCCCCGCCATTATCGTCATCGCGGTGATACCGGCCACGGTACCAGAGCCCTGCGCAATACGGAAAATGGCCGCCAGGGAGTAGGTCAACAGCACCATGCCCAAGGCGGATTGGGTATCTCGAAACAGTTGATCAACGAGCATTTCGCCGATTTGCGTTTGCTGGATCACGGCCCCCAACGAGCCGCCAGCTCCTGTAACCAACAGTACAAGACCCGCCGTTTGCAAACCTTTCGATGCCGACACATCGCAACGATCTCGAGACATCAATGGAATGGCAATGGCGTAGGCGGCAATAGCCCCGAGCATCAAGGCCACGATTCGGTCGCTCACAAAGGCGACGAAACCAGGCAGGTCTGTACCACCAAGCATGCCGATTTGCTGCGCGTAGTCGTAAAGTGTTCCACTCAGGATAAGCAAAATTGGAATGGCAATGGGCGCCAACGCCTGCCACAGCGGCATATCGGGTAATTCGGGGGTTGCAGTAACGCTTTGCTCCTGCTCATCGATCTCATTGATCGCGAGCTCGTCCTTGGCAGCGTTCCAGATACCGGCATCGAGCAGCATGAAATAGAGTTTCATGACGATCAGTGCGGTAATCAGCCCGACGGTCAATCCAGCAAAGGTCATGATGCCGATATCAAAACCAAGGATGGAGGCAGCCGCCAACGGGTTGGGGGTAGGCGGCACGATGGTGTGCGAGGTAGCTGCGCCAATGACAAGCGCACCAATGGCGTAAGGCAGGGGCTTTCCAAGAGTTTTGGCCAAGGCTACGCCGAGAGGCACGAGTATCACAAACGTGACATCGAAAAACACCGGGATCGATAACAGAAACCCGGTCAGCCCCAAGGCGTATAACCCGGCACCTTTGGGTGCACTGTCGACCAGCCGGTAGGCGATTTTGTGCGCAGCCCCCGAATCGCTCATGAGCTGACCAATGATGACGCCAAAGCCAATCGGCAGTCCGATGGCCGTCATGATATTACCAAAACCCGCGCCGATGGCGTCGACGGTTCCCGTCATTCCAAGGCCCATGGATAACCCAAGATAGAGGCAACCCACTACCAGGCTAATGGCAGCGTTTAATTTCACGTAAAGAATGAGCAGCAGGATCAACAAGATCGCTACCGCAAGGTGCAATACTTCCATGGCGTGTTCTCCACTATTATCGTATTTATAAGCCAAAAAGTAACTTGCTCAGCAAGACTCACCCTGCGCGCAAGTGATAGCCAGTTACCTTTACAGCTTTCAAAGGCTGAATTTAATTTTTATTAATATTGAGTTACCTGTCGATTATGGATTTCCGGCAGTCGATGCTCCCTCCTTTTTCATCCATAAAGGGGTTATGACGAACCAAAGCGCGGTCACCGCAAGAATGGCTCCTTTCATGGTCGATTCACTAACCACATCGAACAAATAGAACAGCGGTAAAAGTACTATTAGCACTAGCATCAAAAGCGAAATACCTTGGAGCAGTTTACGCATCAGCTCGTCTCCAGCGTTGATGAAGAAGGCGCTGCTGAAGGCTCGACTCGCTTGCGCTGGGCAATGAAGCTGAGCAGAGCAAACAGTCCAGCGGCAATAAACCAGCCTGGCAGGGCCACAAAGAAGATTTCGATACCGGCGAACTGCACCATGAACAGGCAGATAGCCAGCGTAATCAACCACGTAGCTATCACAGGAAGCGTGAACTGCTGCCCGGTATACTCTGCATAGAAACTCTTCAGACCCAGTTTGGGCAATACCCAGTAATCAATGAAGATCATCGCTCCCACTGGCATGAGCAGCAGACCATATAGCGCAACGAAGTCCAGTAGCTGCATCGCCACCCCCGGGAACAGTGCCACTATGGTGGTCAGAATCCCCGTACCAATGGTCACCTTGAAGCGCGACACATTGGGAACGATCGCCTGAAAGGCGAGACCCGCGCGATAGATGGTTGGGTTGGCGGTCGTCCAGCCGGCAATGATGACGCAGATCAGCCCGGCGACTCCCAGTGCCTGGTCGGCCAGCGGCCCGGGCAACGGGGTGGGTATCTGTCCTGCTTCCGAGGCGGCAATCACGGCGGCTTCACTGGTGAGTCCAGCATCGTACATCTGGAAAGCAAACAGCATGGAGGCAGCCAGCCATGCCATGAAGTGGCCCACGTACATACCCGCGGCAGACGCAATGCTGTACCAGCTCTTGCGTGCAAACCGGAGCACTGTCAAATCGGACATCCCTACGTGCATTGCCATATTGGCGAACCAGGCAAAGAAGATGACGTGCCAAATCGAGAAGCTGGGCTGCCCGGGTACTTCCACGCCGGTCCATATCGCGGTATCCGCCAGCGTCCAGAGATCGCTCAACGAGCTGGCTTCGGCACCCGTTGCATCGATGAACCACTTGAGTGACACGATACCGAAGCCCAGAAACATCAGTACCATCCAGGGCGCCGCGATATTGGCAAACCAGGAAACAAAGCGGTAACCATACGCCGCGACAGCGGTGATGACGACACCGACACCGATGACGCTCAACACCCATCCAAGGCTATTGGGCAGCAGGTCTGACAGCGTCGGCAAGGGAAACCCGAACCATACGCCGACGGCGGTCGCCGAAATCGTGATCATCGCGCCCGCAAGAAAGCAGAATGACACGCCGTTAGCCAAGTTGTAGAGAATAACCGTATGACGACCGGCAATCTTTTCGAGATGGCGATAAAGCGTCAGCCGAACCCGCGTGCCGATAGGCGCCGTCAAGAACAGCCAGCTCAGTACCGCCAGCAAATTACCGATCAATAACCCGATCACGACATCAAAGGCCGCCACGCCGGCCAATACGAACAAAGGACCGATCATCAGCTCGGTGCCCGCCGCATGTTCACCGGCATACATGCCGATGAAGCTCTTGAAGCCGAGCCGGGCCTTGGCAGGCACCGGCGTACGTTCGTATTCGCCACCCGTTACTTCTCCGCCTACCACGCCAGAGGTGTCTTGAGTGGCAGAGGAGCCGTTTGTATGACTCATGGCAAGGTACCTCGATTGGATGGTTGATCAGGTTTCCAGGTACACCACGTGGCTGTGGGTATACTCGTACAAGCCATGTTTACCATCCGCCCCGCCGATGCCGGATTTGCGTACCCCGGCGTGGAAGCCCTGCATGGCTTCGAAGTTTTCACGGTTGATGTAGGTTTCGCCAAAGTCCAGCTCACGCGCCGCCTGCATGGCGCTATTGAGGCTGCGAGTATAGATCGAAGAGGTCAGGCCATATTCGCAGTCATTGGCAAGCGCAATGGCCTCATCGAGGGTATCGACTATTTGTATCGGCAAGACGGGGCCAAAGATCTCCTTGCGCATGATTTCCATATCCTGCCGGCAGTTGGAAAGCACCGTTGGCTGGTAGTGAAAACCAGTGCCGAGATCCGCGATGCGTCCCCCTGTGACCAGCTCAGCCCCTTCACGACGCGCGGTCTCGACCATCTGCGCGACCTTATCCAGCCCTGCCTGGTTGATCATGGGCCCCATTTCGACATCGCTATCGGCTAACGGGTCACCATAGCGAGTGGTTTCCATTGCCTTGGCCATTCGTGCGATAAACTCATCGGCGACACCACGCTGAACATAAACACGCTCGGCACAGTTACACACCTGCCCGGTATTAATGATACGGGAGCCGCGAATGGCGTTCACCGCTAAGTCAAGATCGGCGTCATCAAGCACGATTGAAGGAGCTTTGCCGCCCAGCTCCAAATTTAGCTTGGTGATATTATTAGCCGCATTGCTCATGATGCGGGCTCCGGTCTCTACGCTGCCAGTAAAGCTGATCATATCGATCTGAGAGCTGGCGGTCAGCGCGTTGCCCGCTTCCGCCCCTGTACCACTGACTACATTGAACACGCCTTTCGGAAAGCCAACTTCGTCAAGCAGCCGAGTGAACTCGAAGCAGTTGTTGGGCGTCTCTTCGCTTGGTTTGATGACGATGGTATTACCCGTGATCAAGGCAGGCGCCATCTTGCGCGCGATGAGAAAAAACGGAAAGTTCCAGGGCAGGATGCCGGCGACGACGCCAAGCGGCTTACGGAACAGAAAGATATTCTCCTTGGGCCGGTCACTCTGGATGATCTCCCCTTCGATACGCCGCCCCCATTCGGCCATGTAATCCAGGTAGTCCGCGGTAAAGTTGACCTCGACTTCGGCTAGCCCGCTGACCTTACCCTGCTCCTGAGTAATCGTGCGCGCCAGCGATGACACGTGATCGCGCAGCTTATCGGCGAGCTGGTGCAACAATGCCGCCCGCTCGACAGCCGGTGTCGCGGCCCAGGCCTTTTGCGCGCCTCGGGCTGCCTCGAGTGCCCGGTCAACCTCTTTTGCGTTGGCATTGGGCACACGCGACAGCAGCGCTTGAGTCGCCGGATTGAAAACCTCCAGGTGTTGCTCGCTCGCCTCGAAGGCACCATTGATATAATTTTGATAGGTGGTGGGCTGGGACATCGTGAGTCTCCTGTTATCGTTATAGGTCGCGGCGGCGTCGCCGCCATGGCTCAGTGGTTTAGTAGGTGCTGGACGGTGCTTGCGTCGAATGCGCTTTATAGCGGGCCACCGTGCTTAGGGCGCCTTGGCGCAGCAGGCTGATGTCGATTCCTACCGCAATGAATTGGCAGCCAAGCGCTTGGTATCGGCGGGCATCCTCTTCCAGCGGCGCTAGAATGCCGACCGGCTTGCCCGCGGCTTGGACAATTTTGATTACCTTCTCGATCGCCCGTTGAACGTCGGGGTGACCTGGGTTACCTGCATGGCCCATTCCCACCGACAGATCGGCAGGGCCGATAAATATCGCATCCACCCCGTCGGTGTTGGCAATCGCCTCAGCATGCTCAACACCTTTGGGCGACTCCACTTGAGTAATCAAGCAAAGCGACTCATGAGCCTTATGCAAATAGTCGTCGACGCCATCCCAGCGCGTTGCCCGTACCAGGCCGCCGCCCACGCCGCGGATACCGTGCGGGGGGTAGCGCGTCGCTCGCACCAACGCTGCAGCCTGCTCGGCGCTTTCGACCATGGGCACCATCAACGTCTGGGCACCGATATCGAGCAGTTGCTTGATCAATGCCGGGTCCTGATTGACACAGCGCACCACAGGCGCGGTCGGGTAAGGCGCTACCGCTTGTAGCTGGGCCAGGATCGTGGGCACCGTGTTCGGCGCATGCTCACCATCGATGAGCAACCAGTCAAAGCCGGTACCAGCTATAATTTCAGCGGCGTAACCAGTCGCAAAACCGGCCCAACAGCCAAACAGGGGAACCTGTTCGGCCAGCGCATTTTTAAAGTTATTAACGGGCATCTGCATGCTTGCAACTCCCAAAAGGTAATGACCAGTTACTGCAAATTGACATACATGCCGCCATCCACCAGTAGCGAGGCTCCGGTAACGTACTGCGCCATGTCGGAGGCAAGAAATACTAGTGGCCCGGCTAAGTCTTCAGGGCGACCTAGACGGCCAAGTGGTGTGCGCTCGGTCATGTAATCCCGTTTCTGCTGATCGGAAAGGTCATCCTTGTTAATATCGGTTTCGATGGTTCCCGGAAGCAGTGCATTACAACGAATCCCGTAGGGCCCAAGCGCTACCGCACAGGACTGCATCAACGACAACAGCCCTGCCTTGGTGGGGGTATAGTGCGTTTGCATAGCCCCACCCACGAGTGCGCTAATAGAACTTACCGCGATGATCGCGCCGCCGCGGCCCTGACGCTTCATTTGATTGGCGGCAGCCTGAACCGCAAAAAAGGCACCGTTGAGGTTTGTATTGACCGTGTCGAGATAGGTCTCTCGCGGCATATCCAGAAAGCTGTGGAAAGGACATATACCCGCGTTATTCACGAACACATCGACCCCGCCGAAATGCTCAACGGCGGCGTCAACCAGTAGCTGGCCGGTATCCGGATCTTCTGCAGGCGCCCCCACCGCGACGGCGCGACGATCCAGTGCTTCTATTTCCTGAATCAGCTCGTCTACCGCAGCGCGGCTGGAAGGGCTACCGCTATAACCGATGACGACATTGGCGCCCTGGCGCGCGCACTCGATAGCGGCAGCGCGGCCGATACCCCGAGAGGCTCCGGTAATGATGACGCTCTTGTCTGCCAGTAACATGCACACCTCCTTAAAATGGATGAATCAGATTCAAATACGATAGATACGTCGAGCATTGCTTACGAAGAGCGATTGCTGCTCGGCGTGGCTTGCATCGGCGATGATCTGTGAATAGGCGTGCCAGATATCCGCATACCGAGCATAAAGCCCGTCAACAGGATAGTTGGACGCAAACAGGCAGCGCTCGACGCCGAACGCATCTATTGCTTCCAGAATCAGCGGACGGATGCTGCCAAGACTCCATTGATGGTCGAGCATGCCAAAACCACTCAGCTTGGTCGCAATGTTGGGCTGGCAAGCCAGCGCTCGCATACCGTCACGCCACTCACGCCAGCCGCGCACGCCTTGACGGTCCACGTACATCCCGGCGTGATTGAGCACGAACTGAATATCGGGGTGGCGCGCAGCCAAAGAGGCGGCCTGAACCATTTGTGAAGGATAGATTTGAAGATCGAACGAGAGCCGCAGCGGCGCCAGCCGAGCCAGATTCTGCTGCCAAAGCGTCTCTTTCATGTAGTGGTGCCCGACGTAATCGTAAAGCGGGTCCTGATGCACGTTGAGGATCTGTCGTACCCCGCGTACAGCACTGGAGAGCGCGCACTGCGCTTCGAGCCCGGCAGGCGCCTCCGGCTGCGATAGATCCACCCCCACCACCATTGCCGCGTTCAACGCAGGGTGCTCGGCAAGCGTGCGAGTCAACCACTGAGTTTCTGCCATAGGGTCTTCGGCATCCGCCTCTACGTGAACCAGCCCCACCAGTTCGATGTCATCGAGCTGTTCAAGTAGCTCTGACGGCCCGAAGTCACGCGCCATGGGGGTGTAATCGCCTAACAGGTTCGGTGTGGGATTCTCAAGCCAGGGCTGATTGCCTTGGTCAAGCGCCCAAAAATGAAGATGCGGATCGACTACTTGCACGCGAGCTCTCCCGGCAAGAAAGTGAAGACTTCCTCGAGAGGAATGCTGACCGGCGAATTGTCGGCGGCGGAATCCATGATGTCGGCCATATACGTCCACCAGTGCTTCATAACGGGCAAGGCCGATAGCTGATCGACGCTGTGCGCCTCACGAAGGTACATGATGGCGAATAGGTGCAGGCTTCGAGGGTCAAGAAAAATTCGGTACTCTTCGATGCCGGCATCGGCTAGCGCCCTTGCAAGCTCTGGCCACAGCTCATCATGCCGGCGCCGGTACTCGTCTTCCTGCCCCTCGTGAAGCGTCATACGCAGCGCTTGAATGGGCATAAAACAACTCCTTGACGACCTGCTCAGTGGGTATAGGGGCGCGCCAGCTCGCAGTCGGGGTTCAAACGCACCCCAAACCCTGGTTTGTCCAGCTTGGAGGCGGGCATACGTCCGTTCTCGGGTACCGGTTCATCCAGCAACAGCGGATTAAACATGGGAACGACCTCGTCTGCCTTGGGCGCCATCATCAAGAACTCAGCGAACGGACTGTTATGGCGTGTGATCACGAAATGGTAGCTGTAGACGGAAGAGCCATGGGGCACGACGAGCTTGTTATGCGCATCGGCAAGCGCTGAAATCTTGATCAGCTCGGTAATACCACCGCACCAGCCCACATCGGGTTGAATGATGTCGCAGCACTCCATTTCGAGCAGCATACGAAACCCCCACCGGGTCGCTTCGTGCTCACCGGTATTAACCAACATACCTTTCGGAACATCGCGCTTAAGCTGCGCGTAGCCCCAATAGTCATCGGGCGGCAGGGCCTCCTCGATCCACTTGAGCCCATACTCCTTGGCCCCCTGTGCCAATCGCGTGGCATAGTTGAGATCTAGGCTCATCCAGCAGTCATACATCAACCAGAAGTCATCGCCCACGGCGCTACGCATGCTGGCCAGATGCTTAAGGTTTTTCTTGAGACCTTCTTCCCCTTCGGCAGGGCCATGCACCAGCGGCATCTTACCGCCGATGAAGCCCATATCCTTGGCCAGATCGGGACGGGCCCCAGTCGCGTAAAAGACCAGCTCGTCGCGCACCGGGCCACCCAGCAGCTGATGTACCGGCAACTGGCGGACCTTGCCCAACAGATCCCACAGGGCCAAATCCACGCAAGAGATCGTATTGATCACCACGCCTTTGCGACCGTAATAGAGCGTGGCATTGAACATCTGATCCCAAATCTTCTCTATCTCGCCTACCTGCTTGCCCTCAATAAAGCGTGCCAGATGCTTTTCGACGATCCAGGCACCGATTTCGCCGCCCGTCGTCACGGCGAATCCGACCGTGCCATCGCTGGCCTCGACTTCAACTACCAGCGTCCCCAAAACATTGAGGCCGAAACTACTGCGCGTCATGCGGTATTCCGGATACTTGCTCATCGGTGTGGCGATTTGCGAATCGATCCAGTGCCCATCCGCTTGATCATGATAATCCGCACCGCCGCCGCGAACGGTATAGGCACGCACCTGCTTGATAGTGATATCGCTCATGGATGTTCCTTTTGTTTCTCAACGTCACGGTCTGCTGAATAACGTTGTATATAAAAAGAGAACCTCTCGACCAATGCTTATCAAGCTTCACTTGATACCTTTTACTTATCAATAAGGCTGAAAGCCGTAACCATGGCGCTTGGACCCAAACCCGATGACATGGGCGTTCTTCAGGATTAGACTAATGTCTCAGATATTGGATAGCCATGATCGCCATACTATTTAGGTATAAAGCCACCTGAGGAAACCATGGAAAGTCTTCATTCGCTGACTACAAGGTTGCGCTACAAGCATCTATTGATGCTTTCGACCCTGGGAAAACGTCGAAATCTTCATCAGACAGCGGCTTCCATGTACATGTCTCAACCCGCAGCGACGCGAATGTTGAGCGAAATCGAGCGCATATTCGGTTGCCAGCTATTCGAACGTACCCCACGCGGTATGCAGCCAACCGGGCTAGGGGATATGCTGATCGAGTTTGCCGACAACGCCCTGGCGCGGCTTGATCGATGTGCAGAAGAAATGCATCGCTACCAGTTGGGAGGAAGAGGTCAACTCACAGTAGGTGCCATCATGGGCGCCGCACCTGATCTGGTAGCGCAATCCATCATTGAGATGAAGCGGCTGCGACCTCTATTACAGATACGTTTGATGGGCGAAACCAGCGACCAGCTGATTGAATTGCTCGAGCAGGGAAAAGTGGATATTGCCATTGCACGCTATGCCACCTCGATCCAGCACAATCAGTTCGATTTCGAGCCGCTGGGTAATGAAAACATGATCACGGTGGTACGCAGTGAGCATCCACTAACCCATGGTTCACCACCGCCCTTGAAGGAGCTGCTTGAAACTTGGCCCTGGATCCTGCAGCCGATCTCGACGCCCGCACGACAAGTAATGGAAAAAGAACTCGAGATCGAAGGACTGGTCTCGCCCAAAGACATTATCGAATGCGGATCCATCTTTGCAGCCTTACAGCTTGTTCAAAAAAGCGATGCGCTGTTAATGATGGCAGAATCCGTTTTAGCGGATTACTTGGCGGCGGGACTGATCAAAAAATTGCCGTTAATCTTGGGGCGAACTCTCCCTCCCTTTGGGCTACTCACGCGTAAAGACACTTATTACGGTGAGCCGGTAACTGGGTTTTGCGATATTCTTCGTCGAAATGCAGCTCAATGGCGATAGATGTTTCCTGTGCTTTCTTATTTTGAAAAGCCACTGACTCAAATCGATGAGCCTGGTGGCTTTTCATGGATAACCAGTGCGTTAGTTGCTTTTAGCCAGTGTCTTACTCATCCCACGCCGGCGCCATGTCCGGGTTGGCGATGCGCTCACCGCGGTCGAGGGTGGCGATGTCGGCCATTTCCGCCTCGCTTAGCTCGATGTCGAACGCCTTGATGTTGCTTTCGATATTGCGCGCCTTGGTGGAGGATGGAATGGTCACGAGCCCGCGCGCCTTGATCCAGGCCATGGTGATCTCCGCGGGCGTGACGCCGTGAACGCCGGCGATCTGCTTGAGCACCGGATCCTCCATTACCTTGCCAACGGCCAGCGGCATGAACGCGGTGACTTCGATATCCTTCGCCTTGCAGTGATCCACCAACTTGCGGTTTTGCAGGAAGGGATGCACTTCGATCTGGTTGGTGAGAATCTCGCCCTCGCCAAGAATGTCGATGGCCTCGTCGATCTGGGCGATGGTGAAGTTGGAGACGCCGATATGGCGCGCCTTGCCTTCCGCCTTCACTTCCTTGAGCGCGGTGAGGTAGTCGCGCATCGGCACCTCGTCGTTGGGTGACGGCCAGTGAATCAGCAGAAGGTCCACGTACTCGGTCTTGAGTTTGGAAAGCGACTCGTCAACGCTCGCCTTCAGCGCCGCCGGTTCGAGCTGGTCGAACCACACCTTGGTGGTCAGAAAGATGTCGCTACGCGGGACGCTCGAGTCGCGAATCGCCTCGCCAACGGTCGATTCGTTGCCATAAAACTGGGCGGTGTCGATATGCCGGTAGCCGGCTTCCAGCGCGGTATGAATGCCCTGCTTGAGCGTGTCGCCTTCCAGGCGATAGGTACCGAAACCGGGATTGGGTAGCGTGCTTGCGGTCATGATCAGTCATCCTTTTCCAGTGAGACACATGCGTGTGTCATCGACGCAGTGAAGATATGGGGCGTCTTGTGTCGACTTCAACCCATGACCCAGGCGCGCCGTGCGCGGTTGAGGTAGACTGCTCGCTTCGCCTGCTAACGAAAAGCCCGCCATGCCCGCATCTGACGACGCCGCCCTGCCTCTTCACCGCCAGCCCGGTTTTCTGAGCTTTCTGCTGTCGCGACTGGCGGCGGTCTTCGCCATGCAGATCCAGGCGGTGGTGGTGGCTTGGCAAGTGTACGATATTACCCGCGATGCCATGTCGCTGGCCTACGTCGGGCTTGCCCAGTTCATTCCCATGGTGCTTCTGCTGCTGCCCGCCGGCGACGTGGTGGACCGCTTCGCGCGCAAGCGCATTTTGCAGCTCAGCTGGGCCGTGCAGGGGCTTTGCAGCGCGCTGCTGTTACTCATCGCGCAGACCGACCCGCAGAACGTGGTGCCGATCTATCTGGTACTGGCGCTGTTCGGCTGCGGGCGGGCGTTCACCGGCCCGACGCTTCAGAGCATGCTGCCCAATCTGGTGCCGCGCGCGCAGTTGCCCCAGGCCATCGCGCTGAACAGCTCGATCATGAAGATCGCCGTGATCACCGGGCCGCTGCTCGGTGGGGGGCTCTACGCACTCGGCGGCGGGCGGCTGGCCTACGCGGTATGCCTGGGCTGCTTCATCGTCGCGCTCGCCTTTTTGCTGTGGGTGCCGGTGCGTTTTGTTGAGAAAGCGAAAGCGCTCGAAAGCACCGCCTGGCAGCGCTTCTCGGCGGGCATCGCCTACATTCGCCATCAGCCGATCATTCTCGGCGCCATCTCGCTGGATCTGTTCGCGGTGCTGCTTGGCGGCGTGGTGGCGCTTTTGCCCATCTACGCCCAGGAAGTGCTGCAGGTCGGCGCCCAGGGGCTTGGCGCGCTACGAAGCGCCATCGCCGTTGGGGCGCTGCTGATGGGGCTCTATCTCGGCGTGAAGGGGATCACCCGCCGGGCGGGGCACGTGATGTTCGCTTCTGTTGCCGTGTTTGGTCTGGCGAATCTGGTGTTCGCGCTGTCGCATCTGTTCTGGGTATCGATGCTCGCCATGCTGGTCGCCGGGGCCGCGGACATGGTCAGCGTCTACGTGCGCACCACGCTGATTCAGCTGGCAACGCCGGACGCCATGCGGGGGCGAGTGAACGCGGTGAATATGCTGTTCATCGGCTCGAGCAACGAGCTTGGGGAGTTTCGTGCGGGCAGCATGGCGGCGGCGATGGGCGCGGTGCCCGCCGCGCTGATTGGCGGGGTGGGCACGCTCGTCGTGGTGGGCACCTGGATGAAGCTCTTCCCGACGCTACGCCGGGTCGACCGTTTCGACGATGCCCGCTGAGCGCGCCGCGGGGCTCGTCGCCACCATGCTGACCACGCTGCCCACCACGATCAAACACGGCGACGGCAGCGGGTGTGCGGCGAGTTTTGCAGGCATGTTTTCGAGCGTGCCGATAAGCGAGCGCTGCTCGGGCTGGCTGGCGTTGGCCACCAGCATGACCGGCCAGTCGTCCGGCAGGCCCGCCTGGCGCAGACTTTGGCAGATCGCCTCGACTTTCGAGAGCCCCATGTAGAACACCAGGGTTTCGTCCTTGCGCGCCAGTGCGGCCCAGTCCGGCGCGCCGCCTTCACGGCAAAGCTGAGCGGTGACGAAGCGAAGCTGCTGAGCGTGGCCGCGGTCGGTCAGCGGAATGCCCATACTGGCCGCCGCCGCGGAGGCCGCCGTGATGCCGGGCACGATGCACGCCTTGATGTTCGCTTGGGCCAGGCTCGCAAGCTCCTCACCCATGCGCCCGAACACGCCCGGGTCGCCGCCTTTCAGGCGCACCACCGATTTGCCCGCCTGGGCCAGGGTGACCAGCCGTGCGCCGATGTCGGCCTGGGGCACGCTGTGGTGGCCGCGGCTCTTGCCCACGTAGTAGCGCTCGGCGCCGGGGTGGATCAGCGCGAGTACGTCGTCTTCCACCAGCCGGTCATAAACCACGGCGTCGGCCTGCATCAAAAGCCGCGCGGCCTTGAGCGTGAGAAGCTCCACGTCGCCGCTACCCGCGCCGACCAGGTACACCGTGCCCTTCTCGCACTCGCCGCGTATCGGCAGGCACTGCCGCTCTTTCGCAGGCGCCACCGAGGACCATACGTGCCTGCCCACGCGCGCGAGCGCCTCAGGCCATTTGTGTCGCAGGTGCTTGTTCAAAACGCGCACGGCCCCGCTCCTCTTCCAGTAGTGATTTGAGTTCCGGCAAGCAGCTTCCGCACTGCGTGCCGCAGGCAAGCCGCGCGCCCAGCGCCTCGACGCTGTCATCGCCGGATCGTATCGCCTTTTTGATCACGCGCTCGCCCACCTGATGGCAGCTACACACGACCGGGCCGGTATCCTCTGCGCCGCTGTCGCAGCCCGCCAGAACGCGGCGGCGATGTTCAAACGTAAGCGAATGGTCGTTGAACCGCGCCGACAGCCACTCGGTGCCGGGAAGCTCCCGGGGCGGGCCCACCATGAGCCACCAGGCCAGGCGGCCATTATACACACCTGCACCACGAAACCTGTTCGCCGCCGCGTCTTCGCTGAAAAGCGTGGCGGGCGTGTCCAGCCACGCCTCTATTTGGGCGGGCCAGTCGTGAACCGGGGTGGTGCTCGCCAGCTGAAAACGCACGCAGCCGGCCATGGGGATACGCGCCCAGTAATCGAGCGCTTGCCAGGGCATCTCTTCCGGCAAGGCGTCATCGCGCAGGATCAGTGTCGCCTGCCAAGCCGGTTCGAGCGAGACAACGTTGACCGCGCCGTGCTTGGTTTCCGGCTGGCCGGAGACCGGATCGGTGCGTCCGACCAGCAGCGCCCCGCTGCGCCCGGCGCCGGTGAACTGATCACTCCAGTGCATGGGCACGAACACCTCGCCCGGGCGCTGGGCGCTTGAAATCCGCACGCGCCCGCGATACTCACCCTCTTTCGCGTTGATAATCGCCAGCGCCTGATCACTAAGCCCTGCCCGCTCGGCATCCGCCGGGTGTAGCTCGATGAACGGCTCGGCGCGGTGATTCATCAGCCGGGGCGCGCGGGCGGTGCGGGTCATGGTATGCCACTGATCACGAATGCGCCCGGTATTGAGGCGCAGCGGATAGCGCGGGCAGAGCGTCTGCTGCGGCGGCGTCGGCGTAATGGGTATGAATCTCGCGCGCCCGTTTGGCGTGGCGAAAACGCCCTGTTCGAAAAGCCGCGCCGTGCCGCGGGGCGCGCTTGCCGTGACCGGCCACTGAATCGGCGACAGCGCATCATAAGCGGCCCGGTCGCGCCCGGCCAACGCCGAGATATCGAAAAGCCGCCGGGTGGCGCCTTCGTTTTCAAAGCCCGAGAGCCTGGCGTGCTCGTCGAAGATCTCCCAAGGGTGGGCGTAGGAAAACGCCTCACCAAAGCCCAGTCGCCCGGCCACGTCGCAGAGGATCTGCCAGTCGTGGCGCGCCTGACCCGGCGGGGGGAGCATGCCGCGCTGGCGCGAAAGCCGCCGCTCTGAGTTGGTCACGATACCGTCCTTTTCCGACCAGCCGCTCGCCGGCAACACGATGTCCGCAAACGCCAGCATATCGGTGTTCGCCACACACTCGGAGACGATCACCAGCGGGCACTTTTCAAGCGCCCGGCGCACCCGCACGGCGTCCGGCAGGCTCACCGCCGGATTGGTCGCCATTACCCACAGCACGGTGATTTCGCCGCGCTCGATCGCCTCGAACAGCTCGATCGCTTTATAACCGGGGCCTTCGGGAAGCTGGGGTGTGAGCGACTCGGTCGCCCAGAACCGGGTCACGCAGTCGCGCGCGCCTGGCGTGTGATAATCCATATGGGCGGCGAGCTGATTGGCGAGCCCGCCTACCTCGCGCCCGCCCATGGCGTTGGGCTGGCCGGTGATCGAAAAAGGCCCGGCACCGGGCAGGCCGAGCTTGCCGCCGGCCAGGTGGGCGTTGATGATCGCGTTGCACTTGTCGGTGCCGCTGGTGGACTGATTCACCCCCTGGGAGTACAGCGTCACCACGTGCAGATGGCGGGCGAACCAGTAGTAGAACGTTTCGAGGCGCTCGGCATCGATATCGCAGGCTGCGGCTACTTCCGCCACGCTGGGGGCGCTCTTTTGCGCCGCTTTGAGCGCCTCCTCGAAGCCGTCGGTATGGCGCTCTAGATAGATACGATCGATATGGCCGCGCTCGACCATGAAGGCGAGCAGGCCGTTGAACAGCGTGGCGTCGCTGCCGGGTTTGAGCCCGAGGTAGAGATCGGCGATATCGCAGGTATCGGTCACCCGCGGGTCGATCACCACCACGCGCATCAGCGGGTTGCGCTCTTTGGCGAGCTTCACTCGCTGGTAGAGCACCGGGTGGTTCCAGGCCAGATTCGAGCCGACCAGCACTAAAAGCTCCGCCTCTTCCAGGTCTTCATAATTGCACGGCACCGCGTCGGCGCCGAAGGCACGCTTGTAGCCCGCCACCGCCGAGGCCATGCAGAGCCGCGAGTTGGTATCCAGATGCGGCGTACCGAGAAAGCCCTTGAAGAGTTTATTGGCCACATAATAATCCTCGGTCAACAGCTGACCGGAGAGATAGGCCGCCACGGTGTCACGCCCGTGGGCCGCCTGCAGCGCGGTGAGCCGCTCGACCAGCGCCGAAAGCGCCTGGTCCCAGCTGGCGGGAACGCCGTCGAGGCGCGGCTGCAAAAGCCGCCCCTGCTCGCCCAGGGTGTCAGCCAGGGCGCTGCCCTTGACGCAGAGCCGCCCGTAGTTGGCCGGATGCGTTGCGTCGCCCTTGACGGAGCAGACGCGCCCGCTCTCCACGGTCGCGCTGACGCCGCACCCGACGCCGCAGTAGGGGCAGGTGGTGGATACGGTGTACGAACTGCCTGGCGCTTTGTGCATCGAATCTCCCGCGTTTTATTTGGCCCAAACGCAAAAAGCGCCCAGGAAGCCTCGTTGGAAGCTTGCCTGGACGCCGTTGTCTCAGGGACACCGAGCAGGTGCCGTCGTTAACGATGTTCTTTCGGCGCTTGGAATTGTTGGTCGCCGCTCTTTGTTGTTGTCGGGCCGCGCTTGTTATTGGAGTGCGCTAAATCGCCCGTAACATTTGTATGTTTGTTTCCCCATCTTCTCTGCAAACCATGGGCCGTCTCGCTGAAAAAGGAAAATAACGCTTTTAAAACAATTACATTATAAATCGATGAAAAAATGTTTTTGAGCGTCCGACTTATCCTGGACGCAGGCATGGAGCCATTGACGTGCAGCCTGAACGCCCCGCGCACCACAAGAGCGCACCAGGCGTTGAGCGATCACCGGTCACGGATACTCAAAAAACACTCAAGCCACTGAAAAACGGCTTGAAAAAGCGCTATTGGTGCGCCTGGCGAGTTTCTTGCCTTGAGTATGGGAGCGCGCCGCCAACGAAGGCATGTCGCGCCTGATTCGCCATTTGGGCAACGACGCCCCTAACTCCCGCTTTCACCGGCGGCGTTAGGGGCGTTTTTCGTTTTTGGCGCCCGCGCCGGCGTCGCCCCGAACAAGGAGGCCCCATGCGCTCTTTTACATATCCAGACGCTTGCCGTGATGAAAAGCGGCTCGACCGCGAATCGCTTCATCTGGTCATCGTGGGTAACGGCATGGCCTGTCACCGCCTGCTTGAAGCCCTGGTCAAGGCGCCCGGCCGGCCGGCACGCATCACCGTGATCGGCGAAGAGCCGGTGCCCGCCTATAACCGCATTCTGCTCTCGCCGCTTTTGAGCGGTGAAACGAGCCGCGATGGAATCACGCTTCGTGACGCGCGGTGGTATGCGGATAACGCCATTACGCTTCGCCTGAATGAGCGGGTGCTGGCCATCGACACCGCCGCGCGCCACATCGATACCGACCGGGGCCGGCTCGCCTTCGACACGCTGGTGCTTGCCACCGGATCACGGCCGACGCTGCCCGACATTCCCGGCATCGAGCTTGACGGCGTTCACACCTTTCGCAACCTGAGTGATGCCGGCGCGCTCGACGCCATCGCTCGGCGCGGCGGTAAAAGCGTCGTCATCGGCGGTGGCCTGTTAGGGCTGGAAGCCGCGGAAGGACTGCGCAAACGTGGCGGCGACGCCCTGAAGGTCAGCGTGCTGCACCGCAGCACCTGGCTGATGAACCGCCAGCTCGACGCCGAGGCCGGCGGGCTTTTACACGCCGTGCTGGCGCGTCGCGGGCTCGACGTTCACACCGGCGCCTCGATCGTCGCGATCGAAAGCGACGGCCAGGGCCGCGTGGCCGGCGTCACGCTCGAAGATGGCCGCACGCTCGAGGCCACTAGCGTCATCGTCGCCGCCGGCGTGACGCCCAACAGGGAGCTTGGCCTGCGCGCCGGGCTCGACTGCGAGCGCGCGATTTTGGTGGATCACCACCTTTGCACCTCGCACCCGGCGATTTTTGCGCTCGGCGAGTGCTGCCAGTTCCAGTCGCATACGTTTGGTCTGGTCGAGCCGATCTGGCGCCAGGTCGAGACACTCGCCCAGGTGCTCAGTGGCGCCCCCATCACGCCCTACCTTGAGGCGCCCACCGCTACCCGACTCAAGATCAGCGGCATCGACCTTTACGCCTTCGGCCCCGTCGAGCCAAGTGATGCCCACGACACGCTTTACTACTGCGACCCCGAGGCCAACGAGTACCGCCGCCTGCTGCTCAAAAACGGGCGCATCGAAGGCGCGGTGCTGTTTGGCGATACCGCTCAGGGCCCGTGGTATTTCGACCAGGCCCTCAAAGCAGCGGATCTCAGCACAGCGCGCCCGGCACTGGTGTTCGGTCAGGCGGACGTCGAAACGCTTTTAGCGGCGGATATCGCCCACCCCTCCCCCACCCAAGAGGCGGCTTAACCATGACAACCAAACAGAACCTGCTGATCATCGGTAACGGCATGGTCGGCCATCACCTGGTCGAACGGCTGGTCGAGGCCGGCGCGTGCGAGCACCTCACCATCACCGTGTTTGGCGAGGAGCGCCACCGCGCCTATGACCGCGTACACCTCTCCGAGTACTTCACCGGCCGCGACGCCGAGTCGCTGGCGCTGTGTGACGCCGACTATTACGACGTTCAGGGTGTCACGCTCAAAAGCGGTGAAAAGGTGCTCGAAATCGACCGCGAGGCGAAGCACGTGATCACCCCTCAGGGGCGCTACGCCTACGATCATCTGGTGCTTGCCACCGGCTCCTACCCGTTCGTGCCGCCGATCGAGGGGCGCGATGAGCTGGGATGCCTGGTCTATCGCACGCTGGAGGATCTCGACGCCATCCGCGCCGCCGCCGAGCACGCCACCAACGGCGTGGTCGTCGGCGGCGGGCTTCTGGGCCTCGAGGCCGCCAACGCGCTGCGCGGGTTGAACCTCGACACCGCCGTGGTGGAGTTCGCCCCACGCCTGATGCCGATGCAGGTGGACACCGATGGCGGCGCGCTGTTGAAGGAAAAGATCGAATCGCTGGGCGTACAGGTGCTGACCGAGCGCGCCACCCAGCGCATCGAAAAAGGCGAGCAGAGCCGGCTGCGCCTGGTGTTTCAGGACGACAAGATACTCGAGACCGACCTGATCGTGTTTTCTGCCGGCATACGCCCCCAGGACGAGCTGGCGCGCGCCTGCGGGCTCACGCTTGGCGAGCGTGGCGGCGTGGTGATCGACGATCACTGCCGCACCAGCGACCCGGCCATTTTCGCCGTCGGCGAAGTGGCGCTCTGGAATCAGAGTATCTTTGGGCTGGTGGCGCCGGGCTATCAGATGGCCAAGGTGGCCGCCACCACGCTCACCGGCGGCGAGGCCCGCTTTGGCGGCGCCGACATGAGCACCAAACTGAAGCTTATGGGCGTGGACGTCGGCGCCATTGGCGACGCCCACGGCGATCGCACCCCCGGCGCTCGCATGTTCCGCTATCTGGACCCGCTGACGCAGGTGTATCGCAAACTGGTGGTCTCGAGCGACGGCAAAAAGCTTCTGGGCGCCATGCTGGTGGGCGACAACGCCGCCTACGATACCCTGCTTCAGTACTACGCCAACGCCCTCGAGCTTCCCAAGGAGCCCGCTTCGCTGATTCTGCCGCAAGGCGGCGTGGCCCCCACGCTTGGCCCGGACGCGCTGCCGGCCACCGCCATGATCTGCTCGTGCCATAACGTTACCAAGGCCAGTATCTGCAGCGCCATTGATGCGGGCGCCAGCGACGTGGGCGCAGTAAAAAACGATACCCGCGCCAGCACTGGCTGCGGCGGCTGCGCCTCGCTTTTGAAAAGCGTGGTGGATCATGAGCTGACCGCCCGCGGCGTCGAGGTGGACACGTCACTGTGCGAGCACTTCGCCCATACCCGCCAGGCGCTTTACGACATCGTGCGCGTGGAGGGCATCAAGACCTTCAGCGAGCTGATGAAAAGGCACGGCAATCCGCACACCCAGGGTCTTGGCTGCGAGATCTGCAAGCCTGCCGTCGGCTCCATTCTTGCCTCCTGCTTCAACGAGCCGATTACCGACGCCGCGCATATTCCGCTGCAGGATACCAACGACACCTTCATGGCCAATATGCAGAAAAACGGTACCTATTCGGTGGTACCGCGCATTGCCGGGGGTGAAATCACGCCAGAGAAGCTCGTGGTGCTGGGGCAGGTAGCGCAGAAGTACGGCCTGTACACCAAGATCACCGGCGGCCAGCGGATCGATCTGTTCGGCGCCCGGCTCGAGGATCTGCCGGATATCTGGGCAGAGTTGATTGACGCCGGCTTCGAAACCGGCCACGCCTACGGCAAGTCGCTGCGCACGGTGAAGTCCTGCGTGGGCAGTACCTGGTGCCGCTACGGCGTGCAGGACAGCGTGGGCATGGCGATCCGACTCGAGAACCGCTACAAGGGGCTGCGCGCGCCGCACAAGATCAAGTTCGGCGTTTCCGGCTGCACGCGCGAATGCGCCGAAGCGCAGAGCAAGGATATCGGCATCATCGCCACGGAAAACGGCTGGAACCTCTACGTGTGCGGCAACGGCGGCATGCGCCCGCGCCACGCCGAGCTCTTCGCCACGGACCTTGACGACGAAGGCCTCTACCGCACCATCGACCGTTTTCTGATGTTCTACGTGCGTACCGCCGACCGGCTACAGCGCACCTCGGTCTGGCGGGAAAACCTCGAAGGCGGGCTGGAGTATCTGAAAGAAGTGATTCTCGACGACAGCCTGGGCATGGGCGAGGAACTCGAGCGCCAGATGCAAACCGTGGTGGATAACTATCAGTGCGAGTGGGCGGGCGCCATCAGTGACCCGGACAAGCTCAAGCGCTTTCGAAGCTTCGTCAACGACACCCGCCCGGACCCGTCCATCATCATGACCTCCGAGCGCGGTCAACTGCGCCCGGCCTGATCATCGACCGATTGTCTTTCAAGGAGACCGTTATGACCCCAGCCGCTCTCACGCTCAATGATGTATCCGCGACCGCCTGGCAGCCCCTTTGCCAACGAGCCGATCTGGTGGCGTTTTCCGGCGTGGTCGCCTGGATTGATGCGCCCCAGGGCGAGCCCTGTCAAATCGCGCTTTTCTACCTGCCGGGCCAAATGCCGGAGCTCTACGCGCTGGATCATTTTGACCCCTTCTCCAACGCGTTCGTGATCGGCCGGGGGATCGTGGGCGATATCGACGCTGAGCCGGTGATCGCCTCGCCGCTTTACAAGCAGCACTTTCGCCTGAGCGACGGCCAGTGTCTCGAGGACGAAAGCGTGAAGCTTCGCACCTGGCCGGTTCGCCTGGAAAACGATTGCGTGCTGATAAAGCCTTGAGCGCCACTCACCCACGAAAACGCCGCCTCAAAGAGGCGGCGTTTTTCATAGCGGTTGGCGTGGCCGAACGATCATCCGGCGCTGTCAGGCTTACTCGTCGCTGTCCAGAAACGCGATCAGCGCCTCGTTGAACGCCTTTGCATGGGTAACGTTCAGCCCGTGGGGCCCGCCTTCGATCACTTCGAGTTTTGAGTGCGGCAGCGTTTCGCCGGCGCGCTTGCCGCTGACCTCGAACGGTACGATGCCATCGGCATCGCCGTGGATGATCAGTGTGGGCAGCTTCATCTTTGGCAAGTCCTCGCGAAAGTCGGTGTAGCTGAAAGCCTTGACGCAATCAAACGTCGCTTTCGGCGAGGCAAACGCCGCGATGTCGCGGTGATACTGACGATTCGGTTCGCTGACCAGGTCGCTTTTGTCGCCGGCGGTGAAAAAGTTTTTGGTGAAGTCTTCCAAAAACGCCAGTCGGTCACCGCGAACGCCGTCGAGAAACTCGTTGATGGTCGCGTCATCGAGGCCGCCTTCCGGGTTATCATCGGTCTTGTACAGGTACGGCGGCACGGCGGCGGCCAGCACCGCTTTGCTGACGCGCTCGGTGCCGTAGTGGGCGATGTAGCGCGCCACTTCGCCGCCGCCCATGGAGAAGCCGACCAACGTGGCGTCGTGAACGTCGAGCGCATCCAGCAGCTTCTTGAGATCCGCCGCCAGAGTGTCGTAGTCGTAGCCACCGTCGGCCTGGGTGGATTTGCCGAAACCGCGGCGGTCATAGGTGATCACCTTGTAGCCCGCCTCGACCAGCGCCGGCACCTGCGGCTCCCAGGAGCGGGAGCTGAGCGGCCAGCCGTGGATCAGGACGACGGGCTTCCCCGCCCCGTGGACTTCGTAATAGAGCTCGACCGGCGTTCCTTGTTCGGTTCCAGCGTTCAAAAGCGGCATCGAGTCACCCTCCAGATTGGTTGAACAGTCGTCTGAACACGTGGTTGAACGTGCTAACGGCTTGTCTTGAAAGGCTAGTACAACTCCCAAAAGCTTTCCAAAACGTCGCCGGGCGGGAAAATTGCTATGCTGAGGCGGAGTCGAATTGTCGCCAACGTTGCCACAGGAGAGCCAGCATCGGTGAAGACAGAAGCGAGTACTCTGGGATTTTCCGCCTTGATGGCGCTGTTGATCGGCGTGGTCGGTATTGTTGCAACGCTTGCCACCAACTCGCAGGCGATCCTGCTGGACGGGCTTTTCAACCTGATCTACTTCGTGGTGGCGCTGGTCACCATCAAGGTAAGCCGGCTGGCGAGCCAGCCGGACAGCGACGCCTATCCGTTCGGCTACAGCTATTTCGAGTCGCTGGTCAATTTGTGCAAGGGGCTCTTGATTTTTGGAGTCTCGATCTTTGCGCTGGTGGACGCCATAGCGGCGCTGTTGACCGGCGGGCGGGAGATCGCGGCGGGCATCGCCGTGCTCTACGCCGTCTTTGCCACACTCGTCTGCTCGCTGACCGCCTGGGTGATGCATAAAAGCGAGCGCCATGTCGCAAGCCCGCTGGTCGCTGCGGACAAACTCAACTGGGTGGTGAACAGTATCATCTCCGCGGCGGTGCTCTCGGCCTTTTGTCTGGTGATGCTGTTTCAGTACCTGGAATTCGAGCGCGTTCTGCCCTACGTCGATTCGATTCTGGTCATCGCCGTGGTGCTGCTTTGCCTGGGCGTGCCGGTGCGCATGGCGGGCCAGTCACTCGGTGAGCTGGTCAACAAGGCCCCTACGGAGGAGGTCGCGGCGCCGGTTCGCGCGGCCGTGGCCCAAGGGCTCGAAGGCGTCGAGGCGCTGGAGGTGCGCGTGCGCATCGTGCGCCCGGGGCGGCTCTTGTACGTGATGGTCCACGTGGTGCTGCCCAGGGAAGAGGATTCGATGTCGCTCACCACCCAGGACCAGCTACGCGACCGGGTCGATGAGCAGGTGCGCCGCCACTATTCGCCCGCGGTGTGCGACGTCGTCTTTACCGTCGATACCCGCTGGGCCGCGCCCACCAGCGGGCTGTTGGTTCGCCAAATTCATTAGGCGAAATTGCCCCAACGCTAATGCAGCCGACGCTTGAGCGTATCCGAAGGGCGCTCGTTGAAGAGGCTTTTATAGTCGGTGGCAAACTGGCTGAAGTGGGAAAAGCCGTGGTTGGCGGCGACATCCGAAATGGTGGCGCCGCTTTGAGACAGCAGCTCGCGACGCACGTCGTTGAGGCGCGTGGCGCGTAGAAACTGAACCGGGCTGATGCCTAGAATGCTCTCGAAGCTGTACTGTAGCGTGCGCCGGCTCACACAGGCGACGCTGCAAAGCGTACCAATACTCACCGGCGCCTGCTCCACGCTTTTAAGATACGCCTGCACGCGGTCGACCACCGCGCGCCGCCGGGCGTAGCTGGGCGCGGCGCGGATATCCAGTTGCGCGTGCCCCAACAACGTGAGCACGCCGTGAAGCAGCGTTTCTTGCTCCGGCAGGCTGCCAGAGGCTGCGCTGTCCTCGCGCAAAATGCGCGTGACCTGGTCGGTGAACCAGCGGATATCGCGATCATCGATCGCAAGGCGCGGCGTCGAGGCCCGGTTCAAGTGCGCCAGATCCACCCCTTCGCGCTCGGCAAGCGTGGCAAGCGCCTCGAGCGGCACCACCATGCTCATGAGATCACAATCATCCGGCGTCATCAGCTCGACCGCGCGGCTGCCCATGCGCCATATGACCTCGTTACGCTCGACGCACTGCCCATCGGCGCGCACGCCTTCGTGACGCACCGGCAGCGCAATCCACAGCGAATCGTGCCAGGGCGCGCAGTGCTGGTGAAGCGCCAGGCGGGTATATTCGTTGATGACCTGCACGCCGTCGAAGCAGCACTCGTCCACCCGCCCGGTAAAATGGCCGGCGCTACACTGGTTGTACTCCTGCTCCCAGCGCGTCAGGTTGAGCGCCTGCTCGTTGACCTCAAGGCTGACGATGCTGCGCCGCTTGGGTGCAGACGCAGGGATAGCTGGCCCATTATGGGGCACCGGGGCGAAGCCGGTGGGTTGGCTCCCAAATGCCCGCGCCCCCAAGGTACTTACCTCGGGGCGATTGGCGGGATTGCGCGCGGTGGCGCTATTGGTTGCTGCTCTGGTTATCATTACGCTGTCCGGACTACTTTTGCCGAATTTCGATACCGCTCTCGGATGAGGCTCTCTACTCTCGAATAACAAGCAAGATTCATTCCTTTTACATCGCTTGTAGGCGAGACGATGCAAAGGGCACTAATAAAAGGGCAAAGGCGGGGCCTTGGCCGCGTCGTCGGACAACGGGGAGAATATCCATGGGGAACGCAGTCGATCAGGAGTACCTGGCCAAGCGCCAGCTCAAAAAAGGCACCGCCGGCTGGATATTGCTGGCCGGGCTTGGGGTTTCCTACGTCATTTCCGGTAATTTCGCCGGATGGAACTTCGGCCTGGCCGAGGCCGGCTGGGGCGGTTTTTTGATCGCCGCCGTGCTGATGGCGATCATGTATTTCACGCTGGTGCTTTCGCTTGCCGAAATGTCGGCGGCGATTCCCGCCGCCGGCGGCGGCTACAGCTTCGCCCGCCAAATCATGGGCCCGGCCGGCGGATATCTCACGGGGCTTGCCGTGTTGATCGAGTACGCGCTCGCGCCGGCGGCCATCGTGATCTTCATTGGCTCTGCCGTCGAGGAGCTTGTGGGTATCAACGGGCCGTTGGTCTATGCACTCTTTTACGCCGTATTCATCGGGGTCCACCTGGCCGGCGTCGGCGAGGCGCTGAAGGTCATGGTGGCCATCAGTGCGCTGGCGGTCATCGCGATTCTTGCCACCGCCGTGGCGCTGGTGGGCGATTTCGATAGCGCCAATCTGTTTACCATCACCGCCACCGATGGCGAAGGCGGCTGGCTGCCCTTTGGCTGGTACGGCGTGTGGGCGGCGCTGCCGTTCGCCATGTGGCTCTTCCTGGCGGTCGAAGGCGTACCGCTGGCCGCCGAAGAGGCGCGCGAGCCTGCCCGCGACATGCCGCGCGGCATCATCGCCGCCATGGCGTTTCTGCTCTTCACCGCCGCTCTGGTCACCTTTCTGCTCGCCGGCGCGGCGGGTGCCGATGTGATCGCCGACAGCGGCGTGCCGCTGGTCGATGCGCTGAACGTGATCGGACGCCCAGGACTGGCCACCGCGATCAACGTGCTGGGCCTTGCCGGCTTGATCGCCTCGTTCTTCTCGATCATCTATGGCTACAGCCGCCTGGTGTTTGCGCTTTCACGGGCGGGATATCTGCCCAAGGCGCTGTCGCTGACCAGCAAGCGCAAGGCGCCGGTGTGGGCGCTGGTAGTGCCCGGTGCGCTCGGGTTTCTGGTCTCGCTGACCGGTGAAGGCGATCTCATTCTGGCCATGGCGGTGGTCGGCGCGACCCTCTCCTACGCGCTGATGGCGCTGAGCCATATCCTGTTGCGTCTGCGCCGCCCGGAGCTCGCCCGCCCCTACAAGACGCCCGGCGGCGTGGTGACCTCCGGTATCGCGCTGGTGCTCTCGCTCGTCGCGCTGACCGGGGTGTACGCGTTCGACCCGCGCGCGTTCAACTACACCATCGTGCTGTTTTTGTTGGGCGCGGCCTACTACTTCGCCTACGCCAGGCACCATCTGGTAGCGAAAACCGCCGACGAGGAGCTGGCGCTGATTCTCGACGCCGAGCAGGCCGCCGAGCAGCTCGACGACACCGCCGCCGCTTCGCGCGCCTGAACCAGCACTTTCGAGCGACGCGATGTATACCTCGACCCTGCTGGCCCGACTCGAAGAGCGGCTGAGCGCCTCGCTTGGCGAGTGGCAACTGCCCACCGATACCCATATCGAGCTTCTGACCACCTCGGAAAATGCGACGTTTCTGGCGCGCTGTCCGTGGACCGAGCGCCGGCACGTGCTGCGGGTTCACCGCCCGGATTACCACAGCCGGGAAGAGATCGAATCGGAGCTTGCCTGGACGGCGGCGCTGCGCGCTGATGGGCGCATCACGACACCGGCGCCGCTGCCAACCACCGGCCAGGGCCCGGTCGTCGCGTTCGACCTCGACGGGCAGCGCTTTCACGCGGTGGCTTTCGAGCACCTGCCCGGCGACGCCCCGACCATGAACGAGACGCTGCCCGACTGGTTCGAGAAGCTCGGCGCCCTCACCGCCACGCTGCACGACCACAGCCGGCGCTGGGCACCGCCGGCGGGCTTCGTGCGCAAGCGCTGGCACCTGGCGTCGATGATCGGCCCCGAGGCGCTGTGGGGCGACTGGCGCCGCACGCCGGGGCTTTCACCGGCAGACGAGCGCGCCATTGAGCAGGCGGTCGAGCAGATTCACCGCGCGATCGACACGTATGAGGCGCGCGCCGGGCGCTACGGGCTCATCCACGCCGATTTGCGCCTGGCCAACCTGCTGGTCGAGGGTCGCGAGCTTGCGGTGATCGACTTCGACGACTGCGGCTTTTGCTGGTACGCGTTCGACTTCGCCGCCGCCATCAGCTTTTTCGAGCTCGACCCGCTGATTCCAACGCTTCGCGAGGCGTGGATTCGCGGCTATCGACGCGTTGGCGACTTCGACACCGAGGACGTCGCCGCGCTCGACACGTTCATCATGATTCGCCGCATCATGCTGAGCGCCTGGCTTGCCACCCACGCCGATAGCCAAGCCGCCCAGGCACTCGAGGAGGACTTCATTGCGGGCACCGCCACGCTCGCGCGCGCCTACCTGAGCACCGCGCGCGACGCCGCTCGAGCTTGAGGAGACCAGCATGAGCGATACCCGCGGCATTCTCGACCAAAACGCGTTCCGTTTTGAGCAGCTCGACCCCAACGACACGGCGCTGGGCGCGCTGGTGCAAAAGCGCCTGACCACCGTCGGCCCGACCTCGATGCTTTTTTACGAGCAGCCCCTGCACCTGGTGCGCGGCGAAGGCGTGTGGCTCTTCGACGACCAGGGCCGGCGCTATCTCGACATGTACAACAACGTGCCTTCGATCGGCCACAGCCACCCGCACGTCACCCAGGCCGTGACCGCGCAGATGGGCACGCTCAACACCCATACCCGCTATCTGCATGATGGCATTCACCGCTACGCCGAGCGCCTGCTGGCTACCCTCCCCGATTCGCTTTCACGGCTGGTACTCACCTGCACCGGCAGCGAAAGCAACGACCTGGCGCTGCGCCTGGCGCGGCACTGGACGGGCAAGCGCGGCGTCATCGTGTCCGAGGCGGCCTATCACGGCAACACCGCGGCGGTGACCGAGGTTTCGCCCGCCTCCTACAAAAAAGGCGCCCCGCCGGACAGCGTCTACGTGATCCCCATTGCTGACATGCCCGGCACCGATGACCCCGCCGCCTGGTTCCAGGCACAGGTAAAGCGTGGGGTAGAAACGCTGAATGCCCGCGGCCACGGCTGCGCCGCGCTGCTGGTGGACTCGATCTTCTCGAGCGACGGCGTTATCGCCGACCCGCCCGGTTTCATGGCGCCCGGCGTTGCCTGGCTGCAGGCCCAGGGGGGGCTTTTGATCGCCGATGAAGTGCAGCCTGGCTTCGGGCGTACCGGGGCTGGGATGTGGGGCTTTGCTCGCCACAATGTAACGCCGGATATCGTGACGATGGGCAAACCCATGGGCAACGGCTTCCCCATGGCCGGGCTTGCGGCCGGCGAAGCGCTTCTGGCTTCGCTCAACGCCGAGGTGGGCTACTTCAATACCTTCGGCGGCTCGACGGTGGCCGTGGCCGCGGGCATGGCGGTACTCGACGTGCTGGAAAACGAGGCGCTGATCGACAATGCCAAACGCCAGGGCGACACTCTCAAGGCGGCGCTGACAGCGCTTGAGCCCCGCTTCGAGGCGATTGCTGCGGTGCGCGGCGCGGGGCTGTTCGTCGGGCTCGATATCGCCACGCCAGAAGGCGCCCCCGACGCAGCGCTGACCGCTCGGGTGATCAATGTGCTCAAGGAGAACGGCGTGCTGATCGGCGCGGCGGGCCTTTACGGACATACCCTGAAAATTCGCCCGCCGCTTTGCATCAACAATGAAGAGATCGCGCTGTTCGTCGATACGCTGACCCGCACGTTTGAGACGCTCGAGCGGTGAGGCGCATGCTCACTCGACCGCGAGCATTGAAAGACGCGTGATTCGGTAAGCGGTCAGCGCGCTGGCAATGAACTGCAGCTCCGTAAAGGCCGCCTGATAATGGCCAAAAGCACCTTTTCCTGTTCGACAGGAAGAAACCAGGCCAAACAGGGTGCCGGCCTGCGTCGTAAAAGCGGAAATATCACGTTTGGTCGCGATATTGCGCGTAGGTATCGCGGGCGCGGCCAAGGTGCTGCTGCATCGCCTTGTACGCGGCCTTGCTATCGCGGGCCAGGATGGCTTCGAGTATGCGGGTGTGCTCTTCCTGCACTCGTTCAAGATAGCGCTGGGACGAAAGCGGGTTGATTTCACTGCTGACCAGTTTGGCCCGGGGAATCACGCTTTGGCTCCACTGCTCGTAAAAGGATTGAAAGAAGGGGTTTTTCGTCGCCTGTGCGATGGCGAAGTGAAAGAGGTAATCCTCTTCGCGCGCCTGTGAGCGCGCGGCGCAGGCGTTCTCAAAAGCGCGGTGCTGTTTTTCCAGCCGCCCCTTGTCATCGTCGTCATGGCGCAGCGCGGCGTGCTCGGCGGCTGCCGGCTCGATTGCCAAACGCAGCTCCAACAAATGCAGGATATCTTCGACGGTGGTGGGATTGATACGCTCGGCGGGCAGCGCCTCGACTTTCGAGGCGCGCAGTACCGAGGTGCCGACCCCTCGGCGGGTTTCGACCAGTCCAAGCGACTTGAGATGAGTGATCGCTTCACGAATGACCGTACGGCTAACGCCAAAGGAGTCGCATAGACTGTTTTCCGTGGGGAGCTTGTCGCCAACGGCGACCTTCCCTTGAACGATCAGCGCTTCCAGCTGATCCGCCACGTTGACGGCCAGACTTCCCTTTTGGGTCACCCGTTTGACGTTAAACGCTGCTATCTCCGATGTTGGCCTGGCCATACCCGCTATCCGTTCCTTGTTGGTTATTAGCACTCTAACTTAAAAACCCCGGGCTGTGGCTACTGCGCGTCGTCAGGATGGCCAATGGACGCAAATTTGCCGCCCTGATAGCGCACCGCCGCGTCATTGCCATCAATTCCCTGATCCTTCGCCTCGGTTTCCTCGCGCCAGGGCTCGGAGCTATCCCGGGGCACCCACCCCAGAAAACCGGCGTGGGTATTGTCCCACCACTGTTCGGCGTTGTTCGAGGCGCCGTAAACGACCGTGTGCCCCAGACGTGGCGTCGTGAATGCGCGCTTGAGCAGGCTGACGAAATCCTCGAGGCTAAGCCAGGTCGCCATCATGCGGGTATCCGCCGGCTTTTCGAAACAGGAACCAATACGAACGCTCAAGGTTTCGACGCCGAACTTGTCGTAGTAAAGGCTTGCCAGGTTTTCGCCAAAGCACTTGGATACGCCGTAAAGCGAGTCGGGCCGTTGGGGCACCTGATTATCGATTCGCTGATGGCGCTCATAAAAGCCGATCGTGTGGTTGGAGCTGGCAAACACGATACGCGGTTTGCCGTTGAGACGCGCCGCCTCAAAAAGACTATAGGTCCCGGCGATATTGATGTTCAGGATATCCTGCCACGGGCTCTCTACCGACATACCGCCAAGATGGATAATGCCATCGCAGTCGCGCACCAGCTCCGTGACAGCTTGCGGGTCGCTTAGATCGGCCTGAACGAGCTCCTCATGGGGTTCGGCATTATCGAGCGGGGTAATATCGGAAAGGCGAACGTGGCTTGCAAGCGTTTTCAGATGTGGGCGCAGACTTTTACCCAAGCCCCCAGCGGCTCCCGTGACCAGTAAACGATTCAACATGCTGACTCCTCGTAAAAATGGATGTGACGTCAAAGGCGATACACGCGCTGTCAGGCGTTGCCGGGAAGCGCCATGATGCGCACACCACGGGCCCCCGGCGCATTGGCGTTATCTAAAAAGACCGGGAAGCGTCAGCGACACTGCCGGAATATAGGTGACCAACATCAGCGCCACGAACAGCGCCAGAAAGAACGGCCAGATGGTGCGTACGGCGTGCTCGATCTTGATCTTGCCAATGACGCAGCCGACGAACAGGCACGATCCGACTGGTGGCGTACACAGACCAAGCCCAAGGTTCATCATCATGATGATACCAAACTGAATCGGGTCCATGCCGAACTGCATGGCCACGGGCAAAAAGATCGGCGTACAGATCAGGATAAGCGCCGCCATATCCATGATCATGCCCAGAATCAGGAGGATGATGTTGAGCATCAAAAAGATGACCAGCGGCCTGTCCGAAATGGAGACCAGCCCCGTGGTCAGCATTTCGGGCACGTTGTAAAGCGCCAGCAGATACGAGAAAGCAGATGCACACCCCACCAGAATCATGACCAGTGACGTGGTCTTGACCGACTGAATGACGGCCGCCCTGAAGGAGGACCACGTTAGCTCACGATAGACCAGTGCCGTCACGACAATGGCGTAGATCGCTCCAAAAGCGCCGGACTCGGTCACGGTCAGAATACCCGATAGCACGCCGCCCACAATGATCACTGCGGTCATCAGTCCTGGAAGCGATGCCACCAGACTCAGAAACAGCGCCTGCCAACCCGGAAAAGCCTCACCTCGATAGCCACGCTTCACCGCGACGATATACGCCGCGACGGCCAGGCTCAAACACATCAGAATACCCGGTACGATCCCGGCGATGAACAGCTGTGTCACCGAGATACCGCCACCGGCGGCCACGGCATAAAGGATCATGTTGTGACTGGGAGGAATCACCACCCCGGCAACCGACGAGGTGACGGTCACGTTAACCGCATAATCGGCGTCGTAGCCTTTCTCCTTCATGACCGGAATGAGCAGCGAGCCCAGCGCTGACGTGTCGGCTACCGCCGACCCGGAGATACCGCCAAACAGCATCGAGGAGCTGATATTCACCATCCCGAGGCCACCGCGCATCCGCCCCACCATGGCCGAGGCCAGCCGCACCAGCCGCGTCGATATCCCACCGTGGAGCATCAACTCGCCGGCGAATATGAAAAACGGGATCGCCAGCAGCGAAAAAACCGAGATACCGGACAGAATGCGCTGAAAGGCCACGAACAGCGGTAACCCTTCATAGAGAAAGGTCGCCACCGCCGCCAGGCCTACAGCGAAAGCAACCGGCGCCCCGGCGATCAGGCCCAGAAAGAAAAGTCCAAACAGTATCAGAAGCCCCATGGCTCAGGTCCTCTCAGTAGAGCGAGACATCAATCGTTTGCCGATATCGGCGGCGGCGAATAAGGCAATCAGCACGCCGCAGATCACCAGGGGGGCGGCGCGATAACTTTCCGGCAGTCCTATCATGGGAATGGCACGCTGCGTGTTGGTCATGACCAACTGCCACCCTTGAACCGTCATGAACGCACCAAACGTCAGTACGAACAGATCAGAGATGTGGTGCATCAGCCCACGCAAAAGCGGCGGAAAACTCTCACGGATAAAATCGATATTAAGATGGCTGCGATACCGTACCCCGGCGGCAGCCCCCAGGCAGGTGATGTAGACCACCAGCACCAGGGACGTCTGCTCGACCCAGGTCGGAGTATCGTTGAGCACGTAGCGCCCGAACACGAGCCAGCCGAAAATGAAGATCAAAACGACCAGCATGAGGCCGGCCACGCCGACGCAGAGACCGGCCACTCCATCCAGCGTGCGATCGAGTGAGCCTTTTGAGCCCCGGACCTTCTGATCGCTCGGCGTTTCAGTTTCTATACTCACGGCACCGTCCCTTTTATCTCCCGGCGGCGCCTGGCCGCCGGAAAACGATTCAACGAAAGATTACTGAGCGGCGCGAATCTCTTCGATCAGCTCGCCGGTGCCGGGGTTGTTGGCGATGAACTCTTCGTACATCGGCTCCATCAGCGTCTGGAAGGCCTGTTTGTCGTCGACTTCATTGATCTCGACGCCGGCATCCAGAACGATCTGACGGCTCTCTTCAGAGCTTTCGACCCACAGCTCACGCTGCATCTCGGAGGCTTTCATGCCTTCGTCGCGAACGATCTCCTGGTCTTCCTCGGAGAGCGCGTCCCAGCTCGCCTTGGCCACGCACAGACACTCGGGAATGATCAGGTGCTCGGTGAGCGAGAAGTAGCCGGCGGCTTCGTAGTGGTTGCTGGATTCAAACGACGGGTAGTTGTTCTCGGCGCCGTCCAGAACGCCGGTGGTCAGACTCTGATACACCTCGCCGTAGGCCATCGGGGTCGCGTTGCCGCCGAGCGCTTCCATCATCTGCACGTAGAGGTCATTGTTCATGACCCGAACCTTCAGGCCGCGAACGTCTTCCGGCGTACGGATGGGACGCTGGGTGTTATAGATGCTGCGAGCGCCGGAGTCGAACCAGGAGAGTACGACCAGGCCCTTGTCCTCGAGCGCATCCGCGAAGCGCTCACCGATTTCGCCATCCATGACTGTGTGCATGTGATCGACGTCGGTAAATAGAAACGGCAGCGAGAAGACGTTGGTTTCGGGCACGATCGGCCCCATCGGGCCCATGTTGAAGTTGGCGAAATCGAGCGCGCCGTTGCGGGTTTGCTCGATAGCGTCGGACTGATCGCCCAGTACGCCGTTGTTGTAAACACGCGGTGATACGCGCCCTTCCGTGCGCTCGTCGACGGCCTCGGCGAACGCTTCAAGCGCCACGGTGTTGGGGTAGCCATCCGGGTGAATATTCCAGCCGCGCCAGTCATCGGCCTGAGCTGAAACGGCGGCGGCCAGAAGGGTCACGCTGGTAAACGCCATGACCGTTTGACGACGGATTGATGCTGTTTTCATCGCTTGAAACCTCTTTTTATGTCGTTGGTTTTACAGCTTCCATTGAGCGAGCTGACTCATCAGACGCTCGACGCAGGCAGGGGGTATATCCACTTGCCTATCGATGCAGACGGCTTGCATCGACTATCTTGCGAAATCGTGATGGCATCTGGCGTCATGCCTACAAAGCCTTTTGCGAGTATTTTTTGGGGAGGTTTGGTAAACACTGCCCCAATTTCGTTATTCTTGGAAAAAGGTTTACCAATCAAATCATTGTGAGAGGCTTTTGTAGTACATCATACAAAGAACATGAATCAAATTAGCCAACATATTTTTTCGCGGCAAGTAGAAAAAAGTCTAAATAGACTAAAGTTTCAAGGTTCTCCCCCCTACCAAAGTAGACTCCTCTGCCCCCAATCAAGAGTAAGCGCTTTTTTTAAGGTTTAATGCCAAGCCCCTGATTTGTGCTATCGCTTTTAACCAGTAAAAAGTGATCGATCAAAACCGATATTAAAAATTCGGCGAGCGTGACGAGTCGCGATCGCCGCCGATCAAAAGAGAATTTTTAAAGCGCTCCCTAACGTCGAGATATTTCATTCAACAGGATAAAGGTCGCAGCAAATCTACAAGTACTCTGCTTCGTTAAAACGTGGCCGCGTAAAACATAAACGATCGATCAGGCATAAAAGCGCCTTGATTCAATCGTCTTTTTTAAAACAGCGTCGATCTGAAAACCGGCTCGCCCGCACGCGGGTTATATATCAAAGCGAACGACCCGGTTTGGATCTCAGACACAATGTGAGTTAAAGCGTGGATTAAAACGTGAATTAAAAGAGTTGCCTACTATTACCGAAAACGATCGAGTCGCCGTAAGCGACTCGTCCAACCGGTTTAACGTCTTGCTCGACGGTGCGGATGTAGGTCAAAAGCCGGGGCCGCCCAACGCCAGGTTCTGTCTGCTACTTCGCCAGCTGACACACACGCTGCCAGGTGTCCTCGTCCAGAGAGAGCGTTACCGATGAGGCCTGGCGGCGACGGTAAGTCGCCTCGCCGGGCCAGCGTACGGAGGTGCCAGGCCTGGCCGGAGTCGCGTTACCCAGATGCGCCTTGATGCTCGCCACAATCGCCTCGCAGGTCGCTTGACCGGACATTTGAGCCGGGTCGAACACCATGAAAATCTGGCAGCTCCCTCCCCCGCTTCCTTTCTCGACTCGATCGATCGCAGGCGTTGCTCGCCCGTTGGACAGCAGCGCCGCGAGGGCATCGAGCAGAACGGCAAGCCCGGATCCTTTCCAGTAGCCAGTGGGGAGCAGTCTGCGCGTGGCAGCGATCGCGCCCGGGTCGCGACTCAGCTCGCCGCGTTCATCGAAGCCGCCGTCTACTGGCAGGAACTCGCCGGCCGAGGCCAGCGTTTGAAGCTTGCCATAGGAGAACTGGGACATTGCCATATCGAGCACCAGCGGACCTTCTGCGTGGGGCACGCCCATGACCAGCGGGTTGTTACCGATGGAGGGCGACGAGGCGCCCCAGGCCGGCATGCAGGACTCGGTATTGGTCCACATGAGGCTCGCAAAGCCCTGCTCGACGGCGTGCCAACCGTAGCTGCCGCCGCGCATCCAGTGGGTGGTGTTACGCAGCGCCACCAGCCCCATTCCGTGCTCTTTAGCCAGCGCAATGGCCCGCTCGGTGGCGTATAGCGCATTGATGACGCCGATGCCCATGTGCCCATCCAGCACCTCGATCGCGCCGAGCGCATGCACTTTCTCGGGTGATGCGTTCACGTCGACCCAGCCTTTTCCCACGTACTCGATGAACCGGGGAATACGGCCAATGCCATGGGAGTGGACGCCGTCTCGCGTGCTCTCGGCGTGAAGTCGCGCGCAGACCCGGGCATCGTCGGCCTTGAGCCCCGCCTTCAACAGCGCTTTTTCGAGCGTATCGCGCAAGGTATCGAAACTGACGTCGGCCATGACGGCTCTCCTGTATCCTGTAATCGTTATTTTGTCGTCAATCAAGGCATGGCTTCGCGCCTGTTTCCGCTCGATATGACCTAAAAAGGCCACCCGAAGGTGGCCTCGATGACATCAACGCAGCATCCAGCGAGTGCGTTGATTACTGCTCGCGCTTACCGTCTACCAGACGACGCAGCTTGAGCGGGTTGTCGTTTTTGATGGCTTCGGGCAGCAGGCCTTCCGGCAGGTCCTGATAGCAGACCGGACGCAGGAAGCGGTGGATCGCAGCGGTACCCACCGAGGTCGTGCGCGAGTCGGACGTGGCCGGGAACGGGCCGCCGTGAACCATGGCGTCACACACTTCGACGCCGGTCGGCCAGCCGTTGACCAGAATACGGCCCGCCTTGCGCTCGAGCGTGGGCAGCAGCTTGCGCGCTGCGTCCAGATCGGCATCGTCCATCTGAAGCGTTGCGGTCAGCTGGCCTTCGAGATGCTCGGCGACCTTCATCAGCTCCGCTTCATCGGCGCACTCGACCACCAGCGACGTCGAGCCAAAGACTTCGCCCTGAAGCGCTTCGCTTGAGAGGAAATCCTGAGCGCTGGTCTTGAACAGACCCGGCTGGCACTGGTTGGGGCTTTCGCCCTTCTGACCACGCGCCACTTCCTGCGCCTTGCCGCTCTCCTGCAGGCTCTGAACGCCCTGCTCGTAGGCTTCGAAAATGCCGGGCGTCAGCATGGTTTGCGCGCCGCTTTGCTCGACGGCCTCGCCTGCCGCTTTCAGGAACGCGTCAAGCGCCGGGCCCTTGAGTGCAATGACCAGACCCGGGTTGGTGCAGAACTGACCCGCGCCCATGTTGAGCGAGCCAACGAAGGCCTTGCCCATCTCCTCGCCGCGCGCCTTGAGCGCCGCCGGCAGCGGGAACACCGGGTTGATCGAGCTCATTTCCGCGTAGAAGGGAATGGGCTCCGGACGCGACTGAGCGGCCTTCCAAAGCGCGATACCGCCGCTGCGCGAACCGGTGAAGCCGGCCGCCTTGATGCGCTCGTCGCTGACCAGCGCGGTGCCGACTTCACGGCCCGAGCCGAACATCAGCGAGAACACGCCTTCCGGCAGACTGCACTTCTTGACCGCCGCCTGAATGGCGCGGCCGACCAGCTCGCCGGTTCCCGGGTGAGCGGCGTGCGCCTTGACGATCACCGGGCAGCCCGCAGCGAGTGCAGAGGCGGTGTCACCGCCGGCCACGGAGAAGGCCAGCGGGAAGTTGCTGGCGCCGAAGACCACGACCGGGCCCAGCGCGATGTGACGCTGGCGCAGGTCGCCACGCGGCATCGGCTGACGATCCGGCATGGCCGGGTCTACGCGAACGTCCAGCCACTCGCCGGCGCGAACGGTTTTAGCGAACATGCGAAGCTGGCCACAGGTACGGCCGCGCTCGCCCTGAATACGTGCCTGGGGCAGTCCGGACTCCGCCACGGCACGCTCGACGAGTGCATCGCCCAGCGCTTCGATTTCGTCGGCGATGGTTTCGAGAAAGACAGCGCGGTCTTCAAGCGACGTTTCCCGATACGCATCGAAAGCATCCCATGCAAGCTGGCAGGCTTGATCTACCTCTGCTTGCGTACCGCCAGCATAGCCAGGCTCCAGCCGCTCATTGGTAGCCGGATTGATGGCCTGAATGGGATCACGAGAGCCCTTGACGGCTTTCTGTCCGATCAGCATTTCACCTGTTAGATTCATCTTGCCTCCTGCGATGAGAGTGGTTTTTCTGGCTGTCTGACGCATCCGTCAGACAACCCAAGCGAGCTCATGATCCTTCCCGAAGACGAAAAGTGTAGCTCACAATCGAACGCGTGTAGTTTAACAAACCCGCACGCGGGTAATTGGCATTGAGTGACTAATCGCCGCCCTGCT
This sequence comes from Halomonas sp. GD1P12, assembly GCF_025725645.1. NCBI lineage: Bacteria > Pseudomonadati > Pseudomonadota > Gammaproteobacteria > Oceanospirillales > Halomonadaceae > Halomonas > Halomonas sp. GD1P12. Next base: position 866,241 of record NZ_CP107007.1, on the reverse strand, counting down.
CGGACGCCACGCGTGCCTGGCTCGAGCGATAGTTTTGCCACAGGGTCAGCGCCAACAATCCAAGCGCCACGACCAGAAACGCCAGACTAATGGGGCGTGTGAAAAAGGGCGTCCAGTCCCCCTGGAAGGACTGCAGCCCACGGCGCAAATTGGCCTCGGCAATGGGCCCCAGAATGAGCCCCAGAATCACCGGCGCGGTACCAAAATCGTAGCGATTGAGAAAATACCCCAGCACGCCAAAACCAAGCATCAGATAGAGATTGAAAACATCGCCATCGACGCCGTAAACGCCGATGAAACAGAACACCAGAATGGCCGCCAGCAGCTGTTTTCTAGGCACCATCAGCACGCGAATGAACAGCTTGATGCCCAGACACATAATCAAGAGCATGAAGATGTTCGCCGCCAGGTACGCCAGGAAAATGCCGTAAACGGTGCCACTTTGATCGGCAAAAAGTAACGGCCCGGGCGTAATGCCCTGGATCATCAGGCCGCCCAGCAGCACCGCCGTGGCGGCTTCGCCGGGAATCCCCAGCGCCAGCGTCGGAATGAGTGCCCCGCCCAATAGCGCGTTATTGGCGCTTTCGACAGAGACGATGCCCGGTGCGTGCCCGGTGCCGAATTTATCCGGCGTTTTCGAGAACCGCCGCGTTTGATCGTAGGCGACCAGCGAGGCAATACTGCCCCCGGCGCCGGGTATCGGCCCGACCACCGACCCCGAAACGATGCCCACCAAAACCGCTTTCCAGTGCTTCAACGTTTCGATGAACCGCGGGCGGGCAATATCGATCCGGTGAGTGCTCTGCTTCATTCGCTCGTTCGGGTCGTACTCGAAGGTATCCTTGAGTACCTGGGACACCGCGAACAAGCCAATCAAGGCGGGCAGCAGATTGACCCCGGTCAGCAGCGAGAGCTCATCGAAGGTAAAGCGCCCCACGCCGGTGATGGGGTCGGTGCCGATTGTTGAGATAAAAAAGCCGATGATACCGGCGATCAGCCCCTTGATCAGCGACTTGCCCGCCACGGACGCGATGATGACGAGACCAAAGATACTCAGAGAGAAGTACTCTGCCGGCCCGAACCGCAGGGCGAATTCGGCGATGGGCGGCGCCAGCAGGCTGAGAATCACCATGCTGGCAACACCGCCAAAGAAGGACGCCACGATCGCCAGACCCAGCGCCCGCCCTGCTTCGCCTTTTTGCGCCATTGGAAAACCGTCGAAGGTGGTCGCCACCGACGAAGGCGTTCCGGGAATGTTGAGCAAAATGGCGGGGATCGAGCCGCTGGCCCCTGCCCCACAGAGCGCGCCCAGCAGCATGCCGATTCCCGCAACCGGCGGCATGCCGAAGGTCACGGGTAACAGCAGCGCGATCGCCATTGCCGAGGTCAACCCGGGTAGCGAACCCATGATGATGCCCAGCAGCGTGCCGCCGGCGATCGCCAGCAAGGTGCTCAGCTGAAGCACCATGCCCAGGCCTTCGAGATAACCGGAAATCATGTAAGCCTCCTAAATATCAACTCGAGGATGTCCGGTCACGTCGGGAGCGGAATTTGGAAAAGATCGGTAAAGACGTAAAAAATACAGCCCGCCAGTACGACCGAGAAAATCAGTGCGAACAAAACCGACAGCCCTTTTTTCGGCGCCGACAGCGTCGTCCAGGTACCGCCAATCACGGTCAGCCCCATCACGCATAAAAAGATGAATAGCGCTGTGCTGGCGATGTAGCCAAGCCGTTCGAACGTATAGATATACGCAACGAGCGCGGCAATGATGAACCCCCACTGGGCCACACCGCGCGCCGGAGAAGTGGCGCTGGAAGATGGCTCGGCGCCACGTTTGCTCCGCCACTGCCGGGTATCCTTGATCAGGCAGGGAATGGCCAGAATAAACACGAGGGCAGACAGAAACTGCGGAAAAAAAGAGGCCGACAGATCGCCGGGTATGTCGACGTTGGGCAAGGCCGACGCCGCGACGAACGCACTGGCCGACACGATCAGCAGGAAAATATCAAACAGCGGCTTTCCAATATCACGTTCCATACGATTACCTGGCAACTTTTATACCCAAGCGAGAAACGCCTGGTACAGCCACGCTGTCAGGCACGGGGTGCCCAACAGCGCATGGGGGTCGCGATTACTGAGCCAGATCACCCGCGGCTTCGCGCATGATAGTGGCCGATTCATCGATAAAGGCGTCGAGTTCTTCACCATAAAGCGGTGCAAGCTCTGTCCCCAGATTGTTTGCCGTTTCTTCGTAGGAGCCGTCTTCGACGATCTGCTGAATGGCGGCGACCCACGCCTCTTCCACTTCGTCCGGCAGACCTTTCGGGCCTACGATGCCGCGCCATACGGTCAGCGTCAGGTCATAACCGGACTCCTGGAACGTCGGCACGTCTGGCAGGTTGTCGCTGCGCTCGGCGTAGGTGGTAGCGAGCGCGTCCAAGCGGCCCGACTCGAGCGCGGAGCGAAGCTCGGCACCGCCCAACACGACGGCTTCGACGTGCCCGCCCATGGCAGCGGAAATGGCTTCCGAGCCGCCCGGGTAGGGAATCAGGTTGAACGTGGTATCCGTACGATCGGCGATGGCGTTGGCGGTGATATAGGCCGACGAGCCAACGCCGGAAGAGCCAACGCGAATGGAGCCGGCCGAAGCCGCTTCTACCAGGCTTTCGAGATCCTGGTAGGGGCTGTCGCTGCTGACCGCGACCAAATAGGGCTCTTCGACGATTTTGGCGATGAAATCGAAATCATCGTGGGTGAACGCCACGTTGCCCATCGCCTCGAGTGTGAGCATCGCGTTGCTGGCTGCCAGCAGCGTGTAGCCGTCCGCCGGCGAGGCAACGGCGCGCGACATGCCGACCGCACCACCGCCACCGGCGATGTTACGAATCACCAGCGTTTGGCCCAGCTGCTCTTCGATCAAGGGCTGAAGCGCACGCACGAACGTATCGTTACCACCGCCGGCAGAGAACGGTACGATCATGCTGATGTTTTTGGTGGGGTAATCCGCAGCCGCTTGGCCTGCGGCCACCATCGTGATGGCGAGCGTGACACTACCGAGTAGCTTTTTCATTGTTGATTGACCTCTTACTCAGGTTGAAAAACCCGGATAGTGAGCGAGTCATATCCGGGCATCGACGGTTAGCGAACCAGCGCCGGGCGCTTGGGATCGAACGTCCATCCGTCGATCAGGTACTGCATGGCCGTGGCATCGTTGCGGCCACCGGCGGGTAGGCTGCGATAAAGCGCGTGGGCTTTCTCGATTTCGGCCATGTCGATGTCGATGCCAAGCCCTGGCGCATCGGTGACCGCCACCTGGCCGTTTTTGATTTCCGGCGGATTGTGCGTCAAACGCGCATCGCCTTCCTGCCAGATCCAGTGCGTATCCAGCGCCGTCGTGCGCCCAACCGCGGCGGCACCCACGTGGGCAAACATGGCCAGCGAAATATCGAAGTGATTGTTGGAGTGGGAACCCCAGGTCATGCCATGGTCCTGGCATAGTTGCGAGACGCGCACCGCGCCAGACAGCGTCCAGAAGTGCGGATCCGCCAGCGGAATATCGACCGAGCGCAGCATCAGCGCGTGCGCCATTTCACGCCAGTTCGTCGCCACCATATTGGTGGCCACCGGCAGGCCCGTTGCATGACGGAACTCGGCGAGAATCTCGCGGCCCGAGAATCCCTGCTCCGCCCCACACGGGTCTTCGGCGTAGGCGATGACGCCATGCAGGTTCTTGCACAGCCTGATCGCTTCCTGAAGTGACCAGGCGCCGTTGGGGTCGATCGTGGTGCGCGCTTCGGGAAACGCGTTGTGTAGCGCGGTGACCGCCTCGATCTCCTGCTCGCCGGGAAGCGCCCCGCCCTTGAGCTTGAAATCCTTGAAGCCGTAGCGGTCATGAGCCGCTTGCGCGAGTTCGACGACCCCCTGCGGGGTCATGGCCGCCTCGTCGCGCAGGCGATACCAATCGTGGCTCAGCCCCTGCGTACCCCGCCGGAAATCCAGCGGTGTCGAATGCCCTTCTCCGATAAAGAAGAGATAGCCCAGCACATCGACCGCGTCGCGCTGTTTGCCGTTGCCCAATAGCTCCGCCACGGGCACGCCCAAAAACTTGCCCATCAGGTCAAGCAGCGCGGCTTCAAGGGCGGCGACGGCGTTGATGCGAAGCTCGAACGTCCAGGAGCCCTTGCCAAAATCCTCGAAGTCAGCGCTCTGGCCATCACGGTTGAGTGAGGCGACCAGCGAGCGCAGCTTGCCAAGGGACTGACCCACGACCAGCGCGCGCGCTTTCTCCAGCGACTGTTGAATCGTATCGCCGCCGGGTGCTTCACCCACGCCAACGTTGCCGGCGCTATCCGTGAGGATAATCAGGTTACGGGTGAAATACGGGGAATGGGCGCCACCGATATTGAGCAGCATGCTGTCACGCCCGGCAACGGGAATGACACGCATGTCGGTGATAGTGGGCGTATTGGGGGTGGGCATACACGTCTCCATCGATCCATGCGCGCATGAACCATCATTTGCACTCGCCGGGCAACAACGGGCAGGCCGAACTACCCGGCGATTTTTTTTCAAACGCTTAGAGCGACTTGGCGTTCTCGACGAGCTTTTTCAGCTGACCGACTTGATCGCTGTTGGGCATGGTCAGCGGCGCACGTACGCGGCCACCGGGGTAGCCCACGATGTCAGCGCCGGCCTTGATCAGGCTCACCGCGTAGCCAGGCGTGGTGTCGCGCAGCGTGACGAACGGAATGAAGAACTCGCGCGTGGCCTTGGCAACGAACTCGCTGTCGCCCTGACGCAGCGCCTTGTAAAACTTGACGGCCATGTCGGGTACGAAGTTGAAGACCGCAGACGAGTAGGTGCTCACGCCGATCGCCAGGTACGCTTCGGCGATGATTTCGGCCGTCGGTACGCCGCCCACGTAGCCAAGGCGGTCGCCCAGCGTCTTGATAGTGATGTTGAGCGCCTGCATGTCGCCCTTGCCATCTTTCAAACCGATCAGATTGTCGCACTGGTCGGCCAGCGACTTGACGGCGTTGACGTTCAAATAGCCGTTGGCGCGGTTGTAATAGATAACGCCCAGGTCCGTCGACTGGCAGACGCTCGCCGCATACTCGACGATGCCTTCCTGAGAGCACTCGGTCAGGTAAGGAGGCATCAGCAGGATACCGTCGGCGCCGGCTTCCTGAGCGATCTTCGCGTGCTGCTGGGCAAGCTCGGCGCTTTGGCCGGCACTGGCGATAATCGGCACGTGGCCACCGATCGTTTCGACCGCGACTTCGACGATTTCGCGGAACTCGTCCAGGGTGATGTTGAAAAACTCGCCCGTACCACCGGCGACAAACAGCGCAGAGACTTCATACTCCTTCAACCACAGCAAGCGCTTGCGATAGCTGTCGGCATCGAATTTGCCATTGGCATCGAAGTCGGTCACCGGGAATGACAGCAGGCCATCGGTAATGGAGGCTTTAAGCTCTTGTTTAGAAAAATTCATTACAAATCCTCTTGTTAGTTTAGCAAGCTAACGTAGCTGACGATGGTGCAATGCCCCAACGCAGGGCGCTCGAAACGAGGGCAGCAGCAGTATATTGGTGCATCTTGTCATACATCATACAAATACACCTCTAGACTTTAGGCTAATCCTTCATGAACTCAAAATGAGTCCTGGTATTTTCCCTGGCTGACCGGCCGATCGCTTCATAATACGGCTGTAGTAGCTCGACAAGGCGCTTTTCATGGAACACCTAAAGGCTAATACTCGGCGCTTACGGGTACCCGCTTCTTTCGAAGCGCTGACACGATCGACCAAACGATCAATGCAGCGATCATGGCGAAGAAAGCGGCGCTCACCGGCCTCTCGAGGAAGACCATCAAATCGCCACGGCTAAGCAGCATGGCGCGACGGAAGTTCTCCTCCATCATCGGCCCCAAAATGAACCCGAGAAGCAAGGGCGCCGGCTCGAACCCCAACAGTAAAAACAAACATCCCATCACGCCAAACAGCGCGACCAGCACGATATCCATGTTCGAGTAATTAATGCTGTAAACGCCGATAACGATGAAAAGAATGATCGAGGGATAGAGAATCGGATAGGGTATCTTCAAAAGCCTTACCCACAAGCCGACCATCGGGATATTGAGAATCAAAAGCAGCACGTTCCCAATCAAAAAGCTGATGACCAGCCCCCAGAAAAGATCCGGACTATCGGAAATCACGTTGGGTCCAGGCGTAATGCCATGAATCAAAAGCGCCCCCAGCATCAGCGCCATGACCGCATCGCCGGGTATCCCCAGCGTCAGGGTAGGAATGAACGCTGACTGAGCGGCGGCGTTGTTGGCGCTCTCCGGCGCCGTGATTCCTTCGATGGCGCCCTTGCCAAATTTTTCCGGGTTTTTCGAAATTCGCTTTTCCACGGCATAGGCGATGAACGACCCTATCGAGGTGCCGGTTCCCGGCAATATACCGATGCCCGTTCCAATGCCCGTTCCCCTCAACATCGGGAAAATGCTCTCCTTGATATCGCGTCGAGTCGGCAGTAGCGATTTGAACGTGATCTTTTTGTCGTCTTTTATCTGGATCACTTTGCCAACGTTGGCCACCACCTCGGTGACGCCAAAAATGCCCATGGCAATGGCAACGATATTCAGGCCGTCATAAAGAAACGTGAAACCAAAGGTGTAGCGCTGAAGCCCGGTGCTTACATCGGTCCCCACCACGCCCAGGATGAGGCCGAACACGACCGCAGCCAGCCCTTTTGCCGGGTTGCCCTGTACGAGAATCGCGGCCGCCACCAGCCCTAAAAGCATCATGGCGAAGTAATCGGCCGAGTTGAAAGCGACGGCGAAGTTGGCCAGCGGCGGGGCGAAGGCGGCCAGCACGATCACGGTAATAAAGCTTCCCACGAACGACGCGATCGTCGTCATGAATAGCGCAACGCCGGCCCGCCCGTCCTTGGTCATGGGATACCCGTCAAGGCATACCACCGACGATGAAGGCGTACCCGGCAGGTTCAACAAAATAGCGGCCGTCGACCCTCCGTATTGAGCGCCGTAATAAATACCGGCCAGCATGACCAGAGCCGTCGTGGCGGGCACGTAGTAGGTGAGCGGCAGCAGCATCGAGATGGCGGCCAGATGCCCCACCCCGGGAATGACGCCGATCAGCATCCCCACGGTGACGCCCAGCGCGCAGTACATGAGATTTTCGATGGTAAAAGCAACAGAGACCCCGAGCGCCAGGTTATTTAAAATTTCCATTAGAAACTCCAGGGAAACAGGCGAATGGGCATGTTAAGGCTCAGGATAAAGACGAGGTAGGAGATCAAACACAGCACCAACCCCAGCGCGGTGAGCTTGATGGGCTTGAAGGTTTTTTCACTAAGACCGCATAGATACACCAGCATCATGGTCGCCAGGAAAAGCCCCGCCGGCCTCATGAGCAAGGCGAAGACCACGATCGCCACCGTGATGCATACCAACGCTCTCACATTGAGTTTGGGAAACGCGGTTGCCGTTTTAGCCGACATTGCCATGGTGACAAGCCCAAGAACACAAAGCGACATGCCAAGAAAACGGGGAAGATAGCCGGGCCCCATGCTCCTTAGACTGCCCATGTCATACGCCTGCGCCTGCCAGAGAACGAGCGCCGATATGAGCAGGCAAACGAGCCCTGCCAAAAAATCGCGGTTGGTAAATATATGCATGGCGCGCATCTCGTATCCAAAAGAACGTAGCCAAGGAACAATGCCCTGCTCTTTCAAGCAGGACATGTTTGAGTCAGTTCACAGGAACACGATTACTGACCGATACCCGCGCTTTCAATGAAGCTTTCAAGCTCGCTTTTCTGCGCCGTCATCCACGCTCGCAGCTCGTCAGGTGACTCGGACGGCCTGGCTTGGCCACCCTGCTCGGCGATTTTCGCTTGAAGCTCTTCGGTCGACAGGATGGCAGCAAGCTCGGCTTGAAGGCGCTCGGTGATATCGGGTGGGCTACCGGCCGTTATGAGAATGCCCTGATAGGTTCCATCAAGCTCGCCTGGAAGGCCCAGCTCTCGAAACGTAGGCACGTCGGGCAGCTCTTCAAGCCGCTCTTCCCCGGTGACCGCCAACGCATGCATCTGATCGTTCAGGACAAACGGCAGCGAAGCGGTCGTGCCGTTTAGCAGCATATCGCTTTCACCGGATACCACGGCGCGAGTCGCATCAGAGCCGCCTCGGTAAGCGATAACGGTCCAGTCCAATCCCAGCTCCTGGATCAACCGTTCGGTCGTAATATGGTTGTTGGCGCCAACGCCCGACGTGGCAACGGCGAGTTCGCCGGGATTGGCGCGGGAATACTCGACCATGGCATCGAAACTTTCGAACTCGTGATTGGGTGAAACACCCAGTACGTAGGGCGAGTACGACACCATCGTCACGGGGTCTAGGTCCGTTTCGATATCGTAGGCAACGCTTTGCAAAACACTGGGGGCGGCCAATAGCGCGGTCAAATCGGAAAGCAGTAGTGTATGGCCATTGGGGTCGGCCTTGGCAACGAAGTCGGCGCCAATATTGCCGCCCGCGCCCGCCTTGTTCTCGACGATAACGGGCTGACCAATCGCATCGGAGAGCTCCGGCGCTATATAGCGCGCGAGAATGTCGGACGTACCGCCTGGCGCAAAAGGCACAATGATCCTGACAGGCCCCTGAAAATCCTGAGCCATGGCAGCGCTTCCCGCCAGCAGTAGCGACAGCGACGCTGCGCCCACGAATAAACCGTTCATCTTGTTCATTATTATTGCCCCAGTTATTGGCTTTTGATTTTTAGATAGTTGCAACCAACATCGTTTTTAAAGTCATATGTATTTAATCATACAGCTACAAGCTAGCCGCAGTTTCAGCGTTTGAACATACGACCAAAGTCAGTGTTTTAAACCACCCGAAAGCGGCGCACCACTAAGCGGTAACTTTTAAATCTCGATAGCCAACGAATCAAACTTTTCAGAAGAAATGACAAGCGGTATTGCAAGTTAAAAACGCAAAGTGTTCGGCTCTGAAGATAGGCTAAACCGTGGAGGGAAAATATTACCCGGCCCTCTCTTTTATTAATGATGCTAGGCCAAAAAAAAGGGCCAAACAGGCGTTGAACGCCTGATGGCCCTTACCACTTTCTAATAAAACTCGCGTGTTAGCGAACCAGCGCCGGGCGCTTGGGATCGAACTCCCAGCCCGCGACCAGGTACTGCATCGCCATGGCGTCGTTGCGCTGGGTCACGTCCAGCGACTTGTAGAGTCGATGCGCGGCCATTAGCTGCTCTTCGTCGAGCTCGACGCCAAGGCCTGGCGTCGACGGTACCTTCAGCTTGCCGTCGCGAATCAGGAACGGCTCTTTGGTGATGCGCTGGCCGTCCTGCCAGATCCAGTGCGTGTCGATCGCGGTGATCTCGCCCGGACACGCCGCGGCCACGTGGGTCATCATGGCCAGCGAAATATCGAAGTGGTTGTTGCTGTGCGAGCCCCAGGTCATGCCCCACTCGTTGCAAAGCTCACCCACCATGACCGCACCCTGCATGGTCCAGAAGTGACAGTCGGCCAGCGGAATATCGACCGCGTTGAGCTGAACGGCGTACTGCAGCTGTTTGAAATCGGTCGCGATCATGTTGGTCGCGGTCGGCAGGCCCGTGCGCTTTTTGAACTCGGCCATGGTTTCGCGGCCGGAGTAACTCTCTTCCTGACCGCAGGGGTCCTCGGCGTAGCTCAGAAGGTGCTTGATCGGATCCAGCACGCGAACGGCCTCATCGAGTTTCCAGGCACCGTTGGGGTCGAGCGTCAAGCGCGCCTCCGGGAACGCGTCGTGCAGCGCGCGGATGCAGTCGGCCTCTTCCTCGCCTCTGAGCACCCCGCCCTTGAGCTTGAAGTCCTTGAAGCCGTAGCGCTCATAAGCGGCCTTGGCCAGGTTGGCAACCGCGTCCGGCGTGAGCGCTTCCTGGTAGCGCACTTCGTCCCACGCGTCTTTCGGGTCGGTCGCTTTCGGGTAAGGCAGGTCCGTCTTGCCCGGGTCGCCCAGCAGGAACAGATAGCCCAGCGCCTCGACTTCATCGCGCTGGCGGCCGTACTGCCCCAACAGATCCGCCACCGGCAGGCCCACGGCCTGGCCGTAAAGATCCAGAAGCGCCGACTCGAGTCCGGTGATGACGTGAACCGCCACGCGCAGATCGAAGGTTTGGCGACCGCGCTCTTCGCGCCCGTTTTTTGAAAGCGCCACGCGGGCGCTGTTCAGCGTCTGTTTGAACGCGTTGATGGTCGAGCCTTCGACGATATCGCGACACTGCTCCAGTCCCTTGAGAATGCCTTCGCTCGAAGGAATCTCCCCTACCCCCTTGTTGCCCGCATCGTCTTCAAGGATGACGACGCAGCGAATGAACCAGGGCGCGTGGCCACCGCTCAGGTTAAGCAGAAAACCGTCGTAGCCAGCAACGGGAACGACCTTCATTGATTTGATTTTGGGAAACATGGCGATTGACTCTCTTGTTGAAACCAGTGAAAGCGATAAAAGGTGTTCAGGTAACCGGCGCTGGATTGAAAAGCACCAGGTCGTTGTGAATGCCCAAACGGTCCGCAGCGGCCTGTTTACGGCCGCTGGCGATATCGAGGATAAGATGGAAAAGCTCCCAGCCAAGATCCTCGATACTGGCCTCGCCGGTGGCGATACGCCCGGCGTCCAGGTCGATGATGTCGTGCCAGCGCTTGGCCAGGTGCGAGTTGGTCGCCACCTTGAGCACGGGCACCATGGCAAGCCCGTAGGGTGTACCGCGCCCGGTGGTGAAGACCTGCAGGTTCATGCCGGCGGCCAGCTGGAGTGTGCCGCAGATGAAGTCGCTGGCCGGCGTGGCCGCGAAGGTAAGTCCCTTGCGCCGCAGGCGCTCGCCCGGGCCGATGACGTCGACGATCGGCGAATTACCGGACTTGATGACCGAGCCCAGCGCCTTCTCGACCACGTTGCTCAACCCCCCCTTCTTGTTACCCGGGGATGGGTTGGCGCTACGATCGGCCTGGCCTTGCAAAAGATAGTCATCGTACCAGGCCATTTGATCGATCAGCGCCTGGCCGACGTCACGGTCGATGGCCCGCGGGGTCAGCAGATGAATGGCATCGCGCACTTCGGTGACCTCAGAAAACATGACGCTGCCGCCGGCACGCACGATCAGATCCGTGGCAAAGCCCACCGCCGGGTTGGCCGTCACGCCGGAGAAAGCGTCGCTGCCGCCACACTGCATGCCGACCGCCAATTCCGAGGCCGGGCAGGTTTCGCGGCTTCGCTTGTTCAGGCGCTCGAGATGGCGCTCGGCCATGGCCAGAATGCCGTCGACCATCTCGCCAAAGCCTTCGAAGCTCTCGTCCTGCAGGCTCAATACGTTGGCTTCGGGATCGGCGGCTTCGGTATTTTCGTAAATCTTCACCGGGCGGTCTTCGAGCAGCGTCGAGGGCTGGAGTTTTTCACAGCCAAGCCCGATCACCATGATCTCGTTGCCGAAATTCGGGTTGAGCGCGATATTCTTGAGCGTGCGAATGGGAACGATCGCCGCCGGCGCGTTGATCGCCACGCCGCAGCCATAGCTGTGATTGAGCCCGACCACGTCATCGACGTTGGGAAAACGCGGCAAAAGCTCGCGCTTGATCCGCGCGACCACGTACTCCACGGTGCCGGCCACGCACTGAACGCTGGTGGTAATCCCCAATACGTTCTTGGTGCCGACGCTGCCGTCGGGGTTGCGAAACCCCTCGAAGGTGTAGCCTTCGAGCGGCTCCTGCGCCGGGGGCTGGCGGGTTGCCAGCGGCAGCTCCTCGAGCGCCGGGGCAACCGGCAGGCGCACGTTGTGCTCGTTGACGTGCGCGCCGCGCTCGATGGCCACGACCGCGGTGCCGATCACCTCGCCGTAGCGCACAATGTCATCGTTTTGCTCGATCGGCTTGAGTGCCACCTTGTGGCCCTGCGGGATCGGCATCGTGGTCGTGCAGTCGTCGTTGATCGTCACCCCCGCTTCGAGGCCGCCATGCTCGATCACGATGGCAACGTTGTCGCTCGGGTGTACCTGAATGACGCGTGAATTAGTCGTTACGTGAGTCATGATGCGCTCCTGAATCGGTGTGCGAAGGGTCATGCATTTGACTCAGCTCCATCTTCTGCCGAGCGCGGGACTTGAAGCCCATCACGATGGCAAACAGCACGGATGCGGCAATCAGCCCCCAGAGCACCATGGCGATCGGGCTCTTGGTGAAGAAAATGCCATAGGTGCCGAAGGATTCAAGGCTCTTGACGAAGTAGACTTCCGCCTGGCTACCCAGAATGAACCCAATGATCAGCGGCGCGACTTCAAGCCCGATTTTCTGAATCAGATAGCCCAGCACCCCAAAGATCAAAAGCGTCCAGACATCGAACATGATGCCGTAATTGATCGCGTAAGCGCCCACCACACACATCATGACGATGAGCGGGTACAGAATGTGCTTGGGCACCATCACCACCTTGGCGATGTGCTTGATGGCAAAGAACATCAGTCCGAACATGATGAAGTTCGCCAGCACCAGCGCCGTCATCATGACGTACCAGGTGTCGTGGTTTTCCGGAATGAACAGCGGCCCGACCTGGATGCCCTGAAGGGTGAACGCGCCGATCAAAACGGCCGTGGTAGAGTCTCCCGGAATACCCAGCGATAACAGCGGAATCAAGGCGCCGCCAGTCAGCGCGTTGTTGGCCGATTCCGACGCGATCAACCCTTGCGGGGCGCCCTTGCCCATCTGCGAGGAGTCCTTCGCCAGATTCTTTTCCTGGGTGTAGGCGAGCACGGATGCCGCACTGCCACCCACGCCTGGCAGCATGCCGACGAAGGTCCCGATGAACGAGGAGCGCGTCAGATTGGTGAAGCTACCCTTGAAAATCGAGAACGAGAAACTGCCTTCCTTGCCGATCTTGATACGCTCACCGGCCATGTCGCGCTTCACGCCCTTTTCCGCCTCGAGCAAAATGGTGGAAATACCAAAAATACCGATCAGCACGGGCAGCAGTGAAAAGCCTTCGAACAGATAGGGTTCCATGAAATCGAACATCAGCCGGGTATGGCCGTTGCCGCCATCGGAGATGCTGTAATCACCGATCAGGCTCAGCCAGATGCCGATCACGCCGCTGAAAATGCCGATCAGCATGCTGCTGGAAAGCGAGGCGATGACGGAAAGTGCCAGCAAAATGATGAGAAACTTCTCCACGTAGGAGAACTTGATCGAAAAGTCGGCCAGAAGCGGCGCAAACAAAAACAGTACCAGCGCGCTGACCAGCCCGCCCACCAATGAGGCGATCACGCAGACGCGCAGCGCCTTTTCGCCTTCCCCCTTCTGGGCCATGGGGTAGCCGTCAAAGGTCGTGGTAATCGAGGACGGCGTGCCGGGAATATTCAACAGCACCGCCGGCACCATGCCGCCGGAAATACCGCCGACGTAGAGGCCCAGCAGCAGCGCAAGCCCGTGATTCAAGCCCAGCGCATAGGTCAGCGGCAAACACACGGCCACCGCCATGGTGGCGGTCATGCCTGGAATCGCGCCAAAGATGATACCCACGAGGGTGCCAAAGCTGACGAGCATTAAAAAGGAGAGATCGATAAAGGTTAGAAATTCCATGGCGATATACCCGCTCCGGTCACGGCAGAGTAATGGTGAAGAGCTTGGCGAGCACGAACCAGGCAAGCGTCGGCGCGACGATGGCATTGATCACGACGATGATGAGCGCTTTTTTCGTCCACTCGTGGAGATACATCAGTGACATGACCAGCACAAAAGCCATCGACACGAACAAAAAGCCATACCCGGTATAGGGGAACAGATCGCCAACCACGGCCATCAGGTAGAAGTAGGCACAGATCAGCGCCAGCGTGCCGAAAAAGCGCGCGGAATCTCTCGACTCACCGATGATGGGCAGCGTGCGTTCTCCGCGTTTGACCGCGGCCAAAAAAGGCACCACTTTCGTTACCAGAATGAGCGCGAACAGCCCAGCCAATACCCAGTGAACGATGTGGGGGAAAAACAGGTGCGACGTTTCGAAATCGATCGAAACGCTCAACGGATCTGACGCCATAACGGCTCCAAGAACGTAAACTCGGCGCGCGCCGGGCTCTCGGGAGAAAGTCCGTCACGCGCCTAGTTGGGGATGAGCGACCGATGGGCAGGCCCACCGGTCGCCGTTTGCTTAATCAAGGTTGCTGATGATCTCTTCGTAGCGCGACATTTTCTCTTGCAGATACTCGGAGGCTTCAGCGGAAGGCTTGAAATCGGGGATGAAGAAGGCGTCCAGTTGGGCTTGCTGAATCTCGCCTTCGTCGTAGATCTCGGCCAGCGCCTCGTCGATTTGATCGACGATGCCCTGATCCATCTCCTTGTTATAAAGGAAGAAGAACTCCTTATCGAAGGTGAAGTTTTCGTCATCGCCCATGGTGACCGTCACGTTAGGCTCGACGTATTCGAGAAGCTGCTCGCGGCTTGTCTGACCCAGCCCCTCTTCCGGCGCCTGTTCGATGGTGTCCTGGCGCGCGGTCAGCCAGATAAAGCGCATGGCCTTCTGGTCGTCTTCCGGCAGACGCGTGTACTGCTCGTTGGCCTGGACACTGCCGTTGATGATATCGGCCTGGCCGTCGAACAGCTGCTGGTTCTTGTCAGACTGAGAGCCGGTATTGACGGCCACCAGGTTCTCTTCCTGGCCCGGATGCTCGATGGCAATCGCATTTTTAAGCGCGCTGTAACCGATCTCCGAAACGCCGCCAGGCTGAATGGCCACGCGCACGGTTTCGCCATTGCCTACCGCGGCGACGACATCGTCGAGCGTCTGGTAAGGCGAGTCCATGGGCACCAGGTAAGCATTGCCGGGGTTGATGGCGATCGTCGGCCCAACGGTGTAGTTCTCGAAAACGTCGTCGTAGCCTTCGACGCCGTAAAGATGGCCAAGATAGGACTGATCGTGGAAAATCATCAGGGTATTGCCCCGGGAATCCCGATCCAGCGTGCGAAACGCAGAGCTTGCGCCCACGGCATCGACTTTCATGTTCAAACCGAGATGCTCGGCCAGACGGTCTACCACGATGCTGGCATTCTGGTAGGTATCGCCGCCGGTCGAGGTCGACCCGATCACGACACGGACGTTGCCGCGTAGCTGGGCATCCTGCGCCATGACGACACCGGAACTCAGGGCGAGCCCTGTCATAAGACCAGCGACACTAACACTCATCAGCGTTTTTTTGGTTAGCATAAGCGTACCTTTTGCGTTCATAGTGAGTTGTTGCTTTAAAGAGAACGGCTCTTCGTCTCAAGGCCCTTGGCGACCTTCCACCACCTGATGGTTGACAACGTCTGGCGCACTGCAGGCGGTACTTTAGAAGTTATTGATAATACATCATACAAGTAGGAGATTAAGAACAAGCGCTGTACGGGGCAAGCGTAAAAACCGAAAACGCGACCAAAGTTTAATCCTTGATCAACGTTGAACTGTAAAAAACGGGTGTTTGTTCTCGAAACCGAATCAAGCTTTATGTCATGACGGCGTCAAGACGATCGCAACGTTAAAGGTGCAGAACCAGATCCTCGCGAAAGCGATAACGGCCCACCTCCTCCGGATACCCGCCCGGATTGGCCACCACCCGCGTTCCCTCCTGCACCAGATCCACCGGCTCGTGCACATGGCCGTGAATCCAGAGATCCATGCGCCCCATCAGCGGTGCCAGGTGCGAGGCGAACGCCGGGGAGAGCACATCGCCGACGTATTGCAGGGGAATGCAGTCGCGAAGTGGCGCGTGGTGGCTGATGACCACGCGCGGGCCCTCAAAAGGTTCACTTAGCGCCTGGGTCAGCCAGCCGAGCGCCTCACGGTGAAGTGCCTGACTCGCCTCAGGGGTGAAAACCTCACCCTGCCCGTCGGTGATGATCTGATAATCCGGCATCAGCCGGCGGGCTTTCCGAGCACACGCCTCAAAACTGCGGGCGGGATCCTCGGCGTACAGGTTGAAATCGGTCCAGAGCGTAGTGCCATAAAAACGCACACCCCCCAGGGTGAGTGCGCGGTTGTCCAGAAGCTCGATACCCAGGCGCCTGGCTTCACGGGCCAGGGTTTGGCGGTGCTCGGTCAGATGGGCGTCGTAGAACTCATGGTTGCCGGGGACGTAGAGAATGGGCAGGTCGGGAAAGCGCGCCCGCGCCCAGCCAAGGCCCTCGGCGCCACGATGGATGTCGCCGGCGAGCACCAGAGCGTCCGCCTCGACATCGGGTATCATTCGCCCGCCAGGAAAGTGTTCGAGGTGCAGATCCGACAGTACGTGCAGGCGCATGGCATCTCCTTGAACGTCACTGCCCGCCCGTTGTGCGCGGGCGAGCCTGATGCTAACTACCTGATCACTAGCGTTTCAGGAAGTTGCTTTTCACCAGATGGACGACTTCATCCATACGCCCACTGAGCACCGCCTTGGCGGAGTAAAGCGCGGTGGCAGCGACCTGGCCGGTTTCCACTTTCGGTGGCATGACCAGCTCCATCGGGTTGGTCATCACGTCCAGAAGCGCCGGGCCCGGCTGGGCCAGCCACTCGGTCACCGCGGCGTCGAGCTCGTCCTCGCGCTCGACGCGTTTGCCCCAGAGCCCGATGGCACGAGCGACATCGCCAAAGTTGGGGTTTTGAAGCTCGGTGTAGGCGTCGAGCATGCCCTCCACCTTCTGTTCGAGCTCGACGAAACTCAGCGACTGGTTGTTGTATACGGCGATTTTCAGCGGAATCTGGCGCTGCACCAACGTCAAGAGATCGCCCATGAGCATGGAGAGCCCGCCGTCGCCGCACAGCGCGATCACCTGGCGGCCCGGGTAGGCGAGTTGAATACCCATTGCTTGAGGATAGGCGTTGGCCATGGTGCCGTGCTGCAGGCTCGAAAGCGTCTTGCGCTGTGCGCCGGTGTGGATATGGCGCAGCATCCAGACGTTGACGCTGCCGGTATCGGCGGTGAACAGCGCGTTGTCATCACTTAGCCGGTCGATGGCGAGCGTCAGCTCCTGGGGGTGAATCGTCGTGTTGCTCTTCGTATCGTGCGCCGACTTCTCGAGGGATTTTTTATAGCGTTTCAGGCATTTATCGAGCCAGCTCGTGTGCTCGTTGGCCTGGACGCTTTGCACCAGCGCCTCGCAAGTTTCGGCGATGGTGCCAACGATGCCGACATCTACCGGGTAGCGCTTGCCGATCTGGGTCGGCTCATGGTCGACCTGGATGATGTTCGCTCCGTCCGGATAGAACTGGGCAAACGCGAAACTGCAGCCGAGCAGCAGCAGCGTGTCGCACTCCGCCACCGCGTGGTAGCCGCCTTCCAGCCCGTACACGCCGGTCATGCCGACCTGGTAAGGATTGTCGTACTCGATGTAGTTCTTGGCCCGCGAGGTCCAGGCGATCGGCGCCTTGAGCTTTTCGGCCAGCGCAATCACCTGATCGCGTGCGTCCTCACAGCCGGCGCCAGCGAAAATGGTGATCTTGCCGCCCTTGTTGAGCTCGCGCACCGCCGGTACCAGCGCCTGGGCGCTGGGGCGAATCGAGTAGTCGAAGGTGTGAGCCTTGAAGCTCAGCTCGCCGGACGGTTTTTGGGTCATGACGTCGCCGGGCACGATCAGCACCGCCACACCGCGCTTGGCAATCGCCGCCTGGGCGGCCATGGCCGCCGTGCGCCCGGCCTGCTCAGCCGACACGATGGTTTCGCAAAACACGCTGTACTGCTTGAAGATCGCGCTTTGATCCACCTCCTGGGGAAAGTGGTTACCGACCTCGCCCAGCGCAATTTGACTGGCGATCAGCACCACCGGTGCGTTGTTACGGTGGGCGTCGAACAAGCCGTTGACGAAGTGCAGACTGCCCGGCCCGCAGGAGCCTGCACAGAGCGCAAGCTCGCCAGTCATGTACGCCTCGCCGCCAGCGGCAAAGCCCCCGACCTCTTCGTGGCGCACTCCCACCCACTCGATTTCGCTCGTCCTGAGCGCATCAGTGAAGTGGTTGAGCGAATCGCCTACCACGCCGTAGCAGCGCTTGGCGCCGGCGTCTTGTAGGGTATCGACCAGGATTTCAGCTACGTTCTTGCTCATTTGGCGACTCCGTTCGCGAAAGGGAAAACCTCCCCAAGCCTAGCTCCTGCTGCGCCGGTTTGCCGGATTAAAGCGCCGATACGGATAAAAATCGCTTAATGCTGCAGCGCAGCAAGAAAGCGACTATACTGTGAGGGTTCGCACACAAGGAGCACGCGAAAATGTCTACCATGTTGCAGGACCTCGGCCGTAACGAGGTATGGAACTTCTGGGAAGAGCAGGCCAGATGGCAGCGCTTGGCAGCGGAAGGATTCGCCGCTCACGTTGGCTAACGCAGGTCCTCTTAAAAGCGACCAGCATCGTCGCGAACATTGTTACCTACACCGCCACAAACACAGAGCCAGCGCCTAGCGCTGGCTTTTTAGTGTGGCGTGCTAGCGCTTTCTAATCGCGGGAGCCAAGGCGCTTTAGATAGGCGTCCTGGAGCACGTACATGCGCTTGACGTCACGGTAGCGGCCGTTGATGAAGAACTCCTGCACCAGATGCCCCTCCTCGATGAAGCCACAGTCGCGGTAAAGGTGCACCGCCCGGGTGTTCTCGACGGCGACGATCAGGTACACCTTGTGCAGGTTCAAAATGGTGAAGGAGTAGCCGAGCGCCTGATGGATCATCGAACGCGCGTAGCCGCGCCCCTGATGCTCCGGGGCGACGATGATCTGAAACTCGGCGCTTCGATGGATGTAATCGATTTCGATCAGCTCGACCAGGCCGATGGCTACGCCAGCGGCGTCCTGCACGACGAAACGGCGCTCGGCGTTGTCATGGATATGCTTGTTGTAGAGCTCCTCGAGCTCATCGAAGGATTCGTAGGGCTCCTCGAACCAATAGGACATGACGCTCTGGTTGTTGTTGAGCTCATGAATAAAGCGCAGATCGCTTCGCTCAAGCGCGCGCAGGTACAGAACCGGGGTCATCGTCGGACTCGCTGAGATGGCGTTCAAAGGAGAAAAAGTCGGCTAGTGGGTGTGGCGTGCCTTCGATCAGCGCGCGCAGAAGCGGTGCGCCCATCATCGAGTAGCTAATGCCGTTGCCGCCGTAAGCCAGGGCGAAGTAGACGTGCGGCCCCCACCGTTTGCAGGCGCCAAAATACGGCAGCCCATCCTCGGTTTCGGCGAAGGTGCCCGCCCAGCTAAAGGTCGGGTTGATCTCTAGATCCGGCCACAGGGCCTCGACCTTGCGGGCCAGGCCATGGGCCTTGTCCATGACCCGTTCGTCGCGCCGCGCCGGAATATCGGTGTCATCGTCGTCGCCGCCGACCAGAAGCCGCCCCTCGTCGGTGGCGCGCATGTACAGATAGGGTCTGGCCGATTCCCACACCATCGTATGGCGCAGCTTGCCGAGCTTTTCCGGCGCAATGGGGTCGGTCACGAAGGCGTAACTGCTGCGATTTTTCGCCACTGAATGATCCAACCAACGCTGCGACTCATAGCCCGCCGCGATCACTACCTTGCCCGCCTCGAGCGTGGCGCCGTTTTTGAGGCGCACCCGCACGCCGTCGGCGGTAGGGTCGATCGCATCCACTTCGGTGCGATCGAACACCTCGCCACCCAGGCATCGCAGGCGCTCGAACAATCGATACGCCATGAGATAAGGGTCGATACTGGCGGCCAGCCGCGACAGGATCGCGCAGGGCGCCTTTATTCCGTAGGCCGCATAAAGCGCCTCGCGATCGAGCCACTGCATGTCGAAGCCGTGCTTCTCGCGCAGGGCGAACTCGGCCTCAAGCGCCGGTACGTCCTCTTCGCTGGTGGCGTAATAAAGGCTTTCGTGGCGCTCGAAAGAGACGTTACCGAGCTCTCCGGCGAGGCGCTCGAGCGTCAAGATGGCGTCGGCACAGCCCTGATACGCCATGACCGCGTGGCGCTCGTCGTAGCGCTGGGTCAAGTCGACCAGATGAGTATCGATTTCGTACTGTAAAAGCGCGGTGCTCGCCGCCGAGCTGCCCCAGCCGATGTCGCGGCGCTCGACCACCACCACGTGGTGGCCGTGCTGGCAAAGCTCATCGGCGATCAGCGCGCCGGTGATGCCGCCGCCGATGACGAGCACATCGCAGGCGTGGTCGTGCTCCAGTTGAGGAAAAGAGACAAGCAGGCCATTTTTCACCGCCCAGAACGGATAACCGCTTTTGAGATCCATTTCATCGCCTTTACGTGGCTGTACTGTGAACCATTCTTTTGTTACCTATGGTTCTGTTAACCATAGCGGCTGATGATCGTCTTGTCCGTAGCCTACGGAAAGTAAAGCGCCAGCCATGAAAGGAGCCAGCCCCGTGATCGATCTACGCAGCGATACCGTCACCCGACCAAGCCCGGCCATGCGCGAGGCGATGCTCGCCGCCGCCCTGGGCGACGACGTCTGGGGCGACGACCCCACCGTCAACGCCTTTCAGCAGGACCTGGCCGAGCGTGCCGGAAAAGAAGCCGCGCTGCTCTTTCCAAGCGGCACTCAAAGCAACCTGGTAGGTCTGATGGCGCACTGCGAGCGCGGTGACGAGTACATCGTCGGCCAGAGCGCCCACACCTACCGCTATGAAGGCGGCGGCGCGGCGGTGCTGGGCAGCATTCAGCCCCAGCCGATCGAAAACGCCTCGGACGGTACGCTGCCGCTTGAAAAGATAGACGCCGCGGTCAAGGCCGACGACCCCCACTTCGCCCGCACCCGGCTGCTGGCGTTGGAAAACACCATCGCCGGCAAGGTGCTGCCCGGGGACTACCTTCAAAAAGCCACCGCGCTCGCCCGTCAGCATGGCCTCGCCACCCACCTGGACGGCGCGCGGCTATTCAACGCCATGGTGGCCACGGATAGCTCGCTCGAGGCGATGTGCCGGCCGTTCGATAGCGTGTCGCTTTGTTTCTCCAAAGGGCTCGGCGCGCCGATCGGCTCGGCGCTGGTGGGCTCCCACGCGTTCATCACAAAGGCGCGGCGCTGGCGCAAGGTGGTCGGCGGCGGCATGCGTCAATCCGGGCTCATCGCCGCGGCCTGCCAGTACGCGCTCGATCACCATGTGGAAGAGTTAAAAGACGACCACCGCCGCGCGGCGCGACTGGGCGAGGGTCTGGCGGCGATGCCCGGGCTCACGGTGACGTCTCAGGCGACCAACATGGTGTTCACCCAGGTCGAGAAGGGCCATATCGCCTCGCTCGCCGCGTGGCTCAAGGAGCACGACATTCTGCTCGATCTTGTCTACGCCACGCGTTTTGTGGTGCATCGTGATATCAACGATAGCGACATCGAGCGCGTGATCGAGGTGATAAAAGCGTATTTCGACCGCCAGGCGTAAGTACTGGACGTAAGCACTAGACGTAAGTGCTCACAGCCGACGTAGCCCCCACATGAAATAGGCGCCGCCGATGAGCGAGGCGACCAGCCCCGCGGGAATGTCGTAGGGGAACATCACCTGGCGGCCAATGAGGTCCGCCAGCACCATCAACAGCGTGCCGATCAGGGCCGCACCTAAAAGATGCCACCAGGCGCGGGAAAAGCCCATCAGCCTCGCCATGTGCGGGGCCAGCAGGCCGATGAACGATAGCGGCCCGACCACCAGCGTTGCGCAGGCGGTGAGCACCGCCACCAGCAGCAACAGCGCCAGCCGCGCGCGGTTGAGCGCGATGCCGAGGCCCTGCGCGGTCGCCGCCCCCAGCGGCAGAATGTCGAGCCAGCGGGTGAAAGGCAGCGCCAAAAGTAGAAGCCCCGCCGCCGCCGCGCCAACCAGTGCCGCACTTGGCACATCGACGTAATAGGTGGAACCGGCAAGCCAGGCGATCACCTGCTGGCCGCGCGGGTCGCCGCCGGCCAGAATGACGCCGCGCACCGCGTCGAACAGCGCCCCGATGGCTACGCCGCTAAGCAGCAGCCGCTCCGGCGCAAAACCGCTTTTGCGATTGACCAGAATCAAAACCCCAAGTGTCAAAAGCGCCCCCAGCGTGCCCACGGTGACCAGCAGTGCGCTACTCGACGCCGGCAGCCAATAAATGCCGAGAATCAGCGCGATCGCGCAGCCGCCGCTGATGCCCAGTACCTCCGGGCTTGCCATTGGGTTACCGGAGAGCCGCTGCAAGAGGGTACCCGCCACCGCCAGCATCAGCCCGCTGGCCGCTGCCGCGATCACCCGGGGGGCGCGCCACTCCATGACGGCGGCGTCGAAAGGCGACACCATGCTCACGCCCTGCCCGCTCTGACCCACCATCAGGGCCAGCAGTATCGCGCCGATCAGCGTTACCAAAAGCTGCGCCGCCAGCCGCGCCGGCGCTTTGTGGCGGCGCAGCGCCACGTGGGACGCTTGGGGCGGGCGGTCGCTTCCAAGCTTCAAGCGTGGAATCAGCCACAGCAGCAGCGGCGCACCCAGTGCGCCGGTCACCGCGCCGGTGGGCAAGAGCGTTGTGAGCTGGCCAGAGAAGCGCTGCAGCAAAAGATCGGTGGTGGCCAGCAGTACCGCCCCCAGAAGCGCTGAAAACACCAGCCGCGGGCCAAGGCGCCGGGCACCGGCCATGCGCACGATGTTCGGCGCCGCCAGGCCGATAAAACCGATGATACCCACCACGCTGACCACGCTTGCGGTAATGAATACCGCGACGCCCAGCCCGCCCAGGCGCAGGTACTTGAGCGAAAACCCCAGGCTTTTGGCACTGGCGTCGTCGAGTTCCAGCACCGCCAGCGGGCGGATCAAAAGCACCGCGGCCACCGCGCTGAAAGCGAAGCGGATCGAGAGCGTGGCCACGCCCTCCCAGCCGTTTTGCGCAAGCGACCCCGCCCCCCAGATCAAAAGTCCCGCCAGGGTTTCATGATTGAACAGCAGCACCGCGGTGGCCAGCGCCCCCAGGTAGAGATTGACGACCAGCCCCGCCAGTACCACCACGACCGGCGCCAAGCGGCGCCGCCAGGCAAGCCCGAACACCAGCGCCATGGCCGCCGCACCGCCGCCAAGCGCCACCCACTCGCGCCCAAACGCCAAAAGCCCCGGCGCCAGCAGCGTGGCCAGCATCAGCGCCAGGTTGGCGCCGCTGGCCACCCCCAGGGTGGTCGGTGAAGCCAGCGGGTTACGCAGCACCTGCTGCATCAACACGCCGGCCAGCGCCAGCGCCGCACCGGCCAGTAGCGACACCGTAAGCCTCGGCCACCACGCAAAATGCAAAAGCTGCGACTCGACGCTTGCAGGATCGGACGCAAATAGCGCACGAAGACTAACGCTCAAACCGCCCTGGGCGGCGATGGCAGTGGCGAGCAGTACAAGAAGTGGTAGAGCCAACAGGCCGCAAGCCACTTTTGGCGGGATACGCGATGTCGACAGCACGGCTACCAAACGCCCGGTAAAACGAAAAAAACGAAATCAAGCGCAGTCATGGAAAGCCAGTCACAGGAAAAGAAGGAAACGATGAAAAGAAATAATTCGACGCCAGGATTCTAAATGATAAGTATTAACACTACAATTGGACGATTCATTTGCTCATACCCTTGGGAGCCGCGCATGTTCGACGTCCTGGACGCCCGCTTTACCGTCGCCGGCAAGCCCTTGCTTCACCCCATCGCGCATACGTTCGAGCAAGGCAAGGTCGTCGGACTCATCGGCCACAACGGTTCGGGCAAGTCGACCCTGATCAAGCTGCTGGCCCAGCAGAACGCGCTATCCGGCGGCGACATCCTGTTCGACCAGCGCCCGCTCGCCCAGTGGGGGCACCGCGAGTTCGCCCGTCAGGTGGCCTACCTGCCCCAGCACCTGCCCAGCGCCGAAAACCTGACCGCACGCGAGCTGATCGGTTTTG
Source organism: Halomonas sp. GD1P12 (assembly GCF_025725645.1). Lineage (NCBI taxonomy): Bacteria > Pseudomonadati > Pseudomonadota > Gammaproteobacteria > Oceanospirillales > Halomonadaceae > Halomonas > Halomonas sp. GD1P12. The sequence goes on along the minus strand of NZ_CP107007.1, from coordinate 842,359 downwards.
GCCGCTACCCGTGGCACGGGCTTTTGGGTCGTCATACCCAGAAGGACCGGGACGCCGTTGAGCGCGCCATCGCCTTGACCCATACCGATGCCTTTGCCGACCGGCTGGTGGACACGCTCTCCGGCGGGGAGCGCCAGCGCGTTTGGCTCGCCATGCTGCTCGCCCAGGGCAGCCGCTTTCTGCTGCTCGACGAGCCGCTGGCCGCACTCGACATCGCCCACCAGATCGAGGTGCTGGCGCTAACGCGAAAGCTCTGCGACGAGCTCGACTTGGGCGTGATCATCGTGCTGCACGACATCAACATGGCTGCTCGCTACTGCGACGAGCTATTGGCACTCAAAAGCGGCCGGCTGCTGGCGCACGGCACGCCGGAGGAGATGATGCACGCTCAGACGCTGGAGGCGATTTACGGGCTACCCATGCAGGTGATCGACCGCCCCGGCGGGCGCTCCCCCATCGCCGTGGCCCACTAAACGCGCCGATACGCTTGAAGAATTCGTCGGAAGCGGTTTAACTGATAACCATTATCGATTAATCTGGGCGCTGACAGGTCGATGTCTCGATGCCCCTGGAGTGCGACAATGCCCCTGGCTTTCTGCGAACCCGACATTCTACGCCCCACCACACTCGCCGAGTGCTACACCGACCGGCTGGCGCACCTGACACCGCCGCGCATCGGCGGTGCTCCGCCTGCGGGCGCCATCAAGGCATCGCGCTGGCGCAACCCGGCGCTTTTGGAGCAGAGCATCGCACCTTACGCGGCGCGCTTTCCCGGCGGCGATCGCCGCGCGGTCGCCTCACTCTGGTCCAAGTGGCTGTTTAGTTCGCTCACCGTGCCCACCGTTGTCTCTCACCTGCTGCTCGACCGAAACCTGCCGGTGTCGCTGGATGACGTATATGTGCTGCCCAACGAGCAGGGCTGCGTGACCGGGCTTTGGCTTGCCCATGAAGGCGAACGCATCACCACCCGCGATCCGGTCGAGCGCTTCTCGACGCTAATCGACGGGCATTGGGCGCCGCTGATCGAGCGTCTATCGACGCTGGTAGGACTGGCTCCACGGGTGTTCTGGAGCAACGCCGGCGGCTATCTAGACTACTATGTCAACCTGCTGGCCGAGCACCCCGGCGTTCGCCCGAACGCCCTGACCGCTGCCCGCGCTCTTCTGGAGTCGCGCACCCTGGACGGCCAGCGCAACCCGCTCTACCAGCCGGTACGAAGCTACCAGCCCAAGGGATCGACAGAGGTCAAGCAGGTGCGCAAGCTCTGCTGTTTGCGCTACCTGCTCGACGAGTTCGAGGTCTGCAGCAACTGCCCGCTCGAAGGGTGCGATCGCCGCGCCCGGCGCTAATCGCCCCGCCTCCCACGCGTTTTTGCACTGTTATTTTTAACTGTTGTTTTTAACTATTGCTTTTCACTGCGGCGTGATCTGCGCCACCGCGTCCAGGCTTGCCCGGGCGCGCTGCTCGCCTTCGAGCTCGAAAAGATGGCCTGCCGACATTTCCAGCAGCCGGTCGGCGTGCACGAAGTAACTGTCATCGTGGCTGATGGCAAAAACGGTCGTGCCCATCGCTTTCAGGTGGGGCAACAGCTCGCGATAGAAAAGCCGGCGAAACTGAGGGTCCTGATCCGCCGCCCATTCGTCGAGCAGCAGCACATCGCGCTCCTCGGCAATGGCGAGCAGCAGCGCCAGCCGCTTTTTCTGCCCCTGGGAGAGCTGGATATTGGTGACGCGTGCGCCCGCCCACTCGAGCTTTTGCGTCATCTGCAGCCGCTCGAGCCAGCGTTCTACCAGTACCGGGTCTGACGGCCCGCCGCCTGCGCCCATGAGCTGATCAAACGCGTGAAAATCGGTGAATACGCTCGAAAAGCGCGCGCGAAAGGCGTCCCAATTGTGCGCATCGATGCGCGTATCGTCGATCTGGATGTAGCCGCCTTGCGGGCGGTAGAGCCCGGACAAGAGGCGCGCCAACGTCGACTTGCCGCTGCCGTTGCCGCCGATCAGAAACACCTGTTCGCCGCGGTGAAGGGCCAGGTTCACCGGGCCGACCTTGAATGCGCCCTGCCCGTGTGCGTCGCCCGGGTAGGCGTAGGTTACGTCCACCAGGCGGATGCACTGCCAGTCGCGCAGCGTGTCCTTGACGGCAAAGTCAGCGCGGTACTCGGCGAGTTCCAAGCTTTTGAGCTTGTCGAACGCGACCTGAGCGCTAATCAGTGTCGGCCAGGCGCCGATCGCTTGAATCAGCGGGGTACGCAAGAACAGAAGCGTCAGCGCGAAGGTGGCCGCTGCCGCCGGGCCCGCCCAGCCGAGCACGTTGGCCATGAAAAACACCACGCCGATGGCGCCGAGCATCATGATGTTCGACCAGTTGCCGGCGCTCAGGTGATAGGTATCGGCGCGAATGATGTGATAAAGGTAGTTTTTGGCGTTGGTCGTGTAGGTTTCATCAAAAAAGCGCCGGGCGCGGTCGCGGTTGAGGGTGAGCTCCTTGCGCCCTTCGATGGCGGTCTGGTAATCGCGGTACAAGAGATCCTCGCTTTCGCGCACCAAATGAAAGTGACGATACACTTTGGACACCAGCCACCAGCCGACCGCCATGGTCGCTGCCATCCAGAGCACGGTGACCAGCACCATCTCCGGCGAGAGCCACGCCAGATACGCCACGCACGCCACGGTCATCACCACACCCTGCACGAGCTCCGGCAGGCGCACGAAGCCAATGGTGATATTGCGCACGTCGCTCGAAAGGCTTGCCAACAGCGTGGCGTTACCCACCCGCTCGATGCGCTCGATATCGGTATCCAGAATGCGCTTCAATAGCCGGCTGCGCAGGTTATAGACGAAGTAGTGACCCAACAGCGTCAGCGCCAGCTGAGTGGCCAGCGTCACGGCCAGCAGCAGCGTTAGAAGCCCGAGAAACGGCACCAGCACCGACAGCGTACTGTCGGCGACGATCAGGCGCTGATTGATGAACGCGATGACCCCGACACCCAGTCCGGCACTGAAAAGGCTCAGCCCGATGGCGCCTAAAAAGGGCCACCGGTAGTGCGTGAAGACCACCCGCAGCAACTCCATTCTCACCTCCCTCATTGGCTGGACGACGAATTGTGACGCACTCGGGCCCCAAGTCAATAAAAGTGAGTGATTTTCATTTACACCAACGCTCGAACGCTTGCGCCAATACCCCTGGTCCTGGTCGCCATAAAAAAGGGACCGGCCGCTTACGTGCCGATCCCTCATGGTTACTTCTTTACCGCGAATTCGTCAGTCGAAAAGACTCATCCGCTTGACGACGTTGTCGCGCTTGATCCGCCAGTGAAAGAGCGCCCCGCCCACGTGGAGCACGATCAGCACCAGAATCGTCCAGCCCAGCACTTCGTGCCAGCCAAAAAGCGTTCGGGAAAGTGCCGCATTCTCGCTCAAAAAGCCCGGCAGGTGCCAGACGAAGAACTCGACCGGATAGCCGCCGGTGGCGGTGGCCGCCCAGCCGATCAGCGGCATCAGCACCAGCGCGATATACAAAAGATGGTGCACGCTTTTACTCACCACCCGCTCGAAGGCGTTCAAGGGCGGGTCGTGATCCGGCACCACGAAAGCCGCCCGGGTGATGATTCGAAGCGTCATCAGCAGCAGGATCGTCACGCCCAGCGTCTTGTGGCCGGTGTACATCACGTTGGTCAAGGTGGTGCCCAACGCGTCGGCGGTGCGCTCGAACCCCCAGGTACCCAGGGTCAGCCCCGTGGCCAGCGACACGAGTACCGCCGCAGCGACCAGCCAGTGCAGCACTCGGTGAGGATAAATGTAGTGGTCCAGCTCATGCATCGGTGGCTCCTGACGCCCAGGTTCTGTCTGAAAAATGCGTGTGGGTAAAACTGCCTTTAACCTTATAACGCTTCGCCAATTGCCGCTAGCTGTTCGCGAATTAACTCGCCCAGCCGCTTGGCGGGCTCCGTTGGCCGATGCGGCGCCCGGTGCAGCGCCAGCTCGATCATCGGTAGCGCAGGCAATCCGCTGGCCTCGTCCAGCGGGCGCAGCGACGGCGTGAGCATACTGCGCGTGATGACCACCACGGCAAGCCCGGCGGTGACGATCGGCGCAAGCCCGGCCATCGACTGGCTGGTGTAGGCCACGCGCCAGTCGCGCCCGGCGGCCTGCAGCGCCTGCTCCGCCACTTCGCGAAACACGTCGGCGCCTGGCGAGTAGAGCGCCAGCGGAATCGGGTCGCTTAGAAGCGGCTGCTGGTTCATGCCCACCGCCCATAACAGCGGCTCGCGCCGAATCACTTCCCCGCCTGGCGAGTTGCGCTGGCGCGTGACCAGCGCCAGATCGATATCGGCGTTCTTCACCTGCTCGACCAGATGCGCGCTGGTGCCGCAAATCACCGTCAGGCCGACCGCCGGGTAGAGCTGATGAAAGTAAGCGAACACCGACGGTAAAAGCGACGCGTAGTCCTCGGGGATCCCCAGAGTCAAATCGCCGGTCACCTGGCGCGCCTTCATGTCGCTGAAGGCTTCGTCGTTTTGCGCCAGCAGTCGACGGGCGTGGGCCAGAAGGCGCTCGCCTTCCGGGGTGAAGCGAAGCCGTCGACCTTCGCGCTCGTGCAGCGTGAGATCCAGCTGCGCCTCCAACCGGTTGAGCTGCATGCTCACCGTGGATTGGGTATAGGAGAGCCGCTTGGCGGCGGCAGTTACGCTTCCAGTATCGGCGATGGCGACCAGCGTACGCAAAAGCGAGAGGTCGAAAATCGGTGCGCGCATATATCACCGTTGTTGATAGGTATCATCATTAAAGATCGATATTGTGATATGTCACGAGCGATTATGCTGACCTCCACTTAAAGAAAGCAAGGTTTGTCTATCCGCATCGATCGTTAGTGAAGGAGCCATCATGTATCGCGTTCATCTCCCTACCCTGCCCGCTCGCGGCTACAGCATCGTAGCCGCCTCGATCGCGGTGGCGCTCTGGAGCGTCGCTCCGCTGTTGGCGGGCATGGCTCAGACCTCGTCGCCGCTGCAGCTGACCGCGCTGACGCTGCTGGCAGGCGCTTTGGCAACGCTGCCGCTGAGCCGCAAAACGGGAGTGAACACGATGCGCCCACTCTGGGCGATGAGCGTCTGGCTGGGGGTGCCGCTTTTGATTACCGGCGCGGTCAGCAGCTACTTCATCGGCATGCGCCTGGCGCCGGCCGCCGACGCGGCACTGATCACCTACACCTGGCCGGTACTGTTCGTACTGTTGAGCCAGTACAGCCGCCACAAGCGGCTGCGCCTTGAAGGCGTGATCGGCGCGCTGATCGCGTTTTTCGGCGCCTCGCTCTTGATGCTGCCTCAGGCACTTTCCGGTGGCTTCAACGGCGAGCTCACCGGCTACGCCATCGCGCTGCTTTCGGCCTGCTGCTGGGCGCTCTACTCCTGGTTTGGTCAAAGCGCGCCGGTGGCGCTAACGCCGCTTCTGCCGCGCCTGCTGTTGATCGCCTGCGCGTTAGCCACGGGCGCGAGCCTGGTGCTCGAAAACGACCTGACGATGCCGCAAAGCGACGCGCTGCTGGCGGGTATTGCGCTGGGGTTGGGGCCTTACGGCATCGCCATGGTGGCCTGGGACAAGGCGCTGCGCCTGGGCCATTCGAGCCTGGTGGGAAGCCTTGCTTACGGCGTGCCGATTCTCGCCGCTCTGCTGCTGGTGCTGGCCGGCATGAGCGTGCTCGACTGGCGCCTGCCCATGGCGGCCATACTGGTCGTGGCGGGCTGCTTGAAGGCGGGGCGCTAGTACTACTCTCTAGTACTACTGCCTAGTACTACCGTCTAGTACTACTGTGTCAAAAACAGCGGCAGGCAGCGCCGTCGTGCGACGGCACTGCCGGTTACACGTCAAGCAACGCGGTTACTGGTCGAGATAGCGCGGTTTGGCGATACCGCGCAGTGCCTTCAGAGGAATCTCGAGCTCTGGCTGACCCACGGCGTAAGGGCCGATGTCGTAGACGTTGAATTTCACCACCCAGCGGTCCTCGAGCGGGGCGACGTTACGGGACTGGCTTAGCGGCCAGTTGGCCGCGAACGCGGCGTCCTGCTCGATCTCGTCGAGCCAGCGCTGATGCGCCTCGGTGACCAGCCGCTCGAAAGCGGCCTCGCGACCCTCGATCAGCATGTCGCCAAGCCCGACGGTTTCCCCTGAGCGCTCGTCGATCACCATGAACTCGGTGGCGGGCAGACCGTGCGCCTGGCCGCTAAAGTAGACGTAGCTATTGAGTTCCAGCGTCAACAGATCGTTATGATGGCCATACTCGTCGGCCTCCAACAGCGCTTCACTCGCCCCGCTTTCGGCAACGGAGGCGCCTTGACGCTCGACCTGATCGAAAAAGGCGTTAGCGTAGCCCGCCCAGGTCGTTTGGGCACTCGGCGCCCTGGCGCTTTCGCTTTCAAGCGGGGCCAACGCGATCAGCCGGCGGCGAAGCTCGCGCGAGAGCGTCTCGGATTTTGGAAACTCGAGTGCGGAGACCCGCAAGTGGGGGCACTGATCGAGCGCGCAGTCGGGGGCAACGAACTGCTTCTCCTGCGCCAGCGTGACGATCGCGTAGGGCTCGACCGGTTGAGACTGATAGCTTTGGCAGCCGCTGAGCAGCAGCGTCGCCGCGGCCAGTGCGCCCACTGTTAAACGTGGCATGATATTTTCCCTTTTGAGTTCCATTCCTTTGGTGTCGCGCCGAATTCGCTCGCTCGCGTGTGATCTTCGCGCGCGCCGACTTCATGCTCGACCCCTTTAAATGTAAACGCCCTTGCCGCACAAAGCGAACAAGGGCGTTTAGCATGATCGGCGGTGCCGCTGGGGTATCAGGCGTCCGGTTCGAGTTCGGTCGGCTCGAGTTCGGCGGTCAGTTCGAACAGACCGCTTTCACTGGCGCTATAGCCACGGGCATGCACGGTATAGGTGCCGGGCAGAAGCGAGGTTTCAAGCCGCGCGTTGGTGCCGGAGCCACCGTCGTCATTGGACTCGGACACACCGTTACCGGTCAATTCGAGATAGGTATCGAAGTGGCTCGAATCCAGCGCGATCGTCACCGCCGAGCTCTGTTCGACCTCGAGCTGGTAGGTCACGTCTTCGCCGCTGTACCAGCCGCTGAGCGTTTCACCGGGCGTCAGCTCACCGCCGTTTTGAAGCTCGGTGCCCTCGGGCAGCTCGTTCTCTTCCACGGCGAGCGTGAACTGGCCGCCGGATGTGGTCTCAAAAGCGGTGCGGGCGACGATGCGGTAGGTGCCCGGTGCGAGGAAGTCCGCCAGGCGCGCATCGTAGCCGTCGCCGCCGTCATCATTTTCCCGGGAGTAGCCGCTGTCGTCGTGCAGCTCCAGAAAGGCATCGACGTTATCAGAGCGCATGTCGATCTGATACATCCCCGCCTCTTCGATCTCGAGGGTGTACTCGAGCGGGGCGTTGTTGTACCAGCCGGTCAGCGACTCGCCCGGTGCGATGGGGCCGTCGTTGCGAAAATCGCCGGCCTGGCCGCTCAGTGCGGCGGACAGCGTAAACATGCCGTTTCCGCTATCGTAGGTTTGCGCCTTGACGGTGTACTCGCCAGGCGCGAGGAAGTCGGTGATCTGGGCGTCGAGGTTGCCGCCGCTGTCGTCGTCCTCACGACGGTAGCCGTCCGGGCCTTCGATGGTCAGGTAGGCGTCGAACTCCTCGGAGCGCATGTCGATCTGGTAAAGCCCCGCTTCCTCGACCGTCAGCGTCACGACTTCTTCATCGGACTGCATCCAGTAATCCGCCGGCTCGTCGACGGCTAACGTGTCGCTGTCGCTGATTTCGACGGTACGCGGGTAGAGCGTGAACGGGCCGTAGCTGCTGGCGTCCATACCGCTGACCACCACCAGGTAATCGCCGCCCTCTTCGATGCGATAGCGAAGCGGGGCACCGCTGTCCAGCATCTGCAGATGGTCGTCGTAAAGCGTGACGGTGCCCTGGAGCGCGCCGTTCAGGCCCAGCTCGACCAGCGTGTCTTCGTCGAGCGCCAGGCGGTAGTAAAGCGAGCGGCTGCCGTCGTTGCCGTTGAGCTCGCCACTGGTGGTGAGCTCACCGCGAAGGCGCTCATCGAGGGTCAGGCTACCGAGCCCTTCGATGGAATCGATCGGGAGTGCCTGCTCGGTCTCTTCGGTATCGGCCTGCCCCGAGAAGCCGGGAACGTCCGGTACCACTTGGGCCACGAGAAAACCGGCGAGCGCGCCGCCCAGAACGCCCACGACGAGCGTTAACGATGAACTATTAGCCATTGAAAAAATTCCGTTGAATGACGTTTAAGGTGCGCTTTAGGGTCGCACATCCATTGTTATATCACACGATTCTTATAAAACGCACCGACGGTTTTGCATCGCCTTGTAACGCGAACAAGTGTTACACAAAAGAAGCACTTAAACGGTACCGATCAATTTAAATTATTTTTGGCGAACTAAATTCGAAACTTGGGGTACATCTTCGCCGATTATCGCAAAGCTTGCCCAATGCAGTTGGGGGCGTTACCATCGCGAAGCCTTTAGGCAAACCCTTTATTTATATGCACACGCTGATTAAAGAATGGCCGATCGAGATCAATAGCTGAGGTACTCCAATGGGAGTTCATGCAAACATCATCAAACAAGGTTTATTCGCGGCTTTATTAACGATGGCGTCCAGCACCGCTTTCGCCCAGGGCATCGACCAGCAAGGCGTAGCTTCCTTCTACAGCGACCGCTTCCAGGGCGCGACGACCGCCAGCGGCGAAGCCTTCGACCAGCAGGCGCTGACCGCCGCCCACCCTAGCCTGCCCTTCGGCAGCAAGGTGCTGGTCACCCGCCCGGATACGGGACAGGAAGTCGAAGTACTGATCAACGACCGCGGCCCCTTCGTCAAGGGCCGAATCATCGATCTTTCCAAGCGCGCGGCGCGCCAGCTCGGCATCGTGCGCCGCGGAACGGCCCCGGTCTTGCTGACGGTGGTCAACTAACCCGCCAACGACGCTTGGGCGTTGTGGACTTAACGGCTAGCGTACTCCCCGATGTACGATACCCCTTGAGCTACGTGCTCCACCTGTTGATTTCCGCCTTGCTCGATGATGAAAAAGCGGCCCCCATGGGCCGCTTTTATCGTTTCGACCACACCGGATATTTATTTATTAGCGATTGGCGAACTTGCCCGGGCGCCTATAGTCTTTAACAGGCTGTCTTTAACACGCCGTCTTTAACAGGACACGGCCGCTTGGCGGTGCCGCGAGACGATTCATCTACGCAGGAGGCTTTGATGCAGTCACGCTACTTTACGCTAACCGATTATCCGGAAGGGCTACCCCGCCGCGAGATTTTCAAACTCGAAACCCAGGAGCTTCCCGAGCTCGGCCCGGGCGAGGTGCGCGTTCGCAACCGCTGGCTTTCGGTCGACCCTTATATGCGCGGGCGGATGAGCGGCGTGCATACCTACGTTCCCCCTTTTGAACTTGGCAAGCCCATGGACGGCGGTGCGATCGGCGAGGTGATCGAATCCAACGACGAGAAATTGAAAGTCGGCGACCGGGTCAGCCACATGGGCGGCTGGCGGGATATTGCCCAAGGGGCCGCTCAGGGCGTTTTCAAGCTGCCGGACCACGACGTGCCGGAGCAGGCTTATCTCGGTATTCTCGGTATGCCGGGCATGACCGCCTGGACCGGGCTTAACCGCATTGCCGAGTGCAAGCCCGGCGACAACGTGCTGGTGAGCGCGGCCAGCGGCGCGGTTGGTTCGCTGGTCGCACAGCTGGCCAAGGCCAAGGGTTGTCACGTGGTGGGCATTGCCGGCGCGGCGCACAAGCTCGCCTGGCTCGAATCGGTGGGCGTGGAGCCGGTCACCTATAAAGAGCGCACCGCCAGTGAGCTGAGCGACGCTATCAAACTGGCAAGCCCGGAAGGCATCGACGTCTATTTCGAAAACGTCGGCGGCATCTGCCTGGAGGCGGCACTTTCCCAGCTCAACGAAGGCGCGCGCATCGCAGTATGCGGCATGATCGACAGCTACAACGCCGAGAAGCCCGCCCCGGGGCCCAGCAATCTTTCGCAGTTGGTGGTGCGCAAGGCGAAGATGCAGGGCTTCATCGTCGCCGACCACTGGTCGAACTACGGCTACTTCCTCAACGAAGTGGCGCCCCAGGTCGCCGCGGGCAAGTTCGATTACAAGGAGACCGTGGAAGAGGGCCTTGAGCGCACGCCGGATGCCTTCCTCGCGCTGTTCGAAGGCGCCAATACCGGCAAGATGCTGGTCAAGCTCGACGGCTAACCGCTAGCCGCGCCAGCAGCGCCTTTTCAGCACCCAACAGGCCGTCGCGTACTCGCGGCGGCCTTTTTTCGTGAAAATCGGCAAACCCGTTCGACCAATATCCTATTGACGATTAAAATGTTCACCATAGAGCGTGCGCTAACCCATTGCCCTTTCGGGCCGCTTAATGAAGCGTCTTATCGCCCCCCGGCCGATGGGTTAGCGCATCAAGCGGGCGAGGACTCTCACGAGTCGCTTGCCCATCATGCGTGGTAACAGGGATATGGTATGAACGAACACAAACGCGCCCGCGCCGCCTGGCCGGCCGTGATTCTCGGGGTCGTGCTCGGCCTTGCGGGGCTGGCGCTGGCCGTGGGCGGCGGCCAACTAGTGAGCCTGGGCGGCAGCGCCTACTATCTGATCGCCGGTATCGCCGTGCTGGCCACGGGCATTCTGCTCGCGCTACGCAAGGGCGCGGCACTTTGGCTGTACGCCGCCACGCTGCTGGCGACCCTCGTCTGGGCGCTGTGGGAAGTGGGTCTGGACTGGTGGCAACTGGTGCCGCGGGTGGCCATCCCGTGTCTGATCGCCATCGTCATGCTGCTGCCCTGGTGGCGCAAGCCGCTTGATTCACGCGGCGGGAGCCTGGCGCTAGGGCTTGGCGTGATTGCCTCTATCGCGGTCGCGATTGCCAGCCAGTTCACCGCCCCGGGCGTGGTCGAAGGCTCGCTTGCCGATAACCGCGCCAACGCCGAGGTCAACCCCGCCCAGGTCGCCGGTGACGACTGGGCCGCTTACGGCGGCACCAACGCCGGCACCCACTACTCGTCGCTCGATCAGATCACGCTCGACAACATCGGTGAGCTCGAGGAAGCCTGGCGCATCCAGACCGGCGATGAGCCCGGCCCCAACGCGCCGCCGGAGATTACCAATCAGAACACGCCGCTGAAAGTCAACGACCACCTTTATATCTGCACCTCGCACAGCCGCGCCATGGCGCTGTCGCCGGAAACCGGCGAGACGATTTGGGAGTTCGATCCCGAGATCAGCACCCAGGGCGCCGACGACTTCTCCGGCTGGGCGCACATGACCTGCCGCGGGCTCGCCTACTTCGATGCGGCCAACTATTCCGACAACGACGCTGAGGCTGATAACGACGCCAACAGCGAATCGGATAACGCGACGACCAGCGATGTCACCAACGGCGAGAATGCCACGCCTTCACTGCTGTTCGCCGAGCGCGACGCCTTCGCTATCGACGTGGCGATCCTCGAGCGGCTGAGCGCCCCAACGGCCACAGAAGACAGCGCCGTGCCGATGCTGAGCCAAACCGACGTGATGTGCCCGCGTAGGCTCTATCTGCCCACGGCGGACGCCCGCCTGATCGCGCTCAACGCCGACACCGGCGAGCCCTGCGAAGGTTTTGGCGAAAACGGCGAAGTGGATCTGACGCAAAACATCGGCAGCTTCGACCCGGGCGGCTACTACTCCACCTCGCCACCCACCGTCACCGAAAACCTGGTGATTCTGGGCGGCCACGTGACCGACAACAGCTCGGTCGATGAGCCCTCCGGCGTAATTCGCGCGTTCGACGTGCGCACCGGGGAGCTTGTGTGGAACTGGGACAGCGGCAATCCGGACGACACCGCCCCCATCGCCGACGATGAAACCTACACCCGTAACTCGCCCAACGTCTGGGCGCCGATCAGCGTCGACGAGGAGCTCGGGCTCGTCTACCTGCCCATGGGTAACGCCACGCCGGATCAGTTTGGCGGTAACCGCAGCGAAAACGACGAAACCCATAGCGCAGGGCTCGTAGCGCTTGCGCTCGACACCGGCCAGGTCGCCTGGGTCTACCAGTTCGTTCACCACGATTTATGGGATATGGACACGCCCGCCCAGCCGGTGCTGATCGACCTGAACACCGCTGATGGCGTTCAGCCGGCGGTGATCCAGCCCACCAAGCAGGGCAGTCTCTACGTATTGAACCGGGAAACCGGCGAGGCGATCGTGCCGATCGAAGAAGTGCCCGCCCCCCAGGGCGCGGTCGAGGGTGACCGGACCGCTAACACCCAGCCTCGTTCGGCATTGAACCTATTGCCAGCGCCGCTCACCGAGCGCGACATGTGGGGTGCCTCGCCGTTCGATCAGATGATGTGTCGCATCCAGTTCAACTCGCTGCGCTACGAAGGCCAGTACACGCCGCCGTCGCTCGAGGGCAGCATCATCTACCCGGGTAACGTCGGCGTCATGAACTGGGGCGGCGTTGCCGTCGATCCCGAGCGTCAGACGCTGTTCACCGGCGCCAAGTATCTGGCGTTCGTGTCCACGCTGGTCCCGCGTGAGGAGGTCGAAGGCGAACAGGGCTCGGCCAGCGAACAGGGGCTGCAAGCCAACGCCGGCGCGCCTTACGCCGTCGAGCTCGGCCCGCTGCTGTCGATCTTCAACCTGCCCTGCCAGGCGCCCTCCTGGGGCGACGTGGCCGGTATCGACCTGCAAAACGCCGAGGTCGTCTGGAAGCACCCCAACGGCACCACCCGCGACAGCATGCCGCTGGGCCTGCCGATTGGCCTGCCGGTCGGCGTTCCGGCGCTGGGCGGCCCGCTCACCACGGCGGGCGGCGTCACCTTCATGAGCGGCACGCTGGATCAGTACCTGCGCGGCTACAACCATGAAACCGGTGAAGAGATCTTCAAGGCGCGCCTGCCCGCCGGCGGCCAGGCCACACCGATGACCTATACCGGCGCCGACGGCCGCCAGTATGTGGTGGTCAGCGCCGGCGGTCACGGCACCTTCGGCACAAAAATGGGCGACTACGTGATCGGCTACGCGCTGCCACAGTAATCCCGCCGCTGGCCGGGTGCGTCATCCAGCCTTCAACGCAAAACGGGCAGCCCAAGGGCTGCCCGTTTTGCGTGTAACGCGCATTTAGCGGTTTAGAACGTAAGCTCCACACCGCCGTAGACGCTGCGCCCCGGCGCCGGCTCATAGTAGCGCCCGAAGGTGCCGTTCAAGCGCACGTTGGAATAGTGCTCCCGGTCGAAGACGTTGCGCAGGCCAACAAACGCATTGAGCCTTGATCGCTCGTCGAGCTGCCAGCCGTCGCCGACGCGCAGGTTCACCAGCCAGTAGCTGTCCGCCTCGACCTCATTGGCGTTATCCGCCAGCAGATCGCCGATGTATTCGGTCTCGAGCGTGGCGAAGCGCTCGCCCATGCCTTCCCAGGTGAGCTGGCTGATCCAGGTCTGCTCCGGCAGGCCCGGAATGCGGTTGCCGTCGAAGTTCGCCGTAGGCGTGGCGAACTCATCGAAGGTATAACGCGCGAGCGTCAGGGCGCTGTCGAGACGCCACTGATCCAAAAACTGCCAGCCAAGCGCGAGCTCCATGCCGTCGCGGTCGGTATTGCCAGCGTTCTGGTAGAAGGTACGCCCGCCCTCATCGAAAGGCACCAGCTCATCACGCACGCGCACTGAAAAGAGCGCCAGATCGTAGTCGAGCGCAAGCGGCGCCACGTAGCCGCGAAGCCCCACCTCGCGATTCCAGGATTTCTGCGGCTCCACACTGGGGTTGAAGCCGCCGCCGGCCGGGTTGGCGAACTCGGCAAACGTCGGCGTTTCAAAAGCCGTGCCGGTATTGAGATAGACCTGATGCTGCGGGCGGTAGCGATAGCTGAGCCCCGCCGAGCCGCTCCACTCGTTGAAGGTCTGATCGCCGCTTTGATCGCCGTCGTCAAGGTAGCGGTCGTCGACCTCGAGCTCGACGCGATCGAAGCGCGCGCCCAGCGACAGCGTGAGCCGATCCGTCAGGCCAAGGTCGCCCTGGGCGAACGCGCCGGTGGCCGTCGCGGTCTGCTTTTCGCGGGCCACCTGCTCGCCCACCGCCCCCGCGCCGCTGACGTCGTTGCGAAAGCGATCGTCTTCCTGGCGCGCGACATCCACACCGACGACGTAATCCAGCGGCAGCGTCCCGAGTTCGATGGCGTGGTGGTACTCGGCGCTGCCGCCAATATAGTCGCGCTCATAGCCCAGCCGGCTATCGCCAACGTAGGGCAGCTGCTGCTCGAAATCGCGCCGAGCGTAGAAGCCTTTCACGTAGAGCTCACCGGGGCCCGCGCTCAGATCCTCGTACTGCAGGCCAACCAGCTGCTGGTCGACGTTCTGGTGTGCGTCCAGCGCGACTGAATTGGGCGCGGCCAGGTGGCGGCCCCGGGTGACTTCGCGGGCGTTGAGCGCGCCCGGGTCTTCTGATCGCGGGTTGTCGAGCAGGTTGACGATCGCGGTCAAGGCGCGTTCGCTTCCCAGCTCGCGGCGAAGCTTGGCATTGAGCAGATACTTCTCGGTGGAGCTCTGCTCGCGGTAGCCGTCCACGTTCAAGCCCGAAAGGCTCACGTGGTGAGACCAGTCGCCATTCTGGCCACCATTTTGAAGCGAAAGCTTCTGGTAGCCGTCGCTGCCCGCCTCGACGCGCACGCTGGAACCCGGATCGCTGCGCCCATCGGCGGTGGTGATGTCGATGACCCCGCCGGCGGCGTTGCCATATAGCACCGAGGAGGGCCCGCGAATCACCTCGATGCGCTCGGCGCTGTCCAGGTCGATGGCGTCGAGCGCTGCCTGGCCATCGGGCAGCGTGTAGGGAATGCCGTCGACGCGCACGGTGATGCCGCGCACGCCAAACGGGGCGCGGGCGCCGAAGCCGCGAATGGCGATACGCTGGCCCTGGGCGAAGTTATCGCGGTTTTGCACGAACACCCCGGGCACGCGAACGAGCGACTCGTCCAGGCGCACGCGCTGCTGACCGCGCTGAATCTCGTCCTCACCCAGCGTCGACACCGCCGCCGGGGTAGCGTAGAGCTCGCGGGCGAGCCTTGGAGCGCTGACCTGGACCGGCGCGAGGGTGACCGCTTGCTCGTCGGGGGTCGTCTGGGCCAATACGGGCTGGACGCCCATGGCGCTGGCCAGAAAAAAGGTGGGCGGCAGCAATATTTTCATGGGGCCTCGATGGGTTAATGAGCGCAGTAACGCTTGGGCACAAGGCCCGGCAATAGAGAAAGAAGCGCAGGATAAGGGGTCAGGCTAGAGATGGCGAGCCGTCGGGGCAAACTTAAATAGCCGACGCTATAAACGTTAAACATTCGCACACTGCCTCAAGGGCAACTACACTTTTCGCTAAGCCGAGCGACAGGCCGTTGCTCGTTTATTGAATAAGCATTGGAGGCTTTATGGCCCTGACCGCCACCGACCCGATCAAGATACTTTTCGCCATTTTGCTGCCCCCGCTGGGCGTCTTCATGGAAGTCGGCTTTAAAGGCCATTTCTGGCTCAACATTCTGCTGACGCTGTTTGGCTTCATTCCAGGCATCATTCACGCGCTTTACGTGATCCTGAAGTACTAATCCTGAAGTACTGATCCTCACCCGCCGGTGACGAGATCGAAAAAACGGGGCGCCTTGAGCGCCCCGTTTTTTGTTCGAATTTTCATTCAGGCGTCGCGGCTGCGATCATGAGGCTTCAAGCGTCTCGTCATGAGTCTCCTCCACCACCCCATCGAGCGCCTCGCCTTCGCTGCGCGCGACCAGCGCCGTGCCGGTCAGATCGCCGGTCACGTTGAGTGCGGTTGCGCCCATACCCACCAGTGCGTCGATCGCGGTCAAAAGCCCCACCACTTCGATGGGCAAGCCTACCTGGGTAAAGACGGTGGAAATCATGATGATCCCGGCGCCGGGCACGCCGGCGGTGCCGACGGACACCAACGTGCCGATCAGCACGATCTGCACCATGCTGGCGAAGTCCAGCGGCGCACCGATGACGTTGGCGGCGAACACCGCCGAGATCGCGATGCGAATGGCGGCGCCATCCATGTTCATGGTCGCGCCCAGCGGCAGGCTGAAACCGTAGATGCTTTTCGAAATGCCCAGCCGATGCGCCGCATTCACCGTCAGCGGCAGTGTCCCGGCGCTACTTTGCGTGGCAAACGCCGTGGCCAGAGGCGTTCGTGCCTCGCGAAAGAAAGTGCGAAGGCGCACGCCGAAAAAGCGTAGCGCCACGCAGTAAAGCACCAGCTGCACGGCCAGCGCCACGTAGAGCACCAGCACCATATCGCCCAGCGCCAACAGCGTGCCAAGCCCCTGCTGGCTGACGGTGCCGGCGACGATGGCGAATACGCCGATCGGCACGACGTGAAGCACGCCCGCCATCACTTTGAGCGTCACCTCGTTCAACGCCTGCAGCACTTCGTAAAGGCGCTCGCCCAGCGCGCGCTGGTGCGAGGTCTGGCGCATCTTCAAAAGCGCGATGCCGAACACCAGCGCGGTGAAGATGATGCCCAGCATATTCAGCTCGACGAAGGCGCCGAACAGGTTGCTTGGCACGATGTTCAAAAGCGCCTCGACCACGCCGGGGTTCTCCGGCACCGAGAAGCTCATGCCCTCCTGGGGCGTGGTGTTGCTGCCCGGATCGAACAGCGAGGCCACGGCCAGCCCCACGACGATCGCCAGCGCCGACGAGGCGAGATAATAGAGCAGCACCTTGCCACCGATACGCCCAACGCTGCCTTCCTGGGATTGATTGATGCCCACCATCAGCGTGAAAAGCACGATCGGTACGATCAAAAAGGTCAACAGGCGCAGCAGCAAATCGCCAAGCGGTGAAAGCCACGCGATCAGCGTCTCGCCGCCGAACAGCCCGGTGAGCACCCCCAGCACCAGCGCGATGCTGACGCGCAGAATCAACGAGGTGCGCAGGTAGCCCTGCAGTAACGTTTTCATGATTCTTGCCCCAACTTGCTCAAATGAATACCGCCTCGCGGGCGAACCCGGCTGGGCGGGAGTATAGACGCCCTGGCGCGCTTTAACTCTCACCAGGCGTCACGCACTCTTTCAGTAATGTCTCCAATGCGTCATCCCGGGCCGCGTAATAGACCAGGCGCAGGTGGCGCTCGTCGTCGATGGTCAATGAAATATGCTCGACCTCCACCGCGCCGAGTGGCGCCACGCTAAGCGTGCGCACGCCCAAACAAGGCCCATGGATCTCCTGGTCCGGCCACCAGACGCGAAACTCCTCGTCGACCTGACTGAGCGTCTCGACCAGGGCATTCAGCGCCGGGTCCGCCGGGGCGCGGGCGGCGTCGCGCTTGAAGCTTCCCAGCATCTGCCGCGCCTGGGCCTGCCAGGGGTCGAACAGCGCGCGGATGGCCGGGTCGGTGAACAGCAGCCACAACAGGTTGCGCGCCTCAACCGCGTGGCGAGAGAAGCCAAACAGCGCATCGGCGGCGGAATTGAACGCCAGCACGTCCCAGCGCAGGTTGAGTACGTAGCTTGGGCGGGTCGGCAGATCCGCCATCAGCCGGTGTACCAGCGGCGGCACCTCGCACCAGGTCTTGCCGGGCTCCGACGGAAGCCGCTGGTGGGCCAGCAAAAACAGATGGCGCCGCTCGGTCGCATCGAGCTTGAAGATGCGCGCCAGGCGCTCGAGAAAGTCGCTCGAGGCGCGAATATCGCGGCCCTGCTCGAGCCAGGTGTACCAGGTCACGCCGACGCCGGCAAGGGCGGCCACCTCTTCACGGCGAAGCCCGGGGGTGCGCCGGCGCGAGCCGCTGGGAAGTCCCGCCGCCTCAGGGGCGATACGCTCGCGGCGGCTTTTCAGAAACGCGCCGAGCTCGGGGCGGGTACGCGCAAGCGTTCGTGTTTGGGTCACGCGGATACCTTTTGTAATAGCATAAAGGGTTAAATTGTACCCCTTTAAATCGCGCTTCAATATGGCGGCGTTCATTTTTTCACGCCCGACCGGAGCGCCCATGTCCCTCTCTTCTCGATCATCCTTTTCGTCGTCAGACGCTACCCGTTTTTCGACGCGACTCAGCGTGGCGCTGATCGCGTTAGGCGCGTTTGCCCTGGGGGTGGCGTCCTACGTCACCGCGGGGCTGATACCGCTGATCACTCGGGAGCTCTTTATTCTCAATGCGGCGGCGGCCCAGCTGGTCACGGCCTTCACGCTGGCCTACGCCGTGGGCTCGCCGGTGGTCGTGGCGCTGCTGCCTGGCCGCTGTCAGCGCGAGGGGCTGATCGCTGCGCTGGTGGTGTTCGTGCTGGCCAACGCGCTCTGCGCGATGAGCACCAGCTTCATCGCACTGCTGATCTGGCGGGGTGTCGCCGGGGTGGCAGCAGGCGTGTACCTGGCACTCGGCATTGCGGCAGCGGGAGCCATTTCACGCGAGGGGCGTCGCGGCCAAGCGCTGGCGGTGATCATGGGCGGCATGGCCAGCGGCACGGTGCTGGGGGTGCCCCTGGGCCTGGCGCTGGCCGAGCGCCTCGGCTGGGCGGTGGCCTTCTGGCTCGTAGCAGCCCTGGGGGCCATCGCCACCGCCGGGCTTATCATCAAGCTGCCTCGCCTACCCGCCCCCGCGCCAACGCCCTTGCGGCAAAAGCTCGCCATGTTGAAGCATCCGCCAACGCTTGGCATTCTGAGCGTGTCGCTGCTGGCGGCGATCGCCAGTCTTGGCATGTATACCTTTATCGCGCCGTTCATGGCCGTGCCCGCCTTCGGCGGCGTCTCGTCTATCGCGCTCTATCTATGGGTATGGGGAGTGGGCGGCATCGCAGGCAGCTTTCTGATCGGGCCCTTCGTCGACCGCTACCTCGAGGCGCGCGTCACCCTGGTCATCATGCTAGTGCTGACGATGGCACTGACCGCTCTGCCATTGGCCGCGGCCCAGCACCCGCTAATGGCGCTTTTACCCATCGCCTTGTGGGGCGCCGTGGGATGGGCGCTTCAGGTGCCGCAGAACAATCGGCTCATGCAGGTGCGCGCCCCTCATGGCGATGCGCATTTGGCGGTGGCGCTGAACGAGTCCGCGCTCTATCTCGGCAGCGCCCTGGGAGCCGGTGCCGGCGGGCTGATCCTCGCCGGCGGGCTGTCGCCCTGGCATCTGGCATTGGCAGCGGCCGGCGCTGCCGCGCTGGGTGCTTTTTTGCAACTCATGCTCCTTGCCAGGGCGCACCGGCGCTGAGATCGCCCGCCGCCTGGTGGCTTGCCGACCAGACGTGAAAATAAATGCAAAAAGGCTTTGACGCGTCGCGCCAATCGTGACACTGTGTGGCCAGTGGTTAGCAAGCAGCATGGTTTCAGAAGCGTACGATCTTTTCGGCAGCCTGATATTGTATTCCTTGTTTCACCCGCCACTTCATCTGGGTAATACCAGGAACGTTATAACAGCGCACATTGCGCGAAAGGATTTAGACATGGCAACTGGCACAGTTAAATGGTTCAACGACACTAAAGGTTTCGGTTTCATCGCTCCTTCTGACGGCGGCGACGACCTTTTTGCTCATTTCTCCGAAATTCAAGCTGACGGCTTCAAAACTCTGCAGGAAGGTGCAACTGTATCTTTCGACGTAACCCAGGGTAAAAAAGGCCTTCAGGCTTCTAACATCAAGCAGACTTCTTAATCTTTTAGATTAGACTGTTTGAGCGGGCTCTAGCCCGCACTAAAAGGCCCGCTCATGCGGGCCTTTTTGCGTTTGGGCGCTTCCCTCCAGCGCCCGTTATCACGCCCTGACCCACCGCTTGATCACCACGTCGATCGTCAGCGTCAGCGTCTCGAGCGCCTGCGCCCTCTCCCGCCCTTCACTGCTGGCCCGGTAAAGATGCGGGGTCATCGCCAAGAGATCGGCAATCTCCTCGGCGCTTTCCAGCGTAAAGCGGTCGCTGACACGGCGCGTGCTAGCGTGCTCGAATCCAGCGGGCGTCGGGGCATCATCTGCGCGCGGCGCCTTGAGGCGGGGATAAATGATTTCGCGCAGCTCGCGCAGATGCTCGGGCCCGGCCTCGACCTGTAGCCAGACGCCGCCGGGCTTCAGCACGCGTTCGAACTCGCTCGCCACCGGAAAGCCGAACATGCACAAAAGCCGGTCGAGGGTTTGGCTCTGCACCGGCAGGCTGGCGTTGCTACCGACCGCCCAGCGAATGTCCAGCACCGGCGACGGCGGGCGGCTTTGCCGGGCGGCGGCGAGCACTGCCCACTTCGAAATATCCAACCCCATCAGCGAAAGCGCGACGTCAGACGCCTGCGCCAGACGGCGCAGGTAGTAGCCTTCCCCGCAGCCGGCGTCCAGACACGTCAACGGTTCGTTCTCTGACGCGCCCTCGAGCGCCGCGGCGCTGACCGCGTCGGCGATGACCTGATAGTGGCCGGTTCCCAGAAAGCGCTGGCGCGCCGCCACCATGACCTTGCTGTCGCCGGGGTCGACGGAGCGCTTTTGCTGCACCGGCAAAAGGTTCACGTGGCCCTGTTTGGCGATATCGAAACTGTGCCCCGCCGCGCAGCGCCAGGCGCCGCTGACAAGAGAGAGCGGCTGACCATCGAGCGGGCATGCAAGCGATTGAAACGGAGTCGTCGACATAAAAGTGGCTCTTCATGGAAGGGGATGTGAACCCGGCACGGCGCCGAACTCGAAAACGTGGCCCTGTCGCCCGTCGGGTGAGCCAACCGGGTTAGCCAACCGGGCTTAAACGCAAAAGGGCTAGCGTATCAAAAAGCTGGCCAAAAAGTGGCGCCGTCCTACCAGGCGAGCACGTCATATCGAGTGCGAAAAGCGCGCAATCACTCGAAAAGCTTGCACCCGGGGCGCGCTTAAAAGAAAGTCTAGGCACTTCGAAACGACGAGGCTGACTCTTCATGTGGCACGTGTTAAGCGTCCAGGGCGTTTGGCCCTACCTGATCGCGATCTTTCTCAACGCCTTCATCGATCTGGGCCACAAGGTCGTGATTCAGAACACGCTGTTCAAAAGCGTCGAGGGCAGCGCCCAAATCGCGCTTACGACGCTGTTGAACGCGTTGATTCTGCTGCCATTCATCGTACTCTTCATGCCCGCCGGCTTCGCCGCCAGCGCCTTCGCTCGCGTGCGGGTGTTGCGTGCATTTGGCTGGCTGGCGCTAGGCATCTCGCTTGCAATCACCGCGGCCTACTACGCCGGGCTTTTCTGGCTGGCGTTGGCGCTCACGCTCTTGCTGGCGATTCAGTCGACGTTTTACTCGGCGGCGAAGTACGCGCTGATCAAGGGCCTGTTTGGCAAGCAGCGCCTGGCCGAGGCCAACGGCCTGGTGCAGGCCATCACCATTGCGGCGATTCTGGGCGCCACCCTGGTGTTCACCGCGCTGTTCGAACAGCAAATCGGCGCAAGCGTCGCAACGCCAGGCCAAGTACTGGCCGTCGTCGCACCGCTTGGCTGGCTACTGGTAGCGGGCAGTTTGCTGCAGGTCGTGGCGCTTTATCGCCTGTCGCCGGATCAACCGGTGCAGCCGTCCGGGCGGCGCCAGTACAAGCGCACACTGAGCGCTCGCTCGATGCGCCAAAGCCTTCACCGCGTAGCGCGCCAGCCGGTGCTGCGTCTTTGCATCATCGGGCTTGCCACGTTCTGGTCCGTCGGCCAGGTGCTGCTGGCCACCTTCCCCGCCTACGCCAAGGGAGCGCTGGGCGTCGAGAGCACGCTGGTTTTGCAGGGCATTCTCGCCGCCAGCGGTTTGGGCATCGCGCTGGGCTCGACGCTTGCCAGCCACTTTTCGAAAAACCGCCTCGAAACCGGGCTGATTCCGATCGGCGCGCTCGGCATGGCGCTGGGGCTTATGTGTTTGCCGTTCATCACCTCTGCCTGGGTCCAGGCGCTCAACTTCGTTTTCCTGGGCACCATGGGCGGGCTCTTCATCGTGGTGCTCAACGCGCTGATCCAGTTTCACGCCGAGGAGCGCGAGCTTGGTTACGTGCTGGCGGTGAGTAACGCGTTCCAGCACCTGACCATGCTCGGCTTTTTGATCGTCACTGCGCTGATGGTGATGGCCGGACTCGATAGCCGCTACCTGCTGGTGCTGATCGCCGCCGTGGCGCTGCTGGGCGGCGCCTACACCCTGGTGAAACTCCCCCAGAGTCTGGTGCGCTTCGTGCTGAGCTTTCTGCTCACCCGCCACTACCGGGTCTCGGTTCAGGGTCTGGAGCACCTGCCCTCCCGCGGCGGGGTGCTGCTGCTCGGTAATCACATCAGCTGGATCGACTGGGCGATGGTGCAGATCGCCTGCCCCCGGCCGGTGCGCTTTGTGATGCTCAAAAGCGTCTATGAGCGTTGGTACCTGCGCGGCTTTTTGAAAGCGCTGGGCTGCATTCCGATCGAGCGTGGCGAAAACGCCGAGAAGGCGCTGGAGGCGGTGGCGGCCCAGCTCAACGCCGGTGAGGTGGTGTGCCTGTTTCCCGAAGGCGCGATCAGCCGCACCGGCCAGCTCGGCGCGTTTCGCCGCGGCTACCAGCGCGCCTGTGAAAAGGCCAACCCGGACGTGGTCATCGTGCCGTTTTATCTGCGCGGGCTGTGGGGTAGCCAGTTCTCGCGCTCCTCCGAGCGGCTCAAGACCCTACGCCAGGCGCCGCTTCATCGCGCGGTCGTGGTCGCCTTTGGCGAGGCGCTGCCCAAAAACACCCCGGC
The DNA here is from genome assembly GCF_025725645.1 of Halomonas sp. GD1P12. Taxonomy (NCBI): domain Bacteria; kingdom Pseudomonadati; phylum Pseudomonadota; class Gammaproteobacteria; order Oceanospirillales; family Halomonadaceae; genus Halomonas; species Halomonas sp. GD1P12. The sequence goes on along the minus strand of NZ_CP107007.1, from coordinate 819,648 downwards.
GGACGTACTCAAGCGGCGCATTTTCGATCAGGCGACCCGCTCCTGGCATCACGCCCTTGAGAATCTCGATACCCTGAGCGACGCCTGGATCAAAAGCGTCAAACGCCGCCCGAAGGAGTCGGCGCTGATCGATACCGCCCGCCGCTCGCTCAGCGCCCGCCAGGCGCTGGGCGAAAGCGTCATGCTCGCCCGCCGGCTTGCTCCACTCAGCCCCCAGGCGCCGCTGGGGCTGCTGCTGCCCTTGAGTATCGACGGCGTGCTGACCACGATGGCTGCGCTCACGGCGAACAAGACGCCGGTGCACCTCGACCCCGAGGCCACTGACGTTTTCAAGGCGGTGCTCGCTCGCGCCCATATCACCACGATCGTCACCTCGCGCGCGTATATTACGCGCCTTGAACGCCGCGGGGTGGACGTCAACGCTTTACTTGCCGACCGGCAGGTGGTGTATCTGGAGGACCTGGTACCCGGGCGAGGCGAGCGCATCAAAACCGCGCTGGCGATCAGGTGCCTGCCGGCCTGGGTGCTGATCGGCCTTTACAGCCGGGCACGCCGGCCAGGCGCCACGGCGGCCATCGTGTTTACCGGCGACACGCCCGAGCGACTCAAGGGCGTCAAGCTTAGCCACCGTAACCTGATGGCCAACGTCAAGCAGCTCTCGGATGCGCTCAACACCGAGCACGGCGACGCCATCATGGCAAGCCTTTCGCCGTTCAACGCCTATGGACTGACCGCGACCCAGCTTTTACCGCTGATCGAAGGGCTACCGCTTGTGTGCCACGAGGAGCCCAACGACAGCGTCGGTGTTGCCCGGGCGCTCGCCCGCTACCGGGTCAGCGTGCTGTGCACCAACGCCTCTTTTTTGCGCCGGCTGACGCAAAGCGACGACGTGCATCCGCTCATGCTGGAAAGCCTTCGCGTGGTGGTGGCCGGCGGCGAGCCGGTGGACGGCGAGCTCAGGGACGCCTTCGAGCGCAAGTTCCGCAAGCTGATCCTCGAAGGCTACGGCGTGACCGAAGCCGCCCCGGTCGCCACGGTCAACCTGCCGGACGCGCTCGACGTCAACTACCTGCAGGTGCAGCGCGGCGCCCGGATGGGAAGCGTCGGCATGCCGCTGCCCGGCACCAGCATCAAGATCGTCGACGTCGATAACTTTCAAGAAAGGCCCACCGACGCCGTCGGCCGAATACTGATCAGCGGGCCTCAGGTGATGCAGGGCTACCTCAACGATGAGGCGAGCACGGCCAAAGCGCTCAAGGAGATCGACGGCGACATCTGGCTTGTCACCGACGACGACGGCTACCTGGATGCAGACGGCTTTTTGACGCTGGTGTCATCGGCGACTTCGAGATAGCCGCGCGGCTCGCCTGCGCGAATTTTCTTCACGCCATGCGCGGACTTTTCCCGATGGATTAGCGCATCGCGATGATCTAAATTACGCGCATTCCGATGACGCACCTCCCGGGGGCGTAGCCCCCATATCCTCGATCTACAAGGAGAGTTCGAATGACCAATCCCGCCATTGATGTTTTCGAAAATCGTCGCAGCCAGTACGCGATCGGCAAGGAGATCCCGCTGAGTCAGGATGAAACGTCCGAGCTGATTCAAAAGGCGGTGAAGCTGGCGCCGTCGTCGTTCAACTCGCAAAGCTCGCGCGCAGTCATTCTGTTCGACGAGGCGCACGGCCGGTTCTGGCAGATCGTCATGGATACGCTGCGTGAAATGGTGCCGCCGGAGTCCTTTGACTCGACCGAGAAGAAAGTGAACGGCTTCGCCGCTGGCGCCGGCACGGTGCTCTTTTTCGAAGAGCAGGATGTGATCAAGAATCTGCAGGAGAAATTCCCGCTCTATGCCGACAACTTCCCGGTCTGGTCGGAGCACTCCACCGGCATCGCCCAGTTCGCGGTGTGGACGGCGCTGGCGGAGGCCAACATCGGCGCGAGCCTGCAGCACTACAACCCGATCATCGACGAAGCGGTGGCTAAGGAGTGGAACCTGCCGCCCACCTGGAAGCTTCGCGCGCAGATGCCGTTTGGTTCTCACGAAGGCGAATTTGGTGAGAAAACCTTCATGGACGATAACGAGCGTTTTCGCGTTTTCGCCTAGGCTCTGTCTAAAAAAGTGCCTGCGCTCGCCTACTTTTCAGCCAGACCTAAGCGCTGACGCGACCTGCAGACCTAAAAAAGCCCCGCCGGCGCTCGCCGCGGGGCTTTTGCATGGCGCGCCGGTCAATCGTCGCTTTCCGGCTTGGGCGCGGAGGTGGCCATGATGGTCTTCTGCATTTTGGCGCCCTCGCCCTTGGCGATATCCTCACGGCTCACCACCATGATGTCGCGCGGCCACCATTCGGGATGATGATCGCGGATGAAGGTCAGCATCTTCTCCCTGAGCTCGACCTCGGTGTACCAGCCCAGAAGCGGCTCGGAGGTGACGAAGTAGCAGGTCAGGGTTTGCTGCGAGCCGTTTTGCGCCGTGACCGCGCACATCAAGCGGTGGTTCTCGACCACGTGCTCCTGCTGCTCGGCGTACTCCATGAACTTCTTGCGCAGGGTATTGATATTGGCGCTGATATGCAGCGTCAACTCCACGTAGCGGTAGAGCTTGGAGCTTTTGACCGAGAGGTTCTCGAAGGGTTTGGAGACGAAGTAGGTCACCGGTACGATCAGACGACGCTCGTCCCAGACCCGCAGGCGAATGTAGGTGTAGAAGATTCCCTCGACGTAGCTCCACTGCCCCTCGAACATGACCAGATCGCCCACGCGGATCGGCTTGGCGAGCGATAGCTGAAACGAGGAGAGAATGTTGCCCAGTACCGCCTGACCCGCGATACCCACCAGCACTGCCAGCACGCTGGCGGAGGCCAGAATGGAGAGCCCAAGGGTCTCGAACAGCTGGATCTGGCTCAGCACGTAGAGCGACACGCCCACGACGGTGAACAGGATGATCGCCCGGCGCGCGGCGTAGAGCGAGGTGAGAAAGCGGCGCTCGTCGCGGGATTTGGTGTCGTCGATTTCGCCCACGAGCTTGCGCGCCATGTTGAGCAAAATGGTATCGACCAGGCGCAGCGCGATGGAGCCCAGACTCCAGGCAATGACCATGACCAGCAGTACCCGAAACGTGGTCGTGGCCATGGCGGAAAACGACACCACGTAGTCCAGCATCGTGCGGGTAATGAACGACATCACCAAAAGCGACACGGGCAGCTTGATGCGCGTAACGAAGATGCTGATACCGCCCGTGGGCAGCACGTGCGCCAGGAATACGACGACCTTGTTGACGACCCAGCCGAGCGCGGCGATCAGCAACAAAAACAGCGGAATGGCGATCCACTCCCAGACCATGAGCGGGCCCAGCGACACCTTCAAGCGCTCGGGAAGCTGCTCTTCGACCCAGGAAGGGCCGAAGGCGTCGTAGAGAATCGAAATGGAGGCCACGCTTTCGGGCATGATCAGCCAGACAGGCTCCTGATCCTCGACGTGATAGCGCCCCAGACGGATGTCGTAGGTCTCGCCACCACTTTCGAGCGCCGAGATCTCGATATTCCGGCGCGGCTTACCGGCCATCGGGTTTTCGCCGGGGGAGCTTTCGATCACCGCATCCTGACGGGCAGGAAGATTGGAGGTGGAGAGCCAGTCGCCGCGCTTGAGCACCTCGGAGAGCTGCATGGCAAGCTCGGCGCCGCGCTCGCGCTGCTCGCCAATATCGATATCGGAGAGATTGAGAATGTGCGCTGCGGCGGCGTAGTTCTCATCACGGGTCAGCTGGAGAAAGCTTCGGATCGTGTCGCGCGGCGTCACGCGGGAGACGTCTTCGGGAAGCTCGCCAAGCCCCGGGTTGATTTCATCCACCGAGAACCAGAGCCCGTCGTCGTTGCCAGCCTCCTGGGCCTGAGCCTGGGACTGAGCCACACCGATGCACAGCCAGGCGAGCAGCGCCAACGCCTGTAAAGGCCACCACCTACTTCGTTTCATGCGAATTTCCATTGATAATACGGCCAGGCGAAAGCAGGACAACTAACGGCGGCGCTTGCTACAGTCACGACCGGTCGTGCCGGCCTCGTATCGACCAGGGCCCGGTCGCAAGGGCGCAAAGCTTAACGCAACGGCGTCCAATTGGCGCGACAACATGAGTTAACCGCTACACTAAATCGTTCCAACTGCCATACCTCGCCAAGGGCGTGCGTCTGGTGTGACGATGATCGTTACCACTAAGGACATCATGGGTCTTCAAGAGATCACACTCGGCGGGATTTATATTAGCCCACTGCTCGTTTATGCGCTGGCCGGGTTTATCCTGACGTTGCTCATACGCACGCTGTTACACGTCGTGCTGTCATCGAAAGCGCTCTGGTTCGAGGCCTGGTTCGATGTCTCGCTGTTCGTCATTCTCACGGCGCTGATCGCCTTCGTTTTCACCGTTTTGCCAGGGACCTATTGATGCGCTCCTCGCTTCGCATACTGCTTACGCTGATCATGGTGGCGCTGGCCATTGCCGCCGGCACCTGGCTTTGGCGCTACTACCTCTATACGCCCTGGACGCGCGATGGCCGGGTACACGCCGACGTCATCACCATCGCCCCGGACGTCTCCGGCTGGGTCCGCACGCTGAGCGTGGGCGATACCGACTACGTCGACCAGGGCGACGCGCTTTTTCAGATCGACCAGGCGCGCTATCAGGCCGCCCTCGACCAGGCCCAGGCCGAGGTCAACCACCGCCAGGCCACGCTCGATCTTAACCGGGCCGAGGCGAGCCGGCGCAACCGGCTGGGCAACAGCCGTGCGATCAGCGAAGAGAACCAGCAGATCGCCCAGATCAACGCCCAGGTGGCCGCCGCGGACCTGGAGCAGGCCCAGGCGTCGCTCGAGGCCGCCAGACTCGACCTCGAGCGCGCCAGCGTCACCGCGCCGGCGAGCGGCCACGTGCTCAACGTACAGTTCAGTGAAGGCAACTACGTCAGCCGCGGCACGCCGGTCATGGCGCTGATTCGCGAAGAATCCTACTACGTGGTGGGCTACTTCGAGGAGACGAAAATGGCCTCGATCCGCGTCGGCGACCCCGCCGACGTCACGCTGATGCAGGGCAATACGCGGCTCAACGGGCGCGTGGCGGGCATCGGGCGCGGCATCGCCGACGCCAATACCACGCTCAACGCACAGCTTCTTCCTCAGGTGACGCCCACCTTCAACTGGGTGCGCTTGGCCCAGCGCATTCCGGTGCGCATCGTGCTCGACGAGGTGCCAGCCGATACGCTATTGAGCGTGGGCATGACCGCCACAGTGCGTATTCACCCGGACGACGCGTAGCCCCATGTCGCCGCTCGTCAAAACCTACCTGATGCCCGAACCGGCGGCGGTGAAGTTCGCCATCAAAACCACGCTGGCAATGATGCTGGCGCTTTACGTCGCCTTCATGTTCGATCTCGAGCGCCCCTATTGGGCGCTGATTTCCGCCGCCTTTCTTCAAGTACGGCCGATGAGCGGGATGGTGATCGAGAAAGGCATCTGCCAGCTCGGCGGCACCTTCATCGGCGCCGTGGCCGGTATCGTCATCATGGCGCTGTTCGCCCAGGCCCGGGTACCGGCGATAATAACGCTGACGCTCTGGATCGTGCTGTGTACCTACGTAGGCTCGCTTTGGCGTAACAACTACACCTACGGCTGCCTGATGGCGGCGGTGACCGCGATGCTGATCGTGGTGATCGCCGGCGGCAGCACCCCGGCCGGCATTTTCGACGTGGCGGTGGCGCGGATGACCGAGCTGGGTCTCGGCGCGATTTGTGCCACCCTCGTAAGCTCACTGCTGTGGCCCTCTAGGGTGGGCCAACATCTCGCCGACCAGGCCGATACGGTCATCAATCGCGCCTTTTATCACGCCGCACTGCGCCTTGAAACGAGCGACGATCGGGACGAGTTGCTCAAGGCGCTGCGCGAAAGCCTCGGCGCGCTGACCCAGCTCGAAACCGATAGCCAGGCCGCCCGTTTCGAAGGCCCGGAAGGTCCCGGGCGCATTCGCGCCTCCCACGTGCTCACCCGCCGCACGCTGCGCTTTTTGGCGAGCCTTCACGCGCTGGATCAGCTGTTGTCCGATCATACCGAGCGGCTGGACCCTCAAAGCGTGGCCATCGCCCGCGAGCTTGCCCAGGGGTTCACCGACGCCGAGCACGTCCAGGGCGTGACCGGCGCGCGGCGCTATCTGCAGGCGCTGCGGGGCCAGGTACACGAAAGCGATGACCCCACGCTTGCACCGCTGGACCGGCGACTGCGGCTGGGACTACGCGAAGTGCTGGGCCACGCGATGATCATGCTCGACGCCCGCGAAGCCATCGCCTCCCCCGGCACTTACACGCTCAAGGCCGGGCCCCTGGCCTGGCACCGTGACCGGCTGGCCGCCCTGATCAACGGGCTGCGCTCGGGGCTGGTATTCGCCGGGCTTGCGACGTTCTGGATCGTAACGGCTTGGAATAGCGCCATGGTGGCCATGATGCTCGGCACGCTGTTCTCGGCGTTTTTCGCCAGCCGCGATAACCCGGTGGCCGTCACTCTGATGTTCTACAAGGGGATGCTAGCCGCCATTCCCAGCGCGTTCCTGTTCGGTCACGTGCTGCTGGCCCAGGTGCATGATTTTCCGTTGATGGCCGTGGTATTCGGCACGCCGCTGTTTTTAGGGCTTCTGGGCGCGGCCAACCCGGCCACCATGGGGTACTGCCTGGCGTTCACCATCTTCAATATTCTGCTCACCATGCCGGGCAACGACATGGACTTCTCGTTTGACAGCTTCGCCAACCGCGCGGTGGCGGCGATCATTGGCCTGACCACGGTAGTCACCGCGTTTCGCCTGCTGCCGGGGCTCGGCACACGCCTTCGAAGGCGGCGTTTGATTCGCGCAATCTCCCGGGATATCCACGGCCTGCGCCGGCGCTCGATCACCCAGGGCGAAACCCGCTTCAGCGGCCATATGGCGGACCGCCTTTTGCAGCTCGCCCAGCACGACGACGTGCTGCCCCAGGAGCAGCGCCACCTCTTCGCGCTGGGGCTGACCGGGCTCGATGTCGGCACGGCCATTTTGCGCCTTCGCCACCGCTTCGACAGCGCCGATCATCCGGCCATCCAGAGTGCCCACCAGGCGCTGCTCAAGGCCCTGGCCCTGGGCTTCGAGCAAAGCGCCCGGGGCCACAGGTTCGAAGGCCTCGAGGCAGCGGGCGAGGATCTGAAGGCCGCTTTGCAAACGCACACCGACGATAGCCCGGCGCGGCTGGCGCTATTGACCGGGCTCATCGAGCGGCTGTCGCTTTCGCTCGACCGCCTGGCCGATACCATGGCGGCCCCGGCGGATCGTGCAAGCGACGCCCCGACCGACGCTAAAAACCCGGCATGAGCGTGGCAACGTTGAGACGTTCAGCGAACTTTTAGCCGCCCTGCTCATCCAAGTGAGCGGCCAAAAGGGTTGGACGAAGCGGCCTTTAGCATATAAACCGAGTAGAGCATAAAAACCGAATAGAACGCGCCCGCCGGCACTTCGCCTGGAGGCCTGCGTCAGGGAGACCACCATGCTGATCAAAATCGCCAAACCCGGTGACCTGCACGAATCCGATGTGACCCCCGAATCCGTTTACCTGAGCCGGCGGCGCTTTCTGGGCGGCGTGGCGGGTATCGGCGCGGGCCTTGCGCTTTCCGGGCGCGTAAAGGCGAGCGAGGCGTACACCGACGTGCCGAGCGGTGACGCGCCGGCCTGGCTCAGCGAGAAGATCGATCAGACCCAGTGGCGCGCCGTGACACCGGCGGACCCCGACAAGGATGCGCTGGCGCCTTTCGAAGACGCCAGCGGCTACAACAACTTCTATGAGTTCGGCACCGGCAAGAGCGACCCGTCCAAACGCGCGGGGAGCCTTTCAACCGAGCCCTGGAGCGTGGTGGTCGATGGCGAGGTCAACAACGGCGGACGCTTCACGCTCGAGGACTTCGCCAGCCCTTCACAGTTCGAGGAGCGCATCTACCGGCTTCGCTGCGTCGAGGCGTGGTCGATGGTGATTCCCTGGCTCGGTATACCGCTGGCTGACGTTATCCGCCGCGCCGACCCGACCAGCAAGGCCAAATACGTGCGCTTCGAGACCCTGGTCGACCCGGAGCAGATGCCCGGACAGCGTTCGTCGTTTGCGCTGATCGACTGGCCTTACGTTGAGGGGCTTCGCCTGGACGAGGCGATGCATCCGCTGACGATTCTGGCACTCGGCATGTACGGGCGCGAACTGCCCAATCAAAACGGCGCGCCGCTGCGCCTGGTGGTGCCCTGGAAGTATGGCTTCAAGAGCATCAAGTCGATCGTTCGCATCTCGCTGGTCGAGGAGCAGCCGGTCAACTCCTGGCAGCTGTTGGCCCCCAACGAGTACGGCTTCTACGCCAACGTGAACCCGAACGTGGATCACCCGCGCTGGAGCCAGGCGAGCGAGCGCCGGCTACCCAACAGCCTGTTCAGCCCCAACAACATCGACACGCGCATGTTCAACGGCTACGAAGACGAGGTCGCCGAGCTCTACGCCGGCATGGACCTAAGCGTCAACTATTAACTTCACAGGCGACCCGGGCAGGTAAGCATGGCAAAGCAGCAAGCCAAATGGCGGCTTTGGCGGGGGGCGGTCTTTCTGGCTGCCCTCGCCCCGCTGATTTACTGGGGGTTTCAGGTCTATCAGAACGCCGCCGGCCCGGAGCCGGGGCGCTATCTGCTGTTGAACATCGGCATTGGGGGGCTCTGGCTGATGCTGCTGACCCTGTCACTGACGCCGCTTTCAAAGCTCACGCGCTGGAAGGGCTTTGCGCTGATTCGTCGCCAGCTCGGGCTCTGGACACTGGCCTACGCCACGCTGCACCTTTGCTGCTACGCGCTGTTCATCCTCGGGCTCAACTGGGCGCTGCTCGGCGCCGAAATCGTCAAACGCCCCTATATCATCGTCGGTATGCTGGCACTCATCGGCCTGACAGCGCTGGGAGCCACCTCCAACCGCGCCGCCATGCGTAAACTCGGCAAGCGCTGGAAGACGCTTCACCAGCTCGCCTACCCGATTCTGGCGCTGATTCTTCTGCACTTTTTCTGGGTGGTGCGGGCGGACATGGGCGAGTGGGCGGTGTACGCCGCTATCGGCGCCCTTCTGCTCGCCTTGAGGCTTCCCCCGGTCGCGCGAACGCTGCCCCGGTTTCGCCAGCGGCTGGCGGTGAAGTAGCGTCTTTTAAAACCACCTCACTCGCCGAACCATCGGCGTTCACTCCAGGTGAATCGCGGGCGGGCGCTCGCTCACGTTGGGTGGTATGAACGAGTCGGAGCGCGCGCTCTCCCAGTACTTCTTGAACACCGTGTGCTCGCACGTCGACTCGAGCAGCTCATTGGGTTTCAAGAACGTGAACAGCTGATCGTAAGACTGAATCTCGTTGTCCGACACTCGGCGGATGATGTGATGCGGCCCAAGCTCACCTGGATGGTGAAGCCCCGCGGCGCCCAGCATTTCCGCCAGCGCTTTTAGCGTGTTCTGGTGAAAGTTGTAGACCCGCTCGGTCTTGTCGGCGACATCCAGGTGGCGGCTGCGTCGAGGGTCCTGGGTCGCCACGCCGCTGGGGCACTTGTCCGAGTGGCAGTTGAGCGCCTGAATACAGCCTAATGAAAACATGAACCCGCGCGCCGAGTTGCACCAGTCGGCGCCGAGCGCCAGGGTACGGGCGATGTTGAAGCCGGACATCACCTTGCCCGCCGCCCCGACACGAATCTCGTCGCGAAGCCCCGCCCCCACCAGGCTGTTGTGTACCAGCATCAGCGCTTCGGTCAGCGGCACGCCCATGTGGTTGATCAGCTCCAGCGGTGCCGCTCCCGTGCCGCCTTCACCGCCGTCGACGACGATAAAGTCCGGGCGCTCGCCGGATTCGAGCATCGCCTTGACGATCGCGAACCACTCCCAGGGGTGGCCAATCGCCAGCTTGAAACCAACAGGCTTGCCGCCGGAGAGCGCTCGCAATCGCCCGATGAACTCCATCAGCTCCATGGGCGTCGAAAACGCGGAGTGGGCGGCGGGCGAGACCACGTCCTGGCCCATCGGCACTTCGCGCGCCTCGGCGATCTCTTTGGTCACCTTGGCCGCCGGCAGAATACCGCCGTGGCCGGGCTTCGCGCCCTGGGAGAGTTTGATCTCGATCATCTTGACCTGATCGATACTGGCGTTTTCGGCAAAGCGCTCTTCGTTGAACGTGCCGTCGTCATGGCGACAGCCGAAGTAGCCAGAGGCGATCTCCCACACCAGGTCGCCGCCGTGGATGCGGTGATAGCGGGAAATCGAGCCCTCGCCGGTATCGTGATAGAAACCGCCCTTGGCAGCACCCGCGTTCAGCGCCTCGATGGCGTGGCCGGAAAGCGAGCCAAAGCTCATGGCGGAGATGTTCAGCACGCTGGCGTGATAGGGCTGGGTACACCGCTTGCCGCCGACCCGAACGCGGAAATCGCGCTCTTCGACCTTGCTCGGCAACACCGAGTGATTGATCCACTCGTGCCCGGAGTGATACATCTGCAGCAAAGAGCCAAAGGGCTTTTTATCGCCTTCGTTTTTGGAGCGCTGGTACACCATTGCCCGCTGCTCGCGGGAGAACGGACGCTCGTCCAGATCCGACTGGATGAAATACTGGCGGATCTCCGGGCCGATGGACTCCAGGAAATAGCGAAAGTGGGCAAGAATGGGGTAGTTGCGGCTCACCGTGCGCCGCTTTTGCACCCGGTCATGAAGCCCCAGCGCCGTCAGCGCGCCGAACACGACCACCCCGGCGAGCCACGCCAACGAATACCAAACGCCCACCAGCGAGACCACCAGTAGCGCAAGGCACACGACCAGGGCGATATTACGCGGCGCAATGCGCGTCAATCCGCGAGCTTTGAACATGACAACGTGATCCTTGTAAATACGACCCCTGACCGGGGCGGCCCTACCGGCCGGATTGAAATGGCGAACACAGATAAGTGTTAGCTAATTATGGCGATCCATCAAATGGGAGGGGCGAACCGGCCGTTTCTGATATCGCGCACCGCGGGCGAAAGGCGATCACGACAACCGTTTCAAAGCGCGGCGAGACGCGGGCTACTTTTTCCTGAACGCTTCGCTGAAGGCTGCGGCCAGAATGCCCGTGGGCATGGCGATGAGGCCGATACCCGACACGGCGGTCAACCCGGCAAAGATCTTGCCAAGCGGCGTGATCGGGGTCACGTCGCCGTAGCCGACCGTGGTCAGCGTGGCGATGCTCCACCAGAGCGCCCGGGGCACACTGCCAAAGGCTTCCGGCTGAGCATCGGCTTCCACTACGTAAAGACAGGCCGACGAGAACAAAAGCAGCAGCCCCGCCACACCAGCACTTAGCCAGAGCTCGTAGGTACGGGTTTTCAGCGCGCAGGAAAGCGACGACCAGGCCTGGCTAAAGCGCCCCAATCGCGCCAGCCGAAGAATGCGCGCCAGGCGCAAAAGGCGCAGGAGAAAGGCGTTGTCCTGATGAAAAAAGCCAATGAAAAACGGCAAAATCGCGACCAGATCCAGCAGCGCCCAGAACGACACCATGTAGCGAAGCCGCCCCAGCACGCCGCGATAGCGCACATCCTCTCCCACCGCGTACAGGCGAATCAGATATTCGATGGAGAAAAGCGCGACGAACAGCGTTTCAAGCGTCGCGAAAAGCGCCGCCGCCGGCTCACGAAGCGTCGGCTCGGTTTCGAGAATGGCGGTCAATGACGCGAGAAGGATTAGCCCGCAGATCACCCAATTGACGCCGGAAAGCCCTCGCTGTCTGCGGGTTTCCGGCGCCAACTGGCGGTAAAGCTCGGCTCTCGTCATGGGGTTTCTCATCAAGGCGTCAAACGCTTTTCAGGATACTACGCCAAAGGCGCGCTGACACCGGCCCGCCCGCGCCCTCCCCTCACAAAAAAGCCTCTGGACGAACCAGAGGCTTTACGCTCGCGGCCGATCAGGAGTCGACGTGAAACGCCATGGTGGCGTTGACCGCCTTTTTCCAGCCGCCGTAGAGTTCGTCGCGCTTTTGCGCTTTCATTTCCGGCGTGAAGCGGCGCTCAAGCGCCCACTGCTCGGTGATCTCCTCACGGGACTTCCAGAAGCCCACCGCCAGCCCCGCCAAATACGCCGCGCCCAGCGCGGTGGTTTCGTTGACCTCGCAGCGCAGCACGTCGACGCCGAGAATATCGGCCTGAAACTGGCCCAGAAAGTCGTTGGCAATCGCCCCGCCATCGGCGCGAAGCTCGGTCAGCGCGATATCGGCATCGGCCTGCATGGCGGTCAGCACGTCGGCGCTCTGGTAGGCCAGCGACTCCACCGCCGCGCGGATGAAGTGCTCCTTTTGCGTACCGCGAGAGAGCCCGAACATCGCGCCGCGCACGTTGGAGTTCCAGTACGGCGCGCCCAGGCCGGTAAAGGCCGGCACCATGTAGACGCCATCGTTATCCTTGGCACGCACGGCGTAGGCTTCGGAGTCCGAGGCCTTGCCCAGCATGCGCAGGCCGTCGCGCAGCCACTGAATGACCGAGCCGGCCACGAACACGCTGCCTTCCAGGGCGTACTCGAGGGTGCCGTCCACTTCCCAGGCGACGGTGGTGAGCAGGCCGTTTTTCGACGGCGTGGCGCTGGTGCCGGTATTCATCAGCGTGAAGCAGCCGGTACCGTAGGTGTTCTTGGCCATGCCCGGCGTGAAGCAGGCCTGGCCGAACAGCGCGGCGTTCTGGTCGCCGGCGATCCCGGCGATCGGGATTTCCTGGCCCATCAGGTATTTCGGCAGAATCTGGCCGACCACTTCGCTCGAGGATTTGACCTCGGGCAGCATCGATTCGGGCACGCCGAAAAGCTCAAGAAGCTCCGGGTCCCACTTTCGCTCGCGGATGTTGAACAACATCGTGCGCGAGGCGTTGCTGACGTCGGTGGCGTGCACCTTGCCGCCGGTCAGATTCCACACGAGCCACGAATCGATGGTGCCGAACAAGAGCTCGCCCTTCTCGGCTTTCTCCTTGACGCCGGTGACGTTATCGAAGATCCACTTGAGCTTGGTCGCCGAGAAATAGGCGTCGATGACCAGCCCGGTCTTGTCACGAATCATGTCGGCGTGGCCGGCTTCGCGCAGCGCGTCGCAGATCTCGGCGGAGTGGCGCGACTGCCAGACGATGGCGTTGTGCACGGGCTGGCCGGTGTTCTTGTCCCACACCACAGTGGTTTCACGCTGATTGGTGATACCGATGGAGGCGATCTCGGCGACGTCCACGCCGCTTTGGTTGATGACCTCGGTCAACGTGGTCAGCACGCTGGTCATGATCTCGCGCGGGCAGTGCTCGACCCAGCCTGGCCGTGTAAAGATCTGCTCGAACTCGTGCTGCGCCGTGCTGGCGACCCGGCCTTCATGATCGAATAGCATTGCCCGCGAGCTGGTCGTGCCCTGGTCGATAGCGAGAACGTATTTTTTCTGGCTCATGAACTGTCTCTCAAACGTTGGCGTAAGAAGTAGGGTAACGGGCGTCAAGCCGCGCTAATAGACGTGGGCGGCAAGCCCGGCAAGCGTGCTGCCAATCAAGGGCCCGGCGATGGGCACCCAGGCGTAGGCCCAGTTGCTGCCCTGTTTGTGTTTGATGGGTAATAGCGCGTGGGCGATGCGCGGGCCCAAATCGCGGGCGGGGTTGATCGCGTAGCCGGTGGGCCCACCTAATGAAGCGCCGATCGACACCACCAACAGCGCCACCGCCAGCGGGCCGAGCCCGGAAGGTGTATTGCCGAACATGATGATGACAAAGATCAGCACGAAGGTACCGATAATCTCGGTCACCAGGTTCCACCCGTAGGCGGCAATGGATGGCCCGGTCGAAAACGTGGCGAGAATCGCAGGGGCCTGGTCGGTGGCGTCGTAGTGCTTTTTATAGGCCAGATAGCACACCACGGCGCCGATGAAGGCGCCGATAAATTCGGCGCTAAAGTAGGCAAGCGTAGTGGCCACCGTAATCGGAATATTCGGTGCGTACTCGCTGGCCGGTCCCACCAAAAGCGCCAGCGTCACCGCCGGGTTAATGTGCGCGCCGGTATCGAAGGCAACGTACACCGCGCAAAACACGGCCAGCCCCCAGCCGAAGAAGATGACGATACCGTCGCTTCCCTTGCCATTGGTGTCGTTTAACAGCACGTTCGCCACTACCCCGCAGCCCAGTAGCGTCAGTAGGGCCGTTCCAGCGACTTCGTGAAAAAAGATGGTTCCAAGCATGGCGTTCCAACCGGTACGTGTATCGACTCGCACGTCTGCCTTACTTCATTACTCCGGCAAGTGCTGCGTGTTCTTTTTCGAAAACGTCGTTTTCATTTTTGGCATCCTATCGGCGCGATAATAAAAAACAATATAAAATTCCGAAAAAACCATAATATCGCCGATAAGATTATGATTTTAGTTAATTTACAGACTACTTAGACATTAGTTGAGCAACCAATTACCGCATATTGATAGTGACTTACGTGAAAGCAAAAAAATTTCGACGTGTCAATTAACGAACACTTCGATTCAGGCCGATTGGACGCTCGAGCGCTGCCGAATGAGGACTGGCGCTCAAAAGGAATGTTGTCTGTCCCGGCGTAACGTCTCCTATACTCAAGCACACGGTCATCGACCGGGCACCTGAAAGCTTGCCATGGAGCGAACGTGTCCGGCGCACCGCACCGGGTCATCCATCAAGGAGGAACACCATGCAGACGACTGCACACCCCAGGGCTTATGGCGGCATTCACCCGCTTCATGCCGTTCTGTTGGCGGGCATGCTCCCGCTTTTTCTCGGCGCCGCCCTGTGCGACTACGTCTATTTCACCAGCTATCACATCCAGTGGGGTACGTTCGCTTCCTGGCTGATCGCCGGGGGTCTGGTCTTCAACGGTTTGGCGATTCTTGCCGCGCTAATCGGCGTTTTTCGCGCCGAGCGGCGCAAGGGGCTGTCGCTTGTGTATCTGGCGGTGCTGGTGGTGAGCTGGGTGCTCGGCTTCATCAACGCCCTGGTTCACGCTAAAGACGCCTGGGCGATGATGCCCGCAGGCCTCATGCTCTCGATCGTCGTGGTCGTTTTGACCCTGGTCGCTCTTTTTCTCGGATTCACCCGCACGCGCGCTGCCGGAGTCGCCTCATGAATGCCTTTCGCCTCAAGTCTCGCGTCAACTATCTGGCGCCTCTTTCCGCCTTACTGGTGGCCACCAGCGTCAACGCCGCCGATGTCGAGCAGCCCTATGGCCCCAACCCAACGCTGCCGGAGCCCGAGCGCGGCCTGTTACCAAACATGACCGTGCCGGAGCCCGCTGAATGGGGAGATCAACTCCCCACCGTGCCAGAGGGCTATACGATCTCCGCCATTGGCACTGACCTTCTGGTGCCGCGCCAGACCATCGTGCTGCCGGGCGGCGATATTCTGGTGGCCGAAGGCAGCGGCGGCAACGCCCCGCAGCTCAAGCCCAAGGACTTCATCGCCGGGGTGATCAAAAGCAAGGGCAACACCTCGGTCGAAAGCGGCGATCGTCTGACGCTGTTGCGTCCCAACGGCGACGGCACCTATGAGCAGTCCGTCTTTGCCGAGAACCTGAACGCTCCTTACGGCCTGGCGCTGATCGATAACGATCTATTCGTGGCCAATCAGGATGCGCTGGTACGCTTTGACTACGAAGAGGGCCAGCGTGAGGCCAGCGGCGCGCCGGAAGTGATCGCCCAGCTTCCCGCCGAGATCAATCACCACTGGACCAAGGCAATGGTTGCCAGCGCCGACGGCGAGTATCTCTACGTCGGCATCGGCTCGAACAGCAACATCACCGAGCGCGGCATGGACGCCGAGGTGAACCGTGCCGAGGTTTGGGAGATCGATGCCGAGACCGGTGCTCACCGCCCCTACGCCACCGGCCTTCGTAACCCTACCGACTTCGCCATCCAACCCGGTACCGATCAGCTCTGGGCGGTGGTCAACGAGCGCGACGAGCTCGGCCCGAATCTGGTACCGGACTATCTGACCACGGTACAGGAGGGCGGCTTCTACGGCTGGCCCTACAGCTATTGGGGCCAGAACGTCGACCCACGCGTTCAGCCGCAGAACCAGGAAAAGGTCGATGCCGCGATCGCCCCGGACTACAGCCTGAGCTCCCATGTGGCGCCGCTGGGCGTGGCGTTCTCCATCCCCGAGGTCGGCGAGGCGTACGCCGACGGCGTGTTCGTCGGCGAGCACGGCAGCTGGAACCGCGCCGACCCGGTCGGCTACAAGGTGGTGTTCATCCCCTTCGAGAACGATGCGCCCGCCGGTGACCCGATCGATTTCGTCAGCGGCTTTTTGACCGAGGACGGCAACGCTCGCGGCCGCCCGGTCGGCGTCACCGTCGCCCCGGACGGCGCGGTGATCGTCGCTGATGATCTAACCAACGTGGTCTGGCGCATCGCCCCAGACGAGCCGGTCGTAACCGCTGCCAGAAGCGATGCGGAAAACAACGAGGCCGACGAGACGCCCAGCGCGGTCGAGCCGGCCTCGAACGAGGCCGATGATATCGATAGCGAAGAGACCGACACGGACGACGAGGAACCGGAAGCCCAGGAGTAATCGCGTCATCAGGCCGGTCGGTTAAAACGGTCTGTAAAAAAAGAGGGTCGCTGATCAGATGGTCAGCGCCCCTCATTCTTTTCTCTCGGTTCTTTTCTCTCGGTTCTTTTCTCTCGGTTCTTTCCTATCGATTCTTTCCTATCTGTTCTTCCCAATCTGTCTTTACGATTTTTCTACACGTCGAGGGTAAGCGTGGCGAGCCGCTCGCGGTCGATTTCGATGCCGAGCCCCGGCCCTTTCGGCAGCGCCAGTCGGCCATGATCCAAACATAGCGGTTGGCTCAAAAGCGCCTCGCGCAGCGGGTTGTCGGCGGAGACATCGAACTCGACCCAGGTCGGGGTGTGATCGCGCGCCGGGTGCGGGTGCGGCGCTAGCGCAGCGGCGTAATGGGCGGCAGCCACGATGCCCACCGCGCTTCCCCACACGTGAGGCGATATCCTTAAGCCGTTCAACTGCGCCATGTCGGCGATACGCAGCGCTTCGACGAAGCCGCCGCACAGATTGAGATCCGGCATCAGCACATCGACCCCGCCGGTCGCCGCCAGCTCGCGAAATTCCACTGCGTTGACCGAGGCTTCCCCCGCCGCGACGCGTCCCGACCGGCGCGAGGCCAGTCGCCGGAACCCGGGCAGGTCCTCCGGCGCGACGGGCTCTTCGATCCAGTAGGGACGAAACGGCGCGAGTGCCTCCATGGCTTCCAGCGCGATGTCCGCGGTGTAGGCGCCGTTGATGTCCGCCATGATCGCCACGTCATCGCCCAGGATACGCCGTGCGCTCGCCATCCGCTCGACGTCGCTCTTGATGCCGCGGCCGATCTTGATCTTGTAGCCCTCGAACTTACCGGCCACGCGCTCGAGCTGTGCCTCGAGCGAAAGCGCGGCTGGCTCGTGGAAGTAGCCGCCGGAGGCGTAGACCTGGACCGATGCCTGCTCCTCGCCGCCGAGCAGGCGGTAGATCGGGAGCCCCAGCAGTTGGCCGATCCCGTCGTGCAGCGCGATATCCAGCCCGCTGACCGCGGCGGCGAGCTGGCTTTGAGCGCGCACGTGATAGAGCACGTTGGTCATGCGCCGCCAGATCACCCGGTGATCGAAGGCGCTCTGGCCAATGTAGGCCTCGCGCAGAATGTCGAGGTAGCCACGCGTCGTTTTCGGTGGCCCGTAGCACTCGCCGACCCCCACGATGCCCGAGGCCAGGCGCACGAAGACCAGCGTTGCCATACGCGCGTGGCCGATTTCACGAGCGCTGCCGTAACCGCCATCCGCTGGCAAAAAGCTTCCGATGGGCACCATGTCGATCGACTCGATCCGCGCATCCCGAACGGTGGCGGCGCCATCACGGGCAGTGTCGAGAGGTTGATTCATGCAAAAGGCTCCAAATTAGATGAGGCTGGGCAGCCAGAGCGTCAGCGCCGGAATGAAGGTAATCAGTACCAGCGATACCAAAAGGGCCGCGATGAACGGAAGCGTCGCGCGCACCGCGCGAGGAAAGGAGATATCGGCCACTCGCGCCAGCACGAACAGCACCAGCCCCACCGGCGGCGTCAAAAGCCCGATCATCAGGTTGAGCACCATGATGATGCCGAACTGCACCGGGTCGACGCCGGCCTGCACGGCCAACGGCAAGAGCACCGGCGTCAGGATCGTGATCGCCGCCACGGTTTCCATGAAGCAGCCCACCACCAGCAAGATCAAATTGATCAGAATCAGGATCAAAATCGGGTTGTCGGCCACCGCCATGACGGCGCCGGCAAAGGCCGTCGGTACGCCTTCGCGGGTCAGAATCCAGGCAAAAATGGAAGATGCCGCGACGATCAAGAGCACCACCGAGGTCATTTCGATGGTTTCACGAAACACGGTGATGATCTGGCGCCAGCCGGCGCTGCGGTAAACGAGCGTGGCCAGCACCAGCACGTAGGCCACCGCCGCGATCGCACTTTCAGTGGGTGTGAAGATCCCCAGCACGATGCCGCCCACGATGATCACCGGAATCAGCAGCGATAGCGCCGCGTGCACAAAGGTCGAGGCCAGCCGCGTCAGAGAAAAGCGCGCCCCGACAGGGTAGCCGCGCCGATGCGAGATCACCGCGACCATCAGCATCAAAAGCCCCGCGATCAGAAGCCCCGGCACGATACCGGCAACGAACAGCTGGCCGATCGAGGCGCCGGCCACTACGCCGTACACCACCAGCGGCAGCGACGGCGGGATGATCGGCCCGACCGTCGAGGATGCGCCGGTGATGCCCACGGCGAAATCGACGTCATAGCCCTGTTCGCGCATCGCCTTGATCTCGACCGCGCCAAGCCCGCCGGCATCGGCGATCGCCGCCCCGGACATCCCGGCAAAGATGACCGATGCGCCCACGTTGACATGGCCAAGCCCACCGCGCATCCAACCCACCATGGAATCGGCGAAATTGAAGATACGCTCGGTCACGCCGCACACGTTCATCAGGTTGCCGGCGAGGATGAAAAACGGCACCGCCAGCAACGGGAAGCTGTCCACGCCGCCCACCATGCGCTGAATCAGGACGATATCCGGAATGCGGTCGGCGGCGAGCAGGTAGATCAGCGATGAGCCGGCCAACGCCACCGCTACCGGCGCGCCGATCAACAGCAGTACGCCAAGCGCTGCGAAAAGCAGAATGATCATAGCGGCGTTTCTCCTCGCCAGTGGCTGATTCCCTGGCGCGCGAGCCGATACGCCATCATCAAAAGGGCGGCGGCCACGAGCGTGTAGATCCACCCCTTGGAGATCGGCAGCGTGCTCATGCTGGAGTTCCAGACCCGCTGGCCCACCTGCCAGGCAAGCCAGGCTACATAGGCGAAAAAGACCGCGCTCAGCAGGTTATTGAAACCCTTCAGCCAGCACTTGCCGCGCTCGGGCAGCACCAGCTCGAGAATCTCCACGTAGATATGGCCGCGTCTCGAGGCCGCCCCGGCGGCGCCGATGAAGACCAGCAGTACCAGCAGCATACGAGCGCCCTCCTCGGTCCAGCCGATCGAGTGGTTGAACACGTAGCGCGATAGAAACTGCGCAAAGACCACGCCGCCGAGCAGTATCAGTACTCCAAGCGCCACGTGATCCTCGAAAACCCATCGAGGGGCGGGCGCATCAACCTCGGACGTGGCCGGTATAGCGTTAGCAGGTATGGCGTTAGACGAGGGCGGTGGCGCAGAGCCGGCCGCATCGTCGCGGCCGGGTGAGACATCCGCCGCCCGAGAGGTCGGGAGGTGTCTGTCCTCTGGAGAGTTCATTACTCGATCGCCTCCAGACGCTCGAGCTGTTCGGCACTCCAGCCCACGTCATCCGCGGTCAGATAAGGGCGCACCAGCGCTGCAAAGGGCTCGCGATCCACTTCGTGAACATTGGTACCGTTCTCCTCGAACCAGGTGACCAGTTCTTGCTCCTGCTGCTGAATATCCGCACTCCCCTTCTCGCCGGCCTCACGGAAGACCTCGCGAAACAGCGTCTGATCCTCTTCGGAAAGCTGCGACCAGGCGTCGCCGCTCATGATGATCGGCTGACTGTCGAAGATATGGCCGGTCAGCGAGATATCCGATTGCACCTCGTTGAACTTCATCGCCTTGATGATCGGCAGCGGGTTTTCCTGGCCGTCGACCACGCCCTGCTGCAGCGCCAAATACACTTCTGAAAACGCGATCGGCGTGGGGTTGGCGCCTACGGCGCGCGGGAACATGAGCAGAAGCGCTGCGTCAGGCACGCGAATCTTCATGCCCTGCATGTCCTCCGGCGTGAGGATGGGCTGGTTGGCGGTGACGTGGCGCTGGCCGAAGTAGATCAGACCCAGCGGCACGTGGCCGGTGGTCTCTTCGTACCCCTGAGCAAGCTCCTGAAACAGGTCGCTACGGGCGTAGGCGAGCCAATGATCGAAATCCCTGAAAACGAAGGGGGCACTGCCCAGGGCAATGGGCGGATAGGCGTTGCCGGCAAAGGCGTTACCCGTGTAGATGATGTCGACGACGCCCAGATCCAGCCCTTCGTTGAGTTCGACCTCATTACCCAGCTGTGAAGAGGGAAAGACTTCAACGGTGTGGCGGCCTTCGCTGCGCTTTTCGATCTCCTCGGCAGCCCACTGCGCCCATTGGTGATGGCTATGGCTTGCCTCGTAAATGTGTCCGAAAACGAAGTCATTGGCCTGGGCGGTCGATGCCACGGAAAGCGCCAAAAACAGCGCGGTAAGCGGATGACGTGCACGCATTGTTATCTCCTTATTAGAATGAAGAACCGACTCATGCAGTACACTTGGAATAGCAAATCAGCGCAATTTGTTTGTTTTAAAACCCATTGAAATGGCCTAAATAACTGCAAAATAAAGGTATTTATATCGACATCGAGTTTCAGGGCATGACAACAAAGACCAAAGTCGAAAAGACCAAAGCCTTATACGACGACATGCATCACTGGATACTACGCGGGCAGTATTTGCGCGGGGCCAAGCTTCCTACCGAAGCCGAGCTTTCACAACGCTATACGCTGAGCCGTAGCGCGGTCAGGGAAGTAACGGCGCGCCTCAAGGCGGAAGGCCTAATCGTCTCACGTCAGGGGGCCGGGCTCTTCGTCGCGACCCGCCCGACCACGGCGCTGGACGCGCCAAGTTTCATCGATAGCCGCCAGGATCTGGATGCGCTTTTCGATTTTCGCTTGTTGATCGAGACCGAGTCGGCAGCGCTGGCCGCACGCCGCCAGACGCCCGGCGATATCGAGCGCATTGAACAAAAGGCGCAGGCGCTTTGCGCGCTATTTCGCAAGGAACAACAGGGCACCCAGGAGGATTTCGACTTTCACCTGCAGATCGCTAAAACGTCCGGTAACAAGTTTTTGCTCAGCTCGCTTCTGGCGCTTCAAACCGGGGTCATTTTTGGCGCCCGGTTCAACCAGCCCAAATCCGAACGCGACCGTCTGCTGCATTCACGCCAGGTGGCGCAAGAGCACGCCGCGATTGTGACCGCGCTGCATCATTGCGATGAGGTGAGCGCCCGCGAGGCCATGAAACGTCATATCGAAGCGTCGCGTTTGCGCATCAAGGTGTGAGCCTCGGTGTTATTGGCTACGCTTTCAAGGCCGGGCGTGTATCCACGCGCGCGGACATTCGCTTAAATCGGGTAACGCTGCAGGGAAGGCAGCGATGCGCGACCTCGCAAGCCGACGCAAGGAGAAACGCAATGATCGAAACCGTCGCAGAGCTCGAAAACGCGAAAAAAGCGTGTCAAAAGAAGGTGAACCGCAGCTCGAGCCTTTCCGCCGGCGCCGCCATCATCCCGATTCCGGGCGTGGACATCGGCTCTGACGTGGCGATTCTTCTGCGCTTGATTCCGCAGATAAACGAGCGCTTTGGCCTTACGCCGGAGCAGATCGACGATCTGGATACCCAGTCGAAGGTCATGGTGATGACCGCGATTTCCAACGTGGGCAGCAAGATGGCGGGCAAGTACATCAC
The DNA here is from genome assembly GCF_025725645.1 of Halomonas sp. GD1P12. Lineage (NCBI taxonomy): Bacteria > Pseudomonadati > Pseudomonadota > Gammaproteobacteria > Oceanospirillales > Halomonadaceae > Halomonas > Halomonas sp. GD1P12. The sequence goes on along the minus strand of NZ_CP107007.1, from coordinate 797,583 downwards.
CCGCAAGCTGATTATCAACCTGCTGCAGAAGATGGGTTTCAAGATCGCCGCCAAGGGGACGTCGAAATTCGTGCCGGTCATCGGCAGCGCCGTGGCCGGCACCATCAGCTACACCGCCATGAAGTACATGGGCAACAAGCATATCGAGGAGTGCTATCAGATCGCGCTCGAAACGCTGGAGCAAAAACAGGCGCTGCGCGAGCCTATCGACATCACGCCCGAACCGATCGAGGCGCCAGACGAGCCGCGCTAACGCTTGACTCCTCTCAAAACCCCACTATCCGGCGGCGCAGCGGGCGCAGGGCGAAAAAGCCCAACACCGCCAGCGCCGCCCACTCGATACCCGACGGCAACAGCGCCTGCACCTGCCCTGCCTGGCTGACCGGGTCGATACCGACGTGCGCCAGCACCGCATCGACCAGCGCGCCCAGTGCCACCGTCACCACGAAAATGCTGCCCATGTAGATCGCCAGCGCCGCGGTGCCGAGCTCGCGGCGAAAGACGGCCAGCGTGGCAAGGCTCGTGATCGGGCCGGCCAGCAAAAACACCAGCGCCATGCCCGGGGTAATACCGGCGAGCAAAAGTCCCGCGGCGATGGGCGTGGCCGCGGCGGCGCACACGTAAAGCGGAATGCCGACGAGGGCCATCAGCGCAAGCGCCAGCGGCCCTCCCGAGAGTCCGGCCAGCGCGTCCGGCGACACCCAGGCCATCAGTACGCCGGCCAGCAGCAACCCGGCAAAGATCCAGACGCTGAAATCGTCCAGCAGCTCGCTGAAGGCGTAGCGAAGCCCGGCCAGCAAGCGACCCAACAGTGTGTCGGGCGCATCATGGGTCGCGCCACTTTGGTGGTCGTGAGTATCGTGCGAGCCACAGCAGCCACCGCATGACGCTTCAGGGGCCGCCACGGCGCGCTCTTTGGTAAAGCTGACCAGAAGGCCGGTCACGATCGCGGTCACCAGGGCTCCCAGTACGCGCAACAGGGCCATCAAGGGGCCGAGCAGCGCACTGGTCAAAAAGATGGAGTCCGCCCCGACGCCGGGCGTGCTGATCAAAAACGCCGTGGTCGGGCCGCGCCCGGCCCCGCCCCGATGCAGCGCCATGGCCGTGGGAATGGCGCCGCAGGAGCACAGTGGTAGCGGCATACCGATGATTGAGGCGCGCAAAATGCTGCCCAAACCGGTACCACCCAGCCAGCGTGTGAGCATCTGCTCGGAAAGAAAGGCCTTGATCAGCCCGGCGACGAATAGCCCCAGCAGCAGCCAGGGAGCGGCACTAAGGGCAACGCTCAATAGCGCTTCGATCGTGTTCATGGCGACCTCCTGCTTGTACGTTCAGGGGAGAATGACTAGCCTAGACCCTGTAACCGTTACAGGGTCAAGCCATGAGCAATGTCTATCGCATCGGCGAGGTGGCCCAACGCACGGGCTGCTCACCGGAAAGCATCCGCCATTACGAAAAGCTCGGTTTATTGAAGCCACCCGCTCGCGGCGAGCAGGGCTATCGGTACTACAGCGACGAGGCGCTGTCGCGTATCGGCTTCATTCGCCACGGCCGAGAACTGGGGCTGGATTTGGGCACCATTCAGGAGCTTTTGACACTGTCAGATCAGCCGGAGCACAGCTGCGCCGTCGCCGACGATATCGCCAGCCGCCACTTGACGCATTTGGAAGAGCGTATTCGCGCACTGCAAGCGCTAGCCAATGAGCTGCGCCAGGTGGTCGATCAGTGCCGTGGCGGTACGGCTGCCGAGTGTCGGATCATTCAAACGCTTTACAATCTCTGATCGAAAACTCTACCAATAAAAAATAAAAACAATTCTCATGAAGATTTACACCAGATAACGGTTTTTATATCCTTTGACGTGACTTTCTATATAGCGTCCATTTATAAGGCGCATAACGTACGTTCAAGGGATCCTATGAAAACCGCACCTTTCGCCGCCAATGCGACCGTCACGGTTCTGGCCTCGAGCTGCCTGCTGTGCGCCGGTCAGGCGTTCGCACAAGCTGAAAACGAGTCTCAAACGCTCGAAACCGTGACGGTCACCGCCACCAACCTTTACGACAATGTCGGCTACACGCGGCGCAGCACCACCGCCGGCACGGGGCTTACGCTCACGCAAAGAGAGCTGCCCCAGGCGATCAGTATCGTGACCGAACAGCGCATTCGCGATCAGAACCTGGACTCCATCGAGGACGTGCTGGCCAACACCACCGGCATTTCCACCAACAAGATCGACAGCGAGCGGGTCAGCTTCAATTCACGCGGTTTTCGGATCAACAGCTATCAGTACGACGGCATTCCCACGCTCAACCGCGACGGCCGCTGGTACTTCGGCGAAGGCCGGCTCAACACCGCCATTTACGACCGCGTGGAAGTCATTCGCGGCGCCAACGGCTTGACGACCGGCTCGGGCAACCCCGGCGCCTCGGTCAACTTCGTGCGCAAGCGCGCCGATAGCCGCGAGTTCGAAGGCTCCATTTCCGGGACGCTTGGCAGCTGGGACGAGCGCGGCTCGACGGTAGATCTTTCGACCCCGCTCACCGCCTCCGGCGACGTGCGCGCGCGCTTCATCGGCGGCTACGAGGAAGGCGGCGCGTTTCTTGATCGCGAAGACAAGCGCCGCACCTTCGGCTATGGCGTGATCGATGCGGACGTCACCGACGCAACCACCGTATCACTGGGTTTTGACTACCAGGACAGCCACACCTCCTCGCCTACCTGGGGCGGGCTTCCGCTGTGGTTCGACGACGGGTCGCCGACCGACTACTCGCGCTCGTTCAGCGTCGCCCCCGACTGGTCCTACTACGATTTCGACTCCGAGAAGGTCTTCGCCGAAATTAGCCATCGGTTCGCCAACGGCTGGCAGGCGCGAGTAGTGGGCACCCACGAAGAGACGGACATGGACGGCAAGCTCGCCTACCCCTACGTGGAGGGGACGCTGCCCAGCCGTGCAGACGGCAGCGGCGTGTTCTTCTACACCGGCTGGAACCGTGGCCACCGCGAGGTCGACTCCGTCGATGCCCAAGCAAGCGGCCCCTTTAAGCTATTCGGTCGTGAGCACGAGCTGGTCGTCGGCGGAAGCTACAGCGACCAGACGAATGATTACGAAAACACCTTCATCGACGGCTTCGCGGTTGAAGATTTCAATAACTGGAACGGCACCGCGCCCAATGAAGGCTGGGCGCCGTTTGCGCCGTCCGAGGCGTCGAGCACACGCCAAAAAGCCGTCTACTCGGCGGCGCGCTTTTCGCTGGCCGAGCCGCTTTCGCTGATCGCCGGCGCGCGCTACACCGAGTGGGAAGGCATGACCCAGTTTCGCGGCCTGGACAGTCAGAGCAAGTACGAAGTCACGCCTTACGGCGGGCTGGTGTTCGATTTCGACGACACCTACTCGGCGTTTGCCAGCTACACCGAAATCTTCGAGCCGCAGAACTATCTCGACATTGGCGGCAGCTACCTCGACCCGGTCGAGGGCAAGAACTATGAAACCGGCCTCAAGGCCGCCTGGTTCGATGGCCTTTTGAACGGCTCCGTTTCCGTATTTCGCATCGAGCAGGACAACGTCGCCGCGGCCTTGCCGGGGCTTCCCGGCCAGACCGAGACGTTTTACGAAGGCGTCGACGGCATTGTCAGCGAAGGCTTCGAGGTAGAACTCAGCGGCGCGGTAACCGAGGATCTGGATTTGACCGCAGGCTACTCGCACTTTACGGCGACCTCCGATGAGGACGACTTCAATCTCAACCAGCCGCGCTCGCTGTTCAAGCTGTTTGCAAGCTACCACGTGCCCACGCTTCGTGAGCTGACGCTGGGCGGCGGCGTCAACTGGCAAAGCAGCCTGAGTGCCAGCAATCTCAGCACGCCGGCGGGCCTGCCTGAGCGCTTCGAGCAGGGCAGCTACACGCTGACCAACCTGTTCGGCCGCTATGAATTCACCCCGGCACTCAGCCTGCAGGTCAACGTGGATAACCTGTTCGACGAGAAGTACTACAGCCACGTCAACGGCTACGGCGTTTACGGCGAGCCACGCAGCTTATCTACCACGCTGCGCTACGACTTCTAGGCGCCCCGCTCTCACCGCCGCCCGGGCATGTCCCGGGCGGCGGCTTTGTTAAAGGAAACGTCCATGTACGCTCTCAAACGCCTCAAGGCGCGTGGATTCAAGCAATTTGGCCTCAAACAATTTGATCTCAAGACGCTTGGCCTGACGGCGCTGGTCGCAGCGGCTCTGCCGCTGTCGCCGTCCAGCGCCGCGGACTACCCATTGAGCATCGACCATGCGCTGGGCACCGCCGTACTCGAACAGGCGCCTGAACGTATCGCCACCGTCGCCTGGGCGAACCACGAGGTGCCGCTGGCGCTGGGCGTGGTACCGGTGGGCTTTGCCGCCGCCAACTTCGGCGACGAAAACGGCAGCGGCCTGCTGCCCTGGGTCGAGGCGCGCCTTCAAGCGCTCGATGCCCCCGCGCCGACGCTTTATGACGAAGGCGACGGCATCGACTTCGAGGCCGTCGCCGCCAGCCGCCCGGACGTGATTCTGGCCGGCTACTCCGGGCTTAGCCAAAGCGACTACGACACGCTCAGCCAGATCGCCCCGGTAGTGGGTTACCGCGAAGGCCCCTGGGCGACGAGCTGGCGCGACATGATTCGCCTGAACAGCGCCGGCATGGGCATGGCACAAGAAGGCGACGCGCTGATTGCTGAACTCGAGGCGCAGATTCGCAAGACTGCCGCGCGCTATCCGGTGCTCGACGGCAAGACCGCGATGTTCGTCACGCATCTCGACCCCAACCACCTGGGACGGATCGCCTTCTACTCGGATAACGATGCCCGCGTGCAGTTCTTCCACGATCTCGGCCTCGCCTCCCCCCAGGTGGTGCTGGATAACGCCGCCGAAGGCCAGTTTTCCGGCGCCATCAGCGCCGAGCTGATCGACGAACTCAACGACGTGGATATTCTGGTCACCTACGGCGGTGAGTCACTGCTGGATGAGCTCGAGGCCAACCCGCTCACCTCGCGCCTGCCCGCCGTAGCGAACGGCGCGGTGGTGATGCTCGACGACAGCCCCCTGGGCACCGCCGCCAACCCGACGCCGATGTCGATCGCCTGGGTACTGGATGAGTATGCAAGGCTCCTCGCCAACGCCGCGCGCAAGGCCGAGTGACGCGATGCCCGCGCGCCCGAGCGCCTACCGCCGGTACCTGGCCAAGCGCCTGACCGGCGCGGCGCTATTGGTGGTGCTTTTGATCGGGGCCGCAGCGCTTTCGATCGCGCTGGGCGCGCGAAGCGTCGGCTGGGCGGAGATTCACGCCGCGCTCACAGGCCAGGTGCAGAGCGTGGGCGACGCCGCCGTGGCCAGCCGCCTGCCGCGCACGCTGCTGGCGCTGCTCGCCGGTGCCGCACTGGGCGTGGCCGGCGGCGTCATGCAGGGGCTGACGCGCAACCCGCTGGCCGACCCGGGTCTTCTCGGCGTCAACGCCGGGGCCGCACTGGCCGTCGTGATCGGCATTGCCTGGTTCGACATGCAGACCAGCCTCGGTTTCATCATTAGCGCCCTGACCGGGGCAAGCCTTTCGGCGGTCGCGGTCTACACCATCGCAAGCCTGGGCCGCGGCGGGGCCACGCCGCTTCGCCTGGCGCTGGCCGGCGCGGCGATCACCGCCGCGCTCACATCGCTCACCACCGCCGTGATTCTGCCCCGGGGCGATATCTCGGGGCTGGTGCAGTCCTGGCTGGTCGGCGGCGTAGGCGGGGCGACCTACGGCCAGATGTTTCCCATTTTGCCCTGCCTGGCGCTGGGCTTCATCGTGTCGGTCGCCTCGGCGCGTAAGCTCAACCTGCTGGCACTGGGCGACGATACCGCCGCCGGGCTCGGCGAAAACGTCGTGCTGGCCCGAGCGATGTCGGCGATCGGCGCGGTGCTCTTGTGCGGCGCGACCACCGCGGCGTGCGGGCCGATCGGCTTCGTGGGCCTGGTCGTGCCCCACGCCTGCCGCCTGCTGGTGGGCACCGACTATCGCTGGCTGTTGCCTTTCTCCGCCCTCGGCGGGGCGATACTCCTGATGCTGGCCGACGTGGCCGGGCGGCTGGCGGCGCATCCGGCGGAGCTCGACGTGGGCATCGTCACGGCGTTCGTCGGCGCGCCGGTGTTCATCTGGATCGTGCGCCGTCGCAAGGTGGGCGCGCCATGAAGCAGGCGACCCTCACGCAGCGGGCGCATCTGAACGCGCTGCGCCGTGCCCAATCAAGGCGACGCCGGGGCGTGCTGACGCTGCTCGCCGCCGGGCTTTTGTTGGGCGTGCTGGTGACGCTCGCGCTGGGCCAGTCCTACACCCCGCTTTCCACGGTGGCGCGGGTGCTCGCCGGCATCGACGTACCGGGCGCGAGCTTCACCGTGCGCGAGCTGCGCCTGCCCCGGGCGGTGGCGTGCCTGCTCGCCGGCGCCTGCTTTGGTCTCGGCGGCGTGGCCTTCCAGACGCTCTTGCGCAACCCCTTGGCGAGTCCGGACATCATCGGCATCAGCAGCGGCGCCAGCGCCGGTGCGGTGTTTGCCATCGTCGCGCTCTCCTGGAGCGGGCCGGCGGTGGCGCTTGCGGCGGTGGCCTCGGGGCTTGGCGTGGCGCTTTCGATCTACCTGCTCTCCTGGCGCGACGGCGTGACCGGCGCTCGGCTGATCCTGATCGGCATCGGCCTTGCCGCCATGCTGCAAAGCGTAACGGCGTATCTTCTGATGCAGGCGCCGAGCTGGTCGCTGCAGGAGGCGCTTCGCTGGATCACCGGCAGCGTCAACGGCGTGCGCCTGGCGCAAGCGCTGCCGCTGGGTCTGGCGCTGACTCTGCTGGGCGGGCTGTTGCTGAGCCGACGCGCTGATCTCGACGCGCTGCGCCTGGGGGACGAGCTCGCCGCTGGGCTCGGCGTGCGCCTTGGCGTTACCCGCCTCGTCGTGGTGCTGGCGGCGGTAGGCCTGGTGGCCTTCGCCACGGCGGTGACCGGGCCGATCGCCTTCGTGGCGTTTCTTTCCGGGCCGATCGCCGCGCGCATCAACGGCCAGAACGGCTCGCTGCTCTGGTCGGCGGCGCTGGTGGGAGCGCTTTTGGTGCTCGCCAGCGACTACGCCGGGCAGTTCCTGCTGCCCGCCCGCTACCCGGTCGGCATCGTCACCGGCGTGCTGGGCGCGCCTTACCTCGTTTATCTGATCGTTCGCGACAACCAACGCAAGGGCGCCCCATGAACGCATCCTCCCTGCAGGTCGACGCGCTCACTGCCGGCTACGGCGAGCGCCGCGTGCTCGAAAACGTCAGCGTCACAGTGACGCCCGGCCATATCACCGCCATCGTCGGGGCCAACGCCTGCGGCAAGTCGACGCTGTTGCGCGTGCTCTCAAGGCTGATCACCCCGGCCAGCGGGCGCGTGCTGCTCGACGGCCACGCCATCGACGGTGTCCCTGGGCGAAAGCTCGCCCGCCAGCTCGGCTTTTTGCCGCAGTCGCCCATCGCGCCGGAAGGCATCAGCGTGCTGGAGCTGGTCAGTCGGGGCCGCCACCCCCACCAGGGGCTGTTCAAGCGCTGGAGCGCAGCGGACGAGGCGGCGGTCGCCGATGCGCTGGCCGCCACCAACCTTTGCGAGCTTGCCGAGCGCGCGGTGGACGAACTCTCTGGCGGCCAGCGCCAGCGGGTGTGGATCGCCATGGCGCTGGCCCAGCAGACCCGCGTCCTGCTGCTCGACGAGCCCACCACCTTTCTCGACATCAACCACCAGATCGACGTGCTGGATCTACTCACCGAGCTCAACCAGACCCGCGGCACTACGGTCGTGATGGTGCTCCACGAGCTGAACCTGGCCGCCCGCTACGCCGATACGCTGATCGCCATGGCGGGCGGGCGCGTGTACGCGGCGGGGCCGCCCGAAAGCGTGCTGACCGAGCAGATGGTGCGTGAGGTGTTCGGCCTGGAAAGCCGGGTCATTGACGATCCGGTGACCGGCAAGCCGATGATGATTCCGCTGGGGCGCCACGGCGGCGTAAAGGCTAAATCACGGGCCAAGGTATCGCAGCCCAATGAATTAACGCCTGAGTACGAAAACGCCCCGCAATGACGGCGGGGCGATCAAGCGGCGCGAGGGGGCGGCGCTACTCGCTCATCTTCATCTCTTTCACCACCGCGTCGAGATGGCTCTGGTTGATCTCGGCGGGTGAATTGGCGCCGATCAGCGTCATGGTCACGCGCATGTCCGCGGCGATCAGCTCCAGAAGGTGCGAGACCCCCGCCTCGCCCCGGGCGGCCAGCGCGTAGGCGTAGGCGCGGCCGAGCAGCACGCCTTTGGCGCCGAGGGCCAGCATGCGCACCACGTCGAGCCCGGAGCGCACGCCGGAGTCCGCCAGGACGGTGAGTTCGTCGCCGACTTCTTCGACGATGTGGGGCAGCGCCTGGGCGGTGGAGATCGCGCCGTCGAGCTGGCGGCCACCGTGATTCGACACCACGATGCCGTCGGCGCCCATGCGCTGCGCCTCGCGGGCATCGTCCTTGTCCAGAAGCCCCTTGATGATCAGCTTGCCCTTCCAGCTTTCGCGAATCCAGGCCAGCTCATCCCAACTGATCGAGGGATCGAAGTTCTTGGCCAGAAAACCCATGTAATCGTCCATGCCCATCGTGCGCTGCGTGTAGGCCTCGATATTGCCAAACGACAGCGGCTTGCCCTTGAGCCCCACGTCATAGGCCCACTGCGGATGGGTGATCGCCTGGGCGTACTGGCGAAGCTTGGCGTTGGGGCCGGACATGCCCGAGCGCCGGTCACGATAGCGCGAGCCGGGCAGCGGCATGTCCACGGTGAACACCAGCGTTTTCATGCCTGCCGCCCAGGAGCGCTCCAGGGCGTTTTTCATGAAGCCGCGATCCTTCAATACATAAAGCTGCGACCACTGCTCGCCGTGGGCATCGCGAGCCACCTCCTCGATCGAGCAGACCGACACGGTCGAGAGCGTATAGGGAATCCCCGCCTTCTCGGCGGCGCGCGCCGCCTGTACCTCGCCGCGCCGCGCGTACAGGCCCGTGGCCCCGACCGGGGCGAGCGCCACCGGCATTTTCCACTGGCTTCCCAGAATCTCGGTATCGAGAGTGGGCGTACCACCGCCTTTCAATACCCGCTGGCGCAGCGGAATGCCCTGCAGCGCCTCGACGTTGCCGCGCAGCGTGCTCTCGGTCACCGAGCCGCCGTCGAGGTAGTCGAACAGAAAGCGGGGAATGCGCTGCTTGGCGGCTTGCCGGTAATCCGAAGGGCTTGAAATGATCATGGAATCGCCTTACCTCTCGAGACGGGAAACTGTGAAGCGTCCGTACCTCCAACGCCTTACGCTACCGGCTAGCGTACCAAGTAAACCCGCCCGGGGAGCGCCCCACTGCCCCCAACTTTAGTCTATGGAAAGCTCACTCGGACGGCGTTCGACTCGCGCCTTTTACCTCGTGGGATCGATCGACGCCAGGAGACTGCGCGGCCATCAGCGCAGCGACCCACTCGATGAACACGCGCAGCCTGGCGCTGACGTGACGATGAGGTCGAAAGGCAACGAACATCGGCATCGGCGCTAGTTGCCAGTCATCGAATAGCTGAACGAGCTCACCGCGAAGGATATGCTCGCGCGCCATGTAATCCGGCAACCACACCACGCCCAGCCCCGCCAACCCCGCCGCTAGCGCAGCGTTACCATCGTCGACGATTAGCCGGTAGCGCCCCGGGACACTGACACTTTGTGCACCGCGATAAAGCGTGGGGGCAAAGGCCGCCCCACCACGCCATTTGAAGCCGACAACATAATGAGGTGCACCAGAAAGCATTGCGGGATGCGAGGGCATACCGGTTTTTTCCAGATATTCCGGGGCTGCGTAAATGCCCAAACCAAGCTCCCCCACGCGACGGGCCACTAGCGAAAGGTCGGTCAGCTCTGACCCGCGGATGACGCAATCCACGCTTTCATCGATCAGATCCACCCGACGGTCACTGACCCCCATGTCGAGCTGAATATCGGGGTACTGCGCCCAAAAGTCTGGCAGCGCGGGAATCAAAATCATGCGTGCAAACGGGCTGGGCACATCGATTCTAAGCCGCCCGCGTGGCGCGACGGCCGCATTGGATAGGCTGGTGTCGGCATCGTCCATATCCGCCAAAAGCTTAACGACACGCGCATAGTAGGCCGCGCCGTCCTCCGTGGTATTCACCTTGCGCGTGGTGCGGTTTAAAAGCTTGACCCGCAGTCTGGCCTCCAACTGCTGCACCAGCTGGGTGACGCTGGTCTTGCTGATACCCAGCGTTTGCGCCGCCCGGGTGAAGCTTCCGGTCTCGACAACACGGGCAAAAGCCTGCATGGCAGTGAAACGGTCCATGGCGACCCAATCCTTGTGATTGTTTGGAAAGAGCAAACAGTGCTGGGCAGGATAGCGCGTTTATCACGCCCTTGAGCCGACTTAAAGTAGCGTTATCAAGCGCACTGTTTGCAGTAAACCACCAATGGAGAGACCGCTATGGCACAACGCGATGTCGTATTCCCCCATAAACGTCAGGCCCTTTACGAACAGAACGGTTATAGCGCGGCCGTGCGCGCCAATGGTTTTCTGTTTGTATCAGGCCAGGTCGGTAGTCGTGAAGACGGCACCCCGGAGCCTGATTTGGCACGCCAGATCCAGCTCGCCTTCGACAACCTGCAAGGCGTGCTGGAGGCCGCAGGGGCAAGCTTTGACGATATCGTCGATGTGACCAGTTTCCACACCGACCCTGAAGCCCAGTTCGAGAGCGTTCTGGCCACCAAGGCCCGGGCGTTTCCCAATCAGCCCTACCCGAACTGGACGATGATCGGCGTCAACTGGCTGGCCGGGTTCGAGTTTGAAATCAAGGTGATTGCCAAGTTGCCCGAATAAGCGCAACGCCAGCTCAGGCTCCTCGACGGTTAGCGCCCTGCTGCTAAAGTTAGAAAAGCGCCTAACGCGACGAGGAGCACAGAATGAGCACACCCACGCTCGAAACGCTTTATCTTGAAGGCGATGTTCAACGCGGCTTTCCCAACTCACGGCTGCCGGTGCTGATTTACCGTGGCGTGGTCGCGCACGGTGACGCCGAACAGTGCGCCCAGGCGCTCGAGGCGCTGTTCGAGCAAAACGGCTGGCCGCCCGCCTGGCGCTATCACCTCTACGATTTTCAGCACTTCCACGCCGATGCCCACGAAGCGCTGGGCGTGTTTCGCGGCCGCGCCCGGGCGCAGCTGGGTGGCCCCGACGGGCCCGTCATTACGCTTACCCCGGGCGATGTGCTGGTGCTGCCGGCGGGCACCGGTCACGCCTGCCTGCAGGATGAAGGCGATTTCTGCATGGTGGGCGCCTACCCACCCGGCCAAACGCCGGATTTGGAGCGCGGCAATCCGCAGGATTTCGACGCGTTGAAAGCGCGGGCCGCCGCCGTTGCTCTGCCTGCCCAGGGCCCGGTCGATGGCGACGCCATGACGTTCTGGCAAGCGCGTTAAAGCGTGATCGTACCTGTCAGGTACGGCGCGACCCGCCCCTGAATCACGACGTACTCATCCTTCAGGTGAACCCGAAGCGTACCCTGACGTGCGCCGCCCTGACGCGCCGTAAGTGAGTGCTTACCCAGCCGCTTGGCCCAGTAGGGCGCAAGCGAGGTATGCGCCGAGCCGGTGACCGGGTCCTCTTCAACGCCGACCTTCGGGCCGAACCAGCGCGAAACGAAGTCTTCCTCCTGACCAGGCGCGGTCACGGCGACGCCCCTTCCCGGTAGCGCCCTGAGTTTTGCCATGTCCGGCGTGATCGTGGCGACGACCTGGGCGTTTTCCACCACCGCGATGATATCGTCGGCGATCAGCACCTCGTCGACTTGGGAAAGCCCCAGGGCAGCGGCGACCTCGTCTTTCAATGCAAGTGATGCGGGCGGTTTGGCGGGAAACGTCATGGCCAACGCCTCACCGTCGCGGGCGACCAACAGCTCACCGCTTCGCGTTTGAAACGCAAGCGTCTCGGTATTCACGCCCAGCGCGTTAAAGATTACCCAGGCGGCGGCCAGCGTGGCGTGACCGCAAAGATCCACTTCGACCGTGGGCGTAAACCAGCGCAGCCGGTACCCCGCCCCCTCAGGTACGAAAAACGCGGTTTCCGATAGATTGTTTTCCGCCGCGATGGCCTGTAGCAGGGTGTCATCCAGCCACGCGTCGAGCGGGCAAACGGCGGCGGGGTTGCCTTCAAACGGCCGGTCGGCAAAGGCATCGACCTGGTAAAGATCCACATGCATACAAGAGGCTCAAAAGCGAAAAAAGGAGCGCCATTTTATCATGGCGGCGACGGGCACCAACACGCGGCGGTGGACGCCCTATCGATCTCGGGCCAGAATTCAGGGTTATTGACGGCCCCAGGCCGGATGCCCGAAGACCTCGCCATCCGGCTCATGACAGGAGTAAATGCATGTCCGCCTACGTTGTACTAATTAAAGAACGCACCCACGACGAGCAGGAGTTCAAAACCTACGGTGAAAAGGCCAGGGCCGCTCGCGAAGGTCATGACCCTGAGCCGCTGGCGTTCTACGGCGACTTCGAGGTGCTGGAAGGCAGCGCCATGGAAGGCGGCGTGATTCTGCGCTTCCCCGACATGGACGCCGCCCGCGCCTGGTACCACAGCCCCGCTTACCAGGCGGCTCGAAAGCACCGCTTTCTAGGCGCCGACTACCGCGTACTGCTGCTCGACGGGCTGCCAGAGGGCTAACCCCCAGTGCGAACCGCCCCGGCCCGTTGGCAACAGCGGGCCGAGTTACCTACGCTCAAGTGAGTCTTTTCCTGTACATGTTTGACCACACAAGGAGTCAGCGATGAACATTCTGATGGTCGTGACCTCTCACGATAAGCTCGGCGACACCGGCAACAAGACCGGCTTCTGGCTCGAAGAGCTGGCCGCGCCCTACTACACCTTTCTGGATGCGGGCGCCAAGCTGACTCTGGCCTCCCCTGCCGGCGGCCAGCCGCCGCTGGACCCATCGAGCGACGCGCCGGACGCCCAAACCGACGCCACCAACCGTTTCAAGCAGGATCTTGACGCGCAGCACGCGCTGGCTCACACCCAAACGCTCGACGATATCGATGTCAGTGATTTCGATGCGATCTTCTATCCCGGTGGCCACGGCCCGTTGTGGGATTTGGCCGAAAGCGCCACCTCGGCCCGCCTGATCGAAGACGCCCTGGCCGCCGACAAGCCGGTTGCTGCGGTGTGCCACGCCCCCGGCGTGCTTCGCCACGTGCGCAAAAGCGATGGCAAACCGCTGGTCGCCGGGCGCAAGGTGACAGGCTTTAGCAATAGCGAAGAAGAAGCCGTAGGGCTTACCAAAGTGGTGCCGTTTCTGGTCGAGGACATGCTCAAGGAGCAAGGCGGCGAGTACTCGAAGGGCGATGACTGGAGCGCCTACGTGGTGGAGGACGGTCTTTTGATCACCGGCCAGAACCCCGGCTCCTCCGAGGCGACTGCCGAGGCGCTATTGAAGAGGCTCAAGCGCTAAATCCAACGCCTGGAACCTTGCGCTGCTCCCTTCGCGCTGAAACCCCTCACGCTGAAAATGATGCGCCTGACGCCCCGATAATGCATCGATCCACGCACATTGGCCCTCTTCAACCTCCCCGGCTGAAGAGGGTTTTATGTATCTGCGGCACCACCAACACATTGCATGCCACCTTCGCTCGCTTGATCCAACCAGGCTCGGTACGCCTGACAAGAGCCCCATATTGAACTCTTCATTGCCAAAATCCTCAAAAGGTACAAGAATTGTACAACGTACAATTTTCGAGGATGCCTTTGATGGCGGATTTCAAGCAGCGCGAGTGGGTGAAATGGAAATGGGGTGACAACTGGGCCCAAGGTCAGGTCACCAAAAAGTACTGCGAGAAAGTGACGCGCAAACTTCAGGGCAGCGAGGTGACCCGCAAGGGTAGTGAAAAAACCCCCGCCTATCTGATCAAACAGGAGGACGGCAGTCGCGTTCTCAAACTGCACACTGAAATCAAGAAAGCGTAGCCAAGGAGGCCACCATGACGTTCGACGAGTTCGTAAAACTTGCCGGTCAGTCGAGTATCAAGGAACTGCACATCGAGTCTCACGAAGGCGATGTGTTCGTCTTTCGCGCCATGACCGACGATGACGAAGAGCATGTACTGGTCGACCACCACGGCAAGCCCATACGTCCGCAGTCGCTGACCGACGCGCGCAAACGCTTGAGCGACGTGGGCGGGCTGGAAAACGTGCCGCTCTATCTCGTCCAGCAGGTGCCCTACGATGAAATGATCGGCCTCGACGCCGACCAGGAGTCCCACAAGACACCACTGACGCTTCACTCAGGGGCGTAGAAAGCGCTTCTCATAAAAACGGCGAGCGTCGAAAGCGCTCGCCGTTTCTTTGGCGCGCCGTGTTCAAGCGCCGCTCGGTTCGAGAGCGTTGGTCGGACATGGTAAGTAAACGGCCCGATTGCGTCCGCTTGTCTTGGCCTGATAAAGCGCCTGGTCGGCGCCCTTTAACAGCACACCACCGCCGGTTGCGCGCATCGTTACGGCGGCTTCGGTGCTCGATACTCCGGCGCTCAGTGTCACCCAGGCGCTCGTGCTTGAGTCTTCGTTGGGTATTTCAAGCGCTTCGACCGCCTGGCACAGCCGATCCGCGATATGGCGCGCCCCCTGAGCGGCAGTATTCGGCAGCACGATGACGAACTCCTCACCGCCATAGCGCGCGATCAGATCCGAGGGCCTTGAAAGCCCTTCCTTCAAGGCGGCGGTGACGCGCTTGAGACATTCATCGCCCGCGTCGTGACCGTAGCGGTCGTTGAAGCGCTTGAAGTGGTCGATATCACACATGATGATCGAGAGCGCTCCGGAATGTCGTGAAAGCCGCGACCACTCGCGCTCCAACGCCTCGTCCAGCACCCGCCGGTTGGCAAGCCCGGTTAGCGGGTCGGTATCGCTCAGCGTTTTGAAATGGCGACTCAATAGCATCAACTCGCGCTCGGCATGATCGATCTGCTGGCGAAAGAGACACAGAAAAATACCCAATAACGTCAGCACCCCAATGCCGCTGCCCACGTACATGACGTTCACCCAAGGGGCGGGAACCGGCGATAGCGCTCTGGACGGCGTAAACAGAAAGTGGGACGTCATATAGAGCGTACCCAGAAGCGCCATGTGAGCGATATATCGTCGTCGCCCGCGCTGCTTCATGAACACCAGTACCGCGGCAATGGTGAAGTAAAAAAGATGCACCCCGGCATCGGCACCGATCAGCGCGGTCACGACGAACATCTGGATATTGACGTTGATCAACAGCGTTCGCTGCGCCAGCCCGTAGCGCCGCATCCCATTGAGCACGAGCACTGACAAATACCCTAGAGTAAAAACGATATTGGCAGTAAACACGCTGTTGAAATAGGCGAAGTCGTACAAATAGTAGAACAGCTGATAAGGAGCCGTTGCTACCGCGCCGAATAGCCCTATCTGGTTGGCCAGTTCGATTTGGCGACGTCGCTGCATGGTATTACCGGCCACGCCTGCCGCCCAAACCCATTTGACTCTCTTTAACATTGTAGGCGCCCTAAAAGAGAAGCTTGGAATTCAGCGCAAAAAGACGCGTGGCGAGACGTTTCAAGTGAGCGAGTAGCAGCCCATACAGACCGTTTGATCGCGTCCGTTTTTCTTGGCCAGATAGAGCGCCTGGTCGGCGCACTTGAGCAGGCGCTCGACACTTTGCTCGAAATGCGTGCTGGTAAAGCAAGTGGAACTCGAGACACCGACACTGACAGTCACGATACCGCCTTTTATATGGGGATTGGGGATGGCCAAACGCCGCACCGCTTCGTTGATTTTTTCCCCCACGTGTCGAGCGCCCTGCTCGTCGGTCGCGGGCAGCACGACCGCGAACTCCTCGCCACCATAGCGCACCGCCAAATCCGAAGGCCGCTCGAGCACCTCCTTGATCGCCCAGGCAATTTGACGTAGGCACTCGTCGCCCCCATCGTGACCAAAATAGTCGTTATAGCCCTTGAAGTGATCGACATCGCACATGATGACCGAGAGCGTGCCCGGATGACGCGCAAGCCGCAGCCACTCGGCGCGCAGGACCTCGTCCAGCGCGCGCCGATTGGCGAGTCCGGTTAGCGGATCGGTGCTCGAGCGGACCTGGAGCATCTGGCTGGTCGTCAACAGCTCCTTCTCGGTGTTCTCGATTTGGTGTCGAAAAAGATTGAGTAAGGCTACCATCAGCAGCAGCGCGCCGGAGGCGCTGCACACGTACATGAGATCCACCCAGGGATGGGGCACCGGCGTAATCGCGACTTCTGACGTCAACAATAGCTGAGTGCCGAGATAGAGCGCACCGCATACGAGCTGCCAGGCGACCAACCCCAGCCAGCAAAGCCCAGGAAACAAAAAGACCAGCACGGCGGCCTGGGTGAAATAGAAAAGATTAACGCCTACGCCAGAACCCGCCATGAGCGATGAAACGAACATGTGGGTGCTCACACACAACATGAGCAAATTGCGCGCCGCCCCGTACTCGCCGCGCCGGTTGAGCAGTAGCACCGTCGCGTAACAGGACATGAACATCAGATTGATAATGAATATTTCGCTAAAGTAAGCGAGATCGTAAAAGATATAGAAAAGCTGGTAAGGAAGAGGCGTAAAAAACGCAAAAATACCCAACTGATCACACACCAGAACCTGACGCTGACGCTTGGCGGGCAGCTCCCTCATATCGACGGCGCTTAGCTTCATCCATTGATCGAGCATTCTTCGTACTCCCAAAGCGCCGCTATCCTGCCGCGTACGTCAAAAAAACGGCCCGGTCGCGACCGAGACTCTTGGCCTGGTAAAGCGCCTGGTCTGCGCACTTGAGCAGGCTTTCACCCTCTTCCGCATTCAGGCCGTTACAGTTCAGCGCATGGATACTCGATACGCCGACGCTGACGGTGACAAAGCCGTCACCCGCGCCGGGATTGGGTATTTCAAGGCGTCGAACCGCCTCGCACAGTCTATGTGCCACGTGGCGCGCGCCTCGTTCATCGGTTTCCGGAAGTACCAGCGCAAACTCCTCTCCGCCGTAGCGCACGATGAGATCCGCAGGCCGGCTAAGCTCGGCCTGAAGCACCAGCGCGACTCGCTGCAGACACCGATCCCCCCCATCGTGACCAAAGCGATCGTTGTAATGTTTGAAATGATCCACGTCGCACATGATGACCGAAAGCGCCCCTGGGTGGCGGGTCAACCGCAGCCATTCGCGCCTTAAGGTGTCATCGAGCACCCGTCGATTCGCAAGCCCCGTCAACGGGTCGGTATTGCTGAGCGTTTCGAGCGCGTGGTTGTTGATCAAAAGCTCGCTTTCGGTGATCTCGAACTGATGGCGGTAGTGGAAAAGCAGCGTACCCAGCACCAGCAACACGCCCACGACGCTAAAACCGTGCAGCAGATTGGCCCAGGGCAGTGGCACCGGCGTATAGGCGGTACCGGAAGGAAACAAAACGTTCGCCGCGACGAAAAGCGCCACGCTGAGCAGCGTTAAACTCATCGAGAGGTACCACTGCTTACGGGGAAACAGAAACGACAGTGTCCCAGCCAGCGTGATATAGAAAAGAGGCACTCCGGCATCGACACTCAAATAGAACGCGCTAATGAACAGTTGCACCATGACCAGCGCCGTGAAAACGAGGCACGCCGTCATGTACCAGCGCCGATGATTGATCCATAAAATCGAGGCATAGCCGCCCATGAACAGCATATTGATGGTGAAATAAGTGCTATAGAGGTCGAAATCGGAAAGTATGAAGAAGGT
The DNA here is from genome assembly GCF_025725645.1 of Halomonas sp. GD1P12. Lineage (NCBI taxonomy): Bacteria > Pseudomonadati > Pseudomonadota > Gammaproteobacteria > Oceanospirillales > Halomonadaceae > Halomonas > Halomonas sp. GD1P12. The sequence continues at coordinate 779,743 of NZ_CP107007.1, read as the reverse complement.
CTGGTAACAGGTGCACATGAAGAACGCAAACAGACCCAGCTGGTTACACAGCTCGATTTGTCGACGCAGTCGCACGGGGTTGTCCGCCACACCCGGCGACCAGATTTTTTGAAGGTTACTCAGCATTCAGGGGGTTCCCGTTTTAAACGCCATACCGCGCTATATTCATCCATACCATCCATCCACTATAGGCACCCATTGACCGCAAGATAGTCGACCATAACGCGACGATTCGCCGCGCTTTTCAGAACCCGGAATTCATAAACAAGAGCGAACAGGCAACCCGCGCTCCCGCCTCCAAAAAAGATGCCTGCCGAGGCCGATTTACCTGCTCCAGAATGCTCTTTTGTCCCCTCCACCCGACAAGGCCCGGTCCTCTTAACGCTTGTCCATTCCAACCGTCTTTTGGGACATCATGAGCCTGAATTAATTTGGGTTACAGCTATGTATCGGCGCGGGGTCATCCGGCTTTATAGCCATACCATCTTTAAGCCGCGCACAGGGTACGGACGCGCAGATAATAAACGAATATTCAACGACTCATAGAGATCCGATGGGTGACCAGCGCCGACGCCTAGGGCTTTTTGTTTCTGGCGCTCGTTCATCCCATTGCTTTTTTGTCACGACGTTCCTCGGAACGCCGCTTCTCTCGCAAGCAGCTGCATACCCATCTGACTACGCGCTTCTCGTTTCCAACCGGCTATATCACGGGGCTCTTGCTGTTCGACCTGGCAGCCTGGACAGGTACTGGCTGGATGGGCCCCCAGACTGCCGCGCCTGTACGCTATATAGGTACCAACGCGTCAGCCAAATTAACGTTAACCATCCAGACCGCTACGGATTATCCAGTGTTCAACAAATGCCTCTATCATAAAAAGTCTCTACAATAAAAAGCGTGTATAAAAAACTTCTGAACAATAGGGCTAGGCTCTGTCTGAAAAGTGCCTGCGCTCGACAATACGGCGTTAAAAACTGGCTCGCGCGCGAGTCAGATCAGAATGCTCATTTACACGGTGTAAACTCCGTTTCTTCGCCAATTTTTGCCTTGTCTTATCTTCGCTCACCGACTTTTCAGGCAGACCCTAATCTTCAAAAGCGTTAATTAAATGTTCGCAAAACAACTGACTCATAGGCGGCAAGGTCTTGTCACTTAGCGTAATAATCGAAATAGTACGACGCAGTTTAGAGTCATCTACCGGAGCACTCGTTATATCGGGAAAGGCGTGATCTTCCTTTGCCGCCGAAGGCAATACGGCAACGCCTAGTCCTGCGCTAACCATACTCGCTACGGTCATCATGTAGGTCGCTTCGCAGGCGGTTACGGGCGTCAATCCCTCTTTGGCAAAAGCTTCTTCAACAACGGTTCTCAAACTAGTCAAGGCATTCAAGGTAACCAGTGGAAATTGAGCAATATCGGAAACACTTATTTTCTTCAAATTACCTAGCGGGTGTTCATGCGGAAAAATAACTTTAAGCGTTTCTGACTTCTTGAAAAGCGTTTTAACTTCTTTATCCCTGATCCACCCACCCGTAACGCCTATATCGACCTCACCTTCCTTTACCAGCTCGACAATCTTGTTATCGATGGCGTCGCGAACGATAAATTCAGCACCTGGATAAATGGCACGAAACTCCTTGATAACAAAGGGCAATAAAGAGGCAGCCACTGAAGGAAGAACGGCAATGCGCACAACGCCCCGCCTCATTGCAACGATGTCGCGCGCCTCGGTTACAACCGAATCAAGATCGTTGACCATTCTTTGAAATACGGGCAATAACGATGCCCCCACGCGAGTAAGTTTTACAGTTCGCGTATTACGGTCAAACAAGCGAACATTTAACGACTCTTCCATATTACGAATCTGTATCGTCAATGCGGGTTGCGTCAGAAAAAGAGAAGTTGCGGCCTGAGTAAAACTCCCTAACTGGGCCACGGCAAGAAATGAGCGTATTTGACGAAAACTAAGATCCATAAAAATCCTTTATAATTACCATTTAATTATTTCAATTGTTTAATTGATTAGCCAGCTTTAACTTGAAACCAACCACTAGTAATCACACTCGATATCAATATTAGGCTTTAGTTCATAGCCTTTAGTCTTATACAAACAACAACGCTAGGGTGGCGCATGCATAAGGTAAGAATTGGAGCTGGCGCTGGATATTCAGGCGATAGAATCGATCCAGCGGTAGATCTCGCCAAGCGAGGCAATCTGGATTTTCTCGTATTCGAGTGTCTGGCTGAGAGAACTATCACTAATGCCCAGCTGCAGTTGCTGTCCAGTCAACAAAAGGGGTATGACCCCTTCCTGGTCGCTCGCATGCAGGCCGTTCTAGGCCTTTGTCATCAGAACAACATACGCATTGTAACCAATATGGGGGCGGCTGCCCCCCTGGCTGCGGCGCAGTGCATCCGTGATTTGGCACATGACATGGGACTTGATTCGATACGCGTGGCAGCTGTCGTCGGCGACGATATCCTGACGCAATGCACGAAAGATAGCGCCTGCCTAAAAGAAGAACACGGTTATACGATTGCCGAACATCGTGACCAAATCATATCTGCCAACGCCTACATCGGTGCTGAGTCGATTGCCAAGGCTCTGGATGAAGGCGCAAACGTGGTCGTGACCGGCAGAGCGGCCGATCCCGCATTATTTCTAGGGCCGCTGATCCACTCATTCAAATGGGAAATGAATGATTGGGACAAGCTTGGCAAGGGAACTGCGGCTGGTCACCTTCTGGAGTGCGCAGGGCAAATTTGCGGTGGCTATTTTGCCGATCCTGGCAAAAAGGATGTTCCGCAGCTGGCACACATTGGCTTTCCCTTTGGAGATATTTACGCCGATGGTCGCATCGAAATATCCAAGCTGGACAATACGGGAGGCTACATTACTCCCGCAACCGTCAAGGAGCAGCTTTTATATGAGATACATGATCCTGCCCGATATCTTCAACCAGACGTGATTGCGGATTTCAGCAATGTCTGGATCGAGGAGATAGCGACTAATCGTGTGCGTATTCATGATGCCACGGGGCATGCCAAGACCAACCATCTAAAAGTATCGATCAGTTATCACGATGGCTTTATTGGTGAAGGCCAGATTTCCTATGCCGGTATCGGCGCGGTCGCACGTGCGCAGCTGGCCAAGGACATCATTAAAGAAAGACTAACCGACAATATATACCGTGACTTGAGAGTCGATTTCATTGGCATGAATGCACTTCACGGCGATCAGTTAAGCAGTGGTCATGAGCCGTATGAAGTGCGCCTTAGAGTCCTGGCAAAATGCGACTCCCAGGAGGATGCCGAACGCATTGGCAATGAAGTCGAGGCGCTTTATACCAATGGTCCATCGGGAGGGGGTGGCGCATGGAAATCGACGCGTTCTGCCGTATTTCTAACATCGCCACTCATTGCAGAAAGCCATGTACCCACATCGATCGTCTTCATGGAAACCGCCAGCTCATGATTCTGAGAGATATTGCTCATTGCCGAAGTGGTGACAAGGGAGATACCGCCAACATCTCCGTCATTGCTTATGAAGATAAAGATTACGAGTTATTGGTCAAGGAAGTCACGCCCGAACGTGTGGCCGAGCACCTGCGAGATAGTGTCAAAGGTACCGTTATGCGTTATGAACTCCCCAGGCTTGGTGCGCTCAACCTGGTACTCACTCATGCCCTCTCAGGAGGTGTCGTAGGCTCTCTAGCGCTAGACGCCCACGGCAAATCATTGGGCTCGGCGTTACTTAGCTTGCCCATTGGCAGCCACACCAACAACTAAACCAGCAAGCTCGGATGAGCTGCACTACTCCTGACAGAATTCTTACAAGAGGCTCACATGAAAGATTTTGGTTGCTACATCGAGGGGACATGGCGTCCGGCAGAGACCAATGAGTGGATAGACGTGCATGACCCCGCCGACCAGAAAGTACTGGCTCGAATTGCGCGTGGTTCTGCAAAGGATATTGATCAAGCGGTCGCCTCCGCCCAAACAGCGCAGCAGGAATGGGCAACTCGACTACCAAGCGACCGGGCCAGAATTCTCTATAACATTGCACAGGTCATACGAGACAAGGCTGAAGAGCTGAGCATGATCGAATGTCGTGATGCCGGCAAACCCCTGGCACAAGCAAAGGCCGACGCCAATGCGGCAGCTCGCTTCTTCGAATACTATGCCGGCGTGGCCGACAAGATACTGGGTAACTCCATTCCCCTCGGACCGGATTATGTTGATTTTACCGTTCGTGAGCCCCTGGGCGTGACAGGCCAGATAGTGCCCTGGAACTATCCATTGCAAATTGCCTGTCGGGGCATAGCACCGGCGCTTGCCACCGGTAATGCCGTGGTACTCAAACCCGCCGAGCTTGCATGCCTGAGCATCTTCACCATTGCCGATATCTGTCAGGAAGCAGGCCTGCCGGATGGGCTACTCAATATCGTACCTGGCTTTGGCCATGAGGCCGGGGCCGCACTGGCGTCACACCCGGGGATCAATCTTCTCGTGTTTACGGGGTCTGTTGAAACGGGTACGGCGGTCATGCAGGCAGCCGCCAAAAACGTTACGCCCGTTCTTTTAGAGCTAGGCGGCAAATCTCCCAATATCATTTTGCCCGATGCGGAACTGGATACAGCCATACCCTTGATTATAAAGGCGGCCTTCCCACATTCAGGACAGACGTGCTCGGCCGGATCTCGTGTTCTGGTGCATAGCTCGATAAAAGAGACTGTGATCGAGCGGCTTCGCGACTCGATCGATCAGCTGACCCTGGGACGTGGACTGGATGATCCTGACCTTGGGCCAGTAGTGAGCGCTTCTCAACGACAGCGCATCGAAGACTACATAACACTGGGTCAGCAGGAGGAGGCGGATGTCTACACCGGCGGCCGATTTATCGGAGATGCTGATCAATCCACCGGCCATTTTGTAAAGCCGACCCTTATCTGCCCAGCATCCTCCAGCGCCAGGGTCGCGCGAGAGGAAATATTCGGGCCTGTCCTTACGCTGCTGCCTTTCGATACGCTCGAAGATGCCGAACGCCTGGCCAACGATACGGAATACGGATTGGTGGCGGGCATCTGGGGACGCGATATTGGACGTGCCCATTGGCTTGCGAATCGAATCAAGGCAGGACAAGTATTCGTCAACTGTTACGGCGCGGGTGGAGGTGCCGAAATACCCTTCGGCGGCTACAAGAAATCCGGGTTTGGCCGCGAGAAAGGCATGGACGCCATCCTCTCCTACTCCCAGATAAAGAACGTCTGCATACGCATCGATGCTTCGAACGTCAACTTCTAAAAAGACAATGACATGACTGACGCCAGCCTTTCAAAAAGCCACTGCCCCACACGTGTAGAGTTTGGACGCCAAGCGTGGACGCGTGTCGCGGAAATTGTCCAAAAGAACAACTGGAGCAAGGTACTGTTACTGACCGACCCGGGCTTGAAAGGAAGCCGTCTTCATCGATCGCTTGTCTGTTCATTGAAGAATCTGGGTATCGAACTTGAAGAGTTTGACGGCATCAATCCTGAGCCTACCGATAAAAACGTGGTGTCGGCACTGCGCGTAAGCAGCGCTTTATCACCACAAGTGCTGGTGGTGCTGGGCGGGGGAAGTGCCATTGATGTCGCTAAAGCAGTCGCCATCGTCGCAACGAACGGTGGAGAGATCAGTGATTACGAAGGTATCGACACGTTTGACGTGCCTCCCCTTCCGTTGATTGCCATACCCACGACAGCCGGCACAGGCTCAGAGGTCTCCGGTGCAGCGGTCATCACGGATACGCTGCGAAACAGCAAGATGGCCATACGTCATGCTCACTATGGTCCGGCCACGTACGCCATTCTGGATCCAGAGGCCATCAGTACCACACCACAGCACGTTGCCATTCATTCAGGCATCGATGCGTTCGTTCACGCTTTTGAATCCTATCTTTCCAAATTGGCAAACCCGTTCACTGATGCCCAGAACCTTCACGCCATCCGGTTGATCAGCGATAACCTTCGCCCCTACGTCGCTAACCGAGAGAATCAGGACGCAGCGTTCAATATGCTATGCGCCTCCTCCATGGCGGCCATGTCATTTGGCACGACCGGTACGGGTAATGTGCACTGCATGGCGATGGCACTGGGCAGTAAATATCCGATACCTCACGGGTTGGCGAACGCCGTTTGTCTGCCCCATGTCGCGGAATTCAACTTTATCGCCACGCCTCAACGATTTGCCATATTGGCCGCCACGATGGGCATCGATACGCGAGGATTATCGACATTAGACGCTGGCCGAAAAGCCATTACAGCGATCAAGGAACTCTGTGACGATTTAAACGTACCTCCTCGCCTACGCGACGTAGGAGTAGAAGAGAAGGATTTACCAGAAATTTCTGAGAAATGCTTCTTACTTGACTACAACCGCTGGAATCCACGATGGACGACTGAAAAAGACTTTTTGACACTCTTACAAAAAGCTTACTGACCAAGACCCTTTATTGAAAACAGCACTTCGAAAGAATAATTCCTAAAAAAATGGAGCACACCATGAAACAGTTCAGCCTCAAGAAACAGTTCAATCTCAAGAAACTTTGCATCGCTACCGCAAGCGGCATGTTGCTGGCCTCCACTCACTCGTTTTCCGACGACAAGATCGAGTGGACGGTCACCACCGTTTGGCCTGAAAGCCTTGAACTTATCGAAATAGACAAAGCCTGGGTAGACCGTGTCAGTCGTATTACTGGCGATGACCTCGAGATTACCTTTTTCTCGGGCGGAACCTTGATGCCCAGTACCGAGGTTTTCGATGCAGTCGAAACAGGTGCCATTGACGCAGCAGGCGACTGGGGCGGTTACTGGGCGGGCCTTGATTCAGCTTTTTCTCCTCTATCGACTCATACCAGCCTCTTCAACGCCGCTGATTATCTCAACTGGATATTTGAATGGGGTGGTCTGGAGCTTTATCAGGAAGTTTACGGTGAATACGGCATTTATTACCTGCCTTTTGGCCTGGTAACGTCCGAATCAGGCTTTAGAGGAAGAACGCAGATCGATAGCCTTGCCGACCTGGAAGGAAAACGAATTCGACTGGCCGGTCGCGACCAGGGCCGCGTGCTGGAAAAACTGGGCGGCTCACAGGTGACGCTGTCGGGTTCGGAAATCTATCAGGCAGTAGAACGTGGCGTTGTCGACGCCGCCGAGTTCTCCATGCCTGGCGTTGATTTCAACGCTGGTTTTGCCGAAGTAGCGCCCTACTGGGCGACTCCGGGCTGGCACCAGACAGGTGGGGTACATGGCATCATGATCAATAAGGATGCCTGGGATGCGTTACCTGAACAGGTTCAGGAAAGACTCAAAGTGGCCGCTGAAGCCAATATGGCGTGGTCCTTAGCCTGGGCGGAAAGGAAAAATTCGGAAGGGGTGGCTGCCTTTGTCGATGCCGGGGTCGAGATAACGCGATTCTCTGAAGAGGACCTGGCGAGAATCCAGGAAGTCACCAATGAGATGATTCTTGAAAGCGCCTGCGAAAACCCCATGCATGCCAAGGTTTATCACTCGCAGATCAGCTACCTTCAGGAACATCAACAGTGGAATGAAGTATCCGCCCCCTTCAACTTGAGCAGGAACATTACCGATCTGCCTTCTCTCGAAGACATCGAAGCGTGCATGTAATTCTTGATGACCCAATCTGATAATCATCAGATTGGGTTTTTTAAGCGTGTGTGACGTTTGCCCTCAAGCCATCTCGAGCGCTGAAATGAAAAGATTATTCGTCATGATTGACGCCTTCAACGAAGGCGTCGGACGCTGCGTGGCTCCTCTTTTGGCAGTGATCACCTTCATTGTCATTTATGATATTGCCATGCGCTTCGTAATGGGCCGCCCCAGTGAGTGGGTCTTTGATATTACAAAGATGCTCTTTAGCGCCCACTTCATGTTGTTGGCTGCCTATGGATTACTTCATGGAAGTCATGTCGAGGTAGATGTCATCACTCGACTGTTCGATAACAAAAAAAGAACCATTATCAACGTACTGGGCTATCTCATATTCTTTATACCCTTTATCTGGATGCTCATATATTACGGCTGGGCTTTTTTCGAGCGCTCTTTTTCAAGAGGTGAAACTACCTATGGCATGACGGCCATCCCCCTTTATCCAATCAAGGGCGTCATTCTTGTATCGGCCATTTTGCTATTGATACAGGTTGTCTCCGTCATTCTTAAGTGCATTCATACATTAAAAGGTAGCAAGCCATGAGCCTGAGTCCTGAAATGCTGACCGTTGTCATGTTTAGTGGGTTGTTGATCGGGCTTTTCATGGGCCACCCCCTCGCTTTTGTATTGGGAGGAACCGCCGTCATTGGGGCCTACCTGGGGCCCGGGGAGCGCGTTCTTGGAACCATCATCAATAATATCTATGGCAACTCCATGGATAACTATGTTCTGGTCGCCATCCCTCTTTTTATCCTGATGGCACGCTTTCTCAACGACTCAAGCGTCACTGAGAAGATGTTTGAAGCCATGCGGCTTCTTCTTGCGAATTTAAGAGGAGGACTTGCCCTGACGGTGGTGATTGTCTCGGTGCTTCTGGCTGCAACGACCGGTATCGTAGGCGCCTCGATTGCCGTCATGGGATTGATCGCCCTCGCACCGATGCTGAAATACGGCTATCACAAGGGGCTGAGTTCCGGCGTGATCATGGCCAGCGGCTGCCTGGGGATCCTTATCCCCCCCAGTATCATGCTCATTTTGATGGCCAGCTACTCGCCCGTGTCGGTAGGGGCGCTTTTCGCGGGTGCTCTGGTACCCGGTCTCATGCTGGGCGCCATGTATGCGCTTTACGTATTAATTGTCTGTTTTATAAAACCCGCGTACGGGCCAAAAGTGCCTGCAGAGGAGCGCAGCCAGGTTTCCACCCCCCAACTCTTGCTCATGCTGGCCAAGTACGTGCTTCCCCCCATGGCACTCATACTGGGTGTACTAGGTGCGCTGTTTACTGGAATCGCAACGGCAACAGAGGCCTCGGCTATCGGGGTGGGGATTGCGTTCATCCTGTTTTTGATATTCGGCGATAGAAAGATCGGCACATGCTTCAATACGCTGCTCGAGGCGGGCAAGACCACCACCATGGTCATGCTGGTACTGGTCGGGGCAACGGCGTTTACAGGCGTTTTCTCTCGTGGTGGCGGCATGCAGGTGATCAACAATATCGTGCTCGCCATGCCTGGCGGTACAACAGGTGCCCTGATCGCGATCTTTCTGCTGGTGTTTGTTCTGGGCATGTTTTTGGACTGGACGGGCATCGTACTTTTAAGTTTTCCCATCATACTGCCCATCGTTCAACAGCTGGGTATCGATATGCTCTGGTTCGTTGTCATGGTGGCCGTTGTACTGCAAACGTCGTTTCTTACGCCGCCCTTTGGCTACGCACTGTTTTATCTAAAAGGGGTTGCACCGGCAGGCGTTGAAACCCTGGACCTTTATAAAGCCGTCATACCTTTTGTCGCCATTATCATTCTGGCCTGCATCTTGATGTCCGTTTTTCCGCAAATCATTACTGGACTACCCAGCATACTTTTAAATAGTTAAGGAAAAACTCATGAAAAATGACAAAAAGAGAGAATACGATTATATCGTCGTAGGCAGTGGCGCCGCAGGAGGGATCGTTTCCTCTCGCCTTAGTGAAAAGCATCCGGGCAGCGTTTGTCTTATCGAGGCAGGATCGAGCAACTGGCACCCTTACCTGAATATACCGGCAGGGTTTATCAAGGTCATATTCAAACCCGCGTTTGCATGGCAGTTCTCCACAGAGGCCAATGCACTGACGCTCGATCGAAACATTCCCATTCCGCAGGGACGTGTTCTCGGTGGTTCGACCTCGATCAATGGCCTCGTTTATAACCGGGGTTTGAAGTCGGACTACGACAACTGGTCGGCGCTTGGCAATGAAGGATGGGACTATAAAAGCGTCCTTCCGTACTTCAATAAGTGTGAACGCCGGATCGGCCACGAAAAGAGTGAGGCTAGAGGCTCCGATGGCTTGATTTCGGTGACGGATTCGAACTGGTCGGATGCGGTATGCGACGCTTTCATCGAGGGCGCCTCTGAATTTGGTATCGACAAGAACCCGGATTATAACGGGGCCTCCCAGGAGGGAGTCGGATATTTCCAGCGCACCATCTTCTCGGGCAAACGCGTAAGCACTGCCAATACGTATATCAAAAGAGCCAAAAAGCAATTCGGCCTGAGTGTGATGACGCATTCGCAGGTCACGAACGTGCTATTCGACGGCAACCGCGCCATAGGTGTCGAACTCTTCAACTCGAAAAGCGGTGCAAAGGAAAAGATCTATGCCAACAAGGAGGTCATTTTAAGCGCGGGCGCAATCAACACCCCTAAAATTCTCAATCTTTCGGGGATTGGGGATAGCCAGGCTCTGGAAAAACTTGGCATCACGCCCGTTGTAGATCTACCGGGCGTCGGGAAAAACCTGAAAGATCACTATTCGATAAGAATCTCCAATCAAATCGAAAACGCGGTGACCATCAACGAAAAAGCGAAAGGCCCCAGACTCGCTCTGGAAGTTTTGAAATGGGTGGTTAAAAAGCCCAGTATCCTGAGCCTGAGCCCTTCTGTCGTGCATATTTTTTGCCGCTCGAGCGAAGACGCTCAAGAGCCCGATCTGCAAGGCGTGTTTTCGCCCGCCAGCTATCGAAATGGCTACGTTGGGGTGCTGGACAAATACCCCGGCATGACGTGTGGTTTCTGGCAGCACAGACCCAAAAGCACGGGTGAAGTAAAGCTGGTGTCCAGTGACCCCTTTGAGTCGCCCGCGGTACAACCCAACTACCTGCAGCATGAAGAAGATCAGGAAAAGATCATTCTCGGCGCCAAACTGGCACGTAAACTGATGGCAAGCGATGCCCTTGCGCCTTACAACCCTACCGAGACATTTCCAGGCCGCGAGTGCCAAACGGATCAGCAGATTCTCGACTTCTGTCGCCGTTATGGCGTGTCGTCCTACCATTTATGCGGCACCGCGAAGATGGGGCCGTCCAACGACCCGCTGGCGGTCGTGGATTCAAGGCTTCGGGTCAAAGGGATCACTTCATTAAGAGTGGTCGATGCCTCCGTCATGCCCGACATTCCCTCTGCCAATATCTGTGCCGCTACCATGATGATTGGAGAGAAGGCGTCAGACATGATCCTGGAAGATAACGGGAGAAGTTAACGAGGCGTCATGCTTGCATCCACTTCTTGATGAGCCAAACGAGAACTATTCCTGCGTCCAGGCGTCGTACAGGTGACTGCTACATGGACGTTGGAGGTCTACCTTGCTGATCAAGAAGAAAAAAGTGCGTTCCCACACTGAAGATCGTTACCTGGCGCTGGTGCTAGCCACGGCGGCGGGCATTCTCAACGCGATGGCGCTGGGCGCCTTCGGTTTTCTCCCTTCCCACATGAGCGGCAATGTCTCGCAAATCTCTGATGAGGTCGCCAGCGCCGACACCCACGGCTTTTTGTTTCTGGCCACGCTGCTGCTCGTCTTCGTCATGGGCGGCATGCTGGCCCGCATTGTCGTGGTGTTGGGCCAACGCATTCGCACCATCTTCTGTTTGATCTTGCTGGCGGAAGGCGCGGCGCTGGCCGCGGTCTCGCTGTTCGAAATTCTGATGTACTCCCCGCGTTTCAACTCGGAAGTACTGCTGGCGCTGGGCTTTTTGATGGGAGTGCATAATTCGACCTCGACCCAGCTTTCCAACGGCCGCGTGCGCGCCACCCACGTGACCGGCACGCTGACCGATGCAGGTATCGCGCTGGGCTCGTTCATCTCGTCACGCTTTTCTCAGGACGCGGCGCTCGACCGGCGCTTTTCCCGCAAGCAGCTGTATACGCACCTGACCACGATCTTCTCTTTTCTGACCGGCTGTATCGCCGGACTCTTGTTGTTCGATCTGTTCGATTTCAAGGCGATGCTGGCGCTGGGGCTGTTTCTAATCATGGTCGCGGCCAGCGCTATCGTGATGACCGTGCGCACCGCCAGCCGGCTAATGGTCGTCAAACGCGCTTAGGTAGAAGGCTCATAATACCCGTAAGGTTCAGGCCCGTTGCGCAATGCCCGCCGTAAAGGCGGGCATTGGCAGGGATGGTGAGCGACTCCTCAAGCTTACTCGGCGTGCGCCTTGTGGAGCGTCAAAAACCGCATAATCGCTACCGCCACCGAATTAACCCGAAAACCGATTACCCGGGTTCTCACGAAGGTTCTCCATCTCGCGGGCCAGGTGTGAAAGCATGGGAACGCGCGCCCCAAGCGACGCTGAAGGCGATAGCCAGCAGGACCACCAGCGACCAGGGAAAGGCACCTACTCCCCAGGAATCAAGCAGCATACCGCCCGCGACGCCGCCGCCCGCAATCGCGCCATTCCATGCCACCACATTCATGGAAAGCGCCACATCCGCGCCACTTCCGGCGGTATCGGCCAGCGCGGTTTGCATCAAGGTAGAAGCACCGCCGAAGGTAACCCCCCACACCACAATGCCGATAAAGACGACCACGGAGCTTTGCGTGTTGACACCGAAAATGAACGCGGTGATCGCGAACGCCGCCAGGCTTGTCAGCACCGTGATTCGCAAATGGCTGTCCACCAGCTTGCCGGCCATCCAGATACCGCCAAGCGAGGCAACGCCAAAGGTCAATAGCGCCAGATCAACCCGTTCGCCGAGTGCCGTGGCCGCCACAAACGGCGCAATGTAGGTGTAGAGAATATTGTGAGCCAGCATCCATGTGATGACCACGGCCAGCACGGGCCGCACACCCGGCGTCGTGAAGACGTTTCGCAATGGCATGCGCTCGCCTTTCGGCTGGCCGGGATAGTCGGGAACCCTGACCATTACCCATACTGCCAGCACCAGTGTCAACGCGGACATCACCCAGAAAGCGGTACGCCAACCGGCGACCGAACCCATGTAGGTGCCAAGCGGCACGCCCAGAGACAGCGCCACGGGAATGCCGACCATCGCCACGGCCATGGCGCGCCCCTGTTGATGAGGCGCCACCATGCGCCGCGCATAACCGGCGAGTAGACTCCAGGCAAGCCCGGCGGCCACCCCCGCAAAAAATCGGGCAACCAGCGTTATGACATAGCTACTGGACAGCGCCGTGACCGAGTTGAAAACGAAGAATCCGCCGATGGTGAGCAGCAGCACATTGCGCCGCCGCCAGCCGCGTGTCGCAATCGTCAAAGGAATCGCCGCCAGCATCGAACCCAGCGCATACGCCGTCACCATCTGGCCTGCCAACGACTGGCTGACCCCGAGGCCGTCACTGATTTGAGGCAACAATCCCGCCGGCAGCGTTTCTGTCACGATGCAGATAAAGCCCGTCATGGCCAGGGCCAGCAGGGCGGACATGGGCAGCTTATCGGACGCCGCCGATTCCGCTTGAGTAGAGGAGTAGGCCACAAAAATACCCTTTCGAAGATGAGGTTTAACCCTGGGCAACAGGCATCCAGAGCATTCCACGAAACATATGTATCGATCGGTACAAATATGTGGCGACGGGCAGATTATTGTCAAGGACTTTTGTATCGAGTAGTATATAAGTCCTCTATAGTGAGTGACGCAAGGGAGTTCGACATGGCACAGATGGGGCGCCCCAGAGTGTTTGATCGACAGCAAGCCATCGAGCAAGCGATGCACCTTTTCTGGGAGCAGGGTTACGAGACAACGTCTTTAAGCCAGCTCAAGGCTCAGATCGGCGGCGGCATTTCTGCGCCCAGCTTTTATGCCGCTTTCGGCTCCAAGGAAGCCTTGTTCGAAGAGGCGGTTCAGTGCTATCTGGAGAGCTACGCCCGGGTGACAGACGGCCTATGGGACGACGCCATACCGCCCAGAGAAGCGGTCGAGCTGACGCTACGTCGTTCAGTGAAAATGCAGTGCGAATCCGGGCATCCCAAAGGCTGTATGGTGGCCCTGGGCACCATGAGCGCCTCAAAACCCGAGCATGCTCATATTACGAAGCCGCTGACCGTTTCACGGGCGCGCACTCATGCCGGGTTTGTACGCTGCGTTGAGCGTGGCATTGCCAGTGGCGAGCTCCAGGAAGGCACCAATGCTCAGGCCCTGGGCACGGCGTTCAGTAGTTTTCTGCTGGGGGTGTCGATATCAGCGAGAGACGGCGTCAAGTTATCAGCCTTCAATGCCTCTATTGCCGAGCTCATGAAGTTGTGGGACGCCGCATGCCACGAGCGGCACTGAGCAAACGTTGTTAGTACGGCGGGAGTAACGGCGTTTAAGCGACGGTTTTCAAGCCCCCCGGTTTTCAAGCAACGACTGAAAGAGAGGGCCTCGAAAACGGCCCTCCCGGGAGCTGATCACGAATTTTTAAGCCGTGAAGGAATCGCGCACGCCGCGCCCCGTGTTATCCCTACTGATACCTTATGCCGAATGCGCTTTTCTGAAAGGAACGAGGTGCAGCACACCCACCACCACCGAGCCTACCAAAAAGCCAATCACCGCCGAGCACAGCGTATTGAAGCCCCAGCCCAGCGCCCCGCCCAAAGTGCCGACGGATTCGTGGATGTTGAGTTCGATGTGATGCACCCAGTCATAAGGCGCGTTGAGCCAGCCCACGCCCTCCTCCCCCAGGTTGACCAGCAAAATATGCCCTCCGACCCAGAGCATGGCGATAGTCCCCACGAAGGCGATGCCCGCCAGCACCTTCGGCATGGCCGCCACCATGCCGCGGCCCAGCTTTTTCATCGTGGAGCTCTCTTTTTGAGCCAGCCTCAAGCCGATATCGTCCATTCGAATCAGCCCCGCGACCACACCGTACACCAGCACGGTGATCACCAGCGCCACGACCACCAGGCTCACCAGCTGCGACCAGAACCCCTGGTGGGCCACCGTCGACAGCGCAATGACCATGATTTCGGCGGAAAGGATCAGGTCGGTGCGAATGGCGCCGCTGACGATGCGCTTTTCAGCCTCTGGCCCCTTCATGACCGCGGGCGTCTCGTCTTCCTCCGCCCCGCTTAGCCGATGCCATACCTTTTCCGCGCCCTCAAACGCCAGATAGGTGCCGCCCAGCATCAAAATGATCGGCAGCAGCATGGGCAGAAAGTGGTTCAACAACAGCGCCACCGGCAGAATGATCAGCAGTTTGTTGCGAATCGAACCCAGCGCGATCTTTTTCACGATCGGCAGTTCGCGCTCGGCCTTGATGCCTTGAAGGTATTGTGGCGTCACCGCCGTGTCGTCGACCACCACCCCCGCCGCCTTCGCCGTGGCGCGCCCGGCGGCGGTACTCACGTCGTCAAGCGACGACACCGACAGCTTTGCCAATGCAGCGATATCATCCAGTAAGCCTAACAATCCACCCATCATGGGGCGTTCTCCGTCTTTGATGGCACATGCCTTGCGTCAAGCATAACGCGAGTGAGCGCGGCTGACGCGATAGACTTAAGCGCTTTCAAACAAGCGCCGCCCTGACCCGCCGGGTAAACGCCTCGTTGGTTACGACGAGTAAAGCCGTTCCCATGCCGCTGCTGGCGCAGCTTTGATATCCTGACTCGCTCATCAACACCGCCATGGAGGCCTCGTGGGCCAGCAACCCCGCCCGCTCAGCGATCTCGAGCGCTACCACGCCCGCACGGTGCAAACCGGCTTGAAACTCATCAACGCCCTGGCCATGACCACTGGTGTCACTTCACTGTTTTTCGGCCTGGCACTCCCCGTGGCGTTTATGGCCGACGGTAAGCGTGTGCCGCTGCTCGCCAAATACGGGCGGCACTACCTGCTGCGTTATCATGCCGGCACGGCGCTCTGGGCGACTGCCCTGGCGGCGCTGACGCTGTTCGTCCTCATGCAGCCCGTCACGACGGATTTTCTGGTCAGCATCAACTTTTCCTTGAGCCTTCTGGCCGTTGTGGGGTATCTCGCGGGGCTTGCGGTGATCTCGTTGCTGGCCTTCAAGGGTTACCGAACGCTGCGCCGACGCGTCGACCCTGGTTTCGATGAAACGCCGCACGTGGAAAAATTGAAGGGGTAAGCGCTCACATCCTTTCAGTGAATCGAGCCGCCTTTAGCAAGCCGCGCTTCCCTTTCACCTGTAATGAATCACCAGGAATTCCCTTGAACCACGAGCCCCGCCCCCTGAGCGCCCTGGAGCGCACCCATGCACGCACGGCGTACCTGCGCTTGACGCTGTTCAAGTGGCTGCTGGTAGTATTCGCAAGCCTGATACTGATGCTCGGCATCATACTGCCGGTTGCCTTCGTGATCGACGATACCCGCGCACACCTGGCCCTGATCATCTTCATGGGCTTGCTGGATCTACTCGTGGTGGCGCTCGCCCTTTTCATCATGGCCCATGGCCTGGGGCGGGCCGCCACGCTCAGGCCTACCACCGCGCAACTGCGCGGTCGGCTGATCGAAAAGACGCATACGGCGAGTACAGGCAACGGCGGCGGGCGCTATACCGTGTACACCTATTTCATCGATGACCAACAGATTGTCTGGCCCGCCGGGGCCGAGCGCCTCTACAAGCCGCTGGTGGGTCAAACGATCACGCTGACGGTGGCCATGATCGACATGCGAAGCCGGGCCGGGCTGAAGGCGCTGCTCGAGGGGATCGGTATCGAAGCGCTCAAGAAGCAACCTGCCGCCGTGGGCGTGGTGCTCGCGTGCCCGCCCGTGATCGACGTTCACGGCACGCTTACCAGGTACGGCCGTTACTATCTGCTGCGCTACCAGCTCAAGACGGCGGCGGCCATCGGTCTGTTCGTCGCGCTTTTCCTGCTGCCCTCTCTGTATCCGGCGACGACCGACTGGCTGGTGGGGCGAAGCCACGTCACGATGCTCGCAATCATTCTGGGGTGGGCCATTGGCAGCGTCGTGGTGACATATTTAATCGCTCGTGGCTATCAGGGGCTGCGCAAGTGGCTGAATCCGGCGTATGACGATACGCCGCACGAGGAAAGGCTGAAGGGGTAAGCGCCGTCTTCCAGCAAATCGCCCCGTTTCGGCATAACTGTTTCGTCATCACCCTGCTTTAGATCATCAGGAGTTCTTTTGAATCACAACGCCCGCCCGCTGACGGCTTTGGAAAAAACCCATGTGCGCACGGTTTACCTGCGCCTAGTCGCGCTTAAATGGGTGGCGCTGCTGTTCGGTGGGCTTTTTTGGCTGCTCGGCCTGGCGCTGCCCGCAGCGCTGGTGGTCGACCCACAGGGCTTACCAGAATTGGCCGGCCTTTTCATGCTGCTGCTGAGCCTTTTTTTCCTTGCCGCTGGCACGCTTTTCCTCGCACTCGGGCTCAGGCAGGCGCTGAGGCAGAGAGGCGCGACCACTCGGCTTCACGGCACGCTGACCGAGGTCCGGATCAACGTTCGAGGTTCTGTCTATTATCGCTACTTCATCAACGATACTCAGATCATGTGGCCACCTGGCGCGCAGGATCTTTACGCCCGCTCGATCGGCCGCCCGCTCTCGCTGACGGTGGCCATGATCGACCTTGCCCCGCGCCAAAAGGTACACGCTTTTCTTGCACGCTGGGCCCCCAAAACGCTCAAGCGACAGCCATCGGGCTTCGCCGTCGTGCTCAACTATTCGCCCTACATCAATATTCACGGGGCGCTTGAAAAATACGGGTGCTACTTTCTGCTCTTTTATCAGCTCAAATGGGCCCTGGGGATGGGCCTTTGGGTAGCGCTCACGCTCCTGGTCATCATGCAGCCTTTTGTGCTCACGCTGGTGGCTCGCGGCTCCATTATTACATTCCTCCTGGCGCTCGTTAGCTATTTCATCGTCACCGGCCTGGTCTTTTGTGCAGTGATAAAGGGCTACCACACGCTGCGTAAATGGCTGAATCCGGATTACGACGATACGCCGCACGAGGAAAGACTGAAGGGCTAGCCTGTGCCGACGCGGCGCACGTGGTCCAGAAATGCGCGGAAAGCGGGCGGCTGCTGGGGTAGTAGATATAGAATCCCGGAAACGGCGGCGTCCAGTCGGCGATCAGCTGGATCAGCTTACCGCTTTCCAGAAAGGGGTCGACCTGATGGGCGAACTGATAGGCGATGCCTGTCACTCCCGCAGCAGATCAATAAAGGCCCGCAAATTGGGCGGCACATGGCGGTTATTGGGGTAGTAAAGGTACAAGCCGGAGATGTAAGGGCACCAATCCTCAAGCACCGTCACTAACGTCTCATCGCTAAGGTACGCGTGTGCATAGGGTTCCGGCACATACGCGATACCCAAGCCCGCCACGGCCGCCTCCACCATCAGTTGGCTGCTATCCAGCGTTATGGCGCCAGAAACATCAACCAACACCTCCTGGCCGTGCTGCTGGAATTCCCAGCGGTAGCGTTTGCCACTGGGCAACCTCTGCCTGATGCACTGGTGCAGGGCGAGCTCATCGGGCTTTTCAGGCATCGGTTTGCCCTGTAAATAACCAGGCGAGGCAACGGCAAGAAACCGCAGCTCTCCGCCAACAGGAACGGCAATCATATCCTTGGGGACCCCTTCCCTTAACCTTATCCCGGCATCGAACCCCTCCTCGACAATATCGACCAGTCGTCCCTCTGCCACCAGGTCAAGCTCGACATCCTCATACAGCGTCAGGAATCGGGGCACGACACGCGTAAGCAATAGGCGAATCGCTGCTTCACTGGCGTTGATCCTTAACCTCCCCGTGATCTTACCTTCAAGGCTTGAGGCTTCTTCCAGCAGGGTGTCCAGCTCCCCTAAAAGCGGGCCCAAACGCAAGAGTAAACGCTCACCACTCTCGGTCAACGAGACACTCCGCGTCGTTCGATGCAGTAGCCGCGTACCCAATCTGCGCTCGAGGGTTCGCAGGGTATGGCTTAGCGACGACCGACTAACGCCCATCAGATCAGCCGCACGGCGAAAGCTCTGGTGTTCGGCCACCGCCTTGAATGCCTTAAGGTCGGCTAACGTCGGCTTATTCATTGATGAACATGCTTCACTAACTTGTGCCAATTGTTGAGTATTCTATTAACAGTATTACTGGCCTAGCCTATCTCTCGCAACGCTCAATCGCTTCAAAGGAGATAATAAATGGCTAAAACCTGGCTGATTACAGGCACCTCGACCGGCCTTGGCCGCCTGCTCACTGAACGCCTGCTAGAACGCGGCGACCGCGTGGTGGCCACCCTACGCCGTCCCGGCGCCCTGGATAACTTGCTGGCCCAGCACGGAGAGCGCCTTTACGTGGTGAACTTCGACGTGACCGATACGCAGGCAATGAGACAGGGCGTAGCGCATGCCTTCGACGCTTTCGGACGAATTGATGTGGTGGTCAGCAACGCAGGCTATGGCATGTTTGGCGCCGCCGAAGAAGCCACGGACGAACAGATCGAGCGGCAATTAATGACCAATCTCAGCGGCTCGATTCAATTGATTCGAGCGGTGCTACCCCACCTGCGCGAGCAAGGCGGTGGGCGTATCGTGCAGGTATCGTCGGAAGGCGGCCAAATCGCCTACCCGTGTTTCAGTCTTTACCACGCCAGCAAATGGGGCATCGAAGGGTTCGTTGAGTCGGTCGCGCAAGAAGTCGCTCCCTTTGGCATCGACTTCATCCTTGCCGAACCCGGCCCCACCGCTACCCAATTCGGCGAAGCGCTGGACCGCACGACCCCCATGCCCGTATATGATGAAACACCCGCGGGCGAAACGCGCCGTGCGTTAGCGTCGGGGGCTTTCGCCATTAAAGGCGATGCGATTAAAACGGTGAACCGCCTCATCGATACCGCCGACCTCCCCTCTGCCCCATTTAGGCTAGCCTTGGGCAGCACGGCCTATCACTCCATTAGCCAAGCGCTGACGCAAAGGATGAATGAACTGGAGACAAACAAACCGCTGACGCTGGCGGTCGATCAAGATGCGTTCATCGCCTAGAGCGTGCCTTAAACAGAGGAGAAATTAAGCCGATGACGGCGCCCTTTCGGCTCAATACCGAGAGCCGTAAAAATAAGCGGGCCAGCCAAGTAATGCGTTTCTGCCTACGAGGCAAGGCGTTCGCTGACGGTGACAGCAGGCGATGACTGCCTCTAACCGGCGCTTGCCAACCAATGAAATTCGCCGAGCAAAACGCTATTATCCGGCTCAGTTATTTTTATGCCGACTCCGTTCGCTTTCACACTCTTGCTGGACACGCCATGCACAACCTCTGGATTCCCGTCGTCGCCATTGTCGTCGTAGCGGGCCTGATCTTCGGCAGCCAGGCCTACTCCGAGGCCCAGCGCGATGCCCATATTTCTGAAGCGATTTCGCAGCGTCTTGATCACCAAACGCCGGCCGAGATCTCCAACCTGATGAGCGTCAATAAGGGGTACGGGGTGTGCGGCGACTATGCGCTTTCGGGCGCCGAGACCGGGCGCTTTTACTACAACAGCGCCACCGAGCGGCTCGCAGTGGGTAGTGACGAGGCGCTGTACCAGGATAACTGCGCGAGCGTTACGAATTAATCTTCCCGAAATCCAGCCGAGCGCACTTGTAAACCAAAAAGTTGCACCTTGGTTAACATGGTGGCTAGAATAATGCAGTAAACCCATCCCATAAAAAAAGGTTACTGCCAATATGTACGATACGTCTCGTTCTTTCACACTCCCTACGCCTTCGGCTCTTTCGCACTACTCGCTGAGTTGGAAAATAGTCGCGGTCGTGCTGGGCTCTCTCTTTCTGACCCTGTGCTCCTATATCCAAGTGCCCATGATGCCGGTGCCCGTTACGATGCAAACCTTCGGGGTACTGTTGGTCGGGGCGCTTTATGGCTGGCGCCTGGGCGCGCTGACCACGCTGACGTGGCTGGGTCAGGCCGCCGTGGGTCTACCGGTGCTGGCGGGCGGTGCGAACGGCTGGGTGGCGTTTGCCGGGCCGACGGCGGGGTATCTGTTCGCCTTCCCGCTGTGCGCGGCGCTGACGGGCTGGCTGGCCCAGTTCGGCTGGAACGGTCAGCGCGCGGTACTTGCCTTCACGGCCATGATGCTGGCCCACGTGCTTTGCCTGGCCGCCGGCGGTGCCTGGCTTTCACAGTTCGTCGGCATGGAGCAAGCCATCGCGCTGGGTGTGACGCCGTTCCTGGTCGGCAGCGTGCTGAAATCGGCTCTGGCCGTCGTAACGCTCAAACTGATCGCCAGCCGCCACCGCGATAACGCGTGACCATCCGGCTACGCGGCCACCACCTGCTCTGCCTGCTCACCTATGTGGGCAAGGGCTACAGCACTGCCTTCGTGGCCAACTACGACCGACTCGCCCAGCGCCTCTCTGGCGGCGAGCCGGTAGAGCTGGTCGCGGGGCCGGACGACATCTGCGCCCCGCTTTTGGCCCCCGCGTGCGAGGCGCCCCACTGCCTGAACGACAGCGTCATCGCACGCGACAGCGCCGCGCTCGAGGATATCAGCGAGACGCTGGGCCGCCCGCTGGCGGTTGGCGATCGCTTGAAACTGGATAGCGCCACGCTAGCATCGCTGAGAGCGGCCTTTCGCGTTGGGCGTATTCGGCGGGCGTGCGTTGACTGTCAGTGGCATTCGCTTTGTACGGGCGTGGCGATAAGTGGTTATGCGGGAGTACGGGTCAACATTATTTGACCCTGCCTTACTCAAATTAGCTATTAAATCCCCCTAGACCTCGATGTCGGCCCTTGATACTAGCCTTGAAGTAGGTAACTCATTGTTGGCGAGCTTGTGTGAAAAAGAGGAGTGCTACTACGGCTTTTTTTAGTACCACATGTTTCTTTCACTCAGCGTTTATTACTTGATGGCGCGCCCGTGTTATGAAGATAAGACATAATGACCTCGACGGCGTGCGCTCGCCGCTCGGCCAGCCACTTCGCGTCGGCTAAATCCTGCTCGAAAATGATTGTTAGCGTGTCTCGCTGGTTTATATGAATGATCGACAGTGAAAGAATTGAGATGTAGAGCTGAGTCGGGTCGACGGCGCTACGAAACACCCCTGCCACCTCGCCGCGTTCGAGGGTGTCACGAATCATGCCCACCAGCGGCGTAGTCTGTTGCACCACCTTCGCCGATTTTCGTAGCATGCGACCACCCAGCAGGTTCTCGTTACGCACGAGGCTTGTAAACTCCGGGTGCTCGGCCATGTGATCGAAGGTGAACTCGACCAGCGCCTGCATCCCCGCAGCCGGCTCAAGATCGCTCAGGTTGAGCGCTTTTTCCTTGGCCCGCAGCTCCTCGTAAACGCGCTCTAACACCGCCAGATAAAGGCCTTCCTTGTCGCCGAAGTAGTGGTACGCCATACGCACGTTGCATGCCGCGGCGCGCACGATGCGCTGCATCCGCGCCCCGTCGAAACCGCACTCGCAGAATTCATCCGTGGCCGCCTGTAGCAGGCGCTCGCGCGTCTCATGGGCGTTACGGCGGGGTTTGCCGGTCTGTGCGTTCGACAATACGCCAAGCGCCTCGCTTTCACTCATTCATACATCCTTGTCTATTGTAGTGTCTCGCGCTATTGCCCTAACGCAATACCATCGCTGCGCGGGTCGTGGGCCGCGTATAACCCTTTTGAGGGATCGATTAGCACTGCCCCAGGGTGGCCAGCCAGCGCGCTCTGGGCGGGCATCGGGCTAACCTGGTGGCCACGACGGGAAAGCTCTGCAAAGACCGCCTCCCCCGCGTCCTCCTCCAGTTTCAACGTATCACGCCCGTCAGAAAACGTGCGCCCCAACAGAAAGCGTGGCTTTTTCAACGCGGTAAGCGGGTCCAGGCCGTAATCGATCAGGCGGGTAAGCACCGCCGCCAGGGTTTGCGGCTGGCCATCCGCCCCTTGGGTGCCGTACAGCAGGCGCGGCTTACCATCGACGCGGTACATGCCCGGGTTAAGAGTATGAAAAGGCCGCTTACCCGGTGCCAGCGCGTTGGGATGGGATGGATCCGTGTTGAACGCCGCCCCCCGGTTGTGCCACAAAATGCCCGTATCGCCCACGCTGACGCCGCTGCCCCAGTCGTAGTAGATCGTCTGCAGCATCGAAACGGCGTTGCCGAAACGGTCCGAAGCGGCCAGGTACACCGTATCACCATGCTGGTAAGCGTGGGGCCACGCCAGCGCGTTGTCTGCCTCAATATGGGCGGCCTGCGCATCGAGATAACGTGGCGAAAGCAGCTCTTCGAAGGGTATCGATGCAAAATCCGGGTCGCCCAGGTGGGCGTTTCGATCCAGAAAGGCGCGCTTCACCGCCTCGACCAGCAGATGGTAATAGTCCGCGCTTCCCTCTTCGATGCCGGCAAAATCGAAACGCTCGAGAATACCCATGATCTCCAGCGTGGTCATGCCTTGGGTAGGCGGGCGGTGGGCCAGCAGCTCGCCGCCCCGGTAAGGTATAGAGAGCGGCGATTCGACTCGCGCCCGCGTTGCCGCCAGGTCCTGAGCCGTCAACGGGGAGCCTGCCGCCGCCAGCCCGGCGGCAATCTTCGCGCCCAGTTCGCCTTCATAGAAATCCCGGTAGCCATGGGCGGCCATCGAGCGCAGCGAAGCGGCCAGCGCCGGCTGACGTAGAATATCACCCGGCTCGGGCATTTTGCCTTCCGCCATGAATAGCGACTGCACGCCGGGCATCGTCGCTATCTCGTCACGCCTGAAATCGAGCCAGAAGCGCTGCGAGGGCGTGACCTCAAAGCCCTGCTCGGCAAGCTCGATGGCTGGCGCCAGCAAGGCCTGCCATCTCATCCGACCGCTACAGTGTTGACGCGAGATATCGTGGGCTTGGCCCCAAGTGTCCACCGTGGCCGCCGTGGTCAAAAGCGACCCCGGCCCTCTATCGGGTAGCGCGCCATCGTGCTCGAGCTTGGCCTGAGGTGCCTGGCCAATGCCGGAGAGCGTGCGCACTCCGCCTTGGGCGTCGGCAATGATCATGAAGGCGTCGCCACCCAGGCCGGTGAAGTGCGGGTAGGTCACCGACAGGCAAGCGCCCATGGTGATCGCCGCCTCGACGGCGTTGCCCCCTTGGCGCAATACTTCGCGCCCGGCTCGGGTGGCGAGGGTGTGCGGGCTCGTCACCACGCCTTCCTGGGAGTGCGCCAAAGCGCCTGGGGCCGTGTTCGGGGAAGTTGCCACTATCGTCATCCTTGTTTCAGGCGTTTAGCCGCCGTACACCATATTGGGAAGCCACATGCTGACCGCAGGGAGGTAGGTCAGCAGCAGCAAGGCGATGAGCGCGATGCCGATAAAGGGCAGCGCCCCGCGCACCGTCTGCATGTAATCGACACCCTCGAGCGTCCCCGCGACGAACAGGTTGAGCCCGAACGGCGGCGTGAACATGCCGATCGCCCCATTCACGGTGAGCACCGCCCCCAGGTGGACCGGATCAATACCGATGCGCGTGCCCACCGCGTAAAACAGCGGCCCGAGGATCACCATGATCGAGGAAGCATCCAAGAACATGCCAGCAATCAACACCGTCACGTTGATCAGCAAAAAGATGTGGTAGGGGTTCTCAGAGAGCGACAGGATGGTATTGGCAAGCTGGGTGGCCAAGCCATTACTGGTCAGAAACCAGGCCAGTACCGAGGCCGCCGCGAGAATGATCATCACTTGTGCGGTCGTGGTCGCCGCATCGACCATGCTCTGAAACAGCTCCTTGACGCTTTTCTCGCGGTAAATCAGCGCCGCGACCAGTAACGCGTAGACTACTGACACCGCGGCGGCCTCGGTGGGCGTGAAGATACCCAGATAAATACCGCCCAGCACGACGACGGGCACACCAAGCCCCCAGGAGGCGTCTTTCAGCCCGGCCAGCACCTCGCGCCAACTGGGTGGATCCATCGGGGCGACGCCATCTTTTTTAGCGCGATACCAGCAGTACGGTAGCAAGCACGCGGCGTATAAAAGCCCCGCGCCCACCCCTGCCATGAACAGCGCGCCTACCGACACCCCGGTGACCGCCGCGTAAACGATCATCACCACCGAAGGCGGGATGATAATGCCAAGCGAGCCGGAGGAGACCAGCAAACCAATCGAGAACGGCCCGGAGTACCCCTCCTTACGCATCGCCGGGTAGAGCAGTGACCCCACCGCAACCACCGTCGCGGGGCTGGAGCCAGAAATGGCGCCGAAGAACATGCTCGACGACACCGCCGTCATCCCCATGCCTCCGGTAAAACGACCCACCAGCAAATTGGCGAAGCGGATGATGCGCTGTGAAAGCCCACCAGCACTCATCAGGCTACCGGTCAGGATGAAAAACGGAATCGCCATGAGCGGAAACTTGTCCAGCCCCGCGAACAGCCGTTCGACGACGATGGCCAGCGGAATGTGGCTAAAGCTGCTCATCGTCGCCATGACCGAGCCGGCTAGGGCGATAAAGATCGGCGCCCCTAACAGCATCAACGCCGCCAACAGCGCTAAAAAAGTGATAACCATGGGCTCATCCAATCTGATCGAGGTGGGCGCTGGCCTGCCGGCGGCCGAGCAAAGCGCGGAAGAAATGCTGGGTAAAGCGAATGCCCATTAACAAGGCCCCTACGGGAATGGCCAGTTGCACGACCCACATGGGCGCCTGCAATGCCGAGCTTACCTGGCCGAACCGGTGGGTCTGCTCGGTGAGTTCGATACCGTAGAACACCAGAAAGGCGCAGAAGCCAATCGAGATCGCGTGCACCAGCAGTTCCAGAGCCCGCGCAATGGGCGGTGGGCTGAAGCGGCGTAGAATATCGATGCCGATATGAATGCCTTGCCGGGCGGCAACGCTGGCGCCCAGCAGCACCATCCAGACAATCTGGTAGCGCACCAACTCCTCCGCCCAGGAGAACCCAAAATTGAACACGTAGCGGGCCACCACGTTGGCAAAGAGGATGAGCGCGGCGGAGAGAATTAGCAGGCCGATCACGACCTCCTCGCTGCGCGACAGCCAGGCATCAAGTTTGCGCATGGCGCACTCCCAATGAGGACACTGCAAGGAAAAGAGAGCCAGCGGGATACCCGGCCGGCCCTCCCAGGAAGGAACGTTATTCTGCGCTGGCAATCGCTTGCTGGAACTCATCCATCAGATCGGCGCCGATTTCGCTGGCGAAGGCCTCGTGCACTGAGGCGGTCGCCTCACGAAACGCCGCCAGTTGCTCGTCATCGAGGGAGCTTACGTTGGTGCCACTGGCTTCGATGGTAGCGATGTAGCCCTCTTCGCGACGGGCGGTTTCTTCGCGCTGGAACGTGGTGGCTTCGCGCGCAACCTCGGTCAACAGCGCTTGGTCGTCCTCGCTCAGGCCATCGAACCAGCGCTGGCTGAACAGGAACGCGTAGCCCAGATACGCATGGTTGCTAATGACCACGTCCGATTGCACTTCGAAAAACCGCATCTGGGTAATCGACACCAACGGGTTCTCCTGGCAATCCACTACGCGCTGCTGCAAGGCGTTGTAGGTTTCCCCGAAGGCGATGGGCACCGGGTTGGCGCCCATTGCGCTGAACTGCTCCATGATGATGGGGCTCTGCATCACCCGTACCTTCTGGCCTTCGAAGCTCTCTGGCCCTTCAATCGCGTGGTTACAGGTGAACTGCTTGAAGCCACTCTCCCAGAACGTCACCCCTTTTAGCCCCACCTGCTCGGTGGTGGCGAGCAGATCGTCACCGGCTTGGCCGTCCAGCACGGTGTGCGCGACTTCCGGAGAAGGAAATAAAAACGGCAGGTCGACGATCTGCATGGCCGGCACGAAGCCCGAGAGCTTGGCGGTCGGGATGATGGCGGCTTCTACCGCGCCCATCTGCATTTGCTGGGTCACCTCGACATCGTCGCCCAGCGTATTGTTGGGAAAGAGCTGCACGGTGATCTCGCCGTTGCTGCGCTCCTCAATGGCCTGCTTGAAGCGCTCCGCTGCCAAATGCTGAGCACTGTCTTCTGGCAGGTCGTGGTGAAACTTCAGGTGTGTATTGGCGCTTGCAGTGCCGGCAAGGGTCAAAGCGCCCAGTGCCACGCTATAAGCAAGTACTTTAAGTTTGGCGTTGTTGAGTTGCGTTTTCATGGTGAGACCCTCTGCCAAGGCGCTGGTAGATGTAGCGCTCTACGTTGGTTGAGTTAAGTAACTGTTTACTTACCTCAGTACTGAGCAAGGATCGTGCCATGCCCGAGAAAGCCGTATTTCGTGGGCTTGATCGCATTCATAAGCCATTTCGTCGCACCATATATGTGCCTTAAGCACGAAGGTGGTGCGACGATGGGTAAATTTTCGCCAATATAAGGTTTTTATCTGGCTCGTAGGGTAGTGACCGTATGCTTCAAGCCTTTTCTTTAGGTGTACTCTCGGCTCACAAGATAGAGTCGAACTCAAGATACGTCTTACGGAGATGAGGAATGAAGCAACTAACCGGTGGCTGCTTGTGCGGCAAGGTGCGATTCGAAGCGCGTGGCGAACCGCAGAGTGTAGGCACCTGCCACTGCATGGATTGCCGCAAACACCACGGTGCGCTTTTCTACGCGGCGGCGGATTACCCCAGGAAAGCGGTCGTGATCGAAGGCGAGCCCGCCTGCTACCAGGGGCGCTACTTCTGCGCGACCTGCGGCTCATCACTGTTTTCGATCAGCGAGCATGAAATCGAGATACACCTTGGTGCCCTCGATGCACCGAACCAATTAAAGCCGACCTACGAGCTTTGGAATATTCGCCGTGAAGATTGGCTACCGCCCTTCCCTGACGTTGAGCGCCATGATCGGGACCGGAATCGAGCACATGTGCCACGCGGTAAGCTTTGAAATATGCCACGTGGGATCAACGCACTTGGAGATGCTTTCTAGCTTCAATTACCGAACGGTAATTTTTTAAAAGACCTTATCGCGTTTTTTCCATAAAATTACCGATCGGTAACTAGGTGATGGCTGCCTACCAAAAACAAACCTATAATTACCGAACGGTAATCAAAAGCAGGCTCTCCATGTCGACCGATAATGCCACCGCCCCTACAATCATTCGTCAAAGCGAAGAGCTGGGCCAACTGGTTCGCCAAATGCGCAATGAACAAGGCTTGTTGCAGATGGATCTGGCGGGCCTTGCCGGTACCGGCAACCGATTCATCGTTGACTTGGAGCGAGGAAAGCCCACCCTCCAGCTGCAAAAGGTGCTGGATGTATTGGACTTAATGGGGCTAGAGGTGGTCGTGAAGCGCAAAGGATCTAATCGCCATGGCGAGTGACGCCGTCCTGACGCTTTATCAAGGCGAGAGGCTCGTCGGGTGGCTATTTAATACGCATCCACTGCGTTTTGAGTACGCCCCGGCATGGCGTGAGCAATCTGACGCAGTGAGTCTCTCACCTTCACTGCCGCTTTCGCCGCTCGTTCACGAAGGCGATAGCGTACTGACCTATTTCGAGAATCTGTTACCGGAAGGCGACCTGCGCCACCAGCTGGAACTTCGCCACCACACCACCACCGTTTTTGGGCTATTGAACGCCATTGGCGGTGATACGGCCAGCGGCTTCACCCTGCTATCACCCAATGAATCACCCGTTTTACCCCATTATACGCCCACTCGTTGGGCGACCGTGGCGGCGCATCTACAAGCGCGCACCCAAGGCGCGTTATTTACACAACACGATAACGAGCCGCGTATCTCGCTCGCGGGGGCACAAAACAAGCTACTGCTGATGGTCATGCCGGATGGAAGTCCTGCCATACCGGAAGGCTCGGCCCCTTCCAGTCATATTCTCAAACCCGACATTCAAGGCTTGAAAGGTGTGTGGGCAACGGCGCTCAACGAAACGTTCTGCATGCAGCTGGCCGCAGAACTTGGGCTCGATGCGGCTGAGACGAGCTACCAGCCTGACACCCGCGCTTGTCTGGTGCGCCGGTATGATCGTAGGATTGATGCCCAAGGCAGTTTGCAGCGCCTGCACCAGCTCGATTTTTGCCAGCTCGCCGGCACGCCCTCAACCATTAAATACGAAAGTGACGGCGGCCCAGGCCTGGTTCGCTGCCGTGAGCTCTTGCAGCAACAGGGCGCACCGGCTAAAGACATGCAGCGGTTGATCGGCTGGCTCTTCTTCAACCTGTTGATTGGCAATAACGATAGCCATGCCAAGAACCTCGCCACTCTTTACACCGCTGATGGGCCACGGCTGGCACCGTTCTACGACTTGATGTGCACCACGCTTTACAGCGGCCTTTCGAGCCGTTTTGCCATGAGCATCAGCGGTGAAGACCGCCCCGGCCACATCGAGCGTTCACACCTCGAAGCATTGGCCCGCGCGCTGCGCTTTCAGCCACGTTACTTTTTGAAGCAAGGGCTCGAACTGGCCGAGCGAATGCCGCAAGCCATCGACGCAACAGTCGCCTCTCTGAGTCATGTAGCGGGTAAAGGAACCGAACAGACGTTGCTGGAACGGCTACAACGGCGGCTGTCAGGCAACTGCCGGAAAATGACGCAGCGGTGGGTTGGCAAGCGATGAGCATGGCGCTCGCTGATCGGAAGATGTGGCGGCGATAAAGCCCATCCGTTGAGCTCGATATCAACCATCCTGTTTTGGCTAGCCCTTACAGCGCGCTCGCAAGGGTTGGCTCGAACGGTATCGAGTAACGCGTACTGCGCCCGCCCCCGGGCAGTTTGACGAGGCATCCCTTCTCCAGCAGTTCAGCCAGGTCCCGGGTAGCGGTGGCCTTGCTCACCTTCGCCAACGACTGATACTTGCGCGCGTTGATGCCTTGCGCGAATTCCACGCCGGCCGTATCCAGCAAGCGGTTCAATACCTTGATCTGGCGTTCGTTCAGTACAGTGGTCGCATGGCGCTGCCAGAAGCGGGTTTTCTCGAGCACCCGGTCGATTCTCGATAGCGCCTGCTCGAGTGCTGCTTTTAATGTATCCAGAAACCACGCAAGCCAGAGCGTGATATCCAGGCCGCCCTTTTGCGTGCTCTCGAGGTGATCGTAGTACGCCTCCCGGCGCGCCATGATCGCTGCACTCAGCGAGTAAAAGCGCACCGACTGCCGTTCGGCCTGAGCCAGCGCCCTATCCGTGACCGCGCGCGTCAAGCGCCCGTTGCCGTCGTCAAAGGGATGCAGCGTGACCAACCAAAGGTGAGCAATGCCCGCACGAATGAGCGGGGCGAGGCTCTCCGGCGGCTGGTTGAACCAGGCCAGGAACGCATCCAGCTCTGCCTCGAGCTGACGCCGCGGCGGCGCCTCGAAATGAACGGTGGGCCGATCGATTCGCCCGGAAACGACCTGCATGGGCTGCTTACCGCGTAGCTCGCCTACCCGCACTTTATCGATCACGCCTGGCCCCTGTACGAAAAGAAGGGACTGCCAATGGCACAGACGCTCAAGAGTAAGCGGCTGATCCGGGTAGTGCGTCGCTTGCAGCAGAAGCTCGATGAGCGCCTCGGATTCAGGCGTCGTTCTGCCAGGAACACCGGCCTGATCCACCCCTAACTGGCGAGCCACCGACGAGCGCACAGAGTCTACATCCAACCGCTCCCCTTCGATCTCGCTGGTACGGATGGCGTTCTGAATGAGCGCATCCATTTCCACGCTTGCATTCGCACGCTCGGAGGCTGACTCCGTTCTTCCCACCACCCGGCCTTGCAGTAGCCTGAGTTCGTCCAGCAAGGGGCGTAAGATGGGTTCACGCCATTCAAACGATGGCCAACCCTTTCGCTCCCAAATATACATGAGCCGATTACCCCGTCTATTTGGATCAATAAATGAGCCGAATATAGCGTTTATTCGGCTCAAATTGCAAAGTGAGTACAGCAGCGTCACTCAGCGGCTCATGATGGACTCTGCTTTTATTGCGGGAGCAATGTTGTGCCTGACACTACCGGACATCCAGGCTGACAGTAGAGTCACGCCTCGCCCGACACGACTCCCTCTCTCGGTTACACTAACGCGACCGCCTCCCAGCCTCTGCCCGACCGGTGATGCATCCCATGTCCATTGCCCAACGCCCTTCGAAACTGAGCCTGCCGCAGGTCAATCCCGGTGTGTCGACGGTGCTCGAGTATCTGCTGCTCACGTTTCCGGCCATCAGTGAGGCGACATGGCGTGAGCGCATGGCCACCGGCAAGGTGCATTGCGATGACGGTAGCTGGATTACGCCGGCCTCATGCTTCAAGCCCCATCTTCGCGTGTTCTATTATCGCGAAGTCGCCAGCGAGCCGGTCATTCCCTTCGCCGAGCATATTGTCTATCGCGACGAGCACATTCTGGTGGCCTACAAACCCCACTTTTTGCCCGTCACGCCCGGCGGGCGCTACGTGAATGAGTGCCTGCAACAGCGCCTGCGACAAAGCACGGGGATCGAGGCGCTGCAGCCGGTGCATCGTCTGGACCGAGTGACGGCAGGATTGGTGCTGTGTTCGCTGAATTTTGAGACCCGCGCGCTGTATCACCAGCTGTTCAAGTCACGACAGATTCATAAGACCTATCAGGCCATTGCCGAAGTCGACGGCAATACGTCATGGGTGGGTCGAGAGTGGGACGTCAAGAATCGCATCGAGCCAAGCGAGCAGCGCTTTCGCATGCGGATTGGTGAGGGCGACGCCAACAGCCACTCGGTGATCCGCTGCGTTCAGCAAACCGACATCCAAGCGCTGTTCGAATTAAACCCCGTCAGCGGGCGCCGCCACCAGCTGCGCCTGCACATGCAGTCACTCGGCTGGCCGATCTTGAACGACCGCTACTACCCGGTGCTTAAGCCGCTCTCGCCAGATGACTATAAGCGCCCCTTACAGCTGTTCTCCAAGGGCTTTGAGTTCATTGATCCTGTGACACAAGAGCATAGGTGTATTAAATACGATGGCGACCTGATGCTTGAATAGCGCGGCGTTATAACGTCCCTGTATTGGGCTTTGCGAAGCGCGTCTCGAGCCAACCCGTGATATTCAACCCGCCCTTTTGGGCACTTTCATAGTGGGCATAGTAAGCCTCGCCACGCCCAGCGAATAAAAACGCACCGACTTCCTCTCGACTTATGCCAATGCTCTATCAGTTAAGGCACGCGTTACTCGTCCGTTGTCATCGTCGAAGGGATGCAGCGTTACCAGTCAAAGGTGGGCAATACCAAAGCGGATCAGCGGATCACAATTTTCCAGCGCCACTTACAACCACTAGCGAGGCGGCGCTTCAAAGTTAACGGTGGGCCGGTCGATTCGCCCTGAAACGACCGGCAGAGGATGTTTACCGTGTAACTCGCCCCACCTGGACAGTATCAACCGCACTCAACCCTTGTACGAAGAGCAGGGATTACCAATTGCATCACTACTCGAGGGTAAGCGACTGATCCGGATAATGCGTGGCTTACAACAAAAGCTTCATAAGAGCCTCGCTTAAGGCGTCGTTCTGCCGAGAAGACCGGCCAGTTCCAGCCCCAACTGGCGAGCCACCAACGACCGCACTGAACTACATCCAACAGCTCCCCTTCGATCTCACTGGTACGAATGGCGTTCTGAATGAGCGCATCCATTTCCACGCTTGCAGCAATCTGATGTCGTTCAGCAAAGTGCGCAAGGTTACCTCACTTTACCCAAAAGATAGCCAATCCTTCAGGCCCAAAAAATATATGAGCCGGTTATCTCGCATATTCAAATCAAATTACGAGCCAAATATAGCGCTTATTTGTGATGAGGACTAATATAGAACATTCATCTGTAAGAGTTGTTATCAAAAGACCAACCTAAAATTTAACGCCATACAGTTTCATTTACAGTCAACTAATTGGCTTGAACTAACTGCAATTTACCAACTTAACGCTATCAAAACCTTAATGCTTAATAACTTTATGAACTTAAATAACATACAGCTAATTTCGAAAAAAATAACATTATATTCTCAAATTAAGAGTATATGAACGAACTAAAGAAAAGCATTAAAAATTATATAAAATTCAGCATTGCCATAAACATAATATTTTTTATATAATACAGCTTATATCAAAAAAACCCGGTTAAAGAAAAGGTGGAAAATGGCCAGCAGCTGGTTTTACTTACAAGCCAAAAAGAATGATCAAAACTCATTTTTACTAAACTCTCTTAGTCAATATGCTGATGAAAAACTAGAGCAAGTTTATGTTATTGACAGCCCCTTAGGGGAATCAAAGTACACTTACGACTATGATGATGCTTTGGTAGTATTAATCCCAAAAAGAAAAATTCTATTTATTAACTTTGGAAATAAAACAGAAGAATTTGATGAATTTGCTGATGATTTCCTAGAAGACGTCGGGTCAATCTCCGATAAGTTCCTATATAAAAAGGTACTTGGTCGTCCAAAGAAATGGAAAGAAAAAATTACAGAAAAAATCGATTACTCTTCTAACAAATACGAACTTGAAGACCTGCTTGAGAAAATCAAAATTGAGGACCCTGAAGATCAAAGAAAGTGTGAACTAATCATATCATTACTAACAGGCAGCATTAATGATGTAAACAGGATTGGAGAAGAAGCTCCGATTACTTTACTAGATGCCGTAAAGCAGAAGATTCAACTTTTTGACGGAGATCAAACACGTTTTATATATCAAGCTCCTTCTAAAAAATCCATCGTTATTCAAGGACTTTCAGGAACAGGAAAAACAGAGTTACTGCTTCACAAACTTAAAGAACTATACACTTCTACGGACTCCTCTAAAATAATACTTACTTGTCACAATAAAATATTAGCTAACAACCTTAGAGACAGAATCCCAGTTTTTTTTGACTTTATGAAAGTAGAACAACAAATATTGTGGAATAAACGACTTTGGTGCGTTCATGGATGGGGCTCTGGTTCTGATAAAGACTCTGGAGCATATCGTTTTATCTGTGATTTTTACGGAATCCCATTCCATACCTACTCAAGACATTACGGTTTTGATGAGGCTTGTAAAGCAGCACTAGCTTTAGTAGATAATAAAATAGAGAGCCTCGGGCCTGCATTTGACTATATGCTGGTAGATGAGAGTCAAGATTTCCCAGAATCTTTCTTCGAACTATGCTCAAAAGTAACGAAGAAAAATATATATATAGCTGGTGATATCTTTCAGAGTATATTTGACGATAGAATTATATCTGAAGTAACACCAGACTTCTTATTAAGCAAATGTTATAGAACAGACCCACGTACTTTAATGTTCGCGCATGGGTTAGGGATGGGTCTTTTTGAAGATAAAAAGCTAAGATGGTTAGACGAAAATGAATGGAAATCATGTGGCTACATAGTTGAAAATGAAGCTGATAATGAACATGTAGCATTAAAGAGAGAGCCATTAAGAAGATTTGAAGATATAGATCATGATAGCTCACCGAGTATAGAGATAATTGAGTACAGCGACTATTCTGGAGTAGTAGACAATATAATTGATGCAATTGCTCATATTAAAGAGGAACACCCGACTGTTAAGCCTGCTGATATTGGCGTAATATTTATTCACCCATCAAGACGTTCTTATCAGTTAGCTGATAGACTTCAGCTGCATATAGGCCGGAACTTCGACTGGTCTGTTAATAAAGCATATGAAAGTAAAGTATATGATCGCGATGCTTTATTTATCAGCAACCAAAACAATGTAAAAGGTTTAGAATTTCCTTTTATAATTTGTATCGCTGAAAAAATAAACAATAATCATAACTTCAGAAATGCACTATATATGATGCTAACTAGATCTTTTCTTAAAACTTTCTTAGTTGTTTCAGAGACTGAAAACTCTAACATCTTGCCTTATATTCATCGTGGTATCCAAGAAATTAATAATGAAGGAAAAATGACAATTAAAGTTCCAGGTGAGAACGAAGTTGACAAAACGTCAATTGATTATAGCTCACAAAATATATCACTTTACGACCTAATTGAGCTGGCCTGCGAAGATGCGGGTATAGCACCTGAGTTTAGAAGTATGGCTCATGGGCTCATTGAGATACATCATGGAAATGGAAATATTGACGAAACTAGCAGTCGAGAAGACATAAAAAGAATTATTGCCGACAACTATAAATACTTGTGATTTAATATGTCAAAAGCTTACGAATTTATACTAGATCGCCATCAAGCACGTTTTTTCTTCACTCCCATAAGAAAGAAACAGGATGCTGTGCGTATTCTTCTAGAATCTATAAAAATAATGCTAATATACGAACCACCTGGCAAGTCAGTTCAATCTGAAGAGAAGCTTTTTTTAAAAGTATCAAAAATGAGCCGTTTAGTTTTTGAAAGTTCAGAAAAAATTTTTACTATAAACTTTCCTTTTAAAGTTATTATTGATAATGAAAGACTTAAATTTTTGACAGCGAATGATATTGAACTCGATAATCTCTTGACCTCGGAAGCTTTAGCTTTTATATCGAGAGACGATACAATGCATGGGGAAGATATATTCGATTTTGCTAGTCCAATTCTAGATAGCAGTGCCGATAATAGAGATTTTTGGCTTTTAATTAGAGAGTTATTCTTTTATGAAGACGGTTACTTACGTGTTGATCATGATGAGGCTAACCAAGATAAAGATTACCATCCACTAAACCACTTCGATTTCTTTTACTCAAGCAACGCTACTTTTAAAATTGGACTTGATGAGAAGTATACAATTGATAGAGTCATTGATATTTTGGATATAACGACACCTTGTCACTACCTCAAACTTAATTGATTTTAATTTATTAAATGTATTTTAAGGTCACTATTTTTAAAAAAATAGCGACCTTAATTTTATGGCTCACCAATTAAAAAACGCGTTACCTACTCCCACTCAATAGTAGCCGGCGGCTTACTGGAGACATCATAAGTCACCCGCGAAACCCCTTCCAACTCATTGATCACCCGGTTGGACACCTTCTCCAGCAGCTCATAGGGCAGGTGCGCCCAGCGGGCGGTCATGAAGTCGATGGTTTCCACGGCGCGCAGGGCAATCACCCATTCGTAGCGGCGGCCGTCGCCGACCACGCCGACGGATTTGACCGGCAGGAACACGGCGAACGCCTGGCTGGTTTTCTCGTACCAGCCGGAGGCGCGCAGTTCCTCGATGAAGATGGCGTCGGCTTCGCGCAGGATGTCGGCGTACTCTTTTTTCACTTCGCCCAGAATCCGCACGCCGAGGCCCGGCCCCGGGAAGGGGTGGCGGTAGACCATGTCATACGGCAGGCCGAGTTCGAGGCCGAGTTTGCGCACTTCGTCCTTGAACAGCTCGCGCAGCGGCTCGACCAGCTTGAGCTTCATGGTTTCCGGCAGGCCGCCCACGTTGTGGTGGGATTTGATCACGTGCGCCTTGCCGGTTTTAGAGGCGGCGGACTCGATCACGTCCGGGTAGATGGTGCCCTGGGCCAAAAACTCGACGCCTTCGATCTTGCTGGCCTCGTCGTCGAACACGTCGATGAAGGTGTTGCCGATGATCTTGCGCTTGGCTTCCGGGTCGTTTTCGCCCTTGAGCTTATCGAGGAACAGGTCCTCGGCGTCGACGCGGATCACCTTCACGCCCATGTGGCTGGCGAAGGTTTCCATTACCTGGTTGCCTTCGTCCTTGCGCAGCAGGCCGTTGTCGACGAACACGCAGGTGAGCTGGTCGCCGATCGCCTTGTGGAGAAGTGCCGCGACCACGGAAGAGTCCACACCGCCGGAGAGGCCGAGCAACACGTGGCGGTCGCCTACCTGCTCGCGCACGCGTTGCACCTGGTCTTCGATGATCTGCGCCGGGGTCCAGAGTTTTTCGGATTGACAGATATCCAGCACGAAGTGTTCGAGGATGCGCTGGCCCTGCAGCGTGTGGGTCACTTCCGGGTGGAACTGCACGCCGTAGAACTGCTTCTCTTCCCACACCATGGCGGCAATCGGGCAGCTCGGGGTGGAGGCGGTCACGGTGAACTCGGCGGGGGCCTGGGCCACCTTGTCGCCGTGGCTCATCCATACGTCCAAAAGCGCCTTGCCGGATTCAGCGTCCACATGGTCCTTGATGCCCTTGAACAGCGCGTTGTCTTCGTCGATCTGGATCTGGGCGTAGCCGAACTCGCGCTTTTGCGAGCCTTCCACCTTGCCGCCAAGCTGCTCGGCCATGGTCTGCATGCCGTAGCAAATGCCGAAGATCGGAAGGCCCATTTCGAATACGCACGCCGGTGCGCGCGGGGATTCGAGCTCGGTCACGGATTCCGGGCCGCCGGCGAGGATGATGCCGTTCGGGTTGTACTCGCGGATCTCCTCTTCGGTGATATCGAAGGCGCGCACTTCGGAATAGACGCCGATTTCGCGCACGCGGCGGGCGATCAGCTGGGTGTACTGGGAGCCGAAATCGAGGATCAGAATCTTGTGGGCGTGAATGTCGGTCATGGCGGTATCTCTCAAGCAGTGTAAGCGCGGCCGCGAAGGCTTTGATAAGGCTCTAAAAGCAAGCGACGGGCCAAGGCCCGCCGCATCAATACTGACCCCCGGGGTTAGCTCACCCGGTAGTTGGGGGCTTCCTTGGTGATCTGCACGTCGTGCACGTGCGACTCGTTGAAGCCGGCGCCGGTGATCTGCACGAACTCCGGCTTGGTGCGCATCTCTTCGACGTTGTGACAGCCGGTGTAGCCCATGGAGGCGCGCAGCCCGCCCATCATCTGGTGCACGATGGCGCTCATCAGGCCCTTGTAGGGCACGCGGCCTTCGATGCCTTCCGGCACCAGCTTCTCGGCGCCGGCGCTCTTGTCCTGGAAGTAGCGATCCGCACTGCCCTGACTTTGCGACATCGCGCCCATGGAGCCCATGCCGCGGTAGGCCTTGTAGGTACGCCCTTGGTAGAGCTCGACCTCGCCCGGCGCTTCCTCGGTGCCGGCCAGCAGGCCACCCACCATGACCGCGCTGGCGCCGGCGGCAATCGCCTTGGCCAGATCACCGGAGAAGCGCACGCCGCCGTCGGCGATCAGCGGAATGTCGAACTCCTTGAGCGCGGCAGCCACGTTGGAAACGGCGGTGATCTGCGGCACGCCCACACCGGCGACGATGCGCGTGGTGCAGATCGAACCGGGGCCGATGCCCACTTTCACGCCGTCGGCGCCGGCTTCGGCCAGCGCGCGGGCGGCGGCGGCGGTGGCGATGTTGCCGCCGATCACCTGAATCTCGGGGAAGTGCTCTTTCACCCAGCGGATGCGGTCGATCACGCCCTGGGAGTGGCCGTGGGCGGTATCGACGATCACCACGTCCACGCCGGCTTCGGCCAGTGCGGTAATGCGATCGGCGGTTTCCGGGCCGGTACCGACGGCGGCGCCGACCAGCAGGCGGCCGTCGCTGTCTTTCGCGGCGTTCGGGTAGGTGCGCGCCTTCTCGATGTCCTGGAAGGTGACCAGGCCACGCAGGTGGAAGGCGTCATCGACGATCAGCATCTTCTCGATGCGGTGCTCGCGCATCTTGGCCTTGCTGGTTTCGAGATCGGTGCCCTCGGATACGGTGACCAGGCGCTCGCGCGGGGTCATGATGTCGGCGACGCTGTCGCCCACGTTGGGCTGAAAGCGCATGTCACGCTCGGTGACGATACCCACCAGCGTTTCGCCTTCGACCACCGGGAAGCCGGAGAAGCCGAACTCGTTCGCCATGTTGAGCAGGTCTTCGAGCTTGGCGTTGGGGCTGACGGTGACCGGGTCCTTCACGATCACGCTTTCGTGCTTTTTGACCTTGCGCACTTCCGCAGACTGCTGCGCGATGCTCATGTTCTTGTGGATGATACCGATGCCGCCTTCCTGGGCCATCGCAATTGCCAGCCGCGCTTCGGTCACCGTGTCCATGGCGGCGGAAACGAGCGGAATGTTGAGCGTGATATTGCGGGTCAGGCGGGTTTTGAGGCTGACATCCTTGGGAAGAACGTCGGAGAAGCCGGGAACGAGGAGAACGTCATCGAACGTAAGCGCTTCTTGGGCCATACGTAGCATAGCGGCAACACCCATTGAACAGTGGGAAGATGGGGCGAGGAAAATTAATCGACCATTATAGCGTTTCGAGGGGTGTGGCAGCAATGCCGGGCGCTGGGCGCCCCGTTTCTTGCAACAACTAGGGCACCGCTTTCCAGCACTGCGGCTTGGCCATGATCGTTTGAATCTCTTCGGGTGCCGGTACGTCACATAAGATCTGGTCGAACTCGTCGAGGTGCGCTACACGCCGAATGCCTCTCGTCCCCAGCTTGGACGACCCCATCAGCAGCACCGATCGCTGGGCGCCACGCATCATGGCCTGCTTGATCTCTATTTTTTCGCTGTCGAAATCCAGCACGTAGCCATCGGCGTCCAAGCCTGAAACAGCGATGAAGGCGACATCTGCCCGGTATCCGCTCAGCTCGCGAATGGCGCGCGGCCCGGTCAAGGCGCCGTCGCTTCCGGCTACTCGCCCTCCCACTACCTGTAGATCGAAGCGCTGATGATGAGGGCCCAGCGCTAGCGCAGCGGTCAGGTTGTGCGTGATCACGTGCAATTTTCCGCGAAAATGCGCCAGTGCACGTGCCACGTGATCGCAGGTGGTGCCAGTATCCAGAAACAGCGCCTGCCCATCTTCGAGCACGCCCAGCGCGGCGGCGGCGATGCGGCCCTTTTCCACCTGCTGCGAGTCCTGCTTGGAGGCGTGACCAAGCCTTACCTGGGACGTATCGATGCTCGCCCCGCCGCGAAAACGTTGAAGCACGCTGGCCTCGCAGAGCTTGCGAATATCGCGCCGCACCGTTTGTGCAGAGCAGTTCAAACGCTGGGCGAGAAACTCGATGGAGGCGTGTCCGTGTAGTTCGACCAGGGAAATCAGTTCACGGTGGCGTGGGTTCAGCGATGTCAGATCAGTCATAGAGCCGGGGATTCCTTTGATTCATCGATCCTCGCATGAGCGCATGTCATCAAAGTGACACGGCGGGGCGCGATTATTGCGATCAATTTCTTACATTTTGATCATTATATGACATCCCAACCGTTGATTCGCCTGTCAGAAACCACCCGCACCCTAGTGTGCAACGACGTCCCCCTCGAGCCGCGCCTGCGCCCGCTGGGCAGTGCCGACTGGCCCGACGCGCTGCGCTCGCCCCTCTCCCCGCGGGAGGCACTTGCCCTCCTGCGCACCCGCCGGATTCCACTGCAGTGCCCGCCCGTCGGGGTCATCGGCCCGCGCGCCGCCACGTCCGACCAGCTGGCGACCGCGCGCCATCTAGGCGCGGGGCTTGCAGAGCTGGGTATTCCCTTGTTGTGCGGTGGGCGCGGCGGCGTCATGGAGGCGGCAAGCGAGGGGGCGGCGAGCAAGGGCGGATGCGTGATCGGCCTGCTGCCGGAAACCGACGCCGGCTACGCCAACCCTTGGGTGACGCTGCCTATCGCCAGCGGCCTGGGAGAGGCACGTAACGTGCTCATCGCCCGCGCCAGCGTCGCGCTGATCGCGGTAGGGGGAAGCCTTGGCACGCATACGGAAGTCGCCTTCGGGCGTCATTTCGACAAGCCCGTGCTCACTTTTCCGGATGCTCCTCATGCCGAAGGCGTCACGCGCGTCACCAGCGTGGACGAAGCGCTCGACCGAGCCGCTGCGGCGCTATGGGGCATCGCTTCGCTGCCATGAACCCGCCACCGATCAAAACGCGACATTCTGATATTTCCATTCGGCCGATGCCAAGGTAACGCCGTGCGACTGCTCACCTATTGCTACATCGTCTATCTGCTGGCCCCTATCGCGCTGCTGCTGGTGGGCGCGTTCGGGGATCAATGGAGCAACACGCTTTTGCCTCACGGGTTCACCGGGCGCTGGTTCGCCGCCGTCTGGGAGGAAGCGACCTACCGCAACGCCATGTTCACCACGCTAAAGCTCGCACTGCTCACCTGCGTGATCGACGTTCTACTGGTCGTGCCGCTGGTGTACTGCGTCACGCTGCGGTTCTCCGCGCTCTCCCAAGGCATTACCCGGCTGCTGGTGATGCTGCCCATCGCGGTGCCACAGCTGGTGATCGGGTTCGCGTTCGTGCTGGCCTTCAGCAGCGCGCTGATGCCCTGGCTTGGCAGTTCCTGGCTGCTGATCGCAGGCCACGTCGTGGTGACGTTCTCTTATCTGTTCTACACCGTTCAGGCGGATATCGACGCCTCACCGCTGAAGGCCTACGTGAAGATGGCTGATTCGCTCGGTGCCTCCAGCGTGCAGCGCTTTTTTCATCTCTACCTGCCGCTGGTGTCGCGTTCGGTGTTCACTGGAAGCTTGACGGTGGCGGCGCTCTCCATTGGCGAGTTCGAACTCAGCAACCTCATTTCAGGCTTTCTCACCCAGCCCTACCCCGTCGTACTGATCCAGGCCTTTTACCGCGCCACCGGTTTCGCCTGCGCGGCAACGCTGTTCTTGCTGTCGCTGGCCCTTCTTTTCTCGCTCTTCTCCACCCTCGTGCAGAGGCGCTTGGGTAGACCCCGTTCACAGGAGCCCGCGTCATGATCGCGCTCGAAGACATTCAGTTTCGCTACCCCGGCAGCGAGGTCGGCGTTCACGACATCAATCTGCGGGTGGAGAGCGGCGAGTTCCTGGTCGTCGTCGGTGCCAGCGGTTCGGGCAAGAGCACACTGCTGCAGCTCATCGCCGGCTTTCTCACGCCCGACCAAGGGCGCATCATGCTCGGCGGTCAGGACATGACCCACACCGCCTGCGGCGCGCGCGGACTGGGTATCGTGTTGCAGGACTACGTGCTCTTTGCGCACATGAGCGTGCTGGATAATGTCGCCTACCCGTTGAAGGTGAAGGGCGTCCGCCGCGACGAGCGCTACCGCCGCGCTCGCGCCACGCTTCGCGACGTGGGCCTGGCGGAGCTCGAGGCGTTCTACCCCAGCCAGCTCTCCGGCGGACAGCAGCAGCGCGTGGCCATCGCTCGCGCCCTGGTGTTCGAGCCCCGCGCGCTGCTGCTCGACGAGCCCTTCTCGGCGCTGGATGCCTCACGGCGCGAATCCATGCGCCAGGAACTCAAGCACCTGCAGCGCCAGTTTGGCGTGACCACGCTGATGATCACCCACGACCAGGAAGAGGCCATGGCGCTAGGTGATCACGTGGCGCTGCTCGAGGCAGGCCGGCTTTTACAGCACAGTGCGCCGGAAACGCTCTATACCCGGCCCGGCAGCGAAGCTGTCGCGCGCTTCATCGGCCGCGCCAACTTCATCGATGCGCAGGTGGT
This sequence comes from Halomonas sp. GD1P12, assembly GCF_025725645.1. NCBI lineage: Bacteria > Pseudomonadati > Pseudomonadota > Gammaproteobacteria > Oceanospirillales > Halomonadaceae > Halomonas > Halomonas sp. GD1P12. The sequence continues at coordinate 737,701 of NZ_CP107007.1, read as the reverse complement.
GGATGCTACCCATATCACGACCGAACATCTTGGCACGTTGGAAGTGCCGCCCCACAACTTTGCCAAAGGGCAGCCGGTACGCGCCATGATTCGCCCCGAAACCCTGTTATCGAACCCGACCGATGACGCCGCCAATCGGCGCCCGGTCGAGACGATCGAGCGCCAGTTCCTCGGCGCTCAACAACGGCTGCAGCTTCGCTGCGGCAACACCACCCTGATGCTCGAGGCGATCCTTCCTCCCAACCTCGTCACTCAGGTAGCCCTTCCTCCCCGTCACATTCATTTGTTCAACCGCTGAGGTAACATCATGCAACGCTCGATCATATGGGGGCTGCTCGCCGCCGCCAGCCTTTTCCCCTTGACCGCCGCCGCCGAAACGCTGGACACCGAGTTCTACGAAGGCGAACAGGCGCTTTACGATGAAGCGCTAGAAGAGGGTCTGGTGGTTTCTTTCGATACCGGCCCCACCTGGGCCAACTGGCAAAGCCAGTTCAACGGTTTCACCGAGCGCTATCCAGGCGTGCAGATCGTCTTCAACGACCTGGGCTCCGGCGCGACCGTCGTCTCGCTCGAGCAGTCGCGCAATCGCCCGCAGGCCGATACCGCCTACTACTATGCGTCTTCAGCCATCAACGCCTACGAGAAAGATCTGCTCAGCCCGTTCACCCCGATCAACTTCGACACGATTCCCGAGGTTTTCAAGGCCGAGGACGGTGAGTGGTTCACCATTCACTCGCTGAACGTGGCGTTTCTCGTCAACAAGCAGCTCGTCGACGAGGTGCCGCAAAGCTGGGAAGACCTGCTCGATGAGCAGTATCGCAACAGCATCGTCTACCTCGACCCGCGCTCGACCGGTCAAGGCCAGGTCGTTACGCTGGCGGCGAACTACGGCGCGGGCGGTGACCTGGACAACCTAGAGCCCGGCATCGATTATCTGTCCGAGCTGAGCCGCTCGGGCAACGTAGCGCGCGTGGTCGGCACCACCCCCTACGCCCAATTCGTGCGCGGCGAGATTCCGATCTGGATCGGTTACGAAAACGACGGCCTCAAGGCCAGCATCACCGATGGCATGGGCGACAACGTGGCCGTGGTCATCCCCGAGGAAGCCTCGGTGGCCGCGCCCTATGCCATTTCGCTGGTCAAGGATGGCCCCAACCCGAACGCCGGGCGCCTGTGGCTCAACTACGTGATGTCCGACGAAGGCCAGCGCACCTTCGCCGAAGGGTTCGTACGCCCGGTCAACGGCGATATTGAACTGCCGGAAACGCTGGTCGATGCGCCCCAGATCCAACCGCTGGACGTTCAGGCCGCCTCCCGGATCAGCAGCGATCTGAGCCAGCTCTGGACCCAGCGCGTTCTGAGCCAGTAAGCGTCGATCATGCGCTCATCGCCTCTCGACCGGCTTCTGCCACGCCTTCGGGCGTGGCAAGGCCTCGCCCCCGTCGCGCCCAGCGCTTTGGGCTATAGCCTGTTCTTTTTGCTGCCGCTGGCGCTTTTGATCCTTACAGCCCTCGAGTCACCGCTTGCAACCGGCGCGCGGCTGCTGGCCGAGGGGCTGGTGGCCAAGAGCCTGCTTACCAGCGTGCTGCTCTCGGTCACCACGGCGTTTCTTTCGGTGCTGGTCGGCGTGGTGATCGCCGAATACCTTCACCACCAATCGCCGCGTCAGCGCTTCTTTCTGCTATGGCTGATTTCGCTACCACTCATCTTCAGTGGATTGATCGTCGCCTATGGCTTCATCCTGCTGCTGGGACGTGCGGGGTTCGTCACGCTGAGCTTGGCATCGCTGGGCGTCGACCCCGCCTGGTTCGGGCGTTTCGTCTACACCCCTCAGGGTCTGGTATTCGTTTACGCCTATTTTCTGATTCCACGCGTCGTGCTGCTGATGCTGCCGGTGGTACAGGGGCTCGACCGGCGCCAGCTGGTCATGGCCCAGAGCTTCGGCGCTTCGTCGTTTCAACGCATTCGCGATGTCTATCTGCCCGCGCTGGCCCCGGCCATGGTCTCCTCCTGGAGCCTGTGCGCGGCGGTGGCCTTCGGCGCCTACGGCACGGCCCTGGCGCTCACCGGCTCGCAGATCAACCTACTGCCGCTGCTGCTTTACAGCAACATTTCCGATGCCGGCTCGGACATGGGCTCGGTCGCCCTACTGGCCCTGGTCATGATGTGCGGCTGCCTGCTGTTGACGCTACCGGGCGAGTGGGTTCGCCGCCGGGGGCAGCGACGTATACGGTAGGCGACTCGAAAAGGAGCACCGCCAACCCGACGTCTGACACTTACTCGGGGCTTGGCAACAACGAACGATTAGCCTCGACCAGCTCCATCAGTACCTCGATGAATCTCTCGGCGGCAGGCGCAAGCTCTCGCCGTCGTGAGGTGAGTATACCGATGTCGCGATAAAGCCTTTCACTGATAGGAATCAGGCAAACATCATCTCGGCGAAACATCAGCTTGAGCGATGACGGCAAGGCACTAACGCCGATATTGTTGGCCACCATGCCTAGAATGGTTGACTGATACCCTGCGATTTGAACCGGCTCCATGCACTGGCCGGTTATGGCAAAGCCCTGCTCTGTTAGTCTGCGCATACTGGTTCGCGACTTCATCGCAATGAACGGCCACTCGACGATCTGATGCCAACTGACTTCCTCTTCATCGGCCAAGGGATGATTCGGCGAGCAGACGAAATAGAGGTAATCCTTGTACAGAGGATGAAAGTCGACGTCTTCCGGATTGAGGGGAGCAACACTCACACCGAAATCGACATCCCCGGCCATCACCTGTTGATAGATCGGCTCGTCACTCTCTTCCAGGTATTCGAGCCCGATGCCGGGATAGCGCTGGTGAAACGCCGCCATAGCGGCAGGAATCAAGCTGCCCCCGACGGTCAAAAGAGCGGCAAAACTGATCTGGCCCTGCTGCCCCTTCGCGAAGGCGCGCATGTTCTGCATGCCTCGCTCCAGACGCGATAACACCCGCTCCGCCACCGGCAGAAACTCCTGACCCGCCGTCGATAGACTGACGCGCCGTGTGGTGCGCTCGAACAGTTTCACACCTAATGTCTGTTCGAGCTGACGCACCAGTTGACTCAGCGACGGCTGTGATAAGTGCAACCTTTCAGCGGCCTCGGTAAAGCTGCCCAAGTCAGCCACCGCGATGATGGCCTCGAGCTGACGAGCGGTTACGTTATTCATCGGAAATCCTGATCAATCTATCTTTTATTCAAATTTATCCAATTAATACGCGAGCGTACTCTAATTGCATCTTCTTTTACTACCAAGGTTACGTTCGTGCTCAAACAAGTCATCGATCTTCATGAAATTCTCGATACCCCTAGCGCTTCCGGCGAGCGGATAAAGGAGTACCTAATAAGCTGCGGCGCAGCACCGGAGAGCATTCGAATCACTCGGGTCACATCCGATAAGGGTGCAAGCGATTTCATGCATATCACCGTAAAGGGCCATGACGGTAAACAGGCGGGTGGCGATGCGCCAACGCTTGGGGTAATCGGCCGTCTTGGCGGTATCGGTGCCCGTCCGGAGATTACAGGCTATGTATCCGATGGTGATGGCGCGCTCGCCGCACTGGCGGCTGCGGCCAAATTAATCGGCATGGCTGCTAACGGCGATCAGCTTGAAGGAGATGTCATCATCACTACTCACATCTGCCCGAACGCTCCCACTCGCGAGCATCATCCCGTCCCTTTCATGGACTCCCCCATCAGCTTCGAGGACACTTGGGAGCACGAGATCGACACGGCAATGGACGCAATCGTGTCGATCGATACCACAAAGGGTAATCGCGTCATCAACCTGCGAGGCGTGTCGATGTCACCGACCGTCAAGCAGGGCTACATTCTGCGCACCAGTGAAGACCTGATGAATGTCATGTCCCGTGTGACAGGACGGTTGCCACACATATTCGCTATTACCCAGCAGGACATCACGCCCTACGGTAACGGCCTCTATCATCTGAACAGCATTCTACAACCCGCCGTGGCTACTTCGGCCCCCGTCGTGGGCGTGGCCTTGGCCACCGAAACCGCTGTAGCCGGTTGCGCGACCGGCGCAAGTCACGAGGTAGATGTCGAACAGGCGGCACGTTTCGCCGTTGAAGTGGCCAAGGACTTCACCGCTGGTACCTGTCAATTCCATGACTCCGAAGAGTTTGCCCGTATCGTCGAGATGTATGGCGAACACACTCGTTTTCAACACGGCGGTGCCCGCGAATGAAGGAACAACGCAAGTGCTTAGGCATTATCACTATCGGCCAAGCCCCACGCACGGACCTTCATGATGACCTTTCCAAGCTGCTTGCACCGGGTATCAAAGTCATCGAGGCCGGCGCGCTGGATGGGCTGACGCTCGAGGAAATCGAACGCCATTATCCAGTAGGCGAGCAGGACCAGGTGCTGGTATCGCGCATGGCCGACGGCTGCCAGGTCACTATCGCCGAGCCCGACTTGGAGCCACTGCTGGATAGCGCGATTCGCACGATGGCGACAAAAGGTACAGACGCCATTTTGGTGCTCTGCACAGGCGAGCTTCCTGACTACTCCGACCTATCAGTTCCTGTACTTTTGCCCAAACGCTTGGTGCGCCTTGGCCTACAGGGACTCTTCCCCGAGGGCAGGCTACTGGTCATGAGTCCGGAGCCGCGTCAAATGACACCTGCGAGAACACGTTGGCAAGCAGCCGGCTTCGAGGTCGAAACGCTCTACGCCTCCCCCTACGGTGATTCCTTACTTCTCGACTTGGCCGCGGAGAAAGCAGCCGACTTGAAAGGGGACCTGCTCTATCTCGATTGCATGGGCTACACCTTGGCCCAACGTGCCCGCATCGCCCGAATCTCGGGCCATCGAACGCTGACGCCACGCCAGTTGGTTTTCAGCGCGGCAAACCTGCTGCTTGGTTAGCCAAGCGGACCACTCCATAAAAAAACGCAAGTCGAACAGGGAATACATCATGAACGATACCACGTCGGCCACGGCCGATAGCGAGGTGCCTCAAGCACCTCGCCGACATCCTCGCTTCTTTTCACCGGGCCAAATGCTGACCAACTTGGTCGTCTGCGTGCTGGGAGCGATCATCGGGCTCGAGCTGATCACGCGTGTGGGGATCACGCCCAATACCTCGATCATTGGCGCATTGATTGCCATCCTTCTGTCTTATATTCCCCTCAAGCTATTTCGTAGTTACAACTCGCTCGAGCGTCAAACGCTGGTACAGACCACCATATCCGGCGCAACCTTTTCTGCCGCCAACGGATTACTGCTGCCCCTAGCGATCCCGTTTTTGATGGGTGAGTCGCAGATGCTCATTCCAATGCTCTTCGGCGCAGCGCTTGCCGTGATCACCGATGCTTCGATTCTCTACTTCTCCTTCGATAGCAAAGTTTTCACTGCTCGTGCGGCTTGGCCACCGGGGCTTGCCACCGCTGAGGCACTGAAGGCTGCTGCCGACAAGGGTCGCAATGCGCTTTTGCTACTGGCAGGCATGGCAGGTGGCATGACCGGCAAGGCTTTCGGCATCCCCGCTGAAATGTTCGGTATCGCTTGGATCGCCAACGTGTTCGCCATGTGCGCATTGGGCTTGGGGTTGATTCTGCGTGGCTACTCCGAGCAGTTTTTCGGCTTTGACATCAGCAACGCCTACATCCCGCATGGCATCATGATCGGAGCAGGACTGGTAGCGCTGGTGCAAATCATTCTATTGATGCGACGCGACCAGCGTGACAAGCAAGCCAACGATGAGCCTTCGCAGCGCCCGACCCGTTCAGCACTTCAAATGCGCGTGGCGTTAATGAGCGGTTTCAGTGTCTACCTGATCGTGGCGCTGATACTGGCACTGGGCACCGGTGTCTATACCGGCATGTCGCCGGGCATGTTGATTGGCTGGCTAGTGTTTGCAGCGCTGGCCGCCATGGCGTCCGAACTCATTGTCGGGATTGCGGCCATGCACTCGGGCTGGTTTCCTTCCTTCGCCACCGCCCTCATTGCCTTGGTCATTGGCATGTTGATAGGTTTTCCCAGCACCGCGCTGGGTGTACTGGTGGCCTTTACCGTAGCCACTGGTCCCGCGTTTGCCGACATGGCCTACGACCTAAAAGCGGGCTGGGTGATCCGTGGAGAGGGGCACGATCAGGAGTACGAGCTTGATGGTCGTCGCCAGCAGTATTTTGCTGAACTCTTTAGCTTCGGCGTGGCGATAGTAATCGTGGCGCTGGTCTTTAGAGCCTACTTCGCCGCCGATCTGGTACCGCCAGTAGCGCGGGTTTACGTAGCCACCATCGATGCTGGCGCCAGCATGGAGGTCGCCAAACAACTGCTCATATGGGCTGTGATAGGCGGCGTCATCCAGGCAGTGGGCGGTATGTCGCGTCAAATCGGGGTGCTTCTGGCCACTGGGCTTCTGATCACTTCGCCTTTGGCCGGCATCGTGATCTACATCGCGCTAGTAATTCGCTGGCTGGTAGTGAAACGCTTCGGGACCGAAGGCGGTCATAAGCTCTACATCCTGGGCGCTGGCTTCATCACGGGCTCTGCACTCTACAGCTTCTTCTCGTCGACCTTGAAGCTAGGCTCGCGTTAATCCCTCGGACATTCTTCTCGGCACTTATTTTTAAAGGCGGCGCACAGGCGCCGCTCTTTTCATTCAGGAGGCTTATAATGTCGCGCTTACTTTTATTGAGCAGTTCCAAAGCTGGCAGCACCGGTTACCTCGAACACGCCAAACCGCTGATTGAGGACTTCCTGACTGCAGCGCCAAATGTGATAAACCGTGTGCTGTTCATTCCATTTGCAGGTGTGGGCAAGACCTTTGATATGTATCTTGAACAGGTCCGCCCTGCGTTCGAGGCATTGGGCATTACTGTAGATGGCGTTCATCGAGCACCTGATCCAATAGAGGCCGTACACCGTGCAGAGGCCATTGCGGTAGGGGGTGGCAATACATTCGCGCTGGTAAAGCGCCTTTATGAAGCTAACCTGCTCACTGCTATTCAACAATGCGTGGCTTTAGGTACCCCTTATATAGGCTGGAGCGCCGGCTCCAATATCGCAGGTCCCACGATCTGTACCACCAACGATATGCCTATTGTAGAACCACCTAGCTTCAATACTCTCGGGCTCGTGCCGTTTCAAATCAACCCGCACTTCATCTCTGGCAAACCTGCAGGACATAACGGTGAAAGTCGCGAGGAGCGGTTGACAGAATATCTGGCGCTCAATCCGAACGCTCTGGTCGTTGCCCTGCGCGAGGGTACCGCGCTGCGCCGCGAGGACGACTCGCTTCAGCTTGTAGGCGAGCTGGACGGTGTGACATTTTCGAGCGAAGGCCAGAGAGAGCTGAAAGCCAATAGTGGATTGGATCATTTGCTGATTCCGAATTGATGCTAGGCTTGCTGCTCTTTTTGATTCGGAGCTCGTCATGACCTCTTCCGACGCTAAAGCCCTTTCCGTCAGCGACCTTAACAAACGCTCGCGCCAGGCGCTCGAGCGCGACATGGGCGAGGTGTGGGTGGAAGGCGAGCTTTCGAACGTTTCCAAACCCGCCTCTGGGCATATCTATTTCACGTTGAAGGACGACCGCGCCCAGGTGCGCTGCGCGCTGTTTCGCCAGCGGGCGCGGTTCGTGGCCGCACCGATGCGCGACGGCGACCAGGTGAAGCTCAGAGGCAAGGTGTCGCTGTTCGAGCCGCGCGGCGACTACCAGCTGATCGCCGAGGCGGTGCAGGCGGCGGGGCTGGGTGAGCTGTTGGCGGCCTTCGAGCGGCTGAAAGCGCAGCTCGACGGTGAAGGCGTGTTCGTCAACGCCCGCCCCCTGCCCTACCCGCCACGCAAGCTTTTGATTCTGAGCTCGGCCAGCGGCGCGGCGATTCGCGACGTGCTGGCGGTTCTCAACGCGCGCTGGCCGCTGGCGGACGTAACGCTGATCCCCGTGCCGGTACAGGGGGCAGAGGCGGCGCCAGCGATGATTTCGGCGCTGGCGCTGCTCAACCGGCAAAAGCAGCTCGACCCGGCACGCGACGCCGTGCTGATCACCCGCGGCGGTGGGAGCCTGGAAGACCTGTGGGCGTTCAACAGCGAACACCTGGCGCGGGCGATTTTCAATTCCCGCCTGCCGGTGATGTCCGCCGTGGGCCACGAGGTGGATACGACGCTTGCCGACTTCGCCGCCGATGTGCGCGCGCCCACGCCCTCGGCGGCAGCGGAGCGGCTGGTGCCGGATGGACGGGCGCTTTTGCAGGCGCTGGGCCAAAGCGAGGCGCGCCTGACCCGCGCCGTTCGGGCCAGCCTTCAGCGTGAAAGCCAGCGGCTGGATCACCTGCGCGCCCGGCTCAAACATCCCGGCGAGCAGCTCGCCCAGCGCCGCCAGCACGTCGAAACCCTGTTCCAGCGCCTGCAGCGCGCCATGAACCATTCGCTTGGCCAGCAGCAGAGCCGTACCGCGCAGCTCGCCAAACGGCTGGCAAGCCAGGACATGACAAGGCTACACCAGGCCGAGCAGGCGCGTCTGGCCCAGCTCGACCGCCGCCTGAAAGGCGCGGTGGCGCGCACGCTGGAGGCGCGCCGCGCAAGGCTTTCGAGCGTTGCCCGCGAGCTCAACGCAGTGAGCCCGCTGGCCGTACTGGGCCGAGGCTACGCCATCGCCCAGGACAGCACCGGCCAGGTGGTGCGCCGCGCCGAGGACACCGTGCCGGGCCAAACGCTGTCGCTGCGTTTGGGAGAAGGCCGCCTGAGCGTCGAGGTCAAACGCCGCCACAAAAAATAGCGCCCGGCGGTGGCCGGGCGCTATCAGCGTGTCTTGCCTAATGTTTCATAGGAGCGCTAACGAGCGTTCACACCCCGTTTAACGCTTGGGCGGCTCGAGCGTGTCGTCGCCCTGGGTGTTGCCGGAGGGCGTGTCGGAGTCGGCCAGGCCGTGCTCTTTCTTGCTCTCGTCCTTGTCGTGGGGCGTGGGCTGCTTGCCCGGGTTGCCGCTCTGGCCCGAGGCGGCGTTATGCCCCGGCATCGCCTCGTCGGAGTAGCGCATGTGCTCGCTGTCGGTGTCGCTCGGCGTATGGCGCGTGTCGTGCTCCTGATGCTCGTTTTGATGCGAGTCTTTCTCGTGCTGGTCTTTCTGTTGCTGGTCCTTGTCGGTTTCGTTTTTCATCTTCTCGGTCCTTTCGTGAAGAGAGTGCTGCATCTTATCGGCCTGCTGGTGGCCCATCTCGGCGGCCTCGCCCATCAGGCGGTCGCGATATTCGCCCATATAAGCGTCTTCCCGCCGTGTTGAGGGTAGAAGCCCGCCGAGCGCGGCGCCAATGGCAAACCCCAGTGCCCCGGCGACCAGCGGGTGCTCCTGAATGAAGTCCGACGAGTGGCGGCCGGCGTCTCTGGCCCACTGCCCGGCGTCGTGCATGCCGTGCTGGGTGGAGCGGTACAAGCCTGAGGTCGTGTCGCGCATGTTGCCTCCCATATGGTGAGCCCGTTCGCTGATATGGTGGACGGCGTCACTGGCACTGTGGCCCATGTGGCGGGCGCCGCCGACGACGCGCTCCTTCATGCCCGAGTTCATGCCCGCGCCCTGGTCGAAACCGGTATCCGGGCGGTCGCTGTCATCGAACGCCGGCGGATGCGAAAAGGCGCTGCGCTCGGGGTGGTCAAACGGGGCGCCGCCTTCGAGACCCGCCGGGCGCGCGCCGCCCGTCAAGGCATCGGCGTACTCACCGGTAGGGCGATCCCCCCGGTTGGAGAACGGCTGCGACATCGGCGGGGGGTTCATGCGCGAATCGAAGCGCCCTTGCGGGCCGCTGTGCGGGTAGGCTTCGGAATTGGCGTAGTGGCGGTCATCGCGCTGAGCGCCGCTGCGCTGGGCGGTCAACAGCCAGCCAAGCCCTGCCCCGGTGACCAGAAACGGAACCGGGTTCTCCTTGATGGTCGTACCCAGATTAGTGAAGAACTCGTTGGCGCCGCCGTGACGAAGGTAGTCGTAGGAAGCGTTGAGCAGCCGCTGGGGTGAAAAGCGCTCCTCCAGCTCGCCAAGCGTGGAGTCGAGCCGCTCGCGGGAGTGCTGAATGTCCTTTTCGATCTCTTCGGGGGTGCGGTGATCCTTGTGATCGCTCATTTCAACGCCTCCTTGACGTTATGCTCGTGCTCCTGGGCCAGCTCCTTGTCCCGCTGTAAACTTTTTAGCGTGCGCTGCGGTGCCAAACGCTGCGCCTTGATCTTGTTGAGCCCCACGTTGAGCATGATCAACCCGATAACGGCGGTCACGACGCCGACGATGGCGGCGGAGAGCCAGGGGGTCATGTCCGGCGGCAGGATTTCGTTGAGCAGGGCGACCGCCGATGCCAGCAGCACCAGAAAGCCGGCGAAGATCACCGCGCCCGCCACGGCGATTGCGGCGATGCCGGTCAGGGCCTGATGGGTCTTTTCCGAGACCTCGGCCTTGGCGAGTTCGGCTTCGCCTCGAACCAGGTCGGTTACCTCGCGGGTCAACGTCGTTAAAAGCGAGCCAACGGACGCTCCCTGCGTCGTGCTATTGCGCTGCGTTTCCATATAAGCCTCGTTCGTACTGGCCAATCGTTGAGCGTTAAACGCGTGGAGGGTTATCGCGGTGTGCGGTAAGGGTCGCGATCGCCGGGCAGCGGGTCATCGCCGGGCCGGGGGGTAATTCTCGGCCGCGCGTCATTGGCATCAAAAGGCTCGCTCGGGTCGCGCTCGGCGCTGTTGCCGCCAGGCACAGGGCCGTCGTTATCGAAGGATGACAGGGGACGAGACGAAGGGTGCTGAGAGGTAAAGCGCGACCCGGCGGCGTTCATGTCCGTATGGCGCTCGCGGTAGTCGCCCTGACCACCGGAAGCCGAGCCGCGATTCACAGCCCCAAAGCCTTCAGCGCCATAATGGCGGGGGTCGTCTTGAGGGTTCTGGCGTCTGGCGTCGTATGCTTGCGAACCGTAGCCTTGTGAACCGTAGCCTTGTGAACCATAGCCATGAGAACCATTGCCACGAGAACCGCGCTCTTGGGAATCATGGTGCTGCGAGCTTCGCAGAAAGCGGGCGACGAGAAAGCCCGCGGCGATGGCGCCGCCAATGAAAACTGCCGGTTCGCGGCGGCTGTAGCCCTGAACGTCGTGGAAGACGCGCTTGAGATCCTTGTCGCGAAACTGGTTCGAGAAGTCGTCGGCAAGCGCTGCCGCCTTGCGTGCCTGCTGCGAGAAAAAGGGCTGGTGCTGGCTTTCGAACTCGTCTGCGGCCTGGTTCAGAACCTTCGTGAACTTGCCGGCTTGCTTGGCGACCAGCTCGCGCTGCTGCTCATAGAAGTGCTCGGCCTGGTGCTGGGCGGCGTCGCCAAGGTCGTGAGCGGTCTCTTTACCTTGGCTTTTGAGCCGTTCGGTATCGAGAGTATCGTGTTCCTGAGAGGTGTCAGCGCTTTTTGCGCCGCTGGCATCGGGGTGGGAGTACTTTCCTTGATCGCTCATTAATTGCATCCTCCATGCGTTGCATTGTTTGCAGCCGGGGTAGTGAACAAAATGAACTTTTAGCGCTGATAAACGCCATCCTTTTTATAACATGAGTTAACTACTTATTTTTAAAACTTCTTACAGACCACTTATGAACTATAGCGGGGGGTTAATAACTGTCAATTTTAAAACAACGCTTTTACAAAAAACTCCAGACACTTATTCCCAAAACCAAAAAAATATTTATATTTCAATTATTTAAAACCAATCTAAAAACTTGAAATCTCGGCCGCAAGGATTATTAAAAAACCCCTTTAACTAATGCTTTTAAAAACAAACGCGTTTTCCTGAAATACAAGTAGACCATCCTTTTTTTTAAAAAAGTGTTAAGTAAAAATCACTTAAAGCAAACCGTAAAAGTGGCCAGGTTTGGCCCTTTCGTAACGTTGGACTAAGGTAAACGATGGTGCGACCCAGGAGCGGGTCGGCCATCGCTATACACCGCGTCGAAACGGTTACAAAGGAAGGAATCAATATGAGCGAGCAGAAACAGCCCCCGCAGCATCAGGACAAACAGCCCGGCGACGAATACGCCATGCGCCCGGCGCCGGAGTACATCCGCGCAAGCTATCGCGGTTCGGAGAAGCTCAAGGACAAGGTAGCACTCATCACCGGCGGCGACAGCGGCATCGGCCGCGCCGTGGCCGTACACTTTGCCCGCGAAGGCGCCGACAGCGTGATCGTACATCTGGAAGAGGATGAGGACGCCGAAGAGACAAAGCGCCTGGTGGAAGCCGAGGGCCGGCGCTGCCTGGTGCTCAAGGGCGACGTGGCCCAGCCGGTCTTTTGCCGCGAGGTCATTCAAAAGACCCTCGATGAGTACGGCAAGCTCAACGTGCTGATCAATAACGCCGCCGAGCAGTACGACTGGGACGATATCACCGATATTCCCGACGACCAGCTTTTGCGCACTTTCCAGACCAACATCTTCAGCCACTTCTACATGATCAAGGCGGCCCTGCCGCACCTCGGCGAAGGCGATACCATCATCGAAACCTCGTCGATCAACGCCTTCAAAGGCAACGACACCCTGATCGATTACACCGCGACCAAGGGCGCCATTCAGGGGCTGATGCGCTCGATGGCCATGTCGCTGATGGAGCGCGGCATTCGGGTCAACGCCGTAGCACCAGGCCCGGTCTGGACGCCGCTGATTCCCGCCAGCATGAGTGAGGAGAAGGTCGAAAGCTTCGGCGGCCAGGTGCCGATGAAGCGCGCCGGCCAGCCCAGCGAAATGGGCCCCGCCTACGTGTATCTGGCAAGCGAAGACTCGTCCTACATGAGTGGCCAAACCCTCCACCTGAACGGCGGCGTGATTCTGAACACCTGATACGCCATGTTGAACGCACAAGGCGGCTTGCGGGCCGCCTTGTGCGTAGGTAGAGCGTAAGTAGAGCGATGACCGCGTGCGCGGCGCCAGCCGCCTTTCAGGCGCTCTGGCGCGCCACGGTATCGACCAGCACGTACTCGAACAGAATCGACTCGAACTGCTCCATGGGCGTGACCGACTTGAGCGTCTTGGCGCGCAAAATCGCCCCTTCCCAGCCGCTCAGGATGAAGCTGGCCAGCGCCTGGACGTCGGCTCGGGGGCTCACCGCGCCCTGGGCTTGAGCGGCCTGAAGGCAGGCCACGAAGTGCTGCTCCCAGCGCTGGAAGACCGTGTTCAGCGCGTCGCGAAAGACATCGCTTTGGCCCGAAAGCTCCTGGCCCAGGTTGCCGATCAAACAACCGGTTTCGTGGTTGCAGGTCTGCATGTAGTCCCGGCCGCGGGCGAAGTAGCGTTTGAGCCGCTCGAGCGGCGTCACGCTTTCATCTTCCAATAGCGCCTTCAGACCCACGGCGTAGTCGTCGGCAAAGCGCTCGATCACCGCCAGCCCGAAATCCTCCTTGCTGGAGAAGTAGTGATAGAACGAGCCCTTGGGTACCCCGCAGGAATTGAGCACGGCGTTGATGCCGGTGGCGTTGTAGCCGTGCTGAGCGATCAGCTCGGCGCCGGTATCGATCAATTTGTCGCGGGTCGAGGTGTTTTTCATATCGTCCAGGCCTGTCGGTCAAGGCAATCAATCAACGTGAAGCCGGTCTATTTATTAGGGTCGAGTCGTTAGGCGCAGGTACTTGTATCAATGCGTCACGTTGCACGCTCTTTACACATTGCTTGCCTAATCACTGCTTAACTGGAGTAGATGCTAGCATACTACGCTTATCTTCCAGCATTTTTAGCTTCCAGCCAACGGATGACGTGCGGTAATGACCCTTCTTGATAAAACGCCGGCCCGCCAGCGCGGCCGGGTGCGTTGGGGCGCCATCGCGGCGCTTTTGATTCTGGCCGGCGGCCTGGCCCTGGCCTGGTGGATCGTCACTCAACCCCCGCGTATCGAGCGCCGCCCGCCGCCGCCGGCCTCACCGCCGCTGGTCGATGTCATCAGCGTTGAGCGCCGCGTTCAGGCCCCATCACTTTCAGGCTTCGGCCGGGTAGAGGCCGAGAAATCGACCATGGTCTCGAGCCGAGTGGCCGGCGAGCTCGAACGCTTTGCCGAAGGCGTGGTGCCCGGCGAGGTCGTAGAGGAAGGCGCCCCGCTTGCCTATATCGACCGCGCGGATCTCGAGCTTGCGCTGCAGGATGCCCAGGCCCAGGTCGCCACCGCCGAAGCCGGCGTTGCGCTCGAACGCGCCGAGCAGCAGCGCGCCGAGGGTGACTACGCCCGCTTTGGCCGCGAGCTTACCGCCGAGCGCCGTGCGCTGGTGCTGCGCGAACCGCAAAAGCGCCAGGCCGAAGCTGCCCTGACCCAGGCCCGGGTGCTACGCGACCAGGCCGCCCTGAATCTGGAGCGCGCCACGCTCACCGCGCCCTGGCGGGCGATGGTCGCCGAACGCACCCTCGGCGCCGGCAGCCTGTTGAGCCAAGGCACCGAGGTGCTGAGCCTGGTCGGCGTCGAACAGTTTTGGGTGCGCGCCTCGCTTCCCGGCGACACGCTTGCCTGGCTCGAGCCCGGCGATCGCGTCACGCTCACCAGCCAAAGCTGGCCGGCGGAGGAGAGCCGCGAAGGTGAGTTGACCTCGATTCTGCCGAATCTCGAAGAGAACGGCCTGCAGGCACAGCTGCTCGTCTCCGTCGACGACCCGCTGGCACTGGACCAGAACGGGCCGGCGCTGCGCCTGGGGGATGTCGTGCGCCTTCGCTACCACACCACCGCGCGCGAGGCGTTGATCGCCCTGCCCTCCTCGGCGCTGCGCCCGGGCGACGTGGTGTGGTGGCTCGATGATGACGACAGGCTCCAGAGCTCGACGGTGACGCTTGCCTACCGCGGCGAAGAGCAGGCGCTGGTGAGCGACGGGCTCAGCCCGGGTCAGCGCGTGGTCACCGCCGGGCTTGCCCAGCCGCGCGTCGGCCAGCAGGTGCGCCCGCGCCAATCCGCGCAGACGCCGGCCCACCCGGATGAGGAGAACGCCCCATGACGCGCAAGGGCCCGCTTGCCTGGATGGTGGATCACGGTGTCGCGCCGAACCTGATGATGGCGCTGTTCATCGTCGGTGGCCTGATGGCCTCGCTTGCGATCAAGAAGGAGGTCTTTCCCGACTTTGAAAGCGAAACCGTGCAGGTCACCATCAGCTACCCCGGCGCAACGCCAGAAGATATCGAGCAGAGCCTGCTGCTACCGGTCGAGGCGGCGATCTCCAACGTCGAAGGGATCGACGAGCTGACCGCCACCGCCAACGAAAGCAGCGGCGTGGTGCAGGCCACGCTGATCGACGGCGTGGAGGTGATGCGCGTCTATCAGGAGATCCAGCAGGCGGTGAATGGGATCACTACCTTCCCCAACGCCGCCGACCCGCCGCGCTTTAGCCTGGCCGGTTTCTCCCGCGGCGTGGTGAGTTTGCAGGTGTACGGCGATGCCAGCCTTTCCGCGCTGCACGACGCCGCCGAAAACGTGCGCGCCGAGCTTCAGGCCAATAGCGGCATCTCCCGGGCGGAGCTTTCCGGCAACCGCGACCGTGAGATTCAGGTGCTGCTGGACGATGAGGCGATCGAGCGTTACGGGCTGGACCACCAGGCGCTTGCCGCGCGCATCGGCGAGGAAGCGCTGGATCTGGCCAGCGGCCAGCTCACCACTGCCGAAGGCGAGTGGCTGATCCGCTACCAGGGCCGGCGCCAGAGCGCCGCCGAGTTCGCGCGCCTGCCGATTCTGACCACCGCCCAGGGCGCACCGGTAACGCTTGGCCAGATCGCCCAGGTGCGCGAAGGCTTTGCCGAAACTGACCGCGAGGAGTTTTATAACGGCCAGCAGGGCCTCTCCGTCGAGGTTTTCCAGGTCGGCAATCAAACCCCCACCAGCGTCTCGAAGGCGGTGCAGGGTGAGCTCGAGCGCCTGCGCGCCGGGCTTCCCCCGAACATTCATCTGGACGTAGCCCGCGACAGCTCCGAGGTGTACGAGGACCGCCTGGGGCTTCTGCTCAAGAACGCCTGGATGGGCCTGGCGCTGGTGATGATTCTCATGGCGCTGTTTCTCGAGGCGCGCTTGGCGTTCTGGGTGACGCTCGGCATTCCCACCGCGTTTCTAGGCGCGATGCTGTTTCTGCCCTGGATCGGCGTGTCGCTGAACATGATGTCGATGTTCGCCTTCATCATTGCGCTCGGCATCGTCGTGGATGACGCGATCATGGTGGGCGAGAACATCTACAGCTACCGCGAAGAGGGCTATTCGCTGCGTGATGCGGCGGTCAAGGGGGGAAAGGAGATCGCGGTGCCGCTCACCTTCGCCATTCTGTCCAATATCGTGGCGTTCATGCCGCTGCTGTTTTTGCCGGGCTTTTTGGGCATGATCTTCGCCACCGTACCGGTGGTGGTGGTCACGGTCTTTCTGATCTCCTGGGCCGAGGCACTGTTCATCCTGCCCGCGCACCTGGCCCACAGCCACAAGCCGCGCAAGACGCCGGCCTGGCAGCGCCCGCTGGAGCGCCTTCGCCACGCCTTGCAAGGGGGCTTGCACGCGTTTACCTACCGCCGCTTCGAGCCGTTTTTGCAGCGCGCGCTGAATCAGCGGCTTCTGAGCGTAAGCCTGGGGGTTACGCTGCTGGTGGTAGCGCTGGCCTGGGCGATGAGCGGGCGGCTCGGCTTTTCGCTGATGCCCCGGGTCGAGTCGGACCAGGTGCGCGCTACCGTGACCCTGCCGATCGGCAGCAATATCAGCGTCAGCCGCGAACTCGGCCAGCAGTTGATCGACGCCGCCGAGACGCTCAGCGCCGAGGAGCCGACGCTTTCATTCGCCAGCACCCGCAGCCGGCTGGACGGTGAAAGTCTGGAAGTGACGCTGGATATCGCCAGCGAGAGTCTCGATCAGTGGCCGCCATCGCGCATCGCCGAGCGCTGGCGCGACGTGAGCGGCGATCTGGTCGGCGCGCAGTCGGTGCGCTTCGCCTCGGACGTGGGCGGGCCGGGCAGCGGCGCCGCGCTCAGCCTGCGCCTTTCCCACCCGGATACCCAGGTGCTGGAAGCCGCCGCCACGCGTCTGGCCGAGCAGCTCGGCGAATACGGTCTGACCGATATCGACAGCGGCCTGGGCGACGGCAAGCCACAGCTCGAAATGCGTCTTTCCGCCGAGGGTCGCGCGCTGGGCCTGACCGGCAGCGATCTGGCCCAGGCGCTACGCGGCCCGCTGCAGGGCGCCACCGCTGTCGAGCAGTTCATCGGCCGCCAGGAGGTCAGTGTCGAGGTGCGCCTGCCCGAGCAGGACCGGGCGAGTCTGAACGAGCTCTACCGCCTGCCGGTGCGCACCGCCGATGGCTTGAGCGTTTCGCTGTCGCGGGCGGCCGATATCACCCTGAGCCAGGCCTCGAGCAGCCTGACGCGTATCGACGGGCGACGCATCATCACCGTGACCGCCGACTCCGACAACGACCAGACGATCAACCAAATGCTCGCCACGCTGCAGGAGGACGTGTTCCCTACGCTGACCAACACCTGGCCGGGGCTCGAAGTGGCCCTCGGCGGGCGCCAGCAGGACACCGCCGACAACCTCGCCACGCTCAGAACCGCCATGTGGCTGATGCTCGCCGCGCTCTATGCCTTGCTCGCCATTCCATTTAGAAGCTACCTGCAGCCGCTATTGGTGCTGGCCGCCATTCCTTTTGGCCTGGTCGGCGCGGTGGCGGGCCATATGGTCATGGGCTTTGGGCTCTCGATCATCAGCCTGCTGGGAATGCTGGCGCTCTCCGGGGTGGTCATCAACGATGCGCTGGTGCTGATCGACTACGCCAATCGCAAGCGCCGCGAGGGTATGGCGGCGCGCGAAGCGATCGTCGCCGCGGCCACTCGGCGCCTTCGCCCGATCATGATGACCACGCTCACCACCTTTTTGGGGCTGGCGCCGATGATTCTGGAAACCTCGCGTCAGGCACGCTTCATGATCCCCATGGCCATCTCGCTGGGCTTCGGGATGATCTTCGCCACCGCCATTCTGCTCATTCTGGTGCCCTGCCTGTACCTGGGGCTTGAAAACCTGCGCGAGCGCCTGAGCGCCCCGCCGCAGCCAACCCCACAACCCGACCAAAGCGGTGGCGTATCATGACCCGGCTTCAAACGCTGTCACGCTGGCGTCCGTCGCGTCTTGGGTGGCGCCTGTTCGCGGTGATTCTGAGTGTCAACGTGGCGATCGCCGCCAGCACCTTTCTGGCGGTCTCCTACAGCATCGACCGGGGCTTCATCGAGTATCTGACCCAGGCTCAGGAGCGCCGGGCGACCCTACTGGCCGACGGCCTGGTGACCCGCTGGAACGGCCAGCGAAACTGGGCGTGGCTCGAGCGCTCCCCGGACCGCTGGCCTCGCGTGGTGCGCTTCGAGCTCGGCCGCGGGCGCGAGGAGCGCGCCTCTCCTTTGGGCGAAGCGCGAGACTTCGCGCTGCGTGACGCCGAGGGCCGCTTCGTGGTGCGCCCTCGCCCGCTGGGCGAGCCCAGCGACTGGCACTGGCTAACGCTTTACAGCGAAAGCGCCAGCGGCGGCGAGCGCGTGAGTATCGGCGAGCTGGGCTTTCGCTCGCCCCAGCAGGTCATGGAGCGCATGGAGAGCCGTTTTCTGGAGCGCCAGCAGCGCAACCTCATCGTTATCGTCCTGTCGTTGGTGGTCGCCTCGCTGCTGCTGGCCGGCGGGCTCTCCTGGTGGCTCGGCGGGCGCACCCGGGCGCTGGCCGGCGCCACGCGCCGGCTCACCGAAGGCGACTACCACATCCGCCTGCGCGCGCGCGGGCGCGACGAGCTCTCGCGGCTGGCCCAGGACTTCAATCTGCTGGCCGAAACGCTGGAGGCGAGCCGCAACGCCCGGGCGCGCTGGGTATCGGACACCGCCCACGAGCTTCGAACGCCGCTGGCCGTGCTGCGCGGCGAGATCGAGGCGATGCAGGACGGCGTGCGAGCGCTCGACCAGGAGAATCTGGGGTCGCTCGCCCAGGAGGTCGATCAGCTCGAGCGGCTGGTGGCGGATCTTCGCCTGCTATCGCAAAGCGACGCCGGCGCGCTCGATATTCAGCTGTCGCCGATGGATCTCAGCGACAGCCTGTTGGGCCGGCTCTCGGATGCCGACCGCTGGCTGGCGGACAGCGGCCTTGCGCTTTCCACCGAGATCGCCCCGAACGTCATGGTGCTGGGCGACCCGCAGCGTCTGCGCCAGCTCTGGAGCAACCTGTTGGATAACAGCTGCGCCTACACCGTGGCCCCGGGCACGCTCGACGTTCGCTTGACCGTCGAGGCCCACCAGGCCGTGGTGATATGGCAAGATAGCGCCCCGGGCGTGCCGGAAAGCGAGCTTTCACGGCTGACCGAACGGCTCTACCGGGTCGAGGGCTCGCGCAGTCGCGCAAGCGGCGGCAGCGGCCTGGGGCTTTCGATTGCAAGCGCGCTGGCCGGCGCCCACGGCGCGACGCTCACCGCCAGCACCTCGCCCCTGGGCGGGCTTTGCTGGACGCTGCGCTTCCCGCTTCTGTCTTCGCGTTAGCGTTACATTAGCTTCACGCTGGATTTTCACTCTGGAGCCTCGAGTGCCCATGTCATCGACCGATTCGTACCCCGCCAACGCCTCACTTCTGATCGTCGAGGATGAGCCGAAGATCGCGCGCCTGATGGCCGACTACCTGACCGGCCACCACTTCGCGCCGACGCTGATCGAGCACGGCGACGACGTGCTTGCCTGGCTCGACGCGAATACGCCGGCGCTGGTACTGCTGGATTTGATGCTGCCGGGCATGGATGGCACCACGCTCTGCCGCGAGATCCGCCAGCGCTGGCCGGCGCTGCCCATCATCATGGTGACGGCCAAGGTCGAAGAGGTGGACCGTCTGGTGGGGCTCGAGATGGGCGCCGACGACTATATCTGCAAGCCGTTCAGCCCGCGGGAAGTGGTGGCCCGGGTCAAGGCGGTGCTGCGCAGAAGCCGCGCCGCCGAAAGCGCCCCCATTGAGGCCACCGCCCCAATCGCGCCGGTCACCCTGGACGATGAAGGCTGGATGGCACTTGCCAAGGGCCAGGACCTGGGCCTCACCGCGGTGGAGTTTCAGCTTTTGCGCGTGATGATGCACGCCCCCGGGCGGATCTTTAGCCGCGAGCAGCTGATGGATCACATGTACCGCGACAACCGCATCGTGTCCGAGCGCACCGTGGATAGCCACATCAAGAAGCTGCGCAAAAAGATCACCGAAGCGCTGCCCGAGCAGGAGATCATCCGCTCGGTGTATGGCGTGGGTTACAAGTATCAGCCTGAAGGCTGAGTGTCGGGG
The DNA here is from genome assembly GCF_025725645.1 of Halomonas sp. GD1P12. NCBI lineage: Bacteria > Pseudomonadati > Pseudomonadota > Gammaproteobacteria > Oceanospirillales > Halomonadaceae > Halomonas > Halomonas sp. GD1P12. The sequence goes on along the minus strand of NZ_CP107007.1, from coordinate 717,434 downwards.
CCATTATCCACCTTGCGATTCACTTCTCGATTGAGAAACGCGATCGCTGCATCAACAGCCCCGCCGCGCAGTAGAAAAGCCGCAATGTGCCCACGCCCGTGCTGCAGGTAGAGCTCGGCGGGTGTGCCCTGGGCGCGCAGCGCCTCATAAAAGTCCCGGGCGTGATCCACCGGCACTAGCCGGTCGCGATTGCCGTGGAAAAGGAAAAACGGCGGCGCCTTTGGCGTGAGCTGGCGAATCGGCGAGGCCTGCACGTAGGCGTCGTACACCTCGTCGCGGGTACCGCCGAGCAGGCCGATCACAAGCTCCCCGTCATCGAATTTCAACAGATCGCTCGGCAGCCCCCCGACCGCCGCGGCGCGAAGTCTGGTGTGCTCGCCGCCATACGGCTCGGCCAGCGGCCCCGTTTGGCTTGCCAGCGCCAGAAGGCTCACCAGGTGGGCGCCGGAGGAGTAGCCCACGCCGACGATGCGGTCGGTATCGACCCCCAGGCGCTCGGCGTTATCGTGAATCCAGCGCATCGCCTGCTGCAGATCATGAAGCTGGGCGGGAAAACGGTAGCGCGGCGCAAAGCGATACTCGACGTTGACCGTCACATAGCCCTGCCCCGCCAGCTGGCGGGTGATTTTCTCCATATCGGCGGGGCTTCGCCCGCGCCAGCCGCCACCATGCACGATCAGCGCCGCCGGGCGCAGGCCCGCTTTTGGGGTGTCGGGCAGGCGCACGCGGGCGGTGAGCGACTCGGGCCAGTTTGCCGGGGTATAACGCTGCGGGGTGAGCGACGTCGAGCGCGCCGAGGGCGAACGCGGGGTTGGGGAGGTAGCCGCTTGGGCGATGGCGGTTTCGCCGCTGGTGGCGAGGTGGGTCGCGCCGCAGCCGCCGAGCAGTAGCGCCAAACTTCCTGCGCCTAGCGAGCGGCGAATCACACGAAACGCGTGCATCGATAACTCCTTTTATCCGGATGCTTAGCCTATGAGAAGGTCACGGTGTTTGCACACTTTGTGCAACGACTTTACACCGGGCCGCGTGATACTGCAGGTGTCACCTTCGACAGCATCGCATCAAGGAGAGAAACCATGACGCTATCACTTCGCAAACTCTTTGCCCCGGCTCTGTTGGCCGCCGCTCTGGTACCCGTCGCGATGACCGCTCAGGCGCACCCGCACGACAGCCAAGGCCAGGACCGCGAGCAGATGCGCGAGCGCATGCAGGAGCAGCGCCAGGAAGTCTACCAGCGCGCCGAGATCGATGAAGAGAAGCAGCAACAGCTCAACGAAGCCAACAGCGAATTTTTCGAGGCGATGAAGGCGCTGCACGACGAGCATCAGGCGCGCATCGACGAGATTCTGACCGACGAGGAGCACCAGGCGCTGCGCGAGGCCATGCGCGACGTACGCCAGGAGCATCGCAGCGAGCGCGGCGGCGAGCGTGGGCGTCACCACGGCGAACAGGGCGACGAAGCGACTACTGCGACGGACGAGACCCAGACCGAGCAGTAAACGCCTCATCGATAGGTTGGGTTCCAAAGACACCGCCCGGCTCATACCGGGCGGTGTCTTTTTATGCCCTTAGCGCATGGAGGTAGCCCGCTGTCATCAAGGCCATTGGGCGAGGCCGTTGTGTAATACATTAGGGCGGCGTAATTTATCCGGGTTCGCCATTGATCCCGAGGCTTTGCCATGTCCCGCGCTCCCCGTCGCTTCCAGGCCCAACTTCCGCTTCCCGGCCGCGCCCTGCTGAACACCTGGCGCGAAGGCTACACGCCTGGCAAGCTCAAGCGGGACGTGCTGGCGGGGCTCACCGTAGGCGTGGTCGCGGTGCCGCTGTCGATGGCGCTGGCGATCGCCATCGGGGTGGCGCCGCAGCATGGGCTCTACACGGCGATCGTAGCCGGGGCCATCATCGCGCTGACGGGCGGCTCACGCTTCAATATTTCAGGCCCTACCGCGGCGTTCGTGGTCATTCTCTTTCCTATCGTGGCCGAGTACGGGTTGGGCGGGCTGCTCGTCGCCACGCTCATGGCCGGTTTGATTCTGATGGCGCTGGGGCTCGCCCGGCTGGGGAGTCTGATCCAGTACGTGCCCTACCCGGTCATTCTCGGCTTTACCGCGGGTATCGGGGTGGTCATTGCGCTGCTGCAGGTGCCCGGCTTTCTTGGCTTGAGCGATATCGCGCTTGGCAGCAGTACGCTTAATAACCTGGTGGTGATCGGCCGCGCGCTTCCCGAGCTTTCGCCGCCGGATCTATGCATAGGGGCGGCCACGCTTGCCACCTTGATTGCCTGGCCGCGCCTGAAAACGCCAATCCCCGCCCCCCTGGTGGGCCTGAGCGTTGGCACGCTGGTGGCGCTTATGCTTGCCTGGGGCGGCATTGAGGTGGCGACCATTGCCTCGCGCTTTAGCTGGGAGGCCGATGGCGTGGCGGGTAGCGGCATTCCTCCTTTCGCGCCCAGCTTTGCCTTGCCCTGGCAGCTTCCCGGCGCCAACGATGATCCGCTGACCGTCGACTTCGCGCTGATCCAGGCGCTGCTCGGCCCGGCCCTGGCAATCGCGCTGCTGGCAGCCATCGAGTCGCTTTTGTGCGCCGTGGTGGCCGACGGCCTGACCCGCACCCGTCACGACTCCAACGCCGAGCTGATCGGTCAGGGGCTGGGTAACGTGATCGCGCCGTTCTTTGGCGGCATGACCGCTACCGCCGCACTTGCCCGTACCGCGACCAATATCAAAAGCGGCGCCTGTTCGCCGGTGGCCGCGCTCGTTCATTCGCTGGTCGTGCTGCTGGCAGTGGTCGCGCTGGCCGGCGCCATGGGCTACGTGCCGATGGCGGCGCTCGCCGCACTTTTGTTCATCATCGCCTGGAACATGAGCGAGGCGCGCCACTTCGTGCACACGTTGAAAAGTGCGCCGGGCAGCGACGTGGCGGTGCTGGTCATCTGCTTTTTGCTCACCGTGGTGTTCGACATGGTGATCGCGGTGGCCGTGGGCATGGGCCTGGCCGCCGCGCTGTTCATCCGGCGAATGGCAAAGCTCACCCACACTCGCCGTCTGGAGGCGCCGGAGCCCGCAGCCGCCTTCCCGGACGGCGTCGCCCACTACCGGGTCAGCGGGCCGCTCTTTTTCGGCGCCGCCGAAAAGGCAATGGCGACGCTTCGCGTGATCGACCGCGACGTGCGCATCGTGGTGCTGGAGATGCAGGAGGTGCCGAGTTTGGACGCTTCCGCGCTGGTCGCCATCGACACGCTGCGCCGGGAGCTTGCCGAGCGTGGCGTCGGCATTATCGTGGTCGGTCTGGCGCCGCGCATGGTGTTAAAGCTCAAGCGCACCGGCATCCGCCGCCAAACGGGCCGGTTCGCCGTGGTCCGCCAGCTCGAACAGGCCAAGCGGCTGGCGCGGCGCTGGCTGGAGTTCCGGTCTGAAAAACCGGCATGAAAAACCCGGCCAGTGGCCGGGTCGCTGTGTTTCGAAAGCCCGTGGGGCGAGTTAGAAAAAGCCCATCGGGTTCACGTCGTAGCTGACCAGCAGGTTCTTGGTCTGCTGGTAGTGTTCGAGCGCCATCTTGTGGGTTTCGCGGCCGACGCCAGACTTCTTGTAGCCACCAAACGCGGCGTGGGCCGGGTACTGGTGGTAGCAGTTGGTCCACACGCGCCCGGCCTGAATGCCACGGCCCATACGAAACGCCACGTTGATGTCGCGGCTCCACACCCCGGCCCCCAAGCCGAACTCGGTGTCGTTGGCGATCGCCAGCGCCTCTTCTTCATCCTTGAAGGTGGTGACCGACACCACCGGGCCGAAGATCTCCTCCTGGAAGATGCGCATCTTGTTGTTGCCTTTCAGAATCGTCGGCTCGATGTAGTAGCCGCTGTCATAGTCACCGTCGATGCTCGCCTTGTTGCCGCCGGTGAGAAACTCCGCGCCCTCTTCGCGGGCGACGTCCATGTAGGACATGATCTTGTCGAACTGCTCTTGCGATGCCTGAGCGCCGACCTGCACGTCGGTATCCAGCGGGTTTCCGCGCTTGATCGCCTTGGTGCGCTCGAGCACCTTCGCCATGAACTCGTCATACATGCTCTCCTGCACCAGCGCGCGCGAGGGGCAGGTGCAGACCTCGCCCTGGTTCAAAAACGCCAGTACCAGACCTTCGACGGCCTTGTCGACGAAGCTTGGCTCGGCGTTCATGATGTCGGCGAAGTAGATGTTCGGCGACTTGCCGCCAAGCTCCACCGTGGAGGGAATGATGTTCTCGGCGGCGCACTTCAAAATGTGCGAGCCCACCGGGGTGGAGCCGGTGAAGGCGATCTTGGCGATGCGTTTGCTCGTCGCAAGGCTCTGACCGATCTCCTCGCCGAAGCCGTTGACGATGTTGACCACGCCCGGCGGCAGCAGGTCGCCCACGATCTTTATGACCTCGAGAATGGAGGCTGGCGTCTGCTCGGCGGGTTTGAGCACCACGCAGTTACCGGCGGCAAGCGCAGGCGCCAGCTTCCACACCGCCATGAGGATGGGGAAGTTCCAGGGAATGATCTGCCCCACCACGCCCAGCGGCTCGTGGAAATGGTAGGACACGGTGTTGGCGTCGATATCCGCTGCACTCCCTTCCTGGGCGCGGATGCAGCCGGCGAAATAGCGAAAGTGATCGATGGCAAGCGGCAAGTCGGCGTTCAGGGTCTCGCGTACCGCCTTGCCGTTGTCCCAGGTCTCCGCCACCGCCAGAAGCTCGAGATTCTGCTCGATGCGATCGGCCATCTTGAGCAGGATATTGCTGCGCTCGGCGGCGGAGGTCCTGCCCCAGGCGGGGGCGGCCTTGTGGGCGGCGTCGAGCGCCTTTTCCAGATCCTCGGCGCTGGATCGGGGAATCTCGCAGAACACCTGGCCGTTGACCGGGCTGAGATTGTCGAAGTACTCACCTTTCACCGGCGCCACGAATTCGCCGCCGATGTAGTTGCCGTAACGCTTTTCGAAAGTGACGACGGCGCCGCTGTCGCCCGGATTGGCGTAGATCATGGTAAGGCTCCCAAGCATTATGGTGTTTGAAACCGCTCGCTCAGTGTTGGTCACCCGGCGCGGGAACGACATTAGCCAAACGTCGCAGTCGCCGTCACTGGCACAAAAAAAGGCGGCCGAAGCCGCCTTGTCGCGTGAAACGCGCGCTGTTAGCGCACGATCATCACCGAGATTTTCGCGTGGTGCACCACGTGCTCGGCGTTGGGGCCAAGCACGTAGTCGGCGAACTTGCGCCTGGTGTGGGAGGCCATGACGATCAAATCGGCGTCGATTTTCTTGCCGACCTTGATGATCGCCTCCCAGGGTGAGCCGTCGATGATCACGCTTTGAGTCGGGATATCGTTTGGGACGTGCTCATCGATGAAGGCGGCCTGAGCCTCCTTCATCCCCTCGTGGGCCTTTTGCGAAAAGTCTTTCGGAAAATAGGCCCCCACCATCGGCATCTTGAACTCCGGCAGCACGCTCACCAGGTGCAGTGACGCGCCAAAGGTCTGACACAGCGTGGCGGCCACCGGCAGCGCCTTTTTCCACGAGCTCTCTTCGTTGAGATCCACGGGCAGCAGAATTTTCTGGTACATGGCACTCTCCTGACGTTTCACGTCGCCGCGGGTGCCGGCTCGTCCTTGCGCCGACGGCCGCGCTGCAATAGGACGACCAGCGCGAACAGCCCCAGCGCCGGCAGCCACATCCACTCTTTCGTCCAGCGATTCACCGGGGCCAGTACCTCGATGATCTCCTGATCGAAATCCAGGCCCAGATCCGCTGCGGGGCTTCCAAACTCGACCATGTCTACCAGCGTCTGGTCGCCGTCGGTGTAGAGTTCCAGCCCCAGGTTCTCCATACGCTCCTCGCCGGTTTCACCCTCCGGTACCGGTATCAGCATGTAGGTGGTCAGCGGCGCGCCGAAGGCGTCTTCGCCGGCGATCTGAATACGCAGGTTGCTGCCTTCATCTACCCGCCCCAGTGCCTCGACGAACTGCGCCGGCGGGACCGAATCATAAGGGTCGTGAATACGATCCATGAAGAAGCCCGGGCGGAACAGGGTGAACGCGACCAGCAGCAGCAGAATCGACTCGTACCAGCGGTTGCGGGTAATGAAGTACCCTTGGGTGCCGGCCGCGAAGATCAGCATGGCGATGGTTGCAACGATGAAGACCACGATCCCCTGGGCCACGGTGACATCGATCAACAGCAGGTCGGTGTTGAAGATGAACAGAAACGGGAGTGCTGCGGTACGCAGGCTGTAGTAGAACGCCTGGAAGCCGGTGCGGATCGGATCGCCCCCGGAGACCGCCGCGGCGGCGAAGGAGGCCAGCCCCACCGGCGGGGTGACGTCCGCCATGATGCCGAAATAGAACACGAACAGATGCACCGCGATCAGCGGTACGATCAGCCCGTTCTGCTGGCCAAGCATGACGATCACCGGCGCCATCAAGGCCGAGACCACGATATAGTTGGCGGTGGTGGGAAGCCCCATGCCGAGAATCAAACTCAGCACCGCGGTCAGCAGCAAAATCACCATCAGGTTGCCGCCGGAGAGAATCTCGACCACGTCCGCCAGCACCAGGCCCACGCCGGTTTGCGACACCGCCCCCACCACGATGCCCGCCGTGGCGGTGGCGATACCGATGCCGATCATGTTGCGCGCGCCGGTGACCAGGCCGTCCCAGAGATCCCAAAGGCCTTCCTTGATGTCGGCGGCCATCTGACTACGGCCTCTAAAGAGCGCGATGATCGGGCGCTGGGTGACCATGATGAAAATCATGAACACGGTCGCCCAGAAGGCCGATAGCCCCGGTGAAAGACGCTCGACCATCAGACACCACACCAGCACGACGACCGGCAGAATGTAATGAAGCCCCACCATCACCGTCGGCCGGGTTTGTGGAAGCTTCACCACCGCCTGGTTGGGGTCGTCGACCTCGAGTTCCGGGTAGCGAGCACCGATCTTCAAAAGGCCGATATAGATCACCGCCAGCCCCACCGATACGACCCAGGGGGTCGCCTCGCCCAGCACCGGCTTGAGCCAACCCAGCCCGTAATAGACGCCGATGGAGAGCGCCATCAGCAGTAAAAGCCCGGTCAAAAAGCCGATCACCTTGTTCAACAGCGGGCGCGGCGGGTTGCCCGAGGGCAAACCGCGCATGTCCGCCTTTAGCGCTTCCAGGTGAACGATGTAAATCAGCGCGATATAGGAGATCAGCGCCGGCAGAAACGCGTGCTTGATGACCTCGACGTAGGAGATGCCCACGTACTCGACCATCAAGAACGCCGCCGCGCCCATGACCGGCGGCATGATCTGACCGTTGACCGATGACGACACTTCCACCGCCCCGGCCTTTTCGGCGCTAAAACCGACCCGCTTCATCATCGGAATGGTGAACGTGCCGGTGGTGACGGTATTGGCGATCGAGGAGCCGGAGATCAAACCGGTCATGCCCGAGGCCACCACGGCGGCCTTCGCCGGGCCACCCTTGAAGTGGCCCAGCATCGAGAAGGCCACCTTGATGAAATAGTTGCCGGCGCCGGCCTTGTCGAGCAGCGCGCCAAACAGGACGAACAGGAATACGAAGCTGGTCGACACCCCCAGCGCAATGCCGAACACGCCCTGGGTGCCGAGCCACTGGTGGTTGATCAGCCCGCCCAGGCTCACGCCTCGGTGCGCGAGAATGCCGGGCATGTAAGGGCCAAAGAGCGAATAGGCGATAAACACCGCGGCGACCACCATCAAGGGTGGCCCGAGCGCGCGCCGGGTCGCCTCCAACAGCATGACGATACCCACCACGCCGACCACGATGTCCTGGGTGATTGGGCGCCCGGCTCGGGTGGCGAGATCGTCATAAAAGATGAACAGGTAAGCACCGCAGAACGCGGCCACGGCGGCGAACGCCCAGTCCTGCAGCGGCACGCGGTCGCGCGGCGAGCGCTTGAGCGCGGGGTAGGCCATAAAGGCAAGAAAGAGCGCAAAGGCCAAGTGGATCGAACGCGATTGGGTCGCGCTGAACACGCCAAACCCCAGCATGTAAGGCAGCGGCGAGGCGATCCAGAGCTGGAACAGCGACCAGACGGCGGCAATACCCACCAACAGCTTGCCCGGCGCCCCCAACGGTTTGCGCGCGCCGGTATCGCTCGAGGCAACCATATCGTCCAGGTCGTTTCGCGCGGCGCCCGAGGATGTTTTTTCGTCTTGCATACGCTTGTCCTTTTCAAGATCCGCGCCGGTCGATCGCGCCGTAGGCGACGCTTTCGACGTGATATATAACGTCGCTTCCAACGAAAGCGCGGACACCCTGGGCGCCCGCGCTTGTCGTTCTCTCAAGGCGCTATCGGTACCTGCCGCCTAGCGCTTGTCGGCTCACTCGATCCAGCCACGCTCACGATAGTAGCGCTCGGCGCCGGCGTGCAGCGGCGCGGTCAGGCCGTCGGAGATCATGTCTTCTTCGTTCAGGTTCTCGAACGCCGGGTGCAGGCGCTTGAAGCGGTCGAAGTTCTCGAACACGGCTTTCACGGTTTCGTAGATCACGTCTTCGTCGACATTGGTGGAGGAGACGAACGTCGCCGCCACGCCGAAAGTTTCGACGTCTTCGTCGTTGCCGCGGTACAGACCGCCCGGAATCACGGAGCGGGTGTAGTAGGGATACTCTTCGATCAGGCTGTCGATTTCGTCACCGGTCACCGAGACCAGCTTGGCATCGATGGTGGTGGTCGCTTCCTGGATGGAGCCGTTGGGGTGGCCGACCACGTAGACCATGGCGTCGATGTTGTTGTCAGACAGCGCAGCGGCCTGTTCGGCGGCGTCGAGCTGGGAGGCGAGCGCGAAGGTATCTTCGTCCCAACCAAAGGCGTCCATCACCACGTCCATGGTGTTGCGCTGACCAGAACCGGGGTTACCGATGTTCACACGCTTGCCCGGGAAATCGCTGATGTTCTCGATACCGGCGTCGGCACGGGCGACTACGGTGAGCGGCTCGCCGTGCATGGTGAAAACGGCGCGCATCTCTTCCCACGGGCCCTCTTCTTCGAAGTTGGCTTCGCCGTTGTAAGCGCGGTACTGCACGTCAGACTGCACCACACCCATGTCCAGGTCGCCGTTTTTCATGCCGTTGACGTTGGCGACCGAGCCGCCGGTGGACGGCGCGTTACAGCGAATGTTGTGCTCTTCGCTGCCGCGGTTGACCATGCGGCACACCGACTGGCCGACGACGTAGTACACGCCGGTCTGACCGCCGGTACCAATGGTGATGTAGCGTTCCTGGGCAACCGCCGGGCTTGCAAAGCTTGCCGCGGCAATCAGCGCGCCTGAAAAGGCTGCGGTCGAAAATACATGGCGCTTCATGGGCACACCTCTTTCTCTTTTGTGAGCATTATTCGTTTTAAACCACCCGTTTATCGGATCCCTTGGGCGATACCGTTCAAAACGCTTGTGAGACAGTCTGTTAACTCTATGGAGCGACTCTGCCAATCGGCGGCAAAGGTTCATTCACTTTAGCGAAAAATTCAACCCTTGGCGAAAACGCGTCCCCTCTTTCGACCGAGTATATGAAATCCCCGGTCAAACGCACGTTTAGCCTCACGCGCATTTTAAACGCTGGCGCCAGCCGCTATCCCGGGCTCTACACGTTGTAACCCAGCACCGTTGGCAGCCAGAGCGCGATACCGGGAAACAGCGCCACGATGGCCATCGCGCAGGCCATGGCGGCAACGAACACCAGCGCCCAGCCCAGCGTATGCTCGAGACGGATCTTTGCCACTTCCGTGGTGACCATCAAATTCACCGCTACCGGCGGTGTAAACTGGCCGATGGCGATATTCATGGCCAGCAAAATACCGAACCACACCGGGTTCCACTCGAAGTGCTGCATGACCGGAATCAGAATCGGCATCAGGATCAAATAGATCGAAATGGCATCGAGCAGCATCCCGGCGATCAGCACCGCCAGCATCACCAGTACCAGCAGCAGCGCGCCGTTGTCGGTCAGCCCGATCATCCACTCCGCCAAATGACGGAAGGTGCCGAGCATGGTGCCCGCCCAGGCGAACACCCCGGCCAGTGCGATGATCAGCATCACGACGCCGGAGATGATCGCCGCCTCGCCCAGCAGCGCCCAGAGATCCTTGAGCGAGAGCTCGCGCGTGAGAAAAAGCCCCACCAGCGTGCCGTAGGCGACCGCGACGACCGCCGCCTCGGTCGGTGTGAATAGCCCCGAGCGCAGCCCGCCGAGAATCAGCACCGGGGCAAACAGCGCCGGCAGCGCCTGCTTGAACGCCGCGCCCACGCTCAGGCGCTCGGCATCGCTCTCGGGCGTGCTGCCCTCCCAGCCGTAGCGCTTGGCCAGCAGCATCGCCGGTATCAGCAGCGAAAGTCCCGCCAGAATGCCGGGGAAGAGTCCGGCGGCGAACAGCGCGCGAAGATCCACCCCGGGCACCACGATGGAGTAGAGAATCAGCGCCACCGAGGGCGGAATCAGAATCGCGGTGGAGGCGGAGGCCGCAATCAGCGTGGCGGAAAACGGCTTGGGGTAGCCCGCCTTCGTCATGCTCGGCAGCATCACCATCGCCACGGCCGCCGCATCCGCCGGGCCAGAGCCTGACATGCCGCCCATGATCATGCACACCAGCACCGCGACCAGCGCAAGGCCGCCGTGGCGCGGGCCGATCAGCGCCTGGGCGAAGCGCACCAGACGCAGCGCCACGCCGGAGCGCTCGAAGATCAGCCCGGTCAAAATGAACAGCGGAATGGCGATCAACGGGTATTTGGCGATGCTGTTGTAAGTGTTGGTGCCAAGCGTTGCCAGCATATCCGGCGAAAGCCCGGTAACGATACCGACCGAGCCCGCCAGCGCCAGCGAAAACGCCACCGGCACCCCGGCGATCAAGAGCCCGGCGAAGGCGAGCAGCATCCAGAGATCAGGGGTCATCGCGCAGGTCTCCGCTCAATCGTTCGCGGGTCTGCTGAACGAGGCGCCAAAGCATCAGCGCCGAGAGCACCGGCAGCCACACCAGATACCACCACTGGGGCAGTCCAAGCCCGGGCGACAACGACTCCCACTGATACTCCTGAAAGGCGAGTTTGCCGCCGTACCAGGTAATCAGCGCCAGCACCAGAAGCCCGCAGGCGCCTTGAAAAAGAATCAGCGCGCCGCGCCATTTTTCGGGCAGCATGCGCTCGAGAAAGCTGATGCGAATATGGCGGTTGCGCCGGAGCGCCACGCTGGCGCCGGCAAAGGTCAGCACCACCAGCAAAAACACGGAAAACTCTTCGGTAAACGAGAACGAACCGCCGGTCAGGTAGCGCGTCACCACGTTACCCAGACTGATGAGCGAAATGACGATCAACGATAGCGCGCCCAGCCAGCGCTCGAGGCGCGCATCGGAAAATGGTTGCATGGTAGCCTCTAAAGGGTAGCGCTACCGGCCAACGCCGGTAGCGGATCTGGCGCTTAGCGCGCGTCGATGGCCGACTGCGCCGACTCCATGAGCTCCTCGCCGATGCGCGGCGCCCACTTTTCCAGGACGTTTTGGGTCGCCTCACGAAAGGCCTGGTACTCGTCATCACTTAGCTCGGTGACGGTGACGCCGCGCTCTTCGATCGCCGCCAGGCGCTCGCTCTCCTGCTCGCGGGTCATGCTGATTTCCCAGGCGCCGGCCTCTTCGGCGGTTTCGCGAAGCCAAGTCTGCTGCTCTTCACTCAGTGAGCCCCACACCTGCTGGTTAACCGCGAAGATCAGCGGATCATTCATGTAGTTCCAGAGCGTCAGGTACTCCTGACCGACCTGGTCGATGCGCGCGGCGTCGAATACCGACAGCGGGTTCTCCTGGCCGTCGACGGCGCCGGTGGTCAGCGCGGGCTGGGCGTCGGTCCAGCTCATCTGGGTCGGGTCGGCGCCCAGGGCTGCAAAGGTGTCCTGGAACAGCGGCGAGCCGACGACGCGAATCTTGAGCCCGTCGAGGTCGTCCGGGGCGCTGATCGGGCCGCTCGAGTTGGAGACCTGGCGAAAGCCGTTCTCACCCCAAGCCAGCGGCACGATACCGCGAGACTCGATCGCCTCGAACACCATCTCGCCCGCCTCGCCTTTAGTCACCGCGTCGACGGCGGCGACATCGGGGATGAAAAACGGCAGCGAGAACAAATTGAGCTCCGGCACCTGGGGCGACCAGTTGATGGTCGAGCCCACCGCGGCATCGATCAGTCCGGAGCGCATGGCGGAGAACTCGCGGGTCTGATCACCGGAGACCAGCTGCGAGTTGGGGTAAACCCGCAGCGTCAGCTCGCCGTCGCTGCGCTCTTCCAAAAGTTCGGCCCATTTTTCTGCCGCCTGCCCCCAGGGGAAGGCGTCGGACAGCACCGTGGAGACGGAAAGCTCGCGCGCCTGGGCGGAAACGGCCAGCGTCAAGAGCGCGGCACCGGTCAGGCCCAGGCCTGCGCGGGAGAGGTGGCGTGTCAGCGTCATGAGGATTCCTTTTTATCTGGTTTTTATAGGGGATGTGCAAGGGCGCGGCGGTCGTTGGCCCGCGCGCGCCTCGCCTATTGTAGGCACTTGAAGGGCGAAGGGAAGAGAGCCGGGCTGTTATGATGGTCGCGCCACTTTGAATCATCCTCTTTTCAACGACAGGACACTGCCGTGCCGCTACGCGATTTACTTCTGGGCCTTCTGGTCGTGGCCATCTGGGCGCTCAATATCGTCGTCATCAAGGTGGGCGTGGCGGAACTTCCGCCGCTGTTGATGACCACGCTGCGCTTTGCGCTGGTCGCCCTTCTGCTGGTGCCCTTCTATCCGGTGCCGCGCGCCCAGCTGCCGTTTCTGCTGCTGTTATCCGTCACCTTCGGTACGCTGCACTTCGCCATGCTGTTCATCGGCCTTGGTCAGTCCGAGGCGGGCACCGGCGCGCTTTTGGTACAGATGGGCACGCCGTTTGCGACGATTCTGGCGGTCGTCTTTCTCAAGGAGAAGCTGGGGCCCAAGCGGCTGGCGGGACTGTTGCTATCGTTTGCCGGCGTGGTGGTGCTGGCGGGTGGCCCCACGCTGCCCTCGCCGCTGCCGCTTGGCATTCTGCTTTTGAGCGCGCTGGGCTGGGCGGTGTCGCAACTTTTGATCAAGCGCGGCCCAGCCATCGCGCCGCTGGCGCTGGCGGGCTGGATCGCGCTATTCGCAGTGCCCCAGGTCGCGCTCGGCTCCTGGCTTTTCGAGAACGGGCAGTGGCAAGCCATTCGCTCGGCGGGCCTGGCCGGCTGGGGCGCGGTGTTCTATACCGCGGTGATGTCGTCGATCCTTGCCTACGGTATCTGGTACGCGCTGCTACGCCGCCACCCGGTCAACAAGGTGGTGCCGATGACGCTGCTGGTACCGGTACTGGCGGTGGGGCTGGGGGCGCTTCTGATGGGCGACCCCCTGGGCGTACACAAGCTCGCCGGCGGCGGCCTGGTGGTCGCCGGGGTGGGGCTGATTCTACTGCGTTTTAAAAAGCGCCGCCCGGCGGTTTAGGTCACCACCGGGCGAGCATTCAGGCGTCGGGCCGGCAGAAGCCGGCCAGCGCCGGCACGGAGACGCAGTCGCCCACCTGAATACCGCGCGCCTCGAAGTAGCCGGCGTTGACCTCCAGCGCCGAGGTGAACGGCGCGCCCGCCAGGTAGGTTGGGCACTCGCGGGCAGTCTCGGACTCGCACGGGGGCATGGTGTTGATCGCGACGATCCGCCCCTGGTCATCGATGAAGGCGATATCCAGCGCGATCAGCGTATTGAACATCCAGAAGGCATTGCCCGCGGGCTGCTCGCGCTCGAAGCGAAACAGCATGCCGCGCTCTTCGGGCAGGTGCTCGCGTCCCATCAGCCCTTTTTGGCGCTGCGAGATCGTCTCGGCCACTTCGACATCCAGCCGATGCGGGCCCTGCTCGGTGTGAATGGTCAGCGGCAGCGTCCCGGCCTCTGGTGCCGCCGCTTTCGCCCCCTCTGGCTCGGCGGCGAAGAGATTGAAGGCGGGGGTCGCTACGCTGGCGACGAGCGCCGCGCCCAGCGCGGTTTTGATGAGTTTGCGACGCGACAGGTTCATGAGGCGTCTCCGCTTGCGCTTTCGCGGGCGCTTTGATGCTGATCGGAAATCGACATCACCTTCATGGTATTGGTGCCGCCGTGGGCATTCATGTGATCGCCGCGCGTCAAAATGACGTGATCGCCGGGGCGTGCCACGCCCTGCTTGACGAGCATCTCGAGCGCCCGGTCGTTGAGCTCGGTCGCGCTCATCCGAGAGGTATCGAAAGGCAGTGATACCACGCCGCGATAAAGCGCCATGCGCCGCTGGGCGATGGGGTTATGGGCCAGGCCCACGATCGGCAGGCCCGAACTGATGCGCGAGGCGATCAGCGGCGTATAGCCCGAGGCGGTCATGCAGGCGATCGCGACCACGCCTTTCATGTGGTTGGCGGCGTACATCGCGGAGAGCGCGATGGTCTCGTCGGCCTGGGTGAAGCCTTCGTGGATGCGGTGACCGGACTCCTGAACGGTACGCTCGCGCTCGGCGCCCAGACACACTCGCGCCATCGCCTGAATGGTTTCGACCGGATAGTCGCCGGCGGCGGTTTCGGCGGAGAGCATCACCGCGTCGCTGCCGTCGAGCACGGCGTTGGCCACGTCGAACACCTCGGCGCGGGTCGGCAGCGGCGCCGAAATCATGCTTTCCATCATTTGGGTCGCCGTAATCACCGCGCGGTTGAGCGTGCGGGCCCGCTTGATCATGCGCTTTTGCACGCCGACCAGTTTGGCATCGCCGATCTCCACGCCCAGATCGCCCCGGGCGACCATCACCGCTTCCGAGGCCTCGATGATGCCGTCGAGCGTGGCCTCGTCCGCCACCGCCTCGGCGCGCTCCACCTTGGCGACCAGGCCGATCTCGGCGCCCTCGTCACCCAGCAGGCGCCGGGCTTCCTGCATGTCCGCGGCCGAGCGCGGAAAGGAGATCGCCAGATAATCGACGCCGATCTCGACGGCGGTCTTGAGATCCGCCTTGTCCTTGTCAGTCAGCGCCGGCGCGGAGAGCCCGCCGCCCTGCTTGTTGATGCCCTTGTGGTTGGAGAGCTTGCCGCCGACCACGACCTCGGTATGCACCTGCTGGCCCTCGACACGGGTGACATCGAGCACCACGCGGCCGTCGTCGAGCAGTAGCCGGTCGCCGGCGGCCACGTCCTCGGCCAGGGTCTTGTAGTCGCAGCCGACGCCGTGAATATCGCCGGCGTCGCTATCCATCGTCATATCGAGCACGAAGGGCTGGCCCTCCCCGAGCACGACCTTTCCTGCCTTGAAGCGCGCGATGCGAATCTTCGGGCCCTGCAAATCACCCAAAGCGGCCACGCTTCTCCCCAGCCGCGCGGCAATCTCGCGCACGCGCGTGAGTCTTTCGCGGTGGTCATCGGCGGTGCCGTGGGAGAAGTTGAGACGCACCACGTCCACCCCCGCCTTCAACATGGCTTCGAGAACGCCTTCGCGGTCGCTGGCGGGGCCGAGCGTAGCGACGATCTTGGTACGGCGAATGGGCGGTGCGGTGCGCTGGCTCATGGAAGTCCTGATCGTTGGTGAAGTTGGCTGACAGCTTAGCAAATTAATGTGACGAACAGGCAAACGCCCTCGCCGCTATTCGTCGAGAGCCACCACGATCTCGAGCGGGTATTCGTCGCAGTTGGCGCCCTCCCCGCCCCGGTCGACCACCAGAAACTCGCCCTCGCACTCGAGCACCGAGTTGATCGCGTGCCAGGTGCCCGCGGCGTAGTTCACGCCCTGGCGGCCATCAGTCACGAACGCGCGCACCTCGCGTGGGTCGATTGTATCGCCCTTGGGCGCCACCACGACGATAAAGCGCTCGCCGTGCAGCGGCATGAAGGCTTGGCTGCCCTGGGGGTGGCGCTCCAGAAAGGTGAGCTCAAGCGGGAGCGTTACCGGTTGGCTGACGAAAATGTTGATCAGCGTGTGGGCGTTCTCGCCTAATGTTTCCACCCGCGCCAGATCATGGTGGCGCTGGGTGCGCCCGGCGTTGATGGCAAACGAGGGCGACGTTCGGGCGTCGATCACCTCGCCAAAGGGGGCGAAGGTTTCCGCGGTCAGCGGCGCGGCGGTCAGTTCGAGCATATCAAACTCCTTTGGCCTGGGCGGGTGAGTTAAAACTTGAGCGCCGCGTGGCGGTTCACATCCTTGTAAAGCAGGTAACGAAACGGGCCCGGGCCGCCGGCGTAGCAGGCCTGCGGGCAGAAGGCGCGCAGCCACATGAAGTCGCCGGCTTCCACCTCGACCCACTGCTGGTTCAGGTGATACACCGCCTTGCCTTCCAGCACGTAGAGGCCATGCTCCATGACGTGGGTTTCATCGAAGGGAATCACGCCGCCGGGCTGGAAGTTGACGATGGTCACGTGCATGTCGTGGCGCACATCTGCCGGGTCGACAAAGCGGGTCGTCGACCAGCGCCCGTCGGTGCCCGGCATCTCGTTGGGCAAGATCTCCTGCTCGTTGGTCACGAACGCATTGGGCACGTCGATGCCCTCGACATACTCATACGCCTTGCGAATCCAGTGAAAGCGCACGGGCGCGCGGGTGTCGTTGCGCACCTGCCAATTACTGGCCGGCGGGATATAGGCGTAGCCGCCGGGCGCCATGACGTGGCGCTCGCCTTCGAGGGTCAGCGTGAGCTCGCCTTCGACCACGAACAGCACGCCTTCGGCTTTCGGGTCGAGCTCGGGCTTGTCGCTGCCGCCGTCCGGCTGCACTTCCATGATGTACTGCGAAAACGTCTCGGCGAAGCCGGAGAGTGGCCGCGCCAGCACCCAGGCCCGGGTGCTTTCCCAAAACGGCAGGTTGCTGGTCACGATATCGCGCATCACCCCTTTCGGAATCAGCGCGTAAGCCTCGGTGAACACCGCCCGGTCGGCGGTGAGCTGAGTCTGCGGCGGATGGCCGCCCTGGGGGGCGTAGTAGTTATTGGACATTGTTGACTCTGATGGTAAGGAACAAATGGACCCGTCTTGTATACAAGATTTAGCGAACATAATGAAGCGTAGCCATTATTGAACGCTTGTGAAACATATCTCCCAATAGTAACTTCTATAACAACTTTTGTTTCAACCCACGTGTTTGGGCTGATTCGAACGTCAACAGGAACATATGGCTCTGCCGTTTTTTAAAACACAACAGAGGCTGCTATAGCGGCCCACTGGTACGAGGCACTCAATGGATCGCCAAGATATATCTCGCCCCCCATCGCCCGCCAAAAAGAGCTGGTGCCGCATTCCCGACATCTATGCCGTACTTTTCGTTTTTATCGCGCTGGCGGCCATTGCCACACATTTCGTACCTGCTGGGCAGTTTGAGCGCGTGCCTGGCCCTGCCGGACGGATCACGATCGACCCGAACTCGTATCAGCAGATCGACTCTACGCCGGTCGGCTGGGTCGACTTCATGTTAGCCATTCCTAACGGGCTGATGAGCGCCGGCGAAGTCGTCTTCTTTACCTTCATGATCGGCGGCATGTTCATGGTCCTTCGCCGCACGGGCATCATCGAGATCGGGGTGGATAAGCTGACGAGACGCTTCTCGCGCCGTGGCGTACTCACCATACCGGTGCTCATGACCGTTTTCGCCGCCATCGCCACGGTCATTGGTACCCAGGAACTGGCGCTCGTATACGTACCTGTAATATTGCCGCTGATGATCGCGCTGCGCTTTGACTCGTTGACCGCCGCCGCTGTGGCGCTGTGCGCTACCACGGTGGGATTCACTACCGGCGTGCTCAATCCGATCAACACCGGGCTCGGCCAGCAGCTCTCGGCACTGCCGCTCTACTCCGGTTACGGGCTACGTATTTTGGCGTTTGTTGTCATGCTGGCCGCGGCGATTTTTTTCGTCATGCGCTATGCCCGTCGAGTTCATGCCGACCCGACATCCGGGCTCATGGCCGCTGATCCAGAGGAAAGCGAAAAACGCGCACGCTATCAGCACGGCGAGACCACGCCGGCGCTGCGTGCAAACTTGCGCCAGAAGCTGGCGGCAGCGGCGACGTTTGCCTTCTTCGCGCTGCTCGTTTACGGAGTACTGCGCCAGGGCTGGTTCATGATGGAAATGGCAGGGCTATTCATCATCATGGGTATTGTCGTCGGGGTGATCGCGGGGCTCGATACCGACGAGATCTGCGCTGGTTTCAATCAGGGCTTTCGCGACGTTCTGGTGGGCGCAATGATTGCCGGTGTCGCTCGGGGCGTCGCGGTCATGCTCGAAGACGGTCAGATCATGGACACGCTGGTGTTCGGGTTGGGTAACCTGGTCGGCGAGTTGCCCACGTTGCTTTCAGCCATCGGCATGTTTTTCGCACAGCTCGGGTTCAACTTCATCGTACCTTCTGGCAGTGGTCAGGCACTGGTTACCATGCCGCTAATGGCGCCGCTTTCAGACATTCTCGGCGTTACCCGCCAGACCGCCGTGCTGGCCTACCAGCTCGGTGATGGAATAGGCAATATTCTTTATCCTACCTCCGGCTATTTCATGGCGACGCTCGCACTGGCCGGCGTGCCTTGGCAAAAATGGGTAAAATTTTTCTTCCCGCTATTCTGTGTCTGGATCGTCATTGCGCTGGGCTTTTTGGTCTTCGCCCAGGCAACGCAATGGACCGGATAAGATACGGCTAGTCGAAGGTGAAAGCGGAGCGCTCGAGTTCGTCGAGCGCATCGTAGCTTTCACTAATCGCGTTGATCCGCTTACGGCCTTCTGCCAGACCTTCATGAAGGCAAGCGTTGGCGATCAACGCGATCAAACTATTAGCCGTGGCGTAGCTATCAAAGGCCGAAATACTTTCAAGGGGTGTTTCTAAAAACCAATCGACCCGCGAGGCAAAGGCAACGGCCGTAGGGTCACCCACCAAAAGAACGCGGGGGGACGAGCGCTCGAGCGTTTCAACCAGGGAGTCAAACCCTTTCGGCCGCCGGCGAAAACCGAACAGCACCACGACGTCGTCGGTGGTGAGATCGACGATTTCCTCGGCAAGCGACTGGTTGGGCTGTGGGGCCAGACGCACCTGAGCCCGTGCCTGGATCAGCTGCTGGCGAAAGTGTAGTGCCAAGGGGTAGCTGTTGCGAAATCCCATCACCACTACCTGGCGCGCCGAGCAAAGCGCGTCGACTGCGCTCGCTATATCGCCCGTATCCAACCGGCCCAAGCCGCGCTGTAGGTTTTCCTGCTCGCGCTGAAGGTGACGCGCCAGGGCGCCCCCGCCTTCCTCTGCCATGGCATCGGATTCGATGACCAGCGGCACGCCCAGGTTTCGAAGCTGACGGGCGTGCGTTTTGACGTTGCGAAAGCTCTCGAACCCCAGCCGCTTGAACAGGCGGCTAACGGTCGATTTCGACACGCCGGTCAGCCGCGCCAGGTCCGCGGCACTGTAGACGGCCAGATCGTCGAAGTGATCCAGAATGAAGCTCGCCACCCGCTGTTCCTGAGCGCTAAGCGATTCGAACTGGGCGGCGATGCGCTGTCCTATATGGGGCGTCATGGCTCTCCAAACGGATAAGGTTAAAGTGCCGGCGCCGGGTGGTGCTCGGCCCAGTGGCGGGCGATGTCCACACGGCGCGTCACCCAGACGCGGTCGTGGGCTTCGATGTGGTCCAGAAAGCGCTGCAGCGCGCGAAAGCGCCCGGGGCGTCCCAGCAGGCGGCAGTGCATGCCCACGGAGAGCATTTTAGGCGCTTCGTCGCCTTCGGCGTAGAGGACGTCGAAGGCGTCGCGCAGATAACTAAAGAAGTGATCCGAGGTGTTGAAGCCCTGCGGCGAGGCGAAGCGCATGTCGTTGGTGTCGAGCGTATAGGGCACGATCAGATGGTTATGATCGCTGCCCTGGCTGTCGGTCACGCGGCTCCAGAACGGCAGGTCGTCGCCGTAGTAGTCACTGTCATACAAAAAGCTTCCTTCGTCGACCACCAGCCGCCGGGTGTTGGGGCTGTCGCGACCGGTGTACCAGCCCTCGGGCTTCTCGCCATAAAGGCGCTCGAAGATATCCATCGCCTTTTGCAGGTGGTCGCGTTCGATGTGTTCGGGCACTTCCTGATAGTGGATCCAACGGTAGCCATGGCAGGCAATTTCGTGGCCCAGCTCCTTGAAAGCGTGGGCCACTTCCGGGTGGCGCTCCAGCGCCATGGCCACGCCGAACACGGTCAGCGGCAGACCGCGACGCTCGAATTCACGCAGGATACGCCAGACGCCTGAGCGCGAGCCGTATTCATAGATCGACTCCATGCTGAGATGGCGCGAGCTGTAGCTCGCTGCCCCGATGATCTCGGAAAGAAACTGCTCGGAGCCGACGTCGCCATGCAGCACCGAGTTTTCCCCGCCCTCTTCATAGTTAAGCACGAACTGTACGGCGATTTTTGCCTTGCCAGGCCAGTTGGCGTGGGGCGTCTTTTGCCCGTAGCCGACCAGGTCGCGCGGATAGAAACTGGCGGTCTGCTCTTTCGTGGACATCGTGGTATCTCCCTGATTGTTGGCGGGACTTCTTTGTATACAAGGTAAACAGTTCGACGCCCGGTCGCAACGCGCTAGCAATCCAACAGCTTTCATTCGCCATGTTTCAACGCTTTCTCAAAGCGCTTATACCGTGCTGCGAGACGTTTGGGTCTTACACTATGGTTCAACGTTAAAAGGGTTGCGCCGTGATTTAAAGCGCCTTATTTTCGTATACAAGATGACTTTTAATCGTTTACCTGTGAGTCGCTCAACGTGCATATACGCATCATCAATCCCAACACGACCGCCTCGATGACCCAAGCCATTCATCGCGCCGCCGAAGCTCTGAAAAGCGAAGGCACCGTGCTGAGCGCCACACAGCCCGAGGCCGGGCCGGTATCGATCGAAAGCCATTTCGACGAGGCGGTGAGCGCCGTGGGCGTGGCCGAGGAGGTGCTCAAGGGCGAGCGCGAAGGCGGGATCGATGCCTATATCGTGGCCTGCTTTGGCGACCCCGGGCTTCTGGCCGCCCGCGAGCTAACCCGCGCGCCGGTGATCGGCATCGCCGAGGCCGGGTTTCACCTGGCGACCCTGATCAGCACGCGCTTTTCGATCGTCACCACGCTGGGGCGCACCGGCATCATCGCCGAGCATCTTTTAGAGCAGTACGGTTTTAGCCACCACTGCCGGCGCATTCGCGCCGCGGAAATTCCGGTGCTCGATCTCGAACACGACCCGGACGCGGCCTTCAAGCGCATCGTGGCCGAGTGCTGCCGAGCTCGCGATGAGGACGGTATCGGCGCCATCGTACTGGGCTGCGGCGGCATGGCGAATTTGACCCAGGCGATCAGCCGCGAGGTGGGCCTTCCGGTCGTCGAAGGCGTCAGCGCCGCACTGAAGCTTGCCGAGTCGCTGGTGGGGCTTGGCCTTCATACCAGCAAGCACGGCGATCTGGACTACCCGCGCGCGAAAACTTTTACCGGCAGGTTCAGCGACTATTCGAACCTCGAGCTGCCGCCAGGCGCTTAGCGCTCATCACCAGGCAACCGTTAATTACGAAGCAGCGCCAAGCAGGCAGAATCGCTGATACAGCAGTACCGTTTTATCGATACAAGCAGCATCCATAACGACAATACGAACACCGTTAGCACGCCACGCCGCAAGCGTCGCCCGAGCCATCGGGCAAAACTATAACATCGAATATCTTGCGAGGACGGTACGATGAACACGTCTGGTTTGACCTCGGAAACATCCCACCCGCCGGCGGACGCCGCCCAAAAAGCGATGGGCGCCGAGAGCCTGGCGCCGCAACAAACCCGCATCATGGGACGCGGCTCCTACTTTCTGGCCTGGTTCGGTGGCTGCGTGTCGATTGGCACCTTCGCCATGGGGTCGAGCGTGGTGGGCACGCTCAACCTTTTACAGGCCACCCTTGCCATCGCCATCGGCTGCTTCGTCATCGGTGTGGCGCTGGCGATCAACGGCGCGGCCGGCTACAAGTACGGCATTCCCTTCATGGTGCAGGCGCGCTCCGCTTTCGGCTTCACCGGCACGCGCATTCCGGGCCTCGTTCGCGCGGTGCCTGCGGTGGTGTGGTACGGCTTTCAGAGCTGGATCGGCGCGGGGGCGCTGAACATGGTGTCAGCCACGCTGTTCGGCTTCGACAATCTGGTGTTTTTCTTCATCGCTTTCCAGCTTCTGCAGATCGCGCTGTCGGTGACCGGGTTTCAGGGCATCAAGTGGCTCGAGAACATCGGCAGCGCGTTTATCCTGTGCTCGCTGACCTACATGTTCTATGCCACGGTACAGCGCTACGGCGACGAGCTGTCGGCGAGTCTGTTCACCATGGAAGGCTCCTGGGGCATGCCGTTCTGGGGCGCGACGATGCTGTTTCTCGGCATCTACAGCACCATGATGCTCAACGTCAGCGACTATTCGCGCGAGCATGAAAAAGGCACCGGCGGCGGCCTGTTGACCACCATCTACGCCATGTCGATTCTGCCCTGCACGCTGTTCATGGGGCTGATTGGCTACATGGTGTCCGAGGCGACCGGCACCGCCGACCCCATCCAGGTATTCGCCAACGCCGTGGATAACACGCCGCTTCTGATGACCACGCTTTTGTTCATCGCCTTCGCTCAGGTGACCACCAACGTGCTCAACAACGTGGTGCCGCCGACCTACGTGCTGATGGACGTGTTCAAGATGCGCTTTCCGACGGCCTCCATTCTGGTCGGCCTGCTGGCCTTCGCCACCTTTCCCTGGAAGCTGGTGCAGCCGGAATCCGCCGCCGGACTTCAGTTGTTCGTGCAGACCTACTCCGCCTTTCTCGGCCCGATCTTCGCGATTCTGGTGGTGGATTACTATCTGATTCGCCGGCGTACATTGGATCTCGACAAGCTCTACGATCCGCAAGGCCCCTACAAAGGCGTCAACCTGGCCGCGGTGATCGCCATGGCGGTGGGGATCGTCGCCGCACTGATGTTCTCGGCGGTCTCCTGGTACGCGAGCCTGATTCCGGCGGGCGCGGTGTACTACCTGCTCATGGCGCGCTGGTCCGCCTGCCAACGCTTTACGCAATAATCGTTTGTCCCCCTGCCGCCCTCGGGCGGCCTTTTTATATCGCTTCACTCACAACGCCAAATACCCGCACAGGATGTCACCATGCATGAGCAACCGTCCCCGAGTGGACTCGATATCAAGCGTATCGACCCAAGCCTTTACAACGAAGACCTCGCCCCGTTAAAGCCCGAGGCGCGTAGCTGGGGCGCCTTCGAGATCTTCAACGTCTGGTCCAACGACATTCAGAGCCTGTTCGGCTATACCCTGGCCGCGTCGCTTTTTCTAACGTATGGCCTGAACGGCTGGGCGGTGATGGCGGCGATCATTCTCGCCGGCGTGGTGGTGATGTTTCTGGTCAACCTGACCGGCAAGCCCAGCGTGAAATACGGCATTCCGTTTCCGGTCATGGTGCGGGCGAGCCTTGGGGTGCGCGGCGCCAACCTGCCCGCCATGCTGCGCGCCATCGTGGGTATATTCTGGTACGGCGTGCAGACCTACTTCGCTTCGACGGCGGTGGCGCTATTGATCACCGCCTTCATTGGTGAGCCGAGCGGCGCAAGCTTTTTGGGGCTCTCCCCGGTGGCCTGGGTGTCGTTCGTGATCGTGTGGGTGTTTCAGATCGCGATCTTCTGGCAGGGAATCGAGCGCATCAAGCACTTTTTGAACTGGGCGGGGCCGCTCGTTTACGTGGTCATGCTGGTGCTGATGGGCGTGGTCTGGTACCAGGCCGGCGATGAGCTTTTGCCTGCCATCGGCACCATTTTCAGCGGCAGCGGCGAGCCGGATGGTGGCGCCGTGGCGGCGTTTTTCGCCATTGTCGGCACCATGATCGCCTACTTCGCGGCGGTAGTGATCAACTTCGGTGACTTCACCCGCTTCGTGAAAACCGAGCGGCAGATGAAGCTTGGCAACCTGTTGGGCCTGCCGCTGAACGTGGCGTTTTTCTCCTTCATCGCGCTGATCATCACCGCCGGCACGCTGGTGCTGTTCGGCGAGGCGCTGACCAACCCGGCAGACATCGTCGAGCGGGTGGACTCCTTGCCACTGACCATCGTCGCCGCGCTGACCTTCTTCGCCGCGACCGTCGGCATCAACCTGGTGGCCAACTTCATCCCGCCGGCGTATGACCTGGCGAACCTGTTCCCCAGCAGGATCAGCTTCAAGACCGGCGGCTTGATCACCGCGATCATCGCGTTTTTCGTCGGCGCGCTGTGGGTATCGGTGATCAGCCAGATCGGCGTGCCGGGCTTCGTCAACGCGCTTGGCGCGGTAGTAGCGCCCTTCTACGGGATCATCGTGGTGGACTACTACCTGATCAAGCGCCAGCACCTGAACATGGAGGAGCTCTTCTCTTCCGAGCGCAACAGCGCCTACTACTACACCAAGGGCTGGAACAAGCGCGCACTGATCGCCTTCGTGGGGGCGGCGGCGTTCTCGCTTTCCACCGTGCTGGTACCCGCGCTTTCCGGGCTTGGCGGCTACGGCTGGCTGATCGGTGCCGGTTTGGGCGGGCTGATTTACTACGTGCTGATGCGCAATTTCAAGGCGGCCCCTGCCATCGGCGCTCACCAGACCACCTGAGGCGCACACGTTGCGCGTTGAGGTAAGCCCAAAAGCGCCACCGGCCCGGGCCGGCGGCGCTTTTTTACGGATCGATTTATGCTCTGCAACGCCTTTACGCACTACCTCACCTGCCGTCATCGCTTAAGGGCATCGTTTCATAGCATCGCTCAAGAACATCGCTTAAGAACGCTATCACTCGCATGAATACGTTGCCATCGCACCAGCAGGCGTTCGCCAAAGGGGTCGTCACGCGCTCGGGCTATCGCGCCCTGAGCGATGCCGAAGGCTACGGCGCCGCCTCGAGCATTGGCGCTGGGAGCACTTATATCGCGCTACTCTGGCAGGCGTTCGGTGCGGGCGAGGCGCTATCGCTCTATTCAAACTCGGCGCCGACGCGCCATCCAGCCACCGCGGCCGAGCTTGCCGACTGGTGCCAAACGCACTTCCCCGACTGCTACGGCGAGTACCTCGCGCGGCGCACGCCAAAGCCCTCGGAGCCAAAACGCGGCTTTTGGCGCCGCTTTTTTGGCCGCTGACGATTTAGCGACAGTTCGCTATTCACCCCGCGGCGCAATGCCGAGGCTGCTCTTTACCCCTATCGCGTGAGGGTTTAGGTGAGGCGTTATGAAACAGCGCTGAGTTTCTCCAGCGTCAGGTGATTGTCGATCTCCTTGATGCGGTCTTCGGTGTGGTGATTGACGTAAAGCACCGTGGTTTCGCCGCCTTCACAGATTTTCTCGATCAGCGCGAGCACCAGCTGGCGGTTCATGTCGTCCAGACCCAGGCAGGGCTCGTCGAGGATCAGAAGCGGCGGGTGTTTGACCATGGCCCGGGCAATCAATAAAAGCCGCTGGTCGCCGTAGGAGAGCTTGTTGAACGGCTGATCCGCCCGCGCGCTCATGCCCAGTAGCTCAAGCCACTGATCGGCGATTCGTTTTTGCTGATCGGTGGCCTTGGTATACACACCGATACTGTCATGGAAGCCCGAAATGACGACGTTCTTGCAGCTGGTGCTGACGCGATACTCCCACTGAAGGGCGGTGGAGACGTAGCCGATGAACTGCTTGATCTGCCAGATACTCTCGCCGCTGCCGCGCTTGAAGCCGAACACGAAGATATCGTTGGTGTAACACTGCGGGTGGTCGCCTGTGATCAAGGAGAGCACGCAGGTCTTGCCACTACCGTTGGGGCCACTGAGCTGCCAGTGCTGGCCTTGCTCGATCGTCCAGTCGAGGCGGTCGACGATCAGGGTATCGCCGTAGCGGATCGTCGCTTGTGTGAGTTTGACCAGCGGCTGGCTCGGGTCGAGCGCCGGCAGCTGGCTGGCAGGGTCCGCCTCGGGCACGCGCAAATCGCTGGTTTTCAAATGCAGCAGCTGATAAAGCTCGTTGTAAGCCGCTTCATCCTGGCGGTCGACCGTGAACGCCAGCCGCCCGCCTTCGCCACGCTTTTTACTACCTTTCACCGGTGCGGGGCGCTCCTTGTCCAGATAGGCCACATGGGTGATGAAATCCGGCATCTCGTCGAAGCGATTGAGCACCAGCACCATGGGCACGCGCTCGACGATGGCGGCCAGGTGTGCCTGGAGCATGGCGAGCGTGTCGGCGTCGAGGCCATCGAACGGCTCGTCCAGAATCAAAAGCGCCGGCTCGTTGGCCAGCGCCCGAATCAGCATGACCTTGCGGGTCTCCCCCGTCGAGAGCTTGCGAAAGGCGCGCTCCAGCAGCGGCGCCAGGCCAAACTTTTCGACCAGTTGCTCGGCAAGCTCAACATCCCGGCAGTAATCAAAAATCATCTCCCTGACCGGCGTGCCCAGCGATACGACATCCATGATGTCGGCGTCGTCCTTTTTAAGCTCCGCGGCGATGAGTTCGGCCTGCGCCTCGAAGGAGACCAGCCCGACGCGCTTGGGAAGACCCTCGATGCTGCCCGCCTCCAGCTTTCCAACGCCGGCCAGCGCCGCCGCCAGCGCCGATTTGCCGGAACCGTTGGCGCCGGTGATCACCCAGTGCTGGTCGGGTTCGATGGTCCAGTCGACCTCGCTCAGGGTGAAGCGATCATCGAAGCTGATCGTCGCGCTCTTTAGCTGAATACTCGCAAGCGGAATCGAGGACGCCATGCAGTTGCTCCTTCGGGCTGGAAAAAGAGACAAAAAAGCCGGGCGTATCCTGGGGATAGCCCGGCTTCGATTTGACTAGCTAACGGCTAACCCAGGGGTTAAACGATCTTCTTCATATCGGCCATGTGACCGCGCAGCACGGCGCCAACGGCTTCTACCGGGTGCGAACGCAGCGCTTCGTTGACGTCGATCAGGCGCGCGTTGTCCACGCCGTTGTCGTCGACCTCAAGGCCTTTGCCGATGACATCGGACTTGATGCCCTTCATGAAGTCGGCCAGCAGCGGTACGCAGGCGTGGTTATACAGGTAGCAGCCATACTCTGCGGTATCGGAGATCGTCGCGTTCATTTCGTAGAGCTTCTTGCGCGCGATGGTGTTGGCGATCAGCGGCGTTTCGTGCAGCGACTCGTAGTAGGCGGACTCGGCGATGATGCCCGCTGCGGTCATGGTCTCAAACGCAAGCTCGACACCCGCTTTCACCATGGCGACCATCAGGATGCCGTTGTCGAAGTACTCCTGCTCGGAGATTTCAACGTCGCCGGCCGGCGTTTTCTCGAAGTTGGTTTCCGCAGTTTCGGCGCGCCATTTGTGCAGGTTGGCGTCGTCGTTCGCCCAGTCTTCCATCATGGTGTGCGAGAAATGGCCGCTCATGATGTCGTCCTGGTGCTTGTTGTACAGCGGACGCATGATCTCTTTCAGCTCTTCGGCCAGATCGAAGGCCTTGATCTTGGCCGGGTTGGAGAGCCGGTCCAGCATGTTGGTCACGCCGCCGTACTTCAGCGCTTCGGTGATGTTTTCCCAGCCGTACTGGATCAGCTTCGAGGCGTAGCCCGGCTCGATGCCCTCTTCGATCATCTTGTCGAAGCAGAGGATAGAGCCGGTTTGCAGCATGCCGCAAAGAATCGTCTGCTCGCCCATCAGGTCGGATTTCACTTCCGCGATGAAAGAGGACATCAGCACGCCCGCCTTGTGGCCGCCGGTGCCCACCGCGTAGGCTTTCGCCAGCGCCAGGCCTTCGCCTTTGGGGTCGTTGGCTTCGTGCACGGCGATCAGAGTGGGAACACCGAAACCACGTACGTACTCGGCACGCACCTCGGAGCCCGGGCACTTGGGTGCAACCATGATGACGGTCAGGTCATCGCGAATTTTCATGCCTTCTTCGACGATGTTGAAACCGTGCGAGTAGGAGAGGCACGCGCCTTCCTTCATCAGCGGCATCACAGCGTTGACCACCGAGGTGTGCTGCTTGTCCGGGGTCAGGTTCAGAACCACGTCCGCCGTCGGAATCAGCTCTTCGTAGGTGCCCACGGTGAAGCCGTTTTCCGTGGCGTTCTTCCAGGACTGGCGCTTTTGCTCGATGGCGTCCGGACGCAGCGCGTAGGCGACGTCCAGGCCGCTGTCGCGCAGGTTCAAGCCCTGGTTGAGGCCTTGCGCGCCACAGCCAATGACCACCATCTTCTTGCCCTTCAGCGCCTCGACACCCTCGTCGAATTCAGAGCTGTACATGAAACGACATTTGGCAAGCTGCTCCAGCTGTTCGCGAAGCGTCAGGGTATTGAAATAATTAGCCATTCTGGATATCCCGATCTGTGATCAAACGCGGTCGATGTAGCCACACCGACACGAAAAAAGTGACCCGGTCGCTCGCTTCAAACGCCAGCGCCGAGTGGGTAGAGCCAATCTACCCAAAAACGACTCTTTCTTAAATTGATATATTTGCAACAGCACATCCCGTTTTTAACAAAACAGGGGTATGATGGCGAAATGAACTTCAAACTTCTCAAACAGTTTCTGGCGCTGGCGGAGACGCTGCACTTTGGCCGCGCAAGCGAGGCGTGTTTTGTGAGCGTGTCGGCGCTTTCGCGCAATATCCGCTATCTGGAAGACGAGCTTGGCGTGGCGCTTTTCAATCGCGACAACCGGACCGTGATGCTGACCCGGGAAGGCCAGCGATTTCTCGAGTACGCCCGCGAGGCCAGCAGCCAGTGGAACATGATTCGCCATGAGCTGACCGATAACCCCGGCGAGTTGAGCGGCGAAATAAGCCTGTATGGTTCGGTGACCGCCAGCTACAGCTTTCTACACGAGCTTTTGCGCCGCTTTCGGATCGCCTACCCGGCCATCGAGATCAAGCTGCGCACCGGGGACCCGGAACACGCCATCGCCCACGTGCTGGAGGGCAAGGAAGATTTGAGCATCGCCGCCAAACCCGCCCACCTGCCGCGAGGACTGGCCTTCAAGCCGATCGCCACCTCACCGCTCTTATTCATTGCCCCGCTCGAGCAGCCGGGGCCGAACGCTCCCACCGGCACGCCTGGCACGGCTGAGCAGTGGGCGAGTGTTCCCATGATTTTGTCGGAAAGCGGCGTGTCGCGTGCACGGGTGGACGAGTGGTTTCGCCGACAAGACATCTCGCCGCGTATCTACGCCCAGGTCACCGGGAACGAGGCGATCGTCAGCATGGTCAGCCTGGGCTTCGGCATCGGCGTGGTGCCTAAAATCGTGCTCGACAACAGCCCGCTCAGGGAGCGCATTCGCGTGCTGGACGTGGCGCCAAAGCTCGAGCCCTACGATATCGGCCTGTTCACGCTAAAGAAAAACCTGAAAAACCCGCTGGTCGAAGCCTTCTGGAGCCTGATGTAAACCTGCCCACAGCGACCATCCTTCAACCGGCAAATATCTGGCGCAAGTCCGGCACGCTCTCTTCCTCCTCCACCATCGAAAGCGAGGCTTCGATCGCTTTCAGGTGACGGCTCATGAACGCCGTAGCGCGCTCGGTCTTACCCGCTTCCAGGTAATTGATCAAATCGTCGTGATCGTGGGACTCGCAGCCCAGATGACCGCGATGGCCGTAGACCGCGAGAATCAGCGACGAGCGCGAGCAGAGCCGCTCGACGAAATCGGCAAGCGTGGCGTTGCCGGAAAGCCTTGCCAGATGCACGTGAAAATCCGCCGAGAGGCGAATGGCCACGCTCTGCTGACCCTCACGCAGCGCCTGGCGCTCGCGGTGGGCCAGGGTGCGAAGCGCGTCGGAATCCGCCGCGGTCATACGCTTGGCAACGTCCGCCATCAGCCCACACTCGACCAGCTGACGCGCGTTGAAGACGTCGCGCGCCTCTTCCGCGGTCGGGCGAGTGACGCTGGCGCCGCGGCGCGGCGTAAGGGTGACGAGCTGCTCCAGCGCCAGGCGCTGTAAAATCTTGCGAATGCCGGTCCGGCTGATGCCGAACACCTCGGAGAGCGCATCCTCGCGAAGGCGCGCACCGGGCTTTAGGCGCTGCTCGACGATCGCGTCGCTCACCGCACGATAAATCGACTCGTGGCGCGCGTCGCCGTCGCTTTCAGGCGCGCGGCGCTTCATGGCGGCCTGCTCGTCGCTCATGGCGTCTCCTTGCAAGAAATAAATCGGGTGCCGATTTTAGGGTCTGTTTAGCTACCGCGATATGTCGAGTAACCATAGGGCGAGAGCAGCAGCGGCACGTGGTAGTGCTCATCGGCGCTGGCCACGCCAAAGCGCAGCGGAATCACGTCCAGAAAGCGCGGCTCGACGGCCTCGACCCCTTGGGTGCGCAGATAGTCGCCGACGTGAAACACCAGCTCGTACTCGCCGGCCAGAAAGCGCTCGCCATCGAGCAGCGGGACATCACAGCGTCCGTCGGCATTGGTCACCGCACTCCCCAGGTGCTCGCGAGAACCGGCCGAAAGTCGAAAAACCTCGATCGTGATGCCGGCGCCAGGCGCGCCTCTCGCGGTATCCAGTACGTGGGTCGTCAGCCGTCCCATGGGCTCTCTCCTGTTATCGGCGGTGCGTTTGACCCATCGGTCAACACCTTGTATTGATCAAAGCTTAGTGGTGATACCATCGATTGTATACACCGCCCCCTCGCTCTACGCCAAGGAGAAGACGCCGTGACAAACGCGCATCAAGAGGCAACCGATTCACTCACCCCGGCCCCCAGCCAATGTTCGCTGGACGCGTTTTTAGCGGCTTATGGCGACGTGTTCGAACACTCGCCCTGGATCGCCGAGCAGGCCTGGCACCAGGGGTTGGATATCCCCCACGACGATCCGGCCGTGCTTGCGCAAACGATGAGCGATGTACTGCGCGCCGCGCCGCGCGAGCGTCAGATCGAGGTGATTCGCGCGCACCCGGACCTGGCCGGCAAGGCGGCGCTGGCCGATGAATTGACCGACGCTTCGAAAAGCGAGCAGGCCGGCGCCGGGCTCGACCAGTGTTCAATCGAGGAGCTGGCGCGCTTTGAGTCCTTGAACGGCGCCTACCTTGAGAAGTTCGGCTTCCCCTTCGTGATCGCGGTGAAAGGGCTCGACCGCCACGATATTTTGGCGGCGTTTGAGACGCGGCTCAACAACACGCCGGACGAGGAGCGGGAAACCGCCATCGAGCAGATCGCCTGCATCGCGCGTTTTCGTCTGATCGCCAAAAGCGAGACCTGAGCCGCCGGTTATTTTCGTTTCGCCCACGAAAAAGCCGCCCCCGAGGGGGCGGCTTCGAAAGCAACCGGATTGATTACCGGTTGATGGTATCAGCGGCTTTCTGAGTCTGCTCTTCGGCCATTTTCTGGCTGTCCTGCATGAAGTCCTGACCGATCGAGGTGACTTTCTCGGAGTCGCCCTTGACGCGCTCCATGAAGTCGGACGCGGTTTTCTGCTGGGACTGCATGGCACGCTTGAAACCGTCGGCGTCCTTCACGTCAAGCCAGGTACGCGCCTGAGCGAGACTCATGTCCGAGTAGGCACGAGCGGCGTCCATCTGGGCACCGACGAGACGCTCGTAGTAATCGAGCGCGGCCAGGGTGTATGAGCGCATGGGCGATACGAAAATCGACTCAAACTGCTGTTTGGTGTTCTCTGCGGTCTTATCCATCACGTAACCTCCTGCCAGTTAGCGATTCGACGCGCATGTGGGGCGGTCGATACCAAAGCACTTGCCTTGTGTCCTCTAAAACTAGCAGCGCTTTTTGTGCAGCGCAACATGATTTTTGCCGCACTGCATCATTTCAGCCGTTGGGATGAGACCTATACCTCGCGCACCGTGGGTGCCTGGCCTGCCATACCGTCATGAATGGCCAGCATTTTCTCGAACCACCGCGAGATGGGCTGGTGCTCGTCGAACAGCGCCTCGCGTGACACGACGTGGGCCCACATGAAGCTTCCAAACAGCAGGTAGTCGGCGCCTGCCGGCGCTTCGCCGTCGAGAAAGGCGCTCTCTTTTAGCAGCGCGTTCACCGGCGTCAACACCTTGTCGAGCTGCTCGCGCCCCTGGGTGGGGTTGTGAAGCTCCTCAAGGCGCATCTTGAAGTTCGCCTCACGGGTTTCGCGAAAATAGTCACGGTCGTCGGGATGAATGGCCTCGAGCAGGTCCATCACCACGATGCGAAACAGGGCCGGGCTAACACTACGTTCGACGAAGAGTTTAAAAAAGAGCGCACGCTGATAGCTCTGTCCTTCACCAAGCAGCGGCGCGTCCGGATAGGTCTGATCCAGATAGCGCATGATCTCGAAGCTATCGGTCACCACCGTGTCGCCGTCGACCAGCACGGGTACCTTGTCGTGATCGGCAAAAGCGATCTTCTCCTTTTGCTGAAAGCGCCAGGGCTCGGTGCGATAGGCGAGCCCCTTGTGCGCCATCGACAGGTGCACGCGCCAGCAGTAAGGCGAAAAACGCAGGCGTTCATCGCGCCCGCACAGGTCATAAACGATACGATCCATCGGTTCACCTCGCTTGAAAGACGACGTGTTCAGCATGGTCGCTCCCCGCGCCACAAACAAGCCCTGATGCTTGCCCAACCACCTACCTGCCGCCCTATCTATTAGTCTAATGAAAAACGTCACTTCTCGTTGGCACGCCTGATGTTATATCGATCAAAAACAACGACTTGATTCAAAATCATCAGGTACAAGACAGCATCAATCCCCGCCGCTGACTGGTAAGACCAATTTTCCAATGTAGTCAGCGCGTTAAGCTGGTCGTATCGTTGGCCTGGGCTGCTTACGCGCCACAAGCGCCGAGCAGTGACTACTCATAAAAGCACCGTCGAACAAACAAGGGCTCTCCTCCATGAGTGAAACGATACTTGCATTACTGGCGTTCATGCCGCTGCTGCTTGCGGGTATTTTACTGATTGGCTTTAAAGTACCCGCCAGAATCGCCATGCCGCTGGTCTTCCTCACCGCCGCCGTGATCGGCCTGACCGCCTGGGACATGAGCTTTACCCGTGTGGCTGCCTCGACCATTCAGGGCCTGATTCAGACCGCCGGGCTTTTGTGGATCATCTTCGGCGCGATTTTGCTGCTCAACACGCTCAAGCACTCCGGCGGCATCATGGCGATTCGCAACGGCTTCTCCGGTATCAGCCCGGACCGTCGCGTGCAGGCGCTGATCGTGGCGTGGCTGTTTGGCTGTTTCATCGAAGGCGCTTCGGGCTTTGGTACGCCCGCCGCCGTGGCCGCCCCCTTGATGGTCGCACTGGGCTTTCCGGCGCTGGCCGCCGTGGTGGCGGGCATGATGATCCAGTCCACGCCGGTGTCGTTTGGCGCGGTAGGTACGCCGATCATCGTGGGCGTGGGCACCGGGGTCGACCGCAACGGGATCACCGAGGCGCTTGTTGCCAACGGCTCTTCCTGGGAGGTGTTTTTCAGGCTGATCACCAGCGAAGTGGCGATCACTCACGCCATCATTGGCATACTGATGCCATTGATTCTGGTCACCGTGATGGTGCGCTTTTTCGGTGCCAACAAGTCCTGGAAAGAGGGCCTGTCGATTACCCCGTTTGCCATTTTCACCGGCATCTCGTTCGTCGTGCCTTACATGCTGGTCGGCGTCTTCCTCGGCCCGGAATTCCCCTCGATGATCGGCGCCATGATTGGCCTGGCCATCGTGGTACCAGCGGCGCGCAAGGGCTTCTTGCTGCCCAAGGACACCTGGGACTTCCCCGAAGCGACGTCCTGGCCGGATGAGTGGATCGGCAACCTGCAAATCAAAATGGAAGACGTGGCCGGCCGGGCGCCGATGTCCACGCTCAGAGGCTGGATTCCCTACGTGCTGCTGGCGCTCTTTTTGGTCGCCTCGCGCACCATCGAGCCGCTTCGTGTCGCACTGACGTCGATCAACCTGAACTGGGCGAACATCCTCGGTGAAACCGGCGTGAGCGGCGGCGTACAGCCGCTGTACCTACCCGGTGGCATCATCCTGGCGGTCGTGTTGATTACCTACTTCCTGCACAGGATGAACGGCGGCCAGCTGAAGGCGGCGGTGTCGGAGTCCACTAAAACCATCTTCGGCGCAGGCTTCGTGCTGATTTTCACCGTGCCGATGGTGCGTATTCTGATCAACTCCGGTGTAAACGGAGCGGATCTGGTCTCCATGCCGGTGATGATGGCGCAGGCCGTGGCCAACGGCGTGGGCGATGTCTATCCCTTCTTCGCCCCGGCCGTCGGTGCGCTGGGAGCCTTTATCGCCGGTTCCAACACGGTTTCCAATCTGATGCTGGCCGAGTTCCAGTTTAACGTAGCGCAAACTCTGGGCGTGTCGACCGCCATGATGATCGCCCTTCAAGCCGTAGGCGCGGCAGCGGGCAACATGATCGCCATCCACAACGTGGTGGCCGCCTCTGCCACCGTGGGCCTTCTGGGCCGCGAGGGCGCCACGATCCGCATTACCATCCTGCCGACGATCTACTACCTGACGTTTGCCGGTATCATCGCGCTGATTGCCTTCTACGTTCTGGGGGTAACCGACACGCTGATGTAGCGGCTGCAGGCGTTTAGCGGGCCTGGCCCAACGCAAAAAACCACCCTTCGGGGTGGTTTTTTTATGCGCTTAACGTCGGCTTTTCAACCGATTTTCTTGAGTTCTTTGGCGTGTTGCTGGCCGCGCTCCACGTAGCTTTGCGCGTTCAGCTTGAGCCCCTCCACTGCACTTTCGGGCAGCGTTTTCACCACCCGCGCGGGAGAGCCGACGATCAACGAGTTGGGCGGAAACACCGCGCCCTCCTTCACGAAAGCGCAGGCGCCGACCAGGCTGTTCTCGCCAATCACCGCGCCGTTGAGAATCACCGCCTGAATGCCGATCAGACAGCCATCCTCCACCGTACAGCCGTGCAGCATCGCCTGATGACCGACGGTCACGCCCTTACCCACGGTCAGGGGAAAGCCGGGGTCGGCGTGCAGCACCGCGCCGTCCTGAATGTTGCTCTGCTCTCCCACCTCCAACCGCTCGGTATCGCCGCGCAGCACCGCCTGATACCAGACGCTGGCGCGGGCTTTCAGCGTCACCTGCCCGATCACATCGGCGGTCTCGGCAACGTAGACGTCGTCGCCGATGTCCGGCTTGTGCTCACCCAGTTGATAAATGGCCATGCAAGGCTCCTTTTGATTGTTGTCATCCGCTCGCGCGATCATGCCAGGATAACGCTTGCTCCAGCACGCGGGCAACATGAATGGCGTTACGCTGAGCACCATCATGAATCTGGTGGCGGCAGCTAGTGCCATCGGCGACTACCAGCGTATCGGCGTTGGCGCCGCGCACGGCGGGTAGCAGACTGAGTTCGGCCATTTTCATCGAGGCGTCGAAATGCTCCGCTTCGTAGCCGAAACTCCCCGCCATACCGCAGCAGGAGGACTCGATGGTTTCAACGCGGAGACCGGGAATCCAGCCAAGCACCTCCTCGACCGGGCGTAGTGCATCGAACGCCTTTTGATGGCAGTGGCCATGAAGCAGCGCGTGAGACGTCTCCAACGGCTCGAGCGACAGCGTAAGTTCGCCGGCAGCCTTTGCCTTGACCAGAAATTCTTCGAAGAGGTAAGCAGACTCGGCAAGTGCCCGAGCCTCATCGCCAAAGCCGTACTGCAGAAACTCGTCGCGTAGGGTCAACAGGCATGACGGCTCAAGCCCGACCACCGCCACGCCGCGCTGAACGAAGGGCATCAGATAGTCGAGCGTTCGCCGTGCTTCAGCCTTTGCCTTGTCGAACTGACCGGCTGCCAGGTGGGTGCGCCCACAGCAAAGCGGTCGCTGTCCTTTTTGCACGTTCAAGTGTACGTGATAGCCCGCAGACTCCAGCACACGCTTGGCCGCTCGAGCATTGTCGCTTTCCATATAGTTGTTGAACGTATCCACGAATAGCAGCACGTCGCGCTGACCGCGTTCGCGTGCGTTTTGGTGCGGCTCTACCAGAAAGTTGCCATCGAAAACGGGAAAGGCGCGCTGTGGCGCGAGCCCCAACGCGCGCTTGAGCGGCGAGGCGATCAACGGAATGCGCTCGACGGTTCGCGTTACGCCCTTTAAGCGGTGAGCCCAGCGTGCGTAGCGCGGCATCTCGCCGACCATGCGATCGCGAAGCGAAAGCCCCTTGAGCCGCGCTCGGGCCGTGCGCGCTTCGATCTTGAACTTGGCCATGTCGACCCCCGTGGGGCAGTCACGCTTACAGCCCTTGCAGGAGACGCAGAGATCCAGCGCCTCTTTCACGCTGTCATCGGCCAGTCCTTCCTCGCCCATCTGACCGGAAAGCACCAGGCGCAGGGTATTGGCTCGCCCCCGGGTCAGGTGCTTCTCATCCAGAGTCGCCCGGTAGCTTGGACACATGGTGCCCGCATCGAACTTGCGGCAATGCCCATTGTTGTTGCACATCTCGACCGCCATCGCGAGACCGTGGGTGGCATCGCCCGCCGTCCCCGGAGGGCTCTGCTCGCCGGTGAGCGGATCACGCTCGACATTCCAAGCGGACCAATCAAATACAGGCGTGAGCGGAATACGATCGTAGCTTGTGGGAAAGCGAAAGTAGCGTTCATCGTCCATTTTCGGGGTATCGACGATCTTTCCAGGGTTAAAACGATTATGGGGATCGAAGAGCGCCTTGATTTCCTTGAACGCATTGTTGACGGTTTCGCCGAACTGCCAAGCGACCCACTCGCCCCGGCAGATACCGTCGCCGTGCTCACCGGAATAGGCGCCCTTGTATTCACGCACCAAACTCGAGGCATGCTCGGCGATTTCCCGCATCTTCTCGGCCCCGCCCCGGCGCAGGTCGAGGATCGGGCGCACGTGAAGCGTGCCGGCACCTGCGTGGGCGTACCAGGTTCCTTCCGTCCCATAACGATGAAAAACCTGGGTCAGTTTGTCGGTGTATTCGGCCAAATGTTCCAGCGGTACCGCGCAATCCTCGATGAACGATACCGGTTTGCCATCCCCTTTCATGCTCATCATGATGTTGAGCCCGGCCTTGCGCACGTTCCAGAGCGCCTTCTGCTCGCTGGCATCAATCATGTTGACCACGCTGCCACCAAGGCCCAGCTCGCCCATGCGTTCGTTGAGTTCGTCGAGTTTTTGCACGAGCACAGCCTGATCTGCACCAGCGAACTCCACCAACAGCATCGCTTCGGGGCGGCCGATCAAGGCTTTCTCGATGACCGGGCGAAACGCCGGATTCTCGAGTGAAAGCTCGATCATCGTACGGTCGACCAGCTCCACGGCCATGGGGCCAAGCTTGGCAATGTGCTGAGTGAGATCCATCGCCTGATAGAAAGTGGGGAAATTGACTACGCCCAGCACCTTCTTTTCCGGCAGCGGTGAAAGTTTTAGCTTGATACGCCGGCTGACCCCCAACGTTCCTTCCGAGCCCACCAGCAGGTGCGATAGATTCGGACGGTGATCAGGGTCGTAGGGAATCGGGTTTTGACAGTCGAAAAGGTCCAGATTATAGCCACCGACCCGGCGCAGCACTTTGGGAAAGTGTTCCCGAATCTCCGGGCCGACCTTTTCGGCGATGGCCCTGACTTTTTCGGCCAACGCCTGCTCCCGGCTACTGATGGAGAACTGATCGACGAACCCAAGGCTCACCTCGCTGCCATCGGCCAACACCGCGTCGAGCCCTAACACGTTGTGCACCATGTTGCCGTAATAGATCGAGCGTGAACCGCAGGAGTTGTTGCCAGCCATGCCGCCGATCGTGCACTGGGCGCTGGTGGATACATCCACCGGAAACCAGAGCCCGTAAGGCTTGAGCCAGGCGTTGAGGTGATCGAGCACCATGCCCGGCTCGACCACGACGGTTTGTGCCTGCTCGTCGAACTCCACCACCTGGTTGAGCCAGCGCGTGGTGTCTAGTATCAGCGCCTCGCCCACGGTCTGCCCGCACTGACTGGTGCCGCCTCCACGGACCAGCATCGGCACATCGGCATCGCGCGCGATATCCAGCGCCAAGGTGAGATCCTCTTGGTGGCGCGGAATGATCACTCCCACCGGCGTGATTTGATAGATCGACGCATCGGTGGAATAGCGTCCGCGGCTGGCGTGATCGAAGAGTACGTCGCCGGCTATTTCACGAGAAAGCCTGGCCGCGAGCTCACTCACCGGCTTGATTTTGGCGTCGGCAGACCGTGGCGGCTGAGTCAGCGATATCATGTCGCCTCCCGGCCTATTGGCCTGATTGATCGCGGGAAAACCGGTGTGGATGCTCGGCGAAATAGTCGAGCGCTGCTGTGACGCCGCTGGCTTTGAGCTCGACACCGGCAAGCTTCATGCCCGCCTCGCAGCCACCAAGGGTGGCGATGAGTGTCAAGTCGTTACAGTCGCCCAAGTGACCGATACGGAACATCTTGCCCTTCGCCTTGCCAAGGCCCATGCCCAGCGAGAGATCGAAGCGCTCGTAGATGATCTGCCGTACCGCGTCGGCATCGATCCCCTCAGGCATGACGACTCCCGTCAATACCGGTGAATAGAGCGCTGGATCCTGACACTGGATCTCCAGCCCCCAAGCTTGGACCGCCGCGCGTACGCCAGCTCCCCAGCGCGCATGGCGCTCGAACACCTGCTCCATTCCCTCCTCCAATAGCATATCGAGCGCCTCGTTCAGCCCGTAGAGTAGGTTGGTACTTGGGGTATAAGGCCAGTAGCCGTTCTTGTTGGCCTCCAATATTTCATCCCAGGCCCAGAAGCTTCTGGGCAGCTTCGCGCCCTTGCTCACTTCGATCGCCTTGGGCGACAGCGCGTTGAAACTGATCCCCGGCGGCAACATGAGGCCTTTCTGGGACCCTGATACGGTGACATCAACGCCCCACTCATCGTGGCGATAGTCAGCGCTGGCAAGCCCGGAAATGGTATCGACGATCAAAAGCGCCGGGTGGCCGGCAGCGTCGATGGCGCGGCGCACCGAGGCGATGTCGCTGGTAACGCCAGTCGAGGTTTCGTTATGCACGACGCACACTGCC
This sequence comes from Halomonas sp. GD1P12, assembly GCF_025725645.1. Lineage (NCBI taxonomy): Bacteria > Pseudomonadati > Pseudomonadota > Gammaproteobacteria > Oceanospirillales > Halomonadaceae > Halomonas > Halomonas sp. GD1P12. The sequence goes on along the minus strand of NZ_CP107007.1, from coordinate 678,499 downwards.
TTGATGGCGTGATTGCTATCCTCCTTGAGTCGCGCCTCGATCATGTCGGCTTGTACGCCCTGGCGCCAGCCATCGTAGTCCGGCAGGCCGATGAATTCGGGCTCAAGCTGCAATCTGAGCGCCATCTTGTGCCAAAGCGTTGCAAAGTGGCCGGTTTCGAACATCAATACCTGATCGCCGGGCGAGAGCGTATTGGCTAGCGCGGCTTCCCAAGCGCCGGTTCCCGAGGCCGGGTAAATAATGACCGGGTGTTCGGTCTTGAAGACGCGTTTGATTTTCTCGAGAAGTTCGAGCCCCAGCGCGCCGAACTCCGGGCCACGGTGGTCGATCGTGGGCAAGCTCATGGCGCGCAGGATGCGGTCCGGTACGGGTGATGGCCCTGGAATTTGCAAAAAATGGCGGCCGGTGGGATGAAAATCGAGGTTGAGCATGGAATAGATCCTTTTATTGTTGATCTCGCTGCTGTGATGACAATGGCGCCGATAAGGCTACGTTTATCGACGCCGCACTTTTTGAATAATGAATTCAAACGTCGACTTTAAAAAAACTGCTATTTGATACAACCTTCCTCACGCAGGTTATCGAGTTGCTCTCGACTCATGCCGAGATCTCCCAACACTTCGTCGGTGTGCTGGGCGAAAAGCGGTGCCGAAGAGCGAATTTCCGACGGGGTTCTAGAAAATTTGCTAGGAAAACCGATGGTTTTCATCTTGCCAATCACGGGATGCTCCATTTCCTGGACCATACCGCGCGCCAGATAATGTTCGTCGTCCAGCGCTTGGGCAAAATTATTGATTGGACCTGCGGGAACGCCAGCGCTATCGCAAAGGGTGAGCCACTCATCCACCGTACGCTCGGCCATCATCGCTTCCAGAACGGCTTCCAACTCGTCGACGTGCTGGCCGCGGTCGAAGTTGGTCAAAAACCGCGCGTCCTCCATTAACGAGGGCGTTTTCAGCACGTCGGAACAAAAGCGCTCCCAAGTGCGCTGATTGGCGCAGCCCAGCATCAGATAACCGTCACTCGCCTTAACCGCTTGATAAGGAGCCGATACCCGATGACGCCAGCCGGTAGGTTCGGGCACGGTGCCCTCGGAAAAGTAGGCGGCAGCCTCCCAAGTGAACCAGGGCAGACCGCACTCGGTAATGGCGATATCGACGTGCTGGCCCTCACCGGTCTGCATCTTATGAATGTGGGCGGCGAGAATGGAGTAGACGGCGGTGATGCCGGCGCCGATATCGTAGACCGCGATACCGGTCTTGAGCGGGCGGCGACCGGGCTCGCCGGTCATCGACATGAGCCCCGTCATTCCCTGAGCCACCAGGTCGAAGCCGCCTTTATGGCTGTAGGGCCCGGTTTGGCCATAACCGGAGATCGAGCAGTAGACGATGCTCGGGTTGATAGCCTTGATCGTGTCATAGTCGATTGATAGCGACTTCGTGACCCCCGGGCGATAGTTTTCGACGATGACGTCGGCATCCGCGGCCAACTGATAAAAAATCTCGCGGCCCCGCTCGTCCTTCAGGTTGAGCGAGATGCTTTTCTTGTTGCGGTTGATTTGCGAAAAGCAGGTGGACTCGCCGTTGACGTAAGGCCCCATCTGGCGGCTATCGTCGCCTCCATTGAGCTTTTCTACCTTGATGACGTCGGCACCCATGTCGGCCAGCACCATGGTGCAATAAGGCCCTGCCATGATTTGCGAGACATCGAGTACTTTCATATTGTGTAACGCTTGCATGCGCGTGTCTCCCTAAAACGTTAGCGGCCGGACCACTCAAAAGGCGTCTTGTTGACGAACTTGTTCACCGCCGCGGCGAAGTCTTCGCTCATGTAGCAGATACTGACCCAGTCATCGCCCGCATCCGGTGTCAGCCTGTGGCTCTGCTGCACGCGGTTGATCAACGCCTTGCTTGCCTGAAGGGTCAGCGGCGCGCGCTTCAAAAAGTCTGCCGCTCGGCTTTTGACGTCGTCGTAAATGCTATCCGATGAAAACAGCTCGTTGACCAGTCCCAGCAACAGTGCCTCATGACCGGTGACCAGCCGAGCCAACATCAACACCTCCTTGGCCCGCGCTGTGCCCAGCGTTTCCACCAGCCGCGAGACATTGGTGATCGAAAGTGTATTGCCCAGCGTCTTGGCGATGGGCACGCCAAACTTCATCGACTCGGTGGCGTAGCGAAAGTCACAGACCAGCGCAAGCGCGGCGCCCCCGCCGACGCAGGCGCCCTCGATGAGCGCAAGCGTCGGTTTGGGAAAGTTTTCCAACTTTCCGACTACCCGGTCGATGCGGCGCTCGTAGTCGATGGCGTCCGCGGATTTGTCGAAACTGGCGAACTGGGTAATATCGGTGCCGGCCACGAAGGCCTCCCCCCCCATACCGTGCAAGACCAGCGCATGGACCCCGCTCTCTTCGGCGAGCGTATCGCAGTAGTACTCGAGCGCGTTGTACATGTCCCACGTCATGGCGTTACGGCTTTGCGGACGGTTGAAGCCCAACCAAGCCACGCCCTCCTTGATCTCGAAATGCACGCTGTCAGTCGTAGGCTTTTTTGTCTTCTGCGTCATTGTCTTTTCTCCCGGAGTCGGTGGTTAGCCGTAGACGAAGTTAACCAGCGCCAGCGCGAAGGCGGGAATGTAGGTGTTGATCATCAAAATGGTGAACAGCACCGCGATGAACCACAAGTTGGTCTTCGAGGTCGCCCAGATATCCGATTTGGCGATCGAGCACGATGCGATCAGCACGCTCGCAACCGGCGGAGTTTGCTGACCGATGGCCAGGTTGAGCGTGACGATCAAACCAAAGTGCAGCGGGTCGATCCCGACTTCGATGACCAGCGGCAGCACGATCGGCACCACCAAAATGATGGCCGCGGCAGAGTGCAGGAAGATTCCGAGAATCAGGAAGATGACGTTCAAAAGCGCCAATATTACATAGCGGTTGTCCGTCAGCTCGCTGATCTGCAAGGCGATTTCCTGAGGTACTCGAGTTTCGGTCAGATAGCCGCCGACCACGGCGGAGGCCGCGACCAGCAGCATGACCACCGCGGTCTGGATACCGGCGCTCTTACAGGAGTCGATGAAGTTCTTGATCGTGAACTCGCGATACACCACGGCACTGATGAAGATGGCCACGCACACAGCGAGCGCCGCACCTTCGGTCGCGGTGACAAAGCCGCCGAAGATACCGCCCAGGATGATGACCGGAATCAATAGTGCCCAAACGGCTTCCTTCAGTGCCAGCCAGAGTTGAGAGACGCGAAAACGCCCTTCCGAAGGAAAGTTATACTTGCGCGCCAGGTAGTAGCACATCGCTGCCAAGCCCATCGCGCCGAGAAGTCCCGGGAAGATGCCCGCAACGAACATCTGAACCACCGACTCCCCCGACATGACCGCGTAGAGAATCATCGGAATGGACGGCGGCAAAATGATCGCGAGGCTCGCCGCCGACGAGGAGATCGAGGCCGCGAACTCTTTCGAATAGCCTTTCTTGCGCATAGCGGGAATCAAAATACTGCCGATCGCCGAGACCCCAGCAACGGACGAGCCGGAAATTTCCGCGAAGAACACCGAGGCTCCGATGGTCACCATCGAGAGCCCTCCTTTGATAAAGCCGACCATCGCCATGGCCAGATCGATCAGCCGCCGAGAAATGCTCGAGGCATTCATGATGGCGCCGGCGAGAATAAACAGCGGTATTGCGATAAGGGGGAAGTTGGTCGCGCCTTCGAACATCGTCATGCCCACGGTGGGCATCGCCATGCTGCCGTAGGTCATGAACGTGGCTACGGTACCTACCAACGCAAGGGCGACCGCCACGGGGACATTGATCAAGATCAGCACGATCAGCGCCAGAAATATATAGAGAATAACCATGGTGATTACCTATCCTCGATGCTGTGTGCTGACGGCCTCGACCTCATCGGCATCGAGCCCTGCTTCTTCGAGCTCGTGATCGATGAAGCCCTTGCCACGGGCGTGTTTGACGATCTCCGGCAGGCGCAGTAGCTCGGCGATAATGAAAAGTACCGACGCTACCGGAATGGCGGATTGAGTGAGCTGCATCGAGATCGAGGGCAGGCTCACCATGTTCACTCCGTCGAGGATTAAAATGACCTGATAGCTCGCAAGACCCAGAAAGACGAAGAAACCAATGGTGATCGCCTCTGCCAGCAGCGCTATGGGCACTCGGATGGAGGGCGGACACATGTTGAGAACGCTGGGGCAGGTAATGTGGGCGCCTTTCGCAGCGGCCAGGGCCGTGCCGTAGTAGGTGACCCAAGCCAGCAGCACCGCCGCCAACTCGTCGTACCAGCTAAGCGGCGAACCCAGGTATCGGGTAACGAACCCGATGGTTACTACCCCGGCAAGCGCAATAACAAGCACCACCACGATCGCTTCAAGAAAGACAGAGTAGGCTTTCCTGAACCTGTCAAAAGTACTCATTGAAACCTCCGAGACCTGAAGCGCCTCGTTGAGAGGCGCTTGGCGTGATGATGGTTATTCGCGCAGCGCATTAACCTGATCGATCAATTCCTGGCCGTTGTCCACCTCGTTGGCGAACTTTTCATAGATGGGCTGGGAGGCCTCGGAAAACGCCTCGAAGTCTACGTCGTTTACTTCCATACCCGCCTCTTCCATGAGAACGAGAATCTCCTCGTCCAGCCGCGCGCCCTCCTCGAGCGCAAAGTCTTCCACTTCGACCGCAACTTCTTCCAACACCGTGCGTACCTCTTCGGGCAAACGATTCCAGCTCGCACCCGCTACCAGATAGGCCGGTGTGTAGACGTGGTTCGACATAGAGAGATACTCCTGCACTTCCTGGAAGCGCGAGGAGTAGGCCTGGATCAAAGGGTTTTCCTGGCCATCCATCGCGCCGGTCTGTAGAGCGACGAACACCTCGGAAAGCGACATGGGAGACGGCGCCGCGCCATAGCTTCTAAACATCTCGATACGCCAAACGCCGCTCGGGGTACGCAGCTTGATGCCGTCCAAATCCTCCGGCACTACTATCGGGCGAACGTTGTTGGTGATCTGTCTGAAACCGTTTTCCCATACGCCAAGCACCTCGAACCCACGCGCTTGGGCGGCCTCCGCCAACGGGCCACGAACGACCTCGTCGCGTACGCGCTTCATATGCTCGCGGTTTTCGATCAGATAAGGCATTTCGAACAGAGCGAACTGCGCGTCTTCAGAACTCATGACCGTCGAAGGAATGGTCAAATCCAGCGAGCCCAAGCGTAGCCGGCGAAGCATCGACTCATCGCTGCCCAACTGGCTATTGCCATAAACGCTTACCTCGGCCACCCCGTCGAGGCGCTCGTTAGCGAGTTCGGCAAAGCGGTTGGCGGTGATTTCAAACAGCGAGCCCGGCCCGCCAACGTGGCCAAGGCGAATTTCGGTTTCGGCAGATGCGCCAAACGCACCAAGGCTTAAGGAGATGGCCGCAGCCATGAATGCAGGTTTGAGGAATTTCATAGAGCACTCCGAGTGAATAGTTGTTGTTGTCTCGGTGCCGTCGCAGCAAGGCGTCGGCGGCACCTGGCGGGCGCTCGCTGGTAACCATGGGACTCAGCAAGCGTACTTTAACGTTATTAGTTGGATGTCCTTGCTCGTTCTGCCCTTACAATTTGAATTCAAAATTCAAAATTAGGTATTAAACTTTCGTCTTTGGATTGGACGATTTATTTTTTATCTTGAAAATTCAATAATTTAAAAATAAAAACGGCGCCGAATTCGGCGCCGTTTGCTTGATGAACCTGCTTAGGCGACGTCAGGGTTCGAGGCCAAACGCTAGATTGGCAGCCTCGATACCGGCGATCGCGACGCTTTGATCCTCCTCGGACGATGCGCCGCTCACCCCCACGGCACCGATAACGCGCTGCTGATCGTCCAGAATCGGTACGCCGCCGGCTACCGGTACTACCTGCCCTTGGGAAGCGGCGGCGACGCTTGCCAAAAATGCGGGGCGCTCCTGATTACGCGCCCCCATCACGCCGCTGGCAATCCCCATGCCAAGCGCTGCAAACGCCTTGCCATTGGCCACCGGAAAGCGTAGCGGCCCACAGCCGTCCTCTCGCTCAGCGGCCACCAGATGGCCACCGCCGTCCAATACCACCAGCGTGAGGGGGGGTAAATCGAACTCGCGTGCTTTATCGACGGCGCCTTCGAGAATGCGTTTTGCCTGGGAGCGGGTAAGCTGAACGCTTGCGAGATAAACGTTGCTGGGCATAAAAAACTCTCTTTTATCATTGTGATGGGACGAGTAAATCAGATTCTTGCGGGTCGTTATTTGTCACGAGGAGTCCAGTGAATTCATAATTATCTTTGCAGAACAGAAACCGCATCGCCACTATAGAAAAAAACACCATTCGCCGATTGACGCTTTCACAGGGCCGCTAGAAAGGCGTAAGTCAGAATAAAGGAGCGTGCCATGACCAAAATTCTACAGCGCCACTTGTATCGAGAGGTGGCCGACCGCATCGGCGATTTAATCGAGCACGGCGAGCTCGCGCCGGGAGAGCGTATCTCGGAAAGAGAGCTTTGCGAGCAGTTCGGCGTCTCGCGTACGCCGCTTCGCGAAGCGCTCAAGGTGCTGGCCGCCGAGGGGCTAATTCAGATTTTGCCCAATCGCGGCGCGCGCGTGGTACGCCTGACCTTCAAGAGCGTGAAGGATACCTACGATCTAATGGCGGCACTGGAGGGGCTGGCGGGTGAACTTGCCTGTCGACATATCGACGACAGTGAAATCAAACACATTCGCACGCTTCACGATGCCATGCTCGGGTACTACCACGCGCGCGATTTGAACAACTATTTCGATATGAACCGTCAGATTCACGAACGTATTCTGGCCGCTTCCGATAACCCGGTGCTACAGGAGACTTACAACAACCTGAGCCAACGGGTCAAACGCGTACGCTATTCCAAGAAGATGACCGAGCAGTTTTGGCGTCGTGCCGTTGACGACCACGAACAAATGATCACGGCGCTGGAAAATCGCGATAGTCAAAAACTGGGCGAAGTACTGCGCGAACACCTCTGCAATAAGATCGAGGTGGCGACGCTGGCCGGCGTCATAGGCGACGACGGCCAAAACGCGGCCAGCGCCTGAATCAACGCCACTCTTCAAGGCGCATCGCCGAGCGCTCCAACCGCTCGTTCTCGAGATCCAGCTCGCGCAAGAGCTCGGTGATGCTGGAAAGGTGCTCTAGCGCGACGCGCCGTGCGCCGTCGGCGTCGCCGGCGATGACGGTTTCGAAAAGTTGCTGGTGCTGGTGGTTGATCATCGCGCGCGGCGCCGGGCGGTGGTAAAGGTGCTTGACCGAGGCAAACACCGAGCTCAGCAGCAGATCCGTCAGGCTTTGCAGGGTGTGCACCAGCACCGGGTTGTGCGAGGCCTGGGAGATCGCCAGATGGAAAGCGTGATCAAAGCGCGCCAGCTGCTCTACGTCGATTGGCTCGGCGTGTTCGACGTACTCGGCCATCTCCTGATAGCGCCGGGTAATCAGCACGCGGTCCATCGAAGTGCCGCGGCGAGCGGCCAGGTACGCGGACTCCCCCTCCAGCAGCGAGCGCACTTCCAGCAAATCGAACAGCGTACGTGGATGGTCGCGAAACAGGTGCATCAGCGGCCCCTGCTGAGGCATGGGGAGCAGCGAGGCCACGACCGAACCGCGCCCCTGGCGGGTCTCGATGATGCTTTTACTGCGCAGAATGCGAAGGCCTTCACGCAGCGAGGCGCGAGAAACGCCCAGCCGCTCACATAGCCGGCGCTCGGAAGGCAGCAGCTGGCCCGGGCGAAACACCCCTTCAAGAATCAGCTCTTCGATTCTCGCTGCCACGTGCTCCGGGGCACGCCGGCCAAGCGAGGGTTCCATGAATGAGGATGTCACGCGGGTGTCTCCAACGGTAAAGGGGCGACCATCAACTGGTCAGACCATTGCACCACAGGCTGGACAGGTACACAAAAAAAGCTCAGATTAGCGGCTATCCCGTGACCTAGCGTTTTTAAAAAATCAGTACCCTAATAACAGGAGGGGATATGAATATCCTCTATGACGCGCGCCTCGACGGCGAGCTGATCGACCGTGACAAGCGCGAGGTGCTCACTGCCCTCGAGCGCGCCGCCCCGACGCTCACTCTGCTCTCTCGCGAAGAGGATCTACGCCCCTTTGAGTGCGACGGCCTGGCGGCCTACCGCGTGCTGCCCATGCTGGTGGCGCTGCCGGAAAACCTCGAGCAGGTCGAGGCGCTCTTGAAGTGTTGTTTCGAACTTGGCGTGCCGGTGGTGACTCGCGGCGCGGGCACCGGCCTTTCCGGCGGGGCGCTGCCGCTAGAACAAGGCGTTTTGCTGGTCATGTCGCGCTTCAACAAGATCATCGACGTCGACCCGGACGCCCGGCTTGCCCGGGTGCAGCCCGGCGTGCGCAATCTGGCGATTTCCGAGGCCGCCGCGCCTTTCGGGCTTTACTACGCGCCGGACCCCTCCTCGCAGATCGCCTGTTCGATCGGCGGCAACGTGGCGGAAAACGCCGGCGGCGTGCACTGTCTGAAGTACGGGCTGACCGTACATAACGTGCTGCGCGTCGACGTATTGACCATCGAAGGCGAGCACATGACGCTCGGCTCGGAGGCGTTTGATGCCCCGGGCTTCGATCTGCTCGCGCTGATCAACGGCTCCGAGGGCATGCTCGGCGTGGTCACCGAGATCACCGTGAAGCTTTTGCCCAAGCCCACCGTCGCCAAGGTGCTGATGGCGAGCTTCGACGATGTCGAGAAGGCCGGCCGCGCGGTAGGCGACATCATCGCCGCCGGTATCGTGCCCGGCGGGCTCGAGATGATGGACAAACTCGCTATCCAGGCCGCCGAGGACTTCGTGCGGGCGGGCTACCCGCTGGACGCCGAGGCGATCCTGCTGTGCGAACTCGACGGCGTCGAAGCGGACGTGGACGATGACTGCGAGACCGTGCGCCGGGTACTGGAAAAAGCCGGCGCTACCGACATTCAGCAGGCCAAGGACGAGGCCGAGCGGGCCAAATTCTGGGCCGGGCGCAAGAACGCCTTCCCTGCGGTGGGCCGCATGTCGCCGGACTACTACTGCATGGACGGCACCATTCCGCGCAAGGAGCTGCCGCGGGTACTCAAGGGCATCGCGGCGCTCTCTGAGGAGAGCGGTCTGAGGGTCGCCAACGTCTTTCACGCCGGTGACGGCAACATGCATCCGCTGATCCTGTTCGATGCCAACAAGGAAGGCGAGCTCGAGCTTGCCGAGGACGTGGGCGGCAAGATTCTGGAGCTGTGCGTCGCCGCCGGCGGCTCGATCACCGGCGAGCACGGCGTGGGTCGCGAGAAGATCAACCAGATGTGCAGCCAGTTCCAGGCCGATGAGATCACCGTGTTTCACGCGGTGAAGGCAGCGTTCGACGACAAGCGTCTGCTCAATCCGGGCAAGAACATCCCCACGCTTGCACGCTGCGCCGAGTTTGGCGCCATGCACGTGCACAACAACGATCTGCCCCACCCGGAGCTGCCGCGTTTTTAAAAAGGCCGCCGCGAACGAGAGAAAGGAATGACCATGACTGAACCAGCGACTGACCCAGCGACACGGGCGCCGGATCGCGATATCAGCGAGGCCCTTTGCCAGCAGGTGGCCAACGCCTACCAAAGCCGCGCGCCGCTGCGCATCAAGGGCGGCGACACTCGCGGCTTTTACGGCCGGCCGGTCGAGGGCATCACGCTCGATATGACCGAGCATAGCGGCATCATCACCTACGACCCGGTCGAGCTGGTCGTGACCGTGCGCGCCGGCACCCGCCTTGCCACACTCGAAGCCGCGCTCGCCGCAAAGCATCAAATGCTGCCCTTCGAGCCGCCGCGCTTTGGCCAGGCCAGTACCATTGGCGGCGCTGTCGCCACCGGCCTTTCCGGCCCGCGCCGCCCCTGGGCGGGCGCGGCGCGGGACTTCGTGCTCGGCTCTCACGTCATCACGCAAGAAGGCAAACTGCTGAGCTTTGGCGGCGAGGTGATGAAAAACGTCGCCGGCTACGACGTCTCGCGGCTGATGGCCGGCGCTCAGGGTACGCTCGGCGTGCTGGCCGATATCTCCTTCAAGGTATTGCCCCGGCCGGCGGCCACCGACAGCCTGCGCCTTGACGGCATGGGTATCGAGGACGCGCTAAGCACACTCTCCACGCTTGGCCGCGAGCCGCTGCCGATCACCGGCGCGGCCTGGCACCAGAACACGCTGTTCCTTCGCCTGGAAGGCGGCCAAAGCTCGGTGAAGGCGACCCGGGAGCGCCTGGGCGGAGAGCCGCTCGAGGATGCGTTCTGGACTCAGCTGCGCGACCACCAGCACGACTTCTTCACGCGGACCTCCGGCCAGGCACTCTGGCGCGCCTCGCTCCCGCCCCACACCGCGCCGCTCGATATCGACGTTGACGAGACGGATATTTTTTACGACTGGGCGGGCAGCCAGCGCTGGATCAAGACCCATGACGGTGAGGCGCTGCGCCGCGCCTGCCAGCAGGCCGGCGGCCACGCTACCTGCTTTACGCCCGCAGCCCAGGGCGGGGCGGACTCGCCCTTCATGCCGCTCGACCCGGTCGTCGAGAAGTATCACAAAAGGCTCAAGGCCGAGCTCGATACCCACGGTATTTTCAACCCGGGCCGGCTGTACGCGGGGCTTTAAGGAGAGCTTTCATGCAAACGCACTTTACCGATGCCGATCGCCAGAAACCCCATATCCAGGAAGCCGAGCGGATTCTTCGCACCTGCGTTCACTGCGGTTTTTGCAACGCCACCTGCCCCACCTACCAGCTGTTGGGCGACGAGCGCGACGGCCCGCGCGGGCGCATTTATCTGATGAAGGAGCTTCTTGAGAGCGCGGACGACGACAGCCAGGTGACCGAGGAGACACGCCTGCATCTCGACCGCTGCCTGACCTGCCAGAACTGCGAAACCACCTGCCCGTCCGGGGTCGAGTACCACAAGCTATTGAACATCGGCCGCGCGGAAATCGAGCGCCGAGTACCGCGCCCGGCCGCCGAGCGCGCCACTCGCTTCGCACTTAGAAAGATGATGGTCGAGCCCAAACGCTTCAAGGCGCTGTTAACACTCGGCCAGACCTTCAAGCCGCTGGTGCCGGGCCCGCTCAGAGCCAAGATGCCGCCGCCCCCGGTGGACGCCGGCAAGCGCCCGCAAAGCGCCCACACGCGCCAGATGCTGATTCTCGAGGGCTGCGTGCAGCCCGGGCTTTCGCCCAACACCAACGCCGCCACGGCACGGCTACTCGACCGGCTCGATATCGGCCTGACGCCGGTTCAGGAAGCGGGCTGCTGCGGAGCGATCGATTTCCACCTGAACGCCCAGGAAGCCGGGCGCGAGCGCATGCGCGCCAATATTGACGCCTGGTGGCCCCACGTCGAAAGTGGCATCGAGGCGATCGTTCAGACCGCCAGCGGCTGCGGGGCGTTTGTGAAAGAGTACGGCGAGATGCTGAAAGACGACCCCGCCTACGCCGACAAGGCGAAGCGCGTCAGCGCCCTGGCCCGGGATATCGTCGAGGTCCTGCGCGAGGAGCCGCTTGAGAAACTGAGCGTTCAAGCGCAAAAGCGCCTGGCATTTCACTGCCCCTGCACGCTGCAACACGCGCAAAAGCTTAACGGCGCGGTCGAAGGCGTGCTGACCCGGCTTGGCTTCACGCTCACGCCGGTGCAGGATAGTCACCTCTGCTGCGGCTCGGCAGGTACCTACTCGATCACCCAGCCGGAGATCGCGACCCAGCTTCGCGACAACAAGCTCGCGGCGCTGGAAGCCGGTGACCCGGAAATGATCGTCACCGCCAATATCGGCTGCCAAACCCATCTGGCGAGCGCCAACCGCACGCCGGTGCGCCACTGGGTCGAGGTCGTCGACGCCGCGCTCGCCTGATTGACCACTTGGCGCCTGCTCACGAAGCCGGGCGCCTGAATAATCGCTTACACGACAACGCAAAAGGAAACGCCGTATGAAAACCAAAGCCGTACTGGGTCACACCGATGTCAACCGCGTGCTCGACGCCGCGCAACAAGAGGCCGAACGCCAGGGCTGGGCAGTGACCATCGCCGTGGCCGACGACGGCGGCCATCTGCTGGGCCTTCGCCGCCTCGACGGCGCCGCCCCCTTCAGCGCCGATGTCGCCACGCACAAGGCGCGTAATGCCGCCATTGGGCGCAAAGAAACCCAGGTGTTCGAAGACATGATCAACGGCGGGCGCACGGCGTTTGTTTCCGCGCCGCTGACGGGCATGCTCACCGGCGGCGTACCGATCATGGTGGATGACCAGGTGGTCGGCTCCGTCGGCGTTTCCGGCGTCAAACCCGAGCAGGACGTTCAAATCGCCAAAGCCGGCGTGAGCGCGATTGGCTAAACGTCAGGCACACAAACACGATGACCCTGGGCCACGGCTCGGGGTTTTTTATGCATAAAGCGTGAATAGAGGGTATTCGAGCGCGAAAGGGCCCAAATCAATTGATAAAAACGAATTGGAGAGAAAAGATAAAGCAGGAAGGAAAAATCGATGGCGGACCGGACGAGACTCGAACTCGCGACCTCCGGCGTGACAGGCCGGCATTCTAACCGACTGAACTACCGGTCCACTTTTGGATCGACCATTTAAAGGCGGTTCAGAGGCGCTTTTAAATGGTGGGTGGTACTGGGTTCGAACCAGTGACCCCCAGCTTGTAAGGCTGGTGCTCTCCCAACTGAGCTAACCACCCAATAATCAACGCAGGCGCGCTTGATCATTTACTACATCAGGTTATCGTGGCGGACCGGACGAGACTCGAACTCGCGACCTCCGGCGTGACAGGCCGGCATTCTAACCGACTGAACTACCGGTCCGAATAGCGATAACTTGGCAATAAACGATGATGTGGCGGACCGGACGAGACTCGAACTCGCGACCTCCGGCGTGACAGGCCGGCATTCTAACCAACTGAACTACCGGTCCGCATTACATCAACTTTTACTGCTACACGTGCCAACCCATTAAAAATGGTGGGTGGTACTGGGTTCGAACCAGTGACCCCCAGCTTGTAAGGCTGGTGCTCTCCCAACTGAGCTAACCACCCGCTGGTCACGTGGCGCTGCATTCTACAGGGTTCGGGTTGGGTGTCAATACGCTGAAAGAATTTTGATTCAAATTAGCGTGTTGGCGACCAGGGCCCGAGGGCCTGCGAAAGCGCCGTCGAAGAATGCCGTAATTGCCCCCGGCGCGTCAATCAAAACTGTCATAATCTGACCCGAATCTCGCGCGAGGCTTTTCCCACCGGCGCTATTTAGCTCGGCGCCCGGCCAGGCTAGACTCGCCCAGGGCCTTGATGCCCTCTCGCGATCGATGGAATTCACTATGCAAACCGTACCACCCCGCACCGCTTCGCCCGTTTACAGCGATGTCTATAGCGATATTTACAACTACAAGGTCGTTCGCCAGTTCGCGATCATGGCCGTGGTGTGGGCGATCGTTGGTATGGGCGTGGGGCTGTTGCTGGCCGCCCAGCTGGTCTGGCCGGAGCTGAACCTGGGGCTTGCCTGGACGAGCTTTGGCCGGCTGCGCCCGCTGCACACGAATCTCGTAATCTTCGCTTTCGGCGGCTCGGCGCTGTTTGCCACTTCCTATTACGTGGTTCAGCGCACCTGCCAGACACGGCTCTATAGCGACCGGCTCGCCGCCTTCACCTTTTGGGGCTGGCAGGCGGTGATCGTCTCGGCGCTGGTATCGCTACCGATGGGCTACACCACCACCAAGGAGTACGCCGAACTCGAATGGCCGATCAGCATCGTGCTGGCGGTGGTGTGGATCTGCTACGCGATCGTGTTTCTGATGACGCTCAAGCGGCGTAGAACCTCGCACATCTACGTGGCCAACTGGTTCTTTGCGGCGTTCATTCTCACCATTGCGGTGCTGCATATCGTCAATAACGCCGCGCTTCCGGTCACGCCGATGTATTCGACTTCGCTCTACACGGGTGCGGTGGATGCCATGGTGCAGTGGTGGTACGGCCACAACGCGGTGGGCTTTTTCCTGACCGCCGGGTTTCTCGGCATGATGTACTACTTCGTGCCCAAACAGGCCGAGCGGCCGATCTACTCCTACCGGCTCTCCATCGTCCATTTCTGGGCGCTGATCATGATCTACATGTGGGCCGGCCCGCACCACCTTCACTACACGGCGCTGCCGAGCTGGGCGCAGTCGCTGGGCATGGTGATGTCGATCATACTGCTGGTGCCCTCCTGGGGCGGCATGATCAACGGCATCATGACGCTTTCGGGTGCCTGGCATAAGCTGCGCACCGACCCGATCCTGCGCTTTCTGGTCACCGCGCTGACCTTCTACGGGATGGCGACCTTTGAAGGCCCGATGCTGGCGATCAAGACCGTCAATGCCTTCTCCCACTACACCGACTGGAACATCGGTCACGTTCACTCCGGCGCGCTTGGCTGGGTAGCGATGATCACCTTCGGCTCGCTCTATCACATGATTCCACGCCTTTACGGGCGCACCGCCATGTACTCGACGCCGCTGATCGCGCTGCACTTTTGGCTCGCGCTGTGCGGCACGCTTTTGTACGTCATGGCGATGTGGGCCAATGGCGTCATCCAGGGGATAATGTGGCGCGCGGTCAACGCCGACGGCACGCTGATGTACCGCTTCGTCGATGCGGTCGAGGCGAGCCACCCGGGCTATCTCGTGCGCATGGTGGGTGGGCTTTTGTTTTTGGCGGGCACGCTGGTCATGGCGTTCAATGTCTACATGACGATCAAGGCCGCCTCGTCGCGCGCCGCGCTCGACCAGGCCGCTCACAACCAAGGCCCTCACAACCAGGCCCATCACGAAAAAGCCCGTCATCGGGAGGCCCGCCATGAAGCATGAGCTGGTCGAAAAAAACGCCGGGCTTCTGGGCGCGCTGATTCTGGTGGCGATCAGCTTTGGTGGGCTTGCCGAAATCGTGCCGCTGTTTTTTCAAAAGGACGTCACCGAGCCCGTCGAGGGGCTGACGCCGCTGACCGCGCTCGAGCTCGAAGGGCGCGATATCTACCGCCGCGAAGGGTGCGTGGGCTGCCATTCGCAGATGATCCGCCCGTTTCGCGCCGAAACCGAGCGCTATGGCCACTACAGTGTGGCCGGCGAAGGCCTTTATGAGCACAACTTTCTCTGGGGCTCCAAGCGCACCGGGCCGGATCTGGCCCGGGTCGGCGGGCGCTACAGCGACGCCTGGCACCGGGCGCATCTTTACAACCCGCGCGACGTGGTGCCGGAGTCGATCATGCCCGCCTACCCTTGGCTTTTCGAGCGCGAGCTCGACGGCGCCGACACGCCGGCCAAGATGCGTGCGCTCAAGCGTTTGGGCGTGCCCTACTCCGACGAGCAGATCGACGGCGCCCGCGCGGCGGTCGAAGGCACCCCGGAGATCACCGCGCTGGTGGCCTACCTACAGCAGCTCGGCACGGTGCTGGAGGGGACGCGCTAAATGACGACCGGCACCTTTCGCGGGCTGATCACCCTGCTGTTGATCATCGCCTTTATCGGCATCGTGCGTTGGGCCTACTCCCGGCGCCAGCACAAGGCGTTCGACGAGGCGGCGAATCTGCCCTTCGCCGACGACGAGCCGCACGACGAGCGGGAGGACTGCCGGTGAGCGATCTGTGGGACAACGCCCTGCCCGGTTTCTGGAGCGTCTGGGTGATCGCCTTGACGTTGATCACGCTGGTGCTGGTGGTCTGGGTGGTGGCGGCCAACGCCGGGCGCGACGCGACATCCAATGATGAGCCGCACTCTCATCGCACCACCGGTCACGAGGTCGACGGTATAGAGGAGTTCGATAACCCCATGCCGCGATGGTGGTTCTATCTGTTTGTGGCCACGGTGGTGTTTACCCTTGGCTACCTGGCACTCTACCCCGGCCTTGGCAACTTCAAGGGCCTTCTGGGCTGGAGCCAGCAGGCGCAGTGGGAAGAGGAGGTGGCCGCCGCCGAGGCGCGCTTCGGCCCGATCTTCGCCCGCTATCACGACGTACCGATTCCCGAGCTTGCCCAGAATGGCGAGGCCATGCAGATCGCCGGGCGGCTTTTCGCCAACAACTGCGCCGTGTGCCACGGCGTGGCTGCCCAGGGCGGTGACGGCTTCCCCAACCTGACCGACGACGACTGGCTCTACGGCGGCGAGCCCGAGGCGCTTCTCACCACGCTCACTCAAGGCCGGCGCGGCGTGATGCCCGCCTGGGCGCACCTGGGCGAGGAGGCCATTGAGGATTTGACCCAGCACGTGCTCGCACTCTCCGACCTGGAGCACGACGCCGCCCGCGCCCAAAGCGGCGCGCAGCGCTACGCAAGCTTTTGCGTGGCCTGCCACGGCGCCAACGGCACCGGCAACCAGGCCCTCGGCGCGCCGAATTTGACCAACGATATCTGGCTTTACCGCGCGCCAGACCAAAGCGTGGCGGATGCCATCCGCCAGACCCTGACCGAAGGAAGAAGCGGCGTGATGCCCGCCCAGGCGCCCTTCATCGGCGAGGCGCGCGTTCACCTGATCGCCGCCTACGTTTACAGCCTGCGGTTTAAAAACGCCGACGGCGATTAGGCGCGCATTTGTCGCACCCGCGTTTGGGCCTCGATCACCCAGGACAACGAACGCGCCCGCGATTGTTGTTATGATCAAACGCCAAGCGCCCTTCGAGCCCTTTTCGCGAGACCGAGTCTGATGCAGCCGATTCCCCTACAGGACGTCACCCCGCCGCCGGACACGTTTGGTGAAGCCGGTGTGCGCCTGCGCGGGCATCTTTACGTGCGCGAGAGCAAGGGGGTCTTTCAGGCGCTTCGCCGGCGGCTCAATGTGCTGTTGATGGGCGGCTTTTTTCTGCTGCCCTGGATCAATATTCAAGGCCGCCCGGCCCTCTGGCTCGACATACCCGGGCGCGAGTTCCACCTGATGAGCGCCACGTTCTACCCTCAGGAGTTCATCCTGCTGGCGCTTTTATTCATCGCCGCCGCCTTTGGACTGTTCTTCGTCACCCGGCTTTTAGGGCGGGTGTGGTGCGGCTATACCTGCCCGCAAAGCGTCTGGACGTTTCTGTTCATGTGGGTCGAGCACCGCCTGGAGGGCTCGCGCCATCGCCGCCTGCGCCGCGATAAAAAAGGCCCCGCCGTTTGGGCCCCGCGTAAGCTCGTCAAGCACGCGCTGTGGGCACTGATGGCGCTGGCCACCGGCATCACGATCGTGGGTTACTTCGCGCCGATCCGCACGCTCGCGCTCGACGTCGTGACGCTCGAGGCCGGTGGCTGGGCGCTGTTCTGGGTCGGCTTTTTTACCTTCTTCACTTATCTCAACGCCGGCTGGCTGCGCGAGCAGGTCTGCCTGCACATGTGTCCCTACGCACGCTTTCAGTCGGTGATGGTCGACCGCGACACGCTCACCGTGGCCTATGATACTGCCCGCGGCGAGCCGCGCGGGGGTGAGCCCACGTCCAAAGGCGACTGCGTCGACTGCCATCTGTGCGTACAGGTCTGCCCTACCGGTATCGACATACGCGACGGGCTGCAGTACGCCTGTATCCAGTGCGCGGCCTGCGTGGATGCCTGCGATACGGTCATGACGCGCCTTAACCGCCCCACGGGGCTGGTGGGCTACACCACCCAGAACCGCCTCGAGGGTCGTCCGGCGCCGCGCGCCTGGCGTTACCGAGCGGGGGCGCTTTTGCTGCTGGCGCTCACGCTCGCACTGCTTACGTGGGCGCTCACTCAGCGCGCGCCGGCAAGCCTCGAGGCCGAGCGCGCGCGCGGCACGCTCTATAGCGTCATCGAGGGCGGCGAGGTTCAAAACGTCTACCGGCTGACGGTGCGCAACCACGACCGCCAGGCGCATACCTACCGCCTGGGCATCGAGGCACTGGCCGGCGCCCGGCTCGACACCCGCGCGATCGAGGTGCCCGGCGGCGGCTCTACAAGCCGAGTCGTCAGCGTGAGTGCGCCCGCCGGTGTCTCCCCCAGCCAGCCGTTCAGCTTCGTGCTTGCCTCCGAGTCGGGCGAGCCGCTGGCGCGGCGGCCGGCGCGTTTTTTGAGCGGTGAGAGGAGATAAGCCATGTTCGAGCCCGCGCCGCCGCCCTGGTATCGTCAGTTCTGGCCCTGGTGCTTGCTGACGCTTTTGCTCTCGTCGATGCTGATGAGCGTGGCCTTTGCGGTCGTGGCGCTCAACACCTTCGACGGCATGGTGGTGCAGGAGGACTATTTCGAACACGGCAAGATGATCAACGCGGTGCTCGAAAAGGCCGAACGCGCCGAGGCGCTCAATCTTTCCGCGACGCTCTACGTCGACCCGGTGACCCAGGACGTGGTGCTCGACCTCGAAGGCCAGGCGCGACCGAGCGCACTGGCGCTCAGCCTGATTCACCCCACCCGGGACGAGCGCGACGTGCGCCTGACGCTGACCCACCGCCGGGGCGGCCATTACGTCGGCCAGGCCCCGGTGGGGCTTGCCTACCGGCGCTACGTGACGCTTGCGCCGAGCCAGGCGCCGGATTGGCGGCTCAACGGCGAGATTACCCTGCCAAGCGACGCCGCGGTACGTTTGGCCCCGGCGGGGGCGCCGTGAGCGCGGCGTGTTACCACTGCGGCGCGCCGGTGCCCGCCGGCGCCTCCTGGACGATCACCCTGGACGGTGCGGCCAAACCGCTTTGCTGCCCGGGCTGCGAGGCGGTGGCCCACGCCATCGTCGAAGGCGGGCTCGAAGGCTACTACCGCTACCGCACCGAGCTCTCCCCCCGCCCGGCGGACGACCGCGCCCGTGCCGAGACCTGGACGGCGTTCGATCACCCGGAGCTGCAGGCGCAGTTCGTTCATCCGCGCGAGCGCGATGTCAGCGCCACGTTGGCGGTGGAGAACATCACCTGCGCCGCCTGCGCCTGGCTGATCGAGCACCATCTGAACGCACTGGAAGGCATCACCGGCAGCGCGGTGAATCTGACCGAGCACCGCCTGCGGGTGAGCTGGGACCCGGCCATACTCGCGCCCTCACACATTTTTGCCGAGCTGGCCGCGATCGGCTACGAGGCCATGCCCTTCGAGCCGGACCGGGCGCTGGCCCGCCAGAAGCGGGAGGCGCGCATGAGCGTGCGCCGGCTGATCGTGGCCGCCGTGGGCATGATGCAGGTGGTGATGTTCTCGATCCCGCTCTACGTGGCGGGGCCAAACGAGCTTGGCGATCACTTCTTCGCGCTATTTCACTGGCTGTCGCTCTCGCTGACCACGCCGGTGGTAGCCTTCTCCGCCTGGCCGTTTTTTCGCGCTGCCGCCAGCGCGCTTGCCCACCGGCGGCTCACCATGGAGGTGCCGGTGGCACTCGCGCTGATGCTTGCCTATGGCGCCAGCGTCTACGCGGTGTTCAAGGGCCAGGGCGACGTCTATTTCGACTCCATCGCCATGTTCACCTTCTTTTTGCTGTTGAGCCGCCATATCGAAGCGCGCACCCGGCGCGCCGGCGGCAACGCGCTGAGCCACGCCCTTCCCGCCGCCGCGCTGCGCCTGGAGGACGACGGCGCGGAGCGGGTGGTGCCGGCGAGCCTTCTCAAGGCCGGCGAGCGGGTGAGAGTGAACCCGGGCGCCACGGTGCCCGCCGACGGCATCATCGAGCAGGGCGAATCGAGTCTCGATGAGTCGATGCTGACCGGTGAGTTTTTGCCGGTGACCAGACGCCCCGGCGGGTGCGTCATCGGCGGCAGCCAAAACGTGGAGAACGCGCTGATCGTGCGCGTCACCCACGCCGGGCGTGAGTCGACGATCAATAGCGTGCTCGACCTGACCGACCGGGCGTTCGCGCACCGCCCGCGGCTTGCGCGGCTTGCCGACACCATGGCGCACCGCTTCGTGCTGCGCCTTTTACTGGTCACGCTTTGCGTGTCCACCGCTTGGCTATTTATCGACCCTGACCGGGTGTTGTGGGTGACGCTTTCGGTACTGGTGGTCACCTGCCCCTGCGCACTGGCGCTGGCCGCGCCCACCGCACTGGCGACCGGCCACGCCGCGCTTTACCGGCGCGGCGTACTGATCACCCGGGCCGACGCGCTGGAGGCGCTTGCCGGCGTGACCCGCGTGGTGTTCGACAAGACCGGCACGCTTACCCACGGCGAGATGCGCCTGGCCGCGACTCAAACGCTCGGCGCGTTAAGCGAGCCCCACGCCCGGCAGATCGCCGCCGCCATCGAGGCGCACTCAGAACACCCGATCGCCTCGGCGTTTCGCCCGTTTCGCGAGCCGGCGCTCAGCGCCTGCGACGTCGTGCGTCACCCCAATCAGGGCCTTGGCGCCACGCTCGACGGCAAGCGCTGGCGCCTGGGTCGGGCGGCGTTCGCCGCGGGCGACATCACACCGCCCGGGCCCGGCCAGTGGCTGTTACTCAGCCGGGAAGGCGCCGACGGCGCTTATATCCCAAGCGCCTGGTTTCGCCTCGAAGACACCCTGCGGGACGACGCCGCCGAGACCGTGGCCAGGCTCCAGGCGCTCGGTCTCGACGTCGAGCTACTTTCCGGCGACGAGCGCGCTCCCGTCCAAGCGCTGGCCCAAACGCTCGGCATCACGACCTGGCAGGCCCGCGCCACGCCTGAAGAGAAGCTTGCGCGCATCCAAGCGTTACAGACCAAAGGCGAGCGGGTGTTGATGGTCGGCGACGGCATCAACGACGTACCGGTGCTGGCCGGGGCCGACGTGGCGCTGGCGATGAACGGCGCCACGGATCTGGCCCAGACCCGGGCCGACGCGCTGCTACTGAGCCCGCGTCTGGTCCGCGTGGTCGAGGCGCTCTCGCTTGCCCGTGCCACCCGCCGGGTGATGCGCCAGAACATCGCCTGGTCGGTCGCTTACAACGGTTTGGCGCTGCCGTTGGCCGCACTCGGCCTCGTGCCGCCCTGGCTTGCCGCGCTCGGCATGTCGCTGAGCTCGCTGGTGGTCGTCGGCAACGCCCTGCGGCTGAAACACGGCGCGCGCGGTCGCCGTCAGCATCTGCCCGCTCATCACTGGGAGCCCGCATGACGAGTCTTTATCTGTTGATTCCGCTGTCGCTTTTACTGCTGGCGCTGGCCGTCTGGGCATTTTTCTGGGCGGTGAGCAACGATCAGTTCGACGACCTCGACGGCCCCGCCCATCGCATCCTGTTCGATGACGACCTGGCCGCACCCCCCAGTCGCCGCCGGGCAAAAGCGCCCGCCGAGCGCGACGAGCCGCGCCGGTGAACCCCACCGGCTTCGATCTACCCCCGCTGCTTGCCGCCTGGGTATTTGGCCTGCTCGGCGGGGCCCACTGCATCGGCATGTGCGGCGGCATCATGAGTGCTTTGGCCTTTGCGGTGCCGCCGAGCATGCGCCGCCCCGCGCGCATGGCCGGGTTGATGCTGGGCTACAACCTCGGGCGCATCGCAAGCTACATGGTGGCCGGGACACTTGCCGCCGTGCTCGGCACGCTGGTCACCCTCGCCCCCGCCGCGCGAGTGGTGCTCGAGGCCTTCGCCGCGGTGATGCTAATCCTCATGGCGCTCTATATCGCCAACTGGTGGAAGGGGCTTTTGGCGCTGGAAGGGCTGGGGCGAAGGCTTTGGCGCGTCATCGAGCCGCTGGGCCGGCGGCTGATGCCGGTGGTGCGCCTGCCCCAGGCGGTGGCGCTCGGCGCGCTCTGGGGTTGGCTGCCCTGCGGGCTGGTGTACTCGATGCTCGCCTGGAGCATGGCCACCGCCGCCCCGGCCCAGGGGGCGCTGTTGATGGGCGCCTTTGGTTTGGGAACGCTGCCGGCACTGCTGGCTACCGGCCTGGCCGCGCGAGCGCTTTCAAACCTCATTCGCCACCCCGCGACCCGCACCCTGGCCGCGCTCGTCATCATCAGCTTCGCACTCTACCAGCTTGGGACGCTCTGGCCCCAGGCGGCGCATCACTGAGCGTTTGCCCGGCGCGTTTGTCGGGCTTTCTTGACCTGACGCAAGAAGCCGCCAAGCGCGCCGGGGTATCTTTTAGGCCGCCATCGAACGAACCTGGCGTTCGTTTCTCTGACCGGGAGCCTCCATGCCGACCTGCGCCCACGCAACCGCTGCCCCCTTTGCCCCCGTTTGGGACGAGGCGCTCGTGCGCCGCTACGACACGAGCGGGCCGCGCTACACCTCCTACCCAACGGCGCTGGCCTTTCACGACGGCTTTACGTGTGATGACTTCACCCAGGCGCTTTCGCGCAGCAACCCAAGCGGCCGGGCGCTTTCGCTCTACGTGCACATCCCGTTTTGCGAGAAGATCTGCTTCTACTGCGCCTGCAACAAGATCGCCACCAAAAACCGTCAGCTCGCCGAGCCGTACCTTTCACGCCTCGACCGGGAGATGGTGCTCGCCGCGCGCCACGTGGACACCTCGCGCCCGGTCGAGCAGCTTCACTGGGGCGGCGGCACGCCAACCTTTTTGACGCTGTCGCAAATGGGCGATTTGATCGATCGATTGGATGCCCGCTTCGGGCTCTCGAGCGACCCGCACCGCGATTACGCCATCGAGATCGACCCGCGCGAGGCGGACGTGTTCACCCTGCGCCATCTGCAGTCGCTCGGCTTCAACCGACTGAGCCTGGGTGTGCAGGACCTGGACCCGGACGTGCAGCGCGCCATCAACCGCGTCCAGCCAAGGCAGCTGACCGAAACGCTGATGGACGAGGCGCACCGGCTCGGCTTTGGCTCGCTCAACGTGGATTTGATTTATGGCCTTCCACGCCAGAGCGAGCGCCGCTTTGCCGATACGCTCTCTCAGGTGATCGAGCTGGGGCCGGCCAGGCTTTCGCTTTTCAACTACGCCCACCTGCCCGCGCGCTTCGCGCCGCAGCGGCGCATCGATGAAGCCGAGCTTCCCGGCGCTGACGAAAAACTCGCCATGTTGCGTAAAAGCATCGAAATGCTGGCCAGTGCGGGCTACGTGCATATCGGCATGGATCACTTCGCCCTGCCCGAGGACAGCCTGGCGATCGCCCAGCGCGAGGGCACGCTTGCGCGTAACTTCCAGGGCTACTCGAGCCACGCGCAGTGCGATCTGATCGGGCTGGGCGTGTCGGCCATTTCGCGTATCGATGACGTTTACGCGCAAAACCCGGTCAAGCTCGACGACTACGCCGCGGCGCTCGATGAGGGGCGACTGGCGACCTGCAAGGGCCTTCGCTTGAGCCAGGACGATCTGATTCGCCGCGCGGTGATCGAGCGGCTGATGTGCGATATGCGCCTGGACCTGGCCTTGATCAGCGCGCGCTTTGACATCGACGCCGAGGCTTACTTTGCTGATGCGCTGTCACGGCTCGCCCAGGCCGAACGTGACGGTTTGATCGAGCGCACGGGCGCGGTGTTGAACGTGACGCCAATCGGTCGGCTGTTGATCCGCCATCTGGCGATGGCCTTCGACGCTCATCTGTCGGCGCCGCTCGCCCAGCGCTACTCAAGAATCCTATAATGGGCACCTACGGTTTATAAGGAGATGGTAATGTCGACTCCCGCCCGCCAGCGCTCGGCGCTTTTGCAAGCCCCTCGCTGTCAGACCTGTAGCCTGAGCTCGCTGTGCCTGCCGCTGGCGCTTCAGATCGAGGATATCAGCCAGTTCGACGCGATCATTCGCCGCCGCGCGCCGCTCAAAAAGGGCGAGGCGCTGTTTCATCAGGGCGAGCGTTTTTCGAGCGTCTTTGCGGTGCGCTCGGGCAGTCTCAAGCAGGTCACCAGCGAAGGCTCGGGCTTCGAGCAGCTCACCAACTTCTACCTGCCAAGCGAGCTGGTGGGCCTCGACGGCATCGACGAAGAGACCTACCCGGGCAGCGTAATTGCGCTGGAAACCACCACCGTGTGCGAAATTCCCTTCAAGCATCTGGACACGCTTTCCGAGGAGCTTCCCGAACTCAGGACCCAGCTTTATCGCAGCATGAGCAAGGAGCTTCGCGACGACCGGCGCATGATGCGCCTTTTATCGCGCAAGACCGCCGACCAGCGCCTGGCGACCTTTCTCACGACGCTCTCGGATCGCTTTCGCCGCCGCGGCTACTCGCCCTACAGCTTTCGCCTCTCCATGGCGCGGGCGGATATCGGCAACTACCTTGGCTTGGCCGTCGAGACGGTCAGCCGCATTCTGAGCCGCCTTCAAAGCCAGCAGGTCGTCGCGGTATCCGGGCGGGAAGTGAACATTCTGGACATGGCCAGGCTCATTACCCTGGCCGATGAGGAAGCGGTAAACTGACGCTGGATCAGCCCAGGTTGAGCGCCGAAATACGCCCGGCCTTGAGTTCGGCCTGTTTGGCCTCGAGCCCCTGGAAGTCAAAAAGCGCGCGGTCGGCCAGCTGCGAAGGCGCCACGTTGGTGACCGCCTTGAACATGCTTTCGAGCCGACCCGGGAATTTCCTGTTCCACTCGGCGAGCATCTTCTTGACCTCCTGGCGCTGCATGTTCGGCTGCGAGCCGCACAGGTTGCAGGGAATGATCGGAAATTCCATCAGCCGCGAGAACTCGGCGATGTCCGCTTCCTTGCAGTAAGCCAGCGGGCGAATGACGATGTTCTTGCCGTCATCAGAGAGCAGTTTCGGCGGCATGGACTTTAGCGAGCCGCCGAAGAACATGTTCAAAAACAGCGTTTCGAGAATGTCTTCGCGGTGATGGCCCAGCGCGATCTTGGTCGCACCGATCTCTTCAGCGAAGCCGTAGAGCGAGCCGCGTCTGAGCCGTGAGCAGAGCGCGCAGGTCGTCTTGCCCTCCGGCGTTTTCTCCTTCACCACCGAGTAGGTATCGCGCTCGAGGATGTGGTACTCCACGCCCTGGGCGTCGAGGTAGCGCGGCAGCACGTGCTCGGGGAACCCCGGCTGCTTCTGATCGAGATTCACCGCCACCAGCGAAAAGTTCACCGGCGCGTTGCGCTGCAGATTGCGCAAAATCTCGAGCATGGTGTAGCTGTCCTTGCCGCCGGACAGGCACACCATCACCCGGTCGCCTTCGTCGATCATGTTGTAATCGAGAATGGCGTTGCCGACCTCGCGCCGAAGCCTTTTCTGCAACTTGTTGAATTCGCGCTTCTGTTTGACGTCGTGAAGCTCGGCTGAACCGTTGGACGCGACAGCTTCCAACGCGACGGGGTCGAAGTGATCGGGTTGCTGCATGGTGTACGCACTGCCGGTGATGAGGATAAGGCGCTCATTCTATCAAGACTCCCGCCCCCACCCAATAACGTCGAGCGCCGCTCACGCCTCGAGCGCGGCGTCGCGCGTAAGACGCATGTATAAAAGCGCGCAGGCGCTCGCCTCGCCCAGAAGCGACGTCGCACCGGGGGGCGTCAGCCGCGCATGGCGAAGCGCCTGGTCGAGATCCGGCGCCAGCCGGGGGTCGATCGACGAGCGCTTCTGACGGCGCTGGTAGAGGCGTTCGATATCGACCTGGGCGTTGGGCAGCTCGAAACCCAGCCGCTGGTCGAACAGCCGGTTGACCGGCCCAAGCGTTTGATCGAGCCCCCACCCAACGACCGGACGATTGCCAATGAACTCGGCGAGCGTGGCGATGTTTTCCGCCGTGGGCGCCATGAGCGCCGGGGTCGGATGCTCCACCTGGTGGCGGCGCAGCGCACGCCTTGCCACCGTGTGGCGATCGGCAAGCGTTGCCACCCAGGCGTTTTGGGTCAGCACGCGGCGCTCGTTGAACACCACTGCGGCCACGCTCAAAATCGGATCGGTCGGGGCGAAGCGAAACGCCAGCGCCACCAGCTCCTCGCCAAGATAAGGATGGAACAGCCACTCGAAGGGCGAACCGGCCAGCCGTCGGCGGTCGCTCTCGCGCTTGAACAAGCTACGCAGCGAGCCGCCAAAGAGTGAAAAGTGTCGAGTCGTCAATTGCATACCGCTATGAGTACTCCAGGTGGTATCGGTGGGTCAGGCGCGCCTTGAACTCCTTGACGATGTGCAGCGCCTCGCGCAGCAGGTCGCGCTCGAGCGACGACAGGCTCTGCACCACCACGTGGTTGGCGAGCGCCGCCTGGCCGTTTGGGGCCGCCAACTGCTGGCGCAGGCGAAGCTCGCTGAAAAGCGCCAGCGCCTCGCCCAGGTCCTCGGCGAAGCGATGTTCCAGCCGGCCGTCGGCCACCAGCGCCTCGAGGCGCTCGAAGGTGCTTTCGGCGTCGATGCGCCGCTCCAGCGCCATGGTGCGCACGCCATGCACGATAGGAAAAATCCCGCCCTTTTTGATGTCGATGCCGTGCTCGCGCTTTTTCAACGAGCCGAACAGCGTCAGCGGCGTGGAAAAACTCAGCGCCGCCCGCGCCAGATAGCTCAGCAAAAGCTCATCGTCGGCGCAGCGCGCGTAGAGCGCCTGGCGCACGCGCCGGGCAAGCTCGGCGTTGCCGGCCACGGCCCGGGCGTCGAGCATGATGGCAAGCTTCATGAGGCTGTCGCCGTCGCGCTTCTCGGCCCAGCGCTCGATCCGCGCCTGCCAGGTCGCCACGCTCCCGACCCACTCGGGGTTGGAAACCATGATGTTACCCGGGCACGGCGGGTAGCCCAGCTCGACCAGCGTACGGGTGAGCGCCTGCATCGCCGCCGACGCCTCTGGCCAGCTGGCGTCGTCCGCAAGAATCAGGGCGTTGTCCTGGTCGGTTTTGAGAATCTGCTCGCCGCGGCCTTCGCTGCCCATCACCACCAGACAGCACCGCTGCGTAGGGGCGTCCGGCGCGCCAAAGCCGAAAGCCTTGTGATGGATGCGGGCGTTGAGCGCCGCCAGAAGTTCCATGACGAAACGAAGCTTCACCCCCTGGGCCATTAGCGCCCGCACGAGCTCCGGGGTGCGTCGGCTCGCCTGGGCAAGCGCCTTCAAGTCGCCGGCCTTTTCGATTTGAAGCCCCACCACGTAGCTGCGGCTCGAAAAGTAGCTCAGCACGTCGGGAAGCTCGACGATGCCGGCCAGGGCTTCGCCGTCCATCACGACCACGCGCGCGATCTGGTGGCGCGTCATCAGCACCAGCGCCTCGAACAGGTACTGCTGCGGGGTAACGGTGACCAGCCCCGTGGGCGTCAGCGCCTCGAGCGGCGTCGATGCCGGCGTTTTCTCCACCGCTAACGCACGCAGCAGATCCGTTTTGGTCACCATGGCGTAGCCGCCTTTTGCGCTTACCAGCAGGCTGTCGG
Source organism: Halomonas sp. GD1P12 (assembly GCF_025725645.1). Classification (NCBI taxonomy): domain Bacteria; kingdom Pseudomonadati; phylum Pseudomonadota; class Gammaproteobacteria; order Oceanospirillales; family Halomonadaceae; genus Halomonas; species Halomonas sp. GD1P12. The sequence goes on along the minus strand of NZ_CP107007.1, from coordinate 651,322 downwards.
CCTGCTGCGCCAGCAGCGTATGCACCGCCTGCTGGAGCGGCTCGCGGGCGTCGAGCACAAGCGGGGCGCGCATGCACTCACTCACCCGCGCCAGCATGAAGCCGGCCATGGTGATGCCGTCCACTGCGCGGCGCTCGGCCAAAAGTTGGGTCTTGTGGGCAAGCGTCTCCCGGAAAAATGCCTCGAAGGCCGGGTAGTGCTGACAAAGCGCGCTGAACGTCTGCTTTTGCAACACGTAGCAAAGCGTCTCCTGCTCTGCTTCGAAGCGGTAGCGACTCTTGCCGTTCAAAAGGCTGATCGCTCCGAACACATCACCTTCGGTGTAGTGGCCGATACGTGTCCGGGCTGCGGGCTCTGCCGGGTCGAGCTCGGCGACCTCGCCCTTGTGAATGATGAAAACGCCTTCGCCGGGCTGACCGGCCTCGAGAATGACGTCACCGGTATCGAAATAGGCGAGATCGAGTCCGTCGCGCACCCGCGCCGTGCCCGCTTCGTCGAGCAGGGAAAACGGCAGTTTTGAAAGGTCGACCTCGATCATGCGTCACCTGCTTAAAAAGCCACGCTCGCGCTGGATCCGACAATGGGAAAACGTTCGACCAGTGATGCGAGCTGGTTAAACCGTGTATACCCGCGGATAGTGCGGCGTTAGCGCTGATTGTTCTTATTACTACTTCCTGTGACTGACTACTTCCTGTGACTAACGCGGGTTACTCGCGCTTGTTACTAAAGTCTATAAACTCGTCGCCCAACAAATACTTTTTAAAAGCGTCGAGTTTGAATAAAGCGTTCTAAAAAAAGAGTAGCGACGCTCGATAAAAACGACTGAAATGAGATTAATTGGGTTAATAGACTATCGTCGCCTCCTTACCAAAGTCGTATTCAAGGGTCTTCAAAACGCCATTGTATAGAGTAATTTAGCGCTATTTTTCAGGTTGCCAATAGCGCCTTTAGTCCGTGATACCAAAGTCTGGATTTCTTTTTTCCATTTATTGGCCAGTATTAGCCTGAGTTTTGAAGATAACATTGCCTTAGGGCGTACGACTTATCGTGTCAGGTGGCAAGGAGGGAGTATCTGACGCTCGGTGGCGGGCACCAACCCGGCATAAAAATCGCTTTAAAGGGAACACGTTAATCGCTCGATACGGTCAGGCGCTTTGCGCTGGCCGCGTTTGGACACTTTCCAACCTTAAAATCATAAATGGAGAGCACCATGATAGCAGATGATAAATCCAACGCTGCTGCTTACTGGAAGGCCAACGTTCGCTTGATCACAGGCTGCTTGGTCGTTTGGGCGTTCGTCTCCTACGGCTGCGCCATCCTGTTTCGCCCGCTTCTGGCGTCCATTCCGGTGGGCGGTACGGATTTGGGCTTCTGGTTCGCCCAGCAGGGCTCGATTCTGACCTTTATCGCGCTGATCTTCTTCTACGCCTGGAGAATGAACAAGCTCGACAAGAAATTCGGCCTGGGAGAGTAAGCCAATGAGCCAGTTTGCCATCAACTTACTGTTCGTCGGCGCCTCCTTCGCGCTCTATATCGGCATCGCGATATGGGCACGTGCCGGCTCTACCAAGGACTTCTACGTCGCCGGTGGCGGCGTTCATCCGGTGACCAACGGCATGGCGACCGCCGCGGACTGGATGTCGGCGGCGTCGTTCATTTCCATGGCCGGTTTGATCGCCTCCGGCGGCTACGCCAACTCCACCTTCCTGATGGGCTGGACCGGCGGCTTCGTGATTCTGGCCATGCTGCTCGCGCCTTATCTGCGCAAGTTCGGCAAGTTCACCGTGCCGGACTTCATCGGCGAGCGCTTTTATAGCCGCACCGCCCGCGTGGTCGCGGTGGCGTGTCTGATCATCGCCTCGGTCACCTACGTTATCGGTCAAATGACCGGTGCGGGCGTGGCGTTCTCGCGCTTTCTGGAAGTGCCCAGCACCTGGGGCATCTGGATTGCGGCGGTCACCGTGTTCTTCTACGCGGTGCTCGGCGGCATGAAGGGCATCACCTACACCCAGGTGGCGCAGTACGTCGTGCTGATCGTCGCCTACACCATTCCGGCGGTGTTCATCGCCATGCAGCTCACCGGGAACCCGATTCCGATGTTCGGCATGTTCAGCACCCACACCGAGTCCGGCGTGCCGCTTCTGCAGAAACTCGACGACGTGGTCAACGCCCTGGGCTTCCAGGACTACACCGGCGATGTGGACAACAAGCTCAACATGGTGCTGTTCACGCTGTCGCTCATGATCGGTACCGCGGGTCTGCCCCACGTCATCATCCGCTTTTTCACCGTGCCGAAGGTGGCCGACGCGCGCTGGTCCGCGGGCTGGGCGCTGGTGTTCATCGCCCTGCTCTACCTGACCGCCCCGGCCGTGGCCTCCATGGCCAGGCTTAACCTGATGACCACGGTGTATCCGGAAATGACCGGTCAGGTCGAGGATTACGAGGCCGCCGCCGAGCCGATCCTCTACGCCGACCGCCCGGCCTGGTTCCAGACCTGGGAAGATACCGGCCTGATCGTCTACAGCGACGTCAACGATGACGGCCGCATCCAGTTCTACAACGACACCAGCGAAGGCTTCACCGGCACCGCCGAAGAGCGCGGCTGGGCGGGCAACGAACTGACGGTCAATAACGACATTCTGGTACTGGCCAACCCGGAAATCGCCAACCTGCCGGGCTGGGTAGTCGGCTTGATCGCGGCGGGCGGTATCGCGGCGGCGCTGTCCACCGCGGCGGGGCTGCTGCTGGCGATCTCCTCGGCGATCAGCCACGACTTGATCAAGAACACCATCAATCCGAACATCAGCGAGAAAAAGGAGATGCTGGCGGCGCGGATTTCCATGGGTGGGGCGATTTTGCTCGCCACGTACCTTGGTCTCAATCCGCCAGGGTTTGCCGCACAGACGGTGGCGCTGGCCTTCGGGATCGCCGCGGCCTCGCTGTTCCCGGTACTGATGATGGGGATCTTCTCCACCCGCATGAACAGCGCCGGCGCCATCTGCGGCATGCTGGCGGGTCTGATCTCGACGCTTCTCTATATCTTCACCTACCTTGGCTGGTTCTTCATCCCCGGCACCAACATGCTGGCCAATACGCCGGATAACTGGTTCATCGGAATCTCGCCGCTGTCGTTTGGCGCGGTGGGTGCGATGATCAACTTCGCCGTGGCCTTTGCGGTATCGCGCGTGACCGCGCCGCCTCCCCTGGCGATCCAGGAGCTGGTGGAAAGCGTGCGCTATCCGAAAGGGGCTGGTGCAGCCGTCGACCACTAAGCCATAATCGAAGCCGCAAGGTTTCATAAAAGAAAGGTTTCACAAAAGAAAGGCGCGTGCGGGCTTCCTCCGGGAAGCCCGCCGCGTTTGAATTCGACTCAACGACCGCTTTCAGGAATACGCTTATGATCTGGCATCTGGTTGCCGCCGTGTTCGCCGCCCTGGCCGCGGCGGGTATCGGCCTTCTACTGCGCAAGCTCTCCGGCAATCGTTTGCCCAAATGGATCGTGCCGGTCATGGCCGGGCTTGGCATGCTCGGCTATCAGATTCACGTGGAGTACAGCTGGTTCGATCACAAAAAGGCGCAACTGCCCGCCTCCGCCGAGGTCATCGACAGCGCCGCGGGCACCGAAATCTGGCGCCCCTGGACGTTCGCGTTTCCGATGACCACCCGCTTTAGCGTGCTCGACCGCGACAGCCTCTCGCGCAGCGGCGACGTGGCGGAATTCATGCTCTACCACTTCGAGCGCCGCCATACCGACCTCGTGATTCCCCAGGGGTATCTGCTCAACTGCGACAACCGCGAACTCGTGCCACTCTTCAAGGCGAATCAGCGCCCGGACCGCGAGGGGCTTCGCACCCTGCGCCGTGACTCCACGCTTTTACAGCGCGCCTGCGCCGAGCCTGGCGCCTGATGTTTGGCGCCTGACGCGCCGGGCGATTTGGCCTAAACTGGGCGGCTTCGACGACTAGCCCGGCGTGGCTCAGAGCAGGAGAAAGGCATGTTTCACGGCGGGCTTCTCGTTGCGGTCTCTCTTTTATACATCGCGGTGCTGTTCGGCATCGCCTGGTTTGGCGACCGGCGCGCGCGCACGCGAGGCGCCAGCCGCCGCCGGCCGATCATCTACAGCCTGGCGCTGGCCATCTACTGCACCTCCTGGACGTTTTACGGCGCGGTGGGCCAGGCGGCTACCGCGGGCTGGTCGTTTGCGAGCATCTTCGTCGGCCCGATTCTGACCTTTCTGCTTTTCTGGCCGGTGTTGGCCAAGATGATTCGCGTGGCCAAGCATCAAAACGTCACCTCGATCGCCGACTTCATCGCCTCGCGCTACGGCAAGAGCCAGTCGCTGGCGGCCTTCGCGAGTCTGGTGGCGCTGATCGGTACCCTGCCCTACATCGCGCTTCAGTTAAAAGCGGTCTCCACCACCTTCAGCGTGCTGACCGAAAACAACGCGCCGACCGGGGCGCTTTTCAACGACACCGCCTTTTACGTGGCGATCGTCATGGCGGTGTTCGCGATTTTGTTCGGCACCCGCCATACCGATGCCACCGAGCACCACGAGGGCCTGATCCACGCGGTCGCCTTCGAGTCGCTGGTGAAGCTTTTCGCCTTCGTGGTGCTGGGCGCTTTCGTGACCTGGGGGATGTTCGACGGTTTGGGGAGCCTGATGGCCCACGCAGAAAGCGAGCTGGCGCTTCAGCGCCAGCTCGCCAACCAGGATTTTGGCCAGAGCTTCTGGGCGCAAACGCTGCTGGCGATGCTGGCGATTCTCTGTCTGCCGCGCCAGTTCCACGTTGCGGTGGTCGAAAACATTCACCCCGACGATGCCAATAAGGCGCGCTGGCTGTTTCCGCTCTACCTGCTGGCCTTCGCCTTTTTCGTAGTGCCGCTGGCCGCCGCCGGGCTCTATCTGTTCTCGGACACCGGCGTCGAGCCGGACACCTATGTGCTGGCGCTGGCCATGGCCTCCGATCACACGTGGCTGACGCTCTTAACCTTTATCGGCGGCTTCTCCGCGGCCACGGGCATGGTGATCGTCGCGGCGGTGGCGGTGTCGATCATGATCTCCAACGAGATCGTCATTCCGGCGCTTTTCCGGCTGCGCTGGTTCGATACCAAGGCCCGTGACTACGGACGGCTGGTGCTGCGCGCCCGTCGCTTGACCATCGTCGCCGTTTTGGCGCTGGCCTACGGGTTTTATCAGCTGATCGTCGAGTTCACGTCGCTGGCCTCGATCGGGATGCTCTCCTTTGCCGCCGCCGCCCAGTTCGCCCCGGCGGTGATCGGCGGGCTCTACTGGAAGCGCGGCAACCGTTTGGGCGTCGTTGTCGGCATGAACGCGGGCTTCGCGATCTGGGCGTATAGCCTGTTGATGCCGGCGATGATCAATGCCGGCGTACTGCCAACGGCCTGGCTTGTCGGGGGGCCGCTGGGCATCGCTTGGCTCTCGCCGGTGGCGCTTTTCGGACTGAATCTGGGCGACAGCTTCACCCACGGCGTGATGCTCTCGCTCGGGGTAAATCTCTTTTGCTACATCTTCGTCTCTCAGGTGAGCTCCCAGCGGGTGGTCGAACGCATTCAGGCCTCGCTGTTCGTCGATAGCGTCGAGACCCGGCAGACCTCGGTCAACCGCCCCTGGACCGGGGCGACCACGGTGGGCGATCTGAAAGTGCTGTGCGAGCGCTTTCTGGGTGCCGGCCAGGTCGAGCGCGCGTTCGAGGACTACGCCCGGCGCGTCGGCAAGCCGCTGGACAGCGGTACCCGCGCCTCGATCGACGTGATCCAGTTCACCGAGCGCTTTCTGGCCTCGGTACTCGGCGCCTCTTCCGCGCGCATCGTGGTGAACTCGGCGCTACAGGGCCGCGGCATCGGGATTTCGGACGTCATCTCGATCGTCGATGAGGCCTCTCAGGTGCTGGAGTTCAACCGGGCGCTGTTGCAGGCGACCATCGAGAACATCAATCAGGGCATCAGCGTGGTGGATCAAAACCTGCGCCTGGTGGTGTGGAACCAGCGCTATCTGGAGCTGTTCCGCTTTCCCGACCACCTGATCCGCGTCAGTGCCCCGATCGATCGCATCTTTCGCTACAACGCCCACAACGGCGAGTACGGCCCTGGTGATCCGGAAGAGCACGTCGAGCTCTTGATGGCCAACATTCGCAAGGGCCAGCCCCACCGCTACGTGCGCTACCGTCAGGATGGCAGCGTGCTGGAGGTACAGGGCACGCCGATGCCCGGCGGCGGTTTCGTCTACACCTACCAGGACATCACCCAGCAAAAGCGTATCGAAGAGGCGCTGATCCGCTCGGAAAACAACATCCGTATTTACACCGACAACGTGCCGGCGCTGATCGCCTACTTCGACAAGGAGAGCCGGTATCTGTTTACCAACCGCGCCTACGAGCAGGCGTTCAGCATCGATCGCAACGCGGTGATCGGCAAACGCTTCGAGGACGTGCTGCCGGTCAAGCAGGCCGAGGAGCGCATTCCCTGGGTACGCCGAGCGCTGGGCGGCGAGCGGGTCAGCTTCGAGGTATCGATGCGGGTGGAGTCGAGCATGCGCTATATGCTCGTGACCTACACGCCCCACTTCGGCGACAGCCAGGCGATTCTCGGCTTCTTCGCGCTCTACCAGGACATCACCGAGCGCCGCCAGGCGGAGATTGCGCTCAAGGAGACCAACGAGACGCTGGAAGAGCGCGTGCGCGAGCGCACCCAGGCCCTCTCCAAAGCCAACGCGGCGCTGCGTCAGGAGAACCGTGTGCGCGCCGAGGCCGAAAACGCACTGCGTCAGGCCAAGCAGGTCGCCGAGGACGCCAACGCCTCGAAAACCCGCTTTCTGGCCGCGGCGAGCCACGACCTGCTCCAGCCCTTGAACGCCGCGCGCCTGTTCACCTCGGCGCTGATGCAAAACGAATCCGAAAGCAGCACCCAGCGCACCATCGGCCATATCGACAACTCGCTGCAGGCCGCCGAGGAGCTTCTGGGTACGCTGCTGGATATCTCCAAGCTCGACGCCGGGGCGCTGACCCCACGGCGCAGCCACTTCGCGCTGGCGGACATCGTGCGTCCGCTGCGCGCCGAGTTCGACGTGATGGCCGATGAGCGGGGGCTGGATTTGAAGGTAGTGCCCACCGCGCTATGGGTCGACTCCGACCCGCAGATGCTCCGGCGCATCGTGCAGAACTTCTTGTCCAACGCGCTGCGCTATACCCAGCAGGGCCGGGTGCTGCTGGGATGTCGCCGCCAGGGCGAGCGGATCAATATCGAGGTATGGGACAGCGGCCCGGGCATTCCCGAATCCAAGCTCACCGAAATCTTCCAGGAGTTTCGCCGCCTGGATCAGGTCTCGCGCCATAAGGAGAGCGAAAAGGGGTTGGGGCTCGGGCTTTCGATCGCTGACCGGATGAGCCGGGTGCTGGATCACCCGATCAAGGTGCGCTCCTGGCCAGACGTGGCCACGGTGTTCTCGGTGAGCGTGCCGATCGTGGCCGCCAGGGAAGCCGCGCCGGAGACGAGCGAGGCGCCCGCTCGGCGCGGCGGCAACAAGCTCGCTGGTGCTCGACTGGTCTGTATCGACAACGAAACGCTGATTCTCGAGGGCATGAGCGCGATGCTCGGCGGGTGGGGGTGTGAGGTCTTCACCGCCACCAGCATCGGCGGGGCGAAGTCGATCCTGCGTAACATGGACGGCGACCCGGACGCGATTCTGGCGGACTACCACCTGGATAACGAAGTCACCGGGCTGATGGCGCTGGAGGCGCTCTCCGAGCGGCTGGCGGGCGCGGTGCCGGGCATCGTGATCACCGCCGACCGTACCGAGGAGGTCGCCGAGGAGGTCAAGCGCTCGGGCTATCAGCTGCTGTTGAAACCGGTCAAACCCGCGGCGCTCAGAGCGCTTCTGACACGGACGCTGCAGGCGAGTCGGGCCAGAGATTGAGTGCTGCGTATTAGGAGTAAGCCAGGAGGTAGCGGGCTCGAGTAACCCGTAGCGGGGGTTTTTCGCCAGGGCCGAAAAGCGCTCCTGCATTTTCGGCATTCCCGACATCCATGTCGGTCAGATGGCGAAAGTAGCGTACAGGGAAGTATTCACAGCGCCCCGCGTAGGGTTGCTCGAGCCCGCGGCGCAACTTTTTGCTTGCCACAAAAGAAAACCTCGCTTATGGCGACCATAAGCGAGGCTCTCTGAAGGCGCGATCTCGATCAGGATTCGACTTTCGGCGGCTCGACCTCGAGCTTCTGGGCGGCGATGACGGCCTGGGTGCGCGAGTGGACGCCGAGCTTGCGCAAAATCGCGGTGACGTGCGCCTTGATGGTGGCTTCCGACACGTTGAGCTCGAACGCGATCTGCTTGTTGAGTAACCCTTCGGTGAGCATGTTGAGCACGCGAAACTGCTGCGGTGTGAGCGAGGCGATCGCCTCGGCAAAGCGCGACTCCTCCTCGCTGGTCTCTTCCAGAATCCCCGCCAGCGCTTCGGGCAACCACACTTCACCCTGCAGAATTTCGCCCACCGCCTCGGCGATCAGCGCAAGCGACGAGGACTTGGGAATGAAACCGGAGGCGCCGTAATCGATCGCGCGGCGAACCACGTAGGGCTCGTCGCTGCCGGAGACCACCGCGACCGGCACATCCGGCATGTGACCGCGCAGCTGGATCAGCCCGGAGAAGCCGTGGGCACCGGGCATATGCAAATCCAACAAAATCAGGTCGGCGTCGGGGTGTCGGCTGACCGCCTCGGTCGTAGCGTCCATGGTATCGGCTTCGACGATCTCGGCCTGGGGAGCCAACTGACGCAACGCCTGGGTGAGCGCTGCCCGAAACAGCGGATGATCGTCTGCGACGATAAACTTATGGGCTACTGCCATGATATTCCTCCGGTTCCACGAGCGCGGGAAGTCTTCGCCGCAGCGACTGGCTCATTCGGTTGAAGCATGGTACCCCATGGGCTTTGAGATACAAAAGCACCACCACGCACAATTTATCACAGGTGGTCTGGCGCTAAAAAAGCGGTGCCGGCGTGAAGCCGGCACCCGAGCGGTTATGACCTGCGTTCAACTTAACATAGCTGACGCGTTAGCGCGTGCGTTTCGCTGGCGCTTGAACCGCCGCCCTGCGTGAAACGCTACTTCGATGCGCGGTGCTCGATCAAATCATCCACGACCGAGGGGTCGGCCAGCGTACTGGTGTCGCCCAGACCGTCGCACTCGTTGGCGGCGATCTTTCTAAGAATCCGGCGCATGATCTTGCCCGAGCGGGTCTTGGGCAGCCCCGGCGCCCACTGGATCACGTCCGGCGAGGCGATCGGGCCGATGTCCTTACGCACCCACTGAGTGAGCTCTTTCTTGAGCTCGTCCGTGGCATCGACGCCGTCGTTGACGGTGACGTAGATGTAGATACCCTGGCCCTTGATGTCGTGGGGGAAGCCCACGACCGCGGCTTCGGCCACGGCACTATGCGCCACGAGCGACGACTCGATTTCGGCGGTGCCCATGCGGTGGCCGGAGACGTTGAGCACGTCGTCGACCCGGCCGGTGATCCAGTAATCGCCGTCCTCGTCGCGCCGGCAGCCGTCGCCAGTGAAATACATGTTGTCGTAGGTCGAGAAGTAGGTCTGCACGAAGCGCTCGTGATCGCCCCAGATCGAGCGCGCCTGGCCAGGCCAGGCATCCAGAATGACGAGATTGCCTTCGGTGGCACCTTCGAGAATATTACCTTCGTTGTCGACCAACGCCGGCTTCACGCCGAAAAACGGCTTGGTCGCGGAGCCGGGCTTGAGATCCGTCGCGCCTGGCAGCGGCGCGATCATGATGCCGCCGGTTTCGGTCTGCCACCAGGTATCGACGATCGGACATTTCTCGTCGCCGATGACGCGGTAAAACCACTCCCAGGCTTCCGGGTTGATGGGCTCGCCTACCGAGCCGAGAATGCGCAGCGACTCCCGCGAGCTCGAATCCATCACGCCATCGCCGTGGGCCATCAGCGCGCGCACCGCCGTTGGCGCGGTGTAGAGGATGTTGACCTTGTGCTTGTCGACGATCTCACCGATACGCCCATGGCTTGGGTAGCTCGGTACGCCTTCGAACATCACCGTGGTCGCGCCGTTGGCGAGCGGCCCGTAGACGATATAGCTGTGGCCAGTGACCCAGCCGACGTCCGCGGTGCACCAGTAGACCTCGCCTTCCTGGTAATCGAACACGTACTGATGGGTCATGGAGGCGTAGACCAGGTAGCCGCCGGTGGTGTGCTTGAGCCCTTTCGGCGCGCCGGTGGAGCCGGAGGTGTAGAGGATGAACAGCGGGTCCTCCGCACCCATCGCCTCGGGCTCGCACTCGGTGGACTGTTGATCGACCAGTTCATCGAACCAGAGATCGCGGCCTTCATTCCACTCGATGTCGCCGCCGGTGCGCTTGACCACCAGCACGTTCTTGCACACGTCGGTGCCGTCGCGGGTCAGCGCGGCGTCGACGTTCTCTTTCAGCGGTACCTGCTTGCCGCCGCGCACCGACTCATCGGCGGTGATGACGAGCTTGGAGTCCGCGCCGATCACGCGCTGGGCGACGGCATCCGGGGAGAAACCGCCGAAGACCACCGAGTGCACCGCGCCGATGCGCGCGCAGGCGAGCATCGCCATGGCGGCTTCGGGAATCATCGGCATGTAGAGCGTCACCGTATCGCCGCGCTCGATCCCGAGCGATTTCAGCGCGTTGGCGAGCTGGTTGGTGCGCTCAAAAAGTTCGCGGTAGGTGATGTGCTTGGAGTCTTTCGGGTCGTCGCCTTCCCAGATGATCGCGGTCTGATCGCCACGTTTTTCCAGGTGGCGGTCGAGGCAGTTGGCGGCGACGTTGAGCGTGCCGTCCTCGAACCAGCGGATATCGACATTGTCGCGGGCAAAGGAAGTGTTCTTGATCGTGCTCGGCGCCTTGATCCACTCGAGCCGCTTGGCCTGTTCGGCCCAGAAGCCTTCCGGGTCGTCGATGGAGCGCTGATAAAGGGCCTGATAGGTTTTCTGATCGGCCCACGCGTTGGAAGCGATGTGATCGCGCACCGGATAGACGTTTTTATGCTCGCTCATGACACAGCCTCGATCCGTGAAAATGCAGGGATTTTAAAACGTTAAGCCACAGCGCTCTGAGCGTGGCTTGCCTTTTTGATGATTCAGCATAAACCTACTTAAGGCCCCTTCCTCTTAGACATTGGTAGTAGCCAATTTGCCATATAAAACAGATGCTTAATGCTCTATTTTGGTTCACTTTCAACAATAAAGCGAAGCGCTGTGCCACATTTTCTACACGCGTAGCGCCGCCCCCGGCGCGCCTGGGCGTGGCGCTGGCCGGTGAAATAGTGGCTCTGGCAGTCGCAGCGGTAGTGGTAGGGCCGGCGCTGGCTGTGCGCGATATCGAAGCGATGGGTGACCCTGGGTGCGAGACCATAAAGCTTGCGCATTACGGTTTGCCACTCGCGCCCGTGGGGCTTGAGCCGCGGGCCGTTTTCCAGGTGAAACACCAGCCAGTGGGCCATTTCGTGGGGGATGACCTCGTCGAAGTACGCCTGACGGTTATCCAGCAGCAGCGCCTGATTGAAGCGCAGCCCGCCCCGGCCCAGGTGCGCCTGGCCGGCGCTGGCGCCTTTCAAATCGAACCACACCTTCGGGGCGGGCAGCGCCGGGTGAACCTCGCGGGCCAGGATAAGCGTCTCATCGACGCGGGTTTGCGCGGCCTCGAGCAATTCGCGCGCGCTCAGCGCGTTTAATCGCTCGGGCGACCAGGCGGGCAGTGGTGAACGGCTCATTGATGATAAACTGACCCTTGAAGTGACGCTCATGAGTGTGAGCGCTCGCGCCGAATTTCTCAAAACCGATCGAACGAGGCCTTTTATGGCAAAGCCGCCTTCTGATGCGAGCAGTGACCACGCCGAGCAGCTTCCACCGGAGCCGCTGCTGGCCGACGATGAGCTCGACCGGCTCGACGACTTCCTCGACTCCGACCAGGTGGGTGAGGATGCGCTGGATCTGATCTCCGCCCACGGTTTTCTGGTGGCGTTGGCTGTCGCCCCCAGCGAGCAGCCCGTCGAGGCCTGGCTCGAGGAGCTTTTCCAGGGCGAGCCCGACTACCAGAGTGACGCCGAGCGCGAGGAGATCACTGCGCTTTTGACCCGGCTTCGCGACAACGCAATCAGCGTGTTGGAGCAGGGTGGGCTTCCGGAGCTGCCGTTCGAGCTGACTCTCGATGGCATCGCCCCGGAAGAGACGCCCATCGGCGACTGGTGTGCCGGCTTCATGGAAGCGGTGTTCAGCGACGAAGCGGCCTGGTTCCAGGACGACGAAGAGGCCGCCGCCACGCTGCTACTGCCCTTCATGCTGCTGTCGGGGCTTTTCGACGACGAGCCGGACATGGTGGAGCTTTCAAAGGATACCGCCCGCCAGGAAGAGCTGGTCGGCCAGCTGCCGGAACTCGTGCTCGACTTGTACCTGCACTACCGCGTACCGCCGGAAACAGCCAAGCCCAAACCACGGCCGAAAAAGCCCGCCGGCGGTAAAAAGCCGCCCAAGGGTCAAAAGCGCTAGGGCGCTATTTCAGCCAGGGAGCTATTTCAGCCAAAGAGCTATTTCAGGCGCGTTACCACCGCATCCAGCAGCCCGTAAAGCCACTCTCGCACGCGCTGGGGCCAGGGTCTGGACGCCCAGGCGTGGGCGTCGACCTCGTCGCTTGCGGCGAAGTTACGCTCGAACAGCGCCTGCACTTCTTCCGCCATGGCGAGCGAGCGAATCTCCTGGTTCGCCTCCATGTTGTAATGAAGATTCCAGTGATCGAAGTTGCAGGAGCCGATGCTCACCCAGTCATCTACCAGCACGAACTTGGCATGAATGAAGGTCGGCTGGAACTCGAAGATGCGCACCCCGGCTTTCAATAGCGCTTGATAAAAGCGCTGCCCCGCGTAGCGCACACCCGGGTGGTCGTGCTTTTGCCCCGGCAGCAGCAGGCGCACGTCCACGCCCCGCCTGGCCGCCCGGGCGAGCCGCCGTCTAAGCGCAAAGGTGGGCACGAAGTACGGGGTGCAGAGCCAGAGCCTGGTTTTCGAGCCGCGCACCTGAGCATGCAGCGAGTGGCGAATCGCCTGGTAGCGGTAGCCGCGCGCCGGCATCACTCGCCCAAACGCGCCGTCCTCGAAGTGCGGCGGCGCCAGGCGCGGGGCAAGCGCCGGGCGTGGGCTCTGTTTGTCATGGCGGGTCAGCGTCGAGCGCCATAGCCTTCGAAACAGCGCCTCCCAGTCCGCCACTGCCGGGCCTTCTACCCGTACCGCGATCTCGTACCAGGCCTTGAGGAATTCGTCCACCGCGCCGAAGCCGCCGGTGAACGCTACGCGCCCGTCGACCACCACGATCTTTCGGTGATCGCGACTCAGGTTGCGCGCCAGCGAGTGAAGCCCCAGGGGGTTGAAAAACGCCAGCGCCACGCCGCCCTGCATCAGCCGCGTGCGGTCCGCGTTTTCAAGCCCCATGGCGCCGTAGCCATCGAGCAGCAGGTAGACCTTCACGCCGCGAGCGCAGGCGTCGATCAGCGCTTTGCTCAGCCGGTCGGCGAGCTCGCCGGACTCCATCAGGTAGAGTTCGACCAGCACGTAGTGCTCGGCGGTGTCGATCGTCTCGAGCATGTTGGGCAGAAACACCGCCGCTTCCGGCAGCAGGGTGAAGCGATTACCGTCGCGCCATAGAGGCGACATGGCGACTCCTTGGGCGTTAGCGTGATTTGGCAAGCGAGCGATGCACGTAGAGATCGTAGCGGCTGGTCTTGCCCATCAGCGTATGGTTGGGCGTTGGCCCCTCGATGGGCGGCGCCTTGCGCGGGCGCTTGACCACCACCCGGTGGGTGGCGACGTCCAGCGCCTGCTCCAAAAGCCTGGGCGCGTCGTCGTCGCTGCCGGCCAACCGCTGGAAAAGGCGCATCTCCTTTTTCACCAACGCCGATTTGTCGCGGTGGGGGAACATCGGGTCGAGATGAATCACCTGAGCTTCGAACGCCGCCTCTTCGATCAACGCGGCAAGCAAAGTGGCGCTGTCGCCCTGCTGTAACGTCATGCGCGCAGCGATCTCTCCCACCTCGGCATCGATCAGCGCCCGCTCCAGGCCGTCTTTTAATAGCGCGGCGATTGCCGGCACCCGCTCGATCAAAAGCACCGGCGCGCCAAGACTCGCCAGCACGAAAGCGTCGCGGCCAAGCCCGGCGGTCGCGTCCACGATACTCGGCGTCACGCCTTTGGCAAGCCCGCACGCCTTGGCCACGAGCTGGCCGCGCCCGCCGCCGAACTGGCGCCGGTGCCCCGCCTTGCCGCCCACGAAGTCCACGCTGAGCGGGTGGCCAAACACCTTAGGGTCGCCGCACAGCGCCAGCCGCCCATCCACGGTTTGAAGCGCAAGCCCGTCGGGCAGTGCGCACACGCTCTGATCCGGGTCTGCGCTCACGCGGGCTTTTTCCAGGCCACGTCGTTTCGCAGGTACACCGGCTGCACCTCGATGGGCGCGCGGCCAGCGCCGGCATTAAGCCCGCGCAGGCCAATCCAGGCCATCTCCTCGGCCCGCGGTTCGAGATCTGTCAGGTGCTGCGTCATACTCGCCTTCAAGAGATCGTCGAACTGATCCCAGAGCGCGAAGCCCGAGCCCACTCCGACCCAGTCGGTTTGCTGGTCCGGCAGAATGACGCGGGCAGGATCGATCACGACCTCGTCATCGCAAAGGCTCGCCAGATCCTCCCCGCAGCGCCAAGCGGCGGTGTAGACCTCGCCCATGCGCGCATCCAGGGCGGTGACGATATGGCGAAAGTGATAGCGCCGATGGGCCTGGAGTGCCAGCGCCTCCAGCGTCGACACCCCGACCAGCGGGCAGTCGAGCCCGAAGGCGAGCCCCTGGGCGGTACCGGCGGCGATACGCAGGCCGGTGAACGACCCCGGCCCGTGGCCGTAGGCGACGCCATCGAGCTCTTTCGGTGTAATACCTGCTTCCCCCAGCACCTCGTCGATCATCGGCAAAAGCCGTTTGGTATGCGCGCGCGGGGTGTGCTCGAAGCGCGAAAGGCATTCGCGATGCTCGCCTTCGGCGCGAATCAGCGCCGCTGAACAGGCGCTCGACGAGGCGTCCAGGGCGAGAAGGTATGACGACATGGCGACTTGATACTCCAAACGGCAAAAGGCGCGAGCGCGTAACGCCCGGCCTTCGATACTCGAAAAAGAAGCGGCGCCGGCGGCGAGCGTCGGCGCGTAGTGAGGGTTAGCTTAGCGCGTCTTTCACCTGCTGGGTAATATCGGCGACGCTGCCCACGCCTTTCACACGGTGATACTGCGGCGCGGCGTCCGGCTCGGTCTGGGCCCACTGCTGGTAGTAGTCCACCAGCGGCTCGGTCTGATCGTGATAGACCGACAAGCGGTTGCGCACGGTGGATTCCTGATCGTCCTCGCGCTGGATCAGGGCCTCGCCGGTGACGTCGTCCTTACCCGGCTCTTTCGGCGGGTTGTGGTCGATGTGGTAGACGCGGCCAGAGGCCGGATGCACGCGGCGACCGGCCATACGGTCGACGATCTCTTCGTCCGGCACGGCGATTTCGAGCACGTGGTCGATCTTCACGCCGCCTTCACGCATCGCGTCGGCCTGGGGAATGGTGCGGGGGAAGCCGTCGAACAGAAAGCCGTTCTCGCAGTCGGGCTGGCTGATGCGCTCTTTCACCAGGGCAATGATGATGTCATCGGACACCAGGCCGCCGGTCTTCATGATTTCCTGGACTTTCAAACCAAGCTCGGTGCCGTCCTTGATCGCCGTGCGGAGCATGTCGCCGGTAGAGATCTGCGGAATCTTGAACCGCTCGCAAATGAATCGGGCCTGGGTTCCCTTACCCGCGCCTGGGGCACCCAACAAGATCAAACGCATGGCACTGCTCCTCGAGTCGTAAAACGTGCAAAGGTGGATAGCATTCAAAGTAAAAAGAGAATGCAAAGACAATAACCGCGCGACCCCAGCGGCACAACTCTCCAAAAGCCTCAGAGAGCGGCTTTTTTTGCCTGGTGGGCGCCGGGTCACTGCCTAAAGAATCAAAACGCAAGCGGCGCCCATAAAAATGGGCGCCGCTTGCCATCCGTCGCTGCGCGCTTAGAGCAGCAGGCGGCGGATGTCGGTCAGTACGTCGGCCAAAAACGCGGTGAAGCGCGCAGCGTCGGCCCCGTTGATCGCGCGGTGATCATAGGAGAGCGACAGCGGCATCATCAAACGCGGCTGGAAGGCGGCGCCGTCCCAGACCGGCTTCATCTGCGACTTCGAAACGCCCAGAATCGCTACTTCCGGCGCGTTGACGATCGGCGTGAACGCCGTGCCGCCAATCGAGCCCAGGCTCGAAATGGTGAAGCAGCCGCCGGTCATCTCGTCGCGTTTGAGCTTCTTGCTCTGCGCCTTCTTGCCAAGCTCGGCCATCTCTTTCGCGATGTCGATCAGGGACTTCTTGTCGGCATCGCGCAGCACCGGCACCATCAGGCCTTCCGGAGTGTCCACGGCGATACCGATGTGGACGTACTTCTTCCACACCAGCGTCTCGCCGTCACCCTTGAGGCTGACGTTGAACTGCGGGAACTTCCTGAGCGCAAAGGCGCACGCCTTGACCAGAAACGGCAGCGGCGTGAGCTTGGCGCCCTGGGCTTCGGCTTCGGCCTTCATCGACTTTCTGAAGTTCTCGAGCTCGGTGATGTCCGCCTCGTCGAACTGGGTCACGTGGGGCACGTTGAGCCAGCTTCTGTGCAGATTGGTCGCGCCCATCTTGAGCAGACGCCCCATCGGCTTCTCTTCCACTTCGCCGAACTGGCTGAAGTCGACCTCCGGCACCGCCGGAATACCCGCGCCGCCGCTCGGCGCCTGAGCACCGGACTGCGCCGGGGCGCTGCCCTTCTCGGCAAGCGCCTGCTTGACGTAGGCCTGCACGTCCTCTTTCAGGATGCGCTCTTTGGGGCCACTGGGCTTGACCAGCTCGAGATCGACGCCAAACTCGCGGGCGAGCATGCGCACCGCGGGGCCGGCGTGCACGAGCTTGCCATCGCGGGGCTTGTGCGCCGCCATGGCCGCCTCGGGGCTTGGTGAGCCGCCGGCGCTTTCGCTCTTGCCACTCTTGTCGCCGCCCTTGCTTTTGCCGCTGTCGGACTTCGCTTCGGACTTTTTGGCGCTGCCCTCGGCCTGCTTGTCAGGGGCGGCTTTCTTCTCCTGCTTCTTGGCAGACTTCTTGCCGCCGCTGGAAGCGACTTCGATGTAGGCGATGACGTCGCCTTCGGAGACGGTGTCGCCCTCCTTGACACTGAGTTCGACCAGTTTGCCCTTGTAGGGGCTCGGCACGTCCATCGACGCCTTGTCGGACTCGAGCGTGATCAGCGCGTCTTCTTCGTTGATCTCATCGCCGACAGAGGCGGCAAGCTCGATGACCGGTACGTCCGAGGCGCCGGAAAGATCCGGCACGCGGACTTCCTTGCGCTCGGTCGCGCCGCTCTCGTCGTCGCCGTCGTCCTCGTCTTCGCCCTCTTCGGCGTCTGGCGTCGCGACGTCGTCTTGATCGGTGGAGGCCTGGGGCTCGTCGTCGACACTGTCATCAGTGTCGTCGTCATCGCCTTCGCCTTCGATCTCGATCTGACCGATCACGTCGCCTTCGGAGACGGTGTCGCCTTCCTTGACGGTAAGCGATACGATCTTGCCGCCGTGCGGGCTCGGCACGTCCATCGACGCCTTGTCGGATTCGAGCGTAATCAGCGCGTCTTCAGCGTCGACGCTGTCGCCTTCGCTGACCGCGACTTCGATGATCTCGACGTTTTCAGAGCCTCCCAGATCCGGGACCACGATGTCCACGGTCTGCTTGCCGCCGGCTTTTTTGCCGCCGCTGGACTTTTCGGCGCTGCCGGAGGAGTCGCTTTTCGGCGGCTCGTCGTCGCTCTGGCCATCGTCGCCTTGATCGTCATCGCTCTGATCGTCGGCGTCGGCGTCCTGGTCGTCCTCGGCCTGATCGTCGTCGCTATCGTCACCCTCGACTTCCAGCTCGACGATGTCGTCGCCTTCGGAGACCTTATCGCCTTCCTTGACCAGCACCTTGATGACCTTGCCGCCCTTGGGCGAGGGCACGTCCATACTGGCCTTGTCGGATTCCAGCGTGATCAGGGCGTCTTCCGCTTCGATGACGTCGCCTTCTGACACCGCAATCTCGATGATTTCGACATCGGTATCGCCACCGATATCGGGAACTTTGATGATTTCGCTACTCAAGGTCGCGCTCCTTCCAAATCGGATCGAGCCGGCGGGTCACCCCGCCGGACTGCGGTTTAGCTGATCAGCGGGTTAGGCTTGCTGGCGTCGATGCCGTACTTCGCGATCGCCTCGCCTACCAGCTTGCGTTCGATATCGCCACGCTCGGCAAGCGCGCGCAGAGCGGCGACCACGACGAAGTGACGATCCACCTCGAAGAAGCTTCTCAGCTTCTCGCGGGTGTCGGAGCGACCGAACCCGTCGGTGCCCAGCACGGTGTACTCGGTGGGCACCCAGGCGCGCACCTGGTCGGCGTAAAGCTTCATGTAGTCCGTTGAGGCGATCGCCGGTCCCTCACGCCCTTCCAGGCACTTGGTGACGTGCGGCTTTTGCACCTCGGCATCCGGGTTCAGGAAGGCTTCGCGGTCCAGCGTCAGCGCTTCGCGGCGCAGCTCGTTGAAGCTGGTGACGCTCCAGATGTCGGCGCCTACATGCCAATCCTCGGCCAGAAGCTCGGCAGCGGCTTCGACTTCGCGCAGGATCGTGCCGGAGCCCAGCAGCTGAACGCGGCCCTTGTCGCCCTTCGTTTCGCGCAGCAGGTACATGCCCTTGACGATGTCCTCGGTGGGCACGTCCTCGAGTTCCGGATGCTCGTAGTTCTCGTTCATCACGGTCAGGTAGTAGAAGCAGTTCTCCTTGTCGGTGAACATGCGCTTCAAACCGTCCTGAACGATGACGGCGACTTCGTGACCGTAGGTCGGATCGTAGCTTCTGCAGTTCGGAATGGTCGAGGCCTGGATCAGGCTGTGGCCATCCTGGTGCTGCAACCCTTCGCCGTTGAGCGTGGTGCGCCCTGCAGTGCCGCCGACCATGAAGCCGCGCGCCTGCAGGTCGCCGGCCGCCCAGGCCAGATCGCCAATGCGCTGGAAGCCGAACATCGAGTAGTAGATGTAAAACGGCAACAGCGTGACGTGGTTGTTGCTGTAGGAGGTCGCGGCCGCCATCCAGGCCGACATCGCGCCCGCCTCGGTAATGCCTTCCTCGAGCACCTGACCTTTCTGGTCCTCGCGGTAGTACATGATCTGGCCTTTATCGACCGGCTCGTACTTCTGGCCGGCGGCCGAATAGATACCCAGCTGGCGGAACATGCCTTCCATGCCGAAGGTACGTGCCTCATCCGGAATGATCGGCACGACGTACTTGCCGAGTTTCTTGTCCTTGACCAGGCCGTTCAATACGCGAACGAAGGACATGGTGGTGGAGACTTCGCGGCCCTTGGAGCCGCCGAGCTGCGAGGCGAAGGTCTTGTCTTCGAGACTCGGAATCTCGAGCGCTTCGAAATCGCTTTGGCGCGCCGGCAGGTAGCCGTTCAGGCGCTCGCGCTGCAGGTGCATGTACTTGAGCTCCGGGGAGTCCTCCTCGGGCTTGTAGTACGGCACTTCCTTGAGCTGCTCGTCAGACAGCGGAATACCGAAGCGGTCGCGGAATTTCTTCAGCGCCTCGTACTCCATGCTCTTGACCTGGTGGGCCTCGTTGGCCGCTTCGCCGTCGCCGGCGCCCATGCCGTAACCCTTGACGGTGTGCGCCAGGATGACGGTGGGCTTGCCGTTTTGGGTGTTCACCGCCTCGTGATAGGCCGAGTAGACCTTGAACGGGTCGTGGCCGCCGCGGTTAAGCTTCCAGATGTCCTCGTCGGAGAGGTCCTTGACCATCTCCTCGGTTTCCGGGTACTTGCCGAAGAAGTGCTCGCGGGTATACGCGCCACCGTTGGCCTTGTAGTTCTGGTACTCGCCGTCGACGGCTTCGTCCATGCGCTTTTGCAGAACGCCCTTCTTGTCCTTTTCGAACAGCGGGTCCCAGTGACGGCCCCAGACGACCTTGATCACGTTCCAGTCGGCGCCGCGGAACACGCCTTCGAGCTCGTCCATCACGCGGGAGTTGCCGCGCACCGGGCCGTCGAGGCGCTGAAGGTTGCAGTTGATGACGAAGATCAGGTTGTCGAGGTTTTCACGCCCGGCCAACGAAATCGCGCCCAGGGATTCCGGCTCGTCGCACTCACCGTCGCCCATGAAGCACCAGATCTTGCGGTCGTACATGTTCTTGAGCTCGCGATGATGCAGATACTTCATCACGTGTGCCTGATAGATCGCCTGAATCGGGCCCAGCCCCATGGAAACCGTCGGGAACTGCCAGTACTCCGGCATCAGCCAGGGGTGCGGGTAGGAGGAGAGGCCGTCGCCGTCGACTTCCTGGCGGAAGCTGTCCATCTGCTCTTCAGAGAGACGCCCTTCCAGGTAGGAGCGTGCGTAGATGCCCGGCGCCACGTGGCCCTGAATGTAGACCAAGTCGCCTGCGAAGTCGTCTTTTGCGGCACGGAAGAAGTGGTTGAAGCCCACATCATAGAGTGTGGCCGAGGACATGAAGCTTGCGATGTGGCCGCCCAGCCCCGGGTTTGCGCGGTTGTTACGGATGACCTGAGCGATCGCGTTGTAGCGAATTAGCGAGCGGATGCGCCGCTCCATGAACAGATCGCCCGGCATCTGCGCTTCGCGATGAACCGGAATGGTGTTGCGGTGCGGGGTCGTCACCGAGAAGGGCACCTTCATCCCGTCCCGACGCATACGATCCGCCAGGCGGGTCATCAGGTAGCGGGCGCGATCTTCGCCCTCACGATCCAGTACCGATTCCAGGGATTCAAGCCACTCCGTGGTTTCGACCGGATCGAGATCTTCTCTTGTCTCCAGACTCATAGAGGTCTCTCCGAATGACGATAAATGACAATACGCCCGCTACCCTTTTGGGGATGGGGCGGCTGCGACGTTGAGCCGCCAGGGCCGATAGTGAGGCCGAGCTTGCGTGTCTGACAGGTTTTGGGTTCTACATTCAGCGCTAGCGAGGTTAATGGCGCTTGAATGTAGCAGCGCTACACAGGGGCCATACAGGTTAGCCTTTTGTATAGAGAAGATACCGCAAAGTCGCTATTCTGCCAATTATCACGCAATGGAAATTCCATCCAAAACAACATATTGCACCGCAACATAATGCTTTTGGAAGGCATTTCCAAAGCCTCTAGAACGCCAAATTGTAGTCAAACTACCGTTTTATTCTCTTGGGAATGAATTACTTTGGTGCGCTCGCACCTTTTTCACACCGGCAAGTGCGCGTTTTCTGACGCAGGTCACGAACGTGAAAGGCACTGACGATAGTAAGCCCAATCGAAACATGGGCCCGGGTCCTGCTTTCGAAGCGGTGCCACGTGAGCGTGGCTGGTGATGCGCTGCTCATTGAGTAGCGGGTAGCGCGCCATCAGCCAGCGCGTCAGCGTCGCCAGGCGTTCGTACTGGGCGCGGGTGAACGGGTGCTCGCCGTCGCCTTCGAGCTCGACGCCGACGGAGAAGTCGTTGAGCGCCTCGCGCGCGGCGCTCAAGCGCGGGTCGAACCAGCGCGAGCGGCCGGCGTGCCAAGCGCGGTGGTCGGTATCGACGAACTGCACGCAAGCGCCTTCGCGGCGAATCAAAAAGTGCGCCGAGACGCGAAGGTGCGCGATCGTCTCGAAAAACGGGTGCGCGTTTGGGTCGAGCGTGTTGGTGAACAGCGCCTCGATAGCGGGGCCGCCGAATTCGCCAGGCGGCAGGCTAATGGCGTGAATCACCAGAAGCGACACCTCTCCTTTCTCGCGGGCATCCTGGTTGGGCGAGTCGACCGGGCGGGCGCCGGGCCAGACGCCGGGCCTTTCGGACTGAGTCACGAGAGCGTACTCCTTTGACGGGCTAAACATCGGCGACTCAGGTCTCGACAGCGCTGAGCGCCTTGCTCATGCGGTAGCGTTTGAGCCACTGTCCGCCACGCTCGACCCACTGCTCGCCGTGGTTTTCGAACCCGCGGCGCTCCAGACGCTCGAACAGCACCAGGCTCGCCTCGATATCGACTCGCCCGGCGCCCTGTTCGAGCAGCAGCCGCTCGGCGTGGATCAGCAAAGTGCTACCAATGCCGCGCCCGGCAAGCGATGGCCAGACGTAGAGCGTCACGATGCGCGCGTTTTTAACGTCAAGCTCCAAAAAGCCAACGCAGCGCCCGTCACACACCGCCACGATCGTGGTGTAGAACGCGTGGCGCGCCGCCCAGGCACTCGCCTCGCGCGGCAGCGCGCAGGCCCAGGCCTCGCGCTCGGCCACGCCATAGTGACCGGAGGCGCCCTGCATCACCGCGTGATAGAACACTTCGGCCTGATCCCCGGCATCGCGCGACAGCGCCTGGCGGTAGGTGATTCGGGCGGCGGCGGGCTTCGAGGATGAGGGCTCGTGGTGGGTCGACATGCACTACCTCGGACAGACAGGGCGCCAAACGCGCGCGGTGAAATGGCAGGGTTTATACTGGGTCATTTACAGCGGGCCGACTTTAGCCCGCCATTTTTCAAGCGTTCATCTCAGCACAAGGTTACGCGATGCACAACGCCGCGACTCATTCGCTTACCACCCTCGGGGTCATCACCAGCGACTATCCGGACAAGTTCGGCATTCCGCGCCAGCCGGGGCTGGCCCCTGCGGCGCGGGCGAGCCTCGAGCTGTTGCCGCCCTACAACGACCCGCTCGCGGTGCGCGGGCTCGAGGCGTTCAGCCACCTGTGGCTGAGCTTCGTTTTCCACCAGAGTCCGCAGCGGTGGACGCCGCTGGTGCGCCCGCCGCGCCTTGGCGGCAACCAGAAGGTCGGTGTGTTCGCCAGCCGCAGTACCCACCGCCCCAACCGGCTGGGGCTTTCGCTGGTCGAGCTGGCAGGCATCGAGCTTGACGCCGGCGTGCGCCTGCACCTGACGGGGTGCGATCTGGTCAGCGGCACGCCGGTCGTGGACATCAAACCCTACCTGCCCTGGGCGGAGTCGCAGCCCCAGGCGCGGGCGGGCTTCGCCCCCGAGGCGCCGGCGCTCAAGCGAGTGGTGTTTGGCGTGGCGGCGCGCGAGGCGCTAAGCCTGCGCACTGACAGCGCCTCGCTTCACGCGCTGATCGAGCAGGTGATCGGCCAGGACCCGCGTCCGGCCTACCATGCCGACACGGCCCGCATTTACGGGGTGCGCCTTCGCGATGTGGACGTGAAATTTCGTGGCCTTGAAGCAGATGCCACCACCCTGGAGGTGGTGGCGATCGAGCCGTACAGGCCGTAGCGCTTGGACGTCAGCGTTTAGGCGGGAAAGGTGATGCCGAGCCGGCGGCCGACTTCCTCGTAGGCCTCGATCACGCCGCCCAGGCCCTGACGGAAGCGGTCCTTGTCCATCTTCTCGCGGGTGTTGGCGTCCCACAGGCGGCAGCCGTCCGGGGAGAACTCGTCGCCGAGTACGACTTCGCCCTTGAACACGCCGAACTCGAGCTTATAGTCGACCAGTATCATATCGCCTTCGGCGAAAAGCTGCTTGAGCACCTGGTTGACCTTGAAGGTGAGCTTTTTCATCTGAGCGAGCTGCTCAGGGCTCGCCCAGCCGAAGGTTTCCGCCAATGATTCGTTGATCATCGGGTCGCCCTTCTCATCGTTTTTCAAAAACAGCTCGAAGGTGGGCGGAGTGAGCTCGCTGCCCTCCTCGATGCCCAGCCGCTTGACCAGGCCGCCAGCGGCGACGTTACGCACCACGCACTCCACCGGGATCATGTCCATCTTCTTGACCAGACTCTCGGTATCAGAGAGCTGCTTTTCGAAGTGGGTCGGAATACCGGCTTCTTCCAGACGCTCCATGATGAAGGCGTTGAAAACGTTGTTCACCATGCCCTTGCGCGCCAGCGACTCCTTTTTCTTGCCATCGAAGGCGCTGGTGTCGTCGCGAAACGTCAGAACCAGCAGGTCCGGGTCATCGGTGGTGTAAACCGATTTTGCTTTGCCAGCGTAGAGTTCGTCACGCTTTTCCATACAAGCTCCGAAATAGAATAAAAAACGTTAGCGCAGGTAGCCGGAAACGCGCTCGAGTAGTTCACGCTGGTCGTCAGCGCTTAGCTCGCGATCGCTTTCGTTGATCGCGCGCAGCACGCTCTGATTTCCCTGAGGCTCGAGCACCAGGCGAATGTTTTGGGTCATGCGGCGAACGTCGCGGCTGAAAACGACCTCGATCGGGTTACGGCTCTCTTCCGAGGCGGTCATGTAGTTGACCAAAAACGAATAGTTTTCCGGCGACTTCTCGAGCAGCTCGCGACGGTTTTCGACGGTGAAATCGAGCGTCAGGTAGTGGTCGAGCTCGGCCCAGACGCGCTCGGCGGTCTGCGGGATGGCCACTTCCCAGGCACCGTTTTGCTGGCGGATCTCGACCGTGCGCGCGTTGGAAAGCCGCTGGGCGTTCCAGGAGGAGGCGCTGGCGGTCGCGCTGCGCGCGCCCAGGTACTCTTCCAGCGCATCGAGGCAGTTGGCTACGCTGCGCCCACCCTGCTCGCAGCGGACTTCACTGCTGCCGGCACGCAGCGCGCTTTGCAGCGACAGCGTCGCCTGGTTCGTTTCGATCACGCCCTGGTTGGCGTCGCTTCGTTGAATCCCCAACCCCCGGCTCTGGGCGAAGGCTTCCAGCTGCGGCCAGACCGCGCCGGTGTCGGCGGCCACGACCAGCCAGACGTCGCTGCCGACCTGGCGGCGCTCGACGAACTCCGGCTGCAGGCCGCTGCCCATCGAAAGCGACGGCGGCGGCGCGACATCGGCGGCGCCGTCGACCCGGCTTCCCTGTAGCGCGGCCTGGGGCACCGGCATGGCGTCGTTATAGCGCTGCGTGTTGCGACTCTCCGGCAACACCAGCGGCGGCGCGGGCCGCACGTCGGTGTAGTCGAGGTTACGGTCGTCGTAAAAGCCTTCGCGGGCGCAGCCGGCAAGCGCTACCCCCATTACGAGCGTCAGCGGTATCCATTTCAGCGCGGGTCTTTCAAGCATGGAGCTCATCAAGCCACCTTAAGTCAACAGTTCTCTCGCCCGGCACTGGCCGGGCCCAGGGGTCGGACGCCGCGGATCACTCCTCGACGACGCCTGCCAACTGCAGCGCTTCACTCACAGTGGCGTGGTATTTTTCCGAAAGCCAGGTCAGCGGCAGGCGAATGCCGGCGTCCATGTAGCCCATGCGGTGGAGCGACCACTTGACCGGGATCGGGTTGGCCTCGATGCCCAGGTTGGTGTGCAGCGGCATCAGGCGCGTGTTGATCTGGTGCGCTTTCTCGCTGTCGCCGTTGACCGCCGCGGTGCACAGCTCGTGCATGGCGTTGGGCACCACGTTGGCGGTGACCGAAATATCGCCGTGGCCGCCCATCAGCATGAAGTCACAAGCGGTCGCGTCGTCGCCGGAGTAGAGCATGAAATCGCTGCCCTTCAAGCGGGCAATTAGATCCTCGGCGCGCTCAAGGTTCCCCGTGGCGTCCTTCAAACCGATGATATTGTCGACTTCGGCCAGCCGCACCACGGTTTCGTTGTAGAGATCCGAACAGGTGCGCCCCGGCACGTTGTACATGATGACCGGCAGCTTGCTGCCCTCGGCCACCGCCTTGAAGTGCTGGTAGAGGCCTTCCTGGGTGGGCTTGTTGTAGTAAGGGCAGACCGACAGGCAGTAGTCCGCGCCGACTTCGCTGGCGTAGCGGGCAAGCTCGACCGCCTCGGACGTGGCGTTGGCGCCGGTGCCGGCGATGACCGGAATACGCCCATTGACCTCTTCCACCACGCTTCGAATGACGTCGAAGTGCTCGGCAAAGGACATGGTGGTGGGCTCGCCGGTGGTGCCCGCGGCGACGATGGCGTCGGTGCCGTTCTCAAGGTGGAAGTTCACCAGACGACGTAACGCCTCCCAGTCGATATCGCCATTGACCTTCATTGGCGTCGCCAGGGCGACTATGCTGCCTGTGATCATCCGTCTATTCCTCACCTGATAGCGGCGCCCGGTCGCCCGGGCGCATCGTTGCAAAAATCGTCGTGTTGAATCGATCATCGTTTCACGGCGCATCGCACTGCCTGCGCCCTGCCCTCGACCGCCACGCTCAAGGGGCAAATGGTACTCAGCGGATTCGAGCCTGTACAGCGTAAAGCGCGGCGAGTTTGCGCAAGCCGCCCTTCCGGGCCCGATCAGGCTTTGACACGGCGCGCCGCGTTGCGTGTAATCGAGCGCTCATCTCACGACTCTCACTTCACGACTCTCACTTCACGACACTCACTTGATAACATTCACTTGAGAACACGAACTTGAAAAACAGGAGCACGCTCATGGCCGTGGAATTAGGCAAACCCGTCCCGGATTTCAGCGCCCCCGCCACCGGCGATACCACCGTCGAGCTTTCGAGCCTCGAGGGCCAGCAGGTGGTGATCTACTTCTATCCCAAGGCGAGCACGCCGGGCTGCACCACCGAAGGCGGCGACTTTCGCGATCGTATGGAAAGCTTCAAGGCGGCCAACACGGTCGTCATCGGTGTTTCCCGCGACGGCCTGCGTGCCCAGGAGAATTTCAAGGCCAAACAGGACTTCAACTTCGAGCTGATCTCCGACAAGGACGAAACCGTGTGCCAGCTATTTGACGTCATCAAGCTCAAGAAGATGTACGGTAAGGAGCACCTGGGGATCGAGCGCAGCACGTTTTTGCTCGACAAGCAGGGCGTGCTGGCCCACGAGTGGCGCGGCGTCAAGGTGCCCGGCCATGTGGACGAGGTGCTGGAAAAGGCCCAGGCGCTCGACCAGCAAGCCTCTTGATAGCCGCTTTAAAGAGAGCGCTTTAACGCAAGCGCCCGCCCAATCGGGCGGGCGCTACTCGTTTGGGCGCTGACCAACTTTGGCGCTCGCTAGCGTAGCGGCGTACGGTCCTCGGTCAGGATCGCGTTATCCAAAGGCGTTGGCTGTAAATCAGTTCGGCGCGGCCAGGCGTAAACCAGCGCTTTCAAGAGCGTGGCCAAGGGAATGGCGAAGAACACCCCCCAGAAGCCCCAGATGCCGCCGAAAAAGAGCACCGCGACGATGATCGAGACCGGATGAATATTATTGGTCTCTGAGAACAGAATCGGCGAGAGCACGTTGCCATCCAGCGCCTGAAGGACGCCGTAGGCCAGAATCACGTAAGCGAACTGCTCGCTCAAGCCGAACTGAAACCCCGCCACCGCCGCCACGGGCAGGGTCGCCACCGCGGCGCCAATGAACGGCACCAGCACCGAAAAGCCGACCAGCACGGACAAAAGCGCGGTATAGGGCAGCCCAAACAGCGTGAAGGTGAAAAACGCCACCGTGCCGACGATGATGATCTCGATCGACTTGCCGCGAATATAGTTGGCGATCTGGTGATCCATTTCGCGCCAGATGCGCGTCAACAGCGTGCGCTTTTGCGGCAAAAGCGAGAGGATGAACCCTACCAGCTGCTCGCGGTCCTTGAGCATGAACAGCACCAGAATCGGCACCAGCACCAGGTAGATGATGATCGACATCACGTTGCCAAGCGAGGTTAGCGATAGGGTCAGCGCGCGCTGGCCAAGCTGACTGATCTCGCGACTGGCCACGCCCACCCAGTTCTGCATCTGATCCGGAGTGATCAGGTTGGGGTAGCGCGCCTGAAGATCGTCGAGCCAGGCCTGGCCGCTGGCGAACATGCGCGGCGACTCCTGCGCAAGCCCCACGAGCTGGTTCCAGATCAGCGGCATCAAAAAGAACGCCAGGGTCAAAAGCGCCCCGACGAACACCACAAAGACGAGAATCACCGCCAGCAGATGCGGCACGCCGCGACGGGTGAAGATGTTCACCACGCCTTGAAGCAGAAAGGCCAGCACCAGCGCGGTGAAAAACGGCGCCAGCATGCGCCCGAACCAGATGATCGCGGCAAACCCGGTCACCAGCACGAGCAGCAGAATCAGCGCCTCTTCGTCGGAGAAGTAGCGCTCTACCCAGCTTTTCAGGATGCTGCGCATGGTCATAGGGATGAACCTCCCGCCTTGCGTATCCAGAAATGATAATGACCGCTTCTTTGCTCACGCCCTTCGAGCGTGTGGGCGCTTTGCTCGGTGAACGAGGTAATATCGCGCCACGAGCCCTGGTCGTCAGCCACGACTTCCAGCAGCTGGCCGGACGCGATCGAGGCCAACGCCTGTTTGGTCTTCAAAAGTGGCAGCGGACAGGCGAGCCCACAGGCGTCGACGACCGCGTCCGGCGCAAGCGGCACTGGCGCCTTTTGGTCACACCCTTCATCATCGGTCATGGTGACTCCCTTAAAATGCCTGGGCAAAGCTGGCATTGTGACATAAACCTGGTGTTCACCGATGCGCTTTCGCGTTTGATTTAACGGCACTTCCCGGCTCGAATCAACGTCTCGCCGCCCAACGGGCCGCGGTACGGATGCAAGCCGCAAGACCACAAGAGGATGCCATGTCGCACCGTCGTTTTCTGCAGCGCTCGGCCCTGGCGTTTACGCTGGTACTGGCAAGCGCTTTTCCCACCGCCCAGGGCCAGGGCTTCGATAACAGCCAGCTGCCGAGCCTGGGCGGCGCCTCGCCTTCGGCGAGTCTCGAGGAGTTTCGCCTGGGCCGCGCCTGGCTGCGGCAGTTTCGCGCCCAGGCGCCCCAGTGGCAGGACGCCATCGCCAACGACTACCTGGAAGGCGTGGTGACCCGGCTAACGCCCTACAGCCAATTGGGCGGGCTGGACACCACGACGGTGATGGTCGATCACCGCGCGCTCAACGCCTTCGCCGTGCCCGGCGGCGTGGTGGGGATCAATTCAGGGCTTTTCGCCTTTGCCGAGGACGAAGGCGCGTTCGTATCGGTCATTGCCCACGAGCTTGGCCACCTGTCGCAGCGCCACTACGCCCGCGGCAGCGAGCGTGCCGGCCAAACCCAGCTGCCAGCTCTGGCGGGGCTGCTCGCCGGCATGCTGATCGCCGCCAGCGGCGGTGGCGATGCGGGTATTGCCACCGCCATGGGCTCGCAGGCGGCGCTGATACAGGACCAGCTTGCCTACTCGCGGCGCTTTGAACAGGAGGCCGACCGGGTTGGCCTTCAGGCCATGGCCGCCGCCGGTTTCGACCCGGAGGCAATGGTGCGCATGTTCGCCTCGATGCAGCGCCTTGCGCGCCTGCAGGGTGGCACCCCGCCGGAGTTTCTGCTCACCCACCCGGTGTCGGACAGTCGCCTGAGCGACGCCCAGGCCCGCGTGGCCCAGCTCACCGTGGCGGACAGCTACCAAAGCAACACCCTCTACAACCTGATGCGCGCCCGGGCGCTGTTGAGCCTCTACCAGAACGCCCCGGAGCAGGCGCAGGCGCGCCTGGCCCAGGGCGGCGCCGAGGAGCCTGCGCGGCGCTACTTGAGCGCGCTGATCGACGCCCGCCGCGGCCAGGTGGACACGGCGCTCCAAAGCCTCGACGCGCTGGCCGCCGAGCTTCCGGACTACGCCATGATTCCCGCCTCGAGCGCCCAGGTTGCGCTCGAGGCCAACCGCATCGACGAGGCGATCACGCGGGCCGAGCGCTGGCTGCGCGTCATGCCGAACTACCTGCCGGCGCAGCTGATTCTGGCCGAAGCGCAGCTGCAGCGCGACCCGCAGGCGGCCTTCGATCTGCTACGCCGCGTCACCGAACGCTACCCGGAAAATCCTCAGGGCTTTAATCTGCTGGTCACCGCCGCCGGGCGCAGCGGCCACAACGGCTGGGGGCACCTGGCCCAGGCGGAGTACCTGCAGCTGACAGGCCGGGTGGATCGCGGCATTCAGCAGCTCGGTATCGCCAAAAACGTGGCCCAGCAGGAAGGCGACACGCCGCTGGTCGCACTGATCGACCAGCGCCGCGAAGCGTTTCTCGACTACCGGGAGGCGCTTTCGTCGTTCAACTAGCCAACCAGCGCGCGAGCCACGCGGTATCGCGCGCCGGTAACGGCGCGGATAGAGAAACAAGCATCGAACAACGTCTAGACGAACGAAAACGCCCCTGACAGTGGACTGTCAGGGGCGCCGAATCTGGTGGGTCGTGCAGGATTCGAACCTGCGACCAATTGATTAAAAGTCAACTGCTCTACCAACTGAGCTAACGACCCAGAGTGCCATGTTGTACGGCCATTGCCGCACCGGCATCGCGTTCGAGTCTTGAGGGCCAACGCCTTCAGCGTCGGTGGTGGGTCGTGCAGGATTCGAACCTGCGACCAATTGATTAAAAGTCAACTGCTCTACCAACTGAGCTAACGACCCCCTCGAACGGATGCATATAGTACAGATCGACCCGGGATGTGGCAAGGCTTTTTGACAAGCGCCGTTAAAATAGTCGCGCCGCTCGCTGCCAGACAGCACAAGCCTTGTCGCTGCGCCCCGGGTTCATGACAATGCGTTTTCAAGGTCATGCTACCGACTAAACGACAAGGCGACCATCATGGCACAGCCCGCGCTGCACGATACCGACATCCTGTTTCTCAATCTGGACATGGGCAAAACGCTCACCGGCATCGAACACTCGGCGCTGGCCAGGGCATCGCTTTTCATCGATGAACTGGGCGTTCATCCCTTGATCGTGACGTTCCAGTATCGCCCAGAGCTTCAGCGCAACGTCGCTGCACTTCTGGGTAGCGAGCGTTACCACAGCGCTACGCGCATCAAGGGCCTCTACGACTGCCTGCAGGGGTTCGACGACCCTGCCCTGCCGGTAAGCGAGCTCAAAGGCACGCTCCCGCCAGCGACCGACCCGAGCTTCATCGGTTACACCCCCGCCCCGGTCGAAGGGCACAAGGACGTGCGCTACCTCAACGGCCAGGGCCGGCTCTTTGCCTACAAGGTCTACTCGAAAGAGCATGGCGAGTTGATACACATCAACTACTTCGAGAAGGGTCAGAAAGTCGCGGCGGATATCTACCACACCACGGGACACCGCAGCAGTCATCGCTTGTACGATCCCAACTCCCGGCAACGAACTCACGAAATCTTTTATAGCCCCTGGGGCACGCCGCTTTTTTTTCGGGTATTCGAAAGAGAGGGAACCGAATCCTCGCCAGAAGAGAGGCTCGCACCCGGCTTTTATCTACACGCCTCGCTCACGACGGGGCAGTCTTTTTCTCAACCCACTCATGCTTCTTTCGAGAGCACCGCCACCGGTTTGAGGGCGATCGACCACATCCTCGGTCAGTGCACGTTTTTGGGCGACAGCACGGACTTTTCGCTTTACGCACTCAACGCCCTGACGACGCGACTGAAGAGTGAGAGGCTGTGGCTGCTCAACGACAAGAACAAGTTTACGTTCAAGGCCTCCGCGCTTTTGCGCGACACGCCGGTAGGCGCAAACCGAGAGAAGCAAATTCGTGTGTTCGGCGCGCTGCACAGCACACACTTTCAGGGTAAAGAGCTCGATACCAAGCTCAAGACCCACTACCGGGACCTGCTGGAAGGCCACGACGCGCCGAATGGCGTGGTGGCGCTGACCCAAGTGCAAACCCGGGACGTCAAGCGCCGGTTCCCGGATCAAAACGTAGTAACGGTGCCGCACACGCTCAGCGCCTCCTACAAGGCACTGAAAAGCGCCGACGGTGAAGGACCGCCCAGCCAGCGGGATAAAATCGTTTACGTGGCGCGCCTGTCGCCGGAAAAGCAGCACCTAAAGGCGCTCGAGATACTGGCCGAGGTCGTGAAGCACGCGCCGCAGGTGTGCCTGCACCTTTACGGCGAGGGCGGCGAGCGCGACAAAATCAAAGCGCGCATCGAGGCATTGGGGCTCGAGCGCCACGTCGTGCTCGAAGGCTACTGCAACGACATCGCGAGCATCTATCGCGACGCGCAGTGCGCCATTTTGACCAGCGTGATGGAGGGGTTCCCGCTGACGCTGCTCGAGGCGATGGCCTTTCGCTGCCCGGTGGTCGCCTTCGATGTCCGCTACGGCCCGTCTGACATGATCGTCTCCGATGAGACCGGCTTTCTCGTCGCGCCCAATGACACGACCGCGTTTGCCGAACACCTGACCCGTTTGGTGGTGGAGCCCGGTCTGGCCCGCCGCTTGGGAGACCACGCGCGGGCTCGATTCAAAACGCACTTCTCCCCATCGAGCGTCGCCAAACGCTGGGAAGAGACGATCATGGAAAGCTTTCGATAAGGGGATGGGTAATGGATTTGAGCGGAGGTATCGAGTGAAGACTTGCTTCACGCCCCGAGCGGGGCGTGAAAGGCGAGCGTAAGCGCCGAGGAATCAGCGACGCTTGGGCTTGCGTATCGCCTGTACCGGGCGGCGTACTCGCGCTCGAACTGGGTGGAGGGGGGCATCAGGCGGTTGGCGAGTTAGCCGTCGGTGGTGAACAGCAAGAGGCCGCTGGTATTGATGTCCAGCCGCCCGATCGCGATCCAACGCCGGGTCGGTGATCGTGAGTCAGCAAAGGAGGCAGGCCTGAAAGATTGGGCCCGGCTTTTGTTGTACACCCAGTCAGGTTTCGGCGCTGGCAGCATGGATCGTCCGGATGATGAAACCGCCTAACGGTCCGAGCCGGCGGCTCGGACCTGGCTTGCCTAAACTTAGTAGGACAGACCGTGAGCAAAGGGAAATAGCGTGTCCTCGGCCGCATATCCCGGCGCATCAGAAGCGTTTTCGATCACCGCACCGAGGTTATCTGGCAAGGCGAAGGGCAGCCGGCCCACGGGCGCGAACTGGCCCGAGAGAACATCGAACAACGCATCGTCAACCGCACCAAAAGTGGCCAGCAAGGCACCGGCATCGCGCAGGCCGCTTTCAGCGTCGATAACATAGGGGTTGCGGAAGTCGATCGCAATGATGGTGCGCTGCGCTCCAACCTCGTTCATGACCTCGCGGATCACGGGAAGCGGCGGAAAGATGTCCCAGGACTGCGCCTCGGCCATGGTCGTGAAAGACAGCGCGTCGGCTTCCCAAGGCAGGGCGCCGCCGAACAGCAAGCCCAAGGCAGGCGAACCGGGACCGCCAATCTGTCCGTCATCCGCGCAGGAGGCGTTGAGATCGGGGGTGACGTTGCAATTGTCCTCGCCGCCCCAGACCTCGCCTGTTCTCGGGTTCAGGTGCTCGGGGTTCGCCCCCCATTCCGGGTCGTTCGAGCGATAGTCGCCGGTGCCTGTATTTCGAACATAGACTCGGATCACCGCTGCGTCGTGGTCAGCCGCCGAGGAGCGTCCGTCGTCGGCAGTGCCCTGCGTGACCTTGAAGCCCGCTTCCGCTGCCATCCCGGCATCGGCGTTGAGCACGTAGATCTGCGCGCCCTGCGCAAGCGGCAACAGGTTATCGTTCTGCAACAGGACAATCGATTCACGATGAACCTGCGCGGCAAGCGCCAGATGGTCCGGCGCGGCAACGATGTCACCAGCGGCGTCCTCATCCACATAGGGGTTCTCAAAGAGGCCCAGGGCAAACTGCTCGGTCAGCAGACGACCGGCGGCCTCGGTGACGCGGGCCTCATCGATCAGGCCGGCTTCGACCAAATCCAGGATCTCGCCGACATCCGAAAAGCCCGACAGCACGTCATTGCCGCTGTTGATGGCCAGCGCGACCCGTTCTGGAACGGTGGCATCTGCAAAGCCCCATGCGCGGGACTGGATGATGCCGGTATCCGAGTTGACATAGCCCTGAAAGCCGAGCCGGTCGCGCAAAAGACCGTTCACGGTCTGGGCCGAGAAGGAAAAACCCACCTCGTCAAAGGTCTCGCCTTCATGGGTCAGATCGACCGGGACGCCGTAATAGGGCATGATCGCGCCAAGCCCTGCATCGATCGCGCGCTGGAAGGGGGCGAGATGGGCGGCGAAAGCGCCCGACGGATAGACCTGGCGCTGACCAAACGAATAATGCGGGTCCAGCCCCTGCTCCTGCGGCCCGCCACCGGGGAAATGCTTCATCGTCAGCGCGACGTCAGACTCAGAGTCGACCGGGCCGCCCTGGAGGCCCAGCACCAGCGCCTCCATGATGTCCGCAACCGTATCGCTGTCTTCCCCGAAGGTCTCGTGGACACGGTGCCAGCGCGGCTCGGTCGCCAGATCGGCCATGTAACCATACATGCCTCGCAGCCCGAGCGCGCGCCATTCGGCTGCCGTGACCTGCGTCAGCGCCTCGACCGGCGCCATGCTCTCGGTGCCCAGGACCGCTGCAGCGATGCCAAGCTCCTTGGGGAAGGCGGTCATCGCACCGGCCCCGCCGCCGATGCCGAAACGTGGATCGCTTTCCCGATGATTTCTTGCATTGTCCTTGAACAGAACAGGAATGCCGGACGGCTGCGTCTCGGCCAGCTCCTGCACTGCGTTAGCGAAAGCCGCCATCTGCCGCGCCGTTACGTCGAACCCGCTACGCGAGGGGCGGCCGTCGCACGTCTGCGCCTTAGCGGCGATGGTGTTGCGCAGAATGAAGCG
Source organism: Halomonas sp. GD1P12 (assembly GCF_025725645.1). NCBI lineage: Bacteria > Pseudomonadati > Pseudomonadota > Gammaproteobacteria > Oceanospirillales > Halomonadaceae > Halomonas > Halomonas sp. GD1P12. Next base: position 616,784 of record NZ_CP107007.1, on the reverse strand, counting down.
GGTCATGTGCTGCTCTGCGATCATCTCCTCGGCCCGCGTGCCCTCGGTCGTGCCGGCGCAGCCCGCGTTCAGCGTGTCGATCAGCAGCATCCCGGCGCGCTCTTCGATTGACATACGCTCCAGAAGATCCGAGACGCGGTCAGCAACCGGCAGGCGCCAATCCTCGTAGGGGTCCAGATTTCCGTTCCCGTTCGCGTCGCGGAACTGCAAGCCATCAACATCAAGGATGGCGCGCGCCCTTGTCCCGATCTCGGGCTGTGATTGCCCCAGGGCAGGCAGGCTGAAGGCTGCAGCAAGCGCGGCCGTGGCGACCAACATCGTCTTCATTTGTTTTTTTCCTCCATAAAAGCTCACATCAAACCTGCAATCCGGAACATCATTTTCCTCGGCCCCTCTTGTTAGGGGCTCATAGCGACATGGCTATATCGACAGACGCGACGACATCGAGTCCACCATTCGCGCGGCGCTCAAGGTATCGGATGACTGCGTTCACTCGATCAACGAACGGTGCCTTTTATGGTAAAAGGATTACTCCCGGGCAAATGGAAGTGCCGGTCCTCAAACCGTCTGTCGGCCCGAAATGGCCGAGAAACGCACCAAACGGCGCTCTTACACCGAGACCGGGGCTTTAATAAGCCGCACGAAACCTTCCCGAGTGCCAGGACCGCGATCGTCGATCGATGGGCTTGTCGCAGCTTGAGACGGGGCAGTCAGCGTAGAACCAGGCGATGCTCAACCTGACCAGCGCAGGAAGCCTTCGTGTCGCACGCTTTCCTCCACCTGCACGCGCTAACTCCCCGACAGCTTTCCAATGCGCTTTAGGGCAGACCCTAAACGCCGGCACAGAGGAAAGAAAATTGATTCTGTCCCATATAGCTATTCACCCGGTAAATGCGCGGATACTCGTGTCATCCGAAAGGGCAGCACGCAATAGTGTATTAACCCCCGCAGCCAAGCCAGTACGGGATCGCTACTGGGGTGCGACTGCCAGCGGATGCTCTGCCCCGCCGGAAAGTCGAAGCGGGCAGGCTTGGTCGCCAGCCCACCCTGCGCAACCTCTGGCTCGGCGAGCCTGCGCTGAATCAGCGCCGCCAATAGGCTCATGTTGAGCTTGTTGAAACGCATTCAGTCTCCCTCCCCCAATTTACCGCATGAATGTCATCTATTTATCGAAGCAATTTTTTAATACCTCAGCCCAAGCCACATACTCGCCAAACATAATTCGCACCTGACCAGAAACAGGTGCCAGCGAACAAAGGAGGCTGACCATGCGTATCGTGGGACCCGATTATCTGGTGTTTGGGGTAGACGATCTTGAAGGATCGAAGACCTACCTTTCCGATTTCGGCCTGAAGCCGATTCAGCTCGACGCGACCGGCTGGCTCTTTGAGACGCTGGACGGTACCGGCGTCATCATTCGCACCAAGGACGACCCCAGGCTGCCCGCGCCGCTCGAGACGAAGAACATGCTGCGCCAGCAGGTCTATGGCGTTGAAGACAACGCGGCTCTCGACGAGATCGAGGCCGAGATGTCCAAGGACCGCCGCGTGACGCGGCTCGCGGACGGCGCGCTCGAGTTCAAGGATGACCTCGGCTTCGAGTTGCGCTTCCAGGTGACTATCCGCCGCGCGCTCTCGATGCCCGCAGAGAAGATCAACGCCCCTGGTGCCCCGGCGCAGCGCGCGGCGAACGAGCTTGGCGTCACCGACGACATGGCCGCCCTGCCACGTACGCTGAGCCACGTGGTGCTCTTCGTGCCCGACATCGACAAGCTGGTCCACTTCTTCTGCGACCGCCTCGGCTTTGTCATCACCGACGTGCTGACCGGCGCCGGCCCCTTCCTACGCCCGGCGTCCAACGACGATCACCACACGCTCTTTTTCATCCGCACGCCTGCCTACATGCAAGGCTGCGAGCATCTTGCCTTCCACATGGGCGGACCAACCGAGCTGATGGTGGCGGGCGACCGCTTCGTGCGAAAGGGCTACCAGACCTTCTGGGGGCCGGGCCGCCACAAGTTCGGCTCCAACTGGTTCTGGTACTTCAACAGTCCGCTCGGTGTGCATTTCGAATACGACGCCGACATGGACAAGCATGACGACAGCTGGGTCGCACGCGAGGCGCCGAATGGCCCCGAGGCGAGCCAGATGTTCCTGCTCCAATGGCGCGAGAAATGGGCGCCCGGCGGCGGGCCCGAAGGCGGTTCCGGCAAGCCATGAGCGACAGACAGCTAATCCTGTGCCACCGGGATGACGTGCCCGAGGGCGCGGCCCGCGGCTTTCTGCCCCTGCCCGACGCCCCTCGCAACGTCATCGTGGTGAAGCGCAACGGGCAGCTATATGGGTACATGGATTCCTGTCCGCACTACCGCGGCGGCACGCCCATGGCTTGGCGCAAGGACGCCTATCTCAATGGCGAGGGCACACATCTGGCCTGCCATGCCCATGGAGCACTTTTTAACATCGAGACGGGGGCCTGCGTGTCCGGTCCCTGCCTGGGACGAAAACTGACCCGTGTGCCTCTCAGCGAGGCTTTGGACGGGTTCATCAGCGTTCCGGCGCAGGTCGCCGGACGCTCAGAACAGGAGGGCTGATGATGGCAGCGGCAAAGAAGGTATTGGTGATCGGCGGCGGATTTTCCGGCATGTCCGCGGCAATTATGCTGGCACGCGGAGGCATCGAGACCGACCTCGTCGAGATCGACGCCGGTTGGCGCAGCTATGGCGCGGGGATCAGCCTGCACGGCGCGACCCTGCGGGTCTTCGCCGAACTCGGCATTCTTGAGGCCTTCAAGGCGACCGGGGCTGCGACCGACGGGCTGGTCGTACGCATGCCGCATAACGATCAGGTGATCGTCACGATCCCTACCCCGCCAATGCCCGGCACCGGCCTGCCCGGCAATGCCGCCATCATGCGCCCGGCGCTGGCCGCGATCCTCGCCGATGCCACCCGCGCGGCGGGTGTTTCGGTGAAGCTTGGCTGCAGTTTCGAAACGATCACGCAGGATGAGCTGGGTGTGGACGTCACTTTCACCGACGGCACCCGGGCGCGCTACGATGCGGTGATCGGCGCCGACGGGCTCTATTCCAAGACCCGCGCCACGCTGATGCCGGAGGCGCCGCAGCCCGAATATGTCGGGCAGGCGGTCTGGCGCGCCGAGATGGCCACGCCCGAAGGCATCGAGACCATCAACATGTGGCTTGGCAAGGGGCTCAAGGTTGGGATCAATCCGGTTTCCGCAGGCCGCTCGTACATGTTCGTCACCGAGGACCGCCCGACCAATGACTGGGTCGAGGAATCCGAGCTGTTGCCACAGATGATCGCCCTGCTCGATCAGTTCCCCTCGCCGACCCTCACCGCGGTGAAGGAAGGTCTGAGCGAAGAAAGCAAGCTGATCTACCGCCCGCTCGAAAAGATGCTGCTGCCGCAGCCCTGGCACGCCGGCCGGGTCATGCTGATTGGCGATGCCGTGCATGCCACCACGCCACATCTCGGTGCCGGCGCCTGCATCGGGATGGAGGATGGGCTGGTGATCGCCGAGCAGCTGCTGCGCGCAGATACCGTGGCAGAGGCCTTCACCGCGCATGAATCGCGCCGTTGGGACCGCTGCAGCATGGTCGTCCACAACTCGGCTCGCCTGTCGGAAATCGAAATCACCGGCGGCGACCAGAAGGAACACAACAACATCATGAGCCGCTCGATGATGGCTCTTGGCGAGCCGGTCTGAACCTGCCGCGATAACATAACAATCAGGGGCACAAGGTCGGCCCACTAGAGGGGGGATGAACATATGACGGAAACACAACTACACGCCGGGTCTGTTCCGACGAAGGGAGAATTGGGCAAAACCGGGGCTATCGCGCTGATCGTCGGGCATTGTGCGGGTCTGATCGATCTGGTGGCGCTGCCGGTCTGGGTGGGTGCACTAATCGTGCGTTTCGGCTTCGGTCCGCGCGAGGCCGGGGCGCTGGTGACGCTGTTCCTGATCGGCGCGGTGATCGCAAGTGTTCTGACCGCGCGCAACTTCAACCGGCTGCCACGTAAGGCGCTGGCGGTGACAGGCTACGCGCTTTCGGCGCTGGCCTTTTTGCTGGCTGCTGGACAAACCGGTTTTGTTCCGCTGGCCGTACTGCATCTGCTGGGCGGGATCGCTACCGGCATGGCGCTTAGCCTCGTGCACGGCAGCATGGGCCGGGCGGCCAACCCGCACCGGCTGTTCGCCTTCGCGGGCGCAGGGCTAGGCCTCTTCGGGGTGATCTACATGGCCGCGGTGCCGCAACTGCTGGCGCTGCACGGCGGACAGATTCTGTTCTACACCTTCGGCGCGATCATGGCGTTGGCGGCACTGGCCATGTTGCTGGCATTTCCCAATGTGGCGGGGCATGCAAAGGGCGTAACGAGCCGTGCACCTTTCGCCGCAGGTGTGCTTGCCGTGGTGGCGGGTGTCAGCCTGATGACCTTCAACCAGGCGATGGTCTTTTCGTTCGTCGAGGTCATCGGCAATGCTCGCAACTTCGCCCCGCAAGCCATCGTTGGCACGCTGATCGCCCTCGGCATCGTGAACTTCGTCGGCCCGGCGCCGCTCGCCGCACTGTTGGAAAAGCGCCTCTCGGCACGCAGCGTCGTGCTGGCCGGGCCGGTCGTCCAGGCCACTTTTGCGCTGGTTCTGACCTTTGCCACGGTGCTGACCGTATGGGCGCCGGTCGCCGCGTTCTTTGTGGCGGTCCAAATCTTCACCCACACCTTTGCCTTCGGCCTGCTGGCGCGCATGGACCCAACGGGCCGCGCCGTAGCCGCGACCCCGGCGATGCTGATGACCGGCTCGGCGCTCGGTCCCATCATCGGTGGCATCCTGATGGAAAGCTTTGGCATCGGCGCGCTCGGCGTGACCGCGGTGATCGTCGCCGCACTCTCTGTTACCTGCTTTGCCCGCGGCACCCGCGCGCAGGGCCTACCGAAAACAACAAAATCCGCCGCTTTGGCGGGTTCGTGACCAAGAAGGGGAACCCGGACATGATCAAGCGTACTGCAACCGCGCTGGCTCTTACCGCGTTGACAGCGTTGCCCGCGGCAGCCGAAACCACCTTTACCGTGCTCGGCAGCGGCGGAGGTCCGATCGTCAGCGCCGAGCGTTCGCAGCCCGCCAACCTGCTGCAGGTCAATGGCCGCAACATCGTGGTCGACGCCGGCGACGGCCTGTCGATCCGTCTTGCAGCGAAACGTGTGCGCATGGGCGATATCGACGACGTTCTGCTCAGCCACCTTCATTTCGACCATGCCGGCGGGCTGCTGGCAGTGCTTGGCCTGCGCTTCCAGACCAACCCGGCCAAGCCCGTGATGATCTACGGACCGCCGGGCACCGCCGCGCTGATCAACGGCATTGTCGAAGGCATGGGACCGGCGATGGAAGCCGCCTACGGCATGGAGGATGCCGAGATCATGACCCCCGAGCAACTGGTGCAGGTGCGCGAGATCCGCGACGGCGACACCCTGGAGCTTGGTGACGTGACGGTGACCGTGGCGAAGAACGCGCATTACAGCTTCCCCGACGGGTCCGACCTCGAAGACAAATACGAGTCGCTCTCCTTCCGCTTCGACACGCCGGATCGGTCGATCGTCTATACCGGCGACACCGGCTGGTCCGAGGAGGTGATCGCTCTGGCCAAGGATGCGGATCTGCTGGTCTCCGAATTGATCGATCTGCCCGCGGTGATGGAGAACGTGCGTCGCAGCGCGCCCGAACACCTGCTCGAAGAGATCGAATGGCACCTTGCCGAACACCATGTCAGCCCCGAGCAGGTCGGCCGCATGGCCGCGGAGGCGGGGGTGTCCAGCGTCGTCGCCACGCACCTCGTGGCCGGCGCTCATATCACGCAAGAGCAGACCGAAGGTTGGATTGAACAGATCCGCGCCGGTTTCGACGGTGAAATTGCCATCGCCGAAGACCTGCAGGACTTCTGACCTCCTGCCCGGTCATTCACGCCGTGAATGGCTGGGATCATGCTTTTCCATTTTCCGAATATTGGGGTCGTGTCTACTTTTCGGCCCGAAGGGCAAAGCGCCCGCTTACTGCGACACATCAAGGAGCTTATCCATGGCCATGTTCGACTATTTTCCAAACTATGTCTGGAACCTTACGGTTTCCATCGCGCTCGCCTCGGGCGCGGAGATCGGTGAAATCATGGACATGTGCCAGCCGCTGCTCGAGAAGGCGAAGGATGGCGCGGACGCGGGAACCCAGGATTTCATGGTCGAATGGGTGCGGGTCGCCGACAAGCTGAGCGCCATCGCCGATGAAGAGGAAGCCGAGGGCAAGCTCTTCTCGGCCGGGGACAAGCGCAAGCGCGCGGCGCTTTACTACATCCTTGCAGAGCGCATGCAGGGCCAGGGCGACCCTGAGCGTATGGTGACCTACAAGAAGGGGCTTGAGAACTTCCTGAAAGGCACCCGGCAGTCTGGCGAGAATGTGCAGCGCTTTGAAATTCCCTATGGCGATAAGGTCATCCCGGTGCTCTACACGCCGGCGCAAGGCGTCTCTGGCCCGGCACCGGCGGTGGTTTATCTTAATGGACTCGATAGCTGCAAGGAGCTGCTCTACTGGTCGTTCCTTCCGCACGAGCTGGCCAAGCGCGGCATTGCAACGCTCTGCGTCGACCAGCCCGGCACCGGCGAGAGCCTGCGCCTACAGGATCTGCCCGCGCATTACGACAGCGAAAAATGGGGCACGCCGATCTACGAATGGCTGGCCGCGCGCGCTGACGTGGACGCGGACCGTATCGGCATCACCGGCATCTCGCTTGGCGGCTACTATGCGCCGCGAGTCTGCGCCAACGAACCGCGCTACGCCTCTGGCGCGGTCTGGGGCGCGAACCACAACTGGGCCGAAGTGCAGCAGAAGCGCCTCAAGCGCGAAGGCGAGAACCCGGTGCCGCACTACTGGAACCACGTGATGTGGGTATTCGGCACCGACGACATGGACACTTTCCTCACCAAGGCGTCTGGCTTCTGCCTCGATGGGCAGATGGAGAAGATCAAGGTGCCCTTCCTCGTCACCCACGGTGCTAACGACCGGCAGATCGCGCTCGATTACGCACACCAGAGCTACGATCAACTGGTCAATTCGCCCCGTCGCGAGCTGAAGATCTTCACCGACCGCGAGGGCGGGGTCGAGCATGTTGGCGCGGACAACATGACCTACGGCCGCAACTTCATCGCAGACTGGTTCGCCCAGACCCTCGGCGGGAGGCTTTCGGCAACCACGGGCATGGAGAGTTGACATGCGTTTCGCCACCCTGCCCGATGGCAGCCCCGACGGAAGACTGCACCTCGTCTCCCGTGACAACGCCCGCTGCATCCCCGCCGAGGGGGTGCAAACGCTGCTTTCCCTCATGGAGAACTGGGACGCACATTCGCCTGCGCTTGAGGCGCAATACGCGGCGCTGAACGAGGGAGGCGGCGCGCCTTTCGATCCCACCGCCGCTCGTGCGCCCCTGCCCCGCGCGTGGCAATGGCTCGACGGCTCGGCTTACGACAGCCACGGCGATCTGATGCAGAAGGTTTTCGGCCTCGATCCCAACCCCAAGGGTCGGCCATTGATGTATCAGGGAATGTCCGACCGCTTTTATGGGGGCACCGACGACATCCCGCTGCCTTCCGAAGAGGACGGCATCGACTTCGAAGGCGAATTTGGGGTGATCTGCGATGCCGTCCCGATGGGCAGCACACCTGCCGAGGCCGCCGCACGCATCCGGCTGGTGGTGCAGATCAACGACTGGTCGCTGCGCCGCTTGGCGCCCATCGAGATGAAAACCGGCTTTGGCTGGGTTCAGGCCAAGCCAGCTTGCGCCGTTGCGCCGGTCGCTCTCACGCCTGACGAGCTGGGCGAGGCCTGGCGCGACGCGCGGGTCGACCTGCCTCTGACGGTCACGCTCAATGGCGCCTCCTTCGGCCATGCCGAGGGTTACCCAATGAGCTACGGTTTTGACGAACTGCTCGCCCATGCCGCGCATTCGCGCGATCTGGTGGCCGGAACGGTGCTCGGCTCGGGCACCGTTTCCAACGACAACTACCGCGAGGTCGGCTCGTCTTGCCTGGCCGAACGCCGGGCGATCGAACTGCTGGATGAGGGTGCGCCGAGCACGCCCTTCATGGGGTTCGGTGATCGCGTTGCCATGGAGTGCCGCAGCCGCGACCAGACGCCGCTTTTCGGGGCTATCGACCAGAAGGTCATCAAGGGAGGACGGACATGAGCCGCAGAATCATCGACCTTTCGGTCACGCTTACCGACGAGGTGCCCGCGGACCCGCCGGGCATGGGCCCAGCAATCGAGTACATGGATCACGAGGGCGGTGCGCGCGAATACGCGCAGATGTTCGGCATCCCCGTCGAGCACCAGCGGGATGGCGCGGGAGCGGCGGTCGAACGGCTGAAACTGTCCACCCATAACGGCACCCATCTCGACGCGCCCTGGCACTATCACCCCACCATGAACAAGGGCGAACGCGCCATCACCATCGACGAGGTGCCGCTGGAATGGTGCATGGGGCCGGGCGTGAAACTCGACTTTCGTCACCTGCCTAATGGCCACGTAGTGAGCGCCGCCGAGATGGAGGCCGAGTTCGCCCGCATCGGCCACACGCTACAGCCCGGTGACATCGTGCTGGTCAACACAAGCGCCGGTGCGCTTTACGGCCAGCCCGGCTATGTCGCCGCCGGCTGCGGCATCGGCCGCGAGGCGACACTTTGGCTGACCGAGCGCGGCATGAAAGTCTGTGGGACCGATGCCTGGAGCTGGGACGCACCGCTCAAGGCAGTGGCCGAGAAGGCCAGGGCGACCGGCCAGTGGGAGCTTTTCTGGGAAGGCCACAAGGCCGGGGCCGATACCGTATATTGCCACATGGAGAAGCTTGCTAATCTCGACCTGCTGCCGGATACCGGCTTCGAGGTGATCTGCTTCCCGGTCAAGGTCGCTCGCGGCTCGGCCGGCTGGTGCCGCCCGGTGGCCCTCTTCGCGAACCAGGCTCAGGACTCATAGCCAATAGAGGATGATCGCCACACGCTGGAAAAAGACCATCATCGACTCCTTTCGATAAAAAAGCCCGGCCCTCTTCGCAGCGAGTAGTAAACGCGAAGAGGGCCGGGCTGTTCGAGAATCAGGTCGCGCTTAGCGCCGCTTGGGCTTGCGCATCGCCTGCACCGGGCGGCGCTTGTGCTTGTCGCGGCTCCAGCGGTTCTTCTCGTCCGGGGTGAGCTCGGGCACCTTGCGTGCTTCGAGCTGGGCAAGCGTGGCCAAATCGTCGATCTCGTCCTGGCTGAGCTCGATCCACTCGCCGGCCTTGGCCCGCTTGTCGAGGAAGATGTTGCCGTAGCGCACGCGCTTCAGGCGGCTCACGGTCAGGTTTTGCGACTCCCAGAGCCTTCTCACCTCGCGGTTGCGGCCCTCCATGATCACCACGTGAAACCACGTGTTGATCCCTTCACCGCCGAACTCCTGCACGTCGGTAAAGCGCGCCGGGCCGTCCTCGAGCATGACGCCGTCGACCATCGCCTTGATGTGCTCCTGCTTCACCTCACCCATGACGCGCACGGCGTACTCGCGCTCGACCTGGGTAGAGGGGTGCATCAGGCGGTTGGCGAGCTCACCGTCGGTGGTGAACAGCAGAAGGCCGCTGGTATTGATATCCAGGCGCCCGATCGCGATCCAGCGTTCGCCTTTCAGGCGCGGCAGGCGCTCGAACACCGTGCGTCGACCTTCCGGGTCCTTGCGCGTGCAGAGCTCGCCTTCGGGCTTGTTGTACATTAGCACGCGCCTGGGCACCTCGGCCTCCGGGCGCAGCGACACCGGGCGGTCGTCGAAGCTGACCTTGTCGCGCTCCTCGACCCGGTCGCCGAGCTTGGCGACCTGACCGTTGACCTTGACGCGGCCATCGCTGATCACGGTTTCCATCTCGCGGCGCGAGCCGAAGCCGGCGCGGGCCAGCACTTTCTGCAGCTTTTCGCTACCGGGGGGTGGGGTTTGCTTATTCTGGCTCATGGTCGTCGGACCTCTTGTCTGTCGACGCGGGCGGGTCACGTTTTTCCGCCGCGCGCGCCGCGAGCCGCGCCTCAAGATCGGCAAAGCTCAGCGGCAGGGTTAACGCCGTCTCGGCGTGGGGGTGGGCGTCGTCTTCTAGAGAAGCGTCGCCCGTATCGGGGGGCGCATCCTGCCCGGTTTCGGCGCGTTCGTCCAGTGTCTCGACCGCTTCGGCCGATGAAGATTCCACGTCGTCGTGCGTCGCAGGCGCCTGGTCATCGATATCGAGCTCTTTTTGGCTGGTCAGTTCGTGCATCGGCGGCAGCGCGTCCAGCGTTTTCAGGCCGAAATCGTCGAGAAAACTTCTCGTCGTGGCGTACACCGCCGGGCGGCCCGGCACGTCGCGATGACCGACGACGCGAATCCAGCCGCGCTCCATCAGCGTGCGCATGATCGAACTCGATACGCTCACCCCGCGCACTTCCTCGATGTCGCCGCGCGAGACCGGCTGGCGGTAGGCGATCAGCGCCAGCGTCTCCAGAAGCGCCCGGGAGTAGCGCTGGGGCCGCTCGTCCCAAAGCCTGGAGACCCACTGAGAAAGGCGCGGGCGAATACGCAGTTGAAAGCCCGAGGCGGTTTCGACCAGCTCCAGCGCCCCGGCCTCGTGGCGCTCGGAAAGACGCCCGAGCGCCTCGCGAAGCGTTTTGGGCCCGGGGCTTTCGCCGTCGAGAAACAGGGTCTCCAGCCGCTCCAGGCTCAGCGGCTCGCCGGCGGCCAGTAGCGCCGCCTCGAGAATCTCGTCCAGCGTCGTGCTTTTACCAAAGGTGCTGTTCGTCAGGGTCGTACTCACGGCTCGTTCTCACCGGTATCCAAAGGGTCGTCGTCGGCACCGAAGGTGGCCTCGGCATCCTCGAAGGCGTCGCTTTCGTCCTCCTCGAGCTCGAAGGCGCTTTCGTCATCGGCCAGCGCGGCTGGCCGGGCGCGCACGTGAATCGGCGAGAGCGGGGCGTTCTGCACGATCTCGATCATCGCCTCCTTGGCAAGCTCGAGGATCGCCATGAAGGTGACCACCACGCCGCCGCGCCCCTCCTCCAGGGTAAAAAGCGCTTCAAACGGCGTGTAGCGCCCCTGGGCGTCGTCGCTTGCGAGCACCTCCATGATCTTGAGCATCCGCTCGCGGGTCGAGAGCACCTCGCGGCTCACCTGGTGGCTTTGGGTCAGCTCGGCACGCTTGAGAATCCCCGAGAGCGCGCCGAGCAGCTCATCGAGCTCGACGTCCGGGTGGATCACCCGGGTTTCGATCGGCGGCAGGCCCGCCTGAGCACTGAACCAGTCGCGCCCCACCCGCGGCAGCGTATCCAGCGTCTCGGCGGCCTCCTTCAAGCGCTCGTACTCCTGCAGCCGGCGAATCAGCTCGGCACGCGGGTCCTCTTCCTCCTCGCCCTCCTCCTTCGGCGGGCGCGGCAACAGCGTGCGCGACTTGATCTCGGCGAGCATCGCGGCCATCAGCAGATACTCGCCGGCAAGCTCGATCTGCATCGCCTTCATCAGCTCCACGTACTCGATGTACTGATGGGTGATGGCGGCAACGTTGACCGTGAGAATGTCCAGGTTCTGGCGACGAATCAGGTACAAGAGCAGATCCAGCGGCCCCTCGAAGGCCTCTAAAAACACCCGCAGCGCCTCCGGCGGAATGTAGAGATCCTCGGGCAATTGGGTGATCGGCTCGTCGAACAGCCGCCCAAGCGCCTCTACCACCGGCTCGTCGAGGGCGGATTCGATCTCGTTGTCGGGCTCCAGCGTTTCGCTCACGCGGGTGGCGTTCCTTGTTGGCACAAAGGCGGTGGTTCAATCAGGCGCCAGTGTAACAGCGCACGCCTTAGGTGACATCGCCGCCGGCATCGAAGGCCTTGCGGTAGCGCCCCTGGTAGTCGAAGAGCTTCTCGCGCAGCTGCCAGTGGCGTCCCACCTTGCGCCCTACCACGAAATCTGGACGGCGCAGCCGACGACGCTCGGCGACCACCTCCTCGGCAGACGTGGGCTTCCACTCGACGCCCGGGGCGCGAGCGTGGTCATGCAGAAAAGCGTGATAGAAGGCGTGGCGCTGGGCGGCGGTTTCCAGCGCGAACCACTCGCTCAAGCTCGTCCCGTCCTCGTCGAAATAGGTGATCTTGAGCCGGGGAAGCCCTCGGCCGTTGATAGTGGCCTCGAGCGTCATGCCGCTGACCCGCAGTACCTTCGCGTCTTTCAGCTTCAGCGCGTCCTTGAGCTTGTCGTCGGCGTCGACCAGCAGCGTCTGGCAACCGTGGCAGCGCCTTGCGGCGATGTCGTTCTCGGCGCCGCACTGATCGCACACCTTGAAGCGAAAGCGAAAATCACACTGCACGCGCTTGCCGGCCTCATTTTCGACCAGGCCCTGGCAACGCCGCCCAAAGTGCTCGATGACAAACTCGCCGTCACGCTTGCCCCAGAACAGGTTGGCGTGTTCGCAGGCCGGGCATACCACCTGCACCGGCTCAGAGTCGCTGTCCGGGCGCGGCTCGCCCACTTCCGGGGCGTAAAGATTCCAGGGATTGCCGGCGTAGTCGAGCACCAGGCAGTCGTGTTTTCCCGGCGACAATCTCAACCCGCGACCCACGATCTGCTGGTAGAGACTCACCGACTCGGTGGGGCGCAGAATCGCGATCACGTCGACGTGGGGCGCGTCGAAGCCGGTGGTCAGCACCGAGACGTTGACCAGATACTTGAGCGCGCGCGCCTTGAACGCATCGATCAGCCGCTCGCGCTCGAGTGCCTTCGTTTCACCGGTGATCAGCGCCGCCTCACCGTCCGGCAGATACCCCATGATCTCTTCGGCGTGGGCCACGGTGGCGGCGAAGATCATCACGCCCTGGCGCTCGCGGGCGCGCTCGATGATCTGCTCGACGATGCCGGGCGTGGCGCGGCTTTTGGCCACCACCTCGTTGAGCGCGCGCTCGGCGAACTGGCCGCCCTGGGCCGGCACCAAGCGCGAAAAGTCGTAGCCAGCAACCGCCATATCGAGGCGCTCGGGCGGGGTGAGATAGCCCTTTTTGACCATCAGGCGCAGCGGCTGCTCGAACACGCAGTCGGTGAAAAAGCTCTCGGCGTCGCCGCGCACCATGCCGTGGTAGTGGCGGTGGTAGATAAAGCCCTGCCCCAGCCGATAGGGCGTAGCGGTCAGCCCGAGAATCTTGAGCGACGGGTTTTGGCGCCGGAGATGCTCGATCACCTGGCGGTAGCTCGAGGTCTTTTCCAGCGACACCCGGTGGCACTCGTCGATCACCAGCAGGGTGAAGTTGTCATCCTCGAAGGCATCGAGGTTTCTCACCACCGACTGCACGGAGCCGAACACCACCTGGCGGCTCGCCTCCTTGCGCTTGAGCCCGGCACTGAAGATATCCGCCTGGAGCCCGTAGGCCTGGTACTTGGCGTGGTTCTGCTCGACCAGCTCGCGCACATGGGCCAGCACCAGCACCCGCCCACGCGCCAGGCGCGCAAGCTCGGCGATCACCAGCGACTTGCCGCTGCCGGTGGGCAGCACCACCACGCCCGGGTCGCTGCCGGCGCGAAAATGCTCGATGACCCGCGTCACCGCCTGACGCTGATAGTCACGTAGCTGCGGGAGTGAGGCGGTACCGCCGTCTACCGGGGAATCGCCTGCCGGATCGTTATCCATCAACTAGTTAGCCTGCTACTGAACTTTTTGGAAAAACGCGAATCACACGATCAGGGAGAGATGGTTTAACATTTTTTAAGTATCCGGGAACACAGGACGTTTAAGGAGTGCGATATGCCCACCAATCACTTTAGCGCCGACTGCCCCAGCTGCGGTAGCCGCTTGAAGCGTTTGCCCGCCACCCGCCGCGACTCGGTTCACGTTTACTGTATGGACTGCGGACATGACTTTGGCCGCTACGAAGCGCTGGTCAAGCGCTACCAGAAAACCCTGAGCGAGCTGGAGAGCGACCTTGAAGTGCCCACGGCCTCCGGGCAGAAGCCAGCCGAACTTCGCGCCCAGGAGTAGCCCGTGTGACACGCAAAGGCCGTTCTGTAGCGTTCTTGCACGCGTGCCCCAAGCGAAAGCGGTGACAGGAAAGACTCCCTGCCACCGCTTTTTTTCACCCGCATTTGGGGCCGCCTAGCGCGGCCCCGGGCGCACGCCGGACATCAGCCCAGCCAGACGCGGGCGTTTCTGAACAGGCGCAGCCACGCGCCGTCCTCACGCCACTCGGCGGGCCGCCAGGAGTTGGTCACCGCGCGGGTGACGCGCTCCGGGTGAGGCATCATGATGGTGACGCGGCCATCCGGCGTGGTCAGCCCGGTGATGCCCGAAGGCGAGCCGTTGGGGTTGGCCGGGTAGCGCGTGGTGACCTGGCCGTAGTTGTCGATGTAGCGAAGCGCGATCTGGCTGGATGACTGCATCTGGCGCAGATGGGCGCTGTCGCGAAACGCCGCGCGGCCTTCGCCGTGGGCAACCGCAATGGGCAGCGTCGAGCCCTCCATGCCGGAGAGCAGAATCGACGGGCTCTTCTCGACCCGCACCATGGCCACCCGCGCCTCGAACTGCTCGGACTCGTTACGCAGGAATTCCGGCCAGTTTTCGGCACCGGGAATCAACGGTTTCAGCTGCGAAAGCATCTGGCAGCCGTTGCACACGCCCAGGCTGAACGTATCATCGCGGGTGAAGAACGCTTGGAACTGCTCGCGGGCGCGCTCGTTGAACAGCACCGACTTCGCCCAGCCGCCGCCGGCACCCAGCACGTCGCCGTAGGAGAAGCCGCCGCAGGCGACCAGCCCCTTGAACTCATCGAGCGACACCCGCCCTTCGAGAATGTCGCTCATGTGCACGTCGACGGCCTCGAAGTTGGCCTTGTCGAACGCCCAGGCCATTTCGACCTGGCCGTTGACGCCCTGCTCGCGCAGCACCGCCACCGCGGGCTTGGCGGTATTGACATAAGGGGCGCTCACGTCCTCGTCGACCTCGAAGCTCGGCGCCGCAAAAAGGCCCGGGTCGCGCAGGTCCATCAGGTTGTCGAACTCGTTCTTCGCACACTCCGGATTGTCGCGCAGCGCCTGCATCCGGTAGCTGGTCTCCGACCAGGTGCGCTGGGTCAGCTGGCGCGTGGTTTCCAGTAGCGGCTCTTCGAACAGCGTCACACGCACCTGGTCGTCGTAGCGCGGGCGCGCGATCACGCCGCAGGTTTCGAGACCGGCCACGGCGAACTGGGTCAGCACCTCTTCGGTGTGCGCTCGGTTGACCTGGATCACCGCCCCCAGCTCTTCCGAGAACAGCGCGCTGAACGCCTCGACCGGCTCGTCGATCAGCCAGTCGAGCTTGATCTCCAGGCCCGCGTGGGCGGCAAAAGCCATTTCGAGCAGCGTGACCAGCACCCCGCCATCGCTGCGGTCGTGGTAGGCCAGCAGTTTGCCGTCACGGTTGAGCCCCTGGATCACCTCGAAGAACGCCTTGATGTCCTCCGGATCGTCGACGTCCGGGCACTCGTCGCCGAGCTGGCCGTACACCTGGCCCAGCGCCGAGCCGCCCAGGCGATTCTTGCCGCCGCCCAGATCGATCAGGATCAGATCCGACTCCTCCTGCTCCATGTTGATCTGCGGCGTGAGGGTGGCGAGCGCATCGGTCACCGGGGCAAAGCCGGTGGCGATCAGCGACAGCGGCGAGGTGATGCTCTTCTCTTCTGCCTCGCCTTTGGCGTTTTCGCCCTGCCAGGCGGTGTGCATCGACATCGAGTCCTTGCCCACCGGCACGGCGATGCCGAGCGCCGGGCAGAGCTCCATGCCGACGGCGTAGACCGCGTCATACAGCGCCTGGTTTTCGCCTGGGCGATCCGCCGCGCTCATCCAGTTGGCGGAGAGCTTGATGTCGGAGAGCTTGGCGATCGGCGCAGCGGCCAGGTTGGTGATCGTCTCGGCCACGGCCAAACGGGCGCTGGCCGCCGGGTCGATCAGCGCCACCGGCGGGCGCTCGCCCATCGCCATCGCTTCACCGGCGTGGGTATCGAAACTGGCCGTGGTCACGGCGACGTCTGCCACCGGCACCTGCCAGGGGCCGACCATCTGATCGCGGGCCACCTGGCCTGTGATCGAGCGATCGCCGATGGTGATCAAGAAGCTTTTCGACGCCACCGCCGGCAGGCGCAGCACGCGATCCAGCGCCTCGCGCAGATCCAGGTTGTCGAGCATTACCCCGGAAAGTTCCGGGTGCTCGCGGGTGAACGCGCGCTCCATCTTCGGCGCCTTGCCGAACAGTACGCTCATCGGCAGATTGACGGGCTTGCTCTCGAAGTGGCCGTCGCGCACTTCCAGATGGTGCTCCTCGAGCGCCTCGCCGACCACCGCGTAAGGGCAGCGCTCGCGCTTGCAGAAGGCGTCAAAGGTGTCGAGGTCTTCCGGGGCGACGGCCAGCACGTAGCGCTCCTGGGCTTCGTTGCACCAGATCTCGAGCGGGCTCATGCCGGGCTCGGCGTTGGGCACCGCGCGCAGGTCGAAAAGCCCGCCGCGGTTGCCGTCCTTGACCAGCTCCGGCAGCGCATTGGAGAGCCCGCCGGCGCCCACGTCGTGGATAAAGCGAATCGGGTTCTTGTCGCCCATCGCCCAGCAGCGGTCGATCACTTCCTGAGCGCGGCGCTCCATTTCCGGGTTTTCGCGCTGCACCGAGGCAAAGTCGAGATCCGCACTCGAGGTGCCGGAGGTCACGCTCGATGCCGCGCCGCCGCCAAGCCCGATCAGCATCGCCGGCCCGCCCATCACGATCAGCTTGCCGCCGATGGGGATATCACCCTTCTGCACGTGCTGGGCGCGGATGTTGCCGTAACCGCCGGCGATCATGATCGGCTTGTGAAAGCCCCGGCGCTTGATGTCATCACCGCTAAGCACATCCTGCTCGTAGGTGCGGAAATAGCCGGTCAGGTTCGGGCGGCCGAACTCGTTGTTGAACGCCGCCCCACCAATCGGGCCGTCGAGCATGATTTGAAGCGCCGACTGCATGCGCTCGGGCTTGCCGTAATCGAACGCCTCCCAGGGCTGGACGAACTCGGGAATACGCAGGTTCGACACGGTGAAGCCGGCCAAGCCCGCCTTGGGCTTGCCGCCGATGCCGGTCGCGCCTTCGTCGCGAATCTCGCCGCCGGAGCCGGTGGCCGCGCCGGGAAACGGCGCGATCGCCGTCGGGTGGTTATGGGTCTCCACCTTCATCAGAATGTGGATCGGCTCCTGATGGGCGCCGTACAGCGCGCGCTCGCCGGCGGCGCCGGTCAGAGGCGTCGGGAAAAAGCGCCCGGCCTGGCTGCCCTTGATCACCGCGGCGTTGTCGCTGTAGGCCGAGAGCACGTTGTCCGGCGAGCTTGCGAAGGTGTTCTTGATCATCTTGAACAGCGACTGGGGCGTAGGCTTGCCATCGACCACCCAGTCGGCGTTGAAGATCTTGTGGCGGCAGTGCTCGGAGTTCGCCTGGGCGAACATCATCAGCTCGACGTCGCTCGGGTTGCGACCCAGCTCACCGAAGGCGTCGACCAGGTAGTCGATCTCGTCGTCGGTCAGCGCCAGCCCGAGCTCGTCGTTGGCCACCGCCAGCGCCTCGCGCCCGCCCTGCTGGATATCGACCGATCCCAGCGGCGCCGGCTCGAGCCGGGTGAAAAGCTTTTCCGCCTCGGCGTCGTCCCACAGCACGGTTTCGGTCATGCGATCATGAAGCTCGGCGGCGATGATTTCCCGCTGCTGCTCGTCGAGCCGCTCGCCTCCGACCTGGTACTCGATGCCGCGCTCGATGCGGCGCACGTCGCCAAGCCCGCAGTTATGGGCGATATCGGTCGCCTTGGTCGACCACGGCGACTGGGTGCCCAAACGCGGCACCACCCACAGGCGGGTCGGGTTATCGATCGCTTCCTGAGCGGTGAAACTGCCGTACTCCAGAAGCTCGGTCAGCCGACTGCGGGCGGTATCGTCGAGTGCTACCGCACAGTCGATGAAATGAACGTAGTGGGCGTCCAGCGCCGTCACTTCGGGAACGCGTTCACGCAGCGCTTTTAAAAGCCGGTCATGACGGAAGGCAGAAAGGGCGGGCGCGCCTCGCAGTTCGAGCATATCTGGGGGCCTCTAAAGCTAAGAGAGTTCGAGCGGGAAATCACCAAGCCGCAGTGCGACAGGCGCACATGATACTGGAAAGCGGCTTTGATACGAAATCGACAAGGTGACAGCGTCTATCGGGCTGGGTATGGTGACTGCCTGTTTTACACCGACCCCGCGCCATGCCGACACTGTACTGCCGACATTTTCTCGCCCACTACCGCCTTTATTGGGCCGTCATCAGCATTGTCTGGCTGACGCTGGTCCCCGCCGGCGCCGGCAAAACGCCGCACGAGCACCTGGACCGCGTACTGGAAAAGGACTTCATCACCGCACACACCCGTACCACGCCCACGACCTACTTCGAGGGCCGCCAGGGGCCGACCGGCTTCGAATACGAGCTTCTACATCGGTTTGCCGAGTACCTGGGCGTGAGCTTGAATCTCGACGCGCGCCACTCACCAGACGAGGTGCTCGACGCGGTGCGCGGCCAGGGCGATATCGGCGCCGCCGCCCTGCCGCTTTCCCCCAATACGCCAGGGCTTCACTACACACGGCCGATCATCGACATGCAGCCGCTGGTGGTGTATCGCCGGGGGCTCTACGCCATCAACGGCCCCGCCGACCTGGAAGGGCTGACGGTAGGCACGCTCAGCGCCTCGGGCACCGAGCAGATGCTCGAAACGCTCAAGGACACGCTTCCCGAGCTCGAGTGGCAGGCGCTGGAGGGCAGCGAAATCGCCGAGCTTCTGGCGATGGTCGAAAACGAGGAGCTCGACGCTGCGGTGATTTTCGATCACCAGTTTCGCGTCAACCGCCTGTTTTTCCCCAACGTCGAGCGCGGCTTCGCCGTGGGCGAGCCGCGCTCGCTGGTCTGGGCGCTGCCCGCGGGCCAGGGGCTCGGGCTTCTGGAGGCCGCTGACCGCTTTCTGGACGAGCAGCGTGAAAACGGCGCGCTCGAGCGCCTGATTAGCCGCTACTTCGGCCACGACGACTATCTGGAGTACGTCGGCACGCGGACCTTTTTGAGCCACCTGGACCAGCGCCTGCCGGAGTTCGCGCCGCTGTTCAAACGCGCCGCCCTGGAGACCGGCTTTGACTGGAAGCTGCTGGCGGCGGTGGGCTATCAGGAGTCCCACTGGGACGCGGACGCGGTATCGCCCACCGGCGTGCGCGGGGTGATGATGCTGACCCTGCCCACGGCCAGCGACCTCGGCGTGCAAAACCGGCGCGACCCGGCGCAGAGCATCGACGGCGGCGCGCGCTATTTGAGAAGCCTCATGGAGCGCCTGCCCGAGGAGATCCTCGGCGACAACCGCCTCTACATGGCCATGGCCGCCTACAACGTGGGGCTTGGGCACCTGCTCGATGCCCGCGACATCGCCCAAATGCGCGGCGGCGACCCGAACCTGTGGGCAGACGTGCGCGAGGCGCTGCCGCTTTTACAGCAGCGCCGCTGGCACAGCCAGACCCGCTACGGCTTCGCCCGCGGCGGGGAGCCGGTAATCTACGTGCGCAACATTCGCCGCTATTACGAGATGCTGAGCTACGTCGAGCGCAGCCGCCAGCAGTTTTTCCAGCTCGGCCAGACCGGCCTTGCCCAGACCGGCGCATCGCCTTGACGACACCGACCACCCGCACCGGGGCCGCTTGCCCCAGGGAGAGCACCATGCGAAACCGCTTCATCTCAACCGCGGCCGGGCTGACCGCCGCCGCGCTCTGGGTCGCGACAGCGCTCACCCCCGCCTTCGCCTTCGAGACCGGCGAGCCCCCGGCGCCGGTGCGCGTGGCGGACCGCGGGGAAGTGGTGCTCGACGAGGGCGCGCTTCGCTACCAGGTTTGGGACACCAGCGCGCTGGCCGGAAGCGTCGGCGTGGTGCTGCACGTCGCCGGCAGGCTCTCGGCCAAGGACCTGAACGCGCCGATCATTGAGGCGATCGAGGCCGCCCGGTTTCCCGACGAGCGCTTTCAGACCACCACCATCGTCAACACCGACGATGCGGTCTTCGGGAGCGCGATGTTCGTGCGCAAAAGCGTCGAGGGCAGCAAGCGCGACGTCCCCGAGGTGCAGTTCGTGGTGGACGACCAGAGCGCGGTACAGAGCGCCTGGAATCTCGAGCGGGGCGGCTCGGCGGTCATCGTCCACGACGCCGCCGGGCGCGTGCGTTTTGCCAAGGACGGGCCGCTGACGCTCTATGAGGTCAACCACGTCATGGACCTTCTCCACGCGATGCTCGACTCAAGCGAGCCCGAGCCGGGCAGATTCGACGCCCATGTGCTCGGCCAGAACGGACAGTGACTTTCAAGCACTGTCCGTTGATGTTAAAACCTTTTTCATGATGGCCTTCGATGAGCGCAGGCCTTGGCGAGCACGGCGCTGCGTGCTCGCCGCTTGATATAAAACGATGGCCACGAACAACGAAACGCCAGGGACCGCTTTGATGAATGCCGACGCCGACCAACTGACAAGCCACCGAGACCCGATCGAGGCGCTACGCGCGGCTCTGGAGCGGCGACTCGACGAGCGCCTGCCGGCGGCCCCCGAGAGCGAGCGGGTCGCCCGCGCGATGCGCGAGGCCACCCTGGCCCCGGGCAAGCGGATTCGCCCGCTGCTGCTGCTGCTGACCGCCCAGGACCTGACGGCCGACGCCGACACCGACGGCCTGCTCGATCTCGCCTGCGCGGTGGAGATGATCCACGCGGCGTCCCTGATTCTCGACGACATTCCCTGCATGGATAACGCCGAGCTTCGCCGCGGCCGCCCCACCATTCATCGCCAGTTCGGTGAAAGCGTCGCCATTCTGGCGGCGGTGGCGCTGTTGAGCCACGCCTACGCCATCGCCGCCGAGGCGCCCGGGCTTGAAAGCGAACGCCGCGCGACGGCGGTCTCGACGCTTGCTCGCGCGGTGGGCCTTCAGGGGCTGGTCGAGGGACAGTTTCTGGATTTGAGCGAAGGCGCCGGCGCGCGCAGCGTCGATGCGATTCTCGCCACCAACGACCTCAAGACCAGCAAGCTCTTTAGCGCCACGCTGTCACTGGCAGGCCTGGCGGCCAACGCCGACGAGCACGCCCAAAAGGCGCTTGCGCTGTTCGCCGAAGATCTCGGTCAGGCCTTTCAATTGATCGACGATTTGGCCGACGGTGTGATGGGCACCGGCAAGGATCTTCATCAGGACATCGGCAAGTCGACGCTGGTGGCAACGCTTGGCGAGCGCGCCGTGCGCGAGCGCCTGGACGCTCACCTGGCCCGCGCCGACACGCACCTGGCCGCCGCCTGCCCCACGGGCGGGCGCACCCGCGCCTTCGTGCAGGGCTGGTTTCACCAGCAGCTCGCCGTGATCGGCGCGCCTTGAGCCGGCCGGAAGGAGCGCCCTCATGAGCCACTTCGCCATCGTGGCCCCGGCGCTTTACAGCCACGTCAAGGCGCTTGAGGCGCTTGGTGCCGGCCTGATCGCCCGCGGCCACCGGGTCACGTTCGTTCATCAGGCCGACGCTCGGCCGCTGGTCAGCGAGCCGGGCATCGGCTTTTTCGCCGTCGGTCAACAAAGCCACCCCGAAGGGCGCATGGCGCGCACGCTCGAGCGGCTGGCAAGCCCTTCCGGCGCCGGGCTCTTCGCCATGATTCGCGATTTGGCCGAGACCACTGACATGCTCTGCCGCGAGCTGCCCGCCGCCTTTGAGGCGCTCGGCATCGACGGCGTGATCGCCGATCAGATGGAGCCCGCAGGCGCCCTGGTCGCCGAGGGGCTCGGTTTGCCGTTCGTGTCGGTGGCTTGCGCGCTGCCGGTCAACCGCGAGGCGGGCCTTCCGCTGCCGGTGATGCCGTTTCGCCTGGCAGAGTCTGAGCGAGCCCGCGGCATGTACGCCACCAGCGAGCGCATTTACGATCAAATGATGGGCCGCCACGCGAAGGTCGTCGAGCGCCACGCCCACGCCTTCGGGCTGTCGCCGCGCCGCGGGCTTCACGAGTGCCTGTCACCGCTTGCCCAGATCAGCCAGACGCCGCTCGCCTTCGATTTCCCCCGTACCGCGCTTCCCGACACCTTCCACGCCGTCGGCCCGCTGCGCCTGCCAAACGCCGGCGCCCGCCACCAACCCCTGGAGGCGCTGGCGCTTCCAAAGCGCTTCGTGTTCGCCTCGCTCGGCACGCTGCAGGGCCACCGCTTTGGACTGTTCAAGAAGATCGCCCGCGCGTGCCGCCGTCAGGGCAAGGCGCTGTTGATCGCTCACTGTGGCAAGCTGAATGACGCGCAGGAAGCGGCGCTTGTGCGCGCTGGGGCCACCGCGGCGGTCGGTTTCGTCGACCAGCGCGAAGCGCTTGCCCGCAGTGAGGCGGTCATCACCCACGGCGGGCTCAACACCGTGGTCGATGCCATCGACACCACCACGCCGATGCTGGTCGTGCCGCTGGCCTTCGACCAGCCAGGCGTGGCGGCGCGGGTGCTGTATCACGGCCTTGGCGAGCGCGCCTTCAACTTCTCGCGCCCGGCGACACTTGCGCAAAAGCTCGCCCGGCTCGACGCGTTTGATTATCGTGAACGGCTCACCGCGCTTCAGGCGCCGCTTCGCGCCGCCGGCGGGGCTGACAAAGCCGCCGCCATCGCCGAGCAGGCGCTGACCACGCACCGCCCGGTTTACACGGAGAGCGCCCATGAAGCAGTCGTATGATCTCATTCTCGTCGGCGCGGGGCTGGCCAACGCCCTGATCGCCTGGCGGCTTGGCAAGCGCCACCCGAACCTCGACGTGCTGGTGATCGAATCCGGCTCCCGCCCCGGCGGCAACCACACCTGGTCGTTTCACCAGCACGATTTGAGTTCTGAGCAGCACGCCTGGATTGAGCCATTCGTGGCGCATCGCTGGCCCGGCTACGAGGTGCGCTTTCCCGCGTTCAGCCGGCATCTAAAAAGCGACTACCTGAGCGTGACCGCCGAGCGCTTTGCGAAGGTGCTCGAGGATGATCTCGGCGAGCGGCTTTTGACAGATACCCGCGTTGCCACCGTCACCCCGACCGGCGTGACGCTCGAAGACGGCACGGCGCTCACAGCGGCCGCGGTGATCGACGGGCGCGGCCCACAAGCGTCGCCGCACCTGACCATCGGCTATCAGTCGTTTCTGGGCCAGCAGTGGCGGATCAAAACGCCCCACGGGCTGACCCGGCCGATCATGATGGACGCCACCGTTGATCAACAGGGCGGCTACCGCTTCGTCTACAGCCTGCCGCTCGATGACCGGACGCTTCTGATCGAGGACACCCACTACGTCGACGCGGCGGATTTGGACCCGGCGCTGGCCCGCGACAACCTTGCCGCCTACGCAGAGCGTCAGGGCTGGGCGCTCGAAACGCTGGAGCGCGAAGAGCACGGCCATCTGCCGATCACCCTGGACGGCGACATCGACGCCTTCTGGCAGGCGGCCCAGAACCAGCCCAGAAGCGGGCTGCGTGCCGGGCTCTTTCACGCCACCACCGGCTACTCGCTGCCCCACGCGGTGGCGCTGGCAGACGAGATCGCCGCGCAGACGCATTTCGACGCCGCGTCGCTGTTCCAGCTGATCGAAGATTTCGCGAGGCGGCGCTGGCGGCAGCAGCGGTTTTTTCGCATGCTCAACCGCATGCTGTTTCTGGCAGGCCAACCGGGCCGGCGCTGGCAGGTCATGCAGCGCTTCTACACGCTGAACGACGGTTTGATCGAGCGCTTCTACGCCGGTCGGCCCACGCTTTTGGACAAGGCGCGCATCGTCTCCGGCAAGCCCCCGGTGCCGGTGCGCGAGGCCATCCCGGCCGTGCTTAAACAAACCCCTCGGCTGCGAGCTTTTAAAGATGAGTAAAACGATCGTAATTGGCGCGGGCTTTGGCGGCCTGGCGCTGGCCATTCGCCTGCAGGCCGCGGGCATTCCGGCGTTGCTTCTGGAAAGCCGCGACAAGCCCGGCGGGCGTGCCTACGTGTACGAGGACGAAGGCTTCGTGTTTGACGCCGGCCCCACGGTGATCACCGACCCGAGCGCCCTCGAGGAGCTTTTCACGCTTGCCGGTAAATCGATCGACGAGTACGTCGAGCTCTTACCCGTCACGCCGTTCTACCGGCTTTGCTGGGAGTCCGGCGAGGTGTTCGATTACGACAACGACCAGGCAAGCCTCGAGCGCCAGATCAATCACTTCAACCCAAAAGACGTCGAGGGCTACCACCGCTTTCTCGACTACTCGAAGGCGGTGTTCGACGAGGGCTACGTCAAGCTCGGCACGGTGCCGTTTTTGAGCTTTCGCGACATGCTGCGCGCCGCCCCCCAGCTTGCCAAACTGCAGGCCTGGAAGAGCGTTTACGCCAAGGTATCGCAGTACATCGAGGACGAGCACCTGCGCCAGGCGTTCTCGTTTCACTCGCTGCTGGTCGGCGGCAATCCGTTTGCCACCTCGTCGATCTACACGCTGATCCACGCGCTGGAGCGCAAATGGGGCGTGTGGTTTCCCCGTGGCGGCACCGGCGCGCTGGTCAAGGGCATGGCGAAGCTGTTTGAGGACCTCGGCGGCGAGATACTGGTCAACGCCAAGGTCGAGCGTATCGAGATGCAGGGCAACCGCGCCCGCGGCGTGACGCTTGCCGATGGCCGCGAAATCCCGGCGCGGGCCGTGGCGTCGAATGCCGACGTAGTGCACACCTACGAAAAACTCCTCGGCCACCACCCAGTAGGGGCGAAGCGAGCCAAAAAGCTCAAGGGCAAGCGCATGAGCAACTCGCTGTTCGTGCTCTACTTTGGCCTCGATCACAACCACACTCAGCTCGCCCACCACACGGTCTGCTTCGGGCCGCGCTATCGCGAGCTGATCGATGAAATCTTCAACAGCGATGAGCTGGCCGAGGATTTCTCGCTCTACCTGCACGCACCGTGTGTCACCGACCCCTCGCTTGCCCCCGAAGGCTGCGGCAGCTACTACGTGCTGGCGCCGGTGCCACATCTGGGCACCGCCGCGCTCGATTGGGACGTCGAAGGGCCGAAGCTGCGCGAGCGCATCTTCGACTATCTGGAGAAGCACTACATGCCGGGCTTGAGAAGCCAGCTCGTCACCCACCGCACGTTCACGCCGTTCGATTTTCGCGATACGCTCGGCGCCCACCAGGGCTCGGCGTTCTCGATCGAGCCGATTCTGACCCAGAGCGCCTGGTTTCGCCCGCACAACCTGGACAGCCAGATCGACAACCTGTATCTGGTCGGCGCCGGTACCCACCCGGGCGCGGGCATTCCCGGGGTGATCGGCTCCGCCAAGGCGACCGCCGGGTTGATGGTGGAGCGGCTAACGTCAGAGAAGGAAAACGCATGAGCGAGGCGCTGCTCGATCATGCCACGGTGACCATGGCGGCGGGCTCGAAGAGCTTCGCCAGCGCCTCGAAACTGTTCGACCCCGCCACCCGCCGCGCCGCGCTGATGCTCTACGCCTGGTGTCGCCACTGTGACGACGTGATCGACGACCAGACCCTGGGCTTTTACAACGCGCCCTCGGAAGGCGAGCAAAAAGCGCAGAGCGAGGCGCGCCTGGCCGAGCTCAAGGCCCAGACCGCGCGCGCCTTCAAAGGCGAGCCGATGGAGGAGCCCGCCTTCGCCGCCTTCCAGGAAGTGGCGCTGACCCACGACATTCCGCCCTCCCAGGCCTTCGATCACCTGGAAGGCTACGCCATGGACGTGCGCGACGAGCGTTATGAAACCCTGGATGACACGCTGCGCTACTGCTACCACGTGGCCGGCGTGGTCGGGCTGATGATGGCCCGCGTGATGGGCGTGCGCGACGAGGCGGTACTCGATCGCGCCTGCGATTTGGGACTCGGCTTTCAGCTGACCAATATCGCCCGCGACATCGTCGAGGACGCCGAGGCGGGGCGCTGCTATGCGCCCGGGGAGTGGCTGCGTGAGGAGGGCTTGAGCGCCGAGGACATTCTCGACCCGAGCCAGCGCGAGGCGCTTGCGCGCGTCTCCAAGCGTTTGATCGCGGCGGCGGAGCCCTACTACGCCTCGGCGCGCATCGGCATCGAGCGGCTGCCGCTGCGCTCGGCCTGGGCGATCGCCACCGCGCTCGGGGTGTATCGCAAAATCGGTGTGAAGGTGACTCGCGCGGGCAAACTCGCCTGGAATGGGCGTCAAAGTACCGGGCGAAGTGAAAAAGTCGCGCTTTTGCTGGCCGGCGGGGCTAGCGCGCTGGGTTCTCGCGCTCGGCGGAGCTCGACGCCTCGCTCGATGAGCCTTTGGCAGCGCCCGCGCTAGCGGCCTTACGGCGTCGCAGCGTGGCCTCGAGCGTCTCCACCGGCGGGGCATAGATGAAGCCAAACGACACGCCACCGTGGCGGCCCTTCACCGCGTGATGCAGCCGATGAGCCTTGTAAAGACGCTTCATGTAGCCGCGCCGGGGAATCAGGCTGAACGGCCAGCGCTTATGCACGAGGCCGTCGTGAAGCACGAAGTAGATCACCCCGTAGGCGGTCATGCCGGCACCGATCCACTGCAGCGGCCACGCGCCGGCGGTGCCGTAGGCGATCAGCACGATGGCGAGTAGCGCGAAGACGACCGCGTAAAGGTCGTTGCGCTCGAACCAGCCGGTGCGCGGCTCGTGGTGCGAGCGGTGCCAGCCCCAGCCAAAGCCGTGCATGATGTACTTGTGGGCGAGTGTGGCCACCACTTCCATGCAGGCGACGGTGAGCACCACGATCAGCGTATTGAGCAGCACGTGCATCGTGCCTCCTTGGGCGGGTTAGCGGCGCTCTGCAAAGAACGCCTTCAGGAGCTTTTTCGAAGCGCCGGCCAATACGCCCGCCTCGACCTCGACGCGGTGATTGAACCAGGGCTGAGCGAGCAGGTTGGCCTTCGATTCGACCATGCCGGTGCGCGGCTCGGCGGCGGCGTAGACCAGCCTTTGGATGCGCGCGTGGACCATGGCGCCGGCGCACATCATACAGGGCTCCAATGTGACATACAGGGTGCAGCCGTCAAGGCGATAGTTGCCAAGCGCCTCGCCTGCCGCGCGCAGCGCGCGAATTTCCGCGTGGGCGCTGGGGTCACGGCTTTCGACCGGGGCGTTGTGGGCGGCCCCGATGATCTCGCCTTGTGGGTCGACCACCACCGCGCCTACCGGCACCTCGCCGGCGGCGGCCGCCCGGTGCGCCTGATCCAACGCCCGGTACATGTAAAATTCGTCGCTGCGCATCGGGGCGAACTCCGCTAAGGTAGCCAGTCGATCGAGAAAGCGGCTAAACGCCATAGGATACCGAGAATGAACGACGCGCTGAAGACGCTACTGAATCTGCTGGATCTCGAGCCCCTGGAGGAGACGCTGTTTCGCGGCCAGAGCCAGGACCTGGGCTTCCCCCAGCTCTACGGCGGCCAGGTGCTCGGCCAGGCCCTGGCGGCGGCGTCTCGCACCGTGGAGCCCGAGCGCCTGCCCCACTCCCAGCACGGCTACTTTCTGCGCCCGGGCGACCCGCACCGCCCGGTGGTCTACCAGGTGGACAACGTGCGCGACGGCGGCAGCTTCACCACCCGCCGCGTCACCGCGATCCAGAAGGGCCGGCCGATCTTTTTCTGTAGCGCCTCGTTTCAAAGCCCGGAAGCGGGGTTTACCCACCAGCTCACCATGCCCGACGTGCCGGCCCCGGAAACGCTGATCGAAGAGGGCAACGTCAAGCACGAGCGCTTCCCCGGCCACCCGATCGAGTTTCTGCATTTGGACCACAACCCAAGCCCGGCGGCGCCGGCCGGGCGTGGGCTCTGGTTTCGCATCAAGGGAAAGCTTCCCGAGGACCCGGCGCTTCACCGCCACCTGCTCTCCTACTCGTCGGACTTCAACCTCTTGACCACCGGGCTGATTCCCCACGGGGTCGAGTTCGGCGACCCGAAGCTTCGTATCGCAAGCCTCGATCACGCGCTGTGGCTGCACCAGGACACCCGCGTCGACGAGTGGCTCTTCTACTCCATCGACTCGCCCTGGGCCGGCAGCGCCCGAGGCTTGGCCCGCGGCAGCATTTTCGACCGCCAGGGGCGGCTCGTTGCCTCCACCGCCCAGGAAGGGCTGACACGCTATCCCCAGGCCTGATTCGTTGAAAAGGATCGCGGTTGGTGGGCCCAGAAGCAACCCTGCGCGGGGGCGCCATGAATACGTCCTTGTAGGCTACTTTCGCCATCTGACCGCCATGGATGGCGGGAATGCCGAATATGCAGGAGCAATCTTCGGCAATGGCGAAAGACCCTCGCTCAGGTTTGCTTCTGGGCGCAAGTATATTGGAGGGGCTCCACAGCCCTTCAATCAAAAAAAGCCCGTCAATGACGGGCTTTGTCGATCTGTTCGAAAGCTTTTCTAGCCGCCGTACACGTTATTGATCGTTTTCAGCGGATAGTGCGCCGGATACGGCTTGCGCGCCACCCCCGAATCCACGGCGGCCCGAGCGACGGCGGCGGAGACGCGCTCTAGAAGGCGCACGTCTACCGGTGTAGGGATGATGTACTCGCGTCCGAAGCTCATCTCGGTGCGCTCGTAGGCGTTGAGCACCTCTTCCGGCACCGGCTCGCGGGCCAAATCCTTCAGCGCATGCACCGCGGCGAGCTTCATCGCCTCGTTGATGCGCGTGGCGCGCACGTCCAAAGCCCCGCGGAAGATGAACGGAAAGCCCAGTACATTGTTGACCTGATTGGGAAAATCCGAGCGGCCGGTGGCCATGATCACGTCCGGGCGCGCCTCGCGGGCGACGTCCGGGTGGATCTCAGGGTCCGGGTTGGTGCAGGCAAAGATGACCGGATCGGCGGCCATCTTCTTGACCTGCTCGGCGCTCAAAAGACCGGGGCCAGAGAGGCCGATGAAGACGTCGGCGCCGTCGATGGCGTCATCGAGGGTGCGCATCTCGGTGTCGCGAGCGAATTCCGCCTTGTACTCGTTGATGTTTTCGCGCCCACTATGAATCACGCCGCGCCGGTCGAGCATCACCAGGTTCTCGGCGCTTGCGCCGCAGCTGATCAGAAGACGCATGCAGGCGATCGCCGCGGCCCCTGCGCCCATGCAGACGATGTTGACGTCCTCGATGCGCTTGCCGGCGATCTCCAGAGCGTTGAGCATGCCCGCGGCGGTGACGATCGCCGTGCCGTGCTGATCGTCGTGGAAGACCGGAATCGAACAGCGCTCGATCAGCGCCTTTTCGATCTCGAAACACTCCGGTGCCTTGATGTCCTCCAGGTTGATGCCGCCCCAGGTATCAGCGATGCGCGCCACGGTGTCGATGAACGCCTGCGGATTCTCGGCGTCGACCTCGATGTCCACTGAGTTGATGCCGGCGAAGCACTTGAACAGCACCCCCTTGCCTTCCATGACCGGTTTGCTGGCCAGCGGCCCCAGGTTGCCCAGGCCCAGAATGGCGCTGCCGTCGGAAATGACGGCGACCAGATTGCCCTTGCCGGTGTAGCGGTAGGCGTTTTCCGCATCGGCGGCGATTTCGCGTACCGGCTCCGCCACGCCCGGGCTGTAAGCCAGCGACAGATCACGAGCGGTGGCGGTGGACTTGGTTAACTCGACCGATAGCTTTCCTGGAATGGGGTTGGCGTGATAGTCGAGCGCTGCCTGCCGGTTCGCGTCTGTCATGGTCAAATCCGTTATCCTAAAGTTGAAAAGTGCTTCAAGAGTATAGAAAAAGCCGAAGACCCTCAAGCGCCGTCAACTCGACTCTTGATTTCGACATTTGGCTACACGTTGACTAACTATGGAAACTTTTAAGCTCTATTTGGTAGAACTTATAACGAAGAGCGTGAGCCATAACGCTTTACTTATTGATGCGCCGCAGCATTTATGGAAAAATTTTTCATTATCTCGCAGGCATCAGTTCGTGGGCACGAGTACGTGAGCATAAAAAAACCCACGCCGAAGCGTGGGTCTTTGGCACCCGGCACGTGAGTGCCGGCAAGCGGGCGTTTTAGCCGCGCTTCATGGCAGCACCGAAGCGCTTGTTGAAGCGCTCTACGCGGCCACCGGTGGTCGCTTGCTTCTGCTTGCCCGTGTAGAACGGGTGGCAGTTGGAGCACACGTCCAGAGAGAAGTCCTGACCAGAAGTCGAACCCACCTGGAAGGCGTTGCCACAAGAACACGTCGCGGTGACCGTGTTGTAATTCGGGTGAATACCTTGTTTCATCGTGAACCTCACTCGCTTATGCCGCCACCTGATCCGTTGCCAGGCACCGCATAGGGGGTTGAAATAACTGCTTAACCGGATAGTCGCTCACATAAAACCGGGTTGGTAAAACGTGTAGCGGGCGCATATTCTAGCAACTTTTACGCCGGAGGCCAATTGCCCGTTCCCGTTTCTTCAACGCCCGCTCCAAAGGCGCCCACGGCCCCCGGCGCGCTTCAGGTGGCCCTGCCCTCGCCGCTGCGTCAGCTGTTTGACTACCTGCCCGGCCGCGAGCCACCGGCCGGCGGCTGGCAGCCGGGACTTCGCGTGCGCGTACCGTTTGGTCGGCGCGACGTTGTGGGTGTCGTGATCAATTTGCTCGATCG
The DNA here is from genome assembly GCF_025725645.1 of Halomonas sp. GD1P12. Lineage (NCBI taxonomy): Bacteria > Pseudomonadati > Pseudomonadota > Gammaproteobacteria > Oceanospirillales > Halomonadaceae > Halomonas > Halomonas sp. GD1P12. The sequence continues at coordinate 586,155 of NZ_CP107007.1, read as the reverse complement.
AAGCACACTGCCCCGCGAAAAGTTAAAACCGATTTCCGAAGTGCTCGATGAGGCGCCGCTGCCGGAGGACTGGCAGTGGCTTTGCCACTTCACCGCGCGCTACTACCAGCACGGTCTGGGCGACACCATGCAGCTGGCCATGCCGGCAAGACTGCGCCAGGGCTACCCCATGGCCGGGCGCACCTTTACCCAGTGGCAGGCCGTCGGCGAGCAAACGCCGGACTCACTTAAAAATGCCCCCAAACAGGCCGAGCTTTACGCGCTTTTGCGCCAGCACGCTCACGGCCTGCCGACCCAGGCAATCAGCGCCCACGGCTATACCAAAGAGCAACTCAACGCGCTTGCCCGCAAGGGGCTAATCACCTCAACGGAGCTTGCCCGCCAGGCAGGCCGGCGGGCTGACACCGCGTCAAATCTGCTCGCCACGCCGTCGCTTGCGCTCAACCGCGAGCAGGCAGCGGCGCTGGCCGCGCTGCACGAAAACCTGAACGGCTACCACCCCTGCCTGCTGGAAGGCGTCACTGGCAGCGGCAAGACCGAAATCTATCTGCAGCTGATCGAGGCGGTCGCCGCCAGGGGCAAACAGTCGCTGGTGCTGGTGCCGGAGATCGGCCTGACCCCGCAAACGCTTTCGCGCTTTAAAAGCCGCTTCAATGTACCCGTGGTGGCGCTGCACTCCGGGCTCAACGACGCCGAGCGCATGGACGCCTGGGAGGCCGCCGCCGACGGGCGCGCGCTGATCGTGATCGGCACCCGCTCGGCGATCTTCACGCCGCTGGCCAAACCCGGGGTGATCATCGTCGACGAGGAGCACGACGGCTCCTACAAGCAGCACGACGGGCTTCGCTACCACGCCCGCGATTTGGCCGTGGCCCGCGCCCACCATCACCAGATTCCGCTGCTGCTGGGCAGCGCCACGCCGTCGCTCGAGAGCCTTCAGCGCGCGCTGGCCGGCGACTACCGCCACCTGCGCCTCACCCAGCGCCCGAGCCGCCACCCACCGGCCAAACTCGAACTTCTGGATCTTCGTCATCAGCGCCGCCAGGGCGGGCTGCTACCCGGCGCGCTCAAGGCGATCACGTCGACCCTGGCTGCCGGCAAGCAGGTGCTGGTGTTCATCAACCGGCGCGGCTTCGCCCCCAGGCTTGCCTGCCACGGCTGCGGCTGGATGGCGGACTGCCACCAGTGCGACGCGCGCATGACGCTGCACCGCCAGCCGCCGCTGCTGGCTTGCCACCACTGCGACAGCCGCCGGGCGCTGCCGGACGCCTGCCCCGAGTGTGGCAGCGGCGATTTGCGCGCGCTCGGCGCCGGCACCGAGCGCACCGAGGAGACGCTGACGGGGCTTTTTCCCGACACCACGATCCATCGCATCGACCGCGACAGCACCCGGCGTAAGGACAGCTTCGACCAGGTGCTCAAGCAGGTTCACCGCGGCGAGCCGTGCATTCTGGTCGGCACCCAGATGCTCGCCAAGGGCCATCACCTGCCCCACGTCACGCTCGTGGTGGTGATCAACGCCGACGGCGGGCTCTACAGCGCGGACTTTCGCGCGCTCGAGCACAGCGCCCAACTGCTCGAGCAGGTGGCTGGGCGCGCCGGACGCGCCGCCCACCCGGGCCGGGTGCTGGTGCAAACCCTGCATCCGGACGACCCGCACCTTGGCCAGCTGGCCGAGCACGGCTACGGGGCGCTGGCGCGCAACCTGCTCGAAGAGCGGCGGCTGGCCAAGCTGCCGCCGTTTGGCTTCATGGCGCTGTTACGCTTTGAGAGCCCGAAGGAGCCGGCCGCGCTTTCGCTTGCACAAGACGCCGCCCAGGCGCTGAGAGAGTGGCTCAAGGTAGCCAACGTGCAGGCGCGCTGCCTGGGGCCGGTGCCCGCGCCGATGGAGCGGCGCCAAAATCGCTACCACGTGCACGTGCTGATCGCCGCCGACAAGCGCAGCCAGCGCCACGCTGCGGCCAACTACCTGGTCCAGTGGCTGGACGCCCACCGCGAGGCGCGCAGCGTGCGCTGGTCGATCGACATCGACCCGCAGACGCTGGCGTAGACGCTGGCAAGCCCAAACAAGGCGACGAGTGCTCGCTTTCGAACCCGATACGGCTTTGAAAGTGAGCGCCAATTGCCGATAATGGCGGTTTTATGTGTACCGGGCCTTTTTGCGTCGATGCTCTCAAACGTCAACATCGACCGCCCCTTTTTACCGAACGCGCACGATTAAACGCACACGCCGCCACCCAAAATTTCGGATATTCAAATGAAAGAGACGATCACCTCCCTGCTCCAGGGCGCCATCGATGCGCTAAAGCATCAGGGCGTGCTGCCTGTTGATCTGACCCCGACGATCAAGATCGACCCGACCAAAGACAAGGCCCACGGCGATTACGCCACCAACCTCGCGCTGATGTTGGCCAAACCCGCAGGCCTCAAGCCGCGCGAGCTCGCCGAGAAGCTCCTCGAGGCGCTGCCCGAAAGCGACTCGATCGCCAACACCGAGATCGCCGGCCCCGGTTTCATCAACTTCTTTGCCGCCACGGACGCCGCCGCACAGATCATCGCGCAGGTGCTCGACGCCGGCGACGCCTTTGGGCGAAGCCTCGTCGGCCAGGGCGAAAAGGTCCAGGTCGAGTTCGTCTCTGCCAACCCGACCGGCCCCTTGCACGTTGGCCACGGCCGGGGCGCCGCCATCGGCGACTGCCTGTGCCGGCTTCTCGAGGCCACAGGGTATGACGTCACCCGCGAGTTCTACTACAACGACGCCGGCGCCCAGATCCAGAATCTGGCCCTTTCCGTGCAGGCCCGCGCCAAAGGGCTTGGCCCGGACGACGCAAGCTGGCCCGAAGACGGCTACCGCGGCGACTACATCAACGACGTTGCCCAGGACTACCTGGCCGGCAAGACCGTCTCCGCCGACGACCGGGAAGTGACCGGCAAGGCGGACCCGGAGAATCTCGACGCCATTCGCGATTTTTCTGTTGCCTGGCTTCGCCGCGAGCAGGATCTGGACCTCAAGGCCTTTGGCGTAGCGTTCGACGTCTACTTTCTCGAATCGTCGCTCTACGAGCAGGGCAAGGTCGAAAAAACCGTCGAGCGACTGGTCGCCAACGGCCACACCTACGAGGAAGACGGCGCGATGTGGCTGCGCACCACCGACTTCGGTGATGACAAGGACCGCGTGATGCGCAAGCAGGACGGCGGCTACACCTACTTTTTGCCGGACGTGGCGTATCACCACGACAAGTGGAGCCGCGGTTTCAAGACCGTCATCAACGAGCAGGGCGCCGACCACCACTCCACCGTCACCCGCGTACGCGCCGGTCTCCAGGCGCTGGAAGTCGGCATTCCGAAGGGCTATCCGGACTACGTACTGCACCAGATGGTGATGGTGACCCGCTCCGGCGTCGAGGTGAAGCTCTCCAAGCGCGCCGGCAGCTACGTCACGCTGCGCGATCTGATCGACGAAGTAGGCCGCGACGCCACGCGCTTCTTCCTCGCCGCGCGCCGGGCCGACTCCCAGCTCACCTTCGATATCGACCTGGCCCGCTCGCAGTCCAACGACAACCCGGTCTACTACGTGCAGTACGCCCACGCCCGCGTGTGCAGCATGATGAGAAAGGCCGACGCCGAATCCCGCGCCTTCGATTTCGATCAGGCGATGGCGAATCTGGCGAGCCTAGACAGCGACCAGGAGAAGGCGGTGCTCAATCGCCTGGCGCGCTACCCGGAAGTGGTCGAGCAGGCCGCCCGCGCCCGCGAGCCGCAGCAAATCTCCCAGTACCTGCTGGATCTGGCCGCGGACTTTCACACCTGTTACAACGCGGTGAAAGTGATGGTCGACGATGATGCCACCCGAAACGCACGTTTGGCGCTGGGCCTGGCCACCCGCCAGGTGCTGCGCAACGGGCTCGATCTCATGGGGGTCAGCGCCCCGGAGGAGATGTAAACCATGTCCAAAGCGCGCAAGCGGCCCAGCCGTCGCGGAGCGACCAGCCAGCGCAAGACGCCGAAAGAGCCCGGCAGCGGTTTTCGCCTGCCGGGCTGGCTCTGGGCGCTGGCCGGTATCGCCGTTGGGTTCTTTCTGGCCCAGCATCAGCACGGCACCGCCCCCTGGCAGGAGCAAAATGCCACGCCAGAGGCGACGGTGCTGCCAAAGCCGCCCGGTAGCGACGAGCGCAGCGCCGCGCGCCAGACCGAAGGAGACGCCGAGCCCTCGATGCCGACCTTCGAGTTCTACACCCTGCTGCCGGAAACCGAAGTCATCGCCCCGGGTGGGGCGCTGCCCTCGACGGTCAATCGCCCGGAAGCGCCGCCAGCCGATTCCAATACTGACGGCGCCTCCGGTGATGACCCGATCGCCCAGGTGATCGCCGCCAACACCCGCCCGGAGGAGCAGGCCCAAAGCGCCCCGGCAACGCCCGCCGAGCCCGCGGCACAAGCGCCCGCCACGCCCAACCGCTACATGCTGCAGGCGGCGTCGTTCAAGGAGTTAGGGGATGCCGAGCAGCTGCGCTCGCGACTTCGCAACCTGAGCCTGTTGGCCCAGATCACCGAAGTGCAGGCCAGCGGCGATATCTGGCACCGCGTTCAGGTCGGGCCTTACGAGGACACTCGCGAGCTCAACCGCGCCCAGGACCTGATGGCGACCCAGGGCATCGAGCCGCTGCTCATCCAGCTGCAAAACTAGCGCGCCCCGCGTGGGCGCGGCCATAAAAGCCAAGCAGAACCCTATGCGGGCGGTTGATTTTTTATCGACCGCCCGCATTTTGTGGTGAATCGCTCAGGTTTTTTACGCGCTTTAGTTGCGGCCGCCAGGCGGCCGATAAGTTATCGGGAGTCTTTTCTCCCTCAAGGAGTCATCTCCATGACCACGATCGTATCCGTACGCCGCGGCAACCAGGTCGCCCTCGCCGGCGACGGCCAGGTATCGCTTGGCAACACCGTGATGAAGGGCAACGCCAGCAAGGTGCGCCGCCTCTATCGGGGCAAGGTGCTCGCGGGCTTCGCCGGCGGCACGGCGGACGCCTTCACGCTGTTCGAGCGTTTTGAGGCGCAGCTCGAGAAATATCAGGGCCATCTGACCAAGGCCGCCGTGGAGCTGGCAAAAGACTGGCGCACCGATCGCGCACTGCGCCGGCTCGAGGCCCTTCTGGCCGTGGCGGATCACAGCGCCTCATTGATCATCACCGGCAACGGCGACGTCGTCGAGCCGGAGCGCGGCATCATCGCCATCGGCTCTGGCGGCAACTTCGCCCAGGCCAGCGCCCGCGCCCTTCTGGAAAACACCGAGCTCGGCGCGCGGGAAATCACCGAAAAATCCCTGCAAATCGCGGGCGACATCTGCGTATTCACCAATCACCACGTCACGCTCGAAGAGCTGAACATCGACGACCGTTGAGGCTTTTTTCATGACCCAGATGACACCCCGCGAAATCGTTCACGCCCTCGACCAGTACATCATCGGCCAGAAGGACGCCAAGCGCGCCGTGGCGATCGCTTTGCGTAACCGCTGGCGGCGCATGCAGCTCGATGCCGATCTGCGCCCGGAAGTCACGCCGAAGAACATCCTGATGATCGGCCCGACCGGCGTGGGCAAGACTGAAATCGCCCGCCGTTTGGCCAAGCTCGCCCGCGCGCCTTTCATCAAGGTGGAAGCGACCAAGTTCACCGAGGTGGGCTATGTCGGCCGCGACGTCGAGTCGATCATTCGTGACCTGATGGAAGCCGCGATCAAGATGGTGCGCGAGCACGCCAAGGAGGAGGTCGGTCACCGCGCCGAGGACGCCGCCGAAGACCGCGTGCTCGATGCCCTGCTGCCCCCGCCGCGCGGCCAGGAAGACAAGCCGCGCGAAGAGAACGCCACCCGCCAGTCGTTTCGCAAGAAGCTCCGCGAAGGCCAGCTCGACGACAAGGAGATCGAGATCGAGGTCTCATCCCAGGGCCAGGGCGTCGACATCATGACCCCGCCGGGCATGGAGGAGATGACCAGCCAGCTGCAAAGCCTGTTCTCCAACATGGGCCAGCAAAAGCGCGAGCAGCGCAAGGTCACGGTGAAAGAGGCGCTGGTGCTCTTGCGCGACGAGGAAGCCGGAAAGCTCGTCAACGAGGAGGAGATCAAGGCCCGCGCGGTAGAGTCCGTCGAGCAGCACGGCATCGTGTTTTTGGACGAGATCGATAAGGTGGCCAAGGGCAGCGGCCAGTCCAGCGGCGGCGAGGTGTCCCGCGAAGGCGTGCAGCGCGATCTGCTGCCGCTGATCGAGGGCTCGACCGTTTCCACCAAGTACGGCATGGTCAAGACTGACCACATTCTGTTCATCGCCTCCGGCGCGTTCCACCTATCGCGGCCTTCCGATCTGATTCCGGAGCTTCAGGGCCGCCTGCCGATTCGCGTCGAGCTCGATGCGCTCACGCCCCACGACTTCAAGCGCATCCTGACCGAGCCTTCGGCCTCGCTGACCAAGCAGTACCAGGCGCTGCTCGCTACCGAAGGTCTGGACGTCGACTTCACCGAGGACGGTATCGAGCGCATCGCCGAGATCTCCTGGCAGGTCAACGAAGGCACCGAGAACATCGGCGCTCGGCGCCTGCACACCGTGATGGAGCGCCTGCTCGAAGAGGCTTCCTTCAAGGGCGGCGATATGGACAGCCCGCTGGTGGTCGACGCCGACTACGTCAACGCGCAGCTTGGCGAGCTGGCGGTCGACGAGGACCTCTCGCGCTACATTCTGTAAGCTCGAGCTACCTGCGCGTTGCAGGTGCCGTTTTTACGCCTTACGGGCGGGTGGCGACACCCGCCCGTTCGTCTATATGCCCCGTTCGTCTCTTGAACAGGAGAGCCCGATGGAAAGCCCGATTCCCACCCACGTGCACTATCACAAGAAAAATCGCCTGCTGGAGCTCACCTACCCGGGCGATCGGCACTACCGCGTGCCGGTCGAGCTTCTGCGCGTCTACTCACCGTCGGCGGAGGTGCGCGGCCACGGCGCCGATACCGCCGTGCTGCAAACCGGCAAGCGCGACGTGGGCCTGATGGACATCAGCCAGGTCGGCCACTACGCGCTCAAGCTTCACTTCGACGACGGCCACGACAGCGGCCTCTACAGCTACGACTACCTGTTAGAGCTCGCCACTCAGCAGGACGCCTACTGGGCGAAGTATCTGCAGGCGCTCAGCGACGCCGGCGCCTCCCGCGAGCCGGCGGGCATTCAGTTCAAACAGCTTTGAGGCTCAAGGTATTGAAAATCGGTCTTGCTGCGCGCGAGCGCACGCTTGGGTTAAGTGACCCGGGCGCAGACAAAACCGTTGGGAGAAGGCTACAATACAGCCAACCTATCAAGCGATGATCGCCATATCATCGATATCCGCCTCGAACTCGGGAGCCCGTCGCCTCATGAGCCCCACACAAAAGCGCACCACCCATTTTGGCTATCAGGAAGTCCCGCTCGACGAGAAAGCCTCGCGGGTAGCGGATGTGTTTCACTCGGTGGCCGCGCGCTACGACGTCATGAACGACCTGATGTCCTTCGGCATTCACCGGGTATGGAAGCGCCTGACCATCGAGCGCTCCGGCGTGCGCCCGGGCCACCGGGTGCTGGACATCGCCGGCGGCACCGGCGATCTGACGCTCAAGTTTTCGCGCATGGTCGGCCCGCGCGGCAAGGTGGTGCTGGCCGATATCAACGCCTCAATGCTGAACGTCGGCCGCGACAAGCTGATCGACCAGGGCGTGGGCGGCAACGTCGAGTACGTTCAGGCCAACGCCGAGAACCTGCCCTTCCCGGACAACCACTTCGACTGCATCACCATCGCCTTTGGCCTTCGTAACGTCACCGACAAGGACGCCGCGCTGCGCTCCATGACGCGCGTGCTCAAGCCCGGCGGACGGCTTCTGGTGCTGGAGTTCTCCAAGCCCGGCAATCCGCTTCTAAGCAAAGCCTACGACGAGTACTCGTTTCGCTTTCTGCCGAAAATCGGCGAGCTGGTGGCGAAGGACGGCGAGAGCTACCGCTATCTTGCCGAATCGATTCGCATGCACCCGGACCAACCGACGCTGCAGGCAATGATGGAAGCCGCCGGGCTCGAGCGGGTGGAGTACACCAACCTCACCGGCGGTATCGTCGCGCTTCACCGCGGCATCAAGCTATGACGCCTGGCAGCGCAACGCCTCCCACTCCATTGACGCGACAATCGAGGCGCGCATGCGATTGACCCCGCCCCTGCTTCTGGCTGGATGCGAACGCACGCTGAATGCCCTGCTCGCCCGCGACCCGGCCGCGCCCAACCGGCTGGCAGCCCTCGCCGGCAGCCGGCTGCTGGTCCGGCTCGAAAAACCGCATTTGGCGCTTTTGCTCGCCTACCACGAAACCGGCGTCGACCTGCTGCCCGGTGACGATGTCAACGAGGCCGAGGCGGATGCGACCGTCGAGCTCACGCCGGAGACGTTTTCGGAGTGGCTCAGCGGCGCCTCGATCGAGCGGCTGATGTTCGACAGCAAGCTCGCGGTGCGCGGGCGTATTGGCCTTTTGGAAGCGACCCGCGATCTGTTTTTCGATCTGGAGCTCGACTGGGAAGGCGAGCTTGCCGGCTGGATCGGCGCCACGCCCGCCCACTCGTTGGCCGAAGGCGTTCGCCGCCTGAACCGCTTCGGGCTGCGCGCCAAGGACGAGCTGTTACAGGATCTCTCCGAGTACGTTTTCGAGGAGGCGCGGATGCTGCCGGGCCGGGCGCAGCGCGACGTGCTGCGCGACGCGCTGACCGATCTGGACATGGCCACCGATCGCCTGGAAGCGCGCCTCGATCGCCTGACGCGGCGTCTGAACGCGAGTCTCGACATCCAGGCCGCCGCCCAGGCTCGGGAGCGCTGTACATGAGCCTGCGGCTATTCAAGATTCTATGGGTCATCGCGCGCCACCGCCTCGATACGCTGATCCCCATGGAGCGACTGCCGCTTTGGCTGCGCGGGGTGATGTGGTGTTTGCCGCTGCGCCTGATTCCGGTGGGCAAGCGCTCCCGTGCCGAGCGCCTGCGCCTGTCGCTGGAGTCACTGGGGCCGATCTTCATCAAGTTCGGCCAGATGCTTTCCACCCGGCGCGACCTTTTGCCCGACGACATTTCCAACGAGCTTAGACGCCTGCAGGATCAGGTGCCGCCGTTTCCCGGCGAGCTCGCCGTGGCGCGGGTGGAGCGTGAGCTCGAGATGTCCCTCGAAGAGGCCTTTGCCCGCTTCGATCACGCGCCGCTGGCCTCCGCCTCGATCGCCCAGGTTCACGCTGCCACGCTTCACACCGGCGAAGAAGTGGTGGTCAAGATCATCCGCCCCGGTATCGACGCGGTGATGCGCCAGGACATGGCATTGATGTACCGGGCCGCCAAGCTGATGGCCCGGGTGCCCGAGGCGCGACGTCTGCGTCCAGTCGAGGTCATCCGCGACTACGAATCGACGCTGTTTGACGAGCTCGACCTTTACAAGGAAGCCGCCAACACCTCGCAGCTCAAGCGCAACTTCAAGGATTCGGCGCTTCTGTTCGTGCCCACCATTTACTGGCCCTTCACCCGGCGCCATGTCATGGTTCAGGAGCGCATTCGCGGCGTGCCGGTGGCGGATCTCGACACGCTGATCAAGCAAGGCGTCAACCTCAAGAAACTCGCCGAGCGCGGCGTCGAGCTTTTCTTCACCCAGGTATTTCGCGACAACTTCTTTCACGCCGACATGCACCCGGGCAACATCTTCGTCAACGCCGACAACCCGGAAGACCCACAGTACATCGCCATCGATTGCGGCATCGTGGGAAGCCTCACCCGGGAAGATCAGGATTATCTGGCGCGCAATCTGCTGGCGTTTTTCCATCAGGACTATTACGAGGTGGCGGCGCTTCACATCGAATCCGGCTGGGTAGGAGAAAATACCCGCGCCAACGAGTTCGCCGCCGCCATTCGCACCGTGTGCGAGCCGATTCTCGAAAAGCCGCTCAAGGACATCTCCTTTGGCCAGGTGCTTTTAGGGCTTTTCCAGACCGCTCGACGCTTCAATATGGAAGTCCAGCCGCAGCTGGTACTGCTGCAAAAAACGCTTCTGAACATCGAGGGGCTGGGGCGTCAGCTCTACCCGGAACTCGATCTATGGAGCACGGCCAAGCCCTATCTCGAGCAGTGGATGAAAGAGCGCGCCGGCATTGGTGGGCTTTGGGAGTCGCTCAAGCGCCAGGCACCGGAGCTTTCCCACCAGTTGCCTGAGCTTCCGGTGCTGGCCCACCAGGCGCTTAGCCGCATGGAGCAGGAGCACCGCCAGCGTCATCAGCAGGCCCACGCCATCACCCGGCTCGACGAGAAATTTACCCAGCAGAAAAAGCGCCACCACCGCCTGCGCGTTGGCATCGCGCTGGTCGCCGTGGCCCTTGCCTGGGAGCCGCTTGGCGAGTGGGCGCTGGCGCAGCCCTGGCAGGTGCTGGCCGCGGCGGCCGCCGGGCTGATACTGCTTTTATGGCAGTGACGGCGTTTGTGATACGCTAACCCCAAGACACGCCCGCACGTCTTGCGCGGGTTCGATTCGCGCCAACGCCAAGGATTTCGATGAGCACTACCGCGACCACGCCCGTTCTGGATCACCTGGCCCAGGTTCTTGCCGAGCGCCGCCACGCAGCGCCCGAGGCGTCCTATGTCGCCTCGCTGCATCACAAGGGTCTCAACAAGATTCTGGAGAAAGTGGGCGAGGAAGCGTTCGAAACCGTGCTGGCCGCCAGAGACGCCGAACACGGCGATGAGCAGGCGCGCCAGGCACTTATCGCCGAAACCGCGGATCTATGGTTTCATAGCATGGTGATGCTCTCGCACCTGGAGCTCGACCATCAGCGCGTACTCGACGAGCTTGCGCGGCGCTTCGGGGTCTCCGGCCACGACGAAAAAGCGTCCCGCTAGCCAAGCATCCGCGCCCTTTCCACGCGTTCTACGCCAAGGCCTTATGAGGAAACGACCATGTTAGGTGGCATCAGTATCTGGCAGCTCTTGATTGTATTGGGCATCATCATTTTGATTTTCGGCACCAAGAAACTGCGCAACGTCGGCACCGATCTTGGCGGCGCGGTGAAGGGTTTCAAAAGCGCGATGAGCGAAGAGGACAAGGAAAAAGAGAAAGCCTCCGAGAAGGATGCTGCCAAGGTCGCCCACGAAGAGCCGGGCAATACCTATGACGTGCAGGCCGAAGAGAAGCGCAAGGCCGAACAGCAGCGCGAAGAGCGCCCGTAAGCCATGCTGGATATCGGCTTTTTAGAACTGTTGCTGATCGGCATCGTCGGGCTTCTGGTACTCGGCCCCGAGCGCCTGCCGAAGGCAGCGCGCACCACCGGCATGTGGATCGGTAAGATCAAGCGCACGGTATCCGGCATGCAGCGCGAAATCAGCGCCCAGCTCGAAGCCGAGGAGCTGCGCCAGAAAATCAGCGAACAGCAGAAAAAGCTCGACCAGAGCTTGAAGCAGGCCAAGCGTGATGTGGAAAGCATCGCCTCGCCCGCTTCGCACTCGAAGCAAACCAGCGAAGACACCGAAGAGCGCGCCGCCCGTGCAAGCGCTCGGTTAGACGATGCGCTCGAAAGCGTTCATGAGACGCCGGCGCCGCCAAGTGACACCCCGCCCGCCGAGGCCGACCCGAACAAGGACCGCACCCAGCCATGAGCAATCCGGGCGACTCTCAGCCTTCGCATAAAGACCAGCGCCCGCGCGAGGATTTAAGCCAGGCGCCGCTGGTCGAGCATCTGATCGAGCTGCGCTCGCGGCTCATCAAGGCAGTGGCGGTGGTGCTGGTGATGTTTCTGGCGCTCTACGCCTTTGCCAACGATATCTACGGCTTCGTCGCCGAGCCCTTGATCGCGCTTTTACCGGCGGGCTCGCAGATGATCGCCACGGAAGTGGCCTCGCCGTTTTTGGCGCCGTTCAAGCTCACGCTGGTGGTGGCGGTCTTTCTGGCGATCCCCTTCGTGCTTCACCAGGCCTGGGCGTTCGTGGCGCCCGGGCTTTACGATAACGAAAAGGCGCTGGCGGTTCCGATTCTGGTGTCGAGCGTGGCACTCTTTTACGCCGGCGCGGCCTTCGCCTACTACGTCGTCTTCCCGCTGCTGTTCGAGTTTTTTACCCAGACCGGGCCAGAAAACGTGGCGGTGATGACCGACATCAATCAGTACCTGAACTTCGTGCTGAAGCTCTTTTTCGCCTTCGGCGTGGCCTTCGAGATCCCCATTGCCACCTTCCTGCTGATTCTCTCCGGCGCTACCACGGTGCAGAGCCTGTCGCAAAAGCGCCCCTACATCATTTTAGGGTGCTTCGTGGTCGGCATGCTGCTCACCCCGCCGGACGTCATCTCCCAGAGCCTGTTGGCCATTCCGATGTACCTCCTCTACGAGGTGGGCCTGCTGTTTGGCCGGCTCGTGCGCCGGCGCCAGCTTCGCGCCGAGGCCGAGGAGAGCGGCGAGTAGCCGTTTTGCCTTGTTGTAATAAACATCGCTGTAATAAACATCGCTGCAATAAACATCGTTTTAATAAACATCGTGGTCATACACGGTGTCGTCATAAAAAAAGCCTCTGCGTCTGCAGAGGCTTTTTTCGCTGTGCTAAAGCGTTAGCGCCGGCTACTTTTTGGCCTGATCGATCATGTCGTTGAGCCGCTCGACCAGTTTGAAGATGCCGGTGGCGGCCTCGCCGATGCTTTTGGCCTGCATGTAGGCAGGAGTCGTCACAACCTGATGCTCCAGGTCGACGACGATATCGTCGACGTCGCAGCTTTTGTGCAGCCCGCCCATGGCGCTGATTGCCCCGGCCACGCCCGGGTCGCGCCCGATGGTCACCGAAATGCCGTCGCCCAGAAGCCTTGGCACCAGTACCGGCGCAATGCACATCAACCCGATCGGCTTGGCGTCCTCCTTGAAAGCGGCAAGCGGGGCCTTGAGGCTTTCGAGCACGCTCATGGCGTCGCCCTTCTCGGCGAAGTCGCAGAGGTTTTTGGCCACGCCGAAGCCGCCGGGGACGATGACCGCATCGAAGTCATCGGCGTTAAGCTCGGTGATGGGCTGGATATCGCCGCGCACGAGCCGCGCCGACTCCTTCAGAACGCTTCGCGTCTCGCCTTCCTCGGCCTCCTGGGAGAGGTGATTGATCACGTGATGCTGGTCGATGTCCGGCGCAAAGGCGCGGTAGGCGATGCCGAGCTGGTCGAGGCGCAACAGCGTAAGAGTCGCCTCATGGATCTCCGATCCATCATAAGCGCCGCAGCCGGCCAGAATCACTGCTACTTTTTTGCTCATGCCTGTCTCCCTTGGTGATACCCATGATCTCTAACGGCGAGCGATTTAGTGGAATCGACACTCTAATCACTCTTCACCCCCTCCACAAGGCGGCTTTCGCCGTAGAGCATGGCTGATATACTCAAGGCCACGGACATTTTTGTCAGCGTCGAGCGGAGAGTACATTTGAGCACACCAGGCCCCCGTCAGTTTCCCGCCACCCGCATGCGCCGCATGCGCCGTGACGACTTTTCTCGCCGGCTGATGCAGGAATCCACCCTGACGCCCAGTGACCTCATCCTGCCGGTGTTCGTACTGGAAGGCGAGAATCAGCGCGAGGCCGTCGCCTCCATGCCCGGCGTCGAGCGCCTCTCCATCGATCTTCTGATCGAGCAGGCGCGCGAAGCCTTCGAGCTCGGCATTCCGGCGCTGGCGCTGTTCCCCGTGGTCGGCCCCGAGCATAAAAGCGAGTTCGCCGAAGAGGCTTACAACGCGGGCGGCCTGATCCAGCGAAGCGTGCGCGCGCTCAAGGCGGCGCTGCCCGAGCTTGGCATCATCACCGACGTGGCGCTGGACCCCTACACCAGCCACGGTCAGGACGGCATTCTCGACGAGCACGGCTACGTGCAGAACGACCGCACCGTCGACACGCTGTTGAAGCAGGCGCTGTCCCACGCCGAAGCCGGCGCCGATGTGCTGGCCCCCTCGGACATGATGGATGGACGCATCGGCGCCATTCGCCGGGTGCTCGAGCAGGACAACCTGCACAACATTCGCATCATGGCTTACAGCGCAAAGTACGCCTCGGCCTACTACGGCCCGTTTCGCGACGCGGTGGGCTCGGCGGGCAATCTGGGTAAGGCCGACAAACGCACTTATCAGATGGACCCGGCCAATACCGACGAGGCAATCCACGAGGTCGCGCTCGATATTTCTGAGGGCGCCGACATGGTGATGGTCAAGCCCGGCATGCCTTATCTGGACGTGGTGCGCCGGGTCAAGAGCGAACTTGGCGTACCCACCTTCGCCTACCAGGTGAGCGGCGAGTACGCCATGCACCGCGGTGCGTTCGATAACGGCTGGCTCGACGCCGACGCGGTGATCCTCGAGTCACTCATGTGCTTCAAGCGCGCCGGCGCCGACGGCATCCTGACCTACTTCGCCCTCGACGCCGCGCGGCTACTAAGCGCGAAGCGCTAACCGGGCGCGCGTGACACGCAACTGTCATCTTTCTCCTGCAGAATCGGGCGCAACACACTAAGGTCAAGGAAAGCGCCGACAAAGCGCGCCGCCCATTCTGCGGGGAATTCGTCATGGAGATGCAAACGTCAGACGCGACACCGCCTTCCGGTATTGATACGTCAAGCGCTGAAGGCGAGAGCCTTCCGCTTCGTATCAACCGCACCCCCACCGGCGTTCAGGCGAAGGAGGCGCTCGGCCAGACCGACCTGGACGACCCGGCGCTCTACTTCAACCGCGAGCTTTCGCATCTGCAGTTCAACATCCGCGTGCTCGAACAGGCCCTCGACGACGCACACCCGCTGTTGAACCGGCTGATGTTTCTGCTGATCTTCTCCTCGAACATGGACGAGTTCTTCGAGATTCGTGTGGCCGGGCTGAAACACCAGGTGGCGCTCAACGACAACGCCGCCTCCGCCGACGGCCGACTGCCCAAGGCAGTGCTGGCCGAAATCTCCGATACCGCGCATCGCCAGATTCGCCGCCAGTATCAAATTCTCAACAATACCCTGCTTCCGGCGCTGGAAGCCCAGGGGCTGCGCTTTCGCCGCCGCGACCAGTGGTGTGACGAGCAGCGCGCCTGGGTGCGCGCATTTTTCGATCGCGAAATCATGCCGGTGATCAGCCCGATCGGCCTCGATCCGTCGCACCCGTTTCCACGACTTGTGAACAAGAGCCTTAACTTCATCGTCGAGCTCGAAGGCAAGGACGCCTTCGGCCGCGCCGGCGGCATGGCGATCCTGCCCGCCCCGCGCTCGCTGCCGCGCCTGATCGCACTGCCCAAAGAGCTCTGTTCTGAAGGCTTCTCCGAGTACGTCTTTCTTTCGTCGATGATTCACGCGCACGCCGATGAGCTTTTTCCCGGCATGCGCGTGCTGGGCTGCTACCAGTTCCGCTTGACCCGTAACGCGGATCTGAGCGTCGACCCGGAGGAGGTGTCCGATCTCGCTTCGGCGCTCAGGGGCGAGCTTCTGGCACGACGCTACGGCAGCGGCGTACGCCTGGAGGTGGCCAACAACTGCCCCGAAGGGCTGACCGGCTTTTTACTGCGCCAGTTCGACCTCACCGAGGACGACCTGTACCGCGTCGAAGGACCGGTGAACCTGACGCGCATGATGTCGGTGCTGGGCGACGTCGACCGCCCGGAGCTTGTGTATCGCCCCTTTACCCCGAGCATTCCCAAGGGGCTGAAGGAGGGTAGCCTCTTTAGCGCTATCCGCCAGCAGGACATTTTGCTGCATCACCCGTTCCAGGCGTTCTCGCCGATCGAGGATCTGCTGCGCGAGGCGGCTCGCGACCCGGACGTGTTGGCGATCAAGCAGACGCTTTATCGCACCGGCGCGGACTCCTCCATCGTCGGCGCCCTGGTGGAGGCGGCAAGCCAGGGCAAGGAAGTGACCGTGGTGATCGAGCTGCGCGCGCGATTCGACGAAGCCGACAACCTGCAGCTCGCCTCGCGCCTGCAGGAGGCCGGTGCGATCGTGATCTACGGCATCATGGCTTACAAGACTCACGCCAAGATGATCCACATCGTGCGCCGCGAAGGCGGGGAGCTCAGACACTACGCGCATTTGGGTACCGGCAACTACCACGCCAAAACCGCCAGGCTCTATACCGATTACAGCCTCATGACCGCCAATCAGGCGCTTTGCGCCGACGTTCATAGAGTCTTCCAGCAGCTTTCCGGCATGGGCCAGACGCGCAAGATCGACACCCTGCTCCACGCCCCCTTCACGCTGCACGCGCGGCTGATCGAAATGATCGATCGCGAGGCCCAGTTCGCCGCCCGCGGCAAACGCGGCCATATCATCATCAAGTGCAACTCGCTGACCGAGCCCAAGCTGATCAAGGCGCTCTACCGCGCCTCCCAGGCCGGCGTGGAGTGCGATCTGATCATTCGCGGCATGTGCAGCCTTCGCCCGGGGGTGAAGGGGGTGTCGGAGAACATTCGCGTGCGCTCGATCATCGGCCGGTTTCTCGAACACACCCGGGTGTTCCACTTTCACAACGGCGGCAAGCCGGAAACCTGGTGCGCCAGCGCCGACTTCATGACGCGCAACATGTTCCACCGGGTCGAGACCTGCTTTCTGCTCAAGGACAAGAAGCTCGCCAACCGCGTGCGCAAGGATTTAGAGACCTATCTGGTGGACAACTGCCAGAGCTGGATACTCGAAAGCGACGGCAGCTACCACCTGCAAAGCCCGGGTAAAAGCGACCCCATCAGCGCTCAGGAAACGCTGCTGTACGCCTATGCGTCGAAAAGCTAGCGAGGTGTGAGTGAGGCGTCAGTGAGAGAGTAGGATGTGTTATGGCGTACTCTGGCTTAGAATGAACATGACTCAACTGTTCATTCTTAATCGTGAATTTTTACCATGCTCGAACTACGCCATTTGCGCACTCTGATCGCGCTTCGCGAAACCGGCTCGCTGGTCGAGGCCGCCGAGCGCGTTCACCTTACCCAGTCGGCGCTGTCGCATCAGTTGAAGGATCTGGAAAATCGGGTGGCAAGCCCGTTGTTCGTGCGCAAGACGCGCCCGGTGGAGTTCACTCGCGCGGGGCTTCGCCTTCTTGCGCTGGCCGACGAGCTTCTGCCTGCAGTGCGCCGCGCCGAGCGCGATCTGGCGCGGCTGGCCGGCACCGAGCAGGGCCGGCTTCACATGGCGATCGAGTGCCACAGCTGCTTTCAGTGGCTGATGCCAACGGTGGACTACTTTCGCGATCACTGGCCGGAAATCGAAATCGATATCCCGAGCGGCCACCACTTCGACCCGCTGCCGGCGCTGGCCCGAGAGCAGCTCGATCTGGTGATCACCGCCGACCCCCAGCCGATCGACGGCATTCATTACGCGCCGCTGTTTCGCTACGAAGGCCTTCTGGCCGTGGCGCGCCAGCACCCCTTCGCCAAAAAGAGCTTCGTCACCCCTCAGGAGCTCGCCGATGAGACGCTGATCACCTATCCGGTGGAGCATTCACGGCTGGACGTCTTCACCCAGTTTCTGAGCCCCGCCCAGGTGCGCCCTAAAGAGATTCGCACCGCTGAGCTCACCATCATGATGATGCAGCTGGTGGCCAGCGGGCGCGGCGTGTGCGCGCTGCCCAACTGGGCGCTGACCGAGTATCTGGAGCGCGACTACGTAAGCGCAGTGACGCTTGGTGAAACGGGGATCTGGAGCACGCTGTTCGCGGCGATTCGCGAGGAAACCCGCGCCACGCCCTGGATGCGCGATTTTCTGCGCACCGCGCGAGAAACCTCGTTTGCGGTGCTCAGCGGCGTCAAGCCGGCGACTCCCGACGAGGAATCAACAGCGTAAAGCGCGCGCCGCCGAGCTTCGGGCTTTCATCGACGGTGACGCTGCCACCGTGCCCGGACATGACTTTCTGCACGATAGAGAGCCCCAGGCCATAGCCGCCGGAGCTTCGCGCGCGACTGTCGTCCAGCCGCGCAAAGGGTTTGAAGATGTCGCTGCGCGCCTCTACCGGAACGCCTGGGCCATCGTCCTCGACGTCGAAGCGCACCAGCTGCGGCTCGTCCCACACCCGAATGACGACCTGGCTGCGCCCGTGGCGGCAGGCGTTGCTGACCAGGTTTTGCAGCGCCCGCTGCAGATAGCGCGGCTCGGCCAGAAGCTCTATTTCGCTATCCGCTTCGAGCGTGATCGAAAGCGACTTGTGCAGCGGCGTCAGCGCGTCGATCACGCGGTTCGCCATGGCCGAGCACTCCACCGGCACCATATCCAGCGGATCGCCGTGGTCCGGCCCGCCGCCCAAACGGGCGTAGGTCAAAATCTCGTCGACCAGGTCGTCGAGCTCGGCAATGTCGGCGTCGATCCCCTGGAGCTGATGGCGAATCGAGGGCTCTTCGGTCATGTCCTCGACCATCTGCACGGCGAAGCGAATGCGCGCCACCGGCGTTCTCAGCTCGTGGGATACCGCGCGAATCATCTCCTGCTGGCCTTTCAACAGCGTCTGTACCTGGCTTGCCATGGCGTTGAAGGCCATGCCCAACCGGCCTAAAAAGTCGCCGCTTTCGACCTTCACGCGGGTTTCGAGCCGGCCGCTGGCAATACGTGTCGCTGCAAGCTCCAAACGCGCCATGCGCGCCTCGATGCTGCGCATGATCAGATAGATGATCAGACTCAGCACCGCCATGACGCCGATGAGAAGGGGCAGGTGAAGCCCCAGCGGCATGGTTTCGTGGCGTGGAATCGGGCCGACCTTCAACCACTGGTCGCTTTCGGGTACGCGATAGACAAACGATAGCGTCAGCTGCTCGGTGACCAGCCTTGTCACGACCTCGCCGCGCGCCAGCGCCTGGCGTTGAACGGTCGT
Source organism: Halomonas sp. GD1P12 (assembly GCF_025725645.1). Classification (NCBI taxonomy): domain Bacteria; kingdom Pseudomonadati; phylum Pseudomonadota; class Gammaproteobacteria; order Oceanospirillales; family Halomonadaceae; genus Halomonas; species Halomonas sp. GD1P12. The sequence goes on along the minus strand of NZ_CP107007.1, from coordinate 567,322 downwards.
CAGGTCTTCGGGCAGCGTCGTCAACAGCGTCAGCGGCCAGTGGGGCAAGCGCAGCTCGGAGAGCAGCGCCGGGCGCTCGTCCTGTGGCGTTTGGCCGAGCCAGTCGCCGAGCAACGCCACGCTTGCCTGCCACTGACGCTCGCTCCAGCCCATGAGGGTCGCGCTCAAAAGCGTTCCCTGCTCAAACGAACCGCCGGGAATGAGCTGGCTAAGCTGCCAGGGGTCCTCGTCGATCACCGGGCGACCGCGCTTGAGTCGGGCGGCCTCGAAATAACCAGGCGCCGCGTCCGACACGGGAATGAGGGTCAGCTGCATGCCGAACTGACGGGCGAAGGTTTCCAGCCGCTCGGCGCGGCGTTCGGGCGCGAGCGCGGCAAGCTGGCGGGTCATCAGCGTCATGGGCAAGCTTGCCAGCTCTTCACGAAACTCTTCGCGGCGCACCTGCTCGATGAACGTACGCCCGCCGATGGAGATCAAAAAGACGATGCACAGGGCCAGGCCCAACAGCACGTAAAAGCGTAGAAAGGAGCCCTGGCTAGGCACGCGCGGCATGAGCCCTACCTCGTGGATACGCGTTCGCCACGAAGGCGCCGGCGCCGTCAGCTATCCTTGACAAAGAGGTAGCCCTTGCTGCGAACGGTCTTGATACGGTGCGGCTGATGGGGGTCGTCGCCGATCTTGGGTCGAATACGCGACACACGCACGTCGATAGAACGGTCCTGGCCGTCGTACTTGATGCCGCGCAGATCGCTGAAGATCTCTTCCCGGGTCAAAACGTTGCCGGCATTGCGCGCCAATAGCCAGAGAAGATCGAACTCGGCGCTGGTCAGATCGATACGCTCACCGTCCAGAAACGCCTCGCGGGTGGCGCTATCGATATCCAGATTGGAAAACTGAAGCCTTACTTCGCCGTTGGGGGCGGCGGGCGCGTCGGCGCGGCGCATCAACGCGCGCATGCGGGCCAACAATACGCGCGGCTGTACGGGTTTGGGCACGTAGTCGTCGGCGCCCATCTCAAGTCCCAGCACCTGATCCAGATCGTCGGTGCGGGCGGTCAGCATCATGATCGGCCCGGCGAAATTATGGCGAACCCGCCGGCAGATCGACAGACCATCTTCCCCGGGCAGCATCAGATCCAGAATCACCAGATCCGGCTGCAGCTCGAGAATGCGCTCGACCCCTTTGCCACCGTCGGCTTCCACGGTGACCTTGAAACCGTTGTTTTCCAGATAGTCGCGGGTTAACCCGGCCAGTCGCTGATCGTCTTCGATGATGAGCACGTGGTCTTTATCGGGACAGTCGTTCATGAGCGGCTCCCGCTTCCTTGATAATGGATCATTGCCTCAGTGGCCCAGCTTGTCTTAATAACATGGAGCCCCCTTCCATGGTAACACTTGCTTACCATTTATTAACGTTTGTGCCTTAAATTGCAAGAGGGCATTGATACGCATTTTCACGCACGGCACGTGATTTCTCCCCCGCCCCCGCTTGATTACCGTTTTGCGCCGCGATAATGTGGGCTCACTCGGTTGTCAACCTTTCATTTGGCTACTGGCAGGAGAGAATGATGAGTACTCACAAGACCAAAAGCGTCATCAAACGAATTTATGTACCCACCCAGGTCCGCGATTTGCCCAACGGTGAAAAGCTGACCATTCCGGGCCACTACAAGGCCCCGCCGTCCAGCGACGACAACGCTCAGCATTGACGGCTCAGGCGCCTTGACCTGCTAAACAGGTTCGGCTCGCCCAGGCTTTACGGGCACGAAAGTTCGACAGGCACAAAAAAAGCAGGCCCGCACGGGCCTGCTTTTTTTCATGTTGCGGTAACGGCGCTATCCCTTGGGCCCGAACAAGAACCAGATGATGAGTCCGATGAGCGGGAAAAACAGCAGCACCAGGATCCAGATCAGCTTGGCAAGACCGCCCGCCGAACTTTTGGCGACTTTCACGATCGCCCAGATCACGATGATTAACCAGATGAGGCCCAGCAGACCGCCGACTTCGATTCCCATAACGACTCTCCTTGTGTACTGATATCCCTGTGTGACCCGCTTAGCATAGCACCTTGTGTTCAACATGCGAGGCCATGAAGCGACGCAGTGCCGGCCTCAAGGCGGCAGACGCAAAAGCATTTCGCCACCGGCGATTTCGATGGTGAAAAGACTCAGAAAGCTCATGCCTAAAAGCACCGTGTCGCGCTCCATGCCGGGGCTGATCGAACCCTGGACGTTGCTTGCCTGCAACCCCCCCAGCGCCACCTCGTCGAGTTCGGTCAGGTGCCCCTTCACACGGCCGTTGGCCGTATTGAACCAGGCACTGCGGCCGGGAGTGAGCGAGAGCCGCTCGGCAAGCTCGGTGGACACCGCCACGTAGGTGGCACCGGTATCGAGCAAAAACGTGACCGGCTCGCCGTTGATGCGCCCGGGCGCCTCGAAATGGCCGGAGCGATTGCGCGAAAGCCGCACCGGCGCGCCGTCGGGCGCCGAGTTGATGACGTGGGCGTTGGGCGTGGTCAGGTTCTTGAAGCCGCCGTCGATCAGCCAGGTGCCGGCGCCGATCAGCAGCACCCAGAAAAGCAGCATCATCACGATGCCGCCGCGCTGCGCGCGTTGCGATGTCATACACACCCCCGTCATCAGGTGCTTTGCCATGCCGTCGCCGCCTCGCGGCCGCGCCGTTCGTTGACGCCAGCACAGATCAGCATCGCCGTTAAAAACAGTCCTGCACATAATAGGATAGAGGCTTGAAGGCCAATCAACGTTTGCAGCACGCCCAGCACGACAATGCCTAAAACGCCCGCCAGCTTGTTGGCGAGCCCCCAGAAACCGAAAAACTCGGCCGATTTGGCCAAGGGTGAAAATACGCCCACCAGCGCGCGGCTCGCCGACTGGCTCGACCCAAGACTCAGCCCCGCCAGGCACCCGACGTACAAGAAGACGTACTGCGCCTGCCACTGCCAGCCAAACTGGGCGTTGGCCCAAGCGGTCAGCTCCGGCGTTGCCCAGATAGCGACGATGGCCACCACCCAGAGCGCCAGCGTCATTTGATAGGTGCGCTTGGCGCCGAAAGTGTCTTGAATGAAACCAAAGCCCACCGCGCCGATGGCGGCAGTCACCTGCACGACGATGAACATGATGTTGCGCACGCCCTCGTCCCAGCCGATCACCTGGGCGCCGTAGATGAAGGCGAAGGCGATGATGATGTAGACCCCGGCCATCGAGAACAACAGCGACACCAGAAAGATCGTCAGGTCGCGAAAATGGCGCAGCTCCTTGAACGTGGAAAAAAGCTGCGCCGTGGCGATTTGCCGATACGACACGCCGCCGGGCCTTGCCACGCCGCGCTCCTTGAGCCACACAAAGGTCGGAATGGCGGCAACCAAAAAGAAGCCGGCCGCGAAAGGCCCGACCCAGCGGATGCGATCATAATTCTCGAGCGTGGCCTCACCCAGCACCACCAGGGTAAAGCCCGCCGCCAACAGCCCGCCGATATAGCCCAGCGCCCAGCCAAAGCCCGAGATTTTTCCCAGCGACTGCGGCGGGCCGAGCTCGGGTAGAAAGGCGGCGATGAACGACTCTCCCATCGAGTAGGCGTAGTTGGAAAGCACGATCAGCAAAAGCCCCGCCACCACGTAGCCCGGCTCGACGAAGTACAGCATGGCGGTGGTCGCCACCGTCGCAAGATAGCTTACAAGTAGAAAGCGCTTTTTCTCGGCGCGGTAATCCATGATGGCCCCGCAAAGCGGCGCGCTCACCACCACCATCAGGTAGCTTAAGGCCAGCGCCAGGCTCCACAGAAAGTTGGCCAGGCGAAAGCCATCGCCGCGATCGCCGACGATGACGGTCGTGAATAGCTCGCCAAACACTACCGTGATGATGAGTAGCGTGTAGGCCTGGTTGGCGAAGTCGAACATCGCCCAGCCAAAAATTTCGCGCCGGGAGGCGTAGACCGGCGCGCTTTTCGACGCTTCAGATGACATATTCAGGGACATGGAGGCTCTCGAGCAGGCAGACTTCAACAAGGTGGCAATGCTCTACAGTAACGCGTAACCCGGTAAAAATGGGATGACAGAGGGCGAAAGTTGCTCTAATTTTTCGAGAAGCCATGCCGGGATATTGCTCAATGCCACACGGAGTCGCTGCAAACAAACCAGTACCGATGAAAAGCGTATCGTTGCTGGCGGGGCTTGCGTGGTGTTTTGCGGCGTTTGGCGACGACACCCCTTCGCTTTCGCACTTCTCTTACGTCACCGAAGAGTATCCGCCCTACAATCACCTCGATCAGGGGTCGCAAACGGGCCAGACGATCGACCTGCTCAGGCAACTTTTTCAGCATACGCACACCCCCTTCGACCCGGCCCTTATTCAGAGCTACCCATGGCTTCGCGCCTATCAATTGGCGCTTGAAACACCGAATACCGTGCTGTTTTCGACCAACCGCACGCCGTCCAGAGAGCCGCTTTTCGATTGGGTCGGTCCCATCGCCATCGATCGGGTCGCGCTGATCGCCCGGCGCGAGGCCGGCATTACCCTTGATACCCTCGACGAGGCGGCCCGAGTCGGCCTTCGGATCGCCGCCATACGGGGGGACATTGGCGAGCTCAACCTGGCCGAGGCGGGCTATCCGGATCACTTGATTCACCGGGCGCTGGACTGCCAAAGCGCCCTCGCCATGCTGTTGAACGAGCGTGTCGATCTCTGGGCTTACAGCACGAGCGTGGTCGACTGGCTGGCCGAGCGCGCCGGCCACGCCCCCACCGCGCTCGAACCGATCCATACGCTGAGCCGCTACCCGCTCTACTTCGCTATCAACCGGCAAAGCGACCCCGCGCTGGTGGCGCACTTCCAGCGGGCGCTGGCCAAGCTGCACGCGCTGGAAAACCCCTCGCTGGTGCACAAGGATGAGTAGCGCAGGGATGAGTAGCGCAAGGCGTCTTCACTGGCTCACCTTGCTGACGGCGATGCTTGTCTGCCCATCGCTGTCGGCGCAAACGCCGACCTACCGGCTGAGCGTCAATACCGAAGAGTACCCGCCGTTCAACTATCAAATCGATGGCGTCATCGTTGGCGAGGCCACCGCGCGGCTGCGCCGGGCCTTTGACGAAACCGGTATCGACGCCCGATTTCAGCTTTTTCCCTGGGCGCGAGCGTATACCGAAGCGCGCTTTCGCCCGGACCACTGTGTCTATTCCACTACCCGTACGCCCGCACGGGAACTGATGTTTCGCTGGGCCGGGCCGCTTGCGATCAACGAATGGGCGGCGCTGGCGCGTACCGATACCACCTTTACGCCAACACGGCTGAGCGAGCTTGTTGGCCTGCGGGTGGGCAGCTTTCGCGAAGATGCGATTGGCGACTACGCCGAAAGCCGAGGTATCCGCATCATCCGGGCGCCGAGCGAGCGGGTGAACGTGGCGCGCCTGGAGGCCGGGTTATTGGACGTCATCGTGACCGGCCGGGCAACGGCTGAGGCCATCGCTGCCGAACGCCACGTGGTCCTGCGCCACCTGTTCACCTTCGCCTACATGCCGCTTTACCTCGCCTGTCATCCAAGCGTTCCCCATCACGTAATGATGCGGCTTCAGCACGTACTGCGAGCGACGCCATGAAACATCGCGCCCGGCTCGTCAGAGGACGCCTGACGCTAAAGCAGGCGCTTTTAACGCTGCTGATCGCTACCCTGATCAGCCTGGTATCGGGTAGCCTGGAGCTTCTGGGCCACGCTCATACCATGCGCCGAGACATCGAACAGCGCACCGAGCAGCAGATCGCGATCATCAACGGCGCGGCGGCGGAGGCGGCGTTTCAGCTCAACCCCGAGCTTGCCGAACAGATCGCCTCCGGGCTATTCAACGCAAGCGACGTCGCCTACGTCATGATTCAGGACGATTTCGGCCGGGTGCTGGCCAATTTCGATGCGCGTTCAGGACCGCTTGGCTGGCTCGGCGAGGCGCTGTTTGGCGACATGCTCGAGTACCAGGCGCCGCTTCGCTATTACGTGGACGATGCGCTTCCGGCGTCGCGCGTCGGCGAAATCCACCTGGCGCTCGATCACGAGCACCTCACCGCTCGATTTCTGGCGCGCAGCTTCAGCGTGGTGGGCATCAGTATTCTGGAAGCCTTTTTACTGAGCCTTTTGTTCGTGCTCTTTTTTCACGTCTTCATCACAAGGCCTTTGCTACGGGTACATGCGGCCATTATCGAAACCGACCCGGCGCTGCCCGCCCAATGGCCCAAACCGCGGCTCAAAGGCCACCGCAACGACGAGCTGGGCCACCTGGTCGAGAGCATGGATCATCTGCTGCGTGAATTTCAGCGCGGTCTGGAGCAGCGCGATCACCTGCACCAGCTCTCGCACCATGACGGATTGACCGGCATCGCCAACCGCCGTTACTTCGACACCTTTCTGGAAAGCCAGTGGGCGCACGCCATACAGACCCAAACGCCGCTGGCGATCATCTTCATCGATATCGACTGCTTCAAGGCGTTCAACGACCACTACGGCCACACCACCGGCGACGAGACGCTCAAAAGCGTGGCGCGCACGCTCAATCGCTGCATCGATTCAAACACCGATCTTCTGGCGCGCTACGGTGGCGAGGAGTTCGTCTGTGTACTACCGGGCAAGGATCTTTACGCCGCGCTGAACACCGCCAACCATTTGCGTCAGGCCGTACTGGCCCTCGCGATCCCTCACGCCCAAAACCTCACCGACAGCGTGCTGACGCTGAGCATGGGCGTGGCCTGCCAACACCCCGCCCGCGATGAGTCCCCCAACCACCTACTCCAGCTGGCCGACGCGCGGCTTTACCACGCCAAAAACCGCGGGCGAAACCGCATCGAAGCGTTCAGGCCAGTATTTCCCGAGGCGTAAACTGCCCACGAAAAAAGGGCCGTGGCGGCCCTTTTCAAAATACCTTCTGCTTAACGTCTCTTCGGCGCTTATCGCTTTGTTTGGCGGCCCCGGGGGAAGGCGTGCCGGCGCCACCCCATCAGGTGAGCAACCAGTGCGCCAGCACTGCGGAGAAGCCAATGACCAGCGCCGTCAACACCGCCACGATCACGACCAGATCCAGCCACCGGTCGAAGACGGCGCTGTAGCGTTCGAGCGCTGCCCCCTTGGGCTGTCGTCGCGTGGCGCCGTGGCGTGGTCGAGCCATGAGCGCTTACTCCTGTGAACGGTTCGTTGGATAATAGATCAAGTCTAGCCCTTGATGCGACGATTGACCACGAGCGGCGCCCGGCGCAGGCGTTCGCGCTCGGCGTCACTCAGCTCGTCGGCTTCGAACGCATCGGCGCCGACCGGCGTATCGCCGTGGCGACGGTAGAGCTGGGTCAGCATCGAGCGGCGATCCGCCTGCAGCTCACGCACCAGCACGTACACCATCAGATAGAGAATGAAGGTAAAGGGCAGCGCTGCCAGCACCGCCGCGGACTGAAGCCCGGTCAGGCCGCCTGCCGCGATCAGCGTCAGGCAGATCGCCGCAATCAACACCCCCCAGGTCACCCGCTTGTAAAGCGGCGGGTTGATGGAGCCGTTATCGGTCATCTGCGCCACGATATAAGAGGCCGAGTCCGCCGAGGTCACCAAAAAGATGAAGATCAGCAGAATCGACACCAGCGAGAGAATGCTGGTGAAGGGCATCAGCTCGTACATCTCGAAAAGCGCCACCGTAATGTTCTCCTGAGTGGCCGCGGCCAGGCCTATGTTGTCGCCGTTGAGCTCCATGTTGAGCGCAGCGCCGCCGAACACGCCGATCCACAGGCATGCCAGCAGCGGCGGCATGATCAGCACGCCAAATACGTACTCCTTGATCGTGCGCCCGCGGGAAACCCGCGCCACGAAGGTCCCCACGAAGGGCGACCAGGCGATGACCCAGGCCCAGTAGAAAATCGTCCATTCGCTCGCCCAGGTGTTCGAGCTATAGGGTGAAATACGCAGGCTCATGCCGATGAAATTCTGGATGTAGTCGCCGATGCCCAGCGTAATGGTTTCCAGAATCGCAAGCGTTGGGCCGGTGATCAGTACGTAGAGCATTAGCCCGATACAGATGGCAAGGTTGAGATTCGATAGCCGCTTGATGCCCTTGTCGAGCCCCGACCAGGTCGAGAGCATGTAGGCGCAGAACATCACCGACAAGATGATGAACTGCCAAAGCGTGCTCTCCGGCACGCCGAACACCGCATTGAGCCCGCCGTTCATCTGTAAAACGCCCAGGCCCAGCGACGTCGCCACCCCCATCACCGTGGCCACCACCGCGAACACGTCGATCCAGGAAACGAAGGGGCGTAGCGCGGGTTTTTTCGCCACGATTGACGAGAGCACCGAGGAGACCAGCCCGGCCTGGCCCTTGCGAAACTGGAAGTAGGCGATGATCAGCCCCACCACCGAGAACGCCGCCCACTGATGTATTCCCCAGTTGAAGTAGCTGTACTGGATGGCGTAGCGCGCCGCGGCTTCGGTTTCCGGCTCAAAATCGCCGTAGGGCGGCTCGATATAGTGGCTCATCGGCTCGGCCATACCGTAGAACACCAGCCCCACGCCAAAGCCGGCAGCGAGCAGCATACTGATCCAGGAGAAAAAGGTGTAGTCCGGCTTCGAGTCCTGAGGGCCCAGCCGCACCTTGCCGTATTTGCTGAACGCCAGCCCGAAAAGAAACAACACGAAGCCAAACACCGATAGCAGGTAGAACCACCCCATATACTCGGTCACTGCCCCTAGCGCGGCCTCGGCGCCGCTGCCAAAGCGCTCCGGAAACGAAGCGCCAACGATCACCAGCCCAAAGATGATCACGGTAGAGGCGATGAATACCAGCTTGCCTTCTTTACGAACCATAGCGTTTCCCTGTGTCCCTGGAGCTCACCATCCCTGCCGGCCGCCCATGTCGAATGTATTATTGATCCAACCTCACGGCGCGAGTCGCACACCGTGGGCTTCAGCATAGTTGCCAAGGGCGCTGGCATCACGTTTTGGCCCCACCTCAGTTCAACGCTTTCCCTTTCAGGTAGGCGGTGGCGGTGACTACGCCCCTGGGGCAAGATGGCGCACGGGGGAACTCTCGCTTTTTGGTGCGTTCCAATGCGTGCCCATACTTTTTGGAGGCTTTTCATGACCAATACCCAACGTGAGTCGCAAAACGCGGCCTGGCAGGCGGCCCACCAGTGGCGAGCCCGCGCAGCCAATACCCCTTCAAACGGCTTGCTGGGCGCGTTAAAGCTCACTCTCATCTGGCTCGCTTTTGGCGCGCTCATGGTGGTCGGTTTGGTGTTCGGCCTTTTCTTCCTATTGGTCGGCTGGGCGCTGATGCCGTTCATGCGCCATAAAATGAAAAAGCGGATGGAGCAGATGCGGGCAGACCGCGCTCAGGACATTGGCGGCGGCTCGGGCTTTACTCACGGCGGTAATGAACGCGAAAGCGACGCCATCGAAGGTAGTTTCGAGGTGAAAGAGAAGTCTTAAATCGGGGCGCGAACGAAGGCAAACGTCGCACCCAGCACCAGCGGCATGACGACCAAACTTCCCAGGTTGCCGATCAGCACCAGCGAAGCAACCCGCTGGGGCTCGGCATCGTACTGCTCGGCGACCAGGTAGTTCAACACCGCCGGTGGGAGCGCGGCAAAGACCAGAAGCGTTGCCAGCTGCAGTGAATCAAGCGGTAGCACCGCCATCAGCGGCAGCGCTATCACAAGCCCCGAAAGCGGGCAGAGCAGCGCCCCTAAAAGCCCGGTGCGCCACTCGCCAAGATCCACCTCCAGCAGGCGCACACCGAGCGCAAACAGCATAAGCGGAATACACACCTCCCCCAGCATGTGCATCGCTTCCAGCAGCCAGCCCGGAAGATCGATCCCCGCCCCGTTGACCACAAGGCCCGCAATACTCGCCGCGACGATCGGCATACGCAGCGTCCGCGCAATGGAAGCGCGGGCGTCGACCATGTAAATGCCCACCGAGAAGTGCAGCAGCATTTCGACGATGAACACCACCACCGCCGCGGGTAGCGCCGCCTCGCCAAAGGCGAACACTAGAAGCGGTATGCCCATGTTGCCGGAGTTGTTGAACATCATCGACGGCAAAAACACTCGGCGGTCGAGCTTGAGACGCCCCGCCAGCGGCCACAAAAGCGCCCCAGAGCCGAGCACTACCAGCGCCGCCGCCCCGCCGAGCCAAGCATAGTCGGCCAGCGGCGCCTGGCGGTCCGCCAGCACGGCGAACACCAGAAGCGGTACGAACAGCTCCATGTTGAGCGTATTGAGGGTAGCGATGTTCGTCGTGCGCAGGCGCCCGTAAAGCGCCCCCGCCGCGGCGATTAGAAATACCGGTAAGAGCGTTGCGAGGATATGACCGGTCATCGACGCGCCCGCCGCCTTGACGCTTTTTTATAACGCTCTTTCATGGCATCAGCCCAGAAAACGCTGCCAGAGGCGGGAAACCGCGTCGCGGTGATGCGCCAGCGCTTCGACATCGCCCAGGGGCTTGTCGCCGGTCAGCGCCGCGCGGTGGGTGCGGCTGCGATAGGCCAGGTACGCCTCGCGAAGCGCCAGCGCCTCCTCCTCACCCAGGTAGTCGTGCTCCTCGAGCGTCTCCAGAATGCGCATGTTGTCCGGGTAGGTGGCAAGCGCCGGCGTCTTGTGGGAGAGCGCGAGCACGCCGTACTGGCAGAGAAACTCGATATCCACCATGCCGCCAGCGTCCTGCTTCAAATTGAACGTCTTCTCCTGCCCCTTGCCCGGCGGCGTGCCCAGGTGATCGCGCATCTTGCGACGCATGCCGATGACGTCCTCTTTTAATTTGTCGAGCTCGCGAGGCGTGGTCATAAGCTCAGCGCGAAGCTCAGAAAATTTTTCAGCCAGCGTCTCGTTGCCCGCCACCACACGGGCGCGCACCAGCGCCTGGTGCTCCCAGGTCCAGGCGTTCTGGCGCTGGTACTCGCCGAAGGCCTTGAGCGAGGTCACCAAAAGCCCGGCGTTGCCGGATGGGCGCAGGCGCATGTCCACCTCGTACAGGCTGCCGGCGGGCGTGGTGGCGGTGAGCAGGTGGATGATGCGCTGCCCAAGGCGGGTATAGAACACCGGCGTGTCGAGCGGGCGCGGCCCGTTGGTCGTGCCCTTGCCGTCGCTGTCGTGCAAAAACACCAGATCCAGATCCGAGCCGTAGCCGAGTTCGATCCCGCCCAGCTTGCCGTAGCCGACGATCAGAAATGCCGGATCGAACTCGCTGGCGCCTTCGGGCACGCCGTGCTTGCGCGCCACGTGCTTCCAGGCCATCGCCAGCACGGCGTCGAGTATCACCTCGGCGATGTAGGTCAGGTAGTCGCTCACCTTCATCAAATGGCGCGTGCCGGCGATGTCCGAGGCGGCCACGTGCAGGGTCTTGGCGTGCTTGAATACTCTGAGCGCCTCGAGTTGCGCCTCCTCGTCGTCCTCCGGCAGGCGGTTGAGCGTCTGGCGCAGCTCATCGCCCAGGGCGTCTTTATTCGCCGGCGTGTAGAGCGTCTGGGGCGTCAAGAGCTCGTCGAGCAGAATCGGGTAGCGGGCCAGATGCTGGGCGATCCAGGGGCTCGGCGCGCACAGGCGCATCAGATGCTCGAGCGCGTGAGGATTTTCGCGCAGAAGCGCCAGGTACGCGGTGCGGCGCAGCACCGATTCGATCAAGGGCTGCACCCGCTCCAGCGCCGTATCCGGGGTGTCGTGTTCGGCCACGGCGTCGAGCAGCAGCGGCATCAGCGCGTCCAGGCGCTCGAAGCCGATACGCTGCATGCTCTGTACCTGGCGGGAGTGATAGAAGCTTTTCAAGCGCTTTAACACCGCGGCCGGATCATTAAAGCCTGCGGCATCGAGCTGCGCCGTCGCCTCGTCCTCGGGCAGCTCGTCGCGCCATAAAAGCCGCCACTGCTCCAGGCCAATACTGCCCTCTTCCGGGTCGGCGGTTTCCTCCTCCGGGTCGGCGATCACCGCATCGAAATGGCGGCGCACGCGTTCGCGGGCGGTGTCGAGCGCCGCTAAAAGCTCGGACCAGTTCATGTGCAACGCGTAGGCCACGCGCACGCGCTCGTCGTCGTCATCTGGCAGCATCTGCGTCTGACGATCGTCGAGCGCCTGAATGGCGTGCTCGACGTCGCGCAAAAAGGCGTAGTCAGTCAGAAGCTCGTCGACGACTTCAACGGGCAATAGCTCCAGCTTGGGCAGCTCGGCCAGCGCGCGTTTGAGCGAGGCGACCTGCAGCTCGGTGTCGCGGCCGCCGCGAATCAGCTGAAATGCCTGGACGACGAACTCGACCTCGCGAATGCCGCCGGGGCCGAGCTTGATGTTGCTCTCCATGCCCTTGCGCTTCACCTCGCGGTTGATCATCGACTTGAGTTCTCGAAGCGACTCGATCGCGCCGAAGTCGAGATAGCGCCGGTAAACGAAGGGGCGCAGGCTCTCAAGCAGCGCCTGGCCGCCTTCGATGTCGCCGCCGACCGGGCGCGCCTTGAGCATCGCATAGCGCTCCCACTCGCGCCCCTGGTCCTGGTAGTAGCTCGACAGCATCGAAAAGCTGCCTACCAGCGGGCCGCCGTCGCCGAGCGGGCGCAGGCGCATGTCGACGCGAAAGGCGAAGCCGTCAGCGGTCACCGCGTCCAGCGCGGCGATCAGGCGCTGGCCGAGCTTGGTGAAGTACTCCTGGTGGGCCAGCGGCTTGCGCCCGCCGCTGGTCTCGCCCTTCTCGGCGAAGGCGAAGATCAGGTCGATATCGGAGGAGAGGTTGAGCTCGCCGGCGCCGAGCTTACCCATGCCCAGCACCACCAGCCGCTGGGGGCGGCCGTCGCGACACGGCGCCGGGGTGCCCCAGCGCGGGGCGTAGAAGGCTTCGAGCCAGCCAAGCGCTCCTTCGATCGCCACTTCGGCAAGCCAGGAGAGCGCCTGGGCGGTGTCCCACATGGCGTAACCGTTGCCCCGGTTGAGATCGCGCCAGATGATGCCCAGCATGCGCGCACGGCGAAAGCGGCGCACGACCCGATGCATGGCCTCTTCGTCCTCAACGCCGGACAGCGCCTCAGAAAGCCACGTCTGCTGGCGCGCCTTGTCCGGCGTGGCGTCGAGTTCGCCGTTGTCTGACAGTGTTTCGAGCCAGCCCGGGTAGCGGCCAAGCGTCTGCGCGGCGAAGTGCGACACCGTCAGCACCCGGTAGAGTTCAAACCGCCGGGCGTCGGTGAGCGTCTCGAAGAAGGCCGAGGGCAGCGGCTTATCGGTCATCGAGGCGACGTTGTCCGCCTTGTCGAGCGCCTCGAAAAGCTCGTTGAGTGCCTGCTCGGCGATCGGCGTGACCGCCTCGGGCGCATCTGCGAGTACCGCTGCGTTCCACTGCATAGCCACCTCCTGGCTGGCACCAACCCCGTCGGTGCTCTCTAAATCAGTGCTGTTTAAAAATGTAGTCGCCTACCCGGCCAGCTTCACCCACCCAAGCACGCCCCAGGTCAGGCCCGCCATGATCAGCGAGAGCATCACCGCCGCCGAGCCGATGTCCTTCGCCCGGCCGGAGAGCTCGTGGTGCTCGGTGCCGATACGATCCACCACGTTCTCCACGGCGCTGTTCAAAAGCTCGACGATCAGCACCATGAACAGACTGCCCACCAGCATCAGCCACGCCATCGCGGTGTCCGCCAGCCACCAGGCCAGCGGCAGCATGATGGTGCAGATGACCAGCTCCTGACGAAAGGCCGCTTCGTTTTTAAAGGCCGCCTTGAGCCCTTTCCACGAGTAGCGCGTGGAGTGAATCAGGTGGGTTATTCCGGTATGCCTTGGCTTCATCGCGCCATGTCGCTCTCATCAAGGTGGATTAGTGGGCCGTAATCATGGCGTCCAGGTCGAGTGCCAGCGGGTCGAGCACCTCCGACCAGCTTAAGTAAGGCGTGGTGCCGGTGCCATTCACCAATACGCTAAACACCCCCCAGCGCCCCTGGGCCGTACGAAAGTAGCCCGCGGCGGCGCGCACCGCAAACGGCTCGTTGAGCGTACCGGTTTTCAGCATCACGTTGTTTTGAAAGCCCGGCGGGCCGCGGCGAATGAAGCGCATCACGCCGTTGGCCGGCGACTGAAACGCCGCCACGAAGCTTGGAAACAGCGCACTTTGATTGAACATCGCCTCGAGCATCGCGGTGACGCCCTGGGCCGAGGTGCGATTGCCCGTGGTCAGGCCACTGCCGCTTTCAAGCGTGACCGGGCCGTGGCCGGGAATCGAATGGGCGAAGGCCTCCAGCGCCTGGCCGGCCTGGTAGAGCTGGGCCTGGGGCGTCTCGACCAGATCGAGCGCCAGCACGTCGGCCATGTAGTTGTTGGAGTAGTTCATGGTGCGCAGCAAAAGCTCCTGCAAGGGCTTACTGTCCACCGCCGCCAGCCGGCTCGCCCCGCTCGGCCGCGCCGAGGTGACCCGCCAGGGGTCGCGCACGCGGATACCCGCCTGGCCCAGCATGCTCAAAAGCGTTTGGGCGGTCTGCTCCGCCGGGTCACCAACGCCGCGGTACACGTCCCGAGCGGCGGCGTTGGTCGAAATCTGACCGGTCACGCGCATCACGTCGCCGCGCTCATCGGTAATGCGCACGGCGCTTAGCTCGGTGCCGCTGTTGGCGGGCACGGTGCGTACCTGGTTGTCGATCGTGATCAAGGGCTGAGGGCTATCGCACAGCGACGCTTGCGCCGGCGCATTGGCGACAGGCGCCGGCGCCACGTTCACGCACCAGGCGCCGAAGTTGACGCCGGCGGAGGTGAGCGGCGCGCTGTAGGCGTTGGTCACGCGGGTCTGGGCGTTGCAGCGGTCGGTCGTGACGCACTCGACCGGGCCAAAGCGCCACTGGCTGACCACCAGCGCCCCGTCGACCTGCTCGACCCCGGCCAGTTGAAGGCGCTGCACCAGCCGCCACAGATCCTCGGTGGTCAGTCCCGGGTCGCCGCCGCCTTCGAACACCAGATCGCCGCGCAGTACGCCGGCTTCGACCGGCGCGCTGCTGACCAGCGACGTGGTAAAGCGGTGCTGAGGCCCGAAGCGGCTCAAAAGCGCCGCGCTCATGTAGGCCTTGGTGACCGAAGCGGGCGACAGCTGGCGCTCCGGGTTGATGCGCCCCAGCACCTGGTGGGTATCCGGGCCTAAAAGCCGCGCCTCGGCGCTGATCGAAAAGCCCTTGCTTTCGAGCTGGCCAAGGCGAGTGAAATCCGCCCACAGCGGCTGGCTGAACACTAACGCGGCCAGGGCCGCCCCTGCCAGCCGCGCCGGCCGAACAAACGTTGATAAACGACTCACTCTTACCGTCCTTGAATGCATGTTCATGTTGGAAACAGGTTTCGCGTCACGCCTGAATCACAAATTCGAGAGCCCTTGAGCGCCCACGGTGTGGCTTTGAAGCGTACAGGTCAGGCGCCAAAGCGGCTGGCCGCTCTGGGCGTACTTCGCCTCGAAAGGCGTCAGATACGAAGGGCCTGGCGTCAGTGATTCGACTGTCGCCTGCCGATGAGTGGCAAGCGCCACCGCCTGGGCGAACTCCTCGATGTAGATCTGCCAGTTCGAGCGCACCTCGAGTTGCCCACCCAGCGCCAGCACGGCGGGAAACACCGGGTGGCCGTGCCAGCGCATCTTCAGGTGCGCGGCCTTGGGGTACGGGTTGGGGTACAGCAGATAGTGGCGCTCGGGGGCCCAGCCTGCCGCCAGCGCCAGCCGCCAGAAATCGATGAGATCGGCGCGCACCAGCAGCGCGTTGTCCGGCGGCGCGCCGTGTTCGCGGCCCAGCCGGCTTTCGCTTCGATCCACCCCGATCACCGCGTGGTCCGGGAACCGCTCGGCCAGCCGCCTTGTCGAAAGGCCCACCCCGCAGCCGGCATCGAGAATCAGCGGCGCGCTCGTCTGTTCACGCCAGAGGCTGGCCTGCTCGAACGCCTGGCGGCTGTGGTCGGCCACGGGCTTTTTGAGCGGATGCGCCAGCGCGCGCTGAACGCGCCGGGCCAGATCCTGGTGGGGGCCGGGCTGATTGGAAGTAACGACTCGAGACGCGTGCTGCATGCCACCCTCTGAGGGAAAAACCACGATTCTATCAGTCTCCGGCGCGCGCGGCATGACGCCATTGCACCCCTGGTGCTATGATCGTGTCCATGAATGTCAGGACACTCGGCCAGGGTCTTTCAAGCGCCCCGCCGAGGCGTACGTTACCCAACTATCGCACCACGAGGAATCCGGCTTGTCACACTTACCGGTAATTGTCGGCATGGGCGGCATCAATCCTGCTGGCAGAACCTCGGGCCATCAGGCCTTTCGCCGCACCGTGCTTGATGCGCTACCTACTGATCAAAAGCGCCATACGCTGGAGAGCCTGGCGGCGCTAATGCGCTTGGCGATCCATACCGAGCAGGGCTGGCAAAATGACCAGGGCGAGCCGATCGAGGCGCCCACCGAGACGCTTTTCGAGCGCGTCTTGAACCACACGCTGATCCGGCGCAACGAAGATCCGCACTTTCTCGCCCCCGGTATGCCCGCCAGCCGCCAGGCAGAGATGGCCCTCGACACCCCGCTGCACTTCACGCTGCGCCGGCGCCAGCTGCCGGAGCAGCTGCCGGCCAACTGGGAAGTGAGCGACACCGAGGACGCCCGCCACGTGAAGGTCAGCGTGCCCGCCGGGGTGTTCAATGCGCTGCTGCCGGATGCCCAGACGCCCAAGGTCGTGGCCGCCGCGCAGTTGCCTACCGGTTTCGACCCGGCAAGCCTTTATCGCAGCGTGCACCACCCGCGGGGGCTGTCGATGGCCATTTTCGCCGCCAGCGACTGCTTGGGCGCCAGCGGCCTTGAGTGGGAGCGGCTGCGCGAGCGCCTGGACCCGGACAAGATCGCCGTTTACGCCGGCAACTCCATTGGCCAGCTCGACGAGGCCGGCTGGGGCGGGCTGATGAAAAGCCTGGTGAGCGGCAACCGCGCCACCTCCAAGCAGATGCCGCTGGGCTACGCGCAGATGCCAGCGGACTTTCTCAACGCCTACGTGCTGGGAAGCGTCGGCAGCACCGGAGCCGCACTCGGCGCCTGTGCAAGCTTTCTCTACAACCTGCGTTTAGGGCTTCAGGACATTCGCGAAGGCCGCGCTCGGGTGGTGATGGTGGGCACCGCGGATGCGCCGATCACCCCGGAGATCATCGAAGGCTTTCGCGCCATGGGGGCGCTGGCCGACGACGCCAGTCTCAAGGCGCTCGACGCCCTCGAGCTTCTGACCGACGCGGATTACCAGCGCGCCTGCCGGCCTTTCGCCCAGAACTGCGGCTTCACCATGGCCGAGGCGAGCCAGTTCGTGATGCTGATGGACGATACGCTGGCGCTCGAGACCGGCGCGGATATCCTCGGCGCGGTGCCGGACGTGTTCGTCAACGCCGACGGCTTCAAACGCTCGATCTCCGCCCCCGGCATCGGCAACTACATTACGCTTGGCAAGGCGGCGGCGCTGGTGCGCGACATGCTCGGCGACACGGCGCTCAAGCAGCGCACGTTCGTGCATGCCCACGGCACCAGCACGCCGAAAAACCGCACCACCGAGTCCCACGTGCTGCACGAAATCGCCCGCGCCAACGGCATCGATGCTTGGCCGGTGGTGGCGATCAAGGCGTTCATCGGCCACTCCCAGGGCTCGGCGGCGGGTGATCAGCTGACCAGTGCCCTGGGCAGCTTCCAGCACGACCTGCTGCCCGGTATTCCCACGCTGGACGCGGTGGCAAGCGACGTCCACGCCGAGCGGCTGCGCTTTTTCCAGACGCCGCTCGCCTTTAAGGCAGACGCCAGCTTCATCAACGCCAAGGGCTTTGGCGGCAACAACGCCACCGGCGTGGTGCTCTCGCCCAGCGTCACCGAGCGGCTGCTCGAAAAGCGCCACGGCGACCAGGCCATGCAGGCGTGGCGAGCGCGCCGCGAAGACGTCCGCGCCCGCTCGAAAGCGTACCTGGCCCAGGCCGACCGCGGCCACTACGCGCCGCGCTACCAGTTCGGCGAGGCCGTGCTCGAAGGCCCGGAGCTTGGCATCGACATGGACCGCATCCATATTCCAGGCTACGCCCAGCCGGTGTCGTTGACGGTGGATAACCCCTTTGGTCGGCTCGACGACGAGGAGAGCGCATCATGAGCGCCGAGCAACCCCGAGTGGCGGTCTACCCCGGCACGTTCGACCCGATCACCAACGGTCATTTCGATCTGATCGCGCGCGCCGCGAAGATGTTCGATCGCGTGGTGATCGCCGTGGCCGAAAGCCCTAACAAGAAGCCGGCGCTATCGCTGGATCAGCGCATCGCGCTGGTGGAATCGACGTGCCATGAGCTTCCCAACGTGTCGGCGGTCGGGTTCTCGTCGCTTTTGACCACCCTGATGGCGGATCTCGATGCGCGCATCATGCTGCGCGGCATTCGCGCCGCCTCCGACTTTGAGTACGAGCTGCAGCTTGCTAACATGAACCGGGCGCAGAATCCGACGCTCGAGAGCGTGTTTTTGACGCCGGCGGTCGAGAACTCCTATATTTCGTCGACGATCGTTCGCGAAATCGCGCGCCTTGGCGGCGATGTGTCCGCGCTGGTGCCTCCCAAGGTCGCCGAGGCGTTGGCCGAGCGCTTCAACGCCCCTTGAGCCCCATCACCCACGCAGTACCGCTGCGGCGGGCGAATCCGTCATTCACGAGGTAATAGCCATGTCCCTGATGATTACCGACGAATGCATCAACTGCGACGTCTGCGAGCCGGAATGCCCTAACGATGCGATCTCGCCGGGTGAAGAAATCTACGTGATCGACCCGGGTCTTTGCACCGAGTGCGTCGGCCACTTCGACGAGCCTCAGTGCCAACAGGTCTGCCCGGTGGACTGCATCCCGCTCGACCCGAACCGCCCGGAAACCAAAGAGCAGCTGTTGAAAAAGTATCACCTCATTACTGCCGCCTGACCCGCCCGTGCGCATCTGGGCGCTCGCCTGGCCCATCATTCTCTCCAACGTCACCGTCCCGCTTCTGGGGCTGGTGGACACTGCCGTGGTCGGCCACCTGCCGGATTCGCGCTATCTGGCCGCGGTCACTCTGGGCGCAACGCTGTTCGGTTTTCTTTATTGGGGCTTTGGCTTTCTGCGCATGGGCACCACCGGCCTGGTCGCCCAGGCCATGGGCCGCGAGGCACCCAATGACATCAAACATCTTTTGGGGCAGTCGCTTTTACTGGCGGTTTTGATCGGCGCGGCGCTGGTGCTTGCGAGCTCGCCGCTGATCGACCTTGGGCTGTGGCTGCTCGATGGAAGCAAAGAGGCTCAGGCGCTTGCCCGCGAGTACGCCGAGATTCGGCTTTGGTCTGCGCCGGCGGTGCTGGCCAACTATACGATTCTGGGCTGGTTTCTGGGCCAGCAAAACGCTCGCGTTACGCTCTACCTGCTGCTTTTGACCAACGCCGTCAATATCGCGCTCGATCTCGTCTTCGTGGTGGGTCTTGGCATGACCAGCAACGGCGTGGCGCTGGCAAGCGTCATTGCCGACTACAGCGCGCTGGCCTTCGGCGCGTGGCTGGTGGTTCGCCAGCTGCGGCTGCTGGACGGCGTCTTCGAGCGCTCAAGACTCTGGCGGCTTCGCGCCTACCGGGCGCTTTTCAGCGTCAACGCGCACCTGTTCGTGCGCACCCTGGGGCTTTTGTTCGCCACCGCGTTTTTCACCGCCCAGGGCGCGCGCCAGGGCGATACGATGCTTGCCGCCAATGCGGTGCTTTTGCAGTTCATCATGCTGACCAGCTACGCGCTGGACGGCTTTGCCCACGCGGCCGAATCGCTGACCGGCCGGGCGTTTGGCCGACGCGACTGGGCGGGCTTTGCGGCCACGGTCAAGGCCGCCGCGCGCTTTTCGTTTTACACGGCGCTGGCTACCGCGCTTGGTTTCGCGCTGTTCGGTAACGTCCTGATCGCGCTGTTGACCGGTCTTTTAGAGGTGCGCACGACCGCCGCCGAGTACCTGCCCTGGATGGTCGCCATGCCCCTGATCGCGGTGTGGAGCTATCTGCTCGACGGCGTATTCATCGGCACCACCGCGGTGCGCGAAATGCGCAACAGCATCTTCGCAGGCCTTGGCGTTTATCTGCCCGCCTGGTGGCTCTTCCAGGGGCTTGGCAATCACGGGCTGTGGCTCGCCTTTACGCTGTTCATGCTCACCCGCTCCGCAGTGCTCGCCGGCTACTACGCCCGCTACCGGCGAAGCCGCTGGTGCGCCGCCCAGGCGGAGTATTGATCGCTGGCGGTTACCCATCCGCGGTTAACCCATCGGCGGGGATGAAAAAGGCACCCCAGGCTCGTATATTGAGCGGGCACTCCCAATAACGAATAAAGCGAGCCTCTTATGCTAAGGTTTATTGCCAGGCCTGCGGTCAAGCTGGTCGAGCGCTATCTCCCCGACCCCTATATTTTCGTCCTGCTGCTGACGCTGATCGCCTCCGTGGCGGCCATCGCCGTGGAGCGCCAAACGCCGCTTGCAGTGCTGCGCATGTGGGGCGACGGCTTCTGGGGGCTTTTGACCTTCTCCATGCAGATGCTGCTGGTACTGGTCACCGGCTTCATGTTGGCAAGCTCGCCGCCGGTCAAGCGCCTGCTGGCAAGGCTTGCGGGCACCGCCAAAAGCGCCGGTGGCGCGATCATTCTCGTCACTCTGGTGTCGCTGGCCGCGAGCTGGATCAACTGGGGCTTTGGTCTCGTCGTCGGGGCGCTGTTCGCCAAGGAGCTGGCGCGACTGGTGCGGGTCGATTACCGCCTGTTGGTGGCGAGCGCCTACTCCGGGTTCGTGGTCTGGCACGGGGGGTTGGCGGGCTCGATTCCGCTGACCATCGCCACCGACGGCCACTTCTCCGCCGATCAGATCGGCGTGATCGGCACCGGCTCGACGATCTTTGCATTCTTCAACCTCGCCATCGTCGTCTGCCTGTTCGTGGCCATCCCGCTGATCAACCGTTTGATGCTGCCGCCGGACGAGGAGAGCGTCTACGTGGATCGCGCGCTTCTCGATGACGAACCAGAGACGGTCGAGCGTGCCACCCGCCCGGCAGAGAAGCTCGAAAACAGCATGGGCCTGGCGCTGCTGGTGGGCGTGCCAGGGCTTTTGTTTTTGCTCGACCACTTTTTCCTGCGCGGCGGCGGGCTCAACCTGAACGTGGTCAACTTTCTGTTTCTGTTTGCCGCGATCGTGCTGCACCGCACGCCGCGCAACCTGTTGAACAGCCTGAACGAGGCGATCAAGGGCGGCGCGGGCATCGTGATTCAGTTCCCCTTCTACGCCGGCATCATGGCGATCATGGTGCAGTCGGGGCTGGCCGAGAGCATGTCGCAGTGGCTGGTCTCGTTTGCCAGCGCCACGTCGCTGCCGTTCTGGTCGTTCATCAGCGCCGGCATCGTCAACATCTTCGTGCCGTCCGGAGGCGGTCAGTGGGCGGTGCAGGCGCCGGTCATGCTGCCTGCCGCCGAGGCGCTGGGCGCGGACGTAGCGCGTATCGCCATGGCGGTCGCCTGGGGCGATGCCTGGACGAACCTGCTCCAGCCGTTCTGGGCGCTGCCGGTGCTCGCCATCGCGGGGCTCAAGGCCAAGGACATTATGGGCTTTTGCCTGGTTCAGCTATTTTTAACCGGCGTGATCATTTCCGTGGGGCTTGTGTGGTTTTGAGCGCCGGCGGTTTCACTTCACGGGCGGCCCGCGCAGGGCAGGCGCCCTTTCAGGCTTTCAAGAGCAGCTTATGACGGACATTTTTAGCGCTGACAGCGCCCTGCCGGGCCAGCGCGAACTCTCCATGACGGTATTGATGACGCCGGACATGGCCAACTTCAGTGGCAAGGTGCATGGCGGCGCGATTCTCAAAAAGCTCGACGAGGTGGCCTACGCCTGCGCCAGCCGCTACTCCGGCCACTACGTGGTCACCCTTTCCGTGGACCAGGTACTGTTCAAACAGCCGATCATGGTCGGCGAGCTGGTCACGTTTTTGGCCAGCGTCAACCACGTGGGCCGCTCCTCGATGGAGATCGGCATCAAGGTGGTGGCCGAAGACATCCGCGAAAAGCTGATTCGTCATACCAACAGCTGCTATCTGACCATGGTCGCGGTCGACCGGGAGGGCCAGCCCGCCCAGGTGGCGCCGCTGTCACTGAATACGCCGCTTCAGAAGCTGCGCTTTGAAAAAGCGGCGCTACGCAAGAAGCATCGAAAGCAGGCCGAGCAGGAAGAGAAGCGCGCCCAGCAGCACCTCAGAGACGACTAGCCCGCCGCCGCTTCGCCCACACCGAAAGGAGTCACCATGCTGGCCAGAGAGCGCCACCCCAAACTACCCCGCGCCGTGGAGTACGCGCACATCGGCTGGGACTTTTTCATTCTGGCCGCGGTGATCGCGAACCTGGCGCTGTTGCTGTTCGATTCGCTGTTTCTGCTCGGCTGGTTCGAGCAGCTGGTACAGCGCGCCTCGCCAGGCTTTCACGGCTTCTACGACGCCGAAATTCACAGCCGATTTTTCGCCATCGACCTGGTGTTCGTCACGATTTTCGTCATCGACGTGCTCTTGGGGTGGACGGCAGCGATCATCGAGCGCCGCTATCACCGCTGGTTCTTCTACCCGTTCATCCACTGGTACGACGTACTGGGCTGCATTCCGCTGGCGGGCTTTCGCTGGCTGCGCGCGCTCAGAGTGCTGTCGCTGGTCCACCGGCTCCACCGGTTAGGGCTGATCGACGTGCGCAACTGGTCGAGCTTTCGCTTTGTCATGAAGTATTACGACATCCTGCTCGAGGAGCTCTCTGATCGTATCGCGCTGCGTTTGATGGGCAACGTGCAGCAGCAAATTCTGGCCGCCGACTCGCTGACCGAGCGCCTCGTCGACCGGGTGATCATGCCGCGCAAGAGCGAGCTGATCAAGGAGATCTCCCAGCGGCTGGAGTCCACCGTGGGCAAGGCGTACCAGCAAAATCGCCAGGAGATCATGACCTCCATCGACGCTTTGATCACGCGCACGCTGCTTGAGACCCCGGAGATCCAGCGGCTCAATCGCCTGCCCATGGGCGAAACCGCTTCCAGCGCCATGCAGGCGGCACTCAGCGGCGTCGCCCAGCGGCTGGTGGACGAGTTGGCGCTGGGTATCCACTCACCGGAGTTTCGCCAAATGATCGAGCGCACCGCGGACAGCGGCTTTGACAGCTGGCTGACCGTGGACGACACCAGCGCTCACGTCACCGAGCAGGTGCTCTACGACATTCTGGAAATGCTCAAGGAGCAGGTGCGCCGACAGCGCTGGAGAGACCGCTATGAATAGGTCACGTCATGGGCAGTGAGTGGCTGTTACTACTGGGGCCGGTGGCGCTTTTCATGATGTCGATGACGCTGACGCCGGGGCCGAACAACCTGATGCTGACCGCCTCCGGGGCGAACTTCGGCGTGCGCCGAACGCTGCCCCACATGGGCGGCATCGTCGGCGGCTGCTTCTGTCTTTATCTCGCCATTGCGCTGGGCCTTGGCACGCTGTTCGAGCGTTTTCCGGTGTTGCAGTGGAGCCTGCGCTGGGCGGGCAGCGCTTATCTGCTCTATCTCGCTTACAAAATCGCCACGGCGCCGCCGCCGAACCTGAGCGATACTCGCGCCAGGGGCAAGCCGCTGACCTTCGGCCAGGCGGCGCTTTTCCAGCTCGCCAATCCCAAGGCCTGGGTGCTGGGGCTTGCGCTAATCGCCGGGTTTCTGCCGGAAAACGGCCCGATGCTGCTTAATGCGGTGCTTCTGGTGGGGATGGCCGAACTCACCGCCCTGCCGTGTTTGCTGGTGTGGGCGGTGTTTGGCGTGGCGATCGGGCGCTTCATCAAGACCGCGGCGGCCTGGCGGGCGTTCAACGTGACGATGGGGCTTTTGACCGCCGCCTGCGTGGTGCTGATTCTGCGTTAGCCGCAGCGCAGCGCGGTGATGCGCCCGGCCTCGTCGAGCTCGATGTTGAGCCGGTCTTCGCGGTAGTCCATGGTCGCCACGCTATTGGGTGGCAACACGCGCACATCGCGCGCGCCACTCTGACTCATGAGCTCGCGAGAGCGCGCCTCGGTCAGCGGTTCGCCAACGGCCTCGAGCGAAGCGATATTGCAGGCGCCCTGCGAGGTAGCGGGCGGCGCGTTGTCGGCGACCCGGGGCGGCGGCGGGGCACTGACGTCCGGGCTGCTCGGCGCCTGGGCGACGCCGGTCTGAGCCGCACAGGCGCTCAGGAGCACACCGAGGGTCAGCGCGCCAGTGGCCGTCAGGCAGGTTCTAAGAAAGCGATCAAGATTGGGCATGTCACGTTTCCTTGTGAATGCGCGATGAAAAAGCCGCCAACGTGTAAAAGCGACGGCCCCAAACGAAAGAAGCAGGCGGAAAAACCTTCCGCCTGCTTCCTGGAGCACCCGACCGAACTTACTCGGCGGCGTCCTGCACGGCCTGGCCGCCCGCTTGCACGTCCTTGCCTGCGCCGGAAATGGTGTTGCAACCGGCCAACGCTGAAGCGCTGATCAGCATAATGAAGCTTACGGCGAGTAGTTTTTTCATCATGTTCTCCTTAACATTCACGGGGTCGGAAAGCCTTCGCGTGTCACTATCACGCAGGCGTATAGTCAGCGTAACAGCGTTTTAACGATTCTGCCCGTTTAACGCCGCCACGTGCATCGATTTTTATGACAGCGCCCTTGAACTGTCAACGTTTTATCCCGGAGCCCACCCCATGAGCACTTTCGAGCTGGATAGCCGCCTGGCCGCCGACACCCTGTCGCTTGCCGACCTGCCGCTTTGCCGCGCGCTGTTGATGAACGACGCGCGCTTTCCCTGGGTGATTCTGGTGCCGCGCCGGCCAGGCGTGCGCGAGATATTCGAGCTTTCAAACGACGACCAAACGCAGCTTCACCGGGAGACCACCGCGCTTGGCCAGGCGCTTCAGCTGGCCTTTCAAGGCGACAAGCTCAACGTGGCAGCACTGGGCAACGTCGTCAGCCAGCTTCATGTGCATCTGGTGGTGCGCTTTACGCGCGATGACGCCTGGCCGGCGCCGGTATGGGGCAAGGGCGAGGCGGTGCCCTATAGCCCGACGCTTCAACGCGAGCGCCGCGAGCGGATTCTGGCCCACATGGATAAGCTCGACGTTTAGCGAATCAAGCGCCAGGACCAAAGGGGGCGCTGCTCGAGCGCGCCGGCGGCTCGCTGAACAGTGGCGAGCTCGCCGGCTGATCGAAGCCCGCGACCGACAGCGACACGCCCAACGCCACGATCACAACACCTCCGGCCAGCGCCGCCCAGGCAGCGATCTTTTCGACCGCGCGGCTTTGCGATTGACGCGCCAGCCGCCGGGTCGCCCAGCCCCGAGCGAACACGCTGGCCAGCGCCAGCGCCGATACCGTAATACCGGTGCCCAGCGACATCGCGACCACTGCGCTGACGCCAACCCAAAACTGGCCTAAAAGCCCCGCCGCCCCGAGTAACAGCACCGCCCCGGAACAGGGGCGCAGGCCAATCGCGCCAACGGTCATCAGCGCGGTGCGCCAATCAAGCGCCTGGTCCGGTTCGACATGGTGCGCGCCGCCGCAGCAGTGGGCGCCGTGTTCATGATGGTCGCCGTGCTCGTGCTGATGATGCGGATGGAAATGGCCGTGGCTGGGCGCCGAGAGCAGCCCCGGGCCTTGCGACACCGGCGTCAACACCGCCGGCGCCCTGGAGCGATAGGCATGGCGCAGCTTTCGCGCCGCGCGCACGCAGAGCCAGACGCCCAACAGCGCGACCAGCAAAAAACTGCCCTGCTCGACCCACACCACCTGCCCCATCGCCTGGCGGGTCAAAAAGCCCAGCCCGAACACCAGCACGCCAACCATGACGATAGCGGTCACCCCTTGCAGGATCGAAGCGGCAAACGAGAGCCCCAGAGCACGGCGGGTCGCGCCGCCGTGGGAGGCGAGATAGGTCGCCAGCACCGCCTTGCCGTGACCCGGGCCCGCGGCGTGGAATACGCCGTAGCCAAAGCTTACGCTCAGAAGCGTCACCCACGCCGAGTTCGACGGCGTGCGCGCAAGCTCGGTGATGGAGAGCGTCAGCGCCCGATGAAGCTCACGCTGCCAGGCCAGAATCTGCAGGCTCGCACCCTGGAACCAGAGCGTGGCCGCCCAGATGGCAAGCCCAATCAGGCCGATCACCAACGCAAGCGTGAGCCCGGTTTTGAAGCGCGCGCTCGAGGGCGACGCGTTGGAAGTTCGATGCTTATTGGTAAACGTGTTTCGGGCGGTAGGGAGCATGATCAGGATTCACTGCAGTCGATATGGCCGGTTTCGGCAAAGTAGCGACCGAGCTCCGGCTCCCCCTCATCGCCCTTGTCCAGCAGCGCGGCCTGCAGCACAAGCTCCGGGTCCGGGCTGGCTTGAGAGACGCCGAGCGCGCAGGACGTCTCATCGCCAACAAGCGTCAGCGCGCTTTCGGCTGGGGCGCCATCCTGCTCTTCGTGGACCACTTCGATGTAGTAGGTCGGGTCATAGATCTGGTACTCGAGCCGCGCACCGTCGAGGGCCACGGGTTCGGCCAGCGGCAGCGAGAACATGTACACCAGGCGGCTATCACGTTCATAGGTGGTGTACTCGCTCACCTCGCCCAGCGCCAGCGGCTCGCCGTCGAGCCAGGCTCGTGTGAAGTAGTGCTGCGCCGAAAGGTTGTCGCGAATGTCCTGACCGAGCTGGTCGAGCCCCTCCTCGAAGGTGGCGTCCGCCACGTTTCGCAGCTCGTCGAACACGATCAGGCTGTAGAACGGGTCCATCCGCCAGATCTGATCGAAGGCGGTGACGCGGCCCTGCTCATCGGTCACGACCGTCACACTGAGATCGATCCAGCCGTGGGGGTGGGCCTGCGCGCCGCTGGCCAACAAAAGTGAGCCGGCCGCAAGCAAGGCGCGTGTTAATGCAGAACGGTTCAAGGTGCCTCTCCCAGCCGCTGCTGCAGCTCGACGAGCCAGGGGTCGAGCAGGTACGGCGCCAGCGGCGTGGCGCCGCGCAGCGCCGAGACGCTCACCTGACTCGATGCGGCCTGGCTCGATGCGGCCTGGCTCGATGCGGTCTGATCCGAAGTGCCCTGCCCGGCAGCGCCTCGGGGCGCACCAGAAGGCTCGACGCGCAGCAGCAGGCGATACTCCGGCCAGCGGGCAAGCGAGGCCTCGGCGCGGCCAAGCGCCAGGTCCGCGTGGCGAATCACGTAGCCCTGAGCCACCATCAAATCCACCGCCTCGCGAAAGGTGCGCTCCGGCGTGGCGTTGAAGCGAAGCTCGCGCGGGTTTGCCGGCTGGGGGGTGGCGCAGCCGGCGAGTAGCGCGGTGGCGAGCACCAGCGCCACAGCCTTGATGCTGGATGAACGCCTCATAAGCGGCTCCCGGTGTCGAAGGCGGGCAGCGCCGACTGAAAGCGCCGGCAGAAATCGTCGTCGCTGGCACTGCGCGACTCGCGCAGGTCGCGCAGGTGATCGAAGCGGCGGATATCGCGGGAGACGCGCACGTGATCGTTTTGCACCAGCACGCTCACCCGCTCGCTCTCCACCGGGCGCTGGCCAATGCCGCCGCCAAAGCCAAGCCCCAGCCCTATCGATGAGCGATGGCCAAGGCCAAGGCCCAGGCCGCCAAACACGCGCACGCCGGAGCCGTAGTCGCCGTCATAGGGGTCGTAATAGCCGATCAGCTCGCGCTCTTTGCTCGCACTGATCAGGCCAAGCGCGGTATCGGTGTTGTCGAGCTCGAACTCCCACTGCTCGAGCAGCGCCACGCTCTGGCGCAAAACCTCCTCGCCCGCCACGCCTTGGGTTGGAAAGTAGCACGAAGGCGCCGGGGCAGGCTCGGCGCGGGGTAGCCGGTCCGGCGTTGTCTGACAGCCCGCCAGCGCCAGCAGCAAAACCAGCATCATTGGTCGTGACTTAATCTGTCGTGGCTTCATGGGTGCTCCCTCGGCGTTCGCGCCGGTTTTTATCAAAGGCCCGCCAAGCCTGGTGCGCACCGCCGCGCCGCGCTAAGCTCACTGCCAGAGCGATGGTTCCAAACCCCATTTCCAAGCAATCATTTCCAGACAATAAATTCACTATAAGGTTTTATGGAGATCGCGTTAATGAACGTCGTGCTTTGCCCGGATAGCTTCAAGGATGCCCTCGGCGCCGACGCGGCCGCCCACGCCATGGCCGAAGGCGTCAAGCGGGCGTGTCCGACGGCGGCCGTGCACCCCTGCCCGCTGGCCGACGGCGGCGAGGGAAGTCTCGAGGCGCTGATCAGCGCCACCGGCGCCGAGCGGCGCGAGTGCACGGTTCAGGACGCCCTCGGCCGGGCCCGGTTGGCACGCTGGGGCTGGCTTGCCCGCGAGCGTACCGCATTTATCGAGCTGGCAGAAGCGAGCGGCCTGCAGCACCTGTCGCGTGCCGAGCGCAGCGCCCTGCGCACCAGCACCTTCGGCGTCGGCGAGCTGTTCCGGGCCGCACTCGACGCCGGCGCCGAGAAGGCGCTGCTACTGCTCGGCGGTAGCGCCACCAACGACGCCGGCGCCGGCATGCTCCAGGCCCTCGGCGCTACGCTTAAAGACCGCGAAGGCAACGCGCTGGCCCCGGGTGGGGCGGCGCTTTTCGAGCTCGAAACGCTGGATCTTTCCGGGCTCGACCCGCGCCTGGCGGGGCTTACCGTGGAAGCGGCGGTGGACGTGGACAACCCGCTATTGGGTGAGCGCGGCGCCAGCGCCGTGTTCGGCCCGCAAAAAGGCGCCACCCCGGACGATGTCGCCGCGCTCGACGCAGCCCTTGCGCGCTTTGCCGACGTCAGTGCCCAGGCACTGGGTGACGATCTTCGCGAGCTCGCCGGCGCCGGGGCGGCCGGTGGCATGGGCTTTGCCGCGGCGAGCTTTCTCGGCGCGACGCTCAAGCCCGGCATCGAGATCATCATGCGCCAGGCGAATCTGCCCGCGCTGATCGAGCAGGCAGACCTTGTCATCACCGGCGAAGGCCGCCTGGACGGCCAGAGTCTGGCTGGCAAAACGCCGATCGGCGTGGCGCGGGCGGCGAAGCGCTTGGGCAAACCGGTGGTGGTGCTGGCGGGAAGTCTGGGCGACGGCTGGCAGGCGTGTTTTGATGAAGGCGTCACCGCCGCCTTCGCCCTGGCCGACGGCCCGATGAGCCTCGAGGAGGCGCTACCGCGCACCGCCGAGCTGTTGAGCGCGCGCTGTGAAGGCGTGGTGCGGCTCTTCCAAAACCGCCCTACCGCAAGCGGCGGTTGAAAACCCGCGCGTTCGCCTGCACATCCAAGGCATAGGCGCGCGATACCGCTACGCTATGAAGGCGATACGCAAAACTCGTTTTATCGCGTATCCAGCGTGCGCTAACCTTTTTGAACGAATCGACACCCGTTTAACGGCTTACATGGAGACGTAGTGATGTCCGAGTTCAACAGCATTGGTCTACACGAAGACAGCGCCAGCCAGCTCGCCGAAAAGCTGAACCACCTGCTGGCCAACTACCAGATCTTTTACATGAACGTGCGCGGCTACCACTGGAACGTGAAAGGCAACGACTTTTTCCAGCTGCACGAGAAGTTCGAGGAGTTCTACACCGACCTTCTGACCAAGGTCGACGAAGTCGCCGAGCGCATCCTGACCCTGGGCCACAAGCCGGTGCACGCCTACAGCGACTACGCCAAGCTCTCGCGCATTCAGGAAGACAAGGACGTGTTCGACGGCCAGACCTGCGTAAAAGGCGTGCTCGACGGATACCAGACGCTGATCGCGCTGCAGCGCGAAGTGCTGGCGCTGGCCTCCGACGCCGACGACGAAGGCACCGCCTCTCAGGCCGGCGATTACATCCGCGAGCAGGAAAAGACCGTGTGGATGCTCAACGCTTATCTGAGTAAATAACACCGCTCGACCAGTACACACGTCGCCGCTTTTTCGGCGGCTGAAAAGAAAAACGGCGCCTTCGGGCGCCGTTTTTTCGTGCTTTTACACCGTACGCGTCTAGCGTTTTTCTGCCAGCGCTTCGATCAGCGCGCGCAGCATCGTCCAGAACTCCGTCACGGAGGCAAGCTCGACCCGCTCGTCCGGCGAGTGGGCGCCGCGAATCAGCGGGCCGAAGGAGATCATGTCAAGGTCGGGATACTTGGTGCCGAGAATGCCGCACTCGAGCCCGGCGTGGATCACCTTCACCGCGGGCTCAGAACCCAGCACCGCCTGATGGCGCGCCTTGAAGATCGCAAGCAAAGCGCTTTGCGGATTCGGCGCCCAGCCCGGGTAGCCGTTTTCCACCTTGACCCGCGCGCCCATCAAACCGAACAGCGCGCTGAAGCGGTCGGCCAACGCCTCGGCGGCGCTGTCGTGCAGCGAGCGCACCAAAGCGCACAGGTGCAGCCGGCCCTGCTCGAGGCTCAAAACGCCCAGGTTGTTCGAGGTTTCGACCACGCCCTCGACGTCGGCGCTCATGCGCTCGACGCCACAGGGGGCGGCGTAAAGCGCCGAGATCAGCATGGTGCTGGCATCGTGGGTCAAGGGCTCCGCCTCGACCACGGCCTCGACACGGCGCGCCTTGAGCGACACGTTCGGGTCACCGCTGCCAAGCTCCGCTTTCAGCACCTCTTCGAGCCTTGCGATCTTGTCGAACGCGGTGTCGAGCTCATCGATGGGCAGCGCCAGCGTGGCAAAGGCCTCGCGGGGGATGGCGTTTCGCAGCGTGCCGCCCTTGTAGTCGATCAGGCGCGCGTCGAGCATATCGAGAGCCCGCAGCGCCCGCACCAGCAGGCGGTTGGCGTTGCCCAGCGGCTTGTGGATATCGATCCCCGAGTGGCCGCCCTTGAGCCCGGTCAGCGCAAGTTCGATCACCGTCTCACGCTCGGCCAGCGCCTTGCCCGGCAGGCGCGCATCGACCATGACGTCGGCGCCGCCCGCGCAGCCAATGTAGGCCTCACCGCGCTCTTCGCTGTCCAGGTTGAGCAGAAGCGACCCGTCCAGCCAGTTCTCGGCAAGATTCAGCGCCCCGCCCATGGAGGTCTCCTCCTCCAGGGTAAAGAGCGCCTCCAGCGGGCCATGGGTGAGAGTGTCATCCTCGAGCACGGCCAGAATCGCCGCCACGCCAAGACCGTTGTCCGCGCCCAGGGTCGTGCCGTCGGCGTGCAGCCAGCCGCTGTCGACGTAGGTGCGGATCGGGTCGTTATCGAAATCGTGGGGGGTATCGGCATTGGCCTGGGCGACCATGTCCAGATGGCCCTGAAGGATCACGCCGGGGGCGCTTTCACACCCGGGGCTTGCCGGTTTTTTGATGCGCAGGTTGCCGAAGTCGTCGCGGTCGTGGGCCAGGCCAAGCGCCTCGGCCCAGGTTTCGAGCGTCGCGACCAGCGCGGCTTCCCGGCCGGAGGGCCTGGGCGTGTTACACAGCGTACGAAAGTGGCGCCATACCAGCGTGGGTTCCAGCGCGTCCAGGTGTGCGTTCATGTGAGCTCTTTTTGATCCGTAACCGCCCTACTCTACCGCTGCGGCTCGCCCGGCGAAAGAGTGGCCTCAAACAGCGCCCGCACCGCCTGGCGCAGCCGCTGGTTCGCCTCGCGCGGCGCGCGCGCGGGCGCGCGGTTCTGAAACGCCCAGGCGGTCAGCGTTTCGAGACTCGCACGAAGCGCCTCATCAGCGCAGCCGGCGCGCTCGATGTCCGCGCTCGCCCAGCGCGCCAGCGCCTGGAGCGAGGCCCTGGCGAGCGCCGGGTCGCGGTGCGCGTAGGCGACGTCCTGCGCGTCCTGCTGCTCGCGCGCGTTGAGCGCCGGCGCGGCGTCGCTCAAAAGCTGCGGGACGACGTTGGCGGGCAGCGCGGTCAGCTCAAACGCCAGAAGGCTCGAAAGACTCGCCTCGAAGCCCGCTCTGAGTGACGCCAGCACCGCCTCGCCCTGAGCGTTCAGCGCGCGGGCGACCATCACCGCGTACTCGCCGGTAGACGTTTCCTGAGTGACGCCCAGGCGCACCGGCAAAAAGCCAAGCGCCCGCCAGAAGCGCAGAAGCGAGGCCTCGGCGCCGAAGGTGGCGCCGTAAAGCGCAACGCCCTGCGCCCGGGCGTCGCGCATATCCGCCTCGATCAGCGCGCGCCCGAGCCCCTCGCGGCGACGCTCCGGGTGGGTGGCCACCCGCGCCACGCGGCGCCAGCGAGCTTCGAGCGCGGCGCGGCTGCCGGTGTGGGCGGCCAGCGACTGGGCCAGCAGATGCCCGCGCGGGCGACGCTCGCCTCGGGCCACGTCATCGGCAAGCGTCGCGTCGAAACCGCCCTCCTCGAACGTGACCAGCACGGCCTGGGGCTCCTCTTCGCCGATCATGCGAAACCCGACGCCGGGGCCGTCCATCAGCTGACGAAGATCGGACGGCGCAGTGCGGTAGTGCGACTGCACCAAAAGCCCGAAGAGCTTCTCCAGCTGAACCGGCGCGGCGGCCAGCGCCGCCGGCGAAAGCGCGCGCGCGACCAGCGCGGCCGCGGGCTCGGCGGTGGGCAGTGGCGCGTCGAGCAGCAGCAGCCGCTTGACGATCGTCTCCAGCGGATCGAACGCGGCCCAGCGCACCGGCGTTTGCAATTTGGCGGCGCGCCAGAGCGGCGTGCGCCGGTCGAGCACGTCGCGAAAGCGAAGCGCAAAGCCGCGCCCGGAGCCTTCGTAACCGTGCACGGTGGAGGCAAACGCTACACGGGGAAAGGCGTCGAGCCAGCGCGCGAGCAGCGCAGCGGGAAGCGCCGCCGCCTCGTCGACCAGAAGATACGCGCCATCGCCGCCTTCACCGCCCAACTGCACCTGCGCGTCGAGCGCGGCGGGCGCCAGGTAGCGAAGTGCCTGGCCGCTTGGCAGCGCAAAGTGATCCGGCGTTTGCCACGCGCCCTGCGGGCAGAGCGCCTCCAGCCGCTCCGTCAGGCTCTGGATCGCCTCGCGCGACGGCGCGGTGACGACGATCTCGCTCACGCCGCTGTGCAAAAGCCGCGCGCAGGCGATGCCGAGCGCCGCGCTTTTGCCCCGTCCGCGGTCGGCGGTGATCACCAGCGGCCGGCGGCGCTTCAAACGAACGAGCTGGTCGACCACCTGCGCCTGGTCACCGGTGCGACACGCCGTGTCCCGGCAGACAAGACCGGGCGCACCGCTCGCGCCGAGCCGGGCAAGCTTGAGTCCGACGCCGGGCTGCCAGCGCACGATGTCGGGGGAAGCCTTTAGTATCTTCGCCAGGCGCTCGAGATAACGCGCGGTGAGCGACGTCCAGGCGTGGGGGTGGTCGCTCAGGCGGGCATAGTCCGGGTCCGGGTCCGGCGCGCGGCCCCACCCGGCGGGCGTGATCAGCACGCAGAACCCGCCGGCGCTCAGCGTCCCTGCTAACACGCCCAGCATGTCCGGATCCAGCCCCTGGCTTCCGCTTACGTCAAGGATAACCAGCTGATGCTCGCCCCCCAGCCGGCGATGCACCTTTTTGTTCGAAAGTGCTTCGACTGGCGCCTCTTTCGGGTCCGCGACCCAGAGCGGCGCTCGCCAGGCGCGGGCGTGCCAAAGCGCCAGCGCCGCCCGCCGGCACGCGGCAGGCTCGCCTTCGAGCCATACCAGCTGGCGCCAGCGGCGCCGCTCCAGGCGATACGAGTGGGCTACCAGCGCGCCAACGTGGCGCTCGAGCGCCCCGCTCACAGCGGCTCTCTGCAAAGCGAGCCCAGTGACCGCTCGCCCACGTACATCAAGCGATCTTTCAACGATTCTGAGGTTTGCGACATCGGCTCACTTTTCAACAGGTCGGATCAACTCGCGACCACCCACTATTTAATAATCAAAAACGCGGCGTTAACCAACTTCAATGGCGCGGGCGATCTACCACCATCGGCTATGGCGCGCGGGCCTGGCGAGTATGCTAGCTTATCGCTGTGGCGCACCCAAATTTACGTATACGTAAACCTGCGCTCGCTTTCCTGACCGTTTGCCAATATCAACAACACCACACGCTAACAGGGAACACATCATGAAACTTGCCTCGCGTTTTACCCTCACGGCCCTCGCCACGGGCGTGCTGTTCGCCTCCACTGCCCAGGCTCAAGAGCAGTGGACCATGACGTCCACCTGGCCGGATAACCTGGATCTGATTCAGATCGACCGTCACTGGGTGGAGCTGGTCAATCAGTTGGCCGGCGAGGAAATTCAGATCAACTTTCGCGCCGGCGGTACCCTGATGCCGGGCACCGAAGTGTTCGACGCCACCGAAACCGGCAGCATCGAGGCCGCCGGCGACTGGCCCGGCTACTGGGCGGGGCTCAACCCGGCGTTCTCACCGCTTGCGACCACCACGAGCCTGTTCAACGGCGTGGACTACCTGAACTGGATTCAGCAGTGGGGCGGACGCGAGATGTATGAGGAGATCTACGGCCAGTTCAACATGATGTACCTGCCCTACGGCATCACCAACAACGAGTCCGGCTTCATGGGCCGTACGCCGATCGCGAGCATCGCCGATCTCGAAGGCAAGCGCCTGCGCCTTTCCGGGCGTGACCAGGGCCGCGTGCTCGAGCAGCTGGGCGGCTCTCAGGTGACGCTGGCCGGCGGCGAGGTGTATCAGGCCATCGAGCGTGGCGTGATCGACGCCGGCGAATTCTCCACCCCCGGCGTCGACTACAAGGCCGGTTTCGCGGAAGTGGCCGACAACTGGGCAACACCTGGCTGGCACCAGTCCGCCAGCGTGTTTGGCGTGATGATCAACATGGACGCCTGGAACGCGCTGGATGAGGATACTCAGCAGAAGCTGCGCATCGCCGCCGACGCCACCATGGCCTGGTCGCTGGCCTGGTCCGAGCGCGAATCCAATGAAGCCACCCGCAAGTTCGTCGAGGATGGCGTGACCATCAACCAGTTCTCCGACGAGGATCTGGCACAGATCCAGCAGGTGACCAACGACGTGATCGTTCAGGGCGCCTGCGAGAACCCGGACCACGCCAAGGTCTACCAGTCGATGGTCAGCTATCTGCAGGATTACGCCACCTGGCGCGACGTCTCCTACCCCTTCAACATGAGCCGCACCATGGACAACCTGCCGTCACTGGAAGAGATCGAAGCCTGCCTGTAAGGCGCGTTTACCGCCCCGGCCAGGCCGGGGCTTTCAGCTGACTGCGGAGGGCTTCCATGAATGCCATTGCCAAGGCGATCGACGCCTTCAACGAGCTGTTCGGGCGCCTGATCGCGCCACTGATCGCCGTGATGACCCTGATCGTGCTTTACGATATTGCCTCGCGCTTTTTTCTCGGGCGGCCCAGCGACTGGGCCTTCGATGTCACCAAGATGCTGTTTGGCGCCCACTTCATGCTGATGGCTGCTTACGGGCTCAAGCATCACGCCCACGTCGAAGTCGACGTGCTCAAGCGCCTTTTGTCACACAAGCGCCAGGCGGTGCTGACCCTGCTGGGCTATCTGATCTTCTTCGTGCCCTTCATCTGGATGATGCTGAAATACGGCTGGCTGTTTTTCGAGCGCGCCTTCAGCCGGGGCGAAACGACTTACGGCATGGTGGCGCTGCCGGTCTACCCCATCAAGGGCGTGATCGTGCTCGCCGCCGCGCTGATTCTACTGCAGGCGATCGCGATCGTACTGCGCGCCGTTATCGCCCTGCGTGAGGAGCGCTCCCATGAACTTGAGTCCTGAGCTATTGGCGCTGGTGATGTTCGGTGGCCTGCTGGTCGGGCTGTTCATGGGTCATCCGCTCGCCTTTGTGCTCGGCGGGGTGGCGGTGATCGGCGCCTTCGTCGGCCCCGGCGAGCGAGTGCTGGGCACGCTGATCAACAACATTTTCGGCAACGCCATGGACAACTACGTGCTGGTGGCGATCCCGCTGTTCGTGCTCATGGCGAGGTTTTTGAACGACTCCGGCGTCACCGAGCGCATGTTCGACGCCATGCGCCTGCTGCTGGCCAATCTGCGCGGCGGGCTTGCGCTGACCGTGGTCATCGTTTCAGTGCTGTTGGCCGCGACCACCGGCATCGTCGGCGCCTCGATTGCGGTGATGGGCATGATCGCGCTGGTGCCGATGCTCAAGTATGGCTACAACAAGGAGCTCAGCGCCGGGGTGATCATGGCCAGCGGCTGCCTGGGGATTCTGATTCCGCCGAGCATCATGCTGATCTTGATGGCGAGCTACTCGCCGGTGTCGGTCGGTGCGCTGTTCGCCGGCGCCATGGTGCCCGGCGTCATGCTGGGCGTGATGTACGCGCTTTACGTGCTGATCATCTGCCACTTCAAGCCCTCCTATGGGCCGCCGGTGCCAAAGGAAGAGCGCGCGGAGGTGAGTACCGGCGAGCTCTTGAAAATGCTCGGCAAGTACGTGGTGCCGCCGATGGCGCTGATTCTCGGCGTTCTGGGGGCGCTGTTCACCGGTATCGCCACCGCCACCGAGGCCTCGGCGATCGGCGTGCTGATCGCGTTCATCCTGTTTTTGATCTTCGGCGATCGCAAGGTCTCCACCTGCTACCGCACGCTCATCGACGCGGGCAAGACCACCACCATGGTCATGCTGGTGCTGGTGGGCGCGACCGCCTTTACCGGCGTGTTCTCGCGAGGCGGCGGTATGCAGGTGATTCAGGATCTGCTGCTGGCCATGCCCGGCGGCACCACCGGCGCGTTGATCATGATGTTTTTGCTGGTGTTCGTGCTGGGGATGTTTCTCGACTGGACGGGCATCGTGCTGTTGAGCTTTCCCATCATGCTGCCGATCATCGAACAGATGGGGATCGACCCGCTCTGGTTCGTGGTGATGGTCGCCGTGGTGCTGCAAACCTCGTTTCTCACCCCGCCGTTTGGTTACGCGCTTTTCTATCTCAAGGGCGTTGCCCCGCCCGGAGTGGAGATCGTCGACTTGTACAAGGCGGTGATCCCCTTCTGCGCGCTGATTCTGATCGCCTGCGTGCTGATGGCGTTCTTCCCGGTGCTGGTCACGGGCCTACCGGGGCTGATGGTCGGCTATTGAGCCCTTGCCGCCGCCTTCGGGCGGCGGCGTCTTGTTCGATCTGCCCACGCTTCTCTCCTCACACCGTCCTCCTTTCCTGGCTGCGCCGCTTCTCGCGCGGTGATACTATTCTCGGCCGCACTCTTTTCTCGTTTCAAGCTTTCCCGTTTCAAGCTTTTTCGTTTCAAGCTTTTTCGTTTCAAGGACTGACGCGCCGCCCTGGAGGCCTTTCATGTCGACGCTCCCCCACTGCTCGCCCCGGGCCGCCTGCCGACTCGCTGGCGCCTTGTCGCCCTGGTCTTTGGCCCTTTTTGGCGTAGCCCTGGCAGTGGCGCTGCCGATCTTGATCGTGCTCGGGCACGTGCTGGTGCCGACCGACGGCATCTGGGGGCACCTGGCGAGCACCGTGCTTCCGCGCTATCTGATCAATACGCTGTGGCTGACGCTGGGGGTCGGGCTCGGGACGCTGATCATCGGCACCGGCTGCGCGTGGCTGGTGGTGATGTGCCGCTTTCCGGGTAAGCGCCTCTTCGAGTGGGCGCTTTTGCTGCCGCTGGCGGTGCCGACCTACGTGATCGCCTACGCCTACACGGATTTCTTTCAGGTGGCGGGTCCGTTTCAAAGCGCGCTGCGCGCCTGGTTCGACTGGCAGTATGGCGATTACTATTTCCCCAACATTCGCTCGCTGGGTGGGGCGGCGACGCTGATCACCTTCGTGCTCTATCCGTATGTTTACCTCTTGGCCCGCGCCTCGTTTCTGGAGCAGTCGGCGGGCATGCTGGATGTAGGCCGCACGTTGGGGCGCGGGCCCTGGCGGCTCTTTTTCAGCGTGGCGCTGCCGCTTTCACGTCCGGCGCTGGTGGGCGGGGTGTCGCTGGCATTGATGGAAACGCTCAATGAGTTCGGCGCGGTGCAGTTCTTCGGTGTGGATACCTTCACCACCGGCATCTACCGCACCTGGTTTGGACTCGGCGAGCCGGTGGCCGCCGCGCAGCTGGCGGCGTGCCTTTTGAGCTTCGTGATCGTGCTGGTGCTTTTGGAGCAGGTGTCGCGCGGCAAGCGGCGCTACTTTCACGCCGCAGGCCACCGCCAGCCGCTGCCGGAGTATCGACTGGGCGGGGGGAAAGCGGCGGCGGCCACGCTTGCGTGTGTGTTGCCGGTCGTCGTCGGTTTTCTGCTGCCTGGCGGCATTCTGCTCCACCTGGCGCTCACCCAGGGCGATGCGCTGTTGGGCACCCGTTTTCTGCGCTTCGCCTTCAACAGCCTGAGCCTGGCGGCCATCGCGGCGCTGATCGCGGTGGGGCTGGCGGTCGTGTTGAGCTACAGCGTGCGGCTGAACGACACCTCGCCGGCCCGGCTCTTTACCCGCGTGGCGGCGATGGGCTACGCCATTCCCGGCTCGGTGGTAGCGGTGGGCATCTTGATTCCCTTCGCTTGGCTCGACAGCACGCTCAATGCCTGGCTGCACGCCCGCTATGGGGTAATCGTGGGGCTCGTCTTCAGCGGCTCGGCGTTCATTTTGATCTACGCCTACGTGGTGCGCTTTCTCGCGGTGTCGTTCAACGCCGTGGAGGCGAGTCTTGGCAAGGTGACGCCGAGCATGGACGCCGCCTCGCGCACGCTGGGCCACACCGCAGGCGCCACGTTAAGACGAGTACACACGCCGCTGATGCGCTCGAGCCTTCTGGCGGCGGGCATTCTGGTGTTCGTCGACGTGATGAAGGAGCTGCCGGCGACGATGATCCTGCGCCCGTTCAACTTCGACACCCTGGCGGTGCGCGCCCACAGCCTGGCCTCGGACGAGCGCTTGGCCGAGGCCTCGACCGCCTCGCTCGCTATCGTGCTGGCGGGCATCGTGCCGGTGATACTGCTCAGCGTGGCGATGCGTCGCGGCGCGGGAAAATGAACACCTGGGAGTGATCCAGGTCGATCTCCACCGGCTGGCCGGGCGCGGGCAGGTAGACGCCGGGCACGCGGGCGTGCAGGTGGGCTTCCTCACCGTTCTGGGCGTGGGCGCAAAGATGCACGAGGCTCGCCCGGCCCAGAAGCTTGGCCATGATCACGTGGCTTTCGCGGTGCTCGCCAATGGGCAGATTGAGCGCTTTCAGGCGCAGCGCCTCCGGGCGAATCATCACCTGCACCGCAGTGTCGTCCTCGAGCCACTCTGCTTTCAAGGTGCCGATCGACGTCTCTATCTGGCCGTTTTTCACCACGCCTTCGAGTTCGTTGACCTCGCCAAAGAAGGTGACCACGAAGGGGTCTACCGGCAGGCAGTAGAGCTCATAAGGCGTGCCGGTCTGAACGATCTGGCCGTCGCGCATCAGCGCGATACGATCCGCCATGAACATCGCCTCTTCCGGGTCGTGAGTGACCAGGAGCGTGGCGGTGCCAAGATGCTTGAGCACGTGGAGCGTATCGTCGCGGATTTGATCGCGAAGCCTGGCATCCAGGCTCGAAAACGGCTCGTCGAGCAGCATCAAATTGGGTCTCGGCGCCAGCGCCCGGGCCAGTGCCACCCGCTGCTGCTGGCCGCCGGAGAGCATGTGCGGGTAGCGGCTGGCGTGATCCGCCATGCCCAGCTGTTCGAGCAGCGACTGCGCCCGCGGCGCTCTTTCGCGCCGGGGCAGGTGGTTGAGCCCGAAGGTGACGTTATCGAGCACGCTCAGGTGGGGAAACAGCGCCGACTCCTGAAACGCCAGCCCCACGCTTCGCTTCTCCGGCGGCCGGTGCGTTCGGCCGGGCCCGGCGATCTCTTCACCGTCGAGACACACCCGCCCCGTTTGCACCGCTTCAAGGCCCGCGGCGATGCGCAACAGCGTGGTTTTGCCGCAGCCGGAAGGCCCCAGCAAACACATGACCTCTCCCGGGTTGATCACCAGATCGACGCCCTTGACGACGCGATGATCACCGAAGGCGTGCTCGATGCCCTGAAGCGCGAGCGCCGGCGAATCGAAGGTGGGGGCAGTAGACGAGGTCATGGGCACTCTCGGAAAGGGGCAAGCCGCAGGGTTAAAAGCGCCATTGTATTTTCAATCCGTCGCGCTTTCATCCGTTAACATCAACGGATGCGTCTCGTTTTCATTTGACTTGACCCGCACGCGGGGAACCGTTTCAATACCGGCG
This sequence comes from Halomonas sp. GD1P12, assembly GCF_025725645.1. NCBI lineage: Bacteria > Pseudomonadati > Pseudomonadota > Gammaproteobacteria > Oceanospirillales > Halomonadaceae > Halomonas > Halomonas sp. GD1P12. Next base: position 527,263 of record NZ_CP107007.1, on the reverse strand, counting down.
AATGAAAACCATTATCAAATAATAAGCCCTCTAACCATTTGCCTTACGGAGAACAATCATGAAGAAGACAGGTATGAAAAATACAGTCATGAAGAGAACGCTGACCCTGGCGCCCCTGGCCGCCGCCGTGATCGGCGCGGGCGCCGCGGCCAGCGCCCAGGCCGACGAGGTCAACATCTACTCGGCCCGCCACTACGACTCCGATGAGGTGCTTTACAAGGCCTTTACCGATGAAACCGGTATCGAGGTGAACGTGCTGGAAGGCGACTCCGACCAGCTGATGGAGCGCATGCAGCGTGAAGGCATCGCCAGCCCCGCCGACGTGATGCTGACCGTGGATGCGGGCCGGCTGTGGCGCGCAGAAGAAGACGGCCTGTTCCAGAGCGTGGATTCCGAGGTCTTGAACGAGCGCCTGCCCGAGGCGATGCGCCACCCGGAAGGCCTGTGGTTCGGCTTCAGCCAGCGCGCGCGGGTGATCTTCTACAATCCTGACAATATCGACCCGAGCGACATCGCCACCTACGAGGCGCTGGCCGAGCCCGACCTCGAAGGCCGCGTGTGCATTCGCTCGTCGAACAACATCTACAACCAGTCGCTGCTCGCCTCTCTCATCGAGCACCACGGCGCAGAAGAGGCCGAAGCCTGGGCCCAGGGCGTGGTGAACAACATGGCCCGCGACCCGGAAGGCGGTGACACCGACCAGATTCTCGGCGTGGCCAGCGGCGAGTGCGACGTGGCGGTGGCGAATCACTACTACTACGCGCGCCTTCTGAACTCCGACGATGACGCCGAGCGCGAAGCCGCCGAGCGGGTAGAGATTCTGTTCCCCAATCAGGACGACCGGGGCACCCACGTCAACGTCGGCGGCGCGGGCCTTGTGGCCAACGCCCAGAACCCGGAAAACGGCATTCGTTTCCTGGAGTTCCTGGCCTCAAACGAGGCTCAGGAGATTCTGGCCGACCGCAACTACGAGTTCCCGGTGGTCGAGGGCGTGGCCAAGGACCCGCTGCTCGACTCCTGGGGCGACTTCAAGCGCGACGACATCAACATGAGTCTTTTGGGCGAGAACAACCCGGAAGCGGTGCGTATTTTCGACCGCGTGGGCTGGCGCTAGGCTTTCGCCAGAACCAGAACGGCCCGCCATTCGGCGGGCCGTTTCGTTGTGGGCACCGCTCGCGCTAGTGCGCCTCGTCCCAGTTATCGCCGGTCTCTGCCTCGACGATCAGCGGCACTTTAAGCGCCGCCGCGCCCTGCATGCGTTGTTGCACTTGTTCGATGAACGTCTCGACCTGGTCCTCTTTCACCTCGAACACCAGTTCGTCGTGCACCTGCATGACCATCAGCGCGTCGAATTGGCTATCCAAAAGCCAGGCGTCGACGTCGATCATCGCCTGCTTGATGATGTCGGCGGCGGTACCCTGCATCGGCGCGTTGATCGCGGTGCGCTCGGCGCCCTGGCGGCGGGCGCGGTTTTGCGAGTGGATCTCCGGCAGGTACAGCCGCCGACCCAGCACGGTTTCGACGAACCCGTCTTCCGCGGCCTGGCGTCGGATACGCTCCATGTAGCGCGCCACGCCCGGGTAGCGATCAAAATAGCGGTCGATGTAGGTCTGGGCCTGGCCGCGCTCGATGTGCAGCTGTTTACCCAGCCCCCAGGCGCTCATGCCGTAGATCAGGCCGAAGTTGATCGCCTTGGCGCTGCGGCGCTGATCGACCGTGACTTTATCAAGCGAGGTGCCAAAGACCTCTGCGGCGGTGGCGGTGTGGATGTCGCGGTTCTCGGCAAACGCTTCCAGCAGGCCCTTGTCCTCGGAAAGGTGCGCCATGATACGCAGCTCGATCTGCGAGTAGTCGGCGGCGACGATCTTGTAGCCAGGCCGGGCAACGAACGCCTGGCGGATCTTGCGTCCCTCTTCCGTTCGGATGGGGATGTTTTGCAGGTTCGGGTCACTGGAGGAGAGCCGCCCGGTGGCGGTGACCGCCTGATGGTAGCTGGTGTGGACCCGCTTGCTGGCCTTGTTGATCAGCCGGGGCAGCTTGTCGGTGTAGGTCGATTTGAGCTTCGAGAGCCCGCGATGCTGCATGATCACCTTGGGCAGCGGGTAGTCGAGCGCCAGCTCTTCCAGCACCGCCTCGGCGGTCGAGGGCGCGCCCTTGGGCGTTTTCTTGAGCACCGGAATTTTCTGCTCCTCGAACAGAATCTCGCCGAGCTGCTTGGGCGAGCCCAGGTTGAACTCGCGCCCGGCAAGTTTGAACGCCTCGCCTTCGAGCTCGCGGATACGTTTATCGAGCTGCTGGCTCTGCTGGTGCAGACGCTCATCATCAATGGCTACGCCGTTGCGCTCGATACGCGAGATCACCTTGATCAGCGGCAGCTCCAGCTTATCCAGCACCTCGGACAGGCGCCCCTCGGCTTCGACCAGTGGGCGCAGAGTGTCGTGCAGGCGCAGGGTAATGTCGACGTCCTCGCAGGCGTAGGGCGCGGCCTCCTCGAGCGCGATCTGGTTGAAGGTGAGCTGCTTGGCCCCCTTGCCGGCGATCTCTTCAAACGAAATCGTTTTTTCGCCCAGGTACTTGAGCGCTAACGAATCCATGTCGTGACGGGTGGCGGTGGAGTTGAGCACATAGGACGCCAGCATGGTGTCGGCAAGCGGCCCGGCCACAGAAATGTCGTAGTTGGCCAGCACCGAGATGTCGTACTTCAAGTTCTGGCCGATCTTGACCGCATCGCTACTTTCCAGAATCGGCTTGAGCGCGGCGAGCACCTCGTCGCGGTCGAGCTGGGTGGGCGCGTCGAGGTAGTCGTGGGCGAGCGGTATGTAGGCCGCCTCGCCCGCTTCCAGGCATAGCCCCACGCCGACGATCTCCGCCTCCATGTAGTTGAGGCTGGTGGTTTCCAGATCGAAACAGAAGCGCTTGGCGCTCTTCAGTCGCTTTAGCCACTTATCGAAAACCGTCTGTTCAGTGATGACGTGGTCCTCGCGCGCCGCGCTCGGCGTGGGCTCACTTTCGTCAGCGTTTGCAGCGACGGGCTCGCCGCCTTTCACGTCGTCGACGCCTTCGTCGCGGCCTTCGAGCAGCTCGGCAAGCCACTGTTTGAACTCCAGCGCCTTATAGAGCTCGGTGAGCTTTTCGCGGTCCGGATGGGCGATCTCGAGATCATCGAGGCCCACCGGCAGTTCGCAGTCGGTCTTGATGGTGGCGAGCTGGTAGGACAGGTACGCCTGCTCGCGGTGCTCCTCGAGCTTTTTCGGCAGCGTCTTGGCACCGCGAAAGCTCAGCGTTTTCACTCTCTCCAAATCGCCGTAGATGATATCGAGGCCGCCTTCCATGCCCTGCAGAAGGCCGATCGCGGTCTTCTCGCCCACGCCGGGCACGCCGGGAATGTTGTCGACCTTGTCGCCCATCAGCGCCAGATAATCGATGATCAAGCTGGGCGGCAGGCCGAATTTCGCCTCGACCCCGGCGACATCGAGGGTTTCATCCTTCATGGTGTTGACCAGCGTAATGTGGCCGTTGACCAGCTGCGCCATGTCCTTGTCGCCGGTGGAGATCACCGCGTCGCGCCCGGCTTTGGTCGCGTGAAAGGCGAGCGTGCCGATCACATCATCCGCCTCGACGCCTTCGATGCATAGAAGCGGAAGACCAAGTGCGCGCACGCAGTCGTGCAGCGGCTGGACCTGGCTTCTCAGGTCATCCGGCATCGGCGGGCGGTGGGCCTTGTACTCGCGGTACATCTCGTCGCGAAAGGTCTTGCCCGGGGCATCGAAGACCACCGCCATGGGGCTTTTCGGATAGTCCTTGATCAGGCGCTTCAACATGTTGATGACGCCCTTCACGGCGCCGGTGGGCTGGCCATTGGAGGCGTTGAGCGGGGGCAGCGCGTGAAAGGCGCGGTAGAGATACGACGAGCCGTCGACGAGCACGATTGGAGCGCGGGCCATAACCGGGTTCCCTATTGATGAGTAGCGGTCGCAAAATGCGGATGGCCTTATGATACGCGCTCCCTGGCGCTATTGCAGAGACAGCGATGAAATCGTCTTAACGCTGCCAAGTGGCGCGCTGACTCGCTACAATGGGCGCTCAAAAATTCGGGCGAGAAAACGATGGCAGTATTCACCCCGCTTGGCGACGCGCAGGTCGCCACCTTTCTGGAAAAATTCGACGCAGGCCGACTCACCGCGCTCAAGGGCGTGGCCGGCGGCACGGAAAACTCGACCTTTTTCGTCACCACCGACCGGCGTGAACTGGTACTGACGCTGTTCGAGCAGGGCGAGCACGAGGAGCTGCCGTTTTTCGTCGAGCTGATGGATTACCTGGACGAGCACCGCATTCCGGTACCCGGCCCGGTGCACGACCGGGAAGGCATTGCGCTTCAAAGCCTGGCGGGCAAGCCGGCGCTGCTGTTTCCGCGCATGCCGGGCAGCCATCCCGCTCACCCGAACCTGGCCCAGTGCCGGGCGCTGGGCGATGCGCTGGGGCGGCTTCACGTGGTCTCCCAGCACTTTCCCGGACAGCGCCCCAACCCGCGGGATCTTCACTGGCTTCAGGCGGTCCACCACAAGGTGCTGGGATACCTGAGCCCGGAAGATCAGACGCTGATGAAAAACGAGGTCGATGATTTCGAGGCCGCGTTCAATCAATACGGCGAGCTTCCCACCGGCGCGCTGCACGGCGATCTGTTCCGCGATAACACGCTGTTCGAGGGCGATACGCTTGGCGGTATCATCGATCTTTACAACGGCTGCACCGGGGATCTGCTGTTCGACGTCGCCATCGTGATCAACGACTGGGCCACGGATGACAATGGCAGGCTCAATCATGAGCGCTACGACGCCGTGCTCGGCGCCTATCTGGCACGGCGCCCGTTAGTTGAGGCCGAACGCGCGCTGTGGCCGGTGATGCTGCGCATGACGGCACTTCGCTACTGGCTCTCGCGGCTTTTAGTGGTTTACGTGGACCCGCCGGCCCATGACCTGACGCCCCACGACCCGGAGCGTTTTCGCACCATTTTGAAGGCGCGCATCGCACACGGTGCGCTGCCGCTACCCGAGGTGACTGCTTAATGAGTGAATCGCTGACCGTAACGAATGCCGCCCAGCGCGCCCGCCGTACCTGGAACATCGATCAGTGGGGTAGCGGCTACTTCGACGTCAACGACCAGGGCCAGGCGCTGGTAAGGCCGCTGGGCAGCGACACCGACGGGCCGGTGTTACCGCTCAACGCGCTGGCCCGCGAGCTTCAGGCCGCGGGGCTGCGCCTGCCGGTGCTGGTGCGGTTCAGCGACATTCTTCATGACCGGGTCGAGCAGCTTTGCAGCGCCTTCGACGGCGCCATGCAGGAAGCCGACTACGCCGGCGGCTACACCGCGGTTTACCCGATCAAGGTGAACCAGCAGCGCCGCGTGGTCGAAGAGATTCTCGCCACCGCCGAGCGCGGCAGCGGACGCGTGGGGCTCGAAGCGGGAAGCAAACCGGAGCTTCTGGCCGTGCTGGCGCTTTCCGACGCCGGTTCGTCTCTGATCGTGTGCAACGGCTACAAGGACCGCGAGTACGTGCGCCTGGCGCTTCTGGGCGAGAAGCTGGGTCACAAGGTGTATCTGGTGGTCGAGAAGCTCTCCGAGCTTTCGATGATTCTCGAGGAGGCGCGCGAGCTCGAGGTGACCCCGCGCATCGGCCTGCGCGCCCGGCTCGCCTCGGTAGGCAAGGGCAAATGGCAAAATACGGGTGGCGAGAAGTCGAAGTTCGGCCTTACCGCCAGTCAGATTCTCGAGGTAGTGGAAACGCTCAAAAGCCAGAACGCGCTGGAGAGCCTGCAGCTGGTGCATTTTCACCTCGGCTCGCAGATCGCCAACATTCGCGATATCCAGCGCGGGCTGCGCGAGTGCGCCCGCTTCTACCAGAACCTGGTGGCGCTCGGCGCGCCGGTCGATACGGTCGACGTCGGTGGGGGGCTGGGCATCGACTACGAAGGCACCCGCTCCAGAAGCGACTGCTCGGTCAACTACTCGATGCGCGAGTACGCCCGCAACGTGGTCAACGCCTTCGCTCAGCTTTGCCAGGAAGCGGATCTGCCCGCCCCGCACCTGATCAGCGAATCCGGCCGAGCGCTGACCGCCCACCACGCGGTCCTGATCACCAACGTGATCGGCGAGGAGCGCATCGACGACACGCCGCCGGCGCGCGATGACACCGACGACCCGCAGGTCGAGGCGCTGTGGCGGGTGTTCGACCAGTTGGAGGAGACCCAGGAGCCACGGGTGCTGGTCGAGGCGTGGCACGATGTGCTGCAGGCAGTCAGCGAGCTTCATGAGCGCTTCGTGCTGGGGCTTTCCAACATCGACGCCCGCGCCCAGGGCGAGCGGCTCTACATGGCCGCCTGCGCGCGGCTCAAGGGCCAGCTGGACAGCCGCAACCGCGCCCACCGCGAGATTCTCGACGAGCTGGCCGAAAAGCTCGCCGACAAGCTGTTCGTCAACTTCTCGCTGTTTCAGTCGGTGCCGGACGTGTGGGGCATCGAGCAGATTTTCCCGGTGCTGCCGCTGACCGGGCTCGACGCCCCGCCCACCCGGCGCGCGGTGATTCAGGACATCACCTGCGACTCCGACGGGCGTATCGACAGCTACGTCGACGGCCAGGGCGTGGAGAGCACCCTGCCGCTGCCCGAGTGGCCCGACGAAAACGAGCGCTGGCTGGGCTTTTTCCTCGTGGGCGCCTACCAGGAGATTCTTGGCGACCTGCACAACCTCTTCGGCGACACCGACTCCGTGGATGCGGCGCTCAACGATCGCGGCGAGTGGGTCTTCTCCAACCCCCAGGCCGGCGACACGGTGGCCAACGTGCTGGGCTACGTCAATTTCGACGCGCGCGTGCTGCAGCGCAAGCTGTTCGACCAACTCACCAAAAGCGGCTTTTCAGAAGCGGAGCAGGCGCGCTTCGCGGCGAGCCTCAACGAGGGGCTCGAGGGCTACACCTACCTCGAGTAGCGCCGCTCAAGGCGCGCTGCATGAAACAGAAAAGGGGCCGCCGGCACTCAGCCGGCGGCCCCTTTTTACGTTTGAGCGGTTATTCGACGACGGAGGTGCTCACCTCGAGCCCACCGGTCAGCGTCAGTTTGAGCGCCGCGCCGCGGGGCAGCTCGCCGACGCCGGCGGGCGTGCCGGTCAGCACGACGTCGCCCGGTTCGAGGGTGAAGTGGCGGCTCATTTCCGCCACCAGCGTCGGGATCGCAAACAGCATGTCGGAGCCTTCACCGAACTGGCGCTGCTCGCCGTTGATCTCGAGCGTAAAGGTCAGCGCGTTCCAGTTGGGCACCTGGCTTAGCGGCAAGAACGCCGAGAGCGGGCAGGCGCCGTCGAAGGCCTTGGCGATCTCCCAGGGGTGGCCCTTCTCCTTGAGTTTGGTCTGTACGTCGCGCAGGGTGAGATCGAGCGCCAGGCCAATCCCGACCACGGCGCGCTCGGCCTGCTCATGGGTCGCGTGGGTCAGCGACTCGCCGATCAAAAGCGCAAGCTCGGTTTCAAAATGCACCTCGCCGCGCGAGAAGGGTGGCTCCAGAGGCTGAGTAATATCCACCGCGCTGGTCGCCGGCTTGATGAACAAAAGCGGCTCCGAGGGTACCGGGTTATCGAGCTCCTTGGCGTGGTCGGCGTAGTTGCGGCCAACACACACGATTTTACCCAGCGCGTGGGAAAACTCCTGGCCATCGGTAAACCGGGTAACAAAACGCATGGCGGGTACTCTCCTTCTCGTTATACGTGCCGGGACAGGCGCACTAGTCTACCCCACCCGAGCACCGGCACAACAACCCGCCCTGCTTTTTTACCGGCCATCGTTTTACCGGCTGCCTGCAAGTCAAACGCGGCTATCCGCTTGCCCATGACGCCGATCAGGCGGCTCAGTTCATGTAGACGTGCCCGTACATCAGCTGCTCGTCGAAGCCGGTTTGCTCTTTTAATTGCTCAGGCTCGAGCAGCTTGACGACGGTGCGGCTTTTGCGGATCAGCTTTTTTTGCTCGAGCGCAGTCATGCAGCGGCTAACATGGACGCTGGTCATGCCTAAAAGCTCGCCGATCACTTCCTGGGTAATGGGCAGCGAGAAGAAATCGGCATCGTCGTCCTGCTTGAAACGGTAGCGCGCGTAGACTTCGAGCAGATAGTGGGCAACGCGCTCCTCTGCCTTGTGGTGGGTGCAGCTTCTTAGCCGCGCAATGGCGATGTTGTCGTTCACCATGACATAAGAAACGATCGCCTTTCTTATGTCATCGTGCGCCTCGAATAACTCGTGCAGGTCCTCGGCCGCCACTCTTTCCAGCTCGCAGTGCTGTAGCGCCAGAATGGCCACGTCCTGATGGTCAAAAAAGCTTTCACGCAGGCCGACGATATCGCCGGGCATATAGACGTTACCGATATCCTGCCCGTAGTTTTTCACCGAGTGGCAAATGCCCACCCAGCCCTTCTTCACGACAAAAAGGCGGGGCTTGCCTTCCTGAAGAAAAAAGAGCTTCTGATGTCTTCGCAGTGTGATGGTTTTTACACCGACGCCGCCCAACAGGCTCTGCGACAACGCGCCGATAGGGCCGTAAAGCCCCAGCGTGTTGGCGAGCGTAATGCGCGCATCCTTGGCACCGCGACCGTCGAGTAGCGGCGTAGAGCTACCTGCTTCCATTAAATCCTTTCCATCAACATTCTGCTTGCTGCGTACTGACGAAGGTTTGCATAACTCGGGTACCCGGCTTGGCGCCAATTATTCGAGCGCCTGAGTACGACCAACGTCGATAAAACAACGAGCGCAATACACTGGCTCATTGCGAGAAACGGCACACCTTCAAGCTCGATAAATTTAACAAGGGTTAAATAACTGGCGATTATTCAGGTGGCCGAGGGCCATAAAGCCGCTTTAAACCAGGCAGATGATAATTGAACATCAGAGATTTTTTGTCAAAGAATAAAGCTATTAAAAATAATAACTTATGTTATTGAAAGAAACTCCTTGCTTAAAAACACCGCTATCAACAACAGATAATCAACATAAACAACAATAAATACTCTTCAATTAATTACTGAATGGCAAATTAAAGGGTCATAAAATATAAAAACTTAAACTATAAATATCAAAAAACCCCGACTTAAAATCGGGGTTTAGCAAAAAAGAGAATTACCGAAAACTAGTGTTACTCGGTAGCGTTCAACGTACCGTCCTGTGAGCGCTCCAAAAAAACGCGCGTCGTTTCATCAAAGTGCTCCTTGAGCCATTTTGCCATGGCGACTTCTTCCTCGAGGCTTTCGCGGCAAATTTGTGAAATTTCCGCCTCTTTCGCGTGATCCGCCGCCTTGACGATCGCCTTGTAGCTGGCGATTTCAAAGTGCTCGAACGCATAGGCGGCGATACTGCATTTGACGACGTCTTCGTTCTCCATGGTAGCGCTCAAAATATGGCTCGATACGGCAGGCGGCGCGCCGGCATCCTCGAGCGTCGAATCATCGCTACCCAGAAGGCCCATGCAGTGCTCGAGTTTCTTTATCTGCCCTTTCGTCTCGTCAAGATGCTCTTCGAGACGCTTTTGCAGGATCGGGTAGCGTTCGAGCCGTTGAATTCGGGCACCGAGCATCTGCTCGGCCTCTACTTCCATGGCGTGCGCGTCACGCAGCCAGTCCAACAGGTGCTTGCTTTCCATGGCGACCTCTCGTCTTGAACCGAGGCTGCCAGCACGTCCCTGCTCTGGCAGAGGTTGACTGCTCATCCTTGAGCACGCTCGATCGACAGCGTCCGAAAGACTCCGCTTTCACGCCGCGACCTCTCTTTTCCATAAGAAATAGTTAGGCAATTACCGGCTCGCTCTTTTGCCCGAGCAGGTGCTTCTTGAATGAATCAGAAGCCGGTAACTTCATCATAGGCGGGCTTCATACAACATCAAGGCAAGTAAAAGTAGCGGCTACCTAAAAGAATGGCGCGTGATAACAAAAACGTTAAATACCGCTGCCCTACCAGGAGCGTTATCTAGGCTCTGTCTGAAAAGTGCCTGCGCTCGACAATACGGCGTTAAAAATTGGCTCAGAATACTCATTTACACATCGTAAACTCCGTTTCTTCGCCAATTTTTGCCTTGTCTTGCCTTCGCTCGCCGACTTTTCAGACAGACCCTAACACTGTAACGTTAAAACACCGCTCTTATTGACCTGCAAAAGAGCGGCGCTCTATAAAAATGGCCGCCTGCCAGGCGGCCTGGTACAACGATTAACCCGACTGCGGCGACCAGTTCGCATCCGGGCCATGGGCCAGGAAACCCGGGCGCTGCTTGGGTGCTGCGAAAGGCTCACCGCAGCGGTTATCCAGACGGTTGAATACGAAGAATACGTTGCTGCGCGGGTCCGGCGAGAGGTTCGCGTTGGAGGCGTGCAGCGTGTTGCAATCGAACAATAGCAGCCCGCCGGCCTTGCCCTTCGGCGCTTCGATGCCGTGCTTGGCCACCAACTCACTAAGTGCTTCGGCGCTTGGCACGCCCACTTCCTGGGCTTTCAGCGAGCTCTTGTGGTTATCCTTCGGCGTTTCGCCCAGACACGGAACGAACTCCTTGTGCGAACCGGGGATGAGCATCAGCGGCCCATTGAACTCATGGTTATCGGTCAAAATCAGCGAAGCGCTGACGGCGTCCATCCGCGGCATGCCGTCTTCGGCGTGCCAGGTCTCAAAATCCGAATGCCAGTTGAACCCTTTACCGGCAAAGCCCGGCTTGTAGTTGATGCGCGACTGGTGAATGTAGGGGTCGTCACCGATGATCTGACGCGCCGCACCGGCCACACGGTCGTCCGAGGCGAGCGCGCCCAGGCGTTCGGAGAGCTTGTGGACAGCGAACAGCGAGCGAATTTCGTTGCTTTCGGGCTCGGTGATGCTGAACTCGCGGTTGCGAAACTCATCCCGATTCATCAGCTCGGTAATATCATCGCAAAGCTCCTCGAGCTCGTCGCCGCTGATCAGGTTGGGAATGAACAAAAAGCCCTTACGCTCGAACTCTTCAAGCTGCGCTTTCGATAGCGGCCCATCGAGCTTGCCCCCTTTCACCACCGCATCCTGTCGGGGCTGGGTCAGCGAGGCCGGCGCCTCGGCCAGACGTGTCGGGTAAAGGTCCTGCGCACTCGTCGTTTGCGTAGAGAGCGTATCGCCGAGTTCACTGAACTGTTTATGGGCGGTCACAACATTAAGCGGTGTGTTGGTGACTGTCATCTAATCCACTCCTTGTATGATTAAACTTCAGATCGATCAATAGCGCTTTATAAGCACCATAAATGTGTAGTGGTAAGGTAGCCGATATAAAAGGGCTTGCAACCCATAAGCAGCCTCCCTATAACGCACGTTATGATCACAACGCCAACCTGCTCATTTGCCCGACTTTGATGCAAGAAAACCGCCTTACTAGCAACTTTTACGGCTATTTAGCTGCCATTCGCGCTTATTCAACCTCTCAACTTCAGTAAGCCCAGTTTAAAAATCGGCCCATCTTGAAGCGCTAAGACATTTATAAATCAACAAACTCATCAAACGGTATAAAAAACAAACAACATGGATTAAAAAGCTTCCTTTAATTATTAACTTTTGATAGATAAAAATTAAGCTTGCCGTTTTATTACGCTTCGCCGAAAAGACGTTTTTTATCCTTACGTCGGGCAGACTTGCCGTCGGGTTCGTCACTATTGATGCGGCGGTAGCCACCGGATTTGAATCATGTAAGCAGCCTTATGACTGTTGATCTCAACCATCTCGACCCCTGGATTCATGGCCCAGGAGGAATCAAACGTTTGATTCAGTAACTTTCTATTTAAATTGAATTATTTTGCTCAATTTCGTCGCTCGGGCGCCGATAGAATATCAATCCTTGGATTAGTCGTGGTTAACCCCGGGGAGTGACCAGATTCCGCTAACGTGCAAGAGAACGACCAATGCTCAAGGCATTACACCGTATCCCCATGGGACGCAAATTCATACTCGTGCTGTTTCTCCCGCTGCTCACGATGGTGTGGCTGGCGGCCTCCGGCATTCTGGAGCGTAGCGAGATGGCCGCAAGGATGAATGCGCTGCAAAGAATGACCACCCTGAGCCAGCACGCCGGCGAACTGGTGCACGAGCTTCAACGCGAACGCGGCATGTCGGCCGCCTTTTTAGGCAGCAGTGGGCAGAACTTTCGCGTAGAGCTTCCCGAGCAGCGCCGCCAAACCGATCAGGAGCTCGATCAACTCGAGACCTATCTGGCGGATTTCACGTTTACCGACGCCGATGCCGCGCTTAGAGCACAGGTGACGCAAGCCGAGCAGCAGCTAAGCGAACTCGCTACCGTACGCCAGCAGATCGATCGGCTGGGCGTGAGCGGCGAGCAGTCGACCGCTTACTACTCGGGGATCAACGCGCTAATGATCGATATCGTTAGCCGCCTGACGTTCAGTGTGGAGCAGGGTGAAATCGTTCGTCAGCTTAACGCCAACTACCACCTGCTCAACGTGAAAGAGCTCGCCGGTATCGAGCGCGCGGTACTGACGACCGCTTTTAGTACCGATGTGCTCTCCCCCGCCGCTTATAGCACCTTTCTCTCGCTGGCGGGCCGCTCGAGCGCCTATCTTCGCAGTTTCGACATGCTCGCAACGCCAGACCTTGCGCAGCGGCTGGCCGAGGTCCGTCAAAGCCCGCTGGCGGACAACTTGGCTGCTATGCGCCAGATCGCCATGGAGCGCGGCGTCGCCGGTGGCTTCGGCGTCAACCACCAGAGCTGGTTCGACCAGCAAACCCAATTCATCGACCAGCTCAACGGGGTGGCCCAGCAGGCTTCGAACCACCTGCTCGCTACGGCGCAGCGGCTGCACAGCGAAGCGATCCGAGGATTGATCATCTATCTGGTCGCTTCTATAGCCGCCACGCTGTTGGCACTGCTGCTGGCGTTTTTGATCGTGCGCAGCATTACACGCCCGCTTCAGGCCGCGCTCGACAGCATTCGCAATCGTGGCGGCGATCTCACCCAGCGCTTGGCGGTGCCGGGAAGCGACGAGCTCTCGACGCTCTACCTGGCCTTCAACGATTCGACGGCCAACACCGAGGAGCTGGTCGCCAGCATCAAGCAGAGCGCGCTTTCCGTGGAGCTTGCCAGCAAGGAGATCGCCAAGGGCAACGCGGACCTTGCCCAGCGCACCGAGGAGCAGTCATCCTCGCTGGTACAAACCGCCTCGAGCATGGAACAGATCACCGCCAACGTCAGGCAGAGTGCCGACACCGCTCAGCAGGCGCGCCTCTCTACCCAGGACATGGCCGACCAGGCCAATGAGGCAAGCCTTGTCTCCCAGCAGGCGCGTACGGCCATGGAGCAGATCCACCAAGCCAACCAGAAAGTCACCGCCATTGTGGAGGCGATCGACAATATCGCCTTTCAGACCAATATCCTCGCGCTCAACGCCTCCGTGGAAGCCGCGCGTGCCGGCGAACAGGGCCGCGGCTTTGCCGTCGTCGCCTCGGAAGTGCGCAATCTGGCCAGCCGCAGTGCCGAGGAGGCCCGCCAGATTCGCCAGCTGATCGATAATAACGTCGAAAGCATCACCCAGGGCTCGGGCCTGGTGAACGCCACCAGCGAAGCGCTGACCTCCATTGCCGAGCGCGCCCAGCACACCGCCGCGCTGGTCACCGAGATATCCGCCGCCTCGAACGAGCAGTCCTCGGGGATCGAGCAGATCAACCAGGCGCTGGCCCAGCTCGATGAGGTCACCCAGCAAAACGCGGCGCTGGTCGAGGAAGTGGCGACCGCCAGCGGATCGCTGGATGATCAGGCGGTGGATATGGCGGGGATGGTGGGGCGGTTCAAGGTGACTGAAAAGGAATATACGCCGGTATTGGCCCACAGTAGCTCGTGGTAAGCGCCTATGGTCCATGAAGTGAGAAATTGGAGGGCAATGCTGTCGTTAATGAACGATATCAAACGCAGTAATAACAATATAATAGAGAGCGAAAGCTCCAAGCGGGGTCGCATGGAGCGTCATTACTACCAAGGTAACAAACGGTACAACAACGATTTTTTGGAGAGCGGTTTCGTAATCCAGAGTTAGAAGCAACCGGAGCAGCTACTCCATGATGGGCATCAGGACCAATATGACGAGTCTTGCGTTACAACAGAATCGAGTTACGGCTCGAAATTCTGCTCAAACAGCAATACAACGTCTATCATCCGGTTTGCGTATCAACAGCTCCAAGAATGATGCTGCGGGACGTGCGATCGCCAACAAAATGGAAAGTAGTATTAGAGCCAACGCGCAATCGCAGCGAGGCATGAATGATGGCATCAGCCTGATACAAACGGCCGAAGGCGGCCTGAACAGTATTAATAACCTGCTACACCGCGCCAATCGTTTAGCGGTACAGGCCGCGTCGGAAACGCTATCCAGTAATGACCGTTCGGCGATCAATGGCGAGTACATGCAGCTGCGAGACGAAATTGACCGCATCGCCAATGCTACAGAAGCGTTTGGCAAAATGCCCTTGGCACCGGCTGAGCCGGGGCCCGCCCCTGCTCGATTGGGAAATACTGAGCATATTACGGTCAAACTGGATGACAAGTTAAAGAACTTCACATCAGGAATCGTACCGACTGCCTACATTCCAGCGGGTGCCACCCAAGTGCGTATCGATATGAACTCCCTTAGAGTTGATGACGATATGCAGCTTTTTACACTTGATGGCAAGCATCTGGTAGGAACCCCCGTCATTGGTTCGGATAATAGCCCGACCGACTATGTGTGGTCGTCACGCAATATCAATGATGCCGACTCAGCGGATAAACTGATGACCGAAGAAAACGGTCTTTTACCCGGTGCGGCCTACGATGCCTCAGTATTTAAGGATGCGACAGGTCAGTATAGTATCGACAACCCGCCCGTCGATTTCGAATATAACGGCATGAGAATTACCTATAGCGGTGATCGAGATCGAGCGTTCGCATTAGAGGAGGGCACTGATTTCAATAGCGGCAGCATTGACAACGTTACACCCTCTGAGACGTTTGAAGTCATTACTATCGATAAGACAACTGAGCCCTTGATGCTATTGGTAGTAGGACGCGGCATATTTTATGCCAAAGCGACTTGGGATGAGATGCCTGTCGAATGGGTTGATCCAGAGCCCAGCTCAGCGCCAACTAGCCAGTCAATTACTATTGTTACCAGCGCTGATTATGGAAATGATCTTGAAACCATGACGATCGAAGCGACTCCTTCTGACCATCGATCGCTAGGCCTGGAAGAAGTATCGCTGGATACGGCTGGGAACGCCCAAGATGCAATCTCTTATTTTCAATCCGCGCTACAAACAATTGGCGATTATCGGGGATATTACGGCGCGACACAAAATAGACTGGAAAGCGCAGTTACCGGAAGCGAAAACCAAACCGCTGATCTATATACCGCGCAATCTCGTATCATGGATGCAGACTACGCGCTGGAGAGCAGCCGTTTGGTTAAAAGCCAAATTTTACAACGAGCTGGTGATGCTCTTTTGGCTCAGGCAAACCAGTCATCGCAAAACGTTTTAAAATTATTAAACCTTACCCGCTAACAGTTTACTCTTTGAAAAAATCCAAACATCATGCCTCATTGCCCCTCAAATAGCGGAGCTTAGTAGCCTTCCGTTCAAATTTATTGGAAACTTCATCTGAATCCACGTATCAAGACTCGCAAGCAACTGAAAATTTCACAGTGTATGATTGCGCGTCACTAAACGCTTCATTAGAAGCTTTTATAATCCAAAAACTGGTAGACAAATCTCTAAACACAAGCCACCCCTCCCTACTCAACAAGCATTACTTCCAGAACACACTAGTAATTCAAGAACGATCAAGACACTCGAAAAACACTGATAAATGCTTTTTTTATCACACTCTATAAATAATTTAAAAAAAACTCGCACTTTTTAAAGTCAAAAATATCGTCGATATCCAGCGACCTTCTCTTATCCATCATGAATACTTTTGCACTACTGGTTACCAGCTGACGCTGCTCTTTAAGAGTGTATGGAGTCACTATATAAATAGCACCATTCAATCGATATTCCTTTTCGGCCTCCTGAGAACGTGAAACTGAAAGATCAATTCCCACAAGCCCCAAATTTTCATCAACCTTGCCACACCAAGCGGTGGGGTGGTCTACCTCACAAACCGATACAATATTGTCAGCCCGCATCTCAACAAACAGCCGAACAGCCCCTTCGATATCGCTTACTGTCCTCAAAGGAGATGTTGGCTGAAGTAAAACAACACGCTCGGGCCAAACTCCTCGCGCTTCCATCTCGATTAAAGCATGAATAACAACATCGACGCTTTTAGCCGTATCGGTAGCGAGTTCTATTGGTCGCTGGATAATTTCAACTCGGGGGCTCTGATAAGCCTTGGCAATCGAGATAACTTCTTCATCATCAGACGTCACTACCACCAGATCTACCAATTGTGTTTTTAAAGCCTCATCAATCGACCAGTTTATTAACGGTTTTCCTGCCAAAGCGAGCACGTTTTTTCGTGGAAGCCGCTTACTATCTTTACGTGCAGGAATGATGGCCAGCGTACCTATGCGCTTTATCTCTTCTCTCATTGTAGGCTACCGGCTATATCCTTTTGAGCACGCGCAAATTCCTCCATACGGCCAATATCTAACCAGTATTCATGGATAGGGAACATATTGACCTTGCGTTGAGCCGCTATTTCATTTTCAAGTACCGTTGGCATGTCAATATGGTGGTCTGGCGCCGCTCGATGAACGAGTTCAGGATCAAGCAAATAGATTCCTGCATTCACGAAATAACGTTGCAGCGGCTTTTCTACCATGGACGTAATATGGTGCCCTTTACCCTGGATGACACCATAGGGAATCTGATGCTCATACTCACGCACACACATCGTCGCACTTGCGGGATGCGAGTTATGAAACTGCAAGAGACTTTCAAAATTAAGTGTGGTGAGCAGATCACCATTCATCAAGAAAAGTGGCTGGTCTATTTCTGTCTTGGGCAAGAGCCCCAAGGCGCCTCCCGTTCCAAGAGGCCTCTCTTCATGTATATATTGAATTGATACTCCCCAAGAACGGCCATCGCCGAAATGTGCGCGAATCATTTCGGGCATGTAATGGGTCGAAATATAAAAGCGGTGAAAGCCAGCCTTGATAAAGCTTTCGACAATTATTTGAAGAATAGGCTTATCTCCTACCTTTAGCATCGGTTTGGGACAATCGTTGGTCAAGGGCCGCAAGCGTGTGCCAAATCCGCCCGCCATGAGAAAAACAGGATTGCTATAAGTTGAAGGGTTTAATAAGTCATGCAGACTTTCCAGCCCAATGAGGCGCTGGTGATCGTCAACAATCGGCAGCTGCAGAAGTTGCCCCTGCTCCATTACATGAAGGAGCCGTTCACGGCTCCAGTTCAGCGTTGCCACTTTAGGGCGAGGATTCATGGCATCATCCACCGCCGACTCGAGCGGCCTATGGCTGATCAAGGCACGGCGCAGATCGCCATCGGTGAGTGTTCCCAGCAGCTTTCGCTGCTCATCGACCACCAGCACAATGCGCAGGGCGGCGCTATCCAATACCTTGATCGCGTCGCTCAAGCTTGTGCCACTGTTGACTAACGCTTTTTCCCACTTTTTCATTAACGACTGTGCCTCCATCCATTATTTGTTATAAGGGGGTTGGCGAACGCGGTGCCTGACCGATGAGTTGATGATACTCGGGCAGGTCGTGCAGCACCGTTGTCCCCGCGCCGATGATGGCGCCGGTACCGATAGTGACTCCCTGAATGATCGTGACATTAGGGCCTACATGAACGTTATCCGCGATCCTGATACCTCCCGAGAGCACAGCGCCAGGGGCGATATGTACATGCCTACCCAGTTGGCAGTCATGATCGATATGCGCAGCCGTATTGACCAGGGTGCCCTCTCCAATTTGCACGTCGGCTTGGACTACACACCCGGCCATGACTTGGGCGCCGCGGCCCAGAATTGCGCTTTCAGAAAGCACGGCACTGGGATGAACCAGGGTCGCGAAGCGGTAACCTAGAGCAATGATTCGCTCGTGCAGTTTGTGGCGCGTGGACTGGCCGGGCAAACTTCCAACCCCGTTGGCGAGTTCTACCGTGTCAGCTACATGGCTTAACAAGTCGTCATCACCACCCAGTACAGGAATTCCTCGCCATAGGCCACCCGGTTTGTGCTCCAGTATTGGGTCGCATACGCCGATAACGGTGCGCCCAGTGAGTCGTAAAAGATCAAGGACTACCTTGGCGTGTCCACCGGCTCCCAAAAGAATAACAGGAGGAGCATTCACAACATTTCACCCGCTCGATAATCGCGGATCGCTTGTTTGCCCAGATAATCCCAGTAGAGGTAGGCAGGCTCGCCCCGGCCAGCTCTGGCAGTGGTCATGTTGTCCGGGGTGAATGTCTCCCCATGTTTGATCGGTCGCCGAGCTATTAACTGCTGGCGTGCGGCATCACGCGTTTGCCATTCGCTTGGCTGAGGTGCCTTATACCCATCGCCCAGCGCGAGACTTACCTGGCGAATGGCATCGACCATACGGGCGAGTTCATTGGGTTCCAAGGACGCCTTATGATCCGGCCCCGGTAACTGGCGGTCTAGAGTAAAATGCTTTTCAATAATGGTGGCTTCTCGAGCGGTGGCGGCAACCGGGATTAGTAAATCTTGGGTATGATCGGAGTAACCCACCGGCAGGCCAAAAACACTGAAAAGAGTATCCATAGCTCTTAAATTAACTTCCGCCATGGGGGTCGGATATTGCGAGGTGCAGTGCAGAAGGCTGACCCTATCCGATAGCACTTCGCGTGCTACTTGCTCACTCCAGTTTCGCCAGACCTCCGTCATGTCTTGTGGCGGCTGATCAATGCGGATGGCATGACTGATGATCGCCAACGCCTGCTCAACCTCCGACAGCGATGCCATACCTGTAGAAACGACAAGTGGCTTTCCGGTATTAGCAAAAGCCCACAACAGCGGCGCATTGGTGATTTCCCCTGAGGGAACCTTGTAGAAAGGCAGTTTCAGCGTTTCCAGAAACGCAAGGCTCTGCAGGTCAAATGCGGTCGACAGAAACTCGATTCCGCGCTGATGCGCATGGCGTTGGAGCGGCTTGTGCCACTCAAAGGGCAGCTCCAACGCCTGCAACATGGCAAGCTGGCTCTCGCCGACATCGGTGGTCTGCTGCTGGTAAGCGGCTTTAGGTGCCGAACCAGCGGCCAGCCGCTTTGCGTTAAAGGTCTGAAACTTTACGGCGTCGGCACCAGAGGCGGCGGCGGCATCTACGAGGTCGAAAGCACGCTGACGGTCGCCATTATGGTTGACGCCAGCTTCGGCAATGATGAATACCTTATCGGATATCAAAACGGTTACCCCAAATAGTCATGGAAACGTTTGATCGTGGTCAAAGGCATGGATAACAGCATGTCCATAATGCGACCGGCTGCATCACCTTGCCCATAGGGGTTTTGAAAACGTCGAGTGTCAGAGCGAACCTCCGGGCTCAGCGCGTGCTGAATAGCCCCTCGAATCGAAGCTGATGTCGAATCGCAATTAATCACGGACGCAGCGGCTAGACGACCAGCTTGCCGCTGACCAATATTAACGGTCGGCGCCAGAAAGCTCGGTGCCTCGATGATACCGCTTGATGAATTACCTATAACGACAGCGCACTCGGCCAGCGCGGAGTGGTAGCGCTGGGATCCCAGCGATGGAACGGCCATAACGCGATGGGGCTGGCGCGCGCTATACGCCTCAATAGCACCTATCATCTCCCGCCCACCCTCATCGGCATTCGGATAGGTCAGGATGACTTGGTAGTCAGGCCACTCATCAAGTGCTGTAAGAACAGTTTGAAGACTCTCCAGTGCCGGCACGTCTGCAAGAGTTTCAGGATGATAGGTCACCAGAAAAAAAGGGCGTTCAAGTGAAAAGTGAAGCGTTTTAGCAAGCGCTTCTCGGCTCAAACGAGGTGAGCGTTTGACATGATCCAAGCCAAGCGCACCGGTATTCACGACACGTTGAGGATCCTCCCCCATCTGGATAACTCGCTGCCGATAAGGCTCAGCTGCCACAGCATGCATCATCGCCATTTTAGTGATCGCGTGGCGAATGGCATCATCGTAGGCGCCTTCGGTCACCTCACCGCCATGAACATGCAAGATGGGAATCTTGAGCATCAGGGCCGTTTGGGCTGCGGCTAACGCTTCGAATCGATCGCCCAGAATCACGATCACATGAGGTTTCAGGCGATCCAGTGCATCGGCTAGACTGATGACGCCAAGACCGATGGATTTCGCAACACCAACGCCGGTATTCGAAGAAAGCAGCATTTCGACCTTAGCATCGATGCTAAAGCCATCACATTCGATCAGGTTAGATGTTTTACCGAATTCGGGAGAGAGGTGCATGGCAGCCACGATCACCTGCAACGATAGTCGAGGATGAGCGTCGATCTCTTTCATCAACCAGTACAGTAGACCGTACTCGGCACGAGTTCCGGTAAAAACAGCGACGTTACGCATCGCTCCTCCTGCCTAACAGAATCAGGCTGCTAGCCAAATTAACTACTCGCTTCTCTAAACACTCTAAATGGGATATGTCGCCGACGGGCGAATGAGCATACATGGGCAGCCAACTCCTCAATTTCCCGATAAGCAATGTCACCATGATCTTGTGTTTGATCAGCTTGAGCCATTCCGCACGTTGCGCCACCTCTCCACGAATCACCGCATTGAGCCAATAGTTGCTACGCCACCCGTCCTGCTCGGTTATAACGAGAGGATCACCGGCCTCAAAGTGATCAGCAAAGCCCGCTGCCAAGCGCCATTTCTCTCCAGCAAATGTCTCGATTTGCTTGATCTGGCCATTCACACACGCAGAGTTTGGGGTCAGCATGACGTAGTTATAGCCCAGCTCATCGTTCGTATATTCATAAGGATACGGCGCTTTGTTTGTCGCTATTGAGTTGGGGATGCCCCTATAAACGGCAATACTATGCTCTAGCTTGTCAACATAGTTCCTGACGCTGGAAACAAAAGTAGATCCAATCGTTTCAGCCACATAGGTTTTTCTACCACCTTGAGATACAAGTTCAGGTAGGGGATTGAACGCCTCCGTACGGTAATAGCCACGAACGAATTCGATCAGCTTAGGCAGCATGGTATAACTCAAATGTTATATAGATTGGCTTTGTATTTTGCCAACTGGTTGGGTTGAGAAAACCAGTCGATCGTTTTCTTGAGTCCTTCACGAATGTCGTGCTGAGGGCAAAAACCGGTCATCTCGCGAAGGCGGGCGTTATCTCCCCAAAGACGGAACACTTCCGATTTACCGGGACGCAACCTCTGTTCGTCAATAATGAACTCGACATCGTGATCCATTAATTCACGAATGATTCCGAGCGTGTCGCCGACCGATATTTCGTAGTTAGAAGCGATGTTTACTGTTTCGCCGATCGCAATATCGCTGTTGGCCAAAGCCAGGAAACCGCAACAGGTATCTTCCACATAATTAAAGTCACGAGTGGGCGAAACATCGCCTAGCTTGATCTGCTTCATCCCGGATGCTATCTGGCTGATGATGGTCGGTATGACGGCGCGAGCCGACTGACGGGGACCATAGGTGTTGAAGGGTCTAGCTACCGTAACAGGTAGATCGAACGCATTATAGAAACTCATTGCCATGGCATCAGCGGCTATCTTGGACGCACTGTAAGGCGATTGCGGCTGCAACGGATGATGCTCGTCAATAGGGACATACTGTGCAGTGCCATATACCTCACTCGTAGAGGTATGAATTAAACGAGTTACACCATTATCAAGGGCTGCTTGGCAAATATTGAGCGTACCTTTGACATTGGTATCTACGTAGCTATCCGGCGCGATGTAGGAGTAAGGAATGGCAATGAGCGCTGCCAAGTGAAAGACCGTGTCAACCTCCCGGGTAATATACTTACAGAAGTGGGGATCGCGGACATCACCACTGACGACCTCTACGCTGTTCAAACAGCCGATATCTTCAAGCCACCCCCAGCTATTGAAGGAGTTGTATTGGGCAAGCGCCTTTACGCGATAGCCCTCCTCGACCAAAAGCTCGACCAAATGAGAACCGATAAATCCATCGGCTCCCGTTACCAGCACCTCTCTACTCGCTTTCATTAAGAGCTCCCTTCGCTAGCGGGAAGCGACAATACTTTCGAAACCGCATGCGTCACACGCTCTTTTGAACCGAGACTATAGGGGCTAGCCTTGGATAGATCTCTGACGAGGTTATCCTTAGTGACTTCGGAACATCTAAAAAGAAGACCAGTTACGAACTCACGCTCCACCTCATCGATAAGCTCCGAGCAGTGAACAGAAGGCACACCAAAGTTGAGTGCATCTAGTGCACAGGTGGAGGACCAAGTGATATGAACACCGGCCTGCTTTAACGAATCATTGATCGCTAGCTTGTTAGGATCCTCCAATTTCGCTTTGACTCCCTCTTTTTGGAGTAAAGTCATCACTTCTTTTGCTTCACCAATATGCAGTGGATGAGGTCTGACAACGATCTCGCGTTTTTTCAGTTGATAAACGCGTTTGATCTCTTCCAAGGGCACCGGTATGCCCTTTGATTGTGGCTGATGGGTATAAAGTATTTTATTTCCCTCCTTGGCATCGCGAGAAAGGTAGACAGGCCCGCCCCCCTCGACCACCGTAGCGCCTGATTCAATGGCGCTTCCCTTGGTCAACATGTGTGTTGCCATATCACTCCATGTCCAGAAGATATCTGGCAGAAATGGGCTGTCAATTTCACTGTGTTTGAATCTGGAATAGCAAACGTGTTTAAGCCCATTAATACCGTGCTGAACGTCAATTACGGTAATCCCCAGCATCTTGCAGGCAAAGATAATGGGGAAGTAGTTAAGTCCGTAGTAGACCCTGAAAAGGAGAGCATCGACTCCTGACCGCTTGAGCAGGTCGTAGTACTTTGGAATCATTGAGTTAACGAGATAAAAACGATCTTCGAGTTTCTCGCGGATATCGCAGCCAAACGAAGTACGCAGGTGGTGATCGAAAAAGTCTATCTCCTCTCGCTGCTTGTTACTTAGCACTTTCTTGAATCGCGCAGGAATAAGTTCGAGCTTTTCGACCGTGACATCTTGCGCCTCAAAACCGGCCAAAATATTGCTCAAAAAATCCTGATCGTGGAAGTAACCAATCTTTCTGATTTCGCGTTTGGCCGGGTATTGAGAACGATCAACGCCCGACAGCCCCAGGCTTTTTGCATTCTCGACATCGCCAATTTTATCTGCTTTGTCCAAACAGAACTGAAAGCCCTCCCTGAGCAGTGGAGAGTAGGTTAACGCGCTACCCGCCGGAAGGCTCGAGACTATTTCGTCAAAAACATCGAATTTTTCGTAAGCAAACATTCAAGCCGCCTCTGCTATATCAATCAATTAACGCTAAAAGGTTGTCATCGCGCCCCAGAAAGGCGGCTTGAGACGCGTCCATCCGCGTCGAAGAGCGATTTTCATCACTGCCGTCAGTTTGTTTCACAGAAGGCAAAAGCCTGTAGGCTTCGAGAAATTCCAACGCCTTGTCGTGACTGATGTCGGCCATCAACTCGAAAGCCATATCATGTGCGCCAAAACAGGCACTCAGGATGAAAGCGAGCTTTCTTTTCTGCTCATCGCCAAGCTTCGCCATACGCTCGTAGCTGGGTAGAAAAAGTACGTCCGCACTCTCCTGCTCGCTGGCGCAGGGCGAACGCTCATTCAGTTTTTCCGGCAGATGGCTATAGTGGCTGATATTGTGAAAACGGTAGAAACGGAATCCGTTGCGGCTCGCCCAATGCTGTAGCTCGGCAAGGCTAGGCTGTTTCTCATGAGTCAATTGAAACGGCACGCGTGCCTGAAGCAACAACGTCTTTTCCAGATATTGCTTGCCGTTTTCCAGGACGGCCATGGCATCGCTGAGTTCGTCCAGAATGAGCCAATCGAGGCTCTCCAGCCCCGTAATACTGTCCACCGCTACCGTATTGATCGGCAGGTCCGCAATTTCTTGGCCCCCCAAATGGTGGCGTTCAGCTAATTTATCTGCCGGAAGCGGTGTCAGAGTGCTGGTCATTTCTGGGGCCACGCAGGCATGCAGGGTGGCCGGCTGTCCATCACCCAATAAAGCGTGCTGGAAAAGCTGAATCGTATCGCTGCCTTCGTATTGCTTGGGCGCCTTGATTTCGCTGGCGGGGTCAAAAGCCACGATGCCGAAGGCGCCTGTCGCCGCCATCGGATCTGCCAAGCCACGTTTAATCAGGCTGGCGCGATTATCCAACACGATGATCTTGCCTTTGAGCTGCCAAATAAAATCCTCAGTGAGATGAAGCCTGGTCGTTTGGGTATCGCTTCCCAAAACGTCTTTTGTTTTACCGCTGATCAGCTGCTCTAGAGTGCGATCCACTTTCATTTCTGGCTTGGTGGCCCTGCCTGGAAGGCGTTGGCGATGACGCTTCTTCTGGCTGGCCGAAAACTCCTTGTTTCCAGCGCGTTCTCGCACCAGAGGAGCCAAGGTACTAAGCAGTCTGTCGGTAGCACGATCAATGTGGTGCTTCTCTTCGCCAACGCTGAATGCCTGTGCCACGTATTTTTGATAGAGCGCTTCGTCATCGAAAAAAGCGACCGCTGCATTGAATAGCGGCTGTAACTCTTGCTCGCTGAGCAGGTGCTGGTAGGGCTCTTCATAACACTGTTCGGGGAAATCGAACGCTATGCCAGCTTCGTCCACCATTTCGGGCATACCACCCCGGTTGGAGATCAGCGCCGGTATACCATTGAGCATGGCCTCGGCGAGCACCCGCCCGGAGCTCTCCCACCAGAGGCTGGGCGCAGCCAAAACGCGTGCGCGGCTGTAGGGCCCTCGCATGTCATTAGTATTGGCCGTTACGGTTACATTGTTCAGACTGTTGCGCTGTTGGCCCATCCGCCTAGTCGTCTCACGCAGGACGGCCGACCAATCGGCGCGCGCCTCCACAACCTCAAGTTCGATATCCGGGCGCTCTCGCTCGAGCTTTTCGGCTAGTTGCACGAACACGCTGGCGCCCTTCTGCCAGCTCGGATTTACGAAAAGCAGCCGCCTGCGCTCGTGTTCATCGGCAACGAAGCGGTCCGAGGCAATAAACTTGCCTACCGGCGTGGAGGTAAACCCTACTTCCTTACGATACATGTCCGCCGTTGCTTGGCTGTCGGTCACGATCAAATCGATATCCCGGCACCAGCGCGGCGATTTGTAGTTGCCATTGGCCAGGTAAAAAGCGACCGGTATACCACGATCCCGGGCTTCATCGGCAATCAACATATCGACAGTCTGACCGCCGTAAAACCACACCACATCCGGCTTGAAAGAATCCAACAGATACACATACTGGCTATACCAGAGCCCTTCTTCATGGGTGGTGAAATGATTTCGGTTATAGCTGTAGCTCACGAGCATCTGATGAGTCAGAGGACCATCTTCCGCGTCGATCAACTGGTGCAGATGGGAATCGAGATCAGCGAACTGCTCCTTGAGAAGCGCCATTCCCTTGGGATTGTCGAACACCGTAGCCCCTAGCACCTTGACGTCATACCCATTGGCCACTAACTGCAACAGCATTTGGCGTACGGTCATGCTGGCACCGCTGGACGTATCGAGCAGGCAGAACGGGTTGGCCCATAGCAAACGGGGTTTACGCTTGGGTGTGGCGGGGGTCGTCTTGGCCATTAGGCAGCTCGCAAAAAAGTGGCAGTCTGCCTAGTCTACTTCGCGACGACGCGTACCAAAGAGGTAAATGCACCTGTTTTTAAGCAGGTATTCCCTGGACTGCTTCAGGAACCAGGATTGCGAAGGAGATAATTGTCGTTACCGAATATCCGGCGTCACGTTCAAGGTCAACCCGATGAAAAATGTGTAAAGGAGGTGGTACCAAGCCGCCTAAAAGAAAACGGGGCCTGAAGGCCCCGTTCTTTCATGCGTCTTACTACTGAAAGGATTAACCCAGCAGTGACAGTACAGACTGCGGCGTCTGGTTCGCCTGGGCCAGCATGGAGGTACCCGCCTGCTGCAGGATGTTGGCGCGAGTCATGTTGGACACTTCTTTCGCGTAATCGGCGTCTTCGATGCGTGAACGCGCTTCGGACAGGTTGGTCGAGGTGGTCGCCAGGTTGTCGATTACCGAATCAAAACGGTTCAGCGTGGCACCCAAGGTTGCGCGGTTGGTGTCCAGAGTCTTGGTCGCGGCATCGACGGAGTCGATTAGATTCTGGAAGCTGCTGTGGGCTGCGGTGCCACCACTAACGGCAAATGTGGTGCCGGTGATTTCACTGCCGCTTGCTAAGCCCAGACCCGCCACAGTCGCATCGACGGTCTTGACACTAATCACGTCTTCGGAATCGGTGTTGGAGCCAACCTGAATGCTCAGGCTGCCGCTGGCATTGAGCAAGCTAGTGCCGTTGAAGTTGTTGCTGCCTGCTACGCGGTCGATCTCGGCCAGACGCTCGTTGATCTCAGTGGTGATCGCAGTACGGTCATCGGCGGTGTTGGTATCGTTGGCGCCCTGAACCGCCAATTCGCGAATACGCTGCAGGTTGTCGTTGATCTGGTCCAGACCGCCTTCCATGGTTTGAACGAGCGAGATACCGTCGCTGGCGTTACGGCTCGCCTGATCCATACCCTTGATCTGGGCGGTCATCTTGTTAGCGATGGCCTGGCCCGCTGCGTCGTCAGAAGCGCTGTTGATACGCAGGCCGGAAGAGAGACGCTCCTGCGCCTGAGCCAGCATGCCCTGGGACTTGCTCAGGTTGTTCTGGCCAATCATGGAAGTAATGTTGGTATTGATGACGGACATGGGGTAATCCTCTGTGTTTAGTGGCCCAGAAGAGGCCTTTAAATCGGCGCTTGCATCGCCGTTATTATAATTAACGGCTGTTGGAGGTACTTCTTTAGGCCTTTCGCGCGATTCACATGAGAAAAAATGCGGGAGGCGCCCAACGAAAAACGGGGCCTTGCGGCCCCGTCGTTCACTTCACTCGTTGTGCTACTGCTCGAGCAATTAACCCAGCAGAGACAGTACGGACTGCGGCGTCTGGTTAGCCTGCGCCAGCATGGAGGTGCCCGCCTGCTGGAGGATATTAGCGCGGGTCATGTTGGAGACCTCATCCGCGTAGTCGGCATCTTCGATGCGCGACCGAGCTTCGGAAAGGTTGGTTTCGGTCGTTGCCAGGTTGTCGATCACCGAATCGAAACGGTTGAGCGTGGCACCCAGCTCCGCACGATTAGTGTCCAATTCTTTTACGGCGCTATCCACTGAATTAATCAAAGATTGGAAATCACTATGGTCACCACCACCTGATACCGCGGTGGCCGCTGCCTCCAGGTTGGCAACCCCACCACTCACCGCGCCCAGGTTGTCGCTAGTGGCGTCAAAGCGGCTTACTGAAATGGTGTCATCGTCAGTGGTGTTCGCGCCGATCTGAATTTCCAGGTCGTCAGTACTAACGCCGTCCAGCAAGTTAGTACCGTTGAAGTTGTTGCTACCCGCAACACGATCAATTTCTTCAATACGCTCAGTGATCTCGGTGGCAATCGCCGCGCGATCTTCTTCCGTGTTGGTATCGTTAGCGCCCTGCACCGCCAGCTCACGAATACGTTGCAGGTTGTCGTTGATCTGATCGAGACCACCTTCCATGGTTTGCACCAAGGAAATGCCGTCGCTGGCGTTACGGCTGGCTTGGCTCATACCGTTGATTTGGGCAGTCATCTTGTTGGCGATGGCTTGACCTGCGGCATCGTCGGAGGCGCTGTTAATACGCAGTCCGGAAGAGAGACGCTCCTGCGCCTGAGCCAGCATGCTTTGTGAAGAGCTCAGATTATTCTGGCCAATCATGGAGGTGATATTCGTATTGATTACAGACATGAGTATTGCTCCTTGAAGTATAACTGGCCAGCGGGCCAACTTGGCGACGCTTGTGCCGTCGCTACCAAGGGGTAACGGCTGCTATATCCAACACTTGAAGAAACAAGGCTTTTTTTGTGTAGCAAAAAGTAACGCCATACAACAAATGGTGCAGAGGATTCGCATTATTTTCTGGCTATATGGGGCTTGTAGCGTGTAACAAAGTTTCCCATATCTTTATCGTACTCATAACGAAAATGGGGCCTTTCGGCCCCGTCGACACTCATTAATGCGTTATTAGCCAAGCAGAGATAGAACAGACTGCGGGGTCTGATTGGCCTGAGCCAGCATGGACGTACCCGCCTGCTGCAGAATGTTCGCTCGGGTCATGTTGGACACCTCCTTGGCATAATCGGCATCCTCGATACGTGAGCGCGCTTCGGACAGATTGGTCGAGGTGGTCGCCAGGTTATCGATCACGGAATCAAAGCGGTTCAACGTGGCGCCCAAAGTCGCGCGGTTGGTATCCAGGGTTTTCGTTGCGCCATCGACAGCGTCGATCAAACTCTGGAAAGTCGTGTGCGATGCTCCTGCACCGGAAAGCGCGGCAGCTGCGCCACTCACTCCCAAGGCAGCGCTAGTCGCATCGATTGTGCTCACTTCAATAACATCATTGGTCGATGTATTGGAGCCAACCTGAATGTTCAGAGTACCGCCACCGCTAACATTAAGCAGGTTAGTGCCGTTGAAGTTATTGCTGCCCGCTACGCGGTCGATCTCGGCGATACGCTCGTTGATCTCGGTCGTGATCGCCGCGCGATCGTCGGCGGTATTGGTGTCGTTAGCACCCTGTACCGCCAGTTCACGAATACGCTGCAGGTTGTCGTTGATTTGATCCAGACCGCCTTCCATGGTCTGAACGAGCGAGATGCCGTCGCTGGCGTTACGACTGGCCTGCTCCATGCCCTTGATCTGAGCAGTCATCTTGTTTGCGATCGCCTGACCGGCGGCATCGTCGGATGCGCTGTTGATGCGCAGACCGGAAGAGAGACGCTCTTGTGCCTGAGCCAGCATGCTCTGCGAAGCGCGCAGGTTATTCTGGCCGATCATGGAGGTGATGTTGGTATTGATAACGGACATGGATGAGATCCTCGGTATTTTATGGCCTGAGAAGGGCCTACAGGTCGGCGACTGCATCGCCGTTATTATAATTAACGGCCGTTAACGTGGATTCTTGAATGGTTTAAAGCCGTTTTGTGAAAATAATTTTGCTTGCAGAAAGAACGAAAAACGGGGCCAATTGGCCCCGTTACTCTAGCTGTCAATGGCAGCACTTACCCGACTATTAGCCCAGCAGAGACAATACCGACTGCGGCGTCTGGTTCGCCTGGGCCAGCATCGACGTACCCGCCTGCTGAAGGATGTTGGCGCGCGTCATGTTCGACACTTCCTTGGCGTAGTCGGCGTCCTCGATTCGCGAGCGTGCTTCGGACAGGTTGGTCGAGGTGGTCGCCAAGTTGTCGATCACAGAGTCGAAGCGGTTCAGCGTAGCACCCAAAGTAGCGCGGTTGGTATCGAGTGTTTTAGTAGCAGTATCAACGGCATCGATCAGGCTTTGGAAGCTGGTGTGGGCGCCAGCTCCGCTAGCCGCCGTAAAGGTAGCGGCGCCGCCGGAAGCCGCTGCAACGACTCCGCCCGAGGCGCTAGTCAGTTCCAGGCCCGACACGGTAGCATCGACAGTCTTAACATTGATGACGTCTTCAACATCGGTATTGGAACCGACCTGGATGCTCAGGCTGCCGCTGGCGTTAAGAAGATTGGTACCGTTGAAATTGTTGCTGCCCGCTACGCGGTCGATCTCGGCCAAACGCTCGTTGATCTCGGTTTCGATTGCGGCGCGATCATCGTCGGTGTTGGTGTCGTTGGCACCCTGAACCGCCAGCTCACGAATACGCTGCAGGTTGTCGTTGATCTGGTCCAGGCCGCCTTCCATGGTTTGAACGAGCGAGATACCGTCGCTGGCGTTACGGCTCGCCTGATCCATACCCTTGATCTGGGCGGTCATCTTGTTGGCGATCGCCTGACCTGCTGCGTCGTCGGAGGCGCTGTTGATACGCAGGCCGGAAGAAAGACGCTCCTGCGCCTGAGCCAGCATGCCCTGGGACTTGCTCAGGTTGTTCTGGCCAATCATGGAAGTAATGTTGGTATTGATGACGGACATGGGGTAATCCTCTGTGTTTAGTGGCCCAGGAGAGGCCTTTAAATCGGCGCTTGCATCGCCGTTATTATAATTAACGGCTGTTGGAGGCACTTCTTTAGGCCTTTCGCGCGATTCACATGAGAAAAATGCGCGAGGCGCCCAACGAAAAACGGGGCCTTGCGGCCCCGTCGTTCACTTCGCTCGTGGTACTACTGCTTGAGCGATTAACCCAGCAGAGACAGTACAGACTGCGGGGTCTGGTTAGCCTGGGCCAGCATGGACGTACCCGCCTGCTGAAGGATGTTGGCGCGTGTCATGTTCGACACTTCTTTCGCGTAGTCGGCATCTTCGATGCGTGAGCGCGCTTCGGAAAGGTTAGTAGTCGTGGTCGCCAGGTTATCGATCACAGAGTCGAAGCGGTTCAGCGTGGCACCCAGAGTCGCACGCTGCGTGTCGAGCGACTTGACGGCGGTATCGACATTGTCGATCAGCGTCTGGAAGTTGTCGTGAGTCGCGCCGGCACCGGAGAGAGCCGCCGCAGACCCGCTAACACCCAGCGCACTGCTAGTTGCGTCGAAAGTATTGACGGTAATAGTGTCGTTGCCGCTGGTGTTAGAACCGACCTGGATATTGAGCGCCGTGCTCGCGCCGCTTGACAACAGGTTAGTGCCGTTGAAGTTGTTGCTGCCCGCTACGCGGTCGATCTCAGCGATACGCTCGTTGATCTCGGTGGTGATCGCCGCGCGGTCATCGGCGGTGTTAGTGTCGTTAGCACCCTGTACCGCCAGTTCACGAATACGCTGCAGGTTGTCGTTGATCTGGTCCAGGCCGCCTTCCATGGTTTGAACGAGCGAGATACCGTCGCTGGCGTTACGGCTCGCCTGATCCATACCCTTGATCTGGGCGGTCATCTTGTTGGCGATCGCCTGACCTGCTGCGTCGTCGGAGGCGCTGTTGATACGCAGGCCGGAAGAAAGACGCTCCTGCGCCTGAGCCAGCATGCCCTGGGACTTGCTCAGGTTGTTCTGGCCGATCATGGAAGTGATGTTGGTATTGATGACGGACATGGGGTAATCCTCTGTGTTTAGTGGCCCAAGAGAGGCCTATAAATCGGCGCTTGCATCGCCGTTGTTATAATTAACGGCGAAGCGGGGCGATCCTTTAGCTCATTTACCCACTTTTTTATGAAAATTTGGCCTTGAAACTATAACGGGGCCTTACGGCCCCGCTGATAAAATAAATTGTCGTTACGAACGAGAGCGTATTAGCACCGTTTCGTTTGATAGCAAGGTTTACTACTTCTGCATATTGCTCAGCATATCGAACTGCTGGCCCAGGTAGCTGCTCATGGAGTTCATCTGCGCAATCATGCCATCGAGCTGGGCAAACTGCTTACGATAGCGCTCCACGTTGCGCTCGATGCTGGCTTCCATGCGCTCCTTGCGCTTATCGAGACTCTCGATTCGCTGTTCTGCACTGGTGACCGAGCTTTTAATGAGGCCATCTTCTGAGGTAATGGTCGTCAATGTTGTGCTGAGGCGCCCTGCAAAGCCTGCTTCCTTGCTGTCACCAGCGAAGAAGGCAGATAGGCCTTCAGGGTCGTTGGCAACAGCGGCATCGAGCTTTTCTTCGTCGACCTTCAAGCGCCCGCGCTCATCAATTGAGATTCCGATTTCAGACAGCCGCGTGATATCGCCGCCCGCCAAGCTGTCGCTCACGTCACGACTCAAGCGGTTTTCGATAGTGCGTACGGTACGGTCACCTATCAGCTCGCCCGAGATCTCGCCTTCGCCGTTGAACTTGGTCATGCGCTCTACGGTCGATTTCATTTCGTTGTAGTTACTGACGAAGTTATTGATCGCCTCTTTCAAGGAGTCGTTGTCTCGCTCGATCACCAGGGTGGCGGGGGATTCCGACACGGCGGTGAGATCGAGCGTTACCCCCTCGATCGCACCTTCGACGCGGTTGGTTTTACTGGTGATCGCGATGCCGTTGACGTTGAGTGCGGCGTCCTGGCCTAACCGCACCGTCGTGCTATCCATGGCAAGCCCATCGAGACCAGAAAACCCTGTGAGCGAGGCGTCCTTGCCGGTTTCCTTTGAGCTGAGCGCCAAACGGTATCCGGTGCCATCGTTGACAAGCGAGGCGGTAACACCCGACTCCTTATTTGCATTGATCTGATCGCGTACCTGGGCTAGCGTGCTGCCTGCCTTGATATCGACGTCAAGGCTCGTCTGCGTAGTGCCCGCGCCGAAATTGAGCTTCAATTTCGTATCAGTAGCAGTGAGCTCCTGATCCAGCGCCACACTATTGGACGCCGCGCTGCCGGCACGAGCCAGCTGAGACACGCTAATTTCAAAGCGCCCAGGGTTGGCCTTCTCACCCGCCGTGGCCAGAACGCCACTGCCGGTTACCGTGCTTTTTTGCTGTTTGAAGGTCGAGGCATCGTTTAGCGCCTTGACCGAGGTATTGACCCGGTCCATCGCCGACTCAAGACGCCCATAGGCCGAAATTTTGGTCTTTTGAGCACTTTGCTGCTGTAAAACGGGGGTAAGCTTCTGGCGCTCAGCGGCTTTGAGCTGATCCACCAGACCGTTCAAGTCCAACCCGGAACCTACACCAAGCGCGGAGATTGATGCCATGGGTTAAATCCTCGAGTAATAAGTAGCAAAGAGTATGGGTTGATTACCTTGTTTATCGGCGGGGTGATAACGAACTTTAGGTACCTTCAAAAGATACCTCTAAAAAAAGCCCAGCGTTGTAGCTGGGCATTTCCTGTCCGTGAGAGCTGGGCCTAGCTCTGGTTGGTTTGGGCCAGCATTCCCAACTGCTGTTCGAGATAGGCACCCGTCTGATTCATTTGCGCCACCATGCTATCCATTGCTTGAAACTGAACACGATAACGCTCGACGGTTTGCCCGATGCGCTCTTCGGTTCGGCTATAGCGCTCCTGTAGCGACTCGACGCGGCTTTCTGCATTTTCTTTGGCCGTATCAAGGCGGCCGCCATCGCCTACCAGGCGCTCAAGAGACGTATTGATTTGTCCGGCCATGCCGCCTCCTTCGCTGCTCCCTGCGAAAAATTGGGCCAGCCTGTCCGGCTGGGTGGCAATGACGTTATCCAGCTTTTCGTCATCGACCTTTAGCGTACCGTCGGTTTGCAATGAAATGCCGACGTCGGACAGTACGTTGAAGCCGTCACCGCCGGTCATACCGCTAATAGCCTGACGGAGCTCGCGCTCGACGGCTCGTGTGGTCGCGTCAGCGTTCAAGCCTCCCGACTGGCCCGTTTCCACATCGAAGTTGGTCAAGGTATTCAAGGTGCTCTTGAGCGTGTTGAAGCTTTCCACAAAGGTATTCACGTTCTCACGCAGTGCTTCATTATCCTGCTCGACCTTGATGGTACTCGAAGTACCAGCCTCCGTGAGCGTCAAGGTCATTCCTTGAATGGCGCCCTCGACCTGGTTGGAGGCACTGACGATATCGATACCGTTGACGTTGAATGCCGCGTTCTGTCCCTTTTGCACGACCTGAGTGTCCGAGGTGGTGACATCACCGGATAGAATGGTCGAGAAATTGGTACTTTCGATACTGGCATCAGCGCCGGTCTCGCTCGACATGACCGAGAGCCGATACCCTTGCCCGTCGTTGATGATAGAGGCAGTCACCTGACCGCCGCCTTGATCGTTGATGGCGTCTCGAATGTCTTCAAGCGAACTGCCATCGGCGATCGTGATCTCGGGCATACTGCCTTCAGTCAGTGCGAAGCTGAGCGTCTGCTCACCGCTGACAACACTTTCGTCAGCGCTATCCAAACGCTCTGTCACGAGGCTACCAGCAGTTGCCAGTTGATCGACCTCTACGTCGTACCGGCCCGCCTGTGCTTCGCTGGACGCAATGGCGATAACACCGTCGCCCTCGACATTGGTGGTGAGGCTTTCAAACGACGACGTATCGTTCAACGCCTGGGTGGCATCCTGGAACGTGGAAACCGCGCTTTTGAGCGCTCCATAGGCAGAGACGGTCGTGTTGGCAGATTGAACCTGCTCGGCAATGGGCTGCAGTTTGGCGCGCTCGGCGGTTTGAAGCTGATCCAATAGCCCGTTTAAATCGAGCCCCGAGCCAATGCCCAGTGAAGATATGGAAGCCATCGATTGCTGCCCCTTTAAATGTGATCGCCTGCTCTTTAGGCGGGCTGAAATTTGCCTGTGTCAATGCATTGATTATCGGCAAATCGCGCAGTGTCTTTAGCCTTTATCCCACTTTTAACTTAGTAAACGGTTATTTTCTGTAATCTTTACGACTTTTTCGGTTAAAAGAGCCACCCAAGAGGAAATAACCGCAGGGCGCAATACGTACCGAACCCAAGCGTTGAACACGCCAAAAACTTAGACCTTGGTCTAAATAGGTCAGCTCCATTACACTAGGGAAACGTTGTTCGTTAATCGATGGAGCATTCAATGCCCTGCGAAGGTGACACCCCCGCCGCCCCTGCCGCCGTAGACGCGTCTCGGCTGCGTCAGTGCCTGTTCACGCTGGCAGAGCTTTTGTACGTGAATGGCCATGTGCTGGAAACCGTAACGCTGCCTCAGTGCGGGCTGGCCAGGCGTGACACGGCAGTGCTCGATGAGCAGAACGTGGGCTGGGCGGCGTGTCGTGAAATGCTTGAATCAAACGCGGCGGGAATGACCAATCAGGAAGGGCGTTTCGTGCTGACCGCCCTTGGCCGGGACATCATGTTCGACCTGTTCGGTCAGGGCGCGGCGGACTGCGCCTAGCGCAAAAGGCTCCGCTCGAACGTAAAAACGCCCGCATTTGCGGGCGTTTGTGTTTGGCACGGCGCCTTGATTAGCGCAGGCCAAGCATCGAAAGAATGAACAGCACGACGACGACCAGACCCACGATATAGATGATGTTACGCATTGCGGCGCTCCTTGCTTTTTTGCGTTTTAGGAAAATCAAAGGGTTGCTTACCCATCGAGGCAACATTCTCATCCTAGCAGGCTTTCGGGCGGTTTGCGTAATTTACGTGCGCGCAACCGCCGCACGCTCTACGCTTTTTGAAAGCCTCGTTGGCATTGCAAAAGGAAAAGCCATGCGCGTGCGAATGTTCTCTCAAGCGGTAATGCTCGCGCTGGGGCTAGCGCTCTTGAGCGAAGGGGCGCTGGCCCAAACGCCCTCCGACGCGGCCTTCAAGGCGCTCGATGAGCAGGCCAGTGCGCTCGACCGGCTGCATACGGTCGTGGTGGCGGTGGACGGGCATCGGGTACATGAATTTCATCAGGGTGGGCCGGGGACGAGCACGCCGGTCAACGTGAAGTCGCTCTCCAAGACGGTGCTGGCGGCCATTACCGGTGCGGCGATTGAAGCCGGCGTAATCGACTCCCTCGACCAGCGG
Source organism: Halomonas sp. GD1P12 (assembly GCF_025725645.1). NCBI lineage: Bacteria > Pseudomonadati > Pseudomonadota > Gammaproteobacteria > Oceanospirillales > Halomonadaceae > Halomonas > Halomonas sp. GD1P12. The sequence goes on along the minus strand of NZ_CP107007.1, from coordinate 491,720 downwards.
TTGGTCGAACTACTGGGTGAGCGCGTGCCGGCGGGGCTGGACCCGCGCGTCAGTGACATCACCCTCGAGAACCTGCTTTCCATGCAGGCGGGGCTCGAGCGTACCTCCGGCGAGAACTACAGCGGCTGGGTCGCGAGCCCCAACTGGGTGGAAAACGCCCTTTCTCGCCCCTTCGTGGACGAGCCCGGCGGGCGCATGCTCTACTCCACCGGCTCGAGCCACCTGGTCTCCGCCGCACTTACTTACGGCAGCGGTGAATCCACCTACCAGCTTGCCCAGCGCCTGTTGGCTGAGCCTCTTCACATCACCCTCCCCCGCTGGCTGCAGGACCCACAAGGCGTTTTTTTTGGCGGCAACGACATGCAGCTCTCACCGCGCGCGCTGGTCGAGATCGGTGAGCTGTACCGGCTGGATGGCGTAGTCGATGGCGAGCGTATATTACCGGAAGGCTATGTGGAGGCGTCCTGGACGCCGCGGGGCCGGTCGCCCTGGGCGGGGGATGGCTATGGGCTTGGCTGGTTCGTGACCACTTTCGGCGACACGCCGGTTTACTACGGGCGCGGCTACGGCGGCCAGGCACTGTTCGTGATCCCGGAGCGCGCGATGACGGTGGCGATCACCTCCAACCCCAACCCGCCTTCCCCCGGTGGGCAGTTCCAGCAGCAGCTGAATCGGCTGGTAGCCCGCTTGTTACAAGCGCCACGCTAATGCTCGCTGGGTCACGCGGCGCGTTGCTCTTTCATTCACTCTCTTTTGTGCGACTGGCTCATCAGGTAGAGCGTAGCGGCCAGCGCCAGCACTGAAAGCGCTAGATAAATGGCCTCGAGCGGCGTCGTGAAGCGAATATCCACCACGGCGCGAAAGAACTCGATGATGACGGCCAGGATCACCACCCGGGTGATCTTGTCCTTGAGTTGATCGAGCGAGGCAACGTTGAAGGGGTGACGGGGATAGCGCGCTTCAGCCTGATCGATGCGTGACACGAAAAGTCGATAGATCCCCAGGCTAAAAATCAGCAGCACGATGGCGATCAGGTAGATGTCCACCGCAATGATGATGTCAGGCACCAGCGTATCATGAATGTTCTGGCTGCTATCCAGCAGATAGTAGCGGACCACATCGAGTACAACGCTGACGATATCCAGCGTGCCAACAACGAACAACGCAATGGATCCCAGCAGGCTCGGCACGACCGCCAGTAACACCAGAAAGCGTGATCGCCATAGCACGGTTTCGATACGCCGCTCCCAGCTGGACTGCTCGTCTGGCGTTTTAGGCGGTGGTGGTTGTGACTCTGACATGCATTCTCCTTGAGTGATCGATCAAACGCCTGCACGGTGCAGGATCACGTCACGCTATAGAAAATAAACGAGAATCGCGGTAAACGTGGCGCCGGTGATTAGAAACCCCAGAGCCAGCACCAGCCCGTCCCTGGCGACCAGCCCCAGTCCATAAAGCGTCAGCGCCAGGCCCGCGCCATTGGCGGAAAAGGGGACAAACTCCATGGGCGGCATGGCCAGCGCGATCAGCGCGCAGGCCAGCGCCGTTGCGCGCATGCCCAGATAGCCGCTCATCCACGCCAAACGCACGCCCATCAGCCCGTCGACCCAGCGCCCGGGCTTGCGCATCCATCTGAGCGCCTTGTCGAACCCCTTGCGCGACACCGAGCGGTTCAAAAGCCAGCGCGGAAGCCAAAAAAAGCGGCGCCCGAACAGCAGCTGGCTCGAGGTCAGCAGTACCAGTGCGGCCATCAGGGTGGGCACCCCGGGGATATCGCCGACGACCGGTGCCAACACGATCAGCCCCGCCACCAGCAGCATCGGCCCGAAAGAGCGCCGCCCCACGGCGTCGACAATGTCCTCGACGCTGACGCGAGTCTTCTCGTTTTCCATTTGATCCAGCGCATCCAAAAGCTCGGTCAGGCTGGACGCATCGTTGTCATCACGCATGGGGTGGGCGCTGCTCCTGGACGTCGAGCTTGGCGCGAATGAAATCGCGGTGGCTGACATGCAGAAGATCCGCCAGGCGGCGAATGCGGTGCTCCTCGAGCGGGTCGACGCTGCCGTCCGCCCAGGCCAGCTGCCACATCAGCGCTACCAGCTCGAAGCGCTGGGCGTAGTCGTAGTGCTCCTTGATGAGGCTGACGAACTGGTAGTGGTCGACCGCCTCATCGACCTCCGCTTCGGCCAGCGCCATCAGCTCGCTTACCCGCGCGTCATCCAATCGATAGCGCGTCATCAGCATCTGCTTGAGCGCCGCCTGCTCCTGCGGGGTTTGCTCGTAGTCGGCGCGCATCACTTCGCACAGAAGCGCCGCCGTGGCGAGTTCCAGCGTCAGGTGATGGTTCTCGCGCCCTTCCGGTGCGGCCAGCGCGTCGTGAAAAAAGTCTCGAATTGCCTCCAGCATGGCCCTCTCCTTTTAAACGCTTGCCGCGTCCTTGATCATCCTCACACGTCTATCTACTGACTCGCCGCCGCGCAGAAAGGTCACTCCTTGCGCTTGGCGAGCTGCTCCTTGAGCTGCCTGGGCACCTGCTTGATGATCAGCCGGTCCTGGCCTTCGTCGTACTCGATGCTCGAACCCAAAAGGTGCGAGTCGAAGCTGATCGAGACGCCACCAGCGCGGCCGGTAAAGCGACGAAACTGGCTCAGCGTTTTCTTGTCCGGCGGAATCTCCGGCGAAAGGCCGTAGTCGGCGTTGCGAATGTGCTCATAGAACGCCCTGGGTGCTTGCTCGTCGACCAGTCCCGAAAGCTCCTCGAGCGTCATCGGCTCGCCCCGGCGCATCTGCTCGTGGGCGTAGTCCACCAGCGACTCGGTCTTCTCGCGACTGGCCTCCTCGTCGAGGTCTTCGCTTTCCACGTAGTCGCTGAACGCCTTGAGCAGCGTGCGGGTCTCCGCCGGGGCATCGATGCCCTCCTCCATGCCGAGCACCGCCGCCACACCGTCGGCCAGCTTCTTCGCGCCGCGGTCTTTCAAAAACGAAACGTACTGCTGGCTGCCCGCACCATCGCCCTGCTGCCACTGGGTCAGATTGACCCGCGCGGCCAGGGTGAGCTGCTGAGTATTGAGCTGGGCGGCGGGCACCGCCTGGTGCGCCTCCCCGATGCCGATGCCTTCACGCTGATGTAACAGTGCGAAAAAAAACGTTTCGGTATCGCCTTGGCGCTGATGGGCGATGACCAGATAGCCGCCCACCGAGAGCGTTTCCTGTAATTCGCGGGCCAGCCGCTCGGTCAGCTGAGTGCTCAGCGCTTCGAACTCAAGCTCGCCTTTCGAATACGCGTCGAGCCAGGCCACCAGCGGCCCGGCCTGCTCGCCTTCGCTGGCAAACCGCCCCCAGCCCTTCGCCTTGGTGTTGTAGGTGTCCGCGAGCTTGCTGACCAACGCGGCCATCGTGTCGTCATTACTGTCGGCAGGCCCCGGGGCAGCGGTGACGGTCAGGCGTTCGCCGTCAAGTGTAGGGTCCAAACGGTGCACGATGCTTTGCAAAAGCGGCATAGAGAAACGAGCCTTTTAAGCGGTTGAACGATCGAAAGGGGTCAAGGCTTGAGCCGGTAGCCAGTGTGGAAAATCCAGCCCACCATGGCCAGGCTCACGGCGAGAAAGAGCGCGACCATGCCGACACTCGCCCAGAGGCTGACATCGCTGATGCCGTAGAAGCTCCAGCGAAAGCCGCTGATCAGATACACCACCGGGTTGGCCAGCGTCACGGCCTGCCAAAACGGCGGGAGCATATCGATGGAGTAGAAGCTGCCGCCCAGAAACGTCAGCGGCGTGATGATCAGAAGCGGCACGATCTGCAGCTTGTCGAAGCCATCCGCCCAGATACCAATGATGAAACCCAGCAGGCTGAAGGTCACGGCGGTGAGTACCAGAAAGGCGAGCATCCAGAATGGATGAGCGATCTCCAGCGGCACGAAAAAGCTCGACGTGCCGAGAATGATCAGCCCCAACAGCATCGACTTCGACGCCGCCGCGCCCACGTAGCCCACCACCACTTCCAGATACGAAATGGGCGCCGACAGAATTTCGTAGATGCTGCCGGAAAACTTGGGAAAGAAGATACCGAAGGAGGCATTCGACACGCTCTGGGTCAGAAGCATCAGCATGATCAACCCGGGCACGATAAAGGCGCCGTAGCTCACGCCGTTGATCTCGCTAATGCGCGAGCCGATCGCCGCGCCAAATACCACGAAGTAGAGCGAGGTGGAGATCACCGGCGAGACGATGCTTTGCAACAGCGTGCGCCGGGTGCGCGCCATTTCCGCCATGTAGATCGAACGGACGGGGTAGAGATTCATGAGCGCTCCTTGACCAGATCGACGAAAATATCCTCCAGCGAGCTCTGCCGGGTATGTAAATCCTTCACCAGGATCTCCTCTTCGTTGAGCACGCTCAAAAGCGCTGACACGCCGCGGCCCTCCTCTTCCTGGTGACCATCGTAGGTATACACCAGCGAGCGGCCATCACCACTCAGCGTCAGGGTGTCGACCTGCAGGCGCGGCGGCAGTGCCGGCAGCGGCGTGTGTAGCTCAAGAGTGAGCTGCTTGCTGCCGAGCTTTTTCATCAGCGCGGCTTTCTCTTCCACCAACACCACTTCACCGCCGTTGATCACGCCGATGCGATCGGCCATCTCCTCGGCCTCTTCGATGTAGTGGGTGGTGAGTATGATGGTGACGCCGTCGTCGCGAAGCTTGCGCACCACCTCCCACATGTCGCGGCGTAGCGCCACGTCCACGCCGGCGGTGGGCTCGTCGAGAAACAGGATACGCGGCTCGTGGGAGAGTGCCTTGGCGATCAATACGCGGCGCTTCATGCCACCGGAAAGCGTGATCAGGCGGTTATTGCGCTTGTCCCACAGCGCCAGCGACTTGAGCACCTTTTCGATGTGGGCCGGGTTTGGCGCTTTGCCAAACAGCCCGCGGCTGAAGCTCACCGTGTTCCAGACCGTTTCAAACGCCTCGTTGGTCAGCTCCTGGGGCACCAGGCCGATGCGCTCGCGCGCCTGGCGGTACTGCTTGACGTTGTCGAAGCCGTCGACGCTCACGCGCCCGGCGCTTGGGTTGACCAGCCCGCATACCAGACTGATCAGGGTGGTCTTGCCCGCGCCGTTCGGGCCGAGCAGCGCAAAAATTTCGCCACGCTGGATGGACAAATCCACGTGCTTGAGCGCTTGAAAGCCACCTTCGTAGGTTTTATTCAAGCCCTCGATCGAGATGATGGGGTCGTTCAAGGCGTGCTCCTCACACCGCGACGGGCCACGGTGCCTGGCGGCCCAAAGCGGCCGGCGGGTGAGGCCGGCCGGCAACAGGCCGATTAACTGCGGCTGGTGACTTCGAGCAGGTGGTAGCCAAACTGGGTCTGGACCGGGCCGTGGACCTGGTTCAGCTCGCCGTTAAAGACCACCTTGTCGAACTCGGGGACCATCTGGCCGGGGCCGAAGGTACCGAGCTCGCCGCCCTGACGACCGGACGGGCAGTTCGAGTGCTCTTTTGCCACGTCCGCGAAGTCGCGGCCGTTTTCGATCTCTTGCTTCAGCGCGAGACACTGCTCTTCGCTGTCTACCAGAATATGACGGGCGCTGGCACTGGCCATGATAAGCCTCCATTGGGTTCGTTTAAGTGAGCCATGAGTTAGAGGCCTCAGTTTAACACGCACGCCGCCCACCTGGGGGCTCAGGGTGCGCCTACCGCGCCGGTGATTCTGAGCGCTTCGCCCACGCGAGCCAGCGCCTGCTCATGGGCGGCGCGCGGCTGCCCCCCGCGGGTGCAGGTAACGATCACCCAGGGGCCCGCGGTTTGCGCAGCCGCCTCGCTGTACGCAAGCCCTGCGTCGCAGCTTCGGTGATGCTGAGTACCGGTCTTGTGGGCAAAGGTAATGCTCTCCCCCAGGCCACGCGTCAAGCGCGCCTGGCCTGAGCGGGTGCGCGTCATCACTTCGATCAGCGCTTGGCGCTGGGTGGCGTCCAGGTCGCCCTGCCCAGCGTTTTCGAGCGAGGCGAGCAGATCGCCGTAGGCGCGCAGCGTCGCGGTGTTTTCGCCAGTGCGCTGGTAGGCATCGAAGGCGCTGGCGTAGTCGGGCTGGCGAAGGGTCTGGGAGGAAGCGCCCAGCCGCCGCGCCAGCGCCGCGGGGCGCTGGCTGACGCGGTGTTTGCGAAGCTCGATGAAGTCGGTACCGGCAAGCGAGCGCGCCTCGGGGTGCAGCTCGCCGTACACGCCCCGGCGTACCCCCTTGAGCGTCGTGATCGGGCCCAGCTCGCCTGGGTCGCCGCCGCTGGCGGCGACCATCTGCGCCGCCCGGGCGTTGACGGCGGGAAGTCCGACGCGGTCGATCAGCATATCGGTGGCGGTGTTGTCGCTGACGGTGATCATCTGTTCGAGCAGATACTCGATCGAGATCGGCGTGCCCGGGTCGTGCCAGATCACCGGGCCCGCGCCGTCGACGAAATCGCTCTGGGCAAGCGTCAGACGCTGGTCAAGCGTCAGATCGCCTGCCTGGCGCCGGGCCAGCACCTCGGCGGCCACGGGCACCTTGATCAATGAGGCCAGATACCACGGCGTATCCGCCTGCCAGGAGAACGCCTCGCCGCTTTTCAGATTCTGAACGTAGACGCCCAGCGCTCCACCAAAGGCCTCCTCGACGGTGGCCAGCCGCGTGCTCAAACTCCCCTGCCAAGCGCTTTGTTTATCGACTTCAAAATACCAGTCGGCCTGGGCCGGCAGCGCGATTGAAAGCGCCACCAGTAAAAGCCCGTATTGGAGCGTGCGTATCAACCCTCGCAAAGCGTTTCCTCTGTATTGTTGCTTCTGTGTCGTTACTACTGTGTCGTCATGCTCAGGCCGACCTGAACCGCGCAGCGTTTAGCGGTGCGCGGCCATCCAGCGGGTAAGCCAGATCCAGAGCGCCGTGCCAAGAATCAAAAGCCCCCCGGCGCCCAGCGCTTGGGGGTACGTGATGGTGTCGTTCAAGCCCAGCAGAAAGCGCAGCACCAGAAAGATCATCACGATATGAAAAATGAACGCCTTGAGCGCGTCGCTTCCGACCAGCGTCAGCGGCAAAAGTGCCCGGGCGGCGGCGCGCCCGCCGGTCAATGCCAAGCCCAGAATGATGAAGGCCCCGCCGACGCTGAACAGCATGAAGGCAAGCCCTGGAGGATGCTTGCCGACGTTATTCGCCACCGCCGTCATGGCCGCGTACACGTCGCCCTGGGCTGCGGATAGCGCGTAAAAAGCACCGACCATCACCGCGCCGAGCGCGATCAACGCTAGCACCAGCCGGCGCTGCGCGCCCTGCTCGCCGTGACAGCGAAGCGCCGCCTCGCCGATCAAAAGCCCGATGAAAATGAGCGGTGCGCGACTTAGCTGCCCCCAGGCGTAGTAGTCGGGATGATCGACCAGCAGCGCCTTCAAAATGGCGTGGCCGCCGAAATCGAACCCCTGAAGCCAGGCAGAGAGCGCCGTAAACCCGACAATCGCCGCTAGCCGCGACCACAGCGGTGCCTTCGCCCATAGCGGCAGGATCAGCGGCACCCAGACGAGTGCGATGGCGTAGAAGCCGAGGATCTCCACCCAGATGGCGAAGTTGCCGTACAAAAGCGTGGTGAGGATGTCGGCGGGGGCGTAGAAGGGCAGCATTTCGACGATGGTCAGCGCCTTGTACCAAAACCACACCTCGAGGCCACGCAGCCAGAGCTTCAGCCGCCGCTGGGGCCAATCCTCGTTTTGTGTGCGCGGCAGAAACGCCACTGCCAGCGCGATACCGAACACCGTAATGAACAGCGACGAGGAAAATTTGGTGAGCAGATGCACCGGCACCATACCCCACTCGGGCACGTTGGGGATCCCCACCAGCCCGCTGACGGTGTGGCTCAAAATCATCAGTCCAATCGCGATACCGCGGGCCAGATCGATCGCCTCGACCCGCCCCTCGATCCGAGGCAATACCGGCACTTCGTTAAAACTCGGCACGTAACGTACATCCCTGTCGGCGGCTTGAAAGCGCTCAAGCCGTAGTGGAGAACGTTAACCTTAGCCCAACGCTCAAATCAGGGGTAGCGAGGCCCTTTAAACGCAAAACGCCCCGCAATCGGCGGGGCGTTTCGTGGCTCATCCGTGAGCCAGAAGCAGTGTCTCCTTGATCAGGAACGGGTTACCAGTTGCTGTCGGACTCCATGTCGGTGCCGGTATCCGTATCGGTTTCCCACTCCTCCTGCTCCTCCTCTTCTTCCTCGTAAGTAAATTCCTGCTCTTCCTCTTCGTACTCGGTCGTCACACCCGGCTGTTGATCCGTTTCATCACTCTGGTAGGTGCCCTGCCCCTCCTGCATCGAGTCTTCGTGCGGCGTTGGCTCCTGTGGCGTGGTGGTCTCTTCTTCCATACCGGCAAAGGCCAGTGGGCTTGCCATCAGCCCGAAAGAGACGCCGAGGATACCCAGCTTTTTCAGAGATTCCTTCTTCATGATCGTACCTCCTGGTGGTTTCGCTTTGCTGCTTTAAAACGTGGGCGAAAGATGAAATGCCCAGTTAACACGTTTACTGAGTCGACACGAGAGTGACTCGTCATCCTGACGTTGCGCTCTCGGCCCACTCATTGCAGCGGGCGTACCAGGTTGGCACCACTTATCTTAAAGTCCTTTCACGTCATAATCTTGCAACAAAAACCGTAGGCCAAAGCCTGTTCCAAACCAGGAATAATGAGAATTATTTTGTTTACGGTTGGCACATGGGCCGGGGTGGTCATGTCAACCGGGGTTAGCAAAACGCCGGCTTGGGAGCCGGCGTTTTACTTACCTCATTCAAAAATGAGAGTGAGGCCTTTTAATATCCCATCACCTCCGGAAGCCAGGTCGCGAGCCCCGGAATGGCGATCAACAGCAAAATCGCAAGTATCACCGGAATCAGAAACGGCAGGACCGCCTTGACCACCTGGCCGTAGCGCAGTTTGGTGATGCTGACCATCATGAACAGCACCGTGCCGAAAGGTGGCGTGATGACGCCGATCGAGAGCGTAATGACCATGACGATGCCGAAGTGGATCGGGTCGAGGCCGGCGGTCAGCGCGGCGGGCACTACGATCGGGGTAAAGATCAGAATGCTTTCGATCACCGACATGAAGCAGCCGATCAACAGAAAGAACAGCGCAAAGCAGATCAACAGCGCGAAGGTGGGCATGTCGAGGCTCGCAACCTGGCCCGCCAACGCCTGGGGGATGCCCATGCGCACCAGAATCCAGCCGTAGAAGCTCGACACCGCAATGATCAGCAGAATCACCGCGCTGAACATCAGCGTGCGGCGAAAGGCGTCATACAGACTCTTCAGCGTCAGGTCGCGATAGATCACGCCGCCGAGGACGATGGCGTAGAGCGAGGCGATGGCGCCGGCTTCGGTAGGCGTGAAGAAGCCGCCCCAGATACCGCCGACGATGATGGCCGGCATCAACAGGGGTAACATCGCCCGCTGGCCGGTGCGCAGCACTTCGCCGCCGTCGAACGGGGTCGGCTCGGGCATCTTGACCCGCCCGGTCGCGCCGAGAAACACGGTCATGCCCATCAGCAGCGCGGCCATCAGAATACCGGGCAGCAGCCCCGCCATGAACAGCCCGCCGATGCTGACGTTGGCAAGCCAGCCGTACACCACCAGCGCGATACTCGGCGGCAGAATAGGGCCCACCACGCTCGAGGTCGCGGTGATCCCGGTGGTGTAATCGAGCGCGTAGCCGCGCTCTTTCATCGCCTTGATTTCGATGCTGCCAAGTCCCGCGGCATCGGCGACGGCGGTGCCGGACATGGTGGCGAAAATGGAGCTCGCCACCACGTTGGCGTGGCCAAGCCCGCCGCGAGTGAAGCCCACCAGCGCGGTGGCGAAATCGAAAATTCGCGTCGTGGTCGAGCCCAGGTTCATGATGTTGGCCGCCAGAATGAACAGCGGTATGGCCAGTAGCGTGAAGTTGTTGAGCGTTTGCACCATGCGAAGCGACAGAAGCTCCACCGGCAGGCCGCCCGCGCCGGTCACCGCCAGCGCGATAAAGGAGGTCACGCCAATGGCGACCACCACGGGCAGGCCGATCATCATCAGCCCCAGCAGCCCGCCAACGAAAATAGCCAATTCGGTCATGGGGCGTGCTCCTCATGAGCGGTTTCGACGCCCCAGCTAACCGGACCGCGAAGCACCTGCCAAAGCGCGATCAGCGCCATACAGGCAAAGCTCAGCAACAGCGCGTAATAGAGATAGGTGAAGCTGATGCCGAGCGAGACGGTATTGTTGTAGGCACTGGCCTTTGCCATGACCCAGGCGCCCCAGCCCGCGAGGGCAAAAAAGCCAAGCGATACCAGCGCGATGAACCGGTACTGCACCTGGCGGCCCAGCCCGTTCAGGCGGTGGCTGAAAAGATCGACGACCAGATGATCGCTTCGCACCCAGGCCGAGATCGATCCTAAACCAACGGCGTAAATGGCCATCAGCGACACGACTTCCTCGCTCCAGGGCATTCCCCAGTTCAGAAAGTCCCGCGCCAGCACCGCGGTGACGACAAGCCCCAGTATGCCCACCAGGATGGCAACCCCCAGGGCGTCGCACACACGGGTGACAAGGCGTAATACGCCAAAGGCAAAACGATCAACGCCGCCCGCAGGCGGCAATGTTTCATCCACGAATTCACTCCTTCGCTTATAACAAGGGGCGGCTAAAAGAGGCGGCGCTCGCGCGAGCGCCGCCGGTCAATCATTCGGCCGGGACGGCGCTGGCGTTGACGGCATCGTCACGAACGCCTTCGGCCATCTCGGATAGCACCTCGTCGATGGCGGGCATGGCCGCTTCGCGGAATGCTTTGACATCGGGCTCGATGACCGTCATGCCCTCTTCCTGAAGCGCGTCGAGGTAGTAGTCGTCGAGTTCGCGCTCTTGCTCGTTACCGTACTCGCGCGCCACGTCCACGGCCTCGCTGATCAGCGCCTGATCCTCTTCGCTCAAACCATCCCACCAGCGCGCGCTCGCCACCCAGCTCCAGGGGAACTGCACGTGGCTGGTCATGATGAGGTAGTCCTGCACTTCCCACAGGCGCCGGGTATAGGGTGAGGAGAGCGAGTTTTCGTGTCCGTCCACCTGGCCGGTCTGCATCGCCAGATAGATTTCCGGCGCGGGCACGTTCACCACCTGCGCACCAATCTCCTCCCATACCGTCAGCCAGATCGGCAGTGACGGGAGACGCAAACGAAAGCCTTCCAGGTCCTCGGGCGTATGGATTTCCTTGTTGGCCGTCATGTGGCGCGGACCACGGTGCTGAAGCCCCAGGAACTTGAGCCCGCCGCGCTGTTCGGCCTGCTCCACCATGGTTTGACCCGAGGGGCTGTCGAGATAGCGGTCGACCTGATCCCACGTGGTGAACAGAAACGGCACGGTGATAGCGTCATATTCCGGCGCGTACTGCTGGCGCCAGTTGCCACCGGTCAGCGAGATCTGGGTCTGCCCCAGATTGAGAAGCTCCAGCACCGAATCCTCGCCACCAAGCGAGCCTGCCAGGAAAGGGCGAACGTCGAAACGCCCGGGTGCCTGCTCTTCCAGGTACTCAGCGAAGCGTTCGACGGCGGCGCTTTCCGAGCCGCCCTCGCTCATGGTGTTGTTGACCTGGATTTCGATCGTGTCGGCCAGTACGAACGGCGTCGCCGTCAACATGCCAACACCTGCCAGCGTGGCCAGTAGTGATTTCCGCATTGTCGTGACTCTCTACGGTTGTCGTTATTAGGCGCTGCACACCCTGGGGCAGCCTGTGTGTTGGCTCGATCTTGAAACAAGGGGTGTCAGGGCTCAAATCGACGTTCGTGAAGGCAGCCTTCGTCAAATACGATGGCTTTAAACGCTGTCAGGACGGGTCATTGATAGGGGTACCTCAAAGGCTATACGACTAAAGAAGCATGCGGCGAGACTCACGTTGCGGCGTCAGCAGGCACTTTTCGAGTGAGATGATCGACCAGATGTCGGGCGGTGGCCGAAAGCGTTGCGTAGCGGCGCATGCCGATCACCAGCTCACGCTGCGCCCAGGGCTCGGCCAATGGAATGCTTGTCAGCCGAAGGTCTCGCAAATCCCGATAGATCGTCTGCTCGGGCAGAATACCGATCCCCATGCCGTGGTGAATCATTCGGCAAATGGCATCGAAGCTTCGCACCTGAATACGCATGCGCAGCGCGCCGCCCGTTCGCTGCGCCTGCTCGAGGAGAAGGGAGTGAAGGGAGGTATCCTGCTGTAGGCCGATGAAATCGAAATCGAGCGCATCAAAAAAGGTGATGTGCTCACGCTGTGCCAGCGGATGGTCGGCAGCCATGACCAGCATGAGCCGATCCTGACGATAAGGCTTGCACTCGAGATCCGGTGCGGCGACGTGGCCGGCGAACACGCCGACATCGGTGAGCCCATCGCGTACCGCCGTGATGATTTCGCTGCTTACCCGCTCCTGCAGGTCGATCTTGATATCCGGATAGCGCGTGCAAAACGCACTCAGATCCTGTGGCAGAAATGCGATGATCGCGGAGGTGTTGGAGTGGATACGTACGTGGCCCTTGACGCCTTCGCTGTACTCGTCCAGCTCCGCTTGCAGCCGCTCGAGGTTATCCAGAATCTGGCGGGCGTGATGCAAAAAAGCGTGGCCGGCAGGCGTTAGCTCCACGCCGCGCGGCTTGCGATATAAAAGCGTGGTACCCACGAGCACCTCCAGGTCGCTCATGCGCTTGCTCACCGCCGCCAGCGCCAGATGCTCGCGTTCGGCCGCGGCGGTCAGGCGGCCTTCATCCGCGACGGAAATGAAAAGCTTCAATGTCGTGAAGTCGAACCGGCGCATGGCTGTCTCCTGAAAACGAATATTCATGCTAACGCATCCTTTCGTCGTTCACGAAGTCCTGCTTATCGATTGCCTAATTGTCGAACGCGCACCCCTTGAGCATGCTGAAGGTAAGGATACTCCTATAACCGTCATAGAGAGAGGCCGTCGGTGACTACAACGACTCGTGAACTACCGCTAAAAGGCATCAAGGTGTTGGAACTTGGTCAGCTGATCGCGGGGCCTTTCGCCACCAAGTTACTGGGCGAATTCGGCGCCGATATCATCAAGATCGAGCCGCCCGGGACAGGCGACCCGCTTCGCAAATGGCGAATGATGGAAGAAGGCACCTCGCTCTGGTGGCACGTACAGACGCGCAACAAGCGCTCAGTGGCGCTGGACCTTAGAAGCGAAGAGGGGCAGGCACTCGTTCGAAAGCTCGCCCAGGAGGCGGACGTGGTGGTCGAGAACTTCCGCCCGGGCACGCTGGATGGCTGGAATCTGGGCTGGGAGACGCTATCAACGCTTAACCCGGGCCTGATCATGGTGCATATCTCCGGCTACGGCCAGACCGGCCCCTACCGCGACAAGCCGGGCTTCGGCGTGATCGGCGAGGCGATGGGCGGGCTTCGCTACCTGACCGGCCAGCCTGGTGAGCCATCGGTGCGCGTGGGTGTGAGCATCGGCGATTCGCTCTCGGCGCTTTATGCGGTAATCGGCACGCTGCTCGCGCTGCAGGAGCGCCAGAAGAGCGGCCTGGGCCAGGAGATCGACGTGGCGCTTTATGAGTCGGTCTTTGCGATGATGGAGAGCCTGCTGCCGGAATTCGACGCCAGTGGCCAGGTCCGCGAGCCAAGCGGCAGCGCCCTGCCCGGCATCACGCCCTCGAATGCCTACCGCTGCGAAGGCGGCGAGTACGTGCTGATTGCCGGCAACGGCGACAGCATCTTCAAACGCCTGATGGGCGTGATCGGCCGCCCTGATCTGGCCGAGGACCCGGCGCTTGCCCATAACGACGGGCGCAGCCGGGAAGCCGCCATGATCGATGCCGCCATTGAGGCCTGGACCGAGCAGCGCCCGCGCGATGCGATTCTCCAAGCGCTGGACGATGCCCGCGTGCCCGCCGGCTACCCCTACACTGCCCAGGACATCGCGTTTGATCCACACTACATCGCCCGCGAGATGATTCAGACCTATACCCGCGAAAGCGGCGAGCCGCTGAAGGTGCCCGGCGTGCTACCCAAACTCAGCGCCACCCCCGGGCGGCTCGGTAACGGCGGCCCAAAACTTGGCCAGCACACCGAGGAAGTGCTCGACGAACTCGGTATCGACCAGGCCACCCGCGCCAAGCTGCGCGGCGCCGGCATCATTTAAGGAGCGCACCATGATCCCCCAAACTCCCTGCCCCGAGCGCATCGAGATCAATGAAGTCGGCCCCCGCGATGGCCTGCAGATCGAGAAGCGCTTCGTGCCCACGCCGGACAAGATCCGCTGGATCAACGCGCTCTCCCAAACCGGCCTTGCGCGTATCGAAGCCACCTCCTTCACCTCGCCCAAGGCGATCCCCAACCTGGCGGACGCCTCAGAAGTCGTCAACGGCATCAAGCGCCGCGACGGCGTCGAGATTACCGTGCTGGTGCCCAACCTCAAGGGCGCTGAACGCGCTCTGGCCTGCCAAGTCGATGAACTCAACCTGGTCATGTCGGCAAGCGACAGCCACGGCCTGGCCAACCTGCGCATGACGCCCGAGCAGTCGATCGAGCGCTTTGGCGAAATCCTGGACGTGGCGCGGGAAAACAGCGTGTTCGTCAACGCCTCGCTATCGACGACCTTCGGCTGCCCGTTCGAAGGCGAAGTCCCCCAGAAGCGCGTTCTGGAACTCATCGAGCAATTGGTCGCCCTCGGGATTCAGGGCGTCACGCTGTGCGACACCACCGGCATGGCCAACCCCGCCCAAGTGAAGGCGCTTTGTGAAGCGGTCATCGCCCGCTGGCCAGGCACCGCTTTCACCCTGCACGTGCATAACACCCGCGGCATGGGCTTGGCCAACGCGCTGGCCGCCTGGCAGGCGGGCATCACCCGCTTCGACTCGGCCCTGGGGGGCCTTGGCGGCTGCCCCTTCGCGCCGGGCGCAACGGGCAACGTCTGTACCGAGGACCTGGTGCACATGTTCGAGGCGATGGGCGTGAACACCGGTGTGGATCTGGACGCCCTGCTGGAAGTGGCCGCCATGCTGCCCGAGCTCGTCGGTCACGACGTGCCCGGGCAGGTGGTCAAGGCCGGCAAGTGGGACCGGCGCTACCCAATGCCGGCGCGCTAGGCCGGCCCCACCACGTGCTTCACCTCCAGATACGCACTGAGCCCCCAGGGCCCAAGCTCGCGGCCGATGCCGCTTCGCTTGAAGCCACCCCAGGCGGTCTCCGGTAGCACCAGCTGCTCGGTGTTGTACCAGATGCTGCCAGCCTTGAGTTGCTGGCCGATGCGCCTGGCGCGATCAACGTCGCCGCTGATCACCGTGGCGGCGAGGCCAAAGTCGCTGTCGTTGGCGAGCGCGACCGCCTCCGCCTCATCCCTGACGCTGCGCGCGCAGAGCACGGGGCCGAAGATCTCCTCGCGCCATAGGCGGCTTTCTACCGGCACGTCGCGGTAAAGCGTCGGGGCGGCGAAGTAGCCCTGCTCGGGCAAGGTGTAGTGGGTGTGATCGCGTACCGCGGTCAGCCCTTCCTGTTCGGCGATATCCAGGTAGCCGTTGACGGCGTCCCGCTGTCTGGCGCTGGTGAGCGGGCCCAGGTCAGTGCCCTCGTCAAGCGGGTCGCCCAGAGTGAGCGCGTCCATTCGCGTGGCAAGCGCCTCAAAAAGCGCCTCGGCCACGTCTTCGTGCACTAAAAGGCGCGAGGTCGCCGAGCAGATCTGGCCGGCGTTGAAGTAGATGCCCGCCATGACCCAGTCGACGGCCTGCGAAGGATCCGCGTCCTCCATCACCAGAATGGGCGACTTGCCGCCAAGCTCCAGCGATACCCCGGCAGTGCGCGCGCTCGCGGCCTTCATCACCGCCTCGCCCACGCGGTTGCTGCCGGTGAAGGAGATTTTGTCTACGCCCGGATGACTTGCCAGCGGCGCGCCAATGCCGTCACCATCGCCGTTCAAGAGATTCAGCACGCCCGCGGGCAGGCCGATGTCCAGTGCGATTTCCGCCAGCGCCTGCTCGGGCAGCGGCACCACTTCGGAAGGCTTCAGCACCACGGTACAACCGGCAGCCAAGGCCGGGGCGAGCTTCCAGGCGCTGGTGACCAACGGAAAATTCCAGGGCGTGATTAGAGCAACCACGCCGGCGGGGTCCAGGTAGGCCCGCGCCTCGACGCCCTCCATCTCGACCTCGACCCGTTCGCCCTGGCGGGCGTCCAGCGCCCGCGCCTGGCCGGCGTAATAGCGATAGCAGGCAATCGCGTCATCCAGGTCGATGCCCGCTTCCATTAGCGGCTTGCCGTTGTTGGTGGCACTCAGCTCGATCAGCGCCTCGCGCCGGGCGGTCAAGGCGCCTGCAAAGCCGTCGAGATACTCCGCACGCACCGCGCCGCCTAGCGCCTGCCACGCGGGCTGAGCCTGTCGTGCTGCTTGCACCGCAGCGTCGACATCCTGAGCGGCACCCGCCGTGACGCGTGCGATCACTTCTTCGCGGTACGGATTAACCACCTCCAGCTTTCGCGTGCCTTCAGAGAGCACCCACTGGTTGTTGATGAACTGCTGATCGAGGATTTTCATGGTGTCTCCGAACGGGTAGCGCCTTGCTGCCAAACGGCGGCGTCGATTTCGATGAGAAGCGGACGAGCGGCGTCGCGCTCGGCAAGCGCCGCCGCCAACTGGGACGGGCTTTCGATATGGGCGGACGGGCAGCCGAAGCCGTCGGCGAGGATCAAAAAGTCTGGCGCCTTGAGGTCGACGCCCAGGCGCGCCACGCCGTTATCGTCCATATAGCGGCGGATCTCCTCGTACCCCGCGTTGTGCCACAGCAGGATCACGACAGGAAGCTGCTCCTCGACGGCGGTGGCGATCTCCGAGAGCGTAAACATCACCCCGCCATCGCCCACTAGCGCCACCACGCGAAGCTGCGGCTGCGCGAGCTGGGCGCCAAGCGCGGCGGGCAACCCGTAGCCCAGCGTCCCGTAGCCCGTCGAGGCGTTGAAGTAGCGCCGCGGCTGGGGCTGACTGACCAGATGATTGCCGGCGTAGACCGGCGCGGTGGAGTCGCCCACCAGAATCGCCTCGGGCAGATGCTCGGCAAGCGTCTCGTAGAGCAATACGAAGGTGGAAAACGCCGAATCATTTTCCAGATCGAGTTCCGCCAGCGCCTGACTGACCCGCTCGGCACCGCCCCGCGACAGCGGTTCGGGAAAATACTCGGCCAGCAGCGCCAGCGTGCGTCCGGCATCCCCCACCAGCCCAAGCGTGGTGGCCTGGTTGCGTGCCAGCTGCTCGGCGTCGATATCCACGCGAATCAGCGTGCCGGTCAGCAGAAAGCCGTCGTCGAACACCACGTCATAATCGGTTTCACCGAGCTCGGTGCCCACGGCGAGAATCACATCGGCATTTGAGGCCAGCCGGCGCACCGCGGGGAGTGCTGCGTTGGCGCCGAGATCCAGCGGATGGTCGCGCCCCAAAAGCCCCTTGGCGTTGATGGTGGTAACCGTCGGCGCGTCGAGGCGTTCGACCAGCGCGTGGGCGGCCTGGAAGGCATCCTCGCAGCCGCCGCCCAAGAGCACCAGCGGGCGCTTCGCCGCCTCCAAAAGCCTTGCTGCTTCGCGCAGGCCTTCCGGGTCCGGCGCCGCGCGGTAAAGGCGCGGTGCCTGCCAGGAGCGCGGCGGCGTGACCGGCGCGTCGAACAGATCGATGGGAATCTCGATATGCACCGGGCCCGGGCGTGCGCCTCTAAACACTGTAAAGGCGCGAGCCAGGACCTCGGGCAGCGTATCGGCGTCGAGCAGCGTATGGCTGAAGCGCGCCACACCGCTGATCACCTGCTGCTGGCTTTGTAGCTCGTGGAGCCGCCCCTGGCCGAGCCCCAGGGTGTCGCGGCGGTTGACGCTCGAGATCACCAGCATCGGAATCGAATCCGCGAGCGCCTGGCCCATGGCGGTGGCAATGTTGGTCATGCCGGGGCCGGTGATGATCAAACACACCCCGGGCTGGCCGCTGGCGCGGGCGTAGCCGTCGGCCATGAAGCCCGCGCCCTGTTCGTGGCGCGGCGTGACGTGACGGATGCCTCCGCCTTCGAGGCCGCGGTAGAGCTCGACCGTGTGCACGCCGGGGATGCCGAAGAGGGTGTCGACGCCGTAGGTGTCGCGCAGAAGGCGAATCAGAAGCTCGGCGCAGGTCATCGTATCGTGCTCTTTCATCGAAGCTCCTTAAAAGACGAGGGTATGCGCGATCAAGGCGATGATCGGCAGCGTAATGGCGGTGCGCAGCAGAAAGACCGCTGCCAGCTCCCAAAGCGCGATGGGAATCTTCGACTTCAGCAGCAGCGCGCCGATTTCGGACATGTACACCAGCTGCGTCATCGACAGACACGCGATCACGAAGCGGGTGAGCTCGCTGTCGATATTGGTGGCCAGCACCGCCGGCAGAAACATATCGGCAAAGCCCACCAGTGTGGCCGGTGCCGCGGCCTGAGCTTCAGGAATGCGCAGCCACTCCAGCACCGGCACCATGGGGTAGGAGAGCCAGGTAAAGAGCGGCGTGAACTCGGCCAGAATCAGCGCGACGGTGCCGATCGCGAACACCAGCGGCAGAAGCGTCAGGAAGATGTCGATGACGTTGATCAGCGCCAGTTTGGCAAGCGCCATGGGTCCCGGCGCGCCTGCGGCGCGGCGCGTGGCCTGCTGCAGACTGTAGCGGAAAAGCCCGGCGCGGCCGGTGTTCTCTTCGCGAATCTGACAGCCGACCGGCTCATGGTAGTCGTCGGATTTCAGCGACAGCGGCGGAATGCGCGAGACGATGATCGCGGCAATCAGCCCGGAAACCACCACGGTGAAGTAGAACGGCACGAACAGGTGGTTCAAATCGACGAAGTTAACCACCAGCAGGCTGAAGGCAATGGACGCCACGGAGAAGTTGGTGGCGATCACCGAGGCCTCGCGGCCGCTGTAGAAGCCCTGCTCGTATTGCTGGGAAGTGATCAGCACGCCCACGGTGCCCGAACCCATCCAGGAGGCGGTGGCATCGATGGCGCTGCGCCCCGGCAGATTGAAGATGAGGCGAAACGGCTTGCGCACCAGGCTACCGATGAACTCCATGAAGCCGAACTCGACCAGAAATGGCAGCAAAATCGCAGCGAAGAAGAAAAACGTCAAAAGCACCGGCGCCAGGTCGTTGAGCATGACCCCGCCGGTAAACGAGGCGGTGACGAATTCGGGGCCCACTTGAAAATAGGTCATCACCACGAAAATGGCGCCCAACACGCGCAGCGCCACCCAGATCGCCCCGACCTGAAACATGTCGCCGAAGTGCCCGCCCTGGGCCCAGGCCGGTTTCGCGGCCTTCACGTAGAGTGTAACGATGACCGACACGCACAGCACCACCATGGCGATCAGCGGCAGCGCCCCGCCGAGTAGTGCCTGCAGGCCATCGGCCATCATCCCCATACCGATGTTGACCGACTCACCGGTTTGAAACGGCACCAGAAACAGCAACACCCCGATGATCGAGGGAATCAGGAACTTGAGCAGATGGCGGCGCGGGATGGCCTCGTCGGGCGCGCGCTCATCGTGTATCGCTTGAGGGTCGGACATGATGTTCACCTGTTGGAAATGATTATTGAAGGTGGGCTGGCGGCGTTCGCAGGAAAGGTTCGACCTTTCTTTTTTGTCGTTTTTTTATCGTTCTTTTTATTACCCGTATCGCTTTCAGACGGGCGCCCGAACGGCGCCCAACGCGATCACTCTCCTTTCTTCACGCCCGGCAGCACGCAGAGCATCTCGTACAAAAGCGTGGCGCCCATCAGCGCGGTATTGCCGCTGGTGTCATACGGCGGCGAAACCTCGACGAGATCACCGCCGACGATGTTGAGCCCCGCCGCGCCGCGCACGATCTCGAGGCCCTGATGGGAGGTCAGCCCGCCCATCTCGACGGTGCCGGTGCCCGGCGCCACCGACGGGTCGAGGCCGTCGATGTCGAAGCTGATGTACACCGGTGTGTCGCCCATCTGTGCGCGCACCTCGTCCATCAAGGGCGCCAGCGACTGGTACCAGCACGCCTCGGCCTGAACCACGCGAAAGCCCTGGTCGCGGCACCAGTCGAAGTCCTCGGCGGCGTAGCCGGTACCGCGCAGGCCGATCTGCACCACCTTCTCTTTCGCCAAAAGCCCCTCTTCCTGGGCTCGGCGGAAGGTGGTGCCGTGGGCAATCTCCTCGCCGAACATGTGCTCGTTGACGTCGGCGTGGGCATCGATATGAATCAGCCCCACGGGGCCGTGCTTTTTGGCCATGGCGCGCAGAATCGGCAGCGTCATGGTGTGGTCGCCACCAAGCGTCAACGGCACGCAGTCGTGGCTTAGCACGTCGTCGAAGAACGCGGTGATGATGTCCACGCTCTTGGGCAGGTGGAAGGTGTTGATCGGCACGTCGCCGATGTCCGCCACCTGCAGGGACTCAAAAGGCGCGGCGCGAGTGGCCATGTTGTAGGGGCGCAGCATGCGCGACTCGTCGCGAATCTGGCGCGGGCCCATCCGCGTGCCGGGTCGGTTGGAGGTGCCGATATCCATGGGGATACCAATAAAGGCAACGTCGAGACCTTCGGCACTTTCTTGGCTAGGCAGGCGCATCATGGTCGCCGGTCCGCCAAAGCGCGGTACGCTGTTGCCGCCCAGCGGCTGGTTGAAATCACTCACGGCGCTTCTCCTTGTAATGATTCTCGAGTCCAGCGTCCTGAACACTGAGCCCGATCGAAAGGTTTACACAGATACTGCATTTAGCGTGCCAGGCGAGATGAGCCCCCAAAATCGGTCTTTATCCGCCCTGGTTGATGCAAAAACGACTCGAAAACGCGTAGCATCGAGTCGTTTTTGCATTGACGAGTCACCATCGGTTCGAGGAAAACGGCGTGGACGAAATCGATCGCAGCGTGCTCAAGACCATCGTGGAGACCGCCAACGACCACTTCTTCATCGTGAGTGGTGACGGTCAAATACTGGACATCAGCCCCGGCGTCGAGGCGGTGTACGGGCTCTCGCGCGAGGCGCTACTGGGCAGCAACGTCAGAGAGCTTGAGCGCGACGGCGTGCTCAGGCCCTCCATCAGTCTGGAGGTCATGCGCACCCACCGCCCGGCGCAGCTGATGCAGGTCACCGGCACCGGGCGGCGGGTGATCGCCGAGGCCCACCCGGTGTTCGTGAACGGCAGGCTCGAGCGCATCGTCAGCCGCTCGCGGGACATGACCGACCTTCAGCTTTTGCAGGACGAGTACGCGCTGTTGCAAAAGCGCTTCAACGAGCACGTCAAGCGCGGCCAGAGTGTGACCGACGACCCGGCGCTCGACAGCGCTTTGGAGGAGCTTCAGGTGCGAAGTCACGCGATGCGCGAGGTCGCAAGCCTTTTGAAGCGC
The DNA here is from genome assembly GCF_025725645.1 of Halomonas sp. GD1P12. Lineage (NCBI taxonomy): Bacteria > Pseudomonadati > Pseudomonadota > Gammaproteobacteria > Oceanospirillales > Halomonadaceae > Halomonas > Halomonas sp. GD1P12. The sequence continues at coordinate 470,316 of NZ_CP107007.1, read as the reverse complement.
GTCGCGCCTTCCGGGGCCAGCGTGCTGATGCTGGGGGAATCCGGCGTGGGCAAAACGGCGTTTGCCCGTCAGCTCCACCGCTGGAGCGAGCGCGCGGCCGGCCCCTTCGTCGAGGTCAACTGCGGCGCCATTCCGGAGAACCTGTTCGAGTCCGAGATGTTCGGCTACCAGCCCGGCGCGTTCAGCGGCGCCGCCCGCCAGGGCAAGGCGGGGCTTCTGGAGCAGGCCGAAGGCGGCACGCTGTTTCTCGACGAGATCGGCGAGCTTCCGCTGTTGATGCAGACCAAGCTTTTGAAGGTAATTCAGGACGGCAAGATGACGCGCCTGGGCGACACCCGCCCCCGCCGGGTCGATTTCCGCCTGGTGGTCGCCACCAACCAGGACCTGGCGGCGCGCGTGCAGGAAGGCCTTTTCCGGCTGGATCTCTACTACCGCCTCAACGTGATTCCCGTGACGCTGCCGGCACTTCGCGATCGCCGCGAGGACATTCCGGGGCTTGCCGAGGCGTGTCTGGCGCGGCTCAACGCCCACTACGGGCGGCAGAAGTTTCTCGACAACCACGTCTGGTCGACGCTGATGGGCAGCGACTGGCCCGGCAACGTGCGCGAGCTCGAGAATTGGCTGGAGCGCGCCTGGCTTTCGAGCGCGCTCGATCGCATCGAAGGCGTTGAGCCCTCCTCTTCGCCTGCCGCTGCGCCCCACACGCCAAAGGCGCCGAGCACGCCGCCTCCCCTCGAGGGTGAATCCCTGCCCGCCTACCTTGCGCGACTGGAGCGCGAGCTTCTTGAGCGCGGCTGTCGCACGCACGCCAGCACCTACGCGCTGGCCGAGCACCTGGGAATCAGCCAATCAAGCGTGGTGCGAAAGCTCAAGCGTCACGGGCTTAAACTTCGCTGACACACTTTCGCCACGCAAGCGTCACACAACGGCAACGTCCTTGACCCACAGTGATTGGCCACGGTCCATCTTTGGTGAAAGCCATGAGCCAATCGCGCATTCAACTGGCGGGCGTCTCCAAACAGTGGGGCGCCATCGCCGCTGTCGACGACATCTCGTTTGAGGTGACGCCGGGGCAGTTCGTCATTCTGCTGGGGCCCTCCGGCTGCGGTAAATCGACCACGCTGCGCATGATCGCCGGGCTCGAAGAGGCCTCAAGCGGCGCAATTCACATCGGCGAGCGCAACGTCACGCGCGCCCCGCCCGGGGATCGCGGTCTCTCGATGGTATTTCAGTCCTACGCGCTCTTTCCCCACCTGAGCGTGGCCGAGAACATCGTCTTTGGCCTGAAGAGCCGCCGCGTGCCCAGGGCCGAACGCCAAAAGCGCCTTGCACACGTGGCCGAGCTGGTCGACCTGACACCCTATCTCGACCGCAAGCCGGCGAACCTGTCCGGCGGCCAGCGCCAGCGGGTGGCGCTGGCCCGCGCCATCGTTTCCGAGCACCCGATTTGTCTGATGGACGAGCCGCTTTCGAACCTGGATGCGCGCCTACGCACCGAGATGCGCCGCGAAATCAAGGCGCTGCAGCGCCGGCTCGATATGACGGTGATTTACGTCACTCACGATCAGGTGGAAGCCATGAGCATGGGCGACCGGGTCATTTTGATGCAGCACGGCCGCATCGTTCAGGACGCCACCCCGAGTGAGCTCTACAACCAGCCGGCGAGCGCCTTCGCCGCCAGTTTCATAGGAAGCCCCGCCATGAATCTACTGCCTTTGGTCGCCGGTGTTGCCGGTGCTGTGATCGACGGCGACACCACCCCCGTCGCGCCGCTGGAAGCCGCCGGCGGGCAGCTCGGCGTTCGCCCCGAGGATATCGAGCTTCGCCCTGAAAACGCGCCCGGCGTTGCCGCACGCATCGAGGGCGAAGAGTACCTGGGCGCCGACACCGTCGTTCACGTGAGCGTGGGCAGCCACTCTCTTCGCGTACGCGTGGCGGGCCGCCCCGCTATCGAAGAGGCGGCCTGCCGCCTCTACTGGGCGCCGGAAAAGGCGCATCTGTTCGCCGCCGACGGTCTGCGACACGAGCATTTGGCGCCCCGCGCCTTCGCCGCCGCCCCAAGAAGCGTTGCCCGCCCGCCGACGGTAGGCTCGTTCCAGCACTGATTCGCCACCTACTCGTTATCCACTCGCTATTCAGAAGGAGCTCATCATGTCGTCTCGTCTTCCCTTTGCCCTCACCGCGCTGGCCGCCGGCCTTTTGAGCGCCACCCAGGCCAGCGCCGCGGTCGATCTCACGATGTACTACCCGGTGTCGGTGGGCGGCGCCTTGACCGACGTGATCGACGAGCTGGTCGAGGAGTTCGAGGACGAACACCCGGAGATCGATGTCGAGGCCATCTATGCCGGCAACTACGACGACACCCGGGTGCGCGCGATGTCCGCCATCGAAGCCGGCGATACGCCCGAGCTTTCGGTGATGTTCTCCATCGACCTGTTCGAGCTGATCGAGCAGAACGCCATCGTCGCCTTCGACGACCTGGTCGAGACCGACGAAGAGCGCGCGTGGCTGAACGGTTTTTACCCCGGTTTGATGGAAAACGGCCAGCTCGACGGCAAGACCTACGGCATCCCGTTCCAGCGCTCGACCATCGTGCTGTTCTGGAACAAGGACGCCTTTGAAGCGGCCGGGCTCGACCCGGACACCCCGCCGCAAAACTGGGATGAAATGGCCGAGATGGCCGCCACCGTGCGCGAAGCAAGCGGTGACCAGTGGGGCGTCATGGTGCCCTCCACCGGCTACCCGTACTGGATGTTTCAGGCCTTCGCCTATCAAAACGGCCACCGGCTGATGAACGAGGCCGGCACCGAAGTCTATTTCGACGACCCGGCGGCCATCGAGGCGCTGGAGTACTGGGTATCGCTTGCCGAAGATGGCGTCATGCCCAGCGGTACCATCGAGTGGGGGACGCTTCGCCAGAACTTCCTCGAGCAGTCCACGGCAATGATGTGGCACACCACCGGCAATCTGAGTGCCGTGAAGAGCGACGCCGACTTCGATTTTGGTGTAGCAATGCTACCGGCCAAAACGCAGCGCGGTAGCCCCACCGGGGGCGGCAACTTCTACATCTTTGCCGATACCAGCGAGGAGGAGCAGCGCGCCGCGATGACCTTCATCCGCTGGATGACCGCTCCCGAGCGCGCCGCGGACTGGTCGATCGAAACCGGCTACATGGGCGTGGGCCCCGCCGCCTATGAGACCGAGGCGCTGCGCGACTACGTCGAGGCCTTCCCGCCGGCGGCGGTGGCCCGCGACCAGCTCGAGTTCGGCACCGCTGAGCTTGCCACCTATGAGGGCGGGCGCATTCGCCGCACGCTGGATAACGCCGTGCAAGCCGCGCTCACCGGCCAGATGACGCCGGAAGCGGCACTGACCCAGGCGCAAGCCGAGGCCGACCGTATCCTGCGCCGCTACGCCCGCTAAGCCTATTCAGGCGCCGGGCCTTCCCGGCGCTCACTCACCGGCGAGCCTTCACCATGACGCTGACCGCCCACCGCAAGCTCCAGCTCTATGGGGCGCTACTGCTGCTGCCCGCCGCGCTGCTGCTGGGTCTCTTCGCCTATCTGCCCACGATCACCACGGTGATTCAGAGCCTTTATCTGCCCGGCTTTCGTGGCGCGCCGCCGGCATTCGTCGGGCTCGAGAACTACCGGTTTCTGTTCGAGGACCCCAAGTTCTGGCAGGTGGCGCGCAACAACCTGCTCTACGCGCTGGGCACCATTCCGCTCTCCATGGCGCTCGCGCTCTGCATGGCGCTGCTGGTCAACGGCAAACTTCCTGGGCGCGGGCTGGTACGCATGGCCTACTTTACGCCGACGATTCTGCCGATGATCGCCGCTGCCAATATCTGGATGTTCTTCTACGCCCCGCAGATCGGGCTATTCAACACGCTGCTCGGCGCCTTGGGACTTGGCGGAGTGAACTGGCTGGGCGACCCTGACGTGGCGCTTTACTCGATCATCGTGATGTCGGTGTGGAAGGAAGCCGGCTTTTTCATGATCTTCTATCTGGCCGCCCTGCAGGGCATTGCGCCGGAACTCAAGGAGGCGGCGGATCTCGAGGGCACGAGTCGCGCGCGCTTTTTCTGGCGGGTGACCTTTCCGCTTTTGATGCCGACCACCCTGTTCGTTTTGATCAACGCGCTGATCAACGCCGTGCGCGTGGTCGATCACCTGTTCATTCTCACCAAGGGCGGGCCGAACAACGCTACCAACCTGCTGCTCTACTACGTGTACGAGAACGCCTTCGCGTTTTTCGACCGCACCACGGCGGCCACCATCACGGTGGTGATTCTGCTGGTGCTGGCGGTGGTGGCCACGCTCAAGTTCACGCTTCTCGACAGCCGGACCCACTATCAATGACGACTTCATGCCCATGAGTACGCTCGCCGCCGCCTCTCCCCGCCGCTTGGCGCTGACGCTTTCGCTTGAGACCGTGGCCGCCTGGCTTCTGGCCATCGTCTGGATCTTTCCGCTGCTCTACGCGGTGTGGGCGGCGTTTCACCCGCCGGCGTTCATGGTGCGCTTCGAGCTCTTCGCGCCATTGAGCCTTGAGAACTTCAAAACCGCCTGGGCCCAAGCGCCGTTCGCGCGCTACTACCTCAACACCTTTTTACTGGTCACCGGCGTGGTGGCGGCGCAGTTCGTGGTGTGTACGCTGGCGGCGTTTGCGTTTGCGCGCTTTCCCGTGCCCGGCAAGAACGCGCTGTTTCTGCTGGTGCTGATCCAGCTGTTCGTGTTTCCCGAAGTGCTGATCGTCGAGAACTACCGTATCGCAAGCGGCCTTGGCTTGATCGACACCATCGCCGGCATGGGGCTGCCTTACGTGGCCAGCGCCTTCGGCATCTTCTTGCTGCGCCAGACCTTCAAGACCATCCCGCGAGAGCTCGAGGACGCCGCGCGTATTGAAGGCTGCAGCTGGCTTGGCGTGCTGTGGAAGGTCTACGTGCCGCTGGCCAAGCCCACGTATCTGGCCTACGCGCTGGTCTCGATCAGCCACCACTGGAACAACTTCCTGTGGCCGCTGGTGGTGACCAACTCCGTCGAGAGCCGCCCACTTACCGTGGGCCTGGGCGTTTTTTCCGCGCCGGAAACCGGCGTCAACTGGGCCACGGTCAGCGCGGCGACGCTCTTGAGCATCGCCCCGCTTCTGGTGGCTTTTTTGCTCTTTCAGCGTCAGTTCGTGCAGTCGTTTCTACGCGCGGGCATCCGGTAGCCCCCGCTTTCGTGCGACAATCCTCAAAAGCGTCAACAAGCGAGGAGAGCGAGGATGCACGGCGAACCCCACCCGGCGGCGTTGAAAGTGCTGCAGGAAGTCTTCGGCTTCGATCAGTTTCGCGGCCCGCAGCAGGCCATCATCGAACACGTCACTCACGGCGGCGATGCGCTGGTTTTGATGCCCACCGGCGGCGGCAAGTCGCTTTGCTACCAGATTCCGGCGCTTCTGCGCGAGGGCACGGCGATCGTGGTCTCGCCCCTGATCGCGCTGATGCAGGACCAGGTGGCTGCACTCGTGCAAAACGGTGTGCGCGCCGCCTATCTGAACTCGAGCCTCGATTTTCAGGACGCGATGGCCGTGGAAAATCAGCTTCGCGCAGGCTCCCTCGATCTTCTCTACGTCGCCCCGGAGCGCTTGGCCACGCCGCGCATGCAGGCGCTACTGGACCAAACACCGATTGCGCTCTTCGCCATCGACGAGGCCCACTGCGTCTCGCAATGGGGGCACGACTTTCGCCCGGAATACCGCCAGCTCTCCCAGCTTCACGAGCGCTTTCCAAGCGTCCCCAGGATTGCGCTCACCGCCACCGCCGATGTGCCCACCCGCGGCGATATCATCGAGCACCTGCAGCTTCAAAACGCCGCGCTCTACAACAGCGGTTTCGACCGGCCCAACATTCGCTATCACATCGCCGAAAATCAGGGCAACACGCGCGAGGCGCTCTTGCACTTCATTCGCGAGAACCACGACGGCGAGGCGGGTATCGTCTACTGCCTGTCGCGCAAGAAGGTCGAGGACACCGCGGCCTGGCTCGAACGCCAGGGATTGACCGCCCTTCCCTACCACGCGGGGCTTCCGCCGGAGCAGCGCCAGGAGAACCAGAGCCGCTTTCTGCGCGAGGACGGCGTCATCGTGGTCGCGACCATCGCCTTTGGCATGGGCATCGACAAGCCGGACGTGCGTTTTGTGGCGCACCTGAACCTGCCCAAGAGTATCGAGGCCTACTACCAGGAGACCGGCCGCGCCGGGCGCGACGGTTTGGCTGCCGACGCCTGGATGGCCTACGGGCTGCAGGACGTGATCACCCTGCGTCAGATGCAGCAGGATTCGAGCGCCGGCGACCAGCAAAAGCGTATCGAGCAGCAGAAGCTCGATGCCATGCTGGGGCTTTGCGAGATCATCAGCTGCCGCCGCCAGGCGCTGCTGCACTACTTCGGCGATCATCTGGAAACGCCCTGCGGCAACTGCGACAACTGCCTGACCCCGCCGGACACCTGGGATGCGACCGTGGCCGCGCAGAAGGCGCTGTCGTGTGTCTTTCGCACCGAGCAGCGCTTTGGCGTGACCTATCTGGTCGACGTGCTGCTGGGTAAATCGAACGAGCGGATCACGCGCTTTGGCCACGACCGGGTCAGCACCTTCGGCATTGGAGCCGAGCTCAACGTCAACGAGTGGAAGGCGCTTTATCGTCAGCTGATCGCCAGCGGCTATTTGAGCGTGGATATCGAAGGTCACGGCGCCGTCCACCTGACCAACAAGGCCAAGCCGGTGCTGCGCGGGGCGGAGTCGCTGACGCTTCGAAAGCCGGTCAAAACGAAAGCCACACGGCGCGGCAAAGGGGCCGCCCCCGCCCAGGGCCACGGCCCGCTGTGGGAGGCGCTGCGCCACCACCGCAAGGCGCTTGCCGACGAGCAGGGCGTGCCGGCCTACGTGATTTTCAACGACGCCACGCTCAATGAGCTCGTCGAGCGCCGCCCGGAAAACCTGGACGCCTTGGGTGGCGTCACCGGCATCGGCGCGCGCAAGCTCGAGGATTACGGCGAGGGAATTCTGGCCGTGATCGGGGCGCACAAGGGCGACGCCCCGGCGGTGAGCGTCGGTGATAGCGCTCGGCAGTCCGCTGACATGGTGAAACAGGGTCTTCCGGTCGAGGACGTCGCAAACCGTCGCGGCTTTACCGTCAATACCATCTACCGCCACCTGGCGGAGGCGATTGAAGGCGGAGCGCTCATGCTCGATCAGGTGATGACGCTTGCGCCCGCCGAGCGCGAGCGCATCGAAAGCGCGATCCGTCAGCACGCGGGGGGCGGCATGAAAGCGGTTTTCGAAGCGCTCGACGGCCAGGTCGACTACAACGTGCTGGCCTGCGTGCGTGCGGCGATGAACGCGCCAGGCTAAGGCCAAGACCAGGGCAACGCTAGCGCTCGCGGCAGTGCTCGCCGCGGGCGATGGCGTCCTGATCAAACACACCAGTGTCGAGCACCCAGCCGGTCACAAGCGTTGCCGGGGTGACGTCGAACGCCGGGTTCCATACCGGGGCATCCTTGGGTGCCCAGCTCGCCTCGCCGAAGGCACCGGTCACGCCGCGCACTTCAGAGCCGTCGCGCTGCTCGATGGGAATCTCGGCGCCGGTGGCGCAGGCCGTATCCACCGTGGTGTAGGGAGCGACGACGTAGAACGGCACTTGGTGGTAGTGCGCCAGCACGGCGAGCATGTAGGTGCCCACCTTGTTGGCGAAGTCGCCGTTGGCACAGATGCGATCGGCGCCGACCATGATCTTGTCGACCTTGCCCGCCGCCATCAGGCTCGCTGCCATGCTGTCGCAAATGAGCTGGTAGTCGATGTCGAGATCCGCCATCTCCCAGGCGGTCAGGCGCCCGCCCTGCAAAAGCGGTCGGGTCTCATTCACGTAGACGTGAAGTTTGGTGCCCCGGGTATTGGCCACGGAGAACGCACCGATGGCCGTTCCCACACCGGCAGTGGCCAGCGCCCCCGTGTTGCAGTGGGTCAGCACTCGGTCGCCGTCCCTTAAAAGATCCGCGCCGCGCTCGGCCATCGCCTGGCAAAGCGCGCGGTCCTCCTCGAACAGCGCCGTGGCGCGCGCCCAAAGCGCCTCGACGCCTTGATCAAAGCAGGCCTCCATCGCGTCCAGACAGTACATCAGGTTCACCGCCGTGGGACGCGTGGCGCGAAGATTATCGCTCACGCCCTGCCAGTTGCCCTGCGGGTTTCGTGCGGCGTACTGGGCCAGCACGAAGGCCGCGCTCAGCCCGATCAGCGGCGCGCCGCGAATCGCCAGGCGCTTGACCGCCGCCTGCCAGGCCTCTGGCGTATTGCAGGCCTCCCACTGCTCCACCTGGGGCAGACGCGTCTGGTCCAGATACGCGAGGGCCTCGATATCGACGCGCAGGCTGCGGGATTGAACGAAGGGCATGGGCAACTCCTGAGGGGCGACTTATCACGCGCGGAGCATATCATATAGAATGAAGCGCTTTGGATAGCGACCGGTACCGCGCATGACCTCAAAAGACGACCTCTTGGCGGCGATTAGCTGGGCCGCCGGCAATGGCTGGACCCCGGCCACCGGCGGCAATTTCTCCGTTCGCTCGGATAATGGCTATCTCGTCACCGCCTCCGGCGTCGACAAGACCCGCGTGCGCGAAGATGACCTGCTCTTGTGCGATTCTGGTGGCCGCGTGCTCGAAGGCACGGGCAAACCGAGCGCCGAAAGCGACCTGCACGCCGCACTCTACCGTCTCGACTCATTGATCGGCTGCGTGCTGCACGTTCACACCGTGGCGAGCACCGTGCTCTCGCGCCGCTTCCCCCAAGGCATTGCGCTCGAAGGCTTCGAGATGCAGAAGGCGCTGTTGGGCAACACGACCCACGACGCCTCGATCACGCTGCCGGTCGTTCCCAATTCTCAGGATATGGCCGAGCTTTCGCGCCATGTAGAAGCCGGCTGGCCGATGCCCTGGGGCTTTCTGGTCGAGGGCCACGGCATCTACGCCGTTGGGGCCTCCATCGCCGAGTGCCGGCGCCATTTGGAAGCGATCGAATTTCTGCTTGCCTGCGTTCTGGAAGAGAGCCGCTACTCATGAGTGATTCCACTATCCGCGCCGTGATCATGGACGTCGAAGGCACCACCACCGACATCCGCTTCGTCCACGACGTGCTGTTCCCCTACGCCCACGATCAGCTGCCCGAGTACGTGCAGACCCACAGCGCCCAGCCCGAGGTCGCCGAGCAGATCGACGCCGTGCGCCGCGAGCTTGCAAAGCCCGAGGCGAGCCTCGACGAGGTCATCGAGGCACTGCTCTACTGGATCGAAAGCGACCAGAAGGTCACCTCGCTCAAGGCACTGCAGGGCATGATCTGGGCGGACGGCTACCAGCGCGGCGCCTTCAAGGGCCATCTGTATGACGATGTAGCGCCGTGTCTTCGCCAGTGGAAAGAGCGAGGGCTTTCGCTCTACGTCTACTCCTCCGGTTCGGTGCAGGCGCAAAAGCTCCTTTTCGGCCACAGTGAGGCCGGTGATCTCACGGCGCTGTTCGACGGCCACTTCGACACCCATATCGGCCACAAGCGCGAGGCGGATGCCTATCGGCGCATCGCGGAGGAGCTTGCTCTCGCCCCGGCGTCGATCCTGTTTCTATCGGACGTGGTCGAAGAGCTCGACGCCGCCGCAAGTGCCGGTATGAAAACGCTGCAGCTGGTGCGCGAAGGCACGCAGGCGGGCACCGAGCACGGCGTTGTGGCAAGCTTCGACGACATCACCCTCTAACGCATAACGCCCACTTCAAAGGAGCGCCCCATGTCACAACTCAAGGTGTTTGCCGACCAGAACCCGCAGGCCGCGCTGGTGGATATTCAGGACGGCGCGCAGATCAAGGCAGAACTCAACCGCGTCGGCGTGCTGTTCGAGCGCTGGGAAACGCCCGGCGAGATTGCCGACGACGCCACCCAGGAAGAGATTCTGGCGCTGTACGAAGCGGACATCGAACGCCTGAAGGCCGAAGGCGGCTACCAGACGGTGGACGTACTCCATATGGTGGCCACGCACCCGGAAAAGGACGCCATGCGCCAGAAGTTTCTCAACGAGCACCGCCATCACGAGGACGAAGTGCGCTTTTTCGTCAAGGGCCAAGGGCTTTTCTGCCTGCACCTCGACGACAAGGTATATCAGGTGCTCTGCACCCAGGGCGACCTGATCAGCGTACCCGCCAACACCCCGCACTGGTTCGATATGGGCCCGGAACCCTCCTTCACGGCGCTGCGTTTCTTCGACAACGTCGAAGGCTGGGTGCCGCACTGGACCGACAGCGATATTGCCGGACGTTTCGATCGTCTCGACCAGCTTTAAAACGCTCTCTCGGCCGCCGCCGTGCCTCCAGCACGCATGGCCGCCAGAAACGACAACGCGGGCCATGGCCCGCGTTGTCATTAGTGTTCTTTTCTTAGCGATTGTAAGCGCGAGCCAGCGCCAGTAGCGCGTGGGGCTTGCGGTAGGCGCCGGGATTAATCACCAGCTCCTCGCCCATTTTCAGATTGCGCGTTTCAAGCGTCGCGCGAAGCGCGGTATCGCCGATCTCCTCGAAGTCGGCGTTGTGGGCAAGCGAGAGCACTCGGCGGTGCATCTCGATGCCACAAAACGCCAAGGCGTCGTCGCGAAGCTCCAACAGCAGCGTTTCGCAGGCGGTTTCGCTCTCCTGGTTCTGGTCCTCGAACAGCGCGCGGGGGTAAAGAATGCCGCTGCGCTCGGTGTGCCAGAGGTGGCGAAACTCGTCGTCGAAACGGTTCAAACACTCGCCGATCACCTCGAGAATCCACGCCTGATACGTCTCGAGCGCGTCTGCCGCCCGGTGGGCGGGCTGACTGAAGTAAGCCATCAGAAAGTTCGCCACCGCCATGCCGAGATCGAAGGCCATCGGCCCGTACTGGGAGAACTCCGGGTCGATCACGCGCACGCTCGACTCGGTCGCCATGATCGAGCCGGAATGCAGGTCGCCGTGAATCATGGTTTCGGCGTTGGCGGTGAATTTCAACAGCATCCGCTGGGCCTTCGCCTTGAGCAGGGCGTTAGTGCGAAGCGCGGCCACGGCCTCGGCAAGCTCCGGGGTGTGGTGGTTCATCTCGGCCTCGAAATAGGGGTCGGTGAACACCAGCGACTCGGTAATGGCGGGAATCGCCACGTTGCCGGAAAAAAGCCCGACGTCGGCTTTCTTCTCCGGGCTCGAAAGCGAAAGCTCCGAGCCGCGAAAGGCGGTACGCGCGCAGAACTCACCCAGCACCTTACCCAGCCCCTCGACCCGCTCGCCCTTGATCAGCTTGCGGCGCAGGATGACGTGCGGCTGCAGGTACTCCATCACGATCAGCGCCTGGGCCTTGTCGAAATGGTACACCTCGGGGGCGACGCCGGGGGCGCGTTTGGCCTGGCGTACCAGGGCGTAATACTCGAAGTGCGCCCGATAGAGCGGCAGCGGCCAGCTCTCGCCCACCATGCGCACATAGGGCAGCGCCTGCTTGACCACCACGCTGCCCGTCTCGCCGGTGACGATGAACACCAGGTTCAAGTTGCCGTCGCCCACCTCACGCACGTCCCACTGAGCGGGGTCGCCGCCCACACGTCGCGCAACGTCGTCGACGCCCCCCAGCCGTGCGCCCAGCGTCGCCACATCGAGCGCTTCATAACCGTCGGATTTACCGCTTTGATCGCCCTGCACAACCGTCTCCTTCGAAAATAGTCGGCCTATTTGTGCCTGGCGCGATAGCAAAGTCAACTCGATGAACGCGGCGCTCGAGGCGCATCCATCTCCCCGCTCGCGCTTTTCTGCCATGGGGCGTCTTGAGCCAGGAAGGTGCGGTTGCGCCCGCCAAGCTTTGCCTGGTAGAGCGCGACGTCGGCCCGCGCCAGCAGATCATTGGGCGCCGCGGCTTCACTTTGGCTCGAGACCGCCACACCGATGCTGACCGTCACGATCGCTGACTCAGTGACGCCGGGATTGGCGATATGTAGCGCTTCGATACGCCGACGCACACGCTCGGCGGTTTGATACGCCTGGTGTGAGGAGGTGTTCGCCAGCAGCAGCGCAAACTCTTCGCCGCCGATACGTGCGACCTGGTCGATCTCGCGGCTTTCGGCCTGCAAGGCGGCGGCGATCCGGCGCAGGCACTCATCGCCTTCGGGGTGGCCATAATGGTCGTTGTAGGCCTTGAAGTGATCCACGTCGATAATCAAGAGACTCAGCGGCGCCTGGGAGACGCGCGCCTCTTGCCACCGGGCCTCAAGCGCGGCTTCGAACTGGCGCCGATTGCCAATATTGGTCAAGGGGTCGGTGAGCGAAAGCTTCGAGAGTTTTTCGTTATCCTGACGGTAGTGGCCGGAGCGAATCCTTTCGCGCAGCAGCAGTAAATAGGCGCGCCGTTCGTTGCGCTCCAGCCGATAGCAGGTCACCAGCGTGAAAAGCGCCGTGGAAAAGATTCCCAAACACGCCAACCGTTTGGCCTCTATCGGCATGGGCTCGTACCCGACGAGGGTGACCAGCATGACGGCGATACACACCGCCGTGGTCACGCAGGCAAACGTGAATCGCAGAGGAAAAAATGTATTGCCGGCCACCAGAATCAGGCCGAAGCAGTACACGTCGTAGTAGGAAAAGGGGGCCTGGGAGGCGCGCAGCACGATACAGGAGGCGACCATGGCGCCCACGACGATATTAGCGACGAGCGTTTCGCGCCAAAATGGTGTTACCCCTCGATAGAGCAGCCAAAAGGCGGGCATCCCGATCAGCAGTACGGCGCCCACCCGCACCAGCAAAATGAAATCGAAAATGTCGGAGCGAAACGTGTAGTCGTTGGCCAGAAACAAAAAGTAGATGGGGGTCGCGATCAGCGTCGACACCAACATGCTGCGCCGCCGCCGACTCTGGGTATCGGCTTCGAACTGCGCCTCAAGCGGGGAAGGGAAGTTCAGACGAAACTCGTTTTGCGAAAGTTCAGCATCGACGGCTTTCGCTAACGCCCTGTCATCCATACGCTCTCCCATGCCCGTAACGCTTTACCTTTTTTTACATTTTACGGCACGTTTTGAACAATGACACGCCGCGCAGCACCTGTACCAGCACGATGTGACACATGCTCTATCCTTAACGTTCGTTTTTAATTCAAGGAGATTTTCATGCAGCGCCAACAGCATTCCCAAAGCGGCGACTGGCTTTTCACCATTGGCCAGCGCGAACTCGTCGTTCATCAGCGCTACGAAGTATTGAGCATCGTTAACGATATTCTGATCGGCATCTGGTTCGTGATTGGCAGCGTCTGCTTTTTCTATGAGGGCAGCATTCAGACCGTCGGCGTGTGGCTGTTTCTGATCGGCAGCGTGCAGCTTTTGATTCGCCCGCTCATTCGGCTTCACCGCTTCATCTACTTCAAGCGGCTGCCGGACACCGACCAGGACGCCTGATCAAGGCTTTGGCGGCGCGACGTTTTTAGCGCAGCCGAGCCTGCGCGCACCCGCTCATCGACTCATGAGTCGCCTTCGTTAGAGAGCGCCTAACACTGCTGGCGATTGACCCCGTGACGCAGGCGCAAATGTCCGCGCAGGCGCCTTGCCAGCACGTCGACGCCAATGTTGAGTAGCGCGGTGATCAATATCAGCACCATCGCGCGGTCGAAGCGAATCTCCTGGATCGCGCTATCCACGTAAAAACCGAGGGTAGCGATGCCGAGGATGCCGAGAATCGCCGTTTCGCGCATGATGATCTCCCAGCGGTAGAACAAAAGCGCCAGAAAGGGGCCGTAAAGGCGTGGCACTATCTCGTACGCGTAGCGGTTCACCCCCGTTGGGGCGTCCTGTCTGAGCGTCACCTCGTTGCTGCGCCGCCCGATAAGGTGCGCGATGATGCCGCCGTTGTGCAGCGCCAGCGCCACCACCGCTGGCAGCATCGACGGCCCCCAGAGCTGCAGCAAAATGAACGCCAGCATGTACTCCGGCGTCGAGCGCATCACCACCAGACCCACGTGGCCCGCCACGCCGCCGAAGCGGCCCATGAAGTGGCGCGAAATCAGCGGAAAGAGCAGCAGCGCCAGCACCCCGGTCGCCACCAGCGCGATCTGGGTGAGCAGCAGCGTATTCCAGATGCCCGGCAGCGCCTGGTCGACGAACAGCCGGGTCAACCACGCCCACAGTGCCTCGAGCCCCTCGCCTCTTCTGAGCGGCGCGGGCACGATGTCCTCGGTGAAAAACCGCGTCACGTTCGACCACATGATGGGAAGCCCCGTGCCCAGAAAGAAAGGCGCTACGAGCAGATAAAGCGGCAGGATTTTCGGGCGCACCCACCACCTGAGCGTACCGATCAACAGGTAAAACATCAGCAAAAGCGCGCCCACCGTCGGGTAGTGGCCCTGGGCGAACGCCGCCATCAGGTGATAGCCAATGGTCGGCATGCCGACGAAACCGAGCACCGCACTGGAGCGCAGCCCGCACTCCAGACGGTAGGCCGTGTAGCTCACCAGGTGCGGCCAGGCCTGGCTGATACGCGCGTAGACGAGTGTCGAGACCCGGTCGGCTCTTCGCGGCAGCGCCTCACCGGGCAGCGGGTCGGTTTCATCGAGGATTTCCGCGTACACCTTGGCGAAGATGCCCGCGTAGGGAATGGCGATGGCCAGCACCCCGGTCACCGGATGCAGGCCGAAGCTTTGAAGAAAGATTAGCGCCCAGAAGAGTTCGTGGATGGCGCGAATGAAGGCGCTGAAGGTGCGCACCCACCAACGGTGGAAGACAAGCGCCAGAAGCATCCCGGCAAGCGAGCCCACCCCAACGCCGACGAAGGCAAACGCCACGGTGCGCAACAGCGCCCCGCCAAGCGAGTCGACGCTCGAAAAATCCGGCTGGAGCAAGCCTAAAAAAAGCTGGCCCAGCGAATGCCAGGGGGCGTGGGCGCTGATCTCGAAATCGCCAAGCGCCAGGCACACCAGCGCCAGCAGAACGAACCCGAGCGTGACGCGGGTCGTGGCAGAGAGCGGCATCAGTAGAGATCCTGAAGAGAGGCGGCGGTGAGCGTCTTGCTCGGCGCATTCAGCGCGATGGCCCCCTCCTTGAGCCCGACGATTCGGGTACAGAACGCAAGCGCCAGCTCCAGATCGTGCATCGCCAGCACCGTGCGCGGATAGCCCTGGGTCAGCTTGCCCATGATCGCACTTGCCTGGGGGCCATCGAGCGCCGAGACCGGCTCGTCGGCCAACAGCAACTCGCCCTGCTGGTAGAGCACGCGAGCCGCCGCCACGCGCTGGCGCTGGCCGCCGGAGAGCTCACCGCAGGGCGTCCAGCGCTTCTCGCCAATGCCAACGTCATCGAGCAGCGCGACGATCTCGTCGATGTCGCGCTTCCAGGGTTTGGCAAGGGTCGCCAGGTTGCGCCACCACCGGTGGCGGTCGAGCCTGCCCATGTAGACGTTGTGAAACACCGACAGCGTATCAACGAGCCCCAGCGCCTGGGGCATCAGCGCCACCGGCTGTGTCTGCCAGCGGTCATACATCAAGGAGAGCAGCGTCGACTTGCCCGCCCCGCTCTTGCCGATGAGCGCCACGTGCTCGCCCTTGTCGATCGTAAGCGACAGCGGCTCGAGCACTCGGGTGGCGCCGTAGTAAGCCTCGGCGTTTTGTAAAACGAAATCGCTCACCCTTACAGCAGGTCCAGCGAGACCGCCACGTCATGAATCGGTTGGAAATCCTCGTTCGAGGCGGGGATGAAGCCCGAGCGCGGGAAGCTCGCCAAAAGCTCCGGGTCGTCCATATCCAGAAGCGCCTGCTGCAACCGCTCGGTGAACCCCTCGCCGAAGCGCTCGTCGACGTCGCCGCGCACGGTCCAATGGTAGTCCGGATAGGTCGGTGATTCCCAAACGACCTGCACCTGCTCCGGGTCGACGTTGCCCTGCTCGACCTCGTTCTCCCAGGCGGTATAGCTCAGAACGCCCGCCTGATACGCCCCGGACTGCACCAGCGACACCGTGCGGCTGTGGTTGCCGCTGTAGCCCACGCGCGAAAAGAGCTCGCCCGGCGAGGCGCCCAGATCGCGAGTCAGAAAGTACTCCGGCATCAGCCGCCCGGACGTCGAGCTTTGCGAGCCGAAGGTGAAGGTCAGCCCCTCGAGCGCTTTTGGTGCGGTATCGGACTCGACCGGCTCGATGCCGGTGGATGCGTTGGCGATGAAGTAGCTCTTGTACTCCGGGTCCTCGACGCCCTGGGCGATCGCTTGGGAGCCGGGCACCAGCTCGCGCGCCTGCACGCCGGTAAAGCCGCCGAACCAGGCCAGCTGTACCTGATTGTTGCGAAACGCGGTGACCGAAGCGGCATAAGAGGTCACGGGAATGAAGCGCACGTCGACATCGAGCTCGTCAGAAAGGTAGTCTGCCACCGACTGAAAGCGCTGCTGCAGGCGCGTCTCGTCCTCGTCGGGAATGGCGGTGAAAACCAGCGTATCGGCGGCGGCCAAGGGTGAGGCCAGCGCAAACAGAACGGCCGCACGGGCCAGTAGCGGTGGGCGAGACATGGGAGCGTCCTTTCATGAATGAAGAAACCGGCGCCGAGCACGCCGAAGCAAACCTAACCCAAGAATAACAGCATCGCCTGCGCTGTCAGTCAAACGGTGCTTGAAAACATCATCCTTTACCGCCAGAGGATTGTCGACTTTCATCAGGAGACCGACGCCTTGTGTGCACACGCTGGTGCGTTTGATAGGCGCCTTGAAAGCGCCTATAAAAGCGACCGATCACATCAACGCCGCCCCTATTTATCGCATTGAAAGTACCGGCGTTTTTTTAAAAAGAGTAAAACGAATGACCATACACGAGATCTTTTTTGCCGGCGGCTGCCTATGGGGCGTGCAGGAGTTCATGCGCCACCTCCCCGGGGTCATGCGTACCGAAGCCGGTCGGGCCAACGGCACCACCTCGACCACGTCATCGAACTACGACGGCTACGCGGAGTGCGTGCGCGTCGAGTTCGATACGCGCGAGGTGGGCGTGGCGGCCCTGATGGGATACTTCTTTGAAATCATCGACCCCTACAGCGTGAACCGCCAGGGGGAGGATGTCGGTGAAAAATACCGCACGGGGGTCTACAGCCGACGAGCGGCGCATCTTGAGGCGGCCCGGGCCTATATTCGCGGGCGTGACGATAGCGACAGGATCGCGGTCGAGGTGGCGCCGCTTTCCAACTACGTCAAAAGCGATCCGGAACATCAGGACCGCTTGACCCTTTTTCCTGAGGACTACTGCCACATCCCGCTCGATCTGCTGCGCAAGTATCGCGTCTAGCGCGCTTTTCAGTGAATGGTTGCCATCCAGGCAGCGCTGTCACAGAAGTGTCAACTATCGCTCGTAGGCTAGTGGGCGCTCACCTTCCTGGAGACGTCCCCATGCTCAAACGCCCGCTTTGCCTTGCCGTTGCGCTTTCGACCCTTACGCTTTCTACCATCAGCGCCGCCGAAACCCTGACGCTTTATACCAGCCAGCCGCAAAGCGACGCTCAGCAGACCGTCGATGCCTTCATGGCCGCGCACCCGGAGATCGAGGTGGAGTGGGTGCGCGACGGCACCACGCGCTTGATGACGCGGCTTCGCTCGGAGCTCGCCGCCGGCGTGAGCAACCCGGACGTGCTGCTGATTGCGGACAGCATGACCATGGAGTCGCTCAAGAATGATGGCCACCTTCAGCCCTACCAGAGCCCGGAGCGCGAAGCGTTCGATTCAAGCCTCTTCGACCCGGAAGGCTACTACTACGGCACCAAGCTGATCACCACCGGCATCGTCTACAACACCGGCGCCGACCACCAGCCGTCGAGCTGGCAGGACCTGCTCGACCCCGACTACGAGGGTCTGGTCGCCATGCCGAGCCCGCTCTACTCGGGGGCGGCGCTGATTCACATGGCAGCGCTCACCGACAACCCGGAGTTGGGTGACGCCTACTATGAAGGGCTGCGCGACAATCGCGTCGAGGCGCAAAGCGGCAACGGCGGCGTCTTCAACGCGGTGGCGGCGGGCACCAAGGCCTACGGCATCGTGGTGGACTTTCTGCCGATTCGCGAAGCGGCCAAGGGCTCGCCGGTCGCGTTCGTGTTTCCCGACGAGGGCGTAAGCGCAGTGACCGAGCCGGTGGCGATCATGGCGGATGCCGATAACGTCGACGCCGCCCAGCAGTTCGTCGACTTCGTGCTCTCTCAGGAAGGCCAACAGTTGGTCAGCGGCCAGGGCTACCTGCCCGCTCGCGACGGCACCGCCCCGCCGGACGGCTTTCCGGCGCGGGACACCATCGAGCTGATGCCGGTGGATACCGCCCAGGCCCTCGAGCAGGAAGAGGCGCTGAAGGCGCGCTTTAGCGAGCTGTTCGGCGGCTGATGGTGGCCTTCGAGATCGGTGCCGGCGGCCAGCAACGGCGACTTCTGACGGCGCTGACGCTCGTCATCGTCATCTTGAGCCTGGCCCCCAGCGCGCGGCTGCTATTCGAGGCGCTGGGAGATCTCAATCTCGGCAGCGACGCACCGCTTGTGCGCGTGCTACAAAGTGGCGCCACTTGGCGGGCGCTCGGGTACAGCGTCTACACCTCGGGGCTGGGGATGCTGATCGCGCTCGTGCTTGGCAGCCTCTTTGCCTTCGTCATCACCCTGACCGACATTCGCGGAAAAGCGGTGCTGGTGTTCTGCTTCATGCTGCCGATGATGATTCCGCCCCAGGTGACGGCCCTTGCCTGGCTGCAGCTTTTCGGCCCGGCGAGCCCCCTTCTGAAGAGCTTAGGGGTAGCGCCGGCGCTCGGCAGCCCCCAGCCGCTCTACTCCGCCGAAGGCATCGCGCTACTGCTCGGCATTCAGGCAGCGCCGCTGGTGTTTCTGGCGCTGCGCACCTCGCTTCTGTCGCTGCCGCGGGAATTGATCGAAGCCGCGCGCATCAGTGGCGCCCGCCAGTCCCAGGTATGGGGCCATATCGTGCTGCCGGTCACACGCGGCGCTCTGGTGGCGGGGGCGTCCATGGCGTTCATCTCGAGTCTGGGTAATTTCGGCATTCCGGCCATGCTCGGCATCCCCGCCGGGGTTTACGTGCTGCCGACGCTGATCTACCAGCGCATGGCGAGCTTCGGCACCGGGGTGCTGCCGGAAATGGCGTCGCTGTCGCTGTTGATCGGCGTGATTGCGCTTCTCGGCGTGGCGCTTCAGCAGCATTTCATGGGCAAAAGCCGCTTTGGGCTGACCGGCCACAGCGGCCGCGCCCACGACTTTTCGCTGGGGCGTTTCAAGCTGCCCATCACGGCGCTGATGGTCATCGTGCTGCTGGTGATTCTAATCGCCCCACTGCTGGCGCTCATGATCAGCTCGCTGGTGCCCGCCATGGGCGTGCCGCTGAACGCCACTACCGCCACGCTCGCGGCGTTTGAAGAGGTGCTGAGCCGCCAGGGCGCGACCTGGCGTGCGGTGAGCAATAGCCTGTGGCTCGCCGGCGGCGCCGCGCTTTTGCTGATGGCTGCGAGCCTGCCGCTGGCCTACCGCCTTTACCGGCTGTCGCCCAGGCTACAGCGCTTGGCGCTCGGCGCGGTGGAGCTGCCCTACGCGCTGCCCGGGGTGGTGCTCGCCATCGCCTGCATTCTGCTGTTCGTGCGGCCGCTTCCGCTCATCGACGTGGCGCTTTACGGCACGCTGACGCTGATCTTCATCGCCTACCTGGCGCGCTTTTTAGTGGTGTGTTTGAAGCCGGTGGCGGCGAGTCTTGCCCAGCTCGACCCGTCGCTCGAGGAGGCCGCCCAACTCGCCGGCGCCGGGCCCTGGCGGCGCATGGCCACCATTGTGCTGCCGCTGGTGGCGCCGGCGCTGTTCGCCGGCGGGCTTCTGGTGTTTTTGCTCGCGGTGAACGAGCTCACGGTGTCGGCGCTTTTGTGGAGCGCCGGCAACGAAACCCTGGGCGTGCTGATTTTCAATCTGGAGGAAGGCGGCGAAAGCGTGCTGGCCTCGGCGGTATCGATACTGGTGGTCGCGATGGTCGCCGTGCTGATGCTCGCCTTGAGCCTGTTGGCGCCTCGTCTACCCAAGGGAGTCGTTCCATGGCAGCGCTGAGTATCGACGGTGTGAGCAAGTTCTTTGGCGAGCACGCCGCCGTCGACGACCTGTCGCTCACCGTGGAGCCCGGTGAGTTCGTGGCGCTCCTTGGCCCCAGCGGTTGCGGCAAGACCACGATGCTGCGCATGCTGGCGGGCTTCGAGCCGGTCTCCCGCGGCGAGATCCGCCTGAATGAGTCGCTGCTGGCAAGCGCTTCGCACCACGTCGAGCCGGAGCAGCGCCACATGGCGATGGTGTTTCAGTCCTACGCGCTATGGCCGCACATGAGCGTGGCGGACAACGTCGGCTACCCGCTCAAGCTCAAGAAGGTGCGCGGCCAGGCCTACCGCGAACGCGTCCAGCGAGCGCTGGCGCTGGTAGAGCTCGAAGGCTACGCCAGCCGCACGCCCCAGCAACTTTCCGGCGGCCAGCGCCAGCGCGTCGCGCTTGCCCGATGTCTTGTCACCGACCCGGCGGTAGTGCTGCTCGACGAGCCGCTGGCAAACCTGGACCGTCACCTGCGCGCCGCCATGGAGCAGAGCTTTCACGCGTTTCACCGCCGCACCCAGGCCACCATGGTCTACGTGACCCACGACCAGAGCGAAGCGATGGCGCTGGCGGATCGCATCGCGGTGATGCGCGAAGGCCGCCTCGTTCAGTGGGCCACGCCCGAGACGCTCTATCGCGAGCCCAGAAGCCAGTGGGTCGCGGGCTTCATCGGCCAGGGCAGCGAGCTTTACATCGCCACCGGTGCCCCGGGCCAGCGCCTTGAAGAGGCCGCGCTGATGCAGGGCCTGGCCGCCCCTGCCCAAGCCCGCACCCAGCCGGTGCTGGTGCGCCCGGAGCACGTTCGCATCAAGCCGGATGCCCCGATTGATCAGGATCTGATCGCCTGCGTCGAGCACCAGACGTTTCGCGGCGAGCGCTTCGAGCTGCACCTGCGCCTTTTGGATGGCACCGCGCTCATGGCCTACCACCCGCACGCGCTGGCGCCCGGCCAGCCGGTGGCGTTGTCGCTGACCGAGGGCTGGTGCCTGGAAAGGGATTAGCCGGCGCAGAAGCTGGCCGACAGAAGGCGTTCAGCGCGCGAGCTTCTTGCGTCGCTGCTCGGCGCGCTTGAGCGTTGACATCTTTTCCGGACGCTTCATGGAAGACCAGCGGCTGATCTCGTCCATGTTGCGCCCGCAGCCGGTGCAAAGCCCGCTCTTGAGCTGGCAAACCCCGATACAGGGACTTTCGATCTTCTGAGCCATCAGTGCTTGACCCCTTTATCGCGCAACCGGCGCCGCCAGTCGCCGCCGTGGGTACGTGCGCAGGCCTGTTCGCTATCAACCTCGATGTGCCGGGCAGGGGTTTCGATAGCCACGCCGGCCTCCTCGAGCGCCACCGTCGTCAGCGCCTCCAGCCGCTGCTGACCCTCCCCTTTCAGCGCCTGGGCCAAGTGGGCGTCGGTATCGAAGACCCAGATGACGCGCAGGCTTGCTGGAAAGTGGCCGTAATCCACCTCGTGGGTAAGCCAGACGAACCCGTCGAGCTCGAACTTGGCCTCCTCGCAGGCGCGAGTGAGCGAATCGACCAGCGCGCGCTCGACTCTTCCGCGCTCTCGTTTGGCTATCATGGAGACTCGCTCTTTATCAAAAGCACGATCCTACCGGTAGCGCTGCCAGGCCAGCAAGGCAATGGGTAACAGCGACACCGGCAGCAGCCACGCGTTGAGCGCCGCCCAGCCGAGCGTGCTCACCAGCGGCCCGGCCGCGAGCGCCGACACCGCCACGGCGCCGAACACCAGAAACTCGTTGGCTGCCTGCACCCGCGCTTTCTCCGCCGGGCGCCAGGCCTGGCCGACGAGCCCGGTGGCCGGCAGAAACGTAAAGTTCCAGCCAAGGCCGAGCAGCACCAGCGCCACGTTGAAGCCGGCAACGCTGAGCGACAACTGAGCGGCCAGCGTGCTCGCCGCCAGCAGCAGGCAGCCCACGACGATCACCGTGCGAGCGCCCAGCCGGGCGATCAAGGGCCCGGTGAAAAACGACGGCGCGAACATCGCCACCACGTGCCACTGAATGGTCATGGCCACGTGATCGAAGCCGTGGCCGACGTGACTCATGGCCAAGGGCGTGGCCGTCATCGCCAGGTTCATCACCGCGTAGCCGACCATTGCCGAGACGACCGCCACCAGGAAGGCGGGCTGGCGTAGAATCTCGCCCAGCGGGCGCTGCTCGCCCGTCGACGCCTCACTGAATGCCGGCGGGAGCCGGGTGACGAGCAGCAGACCCAGCGCGAGCACGTAGAGCATGGCGAGCCCCGCAAAGCTTGCCAGAAACGGTATGTCGGAGAGCTCGCGGCTGAACCGGGCAAGCCAGGGGCCGGCGAAGGCGGCGAGCAAGCCCCCGCCCATGACCAGCCCCAGGGCGCGCTCGCGGTGGCGCGCCTCGGCGGCTTCCAGTGCGGCAAAGCGGTAGAGCTGGCCAAAGCCGATGCCCACGCCGATCAAAAAGGTCGCGAGCAGGAAAAGCGGGAAGCGGCCCAGCGTCAGCGCCGCCATGGCCACCCCGGTGCCCAAAAGCCCGACGAGATTACCCAGCACGAAGCCGCGCTTGCGCCCAAGCTTGCCCATGATCAGGGAGGCGGGCACGGTGGCGCACATCAGTCCCAGCCACTGGCTCGCCACCGGCATCGTGGCAAGTGAGGCACTGGGGGCGAGCGCGGCGCCGACCAGCGGCGAGACCGCGATCAAGAGGATGTTGCCGCTGACCAGCAGCGCCTGGCAAAGCGATAGCAGGATGACCGTTAGCGGCATGGGGGTTCTCCTTGAAGGGGTTCGCGGTACCCGTGGTGAAAGCGCTGGCGGTAAACGGACGGCGAAACGCCGTAGTGGCGCTGAAAGAGCCGGCGAAGCTGCTCGGCGCCGCCCAGCCCCCAGCGCCCCGCCAGACGCTCGAGCGACACGTTCGGGGCATCGAGCAATGCTCCACGCGCCTGCTCCAGGCGCAGCCGGGTCAGGTAGGTGCCGGGGGTGAGCGCCAGGTGGCGCTTGAACAGCCTGGTGAGGTGGCGCGGCGAGACCGCCATGACCGCCGCCATGCTCTCGAGGCTGTGCGCGGCGCCGGGGTCGGCGTGAAGCACATCCAAAAGCCGCTTGAGTGGCCCGGCGCGGCCTTGACCTTGCAGCATCTCGCTGAACTGCGACTGCCCGCCGGGCCGGTGCAAGAACATCACCAGCTCCCGGGCGATCTGCCCGGCAAGCGTGGCCCCCTGGTCGGCCTCGACCAGCGAAAGCGCCAGGTCGATACCCGCCGTGACGCCGGCGCTGGTGTAGCGCCCGCGGCTTTCGAGATAGAGCGCGTCGGGCTCGACGGCAAGGCGCGGATATTCGCGCGCCAGCTGCTCGGCCCGGCGCCAGTGAGTGGTCACGCGGCAGCCGTCCAGAAGCCCCGCCTCGGCCAGCAGAAACGCCCCGCTGCAGATCGATCCCAGCCGACGCACGTTGGGCGAAAGCTTACAAAGCGCCGCCGTCAGGGCCGGATCAAAGCGCGCCTGCATCACGCCGCTGCCGCCGGCGACCAGCAGCGTATCGAGCGGCTGACGTAACAGCTCGCCGACGGCGCAATCGGCCTGAACCGCGAGGCCGCCGTTGGTGGTGATCATGCCCGGCGTGCTCGCCGCGAGGCTCAAGCGATAGCGCGTTTCACCGCTGAGTTTGTTGGCAGTGGCAAAGACCTGCCAGGGTCCGCTGATATCGAGCATCTGGCAGTCGGGGTAGGCAATGAAGGCGATGGGGCGCGTCACGCGGCGTCTCCGAATCGAGAGGGTCGGCCCAGTGTCCGCCGCCGGCGTCGTGTCGGCAAGGACCATCATCCCACCGATCGGGACATTACCCTAGCCAGTCGAGCCTACCTGGGCTTGAAGGCGATGAACGCTGGCGGCGAAGTCGCTGAACCGCTCGCCCTGGATCAACACGTGCTCGCAAAGCGCCTGCTCGGCCTGGGCGGCGTCGCCCCGGGTGATCGCATCGACGATCGTTTGATGCTCGGCTAGCGATCCACGCATGCGCTGGCGGACCTGCAGCTGCAGGCGCCGGTAGGGCTTGAGCCGCTGCTTGAGCTGACGCGCCTCGAGGGCCAGAAAGGTATTATGGCTGGCGGCGTAGATGCACTCGTGAAAGCGCTCGTTTTCGTAGTAGTACTCGTCGGTGTCGCCGGCCAGCGCCGCGGCCTCACAGCGCCGATGGGCGACTTGCAGGGCGTCGAGCTCCGTCTCGGTGATGCGCCGCGCCGCCAGCCGAGCGCACATGCCCTCGAGTTCCGCCATGACCTCGAACATCTCGATGAGCCGGTCAAGCCCCACGCTTGCCACGAAGGTGCCCTTTTTGGGCGACACGGTGACCAGCCCGCTCGCCACCAGGTGCTGAAACGCTTCGCGAACCGGCGTGCGCGATACGTTGAACGCACGGCCAAGTTCTTCCGGGTCGAGCCGCTCGCCGGGTTTTCGTCGGCCGTTGATGATGTCGTCTTCGAGACTGTCGCGCAGTCGCTGAGCGCTGGAGCGCTTGGTGGAAACCATGGCTTTTCCTCGTGCTTGACGTTTATTTTTGTTATGCATGCTTCTTGACATTAGCACACTGAAACGCTATTGAAATATACATCAGTCTCACTGATGAACATTAAAAGCGCTTCCAAACACACAAAAACAAACGTTGGAGATGCCCCATGAAACCCATCGTACTCCCGATGGCGACCGCCCTTGCGCTCTGCGCATCCGCCGCCTCTGCCGATACCGTTCTACGCGCCTCGCACCAGTTTCCCGGTGGCCAGGGCGACATTCGCGATGAAATGGTCCAGATGATGGCCCGCGACGTGGCCGCCGCCGATGTAGGCCTGACCATCGAAGTCTATCCCGGTCAGTCGCTGTTCAAGGCGCGCGAACAGTGGGGCGCCATTACCCGCGGCCGCCTCGATATCACGTCCCTGCCGCTGGATTACGCCAGCGGCCGCCACCCGGAGTTTTCGGCGACGCTGATGCCGGGACTGGTGCGCAACCAGGCGCACGCCCAACGCCTCAACGACTCCGAGTACATGGCGATGATCAAGGAGGTCATCATCGACGGCGGCGCCCGCGTGCTGGCGGATGCCTGGCTTTCCGGCGGCTTCGCCTCGAGCCAGCAGTGTATTACCTCGCCGGACACGATCGAAGGCCAGAACATCCGCGCGGCGGGCCCGGCGTTTGAAGAGATGCTCGAAGCCGCCGGCGCCTCGATCTCCTCGATGCCCTCCTCCGAGATCTATACCGCCATGCAGACCGGCGTGCTCGACGCTGCCAACACCTCCTCGATGTCGTTCATCTCCTACCGGCTTTTCGAGCAGGTCGACTGCATGACCCAGCCCGGCGACTTTGCGCTGTGGTTCATGTACGAGCCCATTCTGATCTCCGAGCAGGTCTGGCAGGGCCTTGATGAGGCGCAACAGACCGCGCTGATGGAGGCCGGTGAAGCCGCCGAGGCGTTCTTTGCCGAAGAGGCCGCGGCCATCGACCAGCAGATGGTCGATGTCTACGAGGAGAACGGGGTCGAGGTGGTCAGCATGAGCGAAGAGGATTACAACGCCTGGCTGGATATTGCCCGCGAGACCTCCTACAAGAACTTCGCCGAAAGCGTTCCCAACGGGCAGGCCATCATCGATGCGGCATTAGCGGTCGAGTAAGCCCTTACTCACGCTCCCCCCTGGCCACTTCGCGCGTCAGTACGCAGGCAGTGGCCAGGGGTATCGCCCGCTTAGCTCGATGAGGCCTTTATGACGACTACAACGACGCAACGCCCCGCCGCGCGCGCCGGGGTCATCGGCGGGTATATCCGCTCCATGGATATACTTTCGCGCTTTTTTGCTTATCTCGCCTGCGCGCTGTTCATCGCCGGGGTGCTGGCGATCTGCCAAATGGTGTTCATCCGCTACGCGCTGGGCATGAGCACCAGCTGGCAAACCGAGTTCACCATCTTCTCCGTGACCGGCGCCATGCTGCTGGGAAGCCCCTACGTGCTGATGACCGGGGGCCACGTCGCCATCACCATTTTACCCGACGCCCTTGGGGGCGTGGTCAAGCGCGCGATGCAGCTGATCGCCGCGCTCTTCGGGCTGGGCTTTTGCGTCGCGCTTGCCTACGGCGCCTGGGTCTACGTGATCGAGGCGTTTCACGGTGGCTGGACCACCGGCTCGGTCTGGAACCCGCCGCTCTGGCCGGCGCTTCTGCCCATGGCGCTGGGCGCGACGCTTTTGTCGCTGCAGTACGTGGCCGACATTCTGCGCGGGGAGGGCTAACCATGGATCCAATCACGCTAGGTATCGTGGTGGCGGTAGGCTTGATTGTGCTGATGGCGATCGGCACGCCGATCGCATTTGCCCTCGGCGGCGTGTCGCTGCTCGCCCTGCTCTACGACCGTGGGCCTTCGGAGCTTACCTACTTCGGTGAAACCTTTTTCGACCGTATCGCCGAGTTCGGCTTCGTCGCCATTCCGATGTTCATTCTGATGGGCGCGGCGGTGGCCTCCTCGCCAACCGGGCGCGACTTGTACCGCTCGCTGGATTTGTGGATGGGCCGGCTGCCTGGCGGGCTCGCGGTGTCCAACATCGGCGCCTGCTCGATCTTCGCCGCGCTTTCCGGCTCGTCACCGGCCACCTGTGCGGCGATCGGCAAGATGGGCATTCCAGAGATGCGCGTGCGCGGCTACCCCGATGGCGTGGCCGCGGGCTGCATCGCCGCCGGCGGCACGCTGGGCATTCTGATTCCGCCCTCGGTCACCATGATCATCTACGGCATCTCGACGGAGACCTCGATCGGGCGGCTATTCATTGCCGGGGTCGTACCCGGGTTCATGCTGGCCGGGCTGTTCATGGTGTGGACCATGATCGCCTGCAAGATGGCCGGTGGATATAACAATCCCATGGCGGCCTCGGCGGAAAAGCTCACCCAAACGGTCAAGGAGAACGTCGATGCCAACCTGAAGGCGCTGGTACGGGTGCTGCCCTTCCTCGCCGTGGTCGCGGGCATTCTATTCGCGCTCTACGGCGGTGTGGCCACGCCGTCGGAGGCCGCCGGCGTCGGCGCGTTTCTCTGCCTCGCTTTGGCGGTGATCATCTACCGCATGTGGCAGGTGGGGCCGATCAAGCTGATCATGCGCGACTCGCTGCGCGAAAGCGTGATGATCATGCTGGTGATCGCCACCGCCGAGGTGTTCGCCTATGCGCTCTCGTCGATGTTCATCACCCAGACCGTCGCCGAGGCGATCGCCAATCTGGAGGTCAACCGCTGGGTGCTGATGGGCATCATCAACCTGTTCCTGCTGGTCGCCGGCTTCTTTTTGCCGCCGGTGGCGGTCATCGTCATGACCGCGCCGATTCTGCTGCCGATCATACTGGCCGCCGACTTCGACCCCTACTGGTTCGCGGTCATCCTGACCATCAACCTGGAGATCGGCCTGATCACCCCGCCGGTGGGGCTCAACCTGTTCATCATCAAGGGCATCGCGCCAGATATTTCGCTGCGCGACATTTTGCTGGGAAGCCTCCCCTACGCGCTGTGCATGGTGCTGGGCATCCTGCTTTTGTGCCTGTTCCCCGGCATCGCTTTGTGGCTGCCCAACCTGATCATGGGCTAAAGGAGGCGCATCGTGAACATGACGTTTCTACAGGAGCTTTTCAACAACATCACCCAGCGTGATGCGCTGTTGCGGCGCAAGCAGCCGGAGGCGGTGACGCCGGATCATCACCAGCTGATCAAGGCATGCAACGCCTTGATGGCAAGCGACGGCGAGGCGTCGAGTATTGCGCTGGCCAGTAGAGCGCTGGCGCTCTACCAGCGCCTCTCGCCCGGCGAGAAAACCACCTTCTTCGAGCGTCTGGCAGCGGATTTCGCCGCCGACCCGGCGCAGATCGACACCGCCTACGCGGCGTACGCGAAAGCGCGGGACAACCTCACGCTCCAGGCGCTGTTCGAGGCCTGCGAGCCCCGGCGTCAGGAGCTTTTCCGGCGTTTGAACCTGGCAAGCGACGGCACGTTCGACCTGGTCAAGATGCGCGAGGACCTGCTCGGGCTTTTGCGCGAGCAGCCAGCGCTTGCGCCTATCGACGAAGACTTCGCCCACCTGTTCGGCTCCTGGTTCAACCGCGGTTTTTTGATGCTCAAGCGCATCGACTGGAACACGCCAGCCTCGATTCTCGAAAAGATCATCCGCTACGAAGCGGTGCACGAGATTCAGGACTGGAACGATCTGCGCCGGCGACTGGACGCGCGCGACCGTCGCTGCTTCGCCTTCTTTCACCCGGCGATCGGCGACGAGCCGCTGATCTTCGTCGAGGTGGCGCTGCACAAGGGCCTGCCCAACCGAATACAGCCGATTCTCAAGGGCGAGGAGAGCGGCCTCAAGGAGCCGGATAACGCCGATACCGCGGCCTTTTTCGGCATCAGCAACTGCCAGACCGGTCTGCGCGGCATCTCGTTTGGCAATTTCCTGATCAAGCAGGTCGTGCAGGAGCTCAAACAGGAACTTCCCCAGCTCAAGTACTTCGTCACCCTTTCGCCGGTGCCGGGCTTTGCCCAGTGGCTTTCAGAACAGCGCCAAAGCGCCCACTGGTCGGAAGAGGTTCAGACGGCGCTCAAGGCGCTCGACACCCCGGGCTGGCCGGCGGACAGCGAGCGCGAGGAGCGCTTGAAAGAGGTGATCAAGCCGCTGGCGGCCCACTATCTGGTCGATGTCAAACATCCAGGGGGGCTGCCGCTCAATCCGGTGGCGCGCTTTCACCTGGGCAACGGCGCCGAGCTTCATCGCATCAACTGGTTGGGCGACACCTCGACCAAGGGCGTCCAGCAGGCGACGGGGCTCATGGTCAACTACCTCTACGTGCTGGACGACATCGAACGCAATCACGAAAACTACACCTCTAAAAAGGCCGTGGCCTGCACAAGCGAGGTCCGCGACCTGGCCCGTCGGGCGAGAAAAACGCTGGCCAAGGGAGAGACGTCCAAATGAATCACAACCTGTTCGACACCTTTGCCGCAACGATGAACGCGCGCGCGACGGCCGACTTCATCACCACCCGCGAAGGCCGGCGCTACACCTACCGTGACGCCCATAATAAAAGCGCGCGCCTGGCCGGTGCGCTCGTCGCCCTGGGCGTCAAGAAAGGCGACCGCGTGGCCGTGCAGGTCGAGAAAAGCCCGGAAGCGATTCTGCTCTATCTTGCCTGCCTGCGCATCGGCGGCGTCTACCTGCCGCTCAATACCGGCTACACCGGCGATGAAATCGACTATTTCCTGAGCGACGCCGAGCCTGCGCTCTTCGTCTGTGCCCCGGCATCATTGGTAGAGGCGCGTGAGATCGCCGAGAAAACCGGCTGCCCCGCGGTGGAGACGCTGGGGCAAAGTGCCGACGGCACGCTGTGGGAAAAAGCCGCGCAGGCGCCGCCGCAGGAGGAGATCGCCAAGCTCTCATCCCAGGATCTGGCCGCCATTCTCTATACCTCTGGCACCACCGGGCGCTCCAAGGGCGCCATGCTGACCCATCAAAACCTGGCCTCCAACGCCAAAACGCTGGCCCGGGCGTGGCACTTCAGCGCCGAGGACCGGCTCATCCATGCGCTGCCCATCTTTCATACCCACGGCCTGTTCGTCGCCTGCAACGTGGTGCTGATGGCCGGCGCGTGCATGCTCTTTCTGCCCAAATTCGACGCCGACGTGATTTTCGAGGAGCTGCCGCGGGGCAGCGTGATGATGGGCGTTCCCACTTTCTACACCCGGCTGGTTCAGGATGCGCGCCTGACGCCAAAGGCAACGGCCAACATGCGCCTGTTCGTTTCGGGCTCGGCGCCGCTCACGGCGGAAACCCACCAAGCCTTCGAGGAGAAAACCGGCCAGGCCATTCTCGAGCGCTACGGCATGACCGAAACCAACATGAACCTCTCCAACCCCTATGAGGGCGAGCGGCGCGCCGGCACGGTCGGTATGCCGCTAGACGGGGTCGAGATTCGTATCATCGACCGCGAGACCGGCCGGGAGGTCGAGGACGGCGATATCGGCATTCTCCAGGTACGCGGACCCAACGTGTTCATCGGCTACTGGCGCATGCCGGAAAAGACCCGCGAGGAGCTGCTGGACGACGGCTTTTTCATCACCGGCGACCTGGCCCTGCGCGATACCCAGGGCTACGTGCATATCGTCGGGCGCGACAAGGACCTGGTGATCTCTGGCGGCTACAACGTCTACCCCAAGGAGGTCGAGCAGCTGATCGACGAGCTCGACCCGGTCGACGAATCCGCCGTGATCGGCCTGCCCCACCCGGATTTCGGCGAGGGCGTGACCGCCGTGGTCGTGCTCAAGCCCGGCGCCGAGGCCAGCGAGCAAACGATTCTCGAGCACCTTCAAGGGCGGCTGGCCAAATACAAGCAGCCCAAGCGGGTGTTCTTCGTCGACGAGCTCCCGCGCAACACCATGGGTAAGGTGCAGAAAAACCAGCTACGCCAGCGCTTCGAGGCCACCTACCGGTCATGATGCGGGCGCCTCGAACCCCTGGATCAGCGCCCGGGATTGCTCACGAATCTCGTTCTGTGCCGCGCGTGCGTTTTGTTTGGTCTGCTCGTCGCCAAGTGCCTCCAGGTTGGCGTCGACGTTGAGCAGCACGCTTTGAACCGCGGCGTGAAGCAGATAGGCGCCGGCGGTGGCATCGCTTTCAAACTGTGCCTCGATGTGCGAAAGCGCCTGGTGGCCAAGCGTGAGCGCCTCCAGGCAGCGCCGGGCGGTGTCCAGCGGCACCTGAACGGCGCGGCTCGCCGCCGCCTGGATGGCCTCGCGCCGGGCGGCTTTCTCATCAAAGGAGCGTTTGGGGCGCTTAAGCGCGTCCATCATCGCCTCGAACGCGGCCACGTCCTCGTCGGCCAGCGGCGACAGCGCCTGTTTTAACGCCTCTCCCTCGTCGATCAACGCCTGACGGTCATCGCTTTGCGCGTGCTGCTGGCCAAGGTGTAGCCCCTTGAGTATCAGCGCCAGGCCCAGGCTTGCGCTGACGGCGGCCGCGGCACCGCAGCCCGGCATGGGCTTTAGGGCCAGAGCGTCGCGAAAGTCATCGAGCGGCATCTGCCAAATACTGTCGTGCGCTGTATCATGAGTCATGAACGTTCCTCGAAAGCGGTGGATGCGAGAACTCGCGCGGGCGTGCCGGGTCCTAGAAAGACACGTTTCAGGTTAAATCATTTGTCCCGCGCCGTATCGGAGTGTCAGGGTCTATCCTTGTCTTTCGATCTTCGCTTTTATTCATGGACGCTTTTATCAGGGAGTATCACTTTTGACGACGCTTACCGACACGCCCGCCGCCTCCGCGGCCGAACTTCACGAGCGCATCGTGGCCAGCGCCGCCCACGATGGCTCCCTCGAGTGGCCCAGAGCCGATATGGAGCTCGACGAGGACAACGACACCCTCATTTTTGCGCTGCACGACTACGGCAACCTGACGCTCACGCTGTCCAAAAGCGACGACGAATGGGTGGCGATGACCACCATCACGCCGGTCGATAGCGTGGCAGACCAGACCGCGCTGAACGAGGAGCTTTTGCGCCAGGGCGTGATGCTGCCGCTGGCCTCCGTTGGGATCGTCACTTTGGACGGGCGCGACTACTACGTGGCTTACGGCCAGCTTTTCGCCGATTCGCGACTCGCCTCCATCTGCGCCGAGCTTCACGCCACGGCGAGCGCGGCGATGGAAGTGGCGCGCCTCATTCAGTCCGATTTTTCCCATTCGCCGCGTTAATCCCGAGGAATTTTTATGCTCAACAAGATCATGACCGCGCTGCGCGGCAAGGCCAATGAAACCGGCCAGGCCGTCGTCGACTCCCAGGCACTGCGTATCCTCGACCAGGAGATTCGCGACGCCGAGCAGCACCTGAAAGCGTCGAAAACCGAGCTTGCCCGCCTGATGGGTCAGCGACAGATCAACAGCGACAAGACCATCACCCTCGAGAAAAAGATCGATGAGCTCGAGCACAGCGCCGAGGCGGCGCTGGATCGCGGCGAGGAGCAGCTCGCCGTCGAGGTTGCCGAGCGCATCGTTGCCCTGACCGAGGCGCTCGAGGCCGAGCAGCAGATCGTGGGCGAGTTCGATACCAGCATCGAGAGCCTTCGCAACACCATTCGCAACACCGAAAACCAGCTGCGCCAGCTCAAGCAGCAGGTCAGCGTGGTCAAGGCAACGGAGTCCGCCCAGCGCGCCCAGTCCGCCGTGGCCGCTCGCCACTCCGGGCAAAACAGCGCCATGGGCAGTGCGATGGAGTCGCTCGAGCGTATCCGCGAGCGCCAGGCGCTGGACAGCGCGCAGATGAAGGCCGCCGAGCAGCTCAGCGCCGAAGAGAGCGGAAGCGAGCTCGAAAGCCGCCTGAAAGCGGCAGGCATCGGTGCCAACGAGCGCCGCGCGGACGACGTATTGGCCCGCATCCGGGCCAAAAAGGCGCCCACCGAGTGAGCTTTTTCAAGTCATAACGCCCAGGGCGATGGCGGCAGGTCGCCGCCGATCGCCGGCCGATTACCCAGGAGAGCCGAATGCTGAAAACCCTGAAAGCGCTGCTTGGCGGGCAAAGCGAGCGCTTTGATGCGCCGGACGCCTCGTCGGATTTCACCGCTGGCCTTCCCATCGGCATGTCGTCGAGCGACTTCGCCGGGCTGCGCCTGGATGGGCGCGTGCGACTAAAGCTCAGCGAGCTCGCCGCCTACCCGGATACGCTGTTTCAGTGGGAAAGCGAGCGTGACTATCACATCGCCGCGGTGGGCCACGTGGAGCTGGGCCAGGGCGCGCACCTGGTGCGCTTTTATCTGGAAAACGATACCTGGCTTCAGGCCAACGTCGAGGGCCGCCAGGTCATCGAGTACAAGGTGTTCGACTTCTACCGGGTGAGCCATCTCTCAAACGATGAGTTCGACGCGCTCTTGAACCCTGCCGAGGCACAAACGAGCACGCTCGGCGTCAAGCGCCTCACCGTGGCCTCGACCGCCGACGAAGGCGAGCGCGTCTTCGACCGGGTGTGGGGCGAACCGGAAAGCGAGTGGTCGCCGCCGGTGCAGTTCGAGGAGCAGGTCATGACGCAGGAGAGCGTCATGACCCGGCAGGTGGTGCATCACGCCATGCTGTACGAGCGCGCCATCAAAGGTGCCGAGCGCATGGAGTACGTGCTGTTGAGCGCCGAGGACGATGGCGAAGGTGGCTTCATGCTGGTGGAGAATCTGGGCGTTGACGTCGCCTCGATCGACATTGATGCTATTTGATCCTCGGCGTCTTATGCTGTCAGACCTCATTCGTCAACACGGAAGACTCGACCATGAACTATCTGCAAGGCCTGCCCCACTTTCTCGGCTATCTGATCGGCGCACTGATTCTTTTGGGCGCGTTCATGTACTGCTACAGCCGCATCACGCCGCACAAGGAGTGGGCGCTGATTCGCCAGGGCAACGCCGCGGCCGCGACCGCCTACGCGGGTTCGATCATCGGCTTTACCCTGCCGCTTTATAGCGCCATGGCGAACTCGATCAACTTCATCGACTTTTTGCTGTGGGGGGTGATCGCCTTCGGCGTACAGCTGGCGACGTTCTTCGGCTTGAAAGTCGTTCTTCAGAATCAGGGCGAAAGCCTTTCGACCCATATTAACGAAGGCCATATGGCCTACGGGATTCTGGTCGGCAGTATCTGCATTGCGGTCGGTTTACTCAACGCCGCCTCGATGACGTGGTAAGGAGTCCTTCATGAACCAGCACGACAATCATCTGCCCTCGCGCAAGCGCAGCGCGCGGCTCTCTTTGGCACTGATGGGCGCCGGCGCCTTCACGCTGACCGGCTGCGGCCAGCCCGAGGAAGTGACCGACGTCCGCTTCGACAGCCCGCGCAGCTATCAGAGTGTCGAGGAGTGCGTCGAGGCGAACGTCTATACCCAAAGCGCCTGCGAGGAGTCTTATGAAGCCTCGATCAAGGAAGTGCCGCGCTTTGACTCGCTCGAAGCCTGCGAAGCCGAACACGGCGAAGGCGCCTGCGTGGCGCCGACCGAGGAGCAGGCCCAGGCCGCGACCGGCGGCGGTGGCGGCGGCTGGTTCATGCCGGCACTGATGGGCTACATGGTGGGCAACATGATGTCGCGCACCAGCCGTGGCGCCACCAGCCAGGGGCTTTATCAGGAGC
The DNA here is from genome assembly GCF_025725645.1 of Halomonas sp. GD1P12. Classification (NCBI taxonomy): domain Bacteria; kingdom Pseudomonadati; phylum Pseudomonadota; class Gammaproteobacteria; order Oceanospirillales; family Halomonadaceae; genus Halomonas; species Halomonas sp. GD1P12. Next base: position 436,046 of record NZ_CP107007.1, on the reverse strand, counting down.
CGGTCTACCGCAACCGGCAAAACCAGGGCAACTGGAACGCGGCCACCAACCAGGCCAGCCAGCGCGTCAACCAGCGTCAACAAACCATGCGCACCTCGGCGATGCAGAGCCGCCAGGCAACCCAGCGCAGCGGCTTCGGCTCACGCTCCTCCGCCCGCGGCGGCTGGGGTTCCTGACCTTCATGCTCAGAGTCGAGATCAAGGAGCGCGCGCAGTGGAAAACCCTGGCCCAGGAGCTGGGGTTTCATTTTCATACCATCGACGGCGAACCCTACTGGAAAGAGAGCGCTTACTACCAGTTCACCCTGGAACAGGTAGAGCGCGACATCGAAGCCCCGACCGAGGAGCTTCACGAGATGTGCATGGCGCTGGTGGACAAGGTGTGTCACTCCAACGCCCTGATGCAGCGTTTGAGCATTCCGGAATTCATGTGGGACGCCATTTTCGATTCCTGGCGCGCGGGCCAGCCCCATCTTTATGGACGCATGGATTTCGCTTACGCAGGCGATGGGCCGGCCAAACTGCTGGAGCTCAACTACGACACACCCACCTCACTCTATGAGGCGGGCATCTTTCAGTGGGTGTGGCTCGAGCAGGCGATCGAGCAGGGGCTGATCCCGCGCCACGCGGATCAGTTCAACTCGATTCAGGAGAAGCTTTTAGGGGCGCTGGCGCATATCGGCCAGCGTTTGAGTGATAACACGCTCCACTTCTCCTGCATCAAGGATAACGTCGAGGAGCGTGCTACGGTTCACTACCTGCAGGATATCGCCGTACAGGCCGGACTCAAGGCGCCGTTCATCCATACCGAGGATATCGGCGTTCAGCCCGGCTGCGACTACTTCGTGGATCTGGACAACGCGCCGATCAAGGCACTGTTCAAGCTCTACCCTTGGGAGGAGCTGGCCCAGGAGGAATTCGGCAGAATTATTCCCGAGCTTGCCACCCACTGGTTCGAGCCGCCCTGGAAGGCGGTGCTCTCCAACAAGGGGATTCTGCCACTTTTATGGGAAGAGTATCCGGATCACCCTAACCTGCTGCCCGCCTACTTCGAAAAACCGGACGAGAAGCCACTAGCACCTGGCTGGGTGCGCAAGCCGTTTTTCTCTCGCGAGGGAAGTAACGTTCAGCTCAAAACCAACGATGGAGCGTTCGAGGACGTGGCCGGGCCCTACGTGGATAGCCCCTGGATTCGCCAGGCCTACCACCCGATGCCGCGTTTCGGCCAATATCATGCGCTGGTGGGCAGTTGGGTAGTCGGTGATCGCGCCTGCGGCATGGGCATTCGCGAAGATGTGGGGCGCATTACCAAGGATTCGTCCTGCTTCGTGCCCCACGCGATCATTTAACTCCCACAATAACGGCTTACGCGGCTGTCGCATCCTGAAGCGACCTTTGATTCGCCGACCGGCTTGCCCAAAGGGGAAGCGCCTGAGGGGTGAGCGGTTCGGACTCGACCGGCTTGAAGTTGCGAGCACCGGTCCAGGCGATGGGTTGTCCAAGCCTGACTTCTCGCGCCACGCTGCCTTTGGCCAGGCACAGAAGATAGTCGTTGCTTTCGGTCGGGTGCCAGTGCGACAGAAGCTCGAATGCCTCTGCCTGAGAGCGCCGTGCGGCGATCACGCCCAGCGCAGGCTCGCTGTAAAGCTCGACGATATGCGCCACGCCCTTCTCCTTTAATGCCTGCCAGGTGGCGGCATCCAGCGGTGAGGTGGCGATCGCGGTGATGCCAGCGGGCAGTGACGGCAGGCGTTGGGCGAGTTGGCACCAGCGCTGGCTATCGGTGGCCACGACGTCACCGGCATTGAGCTCCCAAAGCGCGCCAGCGCTTTCGAAAAGTGAGCGCGTTTGCCAGCCGCCCGCCTGGGGTAGCAGCGCGCCGAGCATGAAGCCGGATACGGTCTGCAATGAGAGCCAGCTAATCAGCGTGCGCTCGCTGGAGGTGGAAAGCTCCAAAAACGCTTTGAGCGACTGGGCCTCCTGGGCCAGCGCCGCGCCGACGTGCCGATACGAACGCTGCAGGCGGTTACAAAACGCGTTAGGCGTGGTGTCGAACAGGTTTAAATACTCGATGTCCGCGTGTTCGGCAATGGCACCGGCCCACTCGTCAAGCGTGATGGCGGTGTCCGCCAGCGTCAGCTTTTGGGTACCGAGCAGGTGGCCAATCGCGTGAGCCAGTCCGGCGCGTTCCGGCGTGCCGACACAGGGCAGCATGTCCGTATGCTTCGCCTTGTGGTGCTGGGCCGCAACCGAGCGAAGAACGCTCAGGGTCGTCCGGTGTGAGAGTGACAACATGATTGCTTCCTCTGCAAAGATGTCATTTTGACCGTCATAAATTATTCGATTGTATCACTTTTGTCAAAATAATTATGCGCTACCCACGCCAGCAAAAAGCCTTTCTGACACTGTTTATAAGCGATATTTTGCTTCAAAAGCCCAACTGACTCCTGAGCCTGCCCATCCAGTGAAGGCCGTCATTGTACAACTATTGAATCGAGTTATGAGCTTACGCTTTTTTCGATGTTTCACATTAATTCACAAAATTGGCCGTTCAAAGCGCGCTCAGTGGCTATAGCGCTCAATGCATTTAGCGGTACTATGGAACTAATCACTTATTACCACCTCTTTGGTCATCGCTTGCCGCTCGACCCTTTTGGAGCCCCGCCCGGATGAAGGCACGCTGGAAATCCCTGCCCCTGAGTTTGAGACAGTTTCTCTCCTTTGCCACCGTGATGACGCTGACACTGCTTCTGGCGCTGTACTTGCAAGCTCGTACACAGACGCAGGCGCGTTTCGAGCAGCTCATCGACGAGGAGTTACCTCAACAGGTCGAGGCGCTGGCTACACGCTTGGTGCTCCGCTTGAGCCCTTCTCTCGCGGTTTCCGAGAGTGTGGCCGATAGCTACGTATTGGAGCAGTGGGTACGCGATGGATTGCCGGCGACCGAACAGGACGCGGTTGCCGGCTACCTGTCACGCACGGTCGATCAACTTCAGGCGGATCTGCTCTTTTTTGCCGTACAGTCACCGGTCGGCGCCTATTACTTTCAGTACCGTGATGGCGAGCTTCTGCAACGCTCGCTCGAAGGCCCCGCCAGCGACGACCGCTGGTATTACGAGTTCACCGATAGCGAAGCGCCCTACAACCTCAACCTGGACAGCGACACCTTCACCCCGGGCGACAGTTTCGTCTTCCTCAATTTTCGCAGTGACGCGCTGGCGCCCAACGGACGCCCGCTGGTCGTTGCCGGGGCGGCGCTGAATCTCGATCAAATGGCCCGACTGATCGAAGACTTTACGCTGGGCGAGACGGGCCACGCGGCGCTACTGGACGACACGGGCGAAATCACCGTCAATAGTGCAGAGGGCACCTCAGACGCCAGCACCACCGTTTCGCTGCCCACTGCGCCAGGTAGCGGCACCAGGGTCGAAGAGGTCCTTCGCGACGGTACTGCCTATCTCACCGCCACGCGCTGGGTGCCGGAGCTTGGGCGCTATTTGATGATCGAGGTGGACAAGCACGAATACGTCAAGGCCGCACAACTGCGTTTTCTAGCCTCGACCGGCTGGGGGCTTTTGATTTTGCTGATCGGGCTTTTATTGCTCTATCCGCTAACCGTAAGGCTACTGCGCCCCTTGACGCGCTTTCAGCGTCAACTCAAGGAGATCACGCTAAGCCTTGACCTTACCCGCCGCGTCGAAACCGACGACCGCGCCGAACTGGGTGACCTGGCCGATCAAACCAACGAACTACTGGAGCGCCTGGCCCGCGCCATGACCGCCGTTTCCAGCAATGCCCTGGCGCTCAACTCCGTCGCGGATCGGTTAGCACAGACCGCCGGGCTTTCCGGCGTAAAACACGGTGACATGGGCGTCGAAGCCGACCAGACCATGGCCGCCGCGGTCGAGCAAATGGCCTCGTCGGTGGCGGAAATCACCTCCACCATGGAGGAGCTTTCAACCTCATCCACGCAGATCGCCGATCATTCCGGGTCGGTGGTGGATGTCGCCAACCAGACCCTCGAGCGCAGCCGTAAAGGCGCAAGGGCCATGGAGCTTCTGCAGTCGAAAATGCAGGAGATTAGTAGTGACAGCGAACAGAGCCTGGCGGAAATCGTCGCATTGGGCGCGAAATCAAAGCAGATCAGCAAGGTGATGGAGCTCATCAACACATTGGCTGCGCAAACCAAACTGATCGCCTTCAACGCCGCACTCGAGGCCTCAAGCGCCGGTGACTCCGGGCGACGCTTTTCGGTAGTGGCCAACGAGATCCGTCGACTGGCCGACAGTGTGACCGACTCCACCCAGGAAATCGAAGTCCATACCGAGGAAATTCAGCACGCCATCAGCCGTTTGGTCGTAGCGTCGGAAAAAGGCGCGGCGTCGATTGAGCAGGGCGTGGACGTCAGTCAAACCACGGCACAGGATCTTGATGCGGTACTCAAGGCCGCCAGTCAGACCAGCAATGCGGCTCAACAGATATCGCTTTCGACACAACAGCAAAAAACCGCCAGCAGCCAGGTCGTGACGGCGCTACGTGATATCGATACGGCCAGCGCCCGCAACGCCCAGTCGGTACGCCATATCACCGATATCAGTCAGGAAATGATTCGCATGTCCGCCGAGCTCAACGAACTCGTGCAGGAGTTCAGGCTCGACTCGTCCACCACGGAGCTCACGTAGCGCGTCCAGGAACCCAACCATGAGTGCAATCCGGGTGGTAATCGTCGACGACAGCCCCGTGGCGCGAGACGTGTTGCGCCATATCCTTGCCCGCGAAAACGACATCGAGATCGTGGGCGAGGGCTCCAATGGGCAGGAAGCGGTCATGCTCGCCCGCCGGCTGGCACCTCACATCATGACCATGGATCTCTCGATGCCGGTCATGGATGGTTTGGCGGCGATCAAGGAGATCATGCACACCAAGGCGCTACCGATTCTGGTGGTCAGCGAACGCTTCGAGGCACAAGCCGCCTGCCAGGCACTTGAGTTGGGCGCGCTGGAAGTGATCGGCAAGCCTGCCTTTGATGGCGAGGATGCCCAACGGCTGGTCGAGCGTATCCGGCTCTTGTCCGGTGTCGCCGTCATCACCCGCATGCGCCGGCGCGCCATGACGCCATGCTCGCTTCTGCCCAACACAACTGCGCCGCTGCGGGCATTCCAACGCATCGTGGCGATCGCCTGCTCGACGGGCGGCCCTCAGGCACTGGCGCGCCTGCTCAGCCGGTTACCGACCGATTTCATTGCGCCGATCGTCATCGCTCAGCATATCAGCCCCGGTTTCATCGAAGGTATGGCTCAGTGGTTGGCCACTATCTGCACGCTACCGGTCAACGTGGCCCGTGACGGGGATCACTTGAAGCCCGGGTGCATTTATCTGTCACCTTCGGAAAGCGATTTAGAGATTACCGCGGACCATACGTTCAAGCTTCTCCCGAGCCCGCCGGGGTCGATTTATCACCCCAGCTGCGACACCCTCCTGAGCAGCGTGGCGGAGGTTTACGGCCCGGATGCCGTGGGTATCATTCTGACCGGCATGGGGCGTGACGGTGTGCAGGGCATGAACGCCATCCGCCTTGCCGGTGGCATGACGATCGCTCAGGACGAGGCGAGCTCAGTGATTTACGGCATGAACCAGGAAGCTGTGCGCGCGGGGAGTGTTCAACGAGTGGTCGCCCTCGAGCAGTTGCCAGAGCACTTGATCGAGACCCTGCATACCCCGCGTTGGCCGAGATCATCGCCTTGATGAATACGTATATGCCCCTCAAACAGCTGGTATACGAGCATTACGGCCTTCAACTGGACGGGCTGGCCGAGCCGCGCCTGTTAAAGGCGATCAACGCGCTGATCAACAGCACCGGAAAAACCGATACCGTGGCACTGATCGGCTTGCTTGAAAACGACAAGCGCCTGTTCGATGATTTCATCGGCCAACTGACGATCAACGAAACCTATTTTTACCGGGAGGTTGAGGCGCTCGACTGGCTCGTGAGCCACTATCTTCCCCTGCGTTTGAACGAAACCTCGGCTCCCCTGCGTCTTTTAAGTGCGGGCTGCTCCTCCGGGGAAGAACCCTACAGCCTGGCCATGGCGCTGATGGAGCGCTTTGGACCGCGGGCGACGTCACTTTTTAGCCTTACCGGCGGCGACGTGGATCAACAGATGCTGGCCAGAGCGCAGCGGGGGCTTTATAGCGGCATGGCCTTTCGCACGCTCCCCCCTCACCTGAAGGCGCGCTACTTCAAGGCCTACGGGCGCCAGTACCTGATCGACGACGCGCTTCGCGACTGGGTGCACTTTCAAACGCTCAACGTGCTGGCCCCCACGCCTGAGAGTGATCGACACGCGCCCTTCGATGTCATCCTGTTTCGTAACGTTTCCATCTATTTCGATGAAGAAAAGCGCCGGGTCATTCAACAGCGCTTGAGCGAGCGCCTCGCGCCGACCGGCGTTCTGCTTTGTGGTGTCACGGAAACCCTGGGCAACGATCTGGGCATTCTCGAGCTGACCCAGGACCAGGGCGTGTTTCATTTTCGCCACGCAAACGCCGCCGCCGGCCCGGTCTCGCCAGTTGCCGACGCTCGCCTCGCGCCGGACTCTCGACCGGTGCCCCAAACGCCGAAGCCGCTTCAACGGCGCTCTATCGAGAAGGCGACCAATGGGGAGCCACCGCACTCGCCGCCGGCCTCTTTCAAGCAACGCCTCGAGCTTGCGCGCGAGTGGCTGGATCATAACCAATTCGATGACGCCGAAGCTTGCGTGGCGACCCTGCTAAAAGAGCAGCCCTGGAGCGTCGATGCGCTGGTGCTGGCCGGGCTCATCGCCCGCTGGCAAAAAAATGCCGACCACGCTCAGACGCTTTTCAAGCGCGCCATCTACGTGATGCCGGAATGCTGGCCCGCGCATTTCTATCAGGCGGAGCTGTTTCGCACGGGCGAGCTGCCACGCTCGCCGGCCCCGCTGCGTCGCGGCTATGAGGCCACGTTGCGTTTGCTCGACGCTAACCCCACATCGCCTGGCGGGCTTGAGGTCATGGCACCGCCGATCCCGCCCGGAGACGCGTTCTTTTTAGCCAAACGCTATCTCGAAGCGCATGCCATTGGGCTGGAGGACGACGATGGCCTTTGATCTCTCCCGCTTCATCGCGCGCTTCGTCGAGGAGGCGCAGGATCATCTGCCCCGCTTGAAAGAGGGGGTCGACGCCCTCGGCCGTGGCGAACGTCACGCCGAAGAGATCAACGCCCTGTTTCGCGCCATGCATACGCTCAAGGGGTCATCGCGGATGCTGCGCCTGGACGCCATTACGTCGCTGGCGCACAGCGCGGAAGAGCTTCTGAGCGCGCTGCGCGACGGTACCCGCAAGCCAACGCCGGACACGCTCGAACTATTGAACCAGGCCGTGGAGCTACTGGACACCCAAGTCAACCGCCTGGCCGAAGGCCACGCGCCGGACACGCTGCCTACCGCCGACCCCGCGCTTTGCCAGGCCATGGAGGGCACCACCGCGGCGCCGGCTTCTGCATCAGACCCGGCGCCGATACCCGCGCCTGTCCCTGGCCCAACCTCTGCCGCTGAAAAGAACGTCGCTCAAGCGGCCACCGACGAAGCACTTTCCCGACGCCTCAAACTCAGCGATACCGTTCGCGTTCGGCTGGAGCGACTCGATGATCTGATTCGTCTGATGGGCGAGGTGCTTTCGGGTCATCATCAGCAGCACGACCTGCTGGATCGGGCCCAGGCGCTGGGCAAAGCGTTGCCGTCGACGTATCAGAGCACCTTTCGCGCGTTTCATCGCGATCTTAAGGATAGCGTGCTCACCCAGGACGCACTGATGAGTGATCTTCACGACCGCGCACTGCAGATGCGCATGCTGCCGCTTTCTGTCGTGTTCGACCCGCTCGCGCAGATGACCAGAGATCTGGCTCATGCCCTGAACAAGCAGGCTTCCTGTGAGTTGCAGGGAAGTGAGATCGAGCTCGATCGACAGATGATCGACCGGCTGTCCGAGCCGTTGATTCACCTGCTGAGAAACGCCCTGGATCACGGGCTGGAAACGCCCGATCTGCGGCGTCAGGTCGGCAAGGCCGCGAAAGGCAGGGTATCGCTCAAGGCGTGGCAGGACGGGGGCTGGGTCGTGATCGAACTCAGCGACGACGGCGCGGGTATCGATATCGACGCCGTTCGCCAGAAGGCGCTTGGCCGGCAGTTGATCAATGAAGAGCAGCTCACGACGCTGAGCGAGCATGAAACCCTCGAACTGATTTTCCTGCCCGGATTCTCGACCAAACCACTGATCACCGACATGTCAGGCCGGGGTGTGGGTATGGATGTGGTCAAGCGCACCGTGGTGGACGAGCTCAGCGGCGATATCCGGGTCGACAGCCAGCCGGGTAAGGGCACCACCTTCGCGCTGCGTCTGCCGCTGTCGCTTGCCATGCTACGGGTGCTGCTGATTCGAGCGGGCTCACAGACGCTGGGCTTCACAGCACCCTATGTTCAGGAGCTTTTGAAAGTCACGCCCTATGACTTCATCGATACGGCGGGCCAGCCCACGCTGGTTTTGCGCGACGAATTCATTCCCGTGGTATCGCTCGCGTCACTGCTGGGCCTTGAAGCGCCGGCAGAAAATGCCCAGGTGTTGCTACTGATCGTTCATCAGGGCAGCCAGAAGCTTGCGCTAATCGTCGAGGAGTTGATTGACGAGCGTGACATGGTGATTAAGCCTTTACCGCCCCATCTTCGCCATCTGCCGCTGGTCGCCGGCATGGTCAGCGTCGGGCGCAACGACCTTGCAAGCCTGCTTCACGTTCCCGCATTATTAACCCAGGTTAAACGAGGCGGCCGCCGCTCCTCGATACTGGAACTCAAGCAAGCCCGGGCGCATCGAATACTGGTCGTGGACGATTCGCTCAATACACGCGAAATCGAGAAAGATGTGCTCGAGGCCTGGGGATACCGGGTATCGCTTGCCGAAAACGGTCGCGATGGCCTGACCAAGGCGCTTGCCGACTCCTTCGACGCGGTGCTGACCGATGTCGAAATGCCGATCATGGATGGTTTTACGCTCACCGCTCGGCTGCGCGAACACGAGCGCTATCAGCACGTGCCGATCATCATCATCACCTCGCGAGAGAAAGAGAGCGATCGCCAGCGAGGCATCGACGCCGGTGCCGACGCCTATATCGTGAAGGGTAGCTTCGACCAGAACAACCTCGTGGATACGCTCAAAGCCCTACTGGGATAGCGCCCCAGGACCAGAAAGAGGAAACTCATGCGGATTCTAGTCGTTGACGACGATGAGCTAGCGGGCGAGATGACCGCTGCCATCCTCGCCTCGCAACACTACACCCCAGTGCTTGCGCTGAACGCGATGGAAGCGATCACCCAGCTCGAGCGTCATTCGGACATCGCGGCCATTGTCAGCGACATGCATATGCCGCTGATCAATGGCACCGACCTCTGTTCGATGCTCAAGGAGCAGGATGTGACGCTGCCGTTTATCCTGCTGACCGGTGATAGTCCGGATAGCGACCTCCTTGAGACGCCGGGGATTTATGCCTGCCTGCAAAAGGAGGCGGATATGGCCTCGACGCTGTGTCAAACCCTCGAAAGCGCCCTTGGTGCGCACTCCCCTGAGTGAGAATACAGGTATCGAGATGCCGTCCCACGCCCAGACACTGCACGACAAACTCAACGAGCTGCGCTTGCGCTTCGTCGAGCAGCTCCCAGAACGGTTGCAGGCCGTTACCCAGCAGTGGCAGCAAAGCCAAGCCTCCTGCGAGGCGCGGGCGCGGCTGGCACCGGATCTACATCGTTTTTTCCATAGCCTGAAAGGCACCGGGCGTTCACTGGGGTTCGAGCGACTCGCCGCGTTAGCCGAACAGGGCGAGAAGCTTCTCACCTCGACATCGGCGCAGGCGCATATCGCCCCGATGATGGATACACTGCTTGGCAAGCTCCGTCAGGAACAGGCAAATCTGTTAAAGCAAAAAAACCAGGCGACCACACACGGCTCATCCGCCACGGTGGAACTCCCGGCAACTGCCCTGCGCGCAGGCAATCATCGCCAGCGGCTGATCTATCTCTGCGACGATGAGCCCGAGCAGGTCAGCCAACTGCTGCATCATTTACGCTGTTTCGGCCACGAGGCGTACCACTTCGAAGACACGCAGACCTTCTTCAACGCGGTACTGACACGTCGGCCCGACGCCATCATCATGGATGTCCAGTTCCCTCAGGGAAAGACCGCTGGTCCCGAAACCCTGGCCAGCCTGAACAAGCTGACCGGCGAGCGGCTGCCGGCCATCGTACTCTCCTCCTCTGGCGATTTCGGTTCACGACTCAGCGCGGTGCGCGCCGGCTGCAGCGGCTACTTCATCAAACCGGTGAAGCCACTGGAGATAATGCTGGCGCTGGACAAGTTGACCGCCGAACCCGACGACGAACCGCTCAGAGTGCTGGTAGTGGACGACGAGCCGGAAGCGGCTGGCTATCACGCCGCCTTGCTCGAGCGTGCCGGCATGATCACCCAGCAGGCTCACTCCCCCGCCCAGGCATTCGTTACGCTGGAACGCTTCAACCCGGATTTGATGCTGGTAGACATGTACATGCCGGTCTGTTCCGGCGAGGAGCTGGCCACCATCGTACGCCAGCAGCCGGAGTACGTGGGGCTTCCGATCATATACCTCTCTGGCGAGACCGACAGCCAGAAGCAGTTGACGGCCATGAACGCCGGCGTAGAAGGCTTCATCACCAAGCCCGTCATCCCCGATGATCTGGTGGCCGCCGTGACGCTGCGCGCCGAGCGCTTGCGGCACCTGCGCGCGCTGATGACCCAGGACAGCATGACCGGTCTTTATAACCACAGCACCACCACCGATTTGATCAACCGGACGCTGGTGCAGGCGTACCGGGACGACACTCACCATGCCATGGCCATGCTCGATATCGACCACTTCAAGGACATCAACGATACCTACGGCCACCTGGCGGGCGACCAGGTCATCATCACCCTGGCGCACATGCTGAAAACGCGCTTTCGCACCTCGGACATCATCGGCCGCTACGGCGGTGAAGAGTTCGTCATCCTGATGAAAAACGTGACGCTGGACATCGCCACCCGGCTGATCGAGAGGCTACGCCAAGACTTTGAGCAGGTCGATTTTCACGCCGGTGACGCGCGCTTCAACTGCACCTTCAGCGCCGGTATCAGCGATTTTCCCCGCCACCCTTCCACCGAGACGCTGCGCGTTAGTGCCGACCAGGCCCTTTACCGCGCCAAGAGCCAAGGGCGTAATCAGCTCGTCATCAACACGGAGGCCGATGCCCTTGACGACCAATGATGATCCTCGTCTGGATCTCGAGCAGGCGCTTTCAAGCCAGGGCGCCGGATGCTCAGGCCTTGAGGTAGATGAGCCGACTCAGCAAGTGGTGCTTTTTCGGCTGGCCGGTCAGCGCTTTGCCTTGGCCGGAAGCGTGGTGAGCGAAATTCTGAGCGGCGAGCAAAGCGTGTACTTCATACCCGGGCTGCCCGATACCATCGAGGGCGTAATCCATCTGCGGGGCACCATCGAGTCCGTTATTACGCTCGAGCGCCTTCTGGGACTTGAGGCGTCCAGAAGCGATGGCATGATCCTGCTCGTTCGTGGCGATGCGATTACCACAGGGGTGCGCATTGAGCAGCTGGACGATGTTTGCGACGTCGTGATCAGCGCGCTCAAGCCCCCGCCTGAAACGCTGCCTGAAGCGCTCAAACCCTTCGTTGGCGCGTTGATCCATAGAGACGAGCGTGAAGCCATCGCCCTGCTCGATGCCCAGGCGCTGCTGAGCGCTTTTCAGGCAGGCCAGGGGTAGCGCGTGCCGACGGTCGCGCTCGTCGCCTTCTCGACAGGCCCCTACCGCTACGCGCTCGAGGCAAGCCAGGTACGCCGCCTCACCCTGCACGCCGACGTCGAACGCGTCATCCGGGCAGCAGCGCTACTGGGTCTACCGGATAACGACGCTCCCCCGGATCGCTGGCTTACGCTAAGCGACGCACAAGGCGTGTGGCAACTCGGGGTCGGGGGCAGCGTCGAGCTCATCGAGTGGCCCGCCTCGGCGCTTTACCCCTTGCCTGCGCTCGTCAAGGCACGCGCATTGGCCCCCTTGTGCGGCGTGGCCATGCAAGGAGCACGTGCCGAGCTATGGCTACTGGACGCCGAGCGACTCACAGGCCCTACGGCGCCAGCCACAGACACGTAAGCGAATCGCCGGGCGTGACCGTCCGATGCGCCTCGACGACGGCGAGCGCGTCGGCGGCCACGCAGGAAGAGAGCACCGACGAATCCTGATCCTCGAAGGCGTGCGCCTCGATGCCGCTGGGGGTAAACGAAAGCCTTACGCGCATGTAGTGCTGGCGCGGGCCGGTGGTGGTCGAAAAGCGCGCCACCGCTGGAAGATGTGGAATCGAGGCGAGCGCCGGGCAGCCCAGAAGCCCCCCCATCAGCGGGCGCAGAAACAGCCACGCGCCGACAAACCCCGACACCGGGTTGCCGGGAAGGCCGACAAAGCGCGCCGCGCCCCCCTCCCCGCGAGGCAGCCGCCCCAGCGCCAGCGGCTTGCCCGGGCGAATGGCCAAACGCCAGAGATCCAGCTGGCCCAGCGCCTCCAACGCTTTTTTGACGTGATCCTCCTCGCCGACGCTCACCCCGCCGGTGGTGATGACCACATCGGCGCCCTGAGCCGCCCGGGTCAGGCAGGCGCAGGTCTCGCCGAAGCTGTCCGGCACGCTTTCGGTATGCACGACCTCGGCGCCGAAGCTCTCCAGAAGGCGCTTGAGCATCGGCCGGTTGCTGTTGTAGAGCTGGCCGGGCGCGATCGGCTGGCCGGGCTCGATGACCTCATCACCGGTGGACAATAACGCCACCCGCGGACGGCGACGCACGCTCACCCGCGCGATGCCCTGCCCCGCCAGATGGCCAAGCGCGGCGGCGTTTAGCCGCGTGCCCGCTTCGAGCAGGACATCCCCACGGGCGACATCCCGGGCGCGGCGGCGCACGCTATTGCCCACCGCGATACCGGCGGGGATGTTCGCCCGCTCGCCGTCGAGCTCGACCTCCTCCTGCATCACCACGCAGTCGGCACCCTCCGGCAGCTCGCCGCCGGTGAAGATGCGCGCGCAGGTGCCTGGCGCAAGCGGCGCGGCCGGGTGGCCCGCGGCGATACGCTGGGAGACCGGCAGCCAGCCGCCGGCGTCCGCGGCGCGCAGGGCGTAGCCGTCCATGGCGCTGTTGTCCCGGGCGGGCACGTCGAGCGCGGCGGTGACGGCGGCGGCCAGCACGCGCTCGGCGGCGTCATCGAGCGCTACGTCCTCAGTGTCCAGCGGGCTTACGTCGGCCAGAAGCGCCTCTAACGCTTTCTCGATGGGGGCAAGCTCAGCCATGCTGCCCCCGCCCGGGAATCACCAGGTTGGCGAAGTTGCAGGGCTTATGGCGGCTGTCGAGCTGCTCGGCCAGCAGGCGGTCCCAGCCGGTGCGACACGCCCCGGTAGAGCCCGGCAGGCAGAAGATCACGGTGGCGTTGGCAAGCCCGCCCAGGCAGCGGCTCTGAATCGTGGAGCTTCCGATCTCGTCGCCGCTTAACTGGCGAAAGCGCTCGCCGAACCCTTCGATGGCTTTATCGAACAGTACCGATACCGCCTCCGGGGTGGAGTCGCGCCCGGTAAAGCCGGTGCCGCCGGTGGTGATCACCACCTGCACCTCACTGCTTGCGATCCATTCGGCCACCACCGCGCGAATACGGTACATATCGTCGGCCACGATGCGCTTTTCCACCAGCCGGTGGCCAGCGCCTTCCAGCCGCTCGATTAACAGCGCGCCAGAGCGGTCGCTCTCCTCGGTGCGGGTGTCGGAGACGGTGAGCACGGCGATATTCAAGGCCTCCATGTCCCCTGACCTGGCCGCTTGAGGGCTGTTTTGCGTTTCCAAGGCGCTACTCCTCGTGGCTCTTGTTCGCCTGGCGCGCCTCGAGCGCGGCGAGCTGCTCCGGTGTGGCCTTCGCCTGGTGGTGCTCTTTCCACTCGCTGTAGGGCATGCCGTAAACGTGCTGGCGGGCGGCCTCGTAGTCGAGGCGTTCGCCGCGCTCCTCGGCGGCGCTGACCAGCCATTTCGAGAGACAGTTGCGGCAAAAATCCGCCAGAATCATCAGGTCGATGTTCTGAACGTCCTTGTTGGCGTCCAGATGGCTCAGCAGCCGACGAAAGGCGGCGGCTTCGAGTTCGGTTTGGGTCGTCGGGTCCAGATCGTTGAAGGCGTGCATGAAAGCTCTCCGCGGTTGAATGGTGCTCAGCATAGCAAAAGAGTCGCTTTAAAAACGTTTTCGCCGCTGCGAATATGGCACACTCTGAGCACGTCGCGACTCAGGCGCGGTCTACCTTTAAAAGCCGCGCCTTTCAGGCGTGCCGACGGCTTCACTCATCACGCGCAGGGCACTTTCATGATCGCGCCACAGCAACTGACCGGACTGATTTTGGCCGGCGGCGAAGGTCGCCGCATGGGCGGGCGTGACAAGGGCCTGGCGCCCTTCGAGGGCCTGCCGCTGTTCGCCCACGCCTTGAAGCGCCTGGAAGGGCGCGTGAGCGAAACCCTCGTCAGCGCCAACCGCAATCAGGACGCCTATGCGCTTTTGGGTCCGCGCGTGATCGAGGATGCCAGGCCCGGCTTTTTCGGCCCGCTGATGGGCATCTACAGCGGCCTGCTGGCGGCGAAAACGCCGTGGCTGATCGTGGTGCCCTGCGATACGCCGCTTCTGCCCATGACGCTGGTCGAGCGCCTGGTCGGTGGGCTCGACGGCGGCCAGGCGGCCATCGCCTTCGACGGCGAGCGCGACCACCCGACGGTGGCGCTCATCGCCACTGCGCTGGCCGACGATCTCGGCGCCTTTCTGGCCAGCGGCGAGCGCAAGCTCGGCCGCTGGTTCGAGCGTTTTGAAGCGCGGCGGGTGGATTTCTCTGACGTGAAGGAGGCGTTCGTCAACCTCAACAGCGAAGAGGCGCTCAAGCGTTTGGAGCTTGGCCGCGCGGACGCCCGCCGGGAGCGGCCATGACGCCGGATCGAAGTGGCGCGCCGCTGAGCGTCGACCAGGCGCGCCAGGCACTGCTCGCGCTGGTCCCCCGGCCGATAGGCAGCGAGGAGGTTCGCCTCGACCAGGCGCTCGGGCGCCTGTTGAGTGAGTCGATCACGGCGCCCATGGACGTGCCCCGCTACACCAACGCGGCGCTGGATGGCATCGCGCTTGGCTGGCGCGAGGCGCTGCCCGCGCGCTGGCATCCGGCTGGCAGCGCCTTCGCCGGTCAGCGCTTTGACGGCGCGCTCGGTGAAGGCGAGTGCGTGCGCATCACCACCGGCGCGCCGCTGCCGCCAGGCACCGACACGGTCATCGCCTGCGAGCAGCTCGATGAGCACGACGGCGCCGTGATGCTCAACGACCCCGAGCGCGTGGTGAAAGGCCAGAACGTTCGCCGGGCCGGTGAGGAGTTGGCCGCGGGTGCTCCAGTGCTGTCCGCGCTCACGCGTCTCGACCCCGGCGCTCTTGGACTGATCGCCTCGCTGGGGCTTGCCACGGTGCGCGTCGTCAAGCGCCCGAAGGTGGCGCTCTTTTCCACCGGCAACGAGGTCACCGAGCCCGGCGAGACGCTGCCACCGGCGGGTATTTTCGACGCCAACCGATTCGCCTTAAAGGGGCTTTTACAAGAGGCCGGTGCGCGCGTGCTGGATCTTGGCATCCTGCCGGACGACCCGGAGGCGATCGTCTCCGCGCTGGGCAGGGCCGCCGAGCAGAGCGACCTGGTGCTCACCAGCGCCGGCGTCTCGGTGGGCACGAAGGATTTCACCCGTAGTGCGCTTGAGCGGCTGGGCACGCTCGGCTTCTGGCGGGTGGCGCTGCGACCGGGCAAGCCGCTGGCCTGCGGCACACTCGGCGCGCGCCAAACGCCCTTCGTCGGGCTGCCCGGGAACCCGGTAGCAGCGATGGTGACATTTCATCAGTTCGTTGCGCCGCTACTGGCGCGCCTGGAGGGCCAGCCCGTTGCCGCGCCCGCGCGCCTGACGGCGGTACTCGACTCGCCGGTTGAAGGGCGCCTGGGGCGGCTCGATCTGCTTCGCGGGGTGTACCGGGGCGATGAACAAGGCGTGATACGTGTACGCGCGCTCAAGGCCCAGGGCTCGGGTATGTTAACCTCGATGGTGGCGGCCAACTGTCTGATCGAGCTTTGTGAGGAGCGCGATGTCGCCGTGGCGGGCGAGGTCGTCGCGATCCAGCCGCTTCGCGCGCCCCAATCGACTACACTGTCCCCATCCACCGGTTCGAGAGATGGCCATGACCGAGCAACTGATTGACAGCGTTGGCCGCCGGGTCAACTACGTACGGATCTCAGTCACTGATCGCTGCGACTTTCGCTGCGTGTACTGCATGAGCGAGGAGATGACCTTTCTTCCGCGTGCGCAGGTGCTCACCCTCGAAGAGATCGCCACCGTCGCGCGGGCCTTTACCGAGCTCGGCGTTGAGAAAATCCGCCTGACCGGCGGTGAGCCGCTGGTGCGCGGTAATATTGGCGAGCTGGTCGACGAGATCGGCGCCCTGCCCGGGCTCAGTGACTTCACCATGACCACCAACGGCGCAAGCCTCAGAAAGCACGCCCAACGACTTTTCGACGGCGGGCTCAAGCGGCTCAACGTAAGCCTCGACTCGCTCGACCCCGCGCGCTTCAAGGCGCTGACCCGCACCGGTGATCTGGACAAGGTGATCGATGGCATTCGCGCCGCCAAAGAGGTGGGCTTTGAGCGCATCAAGCTCAACGCAGTGATCCTCAAGGGGCGCAACGACGATGAGGTGCTGGATTTGGTCGACTTCGCCCGCCGGGAAGGCCTCGATATCAGCTTCATCGAAGAGATGCCGCTGGGGGATGTGTCGGATCACTCTCGCGCCGAAACCTTCTACTCAAGCGACGACGTCAAGGCGCTGATCGAGGCGCGCTACCCGCTGATGCCAAGTACGGTGACCACGCCGGGCCCGTCGCGCTACTTCAAGATGAGTGACAGCGACAGCCACATCGGCTTCATCTCGCCGCACAGCCACAATTTCTGCGACAGCTGCAACCGGGTGCGCGTCACCGTCGAGGGGCGGCTCTTGCTGTGTCTGGGCAACGAGCACTCGGTGGATCTGCGCGCGGTGCTTCGCCGCCATCCCGGCGACATGGACGCGCTCAAGCGTGCGATCATCCATGCGCTGCCGCTCAAGCCCGAGCGCCACCACTTCACGACCGACGGCGATGTGCAGGTGGTGCGCTTCATGAACATGACCGGCGGCTAACCCGTGACGATGGCGCGCATTCCCACCCACGTGGTGACCGGCTTTCTCGGCAGCGGCAAGACCACGCTTATCCACAGCCTGATCGAGCAAAAGCCTGTGGAAGAGAAATGGGCGGTACTGGTCAACGAGTTCGGCCAGATCGGCATCGACCAAACGATGTTCGACCATCGCGACGACGTGGTGGTCAAAGGCCTGCCCGGCGGGTGTCTGTGCTGCCAGCTCGCGTTCGTGCTGCAAGCGGCGCTGGTCGAGCTGATCCGCCGCTCCAGGCCCGATCGGGTGATCATCGAACCGTCGGGCCTTGGCCATCCGGCGGGGCTGCTGGATCTGCTGCGCGGCGAAGCTTTTGAGGGCGTGCTGGAGGTGCGCGACATCATCGCCACCCTCGACCCACGCCGACTCGATGAGCCCCGGGTGCGCGAGCACGAAACCTTCAACGACCAGCTCGCCGTGGCGGACGCCGTGGTACTCACGCTGACCGACCAGGCCGTTGAAGCCCAGAACGCCCGCGGCCGGGCCTTCGTCGAGGCGCTATGGCCCGCACCCAAGTGGGTCCACGACAGCGCGGGCGGAGCGCTGCCGCTGTCGCTTCTCACCCAGGGCGGCCAGGCGGGTTCATCAACGGTGGTCATGCCCGACGCCCACCGGGTACTGGTCGCCCCGCCAACGCTTTCGGGCCATTTTTTCGGCGCCCCGCCCGCGCCTGGCTCGCCCGCGCCTGGCTCGCCGCGACTCGAGACCGCCTCGGCACTAGGCTACGCCAGCAGCGGGCTTCGCTGGCATCCGGATGAGCGCTTCGATCTCGACCGGCTCGCCCACACGCTATCAGAGCTGCCCAAGGCAGCGCGGGCCAAGGGCGTGTTCCATACCGACGGCGGCTGGAAACGGCTCAATCGCGCCGAGGGCGTATTGAGCGTCGAGGCGAGCGCCTGGCGTCAGGACTCGCGCCTGGAAGTCATTCTTCCCGACGACCAGGCCCTGGATCACCCGACCCTTCTCGATCGTCTGGCCGCTCTCTCGCACTGAGCGCGATGGCCTCGAGCGCGGCGACTGGCATGGGCCGGCCGAACAGATACCCCTGAAACGCGTAACAGCCGTTGGCCAATAGCCACTGGTACTGCTCTTGGGTTTCCACCCCTTCGGCAATGACGTCCAGACTCAGACTCGATGCCAGGGCGATGGTGGTGCTTACGATGGCCGCGTTGGCCGAGCTTTCCGGCACCTGCTGCACGAAGGACTGATCGATCTTGAGCTGGTCCAGCGGCAATTGGGCCAGATACGAAAGCGATGAGTAGCCGGTACCGAAATCGTCGAGCGAAAAGCGCACGCCGTGGGCCTTGAGCCGCAGCATGGTATCGCGCACGTCCTCTGGCGCCTCGACGAACAGCGACTCGGTCACCTCGAGCTTCAGGCGCGAAAGCGGCGCCTGGGTGCGCTGGAACACGCTTTCGGTTCGGCGAACGAAGCCTGGTTCGCGAAACTGCAGCGGACTCAGATTGATCGACAGCGTCAGCGTCGCGAGAATCGGGTCGCGCGCCCACTCGATGAGCTGCCAGCACGCCTGCTCCAGAATCCACTCGCCGACTTCATTGATCAGCCCGGTGGACTCCAAAAGCGGCATGAACGCGCCCGGCGAGATGATGCCACGCTCGGCGTGATCCCAGCGCAGCAGCGCCTCGACGCCGGTCAGGGTGCCATCGGCGTCGACCTGGGGCTGATAGAAAAGATGCCACTGCTTGAAGATGACCGCCTGGCGCAGGTCGGCCTCGAGCCGCACTCGGGTCAAGAGCTCCGCCTGCATGTCCGGAGTGAAGAAGCGCAGCGCCTGACGGCCGCTCGCCTTGGCCTGGGAGAGCGCCATATCCGCCTGCTGCAGGTAGTCGTCCATGTTCTGCTGGTCGTTCGACATCATCGTCGCCCCGACGCTGGCGGTCACCGTGATCAGGCTATCATTGATACGAATGGGCTCACTGAGCGTGGCCATGAGCTTGTTGGCGATGCCGCGGGCCAGCTGGTGCGTTTGCGCCAGGCTGCTGTCCACGCCCTCGACCAGCACCGCGAACTCGTCGCCGCCAAGCCGCGCCAGGGTATCGGTGTCGCGCAGCATCCGCGACAGGCGCCGCGACACGCCGCGCAACAACTGGTCCCCCGCGTGGTAGCCCAGGGTATCGTTGATCTCCTTGAAGCTGTCGATATCGAACAGCATCACCGCTCCAAAACGCTGGTGGCGGTTGATCTCTTTCAGGGCGGTTTCGAGCCGGTCCATGAACAGGCGCCGGTTGCTAAGCCCGGTCAGCGGGTCGTAGAACGCAAGCTGGTGAATCTCCTGCTCAGCGGCCTTGCGCTCGCTGATGTCGCTGATGGTCGCCACGTAGTGGCTGAGTGTGTCGCTGTCGTCGTAGGTGGCGCTGATGGTGATCCACTGCGGAAAGAGCTCGCCGTTTTTACGCTTGTTCCAGATCTCGCCTTCCCAGTTGCCGCTTTGATGCACGCGCTGCCAAAGCTCGCGGTAGAACGCCGCACCGTGCTGACCCGAGCTGAACATCCGCGGCGTTTTACCGACCATTTCCTCTTCGCTGTAGCCGGTGATGCGCCTGAACGTGTCGTTGGTCTTGAGGATGTAGCCCTTACAATCGGTGATCAGAATGCCCAGATGGGTCTGAAAGGCGGCGGCGGCGATTCTGAGTTCCGCCTGCAGTTTTTTGTCCTCGGTGATGTCGCGCACCACCGACAGCACGCCGCTAAACTGGCCACTCACGTCCGTCAGCGGGCTGACCGTGGCGTTAAAATGGTTGAGTTTGCCGTCGAGGGTCAGTGGATACTCGTAGTTCTCCACCTGACGCAGCCGCTTGACGCGTTCGAAAACGTTCTGAAAGGCCTCGGCCAGGTCCTTTGGCAGTAACTCGGTGAAGTGGCGCCCGATGATGAGCTCAGGCTCGAGCAATAGCCGCGTTCTGTCGATCGCGTGAACGTAGCTAAAACGCCCCTGCTCATCGAAGACGAAGATCAGATCCTGCAGCGAATTCACCAGTGCATCCAGGCGCACGTCGCGCTCGCGGGCCTGTGCCCTGGCGAGCTCGCGCTCCTCGATGCGCGTTTGTAAAAGCCTCGCCAGCGCCAGCCGGTTGAGATAGTGGCGAAGCCCCCAGGCACCCAGCAGCGCGATCAGTATCATCACGAGGCACAAAAGCGCCACGCGGTCGCGCCACTCGCTCAAAAGATGCTGGCGGTCCACACCGACGACGGCGTAGATGGGATAGTCGCCGACGCGCTCCATATGCAGCAGCCGTTCGCGATGATCGATGGGCGAGCGCATCACGAAGGTACGCGAGTACTCGTTGGAGGCGAGCGGCGTCCACGTGGCGGGAAGCTCCAACCGCTGGCCGATCGAGACACGCAGCGGTGGCTGCGCATGGCGTGCGATGAGCTGATAGTCGGTGTCGATCAGCGCAATGCTCTCGCCGTCACTGATGCCGACCCGGGAGAGGGCATCGGCAAAGATCTGCGGACGAATACGCGAGACAGCGAGACCGGCAAACTCGCCCTGGGCGTCGTCCCGGCGCCGAGCGCTATAAAGATAGACCTCGCCACTTTCCGGAGAACGCTGAAGCGTGGTGGCATCGTGCACAAGATCGCTACTCTTGAACGCTTCGAAGAACCCGGCATCGCGATACGAGACCCCTTCGTAGCGCTCGTCGCTAGCCAGAATGACGCGGCCACTTGCATCGAGTACGCCCATTTCGTCGACGGAGGTGACGTAGCGGGTCAGGTGATCGAGCGCCTGCTCTAGCGCTTCGGGATTACGCCCCCCCTCGTTTTCGAAAAACGACATCAATTCCGAGAGGCTGAAAAGCGCCTGCTCGCTTTGGCCCATGATGCCACTGGTCCACTGAGCGACGACGCTGGCGCGCGCCTCCATACGCAGTTCGGCGGTGCTGATTTCCTGGCGGTACTGCTGGTACATCATCGCGCTGGAGACACCGATGGTGACGATCAGCGCCAGCACGTAGCACAGTACGGCGCGTCGCCCAGTGGCGGCGGGGCCAGGAGGCTCGAGGATCGACGAGGGGGTGCTATCCGGTGAGTGAGACATTACGGGGATGCCTTCTTCATGAGATCAGCAGACCGCAGCCGAACGTGCGGGCGAAAGGTTGTTGACGTTCAAGGTGTGTGATCCTGACCCAAAGCGATACGATAGGTTGCTTAAACACCGGCGCCATTGTAAACGATCTGTCTAAAAAGATCGTTTCCTGGAACAGGAGAGCCTCATGGTATCGCTTGGGCAGATGAGCGACTACGAAATCCGCTTGATCCGGGTATTCAATACCGTGGTCGAGTGCGGTGGCTTCACCGCGGCGGAAACCACGCTCGGCATCAGCCGCTCGGCCATCAGCCAGCACATGAGCGATCTGGAAAAGCGCGTGGGCCTGTCGCTTTGTCAGCGCGGCCGCGGCGGCTTCAGCCTCACCGAAGAGGGCAAGGAGCTTTATGAAGCCGGGCTTACGCTATTGGCGGCGCTGGAAACCTTCAAAAGCGGCGTGAACGCGCTTCATCGCACGCTCAAGGGCGAGCTCAATATCGGCATCACCGACAACCTGGTGACGCTGCCCGCCATGAACGTCACCGATGCGCTTGGCGAGCTCGCCTCGAAAAGCCACGAGATCAGCGTCAATATCCAGATGGACCCAAGTGATGCGGTAATTCGCCAGGTCATGGACGGTCATCTTCACGTCGGCGTGGTACCCAACGTCAACCTGCCCGCCAGCCTCGAGACGCTTTGGCTCTACGACGAGCCCTCCTACCTTTACTGCGGTGCCGGCCACCCGCTTTTCGATGCGCCTGCCCCCGCCTGGGCGCAGATCACCCAAGCGCCGGCGGTGGCGCCGCGCTACCCGCTGCCGCTCAAGGCGCGCCAGGCCCACGACGCCCTGACGCTTCGCGCCTCGGCCTCGGACCGTGAAGGGGCGGCGTTTCTCATCCTGACCGGGCGCTATCTGGGCTTTTTGCCCGAGCACGTCGCCGCGCAGTGGGTCGAGTCAGGCAAGATGCGCGCGCTGCACGCCGAGCGGAGAAGCTATCGCATTCCGTTTGTGCTCATTACCCGCCGGGACCGGCGCCCCAACCGGGTGGTGGATGCGTTTTTAGCACTGGTCAGCGGCGCCGTGGGCGACGTTGACGCGCCCGCAAGCCCGAAGCCGCTTTAATGAAGCGTTGAACGATCACCTGGACCACTGGCCGGCATTAGCTGCTAGTCTGGTTTTATACCCAAACCAATAAATCGTACCAGGACCGTACCGGCACCCGACAAAGACAAACGCGCGACAACGCCGTGGCTTTAACGTGGCTCGAATTTGCGCCTTCCCGTCGAGTGCTATCGATGCCCGAGGTGAACCATGACGATCCAAGTAACCCGACGCGGGTTCTTCAAACTGGGGGCGGCGGGGCTCGCCACTTCCAGTATGGCGATGATGGGGTTTGCGCCGGAAGCGGCGGCGGCCTCCATTCGCCCGTTCAAGCTGACCCACACCAAAGAGACGCGCAACATCTGCACCTACTGCTCGGTAGGCTGCGGGGTCCTGATCTATAGCCGCGGTGACGAGGCGAAAAATGCTCACCAGCAGATCATCCACATCGAAGGCGATCCGGATCACCCGGTTAGCCGCGGGGCACTCTGTCCGAAAGGCGCGGGCCTACTGGACTACGTCAAAAGCCCGTCGCGCCTCGAGTTTCCCGAGGTGCGCGAGCCCGGCACCGATGAGTGGAAGCGCATCTCCTGGGACGAGGCGATCGACCGGATCGCCCGCCACGTGAAGGCGGATCGCGACGAGAACTTCGTTGCAACCGATAGCGAGGGCCGCACGGTCAACCGCTGGACGACCACCGGTTTTCTGGCCGCCTCCGCCTCCTCCAACGAAGCGGGCTACCTGACCCACAAGTTCATCACCAGCCTCGGCATGCTGGCCTTCGACAACCAGGCGCGCGTTTGACACGGACCAACGGTGGCAGGTCTTGCCCCAACATTTGGTCGCGGTGCGATGACGAACCACTGGGTCGATATCCGCAATGCCGACGTCATTCTGGTCATGGGGGGCAACGCCGCCGAGGCGCACCCGGTCGGGTTTCGCTGGGTCACCGAGGCGAAGGAGCACAATAACGCCCAGCTTTTGGTGGTGGATCCGCGCTTTACGCGTACCGCCTCGGTCGCGGACTTCTACGCGCCGATTCGCACCGGCACGGACATTGCCTTTCTCGGGGGCTTGATTCGCTATCTGATCGACACCGACCAGATCCAGCGCGAGTACGTGCTCAACTACACCGATGCGGCCCTGCTGGTGGACGATGGCTTCGGCTTCGAGGACGGGCTGTTCGACAGCTACGATGAACACACGCGTTCGTACGACAAGGAGCACTGGGTCTATCAGACCGGTGCCGACGGCTTCGCGCTCAGGGATGACACCCTCGAGCATCCGCGCTGCGTCTACCGGCTTTTGCGCGAGCACTTCGACGCCTATACACCGGAGATGGTCTCCTCGATCTGCGGCACGCCGGTCGAGAAGATCCTGCGCGTCTGGGACACGCTGGCAAGCACGGCCACGCCGGATCGCACCACCACGCTAATGTACGCGCTCGGCTGGACCCAGCACTCGCTGGGGTCACAGATCATCCGCACTGCCGGTATGGTTCAGCTTTTGCTGGGCAACGTCGGCATCCGCGGCGGCGGAGTCAACGCCCTGCGCGGCCACTCCAACATCCAGGGGCTGACGGATCTCGGGCTTCTGTCGAACCAGCTAACGGGCTACATTTCGGCGCCGGTGGACGACGAGCAGGACGTCGACACCTTCCTCGAGGCCCGGCGCCGGGCGCCGCTACAGCCAGGTCAGGTGTCGTACTGGCAAAACGCCGACGCGTTTTTCATAAGTCTGATGAAGGCCTGGTACGGCGATAACGCCCGCGAGGACACTCAGTGGGCGTTCGACTGGCTGCCCAAGCTCGACAAGCCGCTCTACGACATTCTCGACACCTTCGAGCGGATGTCGAAAGGCGAGATTTACGGCTACTTCTGCCAGGGGTTCAACCCGCTGGCGGCGATTCCCAACAAGGCGAAGGTGTCGCGCTCGCTGTCGAAACTCAGGTATCTGGTCTCGATCGACCCGCTCAACACCGAAACCGCCGAGTTCTGGCGCAACGCCGGCGAGTACAACGACGTCGACCCAAGCGAAATCCAGACCGAGGTGTTCCGCCTGCCGGCGCTGTCGTTCGCCGAGGACGAAGGCTCCACGGTCAACAGCGCCCGCTGGCTGCAGTGGCACTATCCCGCCGCTTCAGGCCCCGGCGAGGCGCGCGCCGACACCCACATTCTGGGCGCGCTCTTCACCCGCGTGCGTGCGCTCTACGCGCGCGACGGCGGCGCCTTCCCGGACCCGATTCTGGGAATGGCCTGGCACTACAAACAGCCCGACAAGCCCGCCCCGGAAGAGCTTGCCCGGGAGTACAACGGCCGCGCGATTAGCGATGTGTACGTCAATGGGCAGCTTGTGCGGCGCATGGGCGAGCAGCTTGCGGGCTTTGGCGAGCTGCGTGACGACGGTTCGACCGCCTGCGGCTGCTGGATCTTCGCCGGCGCCTGGACCGAGGATGGCAACCAGATGGCCAACCGCGACAACGCCGACCCCTACGGCATTGGTCAGACGCTTGGCTGGGCCTGGTCGTGGCCGGCCAACCGGCGGATTCTCTACAACCGCGCCTCGGCCAAACTCGACGGCACGCCCTGGTCGGAGCGCAAGGCGCTCGTCTGGTGGGATAACGTCACCCGGCGCTGGACCGGTGCCGACATTCCGGATTTCCCGGTGGACTCCGCGCCGACCCGCGGTCAGATGCCCTTCATCATGAACCCGGAGGGCGTGGGCAAGCTGTTCGCAAGCCAGGGCATGGCGGAAGGCCCCTTCCCCACCCATTACGAGCCGCTGGAGAGCCCGGTACCGGAGGGCAACCTGCTCTTCCCGCGCAACGACAAGGTGCGCTACAACCCGGCGGCCCGGGTCTTCGACCAGGACTTGGAAATGATGGGTACCTGGGAGGAGTACCCGTATGCGGCCACCACCTACCGGCTGACCGAGCACTTCCACTACTGGACCAAGCACGTGCACCTGAATGCCATCGTGCAGCCCGAGCAGTTCGTCGAGATCGGCGAGGCACTGGGTAACGAGCTGGGCATCAAGGAGGGCGACTGGGTACGGGTGTCGTCGAAGCGCGGCTACATTCGCGCCGTGGCGGTGGTCACCAAGCGCATCAAGGCGATCACCGTCGGCGGCCGTATCGTGCACCAGGTGGGCATTCCGATTCATTGGGGCTTTTTGGGCCTTGCCCGTAAGGGCTTTCTGGCCAATACGCTCACGCCTTTTGTGGGCGATGCCAATACCCAGACGCCGGAATTCAAGTCCTTTCTGGTCAACGTCGAGAAAGACACTTCAGGAGGCAGGGCATGAGCAATACGCAAAATATCCTGCGCCGTTCCGCCACGACCACGACGCCCCCTCAGGGGCGTCACGAGGTCGAGCCCGTGGCCAAGCTGATCGATGTCAGCCGCTGCATCGGCTGCAAGGCGTGTCAGGTCGCCTGCATGGAGTGGAACGACGTTCGCGACGAGGTCGGCATCAATAGCGGCACCTACAACAACCCCGGGGATCTGACCGAAAACTCCTGGACGGTGATGCGTTTCACCGAGCATGAGAACGCCAGCGGCGATCTCGAGTGGCTGATTCGCAAGGATGGCTGCATGCACTGCGCCGACCCGGGCTGTCTCACCGCCTGCCCGGCGCCGGGGGCGATCGTGCAGTACGCCAACGGCATCGTCGATTTCGACTCGGACAAGTGCATCGGCTGCGGCTACTGCGTCACCGGCTGCCCCTTCGACATCCCGCGCATCTCCGAGCGCGACAGTAAGTCCTACAAGTGCACGCTCTGCTCGGATCGCGTCTCGGTGGGGCTCGAGCCCGCCTGCGTGAAAACCTGCCCGACCGGCTGTATCGAGTTCGGCTCCAAAGCGGACATGCTCACCCGCGCCGCCCAGCGCGTCGACGACCTGAAAGGGCGTGGCTTTAGTGAAGCGGGCATCTACGACCCGGCGGGCGTCGGCGGCACCCACGTGATGTACGTGCTGCACCACGCCGACACCCCGGAGATCTACGCCGGCCTGCCAGCCAAGCCCGCCATTTCGCCGTTCGTCAGCGCCTGGAAAGGCCCGGCCAAGCCGATCATGAGCGCGATCATCGGCATCACGGCGTTCGCCGGTTTCATGCACTACCTCACCAAGGGGCCGAAGGACGAGCCGCTCGACGAAGAGGTGTTCGGCCCGGAAGGCGAGGACGCTTACCTTCGTGATCGCGCTCATGCAGCGTCCGATGCCGAGCCGAGCGACGTCCGACAGGAGAAGTGACCATGAGCCGCGACGATCAAAACCGAAACCACTTGGGCCAGCGCATGATGCTGCGCTATTCGGCCTCGACCCGGGTCAACCATTGGACGATGGCGCTGAGTTTCATCCTGCTGGCGCTTTCGGGGCTGGCCTTTTTTCATCCGGCGTTCTTCTTTCTCACCCATACGCTGGGCGGGCCGGTGTGGGCGCGCATTCTGCACCCGTTCATCGGCGTGGCGTTCTTTCTGCTCTTTGCGCTCATGGCGGTCAGCCACGTGGGCAACAACCTGCCGATCAAAAACGACGTGCGCTGGATGAAGCAGATCAAGGACGTCCTCGCCAACCGCGACGAGAAGGTGGCGCCCATCGGCAAGTACAACCCGGGCCAGAAGCTGGTGTTCTGGCTTTTGGTGCTCTGCGTGCCGACGCTCTTGATCACCGGCGTATTGATGTGGCGACCCTGGTTTGCCGGCTACTTCCCGGTCACCATTGTGCGCATCGCAAGCCTTCTACACGCGCTCGCCGCGTTTGGCGCGATTCTCACCATCGTGATCCACATCTACGCGGCGATCTGGGTCAAGGGCTCGTTTGGCGCCATGATTCGCGGCTTCGTAACCCACGCTTGGGCCAAACATCATCACCCCCTCTGGTACGATGACCACGTCAAGCGCGAGCGGTCGCGGCCGAGTACGGACGCCCCGACCAGGCGTGACGACCCTGTCGCCTGATCGCAATACGACACCACGGGGCGCCTTCAAGCGCCCCGTTTCGCAGGAGCGCGCATGAGCGACATATCCGACACGCTGCACGACCCAAAGCCCCCGCGCCACGGCGAGCCGCCCCAGGTGGTGGTGGCAGAATCGCGCCTGTTCGCCACGCGCGCGGCCCGCTTTCGCGAGCTGCAAACGCGCCTTGACGAGATGGGCTTGTTTCTGGGCTTCAACGACCACCTGGCCCGCGCCCAGCACCGCGTATTGAAGGAGCGCCAGGCCGACGCCTTCGACCCGCAGAGCTGGGACATGGCGCTGGCCCACGAATTTCCGCCGCTGGCGCCCACGGCGCTGATCGAGACGCTGGACTGGCAGGCGGATCTAGCGATGCTGCTCGATGCGCTGGACCAGACCCTCGCCGACGAAGGCGAGACGTTTGACGCCCAGCGCGCACTTTTGGCTACGCCTGGCAAGCTCAGCGAGCGCAGGGAGATCGCCCGTGCCATCGTCGAACAAAAGAGCATCGCCTTTGATCAGCGCGCGCTGGCACCGCTGGTGGGCGCGGCGCTGCAGGTCACCTGGACGCGGCTGGCGCGCTCGCTCAAGCGCCTTCCCGGCCGCCCCAAGGGCGCCGCGCAGGGGCTCTGCCCCTGCTGTGGGTCGCCGCCGGTCGCTTCCACCGTGCAGCTCGGCCGCCACCGCTCGCGGGTGCGCTACCTGGTGTGCGGGCTCTGCGCGACCCAGTGGTATCTCGAGCGGGCGCGCTGTAGCCACTGCTTCGATACCGAAAAGCTCGACTATATCGGCGTAGAGGGCCCGGACGGCAAACGCGCGCTGCCCCTTCGCGCCGAGAGTTGCGGCGCCTGCCGCGCAAGCGTTAAGTTAATGGACCGCGAATGGGAAGCCGATACCGACCCGTTCGCCGACGATATCGCAACGCTTGGCCTGGATGTGCTGCTGGAAGAGCTGGGCTACGCCCGCGCGGGGTTCAATCCGCTGCTCGCCTTCGGCGATGCGCAGAGCTGATCCGATTGCGAGACGCCCGGCCACCGCTCGACTCGGATACACGAAAGCCCCATGACTGACACCGCCTCTTCGACAATCGCCTCCTCCCTGACGGCGCCGGACTGGCGCCGCGCGCTGCCCTCGGTCGACCGACTGCTCGACCACCCAACGCTCCGAGCGCTTGCCGAGCAGTACGGCCAGCGCCTGTGCACCCGCGTCGCCCGCGATACGCTGACTGCGCTTCGCCAGTCGCCCAGGGCGCCGGGGCTCGACGAGGCGGCGCTGGCACGTCAGGTGAGTGAAAATCTTCTGCGCTTCGTCGCGCCCAATGCCCGGGCGGTGTTCAACCTGACGGGCACCGTGATTCATACCAACCTGGGCCGGGCGCTGCTCTCCGAGCCCGCCATCGATGCCATGGCCCAGGTGGCCCGCTACCCGGTGGCGCTGGAGTACGACATCGCCTCCGGCGGGCGCGGTGACCGCGACGACCTGATCGAAGCCTTGATCTGTGAGCTGACCGGTGCGGAAGCCGCCACGGTGGTCAACAACAACGCCGCCGCCGTGGTGCTCACCTTAGGGGCGCTCGGCGCCGGTCGGGAGGCGATCGTGTCGCGTGGCGAGCTGATCGAGATCGGCGGCGCCTTTCGCATGCCGGACATCATGGCCGCCGCCGGCTGCCGGCTTCGCGAGGTGGGCACCACCAACCGCACCCACCCGAAGGACTACCGCGAGGCGATCAATGAAGAGACCGGGCTTCTGATCAAGGTGCACACCTCCAACTACGCCATCGAGGGCTTCACCCGGGCGGTGGACGAAGCGGACATGGCCGAGATCGCGCACGCCGCGGGGCTCCCGCTGGTGGTGGATCTTGGCAGCGGCGCGCTCACCGATCTTTCACGCCTCGGGCTGCCCTACGAAACCCAGCCCTCTGATGCCATTGCCGCCGGCGCCGACGTGGTGACCTTCAGCGGCGACAAGCTGCTCGGCGGCCCCCAGGCCGGCATCATCGCCGGCAAGCGCGAATTCATCGAGCGCATCAAGCGCCACCCGCTCAAGCGCGCGCTGCGCCTGGACAAACTCGTGCTCGCCGCGCTCGAAGCTACGCTCAAACACTACCGCGACGACGACCACCCGGCGCACTCGCTTCCCACCCTGCGCCTGTTGACCCGCGAGGCGGACGTCATCCAGGCCGCTGGCGAGCGTGTGCTGGCCGGCATCACGACGCATCCCGCCGGGTACCGCGCTCATCTGGCCCCCTGCATGAGCCAGCTCGGCAGCGGCTCGCTGCCGGTGGACCGGCTGCCGAGCACGGCGCTGGTGCTGGAATCCAGCGCTCCACGGCGCGAGGCGCGCGAGCAGGCGCTCAAGCGTCTCGAGTGTGCCTGTCGCGAGCTTTCACGCCCGATCATCGGGCGCCTCAAGGAGAGCGCGCTATGGCTCGACCTGCGCTGTCTGGCCGTCGACGATGAGCAGCTTCTGGCCGAGTCGCTGACCACCGCGCTCGCCGCCGCCGAGGCGCCGACATGATTCTGGCGACCGCGGGCCATGTGGATCATGGCAAGACGACGCTGCTCCACGCCCTGACCGGCGTGGATGCCGACACCCTCAAGGAGGAGAAAAGCCGCGGACTGACCATCGAGCCCGGCTTCATTTACCCCACGACCGCCAGCGGCGCCGAGCTCGGTTTCATCGACGTGCCGGGCCACGAGCGCTTCGTTCACAACATGCTCTCGGGCGTGGCCGGCGTCGACGGTGCGCTTTTGATCATTGCCTGCGACGACGGCGTGATGCCGCAAACCCGCGAGCATCTGGCCATTCTTACATTGCTCTCGATTCCCGTCGTCGCGGTGGTGCTGACCAAGACCGACCTGGCAAGCGACGAGCAGATTCTAGCGCGCCAACGAGAGGCCGAGGCGCTTGGCGAGGGTGCCCCGGTGTTTAGCGTCTGCGCGCGCCAGGCCACCGGGGTCGAGGCGCTCTCGATCTGGCTCGAACGGCGCGCCGGCGAGTGGCAGACCCGCCCGGCGCCGGGGCGCTTTCGCCATGCCATCGACCGGGCGTTCAGCAAGAAAGGCGCCGGGGTCGTGGTCACCGGCACGGTGGTGGACGGGCGCGTCGAGCAAGGGGATTCGCTTTGGCTGTTGCCCAGGGAAATTCGCGTTCGCGTGCGCGGGCTTCGTCGGCAGAACCAGCCAGCCGAGGCGGCCCATCGGGGCGATCGCTGCGCGCTGAACCTGGCCGGCATCGAGCGCGAGTCGCTCAAGCGCGGCGACTGGCTGGTCGATGCGCCGGAGCCCCCGGCCAGCAGCCAGCGCATCGACGTGATGCTCAAGCTGTTGCCGACGCTCGAGCGCGACGCGCTGCACTGGACGCCGGTGCACATTCACATGGGCGCGGCGCACCTGACCGGGCGGCTGGGGCTTCTTGAAGCGCCGACGCTCGCCCCCGGCGGCCAGGCGCTGGCCCAGCTAACGCTCGACCAACCCGTGCACGCTTGCTGCGGCGACCGCTTCGTGATCCGCTCGCAAAGTGCCGACGAAACCCTGGGCGGCGGGCGCGTGCTCGACCCTTGGCCGCCGCGGCGCGGCGCCCGCCGACCAGAGCGTTTGGCTTATCTAACGACGCTGCAGGCCGCGCTTGCGGCCGGCGCCGCCGAGCGCGAAGACGGCTTCGCGCCCACGCTCAAGGCGCTGGCCGCGCCTCAGCCCGGCGGTATCTCGCTCGATGAGCTGTCGAGCACGCTCAACCGAGGCGTCGAGCGCCTCGCCGCCCAGGCCAAGGCCCAGGGCCTGACGCTACTTCGCGCCGCCAGCGAATCGCGTGCCTTCGACCCGATTCATTTGGAGGCCCTGGCCCGCACGCTGATCGAGGCGCTGGAGACGTTTCACGCAGAGTCGCCTTCGGAAGTCGGTATGGAGCGCGACCGGCTGCGCCGCTGGGTCGCCCCCGGCTGGAACGTCGCGCTCTTTCGCCGCTGGCTCGAGGGGCTCATCGCCTCGAAAAGCGTCGACGCCCAGGGTCCCTTCATCAAAAGCCCCCATCACCAGGTGGCGCTGGATGAGGCCGACCAGGCGCTGTCGCAAACGCTGCTGCCGCTTTTGGCAAACCAGTTCGATCCGCCGCGGGTGCGCGACCTGGCCCAGGCGTACCATCTCGACGAGCCCCGGGTGCGCGAGGTACTGCACGCCAACGCACGGCTGGGGCGGCTTTTTCAGCTGCGCAAGGATCACTTCTACCCGCCGGAAACGCTCGCGCAGCTCTCCGAGATCATCGAGCGTCTGGCCTGCGAGCACGGCGCGATTCGCGCCGCCGACTACCGCGACCGGACTGGAGTGGGCCGCAAGCTCGCCATCGCCCAGCTCGAGTTCTTCGACCAGGTGGGCTACACCCGCCGCGTGCGCGACGCCCGTCAGCTGCGCCAGCCTGGCATGTGGCACTAAAAGCGGTTAGGCTTTTCGAGACGCAACGCAGGAGGAGGTTCGCTCCCCGGTGGGACGACCGGACTTCAACTCCGAGTAGGGGCTGCCATGCAGCCCCTGGTGGGTTCGACTCCCACCCTCCTCCGCCACGAGCGTTTCCCTCACGTCATGTCCGTTGCGGCTATCTTCTGGTGGGCCTTTTCATGCCCCATGAGCGTGCTTGCCACAAAATAAACGATCGCCCCAAGAATCGAGCCGGTGAACCAGCCGTAGTTGTAGAACCAGTTCATCGTCCCTGTCAAAAGCGATACCAGCGTCAGCCCCACGGGCACCCCGAAGGCGATGAAGCCGGCGACGTTCACCGCCGGATAGGCGTGGCCATCCATGTAAAGACTCGGCACGTCCAGCGACTGCTTCTTGATCAGAAAATAATCTACCGCCATGATGCCGGCGATTGGCCCCAAAAGGCTCGAATAACCCAGCAGCCAGTTCGAGTACATCTGCTCGAGCGAGACGCCCTGGGCGATCACCCCCGCCTTTTGCAGCAGGTCGTAACCCATCAGCAGCACGCCGACCAGCCCCGTCATCAGCACCCCGCGCGTCTGATTGATCAGTTTCGGGGCGATGTTCTGGAAATCGTTGGTAGGCGAGACGATGTTCGAAGCGGTGTTGGTGGAAATCGTCGCCACGATGATCAGAAGCATCGCCAGAATGACCCAGAACGGGCTATCGATGAAGCCGATCAGGCGCACCGGATCCGCCACGGTCTGGCCGACGAGGGTTTCCGAGGCCGCCGTCATCACCACGCCGAGCGAGGCGAAGAAGAACATGGTGAGCGGAAGCCCCATGATCTGGCCGACGATCTGATCCTTCTGGCTTTTGGCGAAGCGGCTAAAATCGGGAATGTTCAGCGAAAGCGTCGCCCAGAAACCCACCATGGCGGTCAGGCCAGCGAAGAAGTAACCGTAGACCGGCGCGCCTTCCGGGCGTGAAGGTGGCTGGGCGAGTAGCTCGGTCATCGACATGTGCGGCCAGGCCCAGACCATCAGCCCCACGCCCACCGCCAATAGCAGCGGCGCAGCCAGCGTTTCCATCCACTTGATCGACTCCGCGCCGCGAATCACCACGTAGAGGTTCATGGCGCCGAAGACGAAAAAGCCGATCACTTCACCAACGCCGCCCAGCGCCGCCCAGGCGGGAAACAGCGCCGACAGCAGCAGATGGATCGCCAGCCCCCCGAACATGGTCTGGATGCCGAACCAGCCGCAGCCCACCAGCGCGCGCACCAGGCAAGGCACGTTCGAGCCCAGAATGCCGAAACAGGAGCGCAATACGATGGGAAAGGGAATGCCGAACTTGGTGCCGGGAAAAGCGTTGAGCGTCAGGGGCAGCAGCAGGATGACGTTGGCGATGAGAATGGTGAAAAGCGCCTCGCCCACGCTCAGCCCAAAGTAGGCGGTCAGCACGCCGCCCAGGGTGTAGGTGGGCACGCAGATCGACATGCCGACCCAGAGCGCGGCGATGTTCCACTTGCTCCAGGTGCGCTCGCTTGCTTTGGTCGGCGCGATATCCTCGTTGAAGCGGGGGCTTTGACGAACGTCGTCGTTCACCTCGAGTTCTATCAACCCCTCTCGGTCTACCATGCGAGATGTTGTAACGGTCATGGAGTTCTCCTCAGCAGAGCCACTGTCGTTTATCGTTATTGCGTCAGGCTTTAAATCGAGTCAGCGCTAACCCCAGCAATAAGCATGCCTACACTTGGCTTAAAGCGCATAAACGATTGAATTAAAGCTGACCTTTTCGACATGTAATCTCGTACCAGTCTCGAAATTTTTGTTATTAATAAACCGGCTTTTAAAAGCCATTGCCAAAATAGCGCACTTGGCCTCAAAAACGCACCAAAAAGTCTCTTTGAATAAAAACAGAAAAACAAATAAATCTATAAATAACTGTTTTTAATAAAAATATTTTTAAAAATCTTAATTTCAAAGCACTCATGAACACGTAAAAGGCCAATAAAAGTTACTAAAAAACAATAAAATCATAACGTTAAAAGTTATTTTAAAGTACGCCACAAAAACCTTGAAAGGCGCCCGCGTTTCGCACTACTCTCAAAAAAGCTGCCGACATGGACAGCTTTATAATCATTACAAAAAAACTCCCTCGCTGCCTGGCGAGTGGATCTTGCAGCACGCCTTGATCGTCAATAGCGATAACCGTCATCGCGCCCAATCGGGCGACGGTGTGTGCAAGCAAAGAGAGGGCCTCGAGATGCAAACGATGAAGATCGGCTTGATCCAGATGGGATTGAAGGCCAGTACCGACCAGGACCCCGCGCAGATTCGTGACGCCATGAACGAAGCGCACTTACCGATGATCGAGCAGGCCGCGAGCCAGGGCGTGCAGGTGCTCTGCTTTCAGGAAGTGTTCAACCAGCCCTATTTTTGCCCCAGTCAGGACGAGAAGTGGTACGCCGCCGCCGAGCGGGTACCCGAAGGGCCGACCTGCCAGCTGATGCAGACGCTCGCCGCCAAGCATCGCATGGTGATCATCGTACCCGTCTACGAAGAGACCGAAACCGGGGTCTATTACAACACCGCGGCGGTGTTCGACGCCGATGGCAGTTTTCTTGGCAAGTACCACAAGACCCACATCCCCCAGGTCGCCGGGTTCTGGGAGAAGTACTTCTTCAAGCCAGGCAAGTCCGACTGGCCGGTGTTCGATACCGCCTTCGGCAAGATCGGCGTCTATATCTGCTACGACCGCCACTTCCCCGAAGGCTGGCGGGCGCTGGCGCTCAATGGCGCCGAAGTGATCTTCAACCCCTCCGCCACCGTCGCCGGGCTCTCGCAATATCTTTGGGAGCTCGAGCAGCCCGCCTCCGCCGCCGCCAACGGCTGCTTCATCGCCGCCATCAACCGGGTCGGCACCGAGGCGCCCTGGAACATCGGCGACTTCTACGGCTCGAGCTACATCGTCAACCCGCGCGGCAAGATCGAAGCCCAGGCCAGCGCCACCGAGGATGAGCTGCTGGTGCACGAAATCGATCTGGATGCGGTGCGCGAGGCGCGCAACAACTGGCAGTTCTTCCGCGACCGCCGCCCCGAGACCTACACCCGCCTGACCGACGGCGAATAACCAAGCGACTGGTACAGCAGGAGAGATCCCATGAGCCTACTCATCAAGGGCGGCACCGTCGTCACCCACGCCGACACCTACCGCGCCGACGTACTCTGCGTCGATGGCAAGATCGAGGCCATCGGCATGAACCTGGACACCCCCGAGGGCTGCGAGATCGTCGACGCCACGGACCAGCTCGTCATGCCCGGCGGCATCGACCCCCACACCCATATGCAGATGCCCTTCATGGGCGCGGTGGCCAGCGAAGACTTCTACACCGGCACCGCCGCGGCGATGGCCGGGGGCACCACCACGATCATCGACTTCGTCATCCCGAGCCCCGGTCAGTCGCTGCTGGAAGCTTTCGAGACCTGGCAGGGCTGGGCCGAGAAAGCCGCCACCGACTTCGCCTTCCACGTGGCGATCACCTGGTGGGACGACAGCGTGAAAGAAGAAATGGGCACGCTGGTCCATGAGCACGGCGTCAACAGCTTCAAGCACTTCATGGCCTACAAGGGCGCGATCATGGCCACCGATGACATCCTCGTGGAGAGCTTTTCGCGCTGCCTGGAGCTGGGTGCGGTGCCTACCGTCCACGCCGAAAACGGCGAGCTGGTCTACCACATGCAGCAAAAGCTGCTCGCCCAGGGCATGACCGGCCCGGAAGCTCACCCGCTGTCGCGCCCGCCTCAGGTCGAAGGGGAAGCCGCCAGCCGGGCCATCCGTATCGCCAGCACCCTGGGCGCACCGGTGTATCTCGTGCACGTATCTACCAAGGATGCGGTGGACGAGATCGCCTACGCCCGCCAGCAGGGCCACGCGGTGTTTGGTGAGGCGCTCGCCGGGCACCTGGTGCTCGACGACAGCGTCTACCAGCACCCGGACTGGGCCACGGCGGCGGCGCACGTGATGAGCCCGCCCTTTCGCCCGAAAGGCCACCAGGAGGCGCTCTGGCACGGCCTGCAGTCGGGCAACCTGCAAACCACCGCCACCGATCACTGCTGCTTCTGCGAGGAGCAAAAAGCCGCCGGCCGTGAGGACTTCACCAAAATCCCCAACGGCACCGCCGGCGTCGAGGACCGCATGGCCGTGCTGTGGGACGAAGGGGTGAACACCGGCAAGCTCTCGACGCAGCAGTTCGTCGCCCTGACCTCTACCAACACCGCCGAGATCTTCAACCTCTACCCGCGCAAGGGGGCGATTCAGGTCGGTGCCGACGCCGATATCGTGGTGTGGGACCCCAACGGCACGCGCACCATCTCCGCCAAAACCCACCACCAGAACGTCGACTTCAATATTTTCGAGGGCAAGACGGTGCGCGGCATTGCTCGCCATACCGTCAGCCAGGGCAAGTGGGTCTGGCGCGATGGCAAGGAGCTACACGCCGAGCGCGGCGCCGGACGCTATCTCGAGCGCCCCGCCTATCCGGGCATCTTCGAGCAGCTCAAAAAGCGCGCCGAACTCAACGCCCCCAAAGCGGTAAACCGCTGAGGCAGCGCCCATCGATATAACGACCATCGACAAAGAATAGCGACATAAAAACCATCGATACCCACGTATCGGGAGAGACGACCGTGACCCATCCACTCGACTACCTGCCGAGCGCACAAGAGGTCGGCACCTACGACGGCCCGGCGCTTGCCGGCAACTTCAGCGACCTTCATCCACCGCTCACCCAGCGCCAGGCGATCATCGAGAGCCAGCGCTGCCTCTACTGCTTCGATGCGCCCTGCGTCGAGGCGTGCCCGTCGGAGATCGACGTGCCAAGTTTCATTCGCCAGATCAATGAAGGCAACGTCAACGGCGCGGCGCAGACGATTCTGGAAGCCAACATCCTGGGCGGCAGCTGCGCCCGGGTGTGCCCGACCGAGAT
Organism: Halomonas sp. GD1P12; assembly: GCF_025725645.1. NCBI lineage: Bacteria > Pseudomonadati > Pseudomonadota > Gammaproteobacteria > Oceanospirillales > Halomonadaceae > Halomonas > Halomonas sp. GD1P12. The sequence continues at coordinate 399,160 of NZ_CP107007.1, read as the reverse complement.
TCTCTGCGAGCAGAGCTGCGTGCGTAATCACGACGCCGAGTGCCAGCCGGTGCTCATCGGCCTGTTGCAGCGCCACGCCACCGATCACATGCAGTTTGACGGCCACCCGTTCAAGCGTGCGTCCGCCACTGGCCGTCACATCGCGGTGGTGGGCGCCGGCCCCGCCGGGCTCTCCTGCGCCCATCGACTCGCGCTTCTGGGCCATCGAGTAACGATTTTCGAGGCCGAGGCCAAACCCGGCGGGCTCAACGAGTACGGCATCGCCCGCTACAAGATGACCGACGACTTCGCCCGCCGCGAGGTGGAGTTTCTGCTCGAGGTGGGTGGCATCGACATCGAGTACGGCCAGCGCCTGGGCGAAAACGTGACGCTGGGCGAGCTGCGCGAGCGTTTCGATAGCGTGTTTCTGGGCCTGGGCCTCGGCGCCAGCCGGGCGCTGATGCTGAGTGACGAAGACGCCACCGGATCACTCGCCGCCGTCGACTACATCAAGCTGCTGCGCCAGACCAACGACCTGGGCCAACTGCCCGTGGCCCGGCGCTGTATCGTGATCGGTGCCGGCAATACGGCAATCGATATGGCCACGCAAATGGCGCGTTTGGGCGCGTCTGAAGTGACGCTGGTCTACCGGCGCGGGCTGGAGGCGATGTCCGCCACTCACCACGAGCAGGAGATCGCCAAAGCCAACGGCGTGCGCATGCTCACCTGGGCGCAGCCGGATCAGGTGCTGCTCGACGAGCAGGGCCGCGTGTCGGGCATGCGCTTTGCCAGAACCCGCGCCGAGGAGCGCGGCCTGGCGCTGACCGGCGAACACGTCGACATCCCGGCGGACGCCATCTTCAAGGCGATCGGCCAAGGCTTTGCGAGCGAAAGTCTTAAAGATGCCACCGCCGCCGAGCTTGCCCGCGACGGCGAGCGCATTCGCATCGACGATCATTTTCAGACCTCGGTGGCCGGCGTTTACGCCGGCGGCGACTGCGTGGCACCGGGGCAGGATCTGACCGTGCAGGCCGTGCAGCACGGCAAGCTCGCCGCCCACGCCATTCACCAGGCGCTGATCGCGCGTCAGGAGGCCGCATGAACACCAACGCTTTCACTCCCCTCGCCTTTCCCGGCAAGAAAGGGCGCGGCGACGCCGTGGTCAACGGTGTCGATCTCTCGGTCAACTTTGCCGGCATCAAGGCCCCCAACCCCTTCTGGCTCGCCTCGGCGCCGCCTACCGACAAGGCCTACAACGTGGTGCGCGCGTTTGAAGCGGGCTGGGGTGGCGTGGTCTGGAAGACGCTTGGCGAAGAGCCGCCGGCGGTGAACGTGTCGTCGCGCTACTCCGCCCACTACGGCAAGAACCGCGAGGTGATCGGTTTCAACAATATCGAGCTGATCACCGACCGTTCGCTGGAGGTGAACCTGGCCGAAATTACCCAGGTGAAAAAGGAGTGGCCGGACCGGGCGCTGATCGTCTCGATCATGGTGCCCTGCGTCGAGGCGTCCTGGGCCTACATTCTGCCGAGGGTCGAGGCCACCGGCGCCGATGGCATCGAGCTGAACCTGGGCTGCCCCCACGGCATGCCAGAGCGCGGCATGGGCGCGGCGGTAGGCCAGAACCCGGATCTCATCGAGCAGGTCACCGCCTGGTGCAAGAAGTACTACTCGAAGCCGGTGATCGTAAAGCTCACCCCCAACATCACCGATATCCGCGTGGGTGCCCGGGCGGCGCTGCGCGGCGGGGCGGATGCGGTGTCGCTGATCAACACCATCAACTCGATCACCAGCATCGATCTCGACAACATGGTCGCCAAGCCCACCGTGGGCCACCAGAGCACCCACGGCGGCTACTGCGGCAGCGCGGTCAAGCCCATCGCCATGAACATGGTGGCCGAGATCGCCCGCGACGTCGAAACCCCTGCGCTGCCCATTTCCGGCATCGGCGGTATCTCGAGCTGGCGGGATGCGGCGGAGTTCATTGCGCTCGGGGCGGGCAGCGTGCAGGTCTGCACCGCAGCGATGCTCAACGGCTTTCGCATCGTCGAGGAGATGAAGGATGGCCTATCGCGCTGGATGGCGGAGAAAGGCTACGCGTCGGTCGAGGCGTTCTCGCGCAAGGCGATCCCGCAAACCACCGACTGGAAACACCTGGACATCAACTTCAAGACCATCGCCCACATCGACCAGGATCTCTGCATCGAGTGCGGGCGCTGCTATATCGCCTGCGAGGACACCTCGCACCAGTCGATCGCCAAGCTCTCCGAGCCCGGCGGCGCGCGCCGCTATGAAGTGATCGACGAAGAGTGCGTGGGCTGCAACCTGTGCCAGATCACCTGCCCGGTGGAGAACTGCATCACCATGGTGCCTCAGGAAACCGGCAAGGACTTTCTGGCCTGGGACGACGACCCGCGAAACCCCTTCAAGGCCGCCGGTTAAACGTAAAACGCCTCAAGCGCCCTGCGGGGCGCTTTTTTTCGGCTCGGCCACCATCACGTAGTCCGCGCCGTGACTGAGCCCGCCGTCGATGTCGATGTGCGAAAGCGCGCGGCGCTCCAGATCCTCGACGTGCTTGAGCATCGCCTGGGCCAGGTAACGGTCGGCGATCGTCGCCATGCGCTGGCGGCACATCTTCATCTGGCCCTCGACGAACTTCTTGCCGTAGCGGATCGGGAAGCGTTTGGTCTCGACGACCTCGAAACCGGCGCGGTCGAGCTGACGTTCGACCCAGGCACTCGGGTACTCGCGGTAGGTGCGCTCGCCGGCCAGCAGTAGGCAGGCATCGCGCAGCCGACCGATCTCCACCACCAGCTTGCCCGACGCGGTGGTCGCATCGAACGGCACGTAGGGCTCGAGACCCACCAGGTATAGCCGCTTTTTCGTCAGCGCGCAGAGCCGGGGAAACAGCTCGTCCTGCCAGTAGGGGGCGAAGCCATCGATGGCGCCGAGCAGGTAGTCGGCCAACACGGTGTCGAAACGCTCGTCGGCGAGAAAACGCGGATCCTGCCAGTTGCCCAGCACCAGCCGGTCCTGCTCACGTTTTTTGCCTTGTACGGCACGCTCGACACTTTGCGCCATGCCGCCGGCGCCGGTCACCGCTGTCCAGCGCGCTGTATCGAGCCCGCTCACCCAGTTGATCGAGTTGATGCCAGTGCCAGCGTCCAGAAAATCGCCCCACTCGCGCTCGCCTTGAAGCGCTTCGATATGTTCGAAAAGTACGGATGCCACCCGGGTTCTCCCTGCCAGGTTGTGGTTGTGACCGCAAGGAGTGCGGGCACGGCCTTAAATAAATATAATATAACATTTCAATTTATCTGGCGATCACGGCTACCTCTTTTGAAAGCGTTCGTATCGAAAGCTTCTGTATTGAACGCTTACGTGTTGAAAGCGTTTGTTTTAAAAGCCTCCGTTCTGAAAAAAAGTGACAATGCCTAACCATTGCTAATATGATAATAAATCTCATATAAAACATCTTCTCAAAAAAGGGAATGTCATGAAGAAAATCGCCATGAAATCAGCGCTCGCCACTTCCTCGCTTCTGGCCGCCGCCGTTAGCGCTGGCGCCCACGCCGAGGAGCGCTTCGCGCTGTTCGATCTGGGCAGTTTGGACACGCTGATCGCGCTGGGCGCCAGCGATCAGGTGGTCGGCTATCCCAAGCAGACCATGCCCGGCTACCTGTCGAGCCTGGAAGAGGGCGACTACACCGATATCGGCGGTTTGAAAACGCCGGATCTCGACGCGCTGGCCGAGAGCGAGCCGACGCTGATCGTCTATACCGGCCGTCAGGGCGAGCACAAGGAGGCGTTAGAGGCGATCGCGCCGCTGTTCGACGCGGGCCTGACCGGCGACGACTACCTCGCCGCCTTCGATGACAACGTGCGCACCCTGGCCGAACACGCGGGCCTTGAGAGCGAGGCCGAAGATGCCCTCGAAACGCTGCACAATGAGATCGAGACCCAGCGTGAAGCGCTTGCCGATGCCCCGCGCACGCTGGTCGTGACTCATAATGACGGTAACTACTCGCTCAACGAGCATCCGGTGATTCACGAGCTGCTGGGCGTCGAGAAGCAGGCGATGCCGGACGGCGTCGAGGCCGAAACCTTCGGTGAGCGCAGCTTCACGCGGCTCTCGCCAGAAGCGATCGCCGAGATCGACCCGGAGCGCCTGCTGATCATCGACCGCAGCGCCGCCATCGGCCAGCAGCCGCTCGACGCCGACGAACTGCGCCAGCAGCTCGAAGAGGCCGGCGCCGCCAATGCCGAGGTCGCCGTGCTCTCGCCGGCGCTTTGGTATCTTTCCGGCGGTGGCCTGCAGAGTCTGTCGCTTCAGATCGACGAAGTGGTGAGCGCGCTGGGCACCGCGCCGGCGTCCTGAGTCTCGATCCTTTAAGCCATATAACCTTGAACGCCCCCCGCCCCCTCCCTGCAAGGGGGCGTTTTTTTGCCCCGCCCAACGCGACCGAAGCCAACCACCTCGCAGCTCATTAGAAAACGCTCAACTGGCCTGTTTATTGCTTCATTCTAGGTTTACCGCAACGCGCGCGATGCGCCGTCACGAGGTCTTGAGCATGCAAACATCCGACTACCCCCTGCGCGAGGTGCCTGCCAGCGCCCGTAAGGGGCTTCTCTCTACGTCCGTCGTGTTACTGGGGTTCACCTTTTTCACCGCCACCATGTGGGCCGGCGGCTCGCTTGGTCAGGCCTTTCCCATTGGCCAGCTTCTGTGGATCGTGCTGCTGGGCAATCTGCTGCTCGGCGCCTACGCCGCCGCACTGGGCTACATTGCCTGCAAGAGCGGGCTCAACGCCGTGCTCATGGGCCGGTTCTGCTTCGGTGAGAAGGGCAGCAAGCTGTCGGATTTCATTCTCGGTTTTACGCAGATCGGCTGGTACGCCTGGGGCACGGCCACCATCGCCGTCGTGCTGGTACGCACCACCGGGATGCAAGAATGGATGGAAATCCCTCTTATGGTGCTTTTTGGGTTCGGTTTCTGCATCACCGCGATGATCGGCTACCGCGGCATGGACTGGCTATCGCGCGTTGCTGTGCCGGCCATGATGGTTTTCATTCTGCTGAGCCTGGCCGCCGGGCTGGTCGACGTGGGCGGCTTTGCCGGTCTTGCCCGCCAAACGCCGAGCGAGAGCATGAACGTGGCCGCGGCGGTCACGGTCATCATCGGCACCTTCATCAGCGGCGGCACCCAAGCCACCAACTGGAGCCGCTTCGCCAAAAGCCCGCGCGTGGCGGTCATCGCCACGCTGTTGGCCTTTCTGGTCGGTAACGGGCTGATGGTGCTGACCGGGGCGCTTGGCGCGATGATTTACCAGCAGGCGGACATCGTCGACGTGCTGATCGCCCAGGGGTTCGTATCGATTGCGGTGCTGATGCTGTTTCTCAATATCTGGACCACCCAGGACAACACCATCTACAACTTCGCCGTGGCCGGGTGCAACCTGGTCCGCACCGACCGGCGACGCACGGTGACCGTGGCAGGGGCGGCGATTGGCACCGTGCTGGCCGTCGGCGGCATGTACCACTACCTGATTCCATTTCTGGTGCTGCTCGGCACCTTCATTCCGCCAATGGGTGGAGTGATCATGGCGGACTTCTGGCTCAAGCATCGGGGCCGCTACCCGGCCCTGATCGATGCCAACCTGCCCGCTTTCGATCGCCGGGGCCTCACCGCCTACGCCATTGGCGCCGCGGCGGCCTACTTCTCGCCGCTGTTGCCGCCGCTGGTCGGCGTGCTGATGGCCGCGCTAAGCTATGCCCTGCTGCTGCGCGTGGGTCAGCCGGCACCGGTCAATCGCCTTTCATCTTCTACCGAACACTCTGTGAGCCACTGAATGCATATCGTCAACGCCCGCCTGCGCCAGCGCGCCGAACTCTTCGAGATTAAAATCGACAACGGCGTCTTCACCGCCATCGAGGCGCAGAGCGCTCCCATCGAGGCCTCGGCCGATCAGCTCGATGCCGGCGGCAAGCTTGCCTGCGCGCCGTTCATCGAGCCGCACATCCACCTGGACGCCGCGCTGACCGCCGGTGAACCGGCCTGGAACGAAAGCGGCACGCTGTTCGAGGGCATCGAGCGCTGGGGAGAGCGCAAGCCGATGCTTTCTGAGGCCGATATCCGCGAGCGCGTCATCAAGACGCTTAACCTGCTGATCGGTAACGGTGTGCAGTTCGTGCGTACCCACGCCGACACCAGTGACCCGAGCCTGGTCGGCCTCAAAACGCTGTGCGCGCTGCGCGACGAGTTCAGGGACAAGATCGATATCCAGGTGGTCGCCTTCCCCCAGGACGGCCTGCTCTCTTTTCCAAACGGCGACAAGCTGATGGAAGAGGCGCTGGAGATCGGCGCCGACGCGGTGGGCGGCATTCCCCATTTCGAGTACACCCGGGAGCTGGGCGTGGCTTCGATGAAGCGGGTGATCGAGCTTGCCATGAAGTACGACCGGCTGGTCGACGTGCACTGCGACGAGATCGACGACCCCAATTCGCGCTTTCTCGAAGTGCTGGCCTGTGAGGCGCTGTTCAACGATCTGGGCTCGCGCGTCACCGCCAGCCACACCGTGGCGATGCACTCCTACGACAACGCCTACTGCTCCAAGCTTTTCCGACTGCTCAAGCAGTCGAACATCAACTTCATCGCCTGCCCCACCGAAAGCATTCATCTGCAGGGGCGCTTCGACACCTACCCCAAGCGCCGCGGCGTGACCCGGGTCAAGGAGCTCGACGCGGCGGGCATCAACGTCTGCTTCGCCGAGGACTCGATCTTCGATCCCTGGTACTCGCTGGGTAACGGCAAGCTTCTGCGCACCCTCGATTTCGGCCTGCACATCTGCCAGATGATGGGCTACAAGGATTTCAGCAAGGCGCTTTCGCTGGTGACCGACAACAGCGCGCGCACGCTCAATATCGAAGATCGCTACGGCATCGAAGTGGACAAGCCCGCAAGCTTCAACCTGCTCGACGGTGAGGACGACTACAGCGTGCTGCGCAACCAGGGGGATGTGTTGCTCTCGGTACGCAAGGGCGAGGTGATCATGCAGCGCGAGCCGTCAAGAATCGTCACACCCGCCTGGATTGGCTGAGATCAGAAAAGCGCGTTAATCTGAAACGGTTCAAAACAAGGAGCCGTTTCATGAGCATTGATACCGCGCGCGGGTTTCTGGCCGAGCACGCCCCGGACCTGACGATCATCGAACTCGACGAAAGCACCGCCACCGTTGAGCTTGCCGCGAAGGCCCACGGCGTCGAGCCTGGCCAGATCGCCAAGACGCTGGCGCTGAAAGTGGGCGAGCAGCCCTTTCTGGTGGTGGCGGCGGGCGACGTGCGCCTGGATAACGCCAAAATCCGCGAGCGCTTCGACGCCAAGGCAAAAATGCTCGACGAGGCAACGGTGATGGAGCTGACCAGCCACCCGGTGGGCGGCGTCTGCCCCTTTGGCCTGGCCACTGATCTGCCCGTTTACTGCGATGAATCGCTCAAGCGTTTCGACGAAGTGCTGCCGGCGGCGGGCTCGCCTACCAGCGCCGTTCGCATCGCCCCGTCGCGTTTGGCCGAGCTGGTGGGCGCTGAATGGGTCGATGTGTGCGCAACGGCCTGAGATAAACAGCCAATGTAGCGGCGCCAGGCCATTCGACGTACACTGGGGCCGCGTTTAGCACGCAAACAAGTTCTCAGGGCGGGGTGAAAGTCCCCACCGGCGGTGATGGCCTTTCTGGCACGAGCCCGCGAGCGCTCCAGCACGCTGGAGGTCAGCAGATTCGGTGCGATTCCGAAGCCGACGGTGATAGTCCGGATGAAAGAGAACGGCTGCTCTCGCGCCCCCGCTTGCCGGGTGCGTTCGGTGCCATGCCGCATGCCCTGATTCTGGTATCCTTTAAAGCGAGAACCACCATGAATCAGACCTTTCCGTTAGAACTCTCCTCTCATACCACCGCCCAGCGTATCGCCTTCATTCAGGGGCACTGGCACGGCGATATCGTCAATCAGGCCTACACCTCCTTCATCGAGGAAGTCGAGAAAAACGGCATGAGTGCCGATCAGGTCGAGGTATTCACCGTTTCCGGCGCCTACGAGATTCCGCTACAGGCGAAGGTGCTGGCGCAAAGCGGCCGCTTTGGCGCCATCGTCGGGGCCGGCTTTGTGGTCGACGGCGGCATCTACCGCCACGACTTCGTCGCCCACGCGGTGATCGACGGCATGATGCGCGTCCAGCTCGACACTGGCGTACCGATCCTGTCGGTGGTGCTCACCCCGCACCACTTCCACGAGCACACGACCCACCACGACTTCTATTTCGAGCACTTCGTCGCCAAGGGCCGCGAAGCCGCCAGCGCCTGCCTGAACACCATTGAAAATCTGCACCGCGCGCGCAAGTTAAGCGAGGCTTGATTTGGCCCAACGCATCAAACCCGGCGCGATGCCGGGTTTGATGCGTATTGACTGAAGCGGCGGCCTAGCAGCCGCAGGGCGCCAGCGCCTCGCTGGCAAGCGTGCCGCGCTCGTCTCCTGTCTGCACCGGGTGTTCGTCCCGGCGCCAGAAATCCAGCCCGCCCAGCAGCTCCTTCACCTGGAAACCGGCGCTCGCCAGTTTCCACGCCCCTTTGGTCGAGCCGTTGCAGCCGATGCCGTCGCAGTAGGTGACGTACACCTTTTCAGGGTCGAGGGTCGCAAGCCGCTCGGGCGTCATCTCACGGTGCGGCAGGCTCACCGCGCCGGGTATATGGCCCGCCCGGTAGTGCGCCTGGCTTCGCGTGTCGATCACCACGATCGCTTCCACACCGGCGGCCAGGTCCTGGGCCAAATCCCAGGCATCGGTGTGGTGGCAAAGTTTGTCGTACATCGCGTGCGCCATGACATCCGGCGCTGCCGGTGGAAACGCGAGAACCGCGGAAGGGGTAGAAGACATCAGGTTGCTCCTTTGTGCGATATACGGTCATGTGATATCCGGCTATGCGACATCCCGCTATTTCACATCCAACAAATAGCTATAAAACGCGGTGTTACGCTGCCACCCCAATGACTCATAAAGCCGCTGGGCGGCGCTGTTCTCGACCTGGGTCATCAGCACCAGCCGTGGCACGCCGTGCTCGCGGGCAAGCGCGCTTGCCGCGTTCATCAGCGCGCGCCCGGCGCCCTGACCCCGCGCGTGTGGCGCCACGAACAGGTCGTTCAGTGTCCAGCGGCTGTTGAGCCCCACGGTGGAGAGCCCGGGATAAAGCTGCACGAAACCGGTCATGCCGCCTTCACCATCTTCGCTGACCAGAATAAACGAATCCCCCAACCCGAAGCGCTGCTCGAGAAAGTGGCGGGCGGCGGCCACATCGCTTTGTTGGCCATAGAACTGGCGGTAGCCGTCCAGCAGGTCCGTCAGGGTGGGCAGGTCGTTGAGTACGGCGGCTCTGGTGTGCATCGCGGGCTCCATTTAACGCGTTTTGATCCCGTATCGGGCCCCTCAGTCTCGCGCTATAGTGGCTCCCGCATAAGAGCCACTTTCAGCCGTTACGAGGGAACCAGTGACCCAACGCGCAACTTCGACGGACGGGATCATCGACGCCCTGGCGCTTCGCCTGCTTCCGCGTACCAAGACCCCGCTGGCCCGTCAGCTTTACCAGCTGCTTCGCGACTGGATTCAGCGCGGGGAGCTTTCCGCCGGCAGCCGGCTGCCCTCGTCACGGCGTTTGGCGCGTGGGCTCTCGCTTGGGCGTAACACGGTGCTGGCCGCCACCGAGCGACTGATCGCCGAAGGGCTGGTGGAGTCGAAACAAGGCGCCGGGCTCTTCGTTGCCGACCTTTCTCCCTTCACTGCACTGCCCGCCGAGCGGCTGGCGGCGCCGGGGCGCGTCTCCGCCCGCGGCGAGGCGCTGTTGGAGCGTTGCGGCACGCTGAGCGAGCGCCACCTGGCGTTCGCCCCTGGCGTTCCGGGGCTGGATCTCTTTCCTCATGCCCAGTGGCAGCGTCTGCTGCGACGCCACTACCGCCAGGCCGAAGAGCAGTGGCTCGCCTACCAGACCCAAGGCGGGCTTTTGGCACTGCGGGAAGCGCTGTGCGATTACCTAACGCTGTCACGGGCGGTGCGCTGCCGCCCGGAGCAGATCGTGATCACCCAGGGCGCGCAGCAGGCCTTCGAGCTGGTCGCACAGCTTCTGACCGACCGCGGTGACAGCGTGTGGATGGAGGAGCCAGGCTACGGCGGCGCCCAGACCAGCTTTCTGGCCGCCGGGCTCGACGTGGTGCCCGTGCCCGTGGACGACGAGGGCATCAACCCGGCACGCCGCCCGGCGGGGAGCGCCTCACCGACGCTGATCTACGTCACCCCGTCGCACCAGTACCCAAGCGGCGTCACCATGCCGGTCCCCAGGCGCTTGGCGCTTTTGGAGCAGGCGGCGGCGCACAGCGCCTGGGTGATCGAGGACGACTACGACAGCGAGTTTCGTTACGACATCCCGCCGGCGCCGTCGCTGCAAGGGCTAGCGGCAGGCCCCGACGATCAGGCGCGAGTGATCTACATCGGCACCTTCAGCAAGGTGCTCTACCCCGCGCTGAGACTGGGCTATATCGTGCTGCCCGAGGCGCTGGCGCCCTCTTTCCGTTTGGCTCAGGCCCGGCTACATCGCGAAGGCCACTACCCCATTCAGGCAGCGCTGGCGGAGTTCATCCAGCGCGGGGATTTTTCCCGCCATATCGCGCGCATGCGCATAAGCTACCGCCAGCGCCAGGCCTGCCTGCGCCGGGCGCTGGCCCCGGCGGTGGCCGAAGGGCTTGTGCTCTCGTCGGGCCACGCGGGCATGCACCTGGTCGCCGAGCTCGAATCGGCTGCCGAGGAAGAGGCGCTGATGGCAAAGGCGCGCCTGGTCGGCGTGACGCTGTCACCGCTTTCGCGCTATTACCTGAAGGCCCCCATGCGCGCCGGGCTGGTGCTGGGGTACGCCGGCGCGACCGACGACGCGATTCTTCGCGCTGGGCGCTGGCTGGCGCATGCGTGGCTCGATCTAAAGCATTCAAACAGTGAGAGGCAGGCCTTGTCGGAGGGGCCAGGGGGAGCAGTGGGGCACGGTCCAGCGAAAGCGCGCACGCTCGGCTAGCGGATTTGTGCGGGAGCGGCCATGCTGAAAGGAGCCTGGCTGACTGCTTACGCCACGTGGCCTGTTATAGTAGTGTAGCGTCTCGCACGCTTGTCTATACACCAATACAGCAAGGGAACCCGGCGTTCCCAATGGGGTTATCGTGGCTCAACCGCTCTCTTCACACCCACCGTCTCACGCTTCACGATACAAGGCCTGGAGTGTGCACGTGCTCACTGCCAGCGGTGTGCTGCTGGGTACCATGGCGCTTTTGGCCCTGATCGACGATAACCCGGTGGCCTGCCTGTTGTGGCTGGGCGCGGCGATGATGATCGACGGCTTCGACGGCACCCTGGCGCGCAAGTACGAGGTCAAAACCATCCTGCCTCACTTCGACGGCTCCACGCTCGACATGGTCATCGACTACCTGACCTGGGCGTTCATCCCGGCGCTGTTCATCTACTACTTCGTATCTTTACCGGCGGGCTTCGAGCTTTTGGCGGTGTTCACCATCTTGCTGTCGTCGATGTTCTGCTTTTGCAACGTCGATATGAAAAGCCAGGACAACTACTTCGTCGGCTTCCCGGCGGCGTGGAATATCGCGGCAGCTTACTTCTTCATCCTCGATTTCCCGCCCTGGTTCACCTTTGCGGCCATCATCTTCCTGGCTATTCTCACCGTCACCAAAATGAAGTTCCTCCACCCCTTTCGGGTGCGCCGCTTCATGCCGTTCAACATCGCCATCACGCTAATGTGGTGCGTGTGCGCCACCTCACTGATTCTGACAAGCCCCGTACACGCCGGCTGGGCGCTGTTGGGCCTGGCGGTGGCCTCGATCTACTTCGTGGGCATGTGCGTCTGGCGCACCGTTCAGGAGTGGTTCGTCTGATTCAATTCTGATCCGACCCAAAACGTCGTTTGAAAGGAGGCACGGATGCCGCTGACCGCCAAACAGCGCGAGCGCTTTAGAGCGCTTGCCGCCGAGATCGACGGTATCGATCTCGAGGTCTACGAGCGCTTCGAGCGCGACCCGCTGGAGCCCATCATCGGCCTGGGCAAGAAGAACCTGCGCATTGGCTTTTTCGGCCGCGACCCGGGCCGGGAAGAAGTCCGCTTTCAGGAACCCTTCATCGGCGCCGGTGGCCAGTTGGTAAGAAAGGCGCTCTATCAACACCTTTACGGCGACAAGCTGCCGGATTTCGAAGCCTCGAAAGCGGTGGGCGAGCACTTTTTCTGGATCAACACCGTGCCCTACAAGCCCAAGGGCAACAAGGCGTGGTCGATGAAGGTGAAACGCCACTTCCGTGAGCTGATGAACGAAGTGCTGATCTCGCGCTTCGAAGGCCGTGACCTGATCACTCTCGGCCGCGAGGCCTTTTTGTGGTTCGGCATCGACCGCCCGAAAGAGGAGCGCGACCGGCTGGAGGCGTTCTGGAAAAGCGAGGCGCGCTTCGAGCAAAGCCTCGACGTTACCCTCGAAGATGGTCGAGGCCAATCGCGCACCTTCAGCCTACACCCGCTGCCCCACCCGTCTCCGCTCAACCAGACCTGGTACGGCCGCTTTCCCGGGCTCCTGGCGCAGCGTTTGAATCAGCTGGACGTGCGCAAGGGTAATCTCACGCTTTGAGCGATTGGCTTTATACCTGGCGCGAGCAGCCCGTGCCAGGTATGAAAGGCCCTCGAACCAGAAGCAAGTGGGTTTTATTCAAGCCACCGCCTTTCATTGCAAAAACCTTCGCCCTCTGCCCGACCGATTGAATTACATGAGCGACCACGCTCACACGCTCTACGGTTCATCCTAGTGCTTGCGGGGAATGGGGGTGCCGGCCTGTGAGGAGATCTGCTACATGACGATTCATCCCCGCGCCTGCGGGGAACGGGGGCAAGTGCCTCCATGGGCGGCTCCTATCGTCGGTTCGTCCCCGCGCCTGCGGGGAACGGGGGTCGATCATTGTCATGATAACCGACCAGGACGGTTCATCCCCGCGCCTGCGGGGAACGGCACACCATGTTAGCTAACAAAATTAAACGTAACGGTTCATCCCCGCGCCTGCGGGGAACGGATTTCGGAAGTAATGCCCGTTGTTTCGGCGAGCGGTTCATCCCCGCGCCTGCGGGGAACGGGGACGCCGCGCACTCCAGCCGCGCGCCCCAGCCGGTTCATCCCCGCGCCTGCGGGGAACGGGCCTGCTGTTCCAAACAACGCGCCACTGTTGGAGGTTCATCCCCGCGCCTGCGGGGAACGGTCCACAGGCCCTGCAATTTCCAACCAGGCCATCGGTTCATCCCCGCGCCTGCGGGGAACGGTCAGGCATTTTGATGGTTGGCATAAGTCACCTCGGTTCATCCCCGCGCCTGCGGGGAACGGGGGGGATTTTTCAGAGGCTGCCCGTAACTACGCGGTTCATCCCCGCGCCTGCGGGGAACGGGTAGTCGGGGCTTGCTTTGCGTCGGTTAGTAGCGGTTCATCCCCGCGCCTGCGGGGAACGGTACGGGTCGCGCCGGAAAACATTCCTCGCTCTCGGTTCATCCCCGCGCCTGCGGGGAACGGGCAACTGGCACCAGACATGGATCGCGCGCGATCGGTTCATCCCCGCGCCTGCGGGGAACGGTGCTGTTCGCCTCCTCGAGCTGCCGTTCGACGCGGTTCATTCCCCGCGCCTGCGGGGAACGGGTCTTTGTGGCCGCGCTGGCCGGGCTGTAGCGCGGTTCATCCCCGCGCCTGCGGGGAACGGACGGTCTAGCGTAGCGGTTGCTGCGGCTAGGTCGGTTCATCCCCGCGCCTGCGGGGAACGGCCGGTCAACGAGACTCAGGCGCCCGGCCAGGACGGTTCATCCCCGCGCCTGCGGGGAACGGGTCTTGAAGTGCCAGGCGCGTGACGGCAAGCACGGTTCATCCCCGCGCCTGCGGGGAACGGAACCCACTGGGGTTTGCGGCCCTCGGCTTTAGCGGTTCATCCCCGCGCCTGCGGGGAACGGGATATCCAGACCGTCCAGAGCAGCAAGATCATCGGTTCATCCCCGCGCCTGCGGGGAACGGGGAGAGCACGATTCTCAAGCTCAAGCGGCCCGACGGTTCATCCCCGCGCCTGCGGGGAACGGGACATGGCGTTGTTGCGGTTGATCTCCGACATCGGTTCATCCCCGCGCCTGCGGGGAACGGTCCTGGTGCCGTAGCGCAACCTCTACCGGGGCCGGTTCATCCCCGCGCCTGCGGGGAACGGCCGTAGCGATTGAGCAGGTCGCCATCGGTCGCCGGTTCATCCCCGCGCCTGCGGGGAACGGGCAAGCCGGGAACCTCTTTCAAAGGGCAAGGGCGGTTCATCCCCGCGCCTGCGGGGAACGGGCCTTGCTGAGGCATTCCGCCCGGTGCCTGGCCGGTTCATCCCCGCGCCTGCGGGGAACGGACTAATTGTAGTCACTTGTTTTCAAAAAGAAAAAATCGCCAGCGTAAAATCCACCGGCGATTATGATCATTTTTTGAACAGCTCTATATTATTAAAGAGCATCAAAAACAGCTACTTATCCATGGGCGGCAAAAAACGCACCAAGCGTAATCCGTCATGGTCGATAGGCACGCGGCGGTTGTCGCCGAAGGTCTGGAACTCGAAGCCGGATTCGTGATTGCTGGCCCAGGCCATGGCGACGTTGCCGCCCTCCTCGGCCAATACCTCGATCTGTTCCCAGATCATTTCGCGGATACGCTTACTGACGTCTCCCACATAGACACCGGCGCGAATCTCCAATAGCCAGACGGCGAGCCGCCCACGCAAGCGCGGCGGTACAGCTTCGGTGACGACGACGAGCATGGCCATGTTAATGACTCCTGTGGCCGCTATCACCTATCGATGCCGGCTCGGGGATGGCGGGCGGCACGGCATCGGCCGGCGGGGGCGGCGGTTCGATCTCGCTCGCTGCCAACACCTCTTCGATCATGGGAATGATGCGCTGTAAAAGTCGGGTCTGCTTGAAGGCATCGCGGCAGGCAATGCGCACCTCGCGCTCCGGCATCGGCGGGTTCTTGGCCGCGATGCGAAACGCTGCCGGGACCACGGTTTCGAATTTGACGATATCGGCGATGTCGTAGACGAAGCTCAGCGGCTTGCCAGTATGCAGAAAGCCGATGGCCGGGGCGTAGCCCGCGGCCAGAATCGCGGCTTCGGTGATTCCGTAGAGGCAGGCAGTGGCGGCCGACAGGCACTGGTTGGCCACATCCGAGGCGTCCCACTGTTTGGGGTCGTAACGGCGCCCTTGCCATTTCAGGCCGTACTGCTTGGCGAGTACCTGGTAGGTCTTGCGCACCCGCGCGCCTTCGATACCACGCAATTGCTCGACGCTGCGCCGGGAAGGCGGCTCCTCACCAAAGCGCAGCTCGAACATCTTGCGCACGACTTTCAGGCGCAAGCTTTCGTCCAGCGCCAGCTGGGCTTGGTAGAGCAGCTTGTCCGAGCGCGCCCCGCCCGGTTGCCCGACGCTGTAGAGCCGCACCCCGGCATCGCCCACCCAGATCAACAGCGTACCCACCACTGAGGCCAGCTTGACCGCGGCATGCGAGACTCGCGTGCCCGGTTCGAGCAACAGACAGGCCACCGACCCTACCGGAATATGCATGCGCTCGCCGTTGACCTCATCGACCACGACGAACGCCCCGTCGCGTACGTCGATCTGGCCCATGCCGACGAAGATCATCGACATGCGGTCCTTGAGGGGAATGGGCTTGAGGGGGATGAAGCTCATGGGTCACTCCGATACGCGGCGCAGCAACAAGAGCCCACAGCCAAACGCCTTGGCACGGCCAATGCCGTCGCGCAGCGTTTCCCTGAGCCGCTCGGGATCGTTCACTTCCAAAAGGCCTTCGTAATCTACGCTGGAGTAGCGGATAGGCTGCCCACCCTCCTTCTTGACCAGCGCGTGCTGGCGATAAGCGCCCACTTCCGGTCTCACCGGCAATGAAAAGCCGAGGCTTTCAGCACGCTCGTCGAGCCAGTGCCGAGCTGCCGCGTCCATCGCCTCGACGCAGGCCTGGCTTGTGCGCTCACCTTTGGGGAAAGGGTAGCGCGCATCCATCAATACATCGGCGCGGTGAGAGCGGCGGCCTTCGCCCGCCGGTTTAGCAACGGTGGGGTTGGCGCGCAGACGAAAGGCCAGCCGCTCGCCGCGAGCAAGCTGGGGGTCGAACGGCTTGCACTGCACTTCGAAGCCTTTGACGAGCTCGAGGGGCCGGTTTGAGCCAACGTAGAACCGAGGCAGCCCGGCGCTCTTTCCGTTGGCGTCTTCTTCCATTTCCTGGCGAAAGATGAACGGCCGCTCGCCTTTGGGTATGTCGGGAAACAGCCGCCAAAGGAGCTGGTGGGCGGTATAGGCGCCGCCGTCCAGTACGTCGAACAGTTCGGCGCGGCTGAGGGCGTTGAGGTCCAGCCTGACACTCGATAGATACATTAGCGCTCTCCTTTAACGTTCACGATGCGCCGATGTTCAAGGCGGGGGCCGAATTGCCAGCGGCGGCGGTGTAGCGGCTCGTCCCACACCTCGCTAGATTCGCTGGCAGCGTCAACACCGTCGAGCGCCGTTTCTTCACCCTCCCAAGCGTAGAGCACCTGATCGGGCAGGCGCAGCACGTCCTCGTCCTTTTTCTCGTTGCCCACCAGCGCGAGCCAAGTGCGTTTCGGGTCCAGCGCGCTTTCAAAGCGGTGATCCAGCGCCTGGCGCCAGTTCTCGGCCTCGACCAGCGTGGGCAACAACGGCGCGGCCACGGGGCACGCCTTGCGGCCGAGGTAAAGCGCAAAGCGGGGCTTTTCCAGCGCCGCCTTGAGGTCATCGAGCGACCAGGCGGCGTGCGTGGCCAGCCGCACCGCTACGGTCCACAGGCCATCGCAGCGGTAGTCTCTCGACGACAGAATGGTATTGAGCGCCTCCTTGGGTACCGACAGCTCCTCGCGGCGGGTGCGGTGGGTAACCTTCGACTGAGTCGGCGGCACCTGTACGGTGTGATAGTCGCGCAGCAAAAGCCCGGGCGAGAGCTGCTTGACCGCGATCTGCAGGCTCTCGCGCAGATGACGCTGGCCGTCATCGTCGTCGCGGCGAATGCCCAGCGCCGCCCCGATCAGCCCCAGAATGGCGCTGCGGCCGGGGTAGGTGGCCGTGGGCCGTGTCTCGCCAACGGCGGCCTCGCCCCAGCTCGCCATGGGCGCATAGAGGCGAAAAACCAGATGGTGTGGCATGTCGCCTCCGCTTAGTCGTCGCCCTTGAGGAAGGTCAGCAGCTCTTGCAGGTTGCCGCGCTGAATGTCGCCTTGCAGGGCTGGCGTGTCGTACTCCGGCGTTGCCGAGAGAATAAAGCGACGGTCCGCCCCCGCACCGTAGGCGTCATCGAACGCCTGAGCCTGGATTTCCAGCTTGCGGATGGCCGCAACGCCCTGCCCTTCGCCGTTGACCGGCTGCAGGAAAGAGGCAGACAGCGAGCGCGGCTGCTGATCGCCCTTCTCTGCCAATACGTAACTTGCCTGAGCGCGGGAGCCGAAGCTGTTCTGCTTACCCTTGGGCGAGATCTTGACGGCAGATTCCACCAGCGCGGCGATGGCGCGGTCGGCCAACTCTGTATTGCCCTGCAAATTCTCGACCAGCAGATCCCGGTCGATACAGATATAGAGGTAGAACAGCCCAGCGGCGAACCCGGCTTCGCCGATATGTGCCGCACCGCGGTCTTCATCACCTGTATTGAGATCATCGACAGCGGTAAAGTAATCGTCCTCGACCTCGGCGGCGTGCACGGTAATGGCGTGGGCAACCTGGCAGGCGGCTTCGACGTTGTAGCTGGGGGCAGCGGCGAGCATGCGTCCGAACAGCGCCACATCGACGGCGGTGGGCCGCCGGGCAAGCAGGCCCTTGAGTTCGTCATCTGTCGGCTCGCGGTTCTCCGCGCCCAAGGTATCGGCAAGCGCTTCCAGCGCGGCCACTTCTTCAGGCCCGACGTGGACCAACTGCTCGATTTCGTACTCGTGTTTTTCGCCTTTATCGACCTTGCGCAGCTTGCCGAAGACGCCAGCGATCGCCTCCGCACTGTTGCCGGCCACTTTCTCATCGGCACCGGCGTTTTTCATGCGATCAAATACTTGCTTGCCCAGGCGCTTGGTGCGCGTGCCCTTGTGGCCATCGACCGCTGCTTCGAACAGATCGGAAGTGCGCCAGTTGCGCTTGAGGCTTTGCGAGGAGACGCGCAGCCGCCGCGCGCCGCCCATGAACGCCGTTTTGGGGCGACCCAGATCGTCGCGGTTGAGGTTTGAAGGCGGATAGGATGTAAGCAGGTGAAGCTGGATAAAGTGGCTCATGATAGATCCCCTGAATAAAGAATGTGCCGAATACCGAAACAGTGGTTATTGATAAGTGACCGTTGCCGTTCAGTCACCCGCGCCCGGTTTCGGCGCGCGCCTGGAAGTAGGCATCGCTCATGATGAAAGCAAAGCGCTGTGTGGCCTCGGCGCGGTACTGGCCGCGCTGCTCGCGATCCCAGAGCGCGACCATATCGGCCAGGCGAACCACGCTGATGCCAGCGTTATCGGCGAGCTTGAGCGCCCGGCGAAAGCGGCGAATCAGTTCTTCAGGCGTATGGCAGTCGAGCAACTGCTGAAAGCGCAGATCGCTCATGCGTGGGGTATCGCCAGTATTCGGGCGTTTCTCGCCCAAGCGCTTGCCCAGCGGGGCATCAAAGGTCTCGGCGCGCAGCTCGCTTGCAACGGCGGCAATAGCGGCCCACGTTCTGATGCGCTGATCGCTGGAAGTTTTGGGCGGTGCCTCCTGCCATGCCTTCGATTCGAGTGCCTGCCAGAGATGGCGAAACGCTTCGGTCAGCATGACCGACTCGATCGTGTCGCAGCGGCGCAGCGCGGCGCGCACACCGCGTGGGAAAGGCCGTAGCCTGGTGTAGCGCTTGAGTTCCTGATCGTCCATTACCAGCCGCCGCCACCACAGGCGCAGCTCGTAGGCTTCCTGCCTGTCGAGAGCATACAGATAGCGCTCTACCGAGGTTGTCTGCTCGTCCGCTGCTGGCGACTCTGCCTGTTGTTCTGCTTCACTCATGCTGCACTGCCCTCCGCATTGTTTTCAGCTACCGACGTTTTCAATTCGAAGCCACCTACTTGGGCAAACGTCTGCACCGTCTTGCCAACCTTCTTGCCGTTGCCATTCAGATACGCCAGCAGGTAGCGCCGCGCACTGGTGATGCGGTCGAGCTGCTGCATCTTCATGCCCTCCAGCGGGCCGCTGATGGACTGGGCGTCGAACAACGCCATGGCTTCACGCTTGAGTGCCAGATACCACTGGCGGTGGGTCTCGGGCGAAAGCGTGGTAAGCTCCCCTTTCTCACGTAGCCCTTCGTCGCGCAGCACCTCGCCCATCTCGCGCAGGGCGGTGAAAAAGGCAAGCTCGGTCGCCTCATAAAACTGGGCGTCGATCTGGCTCATGTCGCCCTTGGCGTCTTCCGGGCGCTTGAACCAAGCGCGCTTGAGCTGGTTGCGCAGTGTCCAACTGATATCAGCGGCCAAGTCGACGAAGCTCTTTGCCCAGCCGCGCAATGTTTCCTGATGCGCTTCGGGTACGCCCACCAACGGCATCGCCACGCTGTACCAGCCGCGCGGCTTCATGTTGTCCATGTCGTAACCGAATACCCAGAGCCGGGCACGCTTGAACAGCGCTTCGAACGTTTCGCCGTCTTCTCGCGCTGCTTCCAGCATCTCGTATTTTTTCAGGTGGTGAGTGACCACACGGGCGGGTAGCGCGCCGCTTCCGGCTTCATCTTCGAGTACCAGCCCCGGCCAGTGGCGGTAGCCAAGCCCCCCGGGCTGGCCTTTGCTGGAAAGCGGTAGCTCATCGAGCTTTTTGGGGTTGAGGCGGCGGTAGGGAGTGAGCGGATGCCGCCAGGGGCCGTCGTAATTAGCGCCCTGCTTCTTGGCGCGCAGGCGGCGCACCGGGTGTGTCGCCTCACGGCCGCAAAGATCACATTCGCCCGGCGTTTCGTCGAACAGTAGCCGGTAGCGTCGCGGCATTGACCAGAAGGCGTGCAGCGGATGCACCTGTTCGGGCAAAACCTCGGTGCCCTTCTTGTCGCTGACGCGAGTGTCGGCCATCCAGAAGAACAGATCACTATCGTTGGCTTCAGGCGCGCGCCAGGCCTGCCCCGGCTGGCCCACCGCATCCGCGGGCATGACGTTGGGCCAGAGGCGTGCCCACAGTGGTTTGCTCTCGTCTTCCGGCAGAATCAGCGTGGTCAGCGGCCCGCCGCCACGCAGCCCCACGCGAATGCCCGCGCCACCGGCGGGCGCGTTGATCTGCATGGTATAAAGCGCCAGCGCCGCGCACTCGGGGCAAGCAGCCTCTACTCGGCCGCGCTTGACAAAGAAATCGGTATTGTTCTTGATGCCGTTGGCCCCGGGCGAGTCGATCAAAAGGCCCGCGACCGGCGCGTCTTTGACGTCGTCCAGCGGATCCAAGTCCTGCATGAAACGCGGACCGTCGCCATCAAGCTCGAAGGCGGAGGCAAAGGGCGCCAGCAGATCATCGAGCTCAGCTACGCTGGGCGGCGTCTGATAACGATCTAGCCAGGCATCGGTACTCTTCGGTGTCATTGCCGTTTGCAGTAGCGCGATCAAAAACTGCCAGGCCGCGCCCTGGAAATCGGCGCGAGGAAGTGCGAGGTCGAGCACATCAGGATCGGCGAGGGCCGAGGGTGGGCGGTATTCAATTCGGCCATCGTCATCACGATGCCGAAAGGGCAACCAGGGGTCTGTGAGTAGATTCATCGGCACCTCGCGTGCATTGTCTCAGCGTTAATCGTTCGTGTTAATTACCCTGTATCACTTGTCTTTCAGTAAAATGGCAGTGTCTATTTTTGTTCAAAACTCACGCCCCACTGCTCATCGTAATCACACTTATCGTCCTCTTCCGGCAGCCAAGGCTGAACAAAGCGCAGCCCGCGATGGCGCTGCTGCAGCGCTTCCCATTGCTGGGTATAGCGCTCCGGCAGTTGAGCCAGTTTCCGGGCCTGGCTTTCCCTCAGGCGACATCGGCTCAGCCGGTCGGCGTGGCGGTGATCGTCCACCCAGAGCACCAGCTCATCTCCCCGGCGTTTGAGCAGCACGACCTCGACACTTTGCTCGTCGCTTAGCCGCGTGCTCGTCTCGCGCTCCTCTTGCCACGGGTCGAAATCACCATTGAGGCGGTAGCCATCTTCCAGATTCAGGGCGTTATGGGTGGCCACCGAGACCGCGTATTTATCCATACCGGTGCGCTCGAAGTGCGCCAGGTCAAACGCTTCAGGAAGATCGTCTGTCGAGGCGGCGTAAACGTGCTCGATCAAGCGGCGCGCCTCGCCCGGCATGGTGATGGCGCCCTGCTCACGCAGCACGCGCTGGGTCAGCCAGATCAGCGAGGTGTCCTTGTAAACGGCCTGGGTGCCGCGGTGCGCCTGGCTCAGCCAGTCAGCGCTGGGGGTATCGCTCCAGGCAGGCGCCAGCACCTGTAGCACGGGGCCTGGGCGTTCGCCGCGTTGATGGCGCTGCAGCCGCCCGGCACGCTGGATCAAAAGATCGATGGGCGCGATGTCGCTGACCATCTGGTCGGCATCGCAGTCCAGACTCTCCTGAAAAACCTGCGTCGTGACAATCACTTGCCCGCTTCTGAGGGCTGGCGTGGACTCCTTACCAAAGCGGCGAATGACTTCGGACTCGATCCGCTGGCGATCCACCATGGCGAAGCGGGCGTGAAAAAGCAGGCAGCGCTCGGGGTCGGGGTGGCGCTCGCGCAGCGACTGGTAGGCACGAATGGCATCGTCCACCGTGTTGCGCACCCAGACGATGCACTCCCCCGCGTCCACGGCGGCCAGCACGCGCTCGATAGCCTCGTCCTCGCTTTCAAGCCAATCGACTGCCACGCGGCGCGCGACTTCCGGGCGCGTCTTCACAGGAACTTCTTCCGTTGTGCTCTTTCCACAGTGGGTGAGCAACGGGTAGTCGGTTGCTTCCAGCGGCTTGGGTGCGGCGTCCAATCCATGCTGCCAAGCCGCTACCAGCGCCTCGCGCATGGCCTTGGGCAGTGTGGCCGTCAGCAGAATCGCGCTGCCGCCCTGACGGGCGTGGTGGGCCAGTAGCTGATGCAGCAGGGTTTGCATGTAGTGATCGAAGGCGTGGACTTCGTCGATGATCAGCACCTTGCGCGCCAATCCCAGCAAACGCAGCGACTGGTGACGAAACGGCAAGCCCCCCATCAGCGCTTGGTCGATGGTGCCTACCCCCACATCGGCCAATAGCGCCTTCTTGTTGGAGTTCGCCAGCCAGCGGTTGCACTGGGTCGAGGCGCTGGCGTCTATGGCGGCATAGTCGTCGTGCTCGGGCTGTGCAATGGATC
Source organism: Halomonas sp. GD1P12 (assembly GCF_025725645.1). NCBI lineage: Bacteria > Pseudomonadati > Pseudomonadota > Gammaproteobacteria > Oceanospirillales > Halomonadaceae > Halomonas > Halomonas sp. GD1P12. The sequence continues at coordinate 376,710 of NZ_CP107007.1, read as the reverse complement.
GCTCAAACGCTTCATTAAGTGCACGCGCGCCATGGGCCAGCACCAGCGATGGCGTTGAGGCAGCGCTGTAAAAGCGGTGATGAAGATCGCCCAGGCGGGTGTACATGACGTTGGAGGTGGCCATGGTGGGCAGCGCGAAATAGAGCCCTTCGCCGTGTCCATCGGCCAGCAGCCGCTGGGTCAGGATGCAGGCAGCCTCGGTCTTGCCCGCCCCGGTCACGTCCTCAAGGATGAAAAGCTGTGGCCCGGTTTGAAGCGGCAGATTTTCCGCTTTCTGCTGCAGCGGGGTCGGCGTTACCTTGCCGGAAAACCAGTGGGCCAGCCCCGCGTAAGGCACTGGCTCCGGCGGGCGGGCAAAGCCGGTGGCGTCCAGTACCGCTTCGGCTTGCTTGAGCGCTCGCGGCCAGTAATCGTCCAGCGCCATGGGCTGCTGGCAGTAAGGAAAATAATCCCGGTTCGAGCCCAGCCAGTCGCTAAGCGTCGCCCAGCCGGCTATCGTCCAGCTCAGCGTCTTGAAACGCTCAAGCCATTCTTCATCCAGCAGTTGGTCGACGGGCCAGTATGGCTCGACCAGCGCGGCCCAATCGGCGACGAAATCGCCGGCGGCGGCCGCATCCTCAAGCTCGCCGTCGTCGACGAAAAAGTCTGCAAACGTCAGTTGGCCGGTTGCCACGGGTTGGCCATGGTGGCCGAAAAACGGCGCCAGCAAGTGGTCCATGGGCGTCAACAGCTTGCGTTTGGTCGCCGTGCTATCCTCAGGCCAGCGCAATGCGCCATCCCTGCGCCAGGTATTCCAGCAAGCATCCCAGAGCAGTACGCCCAAGCGGTCGTGGCGCTGCTTGTAGGGTTTGCCTTGCGGCGCGGCCATGCCATCGAGCGCGAGCTTCAGCACTTCCTGGAAAGCCCGGGAGAACTTGCCAAGATCATGAAGACCTAGCAGAAACACCAGCAGCCGCCGCAGCGGTTCGGGCTCGATACCCAGCTGCGCGGCCAGTTGCCTTGTCAGGGGGCGCTCGGGGGCCAACAGGTGCCAGCCGACGGCCGCGACGTCCAGGCTGTGCCAGGCAAGCAGATGGCAGGCGCCCTCCGACTGGCTTGGCAGCGCCTTGCCGGCGTAGCGGTGATAGGTCGGTAGGCGTGAAGATCGCGTCGGCATGGCCAGAACATTCTCCCTTGATCAGGATGACAGCCACGCTCGCTCAGTAAAATTAGCGAACTGACCAAAACCGACGATAGCGTGTCTACAAGTTGAAGGGAAGGTCCAAAACGACCGGTGGGTGAACGCGTTGCGTCATCATGAAAAAACCCGCTCTCGGTCGAGAGCGGGTTTTCCATTTGGCCTGCGGCTTCAGCGTCACCACATCAATACGCCTGCCTCTTTCAGTCAGGCTATTCGTTACGCGTGGGTCAGCTTTTCCAACGCCGCCGAGGCAATGAACGCAGAGCGGCTTTTGATGCCGTGGGTGGTCACGTATTTATCGATCTGGCGGATGACGTGGCCAGGCAAGGTAACGTTCACCTTTTCAGTTTTGCCGAGATAGGGAGTGATATCGATATCGATAATCCCCCAACCGTATCCTTCGAATTGTGGATTCCTACGATGCTCCGCGATGCTGCGAGGCATGGGAATATCCTTGTTATCGTTGGCCAGTTCTTCCAACTGGATATGGGCCACCTCCACCGCCATCTCATAGGCGTGTTCGGTCGTGTCGCCCGCTGTCACGGCGCCGGGAATATCGGGAATCACGATACCGGTAGCGGTATTCTCGTCGCCCCATTCGATGGCAATCGGATATTGCATGATCTACCTCCTACACAGCTGAGCTACTTGAGCCCAGCGAGTTTCCTGATGCTGTGGATAGTCCCCTTGGGTAAATCCTTTTTTGGATGAGGGACGGGCACGCTGCCGGGTTTGGTGGAATGCTTGAATACGTGATGGCTCCCACTAACACGATCGAGATACCAGCCGTCGGCCTCCATCTCTTTGATAAGTTCCCTGCTTTTCACCCCCCTCTCCTTATTTGTTCATCATAAATCAATCATAACTCCAGAGTTATAATTTTTTTGCAGGATTTATAACCCCAGCCGTAGTTTTTAATGCACAGTTTTATTAATGCTGGTAAGGCGCCATCGGTCAGAGCCAGCCCTGGACCTAGCTTATACCTGTTGGTATAGAGAACGTATCAGCTCAATCCTGGCCTCGTATGGCGTAGCAGCTTATCCCTGCGAACTTGGGGAACGGCTGAACGATCTGCTCCAGAACACGATGATGAACGGTTCATCCCCGCAAACGCGGGGAACGGCGTCGGTATGGGCCTTCATCCGGAAACAGCTGCGGTTCATCCCCGCGAACGCGGGGAACGGACCAGCGGGCCGCCTTCCATCTGAATGAACGCCGGTTCATCCCCGCGAACGCGGGGAACGGGAAGGCATAACGCAAGGTGTGCAGGAGGCAAGCGGTTCATCCCCGCGAACGCGGGGAACGGTCCCACTCGATTCTGTTCGCTCTGGGCGGCTGCGGTTCATCCCCGCGAACGCGGGGAACGGATGGTGCCGATTTGCGTGGGCATATCAATCATCGGTTCATCCCCGCGAACGCGGGGAACGGCGCGACAGCGTCACCTTTCGCCTGTCCGACGACGGTTCATCCCCGCGAACGCGGGGAACGGAGCAGGAGGCCGCGTTCAACCAGGCGCAGATGGGGTTCATCCCCGCGAACGCGGGGAACGGTTAATAAGCACGTAAGAAGCCATTTAACCCACCGGTTCATCCCCGCGAACGCGGGGAACGGATCGACAGCGAACTAAACTACTGGTCAGGCAACGGTTCATCCCCGCGAACGCGGGGAACGGTAAACAGCAGACGATGCGGCGCGAAGATACGCCGGTTCATCCCCGCGAACGCGGGGAACGGGTAATAATCCTCACCAACAAACCTAATAGTCACGGTTCATCCCCGCGAACGCGGGGAACGGGTCCATCAGCCCCTTACGATGCCCTTCCATGGCGGTTCATCCCCGCGAACGCGGGGAACGGAGCGTAGGCCAGCAGCGCGTCTAAATTGCCGTCGGTTCATCCCCGCGAACGCGGGGAACGGCAGTGCTTGCTCTTGTGGGCCTCAGCCCGCCACGGTTCATCCCCGCGAACGCGGGGAACGGTCAACGCCACCGGGATAATCCAAACTCTGAGGCGGTTCATCCCCGCGAACGCGGGGAACGGCGGGCCTGAATATCGTCCTCGCCAGTGAACTGCGGTTCATCCCCGCGAACGCGGGGAACGGTTCCCTGCGATGAGCTGACGCTAGTTAAATCGCGGTTCATCCCCGCGAACGCGGGGAACGGCTATTAGCAAAGAGCCAATCGCCACCATAGAACGGTTCATCCCCGCGAACGCGGGGAACGGCTCTTTATTTGAATCGCTCATATAGCTACCCTCGGTTCATCCCCGCGAACGCGGGGAACGGATCACATCGACGAAATACCCGAGCCAGGGTCGCGGTTCATCCCCGCGAACGCGGGGAACGGTGTAAGACGCTCGGAAAATATAGGTGATTTACCGGTTCATCCCCGCGAACGCGGGGAACGGTCTAATTTTAGATGATTGTTCTACAAGTAAAAAATGAGCATTAAAAAATCTACCGGCGATTTAGATCAATTATTGACCAACGATATATTATTAAAGATCAATAAAATCAGTGGCTCGAAAAATAACGCCAAAAACGCACCAAGACTGATCGTTCAAGCTTATCGAAGGAACGTGCCATTTTCACGGGGAACAGGGCCATTGCAGTACACGGCGCCTGATGGTGGCGATTGGTTAGAGATGTTCACACCGGTCTTTTGTGGAGTGGCGCACCACTTGCAAGGAAGCTTAACGACGATCGCAGCCTGGATGCACGATATCAACCTGCAGCGCATCACATGAAAAAAGCCGCCCTCGCTAAAAGGCGTAATGCCAGTCAGTTAGCGGGGAAACGTGTCTGGTATTGTGCGACGGTGCCCCCTGGTACGTTAGCGCATAAATTCATAGCGCGGGTAAGCCGATAGGCGCACCCGCGGATCTTGCGAGGCGTCGTAAGGCCGCGCTCTGGGTGACCGAAGGGGCAGTGGCCCCCTCCCGGGCGGCTAACGCCGCCTTATTCCTCTTGGACAAGCGCCCCCCGAGCGCCTCTTTAACGCTCTTGGCGCGGGCGGTAAATACGCCCTATAGAAAACTCGACGAGATTTTTGAAATGGTCATTGATGTTGGCAAGCTCTTGTAGCTCGGACTCGCTGACCTCTTCCCAGTCGTATCTGGCGAAGAGCTCGTTTCGTATCTGATCACAGGCGCGTACTTTAGCCTCTGGTGCGTCGTAGGCGCTGGTGTCTGTGCCAGAAGACCAGGAATACCGTTCAGGATCATAAGTGTAATGGCTCTCGACGAAGACAGGACCCTTTCGTTCGTAAAGCCACATGGGGCACATCACCTTGTCGCCCATGTTCGTGAAGCTTTTCTCGAACATCACCAGTAAGGGCAAGGGAGCCATTGCATGATGCTCCTGACTATTAGGGGGATAGATATACTGTGTATCCAGGGGGTAGTCGACGTGGGAATCCTTGGCAAAATAAGGCTCATACGGCGTTCTCTCCTCCAGGGCATAGGGGCTGTAGTACGCGGCCAGCCCGATACCCGCTACAGGAATCACCGCAAGAACTCTGCCCCAAAAGCGACCCAACCGTTTTTCGATGAAGTAGGCCACTACCCCCATCAGCAGGGTCGCGATAAAAACGCACGTAACGAGAGTCAGTAACGCCCCGGTGTCGAATCGCCACCCCAGAAAGTTCGTCCGCGCCAGGCCTTCCGCCGACGGATGATGTTCATGAACGTACAGATACAGCATCCAGCTAAAGAAGGTCACTCCCCCCCACGCGTAGAGTCGAGTGACGACAGGTAGTTTTTTCACCGTTCCTCCTTGTTAAGCAGATTCTAAAAAACAAGGAGTTTACCGTTTTATGCGAAGTGGTACATCGAGCCCGCCTGCTGCCCGCTACTCGATGAGTTTGTCATTACCGCTCTCCCGCGGCCAGGTGCGCTCGCCGCCGCCAGCACCACGATCCAGGTACTGCTCCCTCAGCCCAGCGGCGCTCGCATTTCGTCCACCATCACCTTCGCCAACTCGCCCACCGTGCGCACCGCCGCTTCGATTTCCGGCGTCAGGGTAAAGTCGTAGTTCAGCCGCAAACACTGGCGAAACTTGCCGGAGGCGGAGAACAGCGAGCCTGGCGCCACGTGAAGCTGATGCTCGGCCAGGCGCTCGTTAAGGCGCACGCAGTCCACCGCGGCGGGCAGCTCGACCCAGAGTATAAAGCCGCCCTGGGGGTAGCTGATGCCCGTGCCTTTCGGAAAGTAGCGTTGCACCCAGCCGATCATGACATCGCGTTGGCGCTGATACTGGCGCGTTGCATGGCGCAGGTGGCGATCGAAATGGCCCTTGGCGATGAACTGCGCCACCGCCTGCTGGGGTAGCGTGGCCGAGGCACCGGTGGAGACGTACTTCATATGCAGCGCCTGGTCGCGGTAGCGCCCCGGCGCCAGCCAGCCGATTCGAAGCCCCGGCACCAGCGTTTTGGAAAAGCCGCTGGCGAGCAGCACCCGGCCATCGTCGTCGAAGGATTTGATGGTCGGCGGCCGGGGCTGGCTAAACGACAGATCGCCGTAGATGTCGTCCTCGACGATGGCCACGTCGAAGCGCTGGGCGAGTTGAAAGAGCGCGCGCTTGCGCTCGGCGGGCATGGTGTAGCCCAGCGGATTGTTGAAGGTGGGCGTGATCTGAATCGCGCGGATCGGCCACTGCTCCAGCGCCAGTTCCAGCGCTTCCAGGCTGATGCCGGTTTGCGGGTCGGTGGGAATCTCGAGCGCCTTCAGGCCGTTGGCCTTGAGAATCTGCATGGTGCCGTAGAAGCTCGGTGAATCGACCGCGACCACGTCGCCGGGTTGGGTCAGGGTGCGCAGCGCAATCGCCAGCGCCTCCTGGCAGCCCGTGGTGATCAGGATGTCGTCCGGGTGCAGCAGGCAGTTTGATCCCACGGCAAGGCGTGCCACCTGCTGGCGAAGTTCGGGGCTGCCGATGAGCGTGTCGTAGTTGAAGCTGAGCTCGGTATCGCGGTGCAAACCGCCCAGCATCTTCGCCAACGGCTTGAGCGTCGCGTAGTCGACGTTGGGCACCCCGCGGCCCAGCAGCAACCGCGCATCGTCGCGCTGGGTGGCCAACAGCTCGAGCACCTGATCCCATTGGGAGACGTCCAGCGGCCGCTGGGCCGGGCGCGATACCGATGGCAACACCATTGGTGCCCGGCCGGCCAGCACGAAGTAGCCCGACTTCGGGCGCGATTCGATCAGCGCCGCGTCCATCAGCTGGCGATACGCTTCCTGGGCGGTCGAGATACTGACCGCCATCTCCTGGCAGACCGCGCGAATGGAGGGCAGCCGGTCCCCCGGGCGGTAGATTCCGTGTTCGATGCGCTCGCGCAATACAGCGGCCACCTCTTCATAGCGCGTCATGGCGTTTCCTTTTTCGGCACCATACAGTTGACCCCATAAATCGCCCTACGACGGCTTAAAATCGCCTATCTGTATTTTTAAAATAGCTTTTTCTATATCTGTATGGCAAACCACGCGCTGGGTAATCTGGAGGGGCCACTTACCGGAGGACTCCTCATGGCTCGTTTCAGTCTTGCTCGCCTTCGCCAGCGCTTACGTCGCTACCAGGAACGCCGCCGCAGCCGGCTCCAACTGCTGGCCCTCGATGATCGCCTGCTCAAGGATATCGGCATCAGCCGCGCCCAGGCCCGCCAGGCGAACCGCAAAACCTTCTGACCACCTGCCACATGCGATAAGGAGCCCCATGAACCGCGCCGAGTATCACCTGCTGGATGTCTTCACCGACACCCCCTTTACCGGCAACCAGCTGGCGGTCTTTCTGAACGCTGACGGACTGGACACCGCCACCTGCCAGGCCATCGCCCGGGAGCTCAACCTGGCGGAAACAGTGTTTCTGGGCAGTGCCCGCGCCGCCAACCATTACCCCATGCGCATCTTCACGCCGACCGAGGAGCTCGACTTTGCCGGGCACCCCGCGGTGGGCACCGCCTGGCTTCTGGCCGAGCTCGGGATGGTGACACGCGATACACCGCTGATTCTCGAACCGCCGGTGGGCGAACTGCCCGTCGCGTTCGCGGATGGCAAGGTCTCCTTCATCACTGCCCGCCCCGCCCGGATCCACCCGAGCACGCTGGACGCCTCGTCAGCGGCGGCGCTATTGGGGCTCGAGGCGCACCAGGTGGTCGGCGCGCCGGTAGTCGCCTGCTGCGGGCTGGCATTTCATCTCATCGAAGTCGATGATCCGGCGACCCTGGCGCAGATACGCCTTTCCGCCGTTGACTGGGCACGTCTCGTTACGCCCAGCGGCGTCGAGCAGGTGTATCTGTACAGCGTCGAGTCGGCAAGCGATACCGAGACCGTGCTGCGCGCCCGTATGTTCTGCCGCGAGCACGGCCTGTGCGAAGACGCCGCCACCGGCAGCGCCGCCGCGGCGCTCACCGGCTACCTGGCATGCCGTAGCGAGACGCGGCACTGCATCATTCATCAGGGCGTGGAAATGGGCCGGCCCAGCGTGATCGAAACCGCCATGGCCGGCGAACTGATTAAAGTCGGCGGCGGTGCAGTGCGGGTGGGTCGGGGCGAGATACACCTTGAATAAGCCGCTGGCCTCGACACGCTGCGTCCTATTTCAGCCAGAGTCTCAGGCCGACTTGCGACGATACAGCAGCGCTAGCGACACGCAGCAAAGCGCCGCCACGGCCAGGTCGAACGTCAGCGCGGTGGTCTTCAGGCTGGCCACGCTACTCATGAGCCCGATGCCCACCACCGGCAGCGAGATCGCCACGTACGCGATGACGAAGAAGGTGGAGACCACCGCGGAGCGCTCCTTCGAGGTGCTGGCCGCCGATATTGCACCGAGCCCGGCGCGAAAGGCGATGCCCTGGCCGATACCGGCGACCACCGCCCCCAGCACGAACCCGGCGAGCTGCTCCTCCACCATGCCCCAGGCAACGACCAGCACGCCGGCCAGCAGCACCGCGCAGCCGCTGGGCAAGCGTGAAGATTCGGGCAGGCGCCCCTGCATCATTTGCCCCACCGTGGAGGCGATGAACACCAGCCCCGCCACGAGACCCACCAACGCCGGATGGCTATAGCCCAGCACTTGGCCGAGAAACGCCGGCGAAGCGGCGGTATAAAAGCCGCACACCATGAAGCCGGCAAAGGCAGCGATGGCCGCCGGAATGAATACCGGACGCACCGTCGCCGGAACGCCGGGCTTTTGCACGCTTAGCCGAGGCCGCGCCGGGCGCTCGACCGTTTCCGGCGCGCGCCAGATACAGGCAACGGCCACCAGCACCAGCACGAAATGAGCGCCGAACGGCACGACCATTGGCGCGGCGAAAAGGGAGGCCAGTGACCCGGCCACCATGGGTCCGAGCCCCAGCCCGCCCATGTTGGCGGCGGTGGCCACCAGCGTGCCAGCGCGCTGCCAGCCCGGCGGAACCAGCTCCATCACCGCAAGCGTAGCCGTGGCGGTGAAGATGCCCGCCGACAGCCCGGACAACACGCGCCCCGCCAGCAGCGCGCCCACGCCGCCAGCCTGTAAAAAGACCAGATCACTGATCGCCGACAGCGCCAGCCCCGCCAAAAGCATCGGCCGCCGTCCCAACTGATCCGACCAGCGCCCGGCGATCAGCAGCGCCGCGATCACCCCCGCCGCGTAGACGGCAAAAATCACCGTGACCATCAGCTGCGAAAAGCCCATCGTCTGTTGATACATGGGGTAGAGCGGCGTAGGCAGTGTAGTGCCCATCATGGTGGTCAGAAACGCCAGGGCGGCGCCAAGAAAAATATTGGCGCGCTGTGGCACCGTCGCGGAGGAAACACTCATGGACATCCTTGCCGATCAAGCGCCCCGCCGCGTGGCCGACGGGGCTGAATGCTCTTTAGCGTAGACTAAATGAGTCAGCGCTTCGCAACACCGACCTTGTTGCCAACATCAGGGTTTTTTTCGATCAGGAATCAGGCTCGATACACCTCGGGGGATAAACGTGCCTTTACCCGCGCTACCCACCGGGCGGCCGTTTTCTGCCACTATCTCACCATTAGAAATTACGGTGACGGGATAGCCTTTCAGCTCCATGCCCTCGTAAGGTGTGTAGTCGCAGTTATGGTTAAGCATGGATTGCGAAAGCGTGACGCGCTTCTCAGGATCCCAGAGTGCAATATCAGCGTCCGACCCGATGGCGATGGTGCCCTTGCGGGGATACATTCCATACACCTTGGCATGATTCGTTGCCGACAAGGCCACAAATTGGTTCAGGCTGATACGCCCTTCGCTGACACCTTTGCCAAAGAGTATTGGGAGGCGCGTTTCCACGCCGGGTATCCCGTTGGGCACATATTTGAAGCTGGCATCCGCGCCCGGTTTTTTTTTGCCAGTCTCGCTTTCATGGATGAACGGGCAGTGATCTGACGTGAAGGTCGAAAAAACGTCTCTGGACAGCGCATCCCAACAAGCTTTTTGATTAGCCTTGTCTCGGGGCGGCGGGCTGCATACGTACTTGCTCCCTTCCATGTTGGCTTTATCCAGATCGTCTGCGGTAAGCGTGAGATACTGCGGACACGTTTCGGCGTAGATGGGCAGACCACGACGCTTGGCCCACTCGATCTGCTCGATCACATCTCCACCGGAAACGTGAACGACGAACAGTGGGACATCCACAAGCTCGGCAAAACTGATCGCGCGATGGGTCGCTTCGCGTTCGACCACGATAGGCCGAGATTCGGCATGGCCGCGCGGGCCGTTCTGGCCAGCCTTTTCAAGACGCTCGGTCATCTGCTGGATCGCGTCGAAATTCTCCGCGTGAACCATGGTCAGCGCACCTTCACGCCGCGTTGCCTCCATGACCTTGAATATTTCGGCGTCGTTCAACGCCATATCCTGGTAAGTCATGAAAATCTTGACCGATGAGACTCCCTCCTGGACCACTTGCGGTAAATCCTGCTCGAGCGCCTGAACGGTCGGGTCGGTAATGATGGCGTGCAGCGCATAGTCGATATAGCACTTGTCCGCCGCACGCTGATGGTGCGCCTTGACCGACTCGAGCAGTGACGCCCCCCGCTCTTGAAGCGAAAAGGCGATGACCGTCGTATTCCCCCCACAGGCCGCCGAGCGGGTTCCAGACTCGAAATCGTCTGCCATGACGCTGCCATCGCTTGTCGGTTGGGCCAGATGCACATGGCTATCGATACCGCCCGGCATGACCAGCAAACCGGTTGCGTCGATTTCGCGCTCGGCCGAATCCAGCGACTCCGCCAGAGCCACTATCTTGCCGTTTCGAATCCCCACATCGCAGCGCATGGTATCGCTTGCAGTGACCACGGTTCCGTTACGGATGATCAAATCGAATCCAGTCATGAAAAAAGTGCCTTTACTAGTGAAATGAGCGCCTTGAACCAATGAGTGCCCTATCGCTGCTCGATCAACGCGTCGTTATGCCTTTCGGGCAAGGTATTTGAGCCATCCCCCCTCATTGGTAATATCCACCACCCCCTCAGCCTCGATTTCCTCAGCTCGCATTTTCATGCTCAACGAACCGCTACCGTCTTCCATTTCGATCACTCCCAGCTCCAGCTCGGTGGGTTCGTTAGGAAGTAATGAATCCCGAAGTTGTGCGTAAGTCACTTCGTAAAGCTCACCCGGAATCGATTGTCCACCCTGCTCGACAGGCCATAGGCCCGGAAACTCGTCACGTACGGAGTAAAAGCGGTACCTGGCAGCGGTACTGGTAGCTCCAAGAAACTTCGCATCCTTCAACGCAAAATTGATACTGCCGCCTGACATTGCCTGTCCATTGACGAACATACGCACTGTTTTGGATTGCTCGCTCATGCAAATCTCCTCTTCGTTTAGTGTCGATGACGCTCATTGATAATGAGATAACCGCCTGCCAAGGCGACGATCCCTGCCCCGACAAATGTCGCTTTTGTGGGATAGTCGCCGAAAAACCAGTAGCCAATGAAGGTGGCCCAGATCAGTTGGGAATATAAAAAGGGAGAGACCAGCGAAGCCGACGCCGAGCGCATGGCTTCGATCAATGCAAAATGACTCAACGCCCCCAACACGCCGATCATGACGAACAAAGCGATATCCTGATGCTGAATGGGCACCCAGAAAAAAGGCACCGCCAGTGTGCATACGACGCCGCCGGCAGCGGCGGTATAAAGCAGCGAGATCAGCGCTGAATCCTGGGCGGCGAAGTACCGTGTTGCCAATTGATAAAGCGCAAAGCAAACCGCCATGGCTACGGGTAGCAAAAGCTCGCTGCTCAAGCCCCCCGCGTCGGGTTGCACGGCAATCAATACGCCCGAAAAGCCGCCCACAACCGCCAGAACGCGTTTAAAACCAACACGTTCGTTCAAAAGCGGTATTGCCAATAGCGTGACGATAAGCGGCGAGCTGAAATTGACGACATAGACTTGCGTAAGCGGCAGCACACGAACAGAGAGATAGGCAAATATCGTGGCACCAAGCAGCAGTAGTCCTCGCCCTAACTGCCCCCAGGGCGCCTGACTTGCAAGATCGGTACGGTTGAGTCGTCCCATCAAGGCAAGCAACAGTACCAGCACGATCAAATGCACGCTGTAGCGTGACCACGCCAGCTGTACGGGGGAGTAACGATCACCCAGGTATTTGGCGAGCGAGTCCATGGCAACGAACAGCGCCGCGGCCGCCAGCATGCAGGCAATGCCACGAAGCGGGCGCTGCGTGGCAGCAGTTACTGCCGTCACGAAATGTTCTGCCCTTCAAAGCGCTGCAAAGAGAAAGGCGCGAGGTTCCAATCGCTTTTTCCACGCGTGATCAGATCCGCCGTGATCTGACCCACCAGAGGCCCCAGGGTAAAACCATTGGACGTCACTGCATTATAAAAACCGGGAAGTTGCGGTGCCTCTCCCAGAATCGGTGCACCATCGATATTGATATTGATCGCCGCCCAGCTACGCAGTACACGCAGTTGGCCCAGGGCCGGGAGCACGTGCCGCGCTACCCACAAGTTGCCTTCGATACTATCGAGCAACGGACGCTGATACCCAAAAGGAATGCTGAGACCTGCAGGCCAGCCGCCGCCGATAATGACATTGCCGTTCGCCGCCTGCTTGAGCGTTAGGTGTCGATCGGCGTGGGCAAGAAGCATATCCACGACCGGCTCCGCCGCCTCGGTGACAATCATCTGCAACGGCGCCGCATGTACCGGCACGTTTATTCCCGCCAACTTGCCTATGTCGCCCGCCCAGGCACCAGCCGCATTGACGACCCGAGAAGCGCGATAGATACGCCCGCTTTGGGTACCGACCTGCCATTTCCCGTTGACTCGCTCGATCGTCTGTACCGCCTCGCCGGTGTAAAAGTGCGCTCCGGCCAGGGTGCCCGCCCGGACCAGAGCCGGCGTCGCCAATAGAGGATTGATCTTGCCCTCCTCAGCGCACCACGCCCCACCGATCACAGCCTTTGAAATAGCGGGCAGTTTGCGCTCGACATCGGCACGCTCAATGATCCGGGTGTCGATACCCAGCGAGCGTTCGAGCGCCGCTTTACGTTCCAAAAAGCGCAGCTGTGTTTCGTTTTCCGCCACCATGAGACCGCCGCTGCGTTTGAATTCAATGTCACCATCGAGCTCACCGGCCAACGTTTCCCAAAGTGAGGTACTCGCCTGTTGCAGTGGTAGCGTGCTGGCGGCAGGCCCGCCACCACCTTCGGCCTTTTTTCCGAAATCGAACGACAGCAATTGAACGTGCAGACTGCCCGCGTTACCGCCCGAGGCTTCGCCATTGGGCAATCCGCGATCCAGCACCGCTACCTCGACGCCCTGACGGGCAAGGGACATTGCGGTCGAACTTCCCGCTACACCAGCGCCGATCACCAGCACATCGACCTCGATGGTTGGCTGTGAGGTGGCAGTCTCATGATGAACCGATGCCCTCGGTGTCTCTACGCGTCGGTGTCCGGCCCACTCACCCTTCTCGATGGCCAGAGCACCGATGGCAACGGGCTTGATTGGATTCTGCGGAGCCGGCAGGTCGAACTGGCTACCTTTTCTATCGCTGGCGATAAGAAGATTGACCGTCGCGGCGCAGTACCGCCCCTGGCAACGCCCCATGCCGGCTCGGGTCTGGCGCTTGATGGAGGCCACATCACTACAGGCTTCGCGCCCGGCAAGAATATCGCCGGCCGTAATACCTTCGCAGCGACAAACGACCGTCTCGTCGGTAAGCCCCGCCAACGGCTTCAAGGGAGAGGCAAAGGCACTCCAAAGTGCTTTTTGAAAGCGTCGATGCTTTCGCTGCTGCGCATGCCAGCTCGCAAGGTCTTCGCTCACCTGATAGCCACAGTGTTTGGCGGCGGCGGCTCCCGCCAGCGCGCCTTGGGCAAGCGCCAGCTGAGCACCGCCAAAGCCACCCGCCTCACCGGCGATGAAAACGCCGGGCACATTGCAGCTACCGTCTTGCGCCCTATCTGCCGAAAGCACTTTGGTAACAGAGGCCATGGCGGGCGCATAGAAATGTTCGACACCCAGCAGCCGACCAATTTCGGCCTGCGGTTGAAAACCGTATCCAAGACCTATCGCTTTCACCCGAAGGCGTCGGGTCGATTCGCCAAGCTCCCCTGTCGAGGTTACCGGGGCGAGAACCACGCTTTCGACCTCGCCATCCCCTTCGATCGCCGCGACCGTGTAGCCATCGAAAATGGGGACACGGGCTCGTTTGAGCGTCAGCAGGTAGCCAAGCCCGGCACCTATCAACGTAGGCGCGTGACGCGTCGCTTGACCCGTTTGAGCAAGCGCGGTCGGGGACGTGAGCTTGGCGCTTTCCACAACGCCCGCCACTTCCACGCCTGCAGAGACCAGCTCTGCAGCAACCTGTAGATTGAGTGGCCCGTTACCAGCGACCAGTACGGGCCCCGGGGGCGCCGTTCGATAGGAACGTAGCAGGGTTTGCAACCCTCCCGTGGTCATGACGCCGGGCAGTGTCCAGCCAGGCACGGGATACGGCCGTTCGGTGGCACCGGTCGCGATAACAACGGCCCGGGGCTCGATAATCAAAGCGACACCCTCTCGTTCAACGCCGATCTGTATCTGGTCGGGATGCTCTCGAAACGCGCCCCAAACGAGCGTGTTATGCCAAGGCTTTACATCAGCTTTTACTAACGTCTCTATCAGCGACCGACCTGCCTGCATTTGTTTATCGGGTGCGATGCCCTTTGCCGTTGTATAGGCCGGTGAGAGCTGCTTGAAATACTGGCCGCCAAGGCTTGCGCGCTCATCAATCAAAAGAACATCTGCGCTGGTCTGTCGGGCCGAGAGCGCCGCCTGCAGACCGGCGGGGCCCGCGCCGATGACCAGCACATCGGTCGTCACGCGCTCGTGCGAGGTTTTGAACGGTGCCGGCTCGGCTGGCTCGTAAACAAGGGGGCTTTTGTAGGGATGATGCTTGACCACCAGTCCTTCCTGAACCGGTGTCATGCACGCACGCACGCCATGACGCCCGTCCACGTTGACCAGGCACTCGAAACACGCCCCCATACCGCAGTAGTGGCCGTGCTTAGCGCCCAGGCGACCCTCGCGCTGAGACAAATAGCCGGCACCCACGAGGGCCGAGGCCAGACTCTGACCCTTCAGAGCGCTTAGCTGTTTACCTTCGAAAGTGAAGGTAACCTCTGGTGCCTTCCTGACCACCTTTCGTCCCAGCGCGTCCATATCGATCCCTTACTTCAGCGAAAGAGTGCGAACGATGCGATCCGCCCACGCCTTGTCTTCGGCGGGCGAAGGCAGCCGTGGCGGGCGAGGGTGACCAACGCTTTTACCCATCGACTCAAGCAACGCTTTGGTGCCCGATACGTAGCGATGGCCAAAGACGAAATCGATAACGGGAAGGATGCGGTGATACACCTCTCGGGCGCGATCCAGATCCTTTTCCACGACCGTTGCCGTATAAAGGTCAGCGAATTCGGCAGGCATCACATTGGAGCCCACCGCTACCCAGCCGATCGCACCTTCCACGTAGGATTCGAAGCCCAGCACGCCGCCGAACACGCCAATCTTGTCGCCGCAGAGTCTCAGGATGTCGCGCACTCGGGTTATCTCGAGCGTGGACTCCTTGATATACGCCACGTTCTCGATCTCGGCGAGTCTGGCAACCGTTTCGGGCTGCATATCCACATTCGCCGCATTAGGGTTGTTGTAGATCATGATCGGCAGTGAAACGGCATCCGACACCTGCTTGTAATGATGGTAAAGCTCGTCTTCCGTCGGGCAGCTATAGAACGGCGGGATAATCATCAAGCCATCGGCACCCAGCTCTTCGGCCTCGCGGCTATAACGAACCACATCATTCGTGTTTTCCGCCCCGGTGCCCACCAGTACGGGCACGCGACCAGCGGTCTGATCGATAACGGTCTTGGCCACCAGGCGGCGCTCCTCATCCGTCATCGAGAGGAACTCCCCGGTACTCCCGAGAGGAATCAAGCCATGGATACCCTGCTCGATCTGCCAATCAATAAAAGAGCGCAATCTTTCGACATCTACGTTCAAATCGTCATCGAACGGGGTGATGAGCACACTATAAGTACCAGCGAACTGCGACATTTGAATCTCCGACTCAACGTTAACGGGTTCTAAAAAAATCAGGTAAGGCGGTTACGATATAAGGCACGTAAGTCACGAGCAGGAGCACGGCGATCATGAAGCTCAGCGGCAGAACGATTTTTGAAGCCACACGCATGATCGGACGCTGGGCGATGCTGCTGGCCACGAATAACGTGATGCCATACGGCGGCGTGACCATGCCGATAGAAAGGTTGATGATGATGACGACCCCTAAATGCAGTGGGTCGATGCCATAGCTCTGAGCTACCGGCATGAGTACTGGTACCAAAATCAGTATCGCGGCAATGCTTTCCATGAACATTCCGATAAAGATCAGTCCGACATTGAGCATAGCCAGAAAAATCAGAGGGTTATCGGATACGGACTGCAGAAACTCTACCAGTAGCTGAGGCACCCCCTCTCGAGCTACCAGCCAGGAAAAGATGTTGGCTACGGCGATAATCATCATCACGGACGCTGAGATACTGGCGGCCCGCAATATCAGTCCAGGCAAATCGCGCAGCTTGAGCTCACGATAGATCAGAAGCCCCACCAGTAGCCCCGTCGCCACAGCCACCGAGGCTGCTTCGGTCGGAGTGAAGACGCCCCCAATGATCCCGCCGATGATGATCAATGGCATCAGAAACGCCGGAATGGCCTTGAGCGCCGTGCTACCCAGTTCGCGAAGAGAGAAAGGCTGTACTTGGCTGTAAACGCCGCCGTGACGACGAGCATGAAAATAGCCCGCCAGCAATAAACCGAGAGCCATTAGAAAGCCAGGCACTACGCCTGCGATGAACATATCGCCTACGGAAACGTTACCCACCGATGCCAGAACGATCATCATGATGGAGGGTGGTATAACCGGCCCGAGAGAGCCCGCCGCAGCCATCAATCCGGCAGCGAAATCGATATCGTAACGACGTCGTCTCATTTCCGGCAGCATGAGTGACGCTGTCGCGGCCGTATCGGCAGACCCTGATCCCGAGACGGCCGCAAGGCCTGTACCAGAGACGACGGAGACCAGCAGTAGCGAGCCGCGAATCCAGCCCACCAGGGCGGTCGCGAAATCGATCATACGTTTAGCAATGCCGCCCCGCTCCATCAACAGCCCAGACAGAACGAAAAAGGGAATTGCCATGATGGTAAAACTATCAAGCCCCGCGAATAGGCGCTGTGAAATGATGCTGCTGGGAATGCCCTCTCCCATCAACACCAAACTAGCGGATACTCCCATGGTAAAAACAATGGGAGCGCCCAGGATCAAAAGCACCAGGAATAATAAAATGACCGTTATCATGACGTGGCGCCCTTTTTATCTTTCCCTGCGTTATCGATCGGTGTCTTGAAGAAAATTTTCTTTAAGTAGGCGATCAAGAACTCGAGGAAGAAATAGCCTAGCCCTACAGGCAGAGAGAGATAGGGAATCCACATGGGGATCCCCAATGCCGAAGAAGTTTGCATCTGGCCGATTTGCAATAGCCGCTGACTACCCAAAATGGCTAACCACAAGAACCAACTTCCCAGCACCAGTATCAATAGCGCCGTAACGCGCTTGAGAATGTCCGGCAGGGCTTCATATAAAATATCGACGCCGATGTGAAGCCTTTCACGCATGGCCAGTCCGGCGGCCAAAAAGATGACCCATATCTGAGCGAAGGTAGCCGATTCCGCCGCGCCTGCGATGGAAAAGTCGAAAATATATCGGCCCGCCACGAGCGTTAAGATCGCAATGACCATGTAGGCAAATAAAACGATGACACACGCCGATATCAATAGCCGGACACACTGGAGCAGACGCTCTGCCCATTGCATTAAGGGAGGCATAATTAATTCCCGATACGCAGGGCTATTCAAACGAATCATGAATAGCCCTTTATGGGTTAACGTAATTGCTCGATCTCATCCAGGAGTTCTTGTTTTTGGTCCGTATCGACAAACTCGTCATAGACCGCTTGAGATCTCTCGCGAAAAGGTGCCAAGTCGGGCTGCGTGAACTCGACACCCGCACTCAAAAGCTCCTCGCGAATACGTGCGTCCATGTCTGCATATACCTGGCGCTCGTACTCTGCAGACTCTTGACCAGCTACCAACAAGGCTTGCTGTACGTTTTCGGGCAAACTCTGGAAACGCTGCTCAGACATTACAAGATCCGCCACTAGTGTTGTCCAGCTCACTTCAGCAAGATACGGCGCCACTTCATAAAAGCGCTGAGCCTGATAGTTGGTAAACGCCGCCTCGGCGCCATCTACTACGCCCGATTCCAGTGCGGCATAGAGTTCGCTATAGGCAAGTGGCGTCGCATTGGCACCGAACTCGTTGAATGCGGCCACATGTGCCGGAATCTGCATGGTCCGAATACTCTGGCGGTCCAGATCTTCGATGCTATTGACCGGCGCCTGGGTCACGATATGGCGAACACCTGCCTCATAAAAACCCAGTAGACGAAAGCCATTTTCCTGCATCGATGAAGCCAAACGGTTCCCTACTTCACCGTCCAATACCTCATACATATGCTGACGGTCGTCAAACAGGAAAGGCAGATCGAAAAGCGAAAGCTCAGAGACGAAGTTAGTCAGCACACCATTGGTGGGTACAGCGATATCAAGCGTGTTCATGAGAACACCTTCAATCATTTCACGCTCATTACCCAACTGGTTATTGGGGAATATTTGCACCGTGACTTCACCATTGGTTTCTCGCTCGACAACCTCGGCGAACTTCTCCAACCCTTTCTGATAGGGCTCACTGAGGTTGGCCGAATGACCCGCCGTTAGTGTCAATGTTTCAGCCCAAGAAAACGTTGAGCAAGTCGCAGTAAACAAAGCAATTCCAAACGCCATAGAGTTTTTCATAGTTGTTCCTGTTTGAAGTTATTATGTATTTGTAGACCAGTGGTATACCAGCTGTCAACTATCTCTTATCACAAGAGACACTCACTCTCTTGCATCAAAAAGTGGCCTTCAAAATTAATTTGCACAGATTTTGTGCACAAGCACGTTTAGTTAACGATCAGAAAGTTACTTAGTCTTACAAGGCTTTGAATTGGGTAGCTCAGCGGCTTACTAACCAAAAGTATAACGCACCAAATTCGAGCCTTAATGATAAATTAAAATTAGATTGCTTCGAATATATTCTTCCTGGTTTCACGCAAATGGAGCCGCATCGCTTGTCGTGCTTTATCAGAATCACCCGTCACGATGGCCTCAATGATCGCCAAGTGAGCATCGTAGCCAGGAAAAGAACGAGCGGGCAGGGTCTGGTTCTCGAAAATCTGCGTCGTTTTCCTGAGTTCCGATATGATTTTGAACAACACCTCGTTGCCCGTTGCCTGCGCAATTCCCATGTGAAGTGTTTGGTCGAACTCCCATTGCTGCTTGAGGCCGGCCTGTTTCGAGTACCTGATAGCATCGAGCTTTTTCGCCCACTCGTTGATCATGGGTGTACCGCATTTGGTCGCCGCCAGGGACGCTGCTTCGGGTTCCAATAGCTCTCTAACCTGCAGCGCTGCAACATATTCATTGATAGCGATCTTTTTAACGCCAATCGTGCGCGCATTTAGCCTTACCAGCCATCCTTCCGCTTCCAGTCGTCGTAAAGCCTCGCGTACAGGCGTACGTGACATATCCAATTCATCCGCCAAGCGCCTTTCCTGGATGATATCGCCACCCGAGAGTTCGCGCGCGAGAATCATGCGCATGATAGCTTCATAGGCCACGCTGGATAGCCCTCCCTTTTCGGCTCGCTCGC
The DNA here is from genome assembly GCF_025725645.1 of Halomonas sp. GD1P12. Classification (NCBI taxonomy): domain Bacteria; kingdom Pseudomonadati; phylum Pseudomonadota; class Gammaproteobacteria; order Oceanospirillales; family Halomonadaceae; genus Halomonas; species Halomonas sp. GD1P12. Next base: position 357,236 of record NZ_CP107007.1, on the reverse strand, counting down.
CATGCTCGCTATCGTTCAATGCTAGAAACACTCGTTATTCCTCTATTAGCAATACTGGCCGCTATTCAATCCATGTTTTAGCGAACCCTGGAAAAGTCATCACCGACACCGTTGTTCTAATCTTTTATTTTTACCTATAACAATAAACAGCTTACAGACATTAATGATAGCGTTTTTCTCAATTATAAGATTCAAGGGTTAGCCTGTTGACCCTCCATGAATGCCATACCTTCGTCGTGTATGCCGATCACCTTCTTTTGATTCGAGTGGCTCAGCTCGTCAACCCAATCCCGCGCAAAATCACCGAGGTGACCGTCTGTACCGCCTTTTCGAACTGCAGGTCATCGAGCGGCTGGTCGCCGTTGAGCAGGCCGATCTGGTAGTCGAAATCGGCGTAGTGCTGGGTCGAGGCCCAGATCATGTAAAGCAGATGCGACGGCTCCACCGGGGCGATTTGCTTCGTTTTCACCCACTCGCTGATCCTGGCCTCTTTCAGCTTGGCCCAATCGAAGAGGTTCTCGCGCAGGCGCTTACCGAGAATGGGCGCGCCCTGCATGACCTCCATGGCCCATATTTTTGAGCCGTGGGCGCGGTAGCGCGAGTGGTTCATCTTGGCGCGAATGTAGGTGGAAAGCACCACGCGGGGGTCGTCATAGAGCTCGAAGCACAGCGCATCCTGCTTCCAGAGCTCCAGCAGCGCCAGCAGCACTTCCTGGTAGAGCGCCTTTTTGGTCGAAAAGTAGTAGTGCACGTTGGATTTGGGCAGCCCGGCTAGCGCGGCGATTTCACCCATCGAGGCACCGGCGTAGCCTTTTTCGGCAAACAAGCGCTCGGCGGCCTGAAGGATGTTCTTTACGTTGGTCTGACGAATCTCTTCCTGGGTTCTTGGCACGCGCGGCTCTGCCCTCTGACACGAAACGGTGAAAAACGCCTGGGCGCTGTTCGCAGCCCCGGCAGGTTCAAAACAAGATGTTGATTTTTCAATTCACCCACGTCAATTCCAGCACATGACGAATCCGCTCGCCGTCCCACTCGTACCCCAAGTGGCGTCCCTGTCGAGTGGCCGACATGACGGGCGGTCGCAACACCGCGGCGCATTCACCGCCCGTCTCTCTCACGCTGGGATATACGATGCCGTCGGCGCCGTCTTCTCGAAGACGCAAACCAAACGCCTGTCCTGCTTGCCAGCTTTCGGGATTCAACAGGGGCGCGGCTTCCGGGTTATCGCGCAGATCAAAAAGTTCGCCCTGAAGATCGGACAGGTAGACGCGCTGCTGCAGCTGCATTGGGGGCTCATTGGAGTCCTTCATGAACCGTTCCATGTGATAGCGCGTCTCGGCAATCGCCGTGGCTTCGGTTCGGGCGCAGTAATAGACGCCGAAGCTTCCGTTGCTAAAACGTGATCCTTGACCGCTGAAGTGGCAGAAAGCCGCCATGATGGGCGTCCATCCCGGGCCGTAGCGTCGATCCGATGCCGGCACCATATGAATCGCGCCGGCTTCCTCTCTCAGTCGAGCGGACGTTTCTCCCTCCAACTGGTTCAGCAGTGACCAGTCGTCCGGCTCGGCCACCCGTTCGAACAAATCGATGGGCGGAAACCGTGAAGGCACCACCCGGTAACTGGGCCGCCACTGCAGGGCCGTACGGGTAAAACTCATGCGTGCCCCGCGCCTCGTGCACCGTCGAGGTGCTGTCGGACCACATAAAGATCGGACACCAGGCCGCTGCGCAGTCGATCCAGCGGCGGCTGGCCGGAGAAAAGCGGGTTCTGGTTAGCACGGCGCAGCCAGGTATCAGCGGCGTCACTACGCGGCAATAAAATCTGTAGCGCTTTGTAGATCCCCAGAATCAAGGACATTCGTTCCATCTGGCTCTGATCCAGACGCGCCTTATCGGGCGCCTGCTTCCAGCGGCGATAGGTCGCGTCAGGCACGCCCAGCAACAGTGCGGCGTCATGCTCCTTGAGCTGCCAATCCCTGACAATATTGGGATAGGTACGCATGACCGACGCACTCATATTGCGGCGTTCTTCGACGGACATTGTGGTGATAGCCATGCAACCCTCCTTCCTAAAAATGGCGCTTTATAATCATTTTACGCCATTTGAGCGGATTTTCAGCTTGTACTGGCTAGAATTTTCGTTAATGACCTATGGTTTTGCGCTCGGTGCGCTTTAACACGGCCAAAAAAAGCACCGCCCGAAGGCGGTGCTGAGACGATGTCCTGGTTGGAGGAGGACGTCAACTCTGGTTGGCGGGGAAGGAGAACTCGGCGCGGGTCGCCTCGGACACCGAGGGCCAGCGTTGGGAAACCGCCTTGCGCCGGGTGTAGAAGCGCACGGAATCCGGCCCATAGGCGTGCAGGTCGCCGAACAGCGAGCGCTTCCAGCCGCCGAAGCTGTGGTAGGCCACCGGTACCGGCAGCGGCACGTTGACACCGACCATGCCGACCTCGATGCCGTCGGTGAAGCGCCGGGCGGCCTCGCCGTCGCGGGTGAACAGGCACGTGCCGTTGCCGTACTCGTGGTCGTTGATCAGCGCCATGGCATCGTCCAGGCTTCCCACGCGCACCACGCACAGCACCGGGCCGAAGATCTCTTCCCGGTAGATGCGCATATCGGCGGTGACATGATCGAACAGGCAGCCATCGACGAAGTAGCCGTTTTCATGGCCTTTTACTGACAGCTCGCGACCGTCGGCGGTAAGCCGGGCGCCGGCGTTGACGCCGTCTGCGATGTAGCTCAGCACCTTGTCACGGTGCTCGGCGGTGACCAGCGGGCCCATGTCCAGGCCCTTATCGGTGCCGGGGCCGACCTTGAGATCACGAATCTTGGGCAGCATCGTCTCGACCAGCCGGTCGGCGGTTTCATCGCCCACGCACACCGCCACCGAGATCGCCATGCAGCGCTCGCCGCAGCTACCAAACGCCGCGCCCATCAGCGTGTTGGCGGCGTTTTCAAGGTCCGCATCCGGCAACACTACCGCGTGGTTCTTGGCCCCGCCCAGTGCCTGGACGCGCTTGCCGTTCGCCGTGCCGCGGCTGTAGATTGCTTCGGCCACGGGGGTGGAGCCTACAAACGAGATCGCCTTGACCGCCTTGGCGTCGAGCAGCGTTTCGACCGCTTCGCGCCCGCCGTGCACCACGTTCATCACGCCGTCCGGAAGCCCAGCCTCCTTCAGCAGCGCCGCCACGGCGTGCGCCGCGCTCGGGTCCTTTTCCGACGGCTTGAGCACGAAGGTATTACCGCAGGCGATCGCCATGGGATACATCCACAGCGGCACCATGGCGGGGAAGTTGAACGGCGTAATACCCGCCACCACGCCGAGCGGCTGAAAGTTCGACCACGCATCGATCCCCGGGCCCACGTTGTGGGAGTACTCGCCCTTCAGAAGCTCCGGCACGCCGCAGGCGTACTCGACGTTCTCGATGCCGCGCTTGAGCTCGCCCAGCGCGTCTTCCGGCGTCTTGCCGTGCTCCTCGCTGACAAGCCTCACCAAGCGCTCGGCATCGTCTTCCAGAAGCTGCTTGAAGCGGTACATGACCTGGGCGCGCTTGGCCGGCGGCGTATCGCGCCAGGCGGGAAACGCCGCCTGGGCGGCGGCAATGGCGCGCTCGACGTCCTCGCGGCGACCCTCCGCTACTTGGCGAATCACCTCGCCGGTGGAGGGGTTGGTGACGTCGAGCGTCGTCGCGCTTTGAACGGATTCGCCGTTGATCAGGTGGGCCACTAGATCCATCGTGTGTTCTCCAATTGGTTAAGCCAGAGCGTCCAGGGTGGTGGCGACGGCGTCAAAGAGCCGCTCGAGTTCGGCCTCGGTGGTGCCGAAAGGCGGACCGAACTGCAGCGTGTCGCCGCCAAAGCGTACGTAGAAGCCCGCCTCCCACAGCGCCAGGTGGGCGTCGCGCGGGCGAATGGTCGGGTCGCCCGCGCGTGGGGCGAGCTGAATGGCCCCGGCGAGCCCGTAGTTGCGAATATCCACCACATGAGGCCGGCCCTTCAGCGCGTGCAGTTTTTCCTCGAAGGCAGCGGCGATTCCGCGCACCTGAGCGGGGAAGTCCTCGCGCTCGAGCATTTCGAGCGAGGCCAGCCCCGCCGCGCAGGCTACCGGGTGGGCACTGTAGGTGTAGCCGTGAGGGAACTCGATGGCATGAGCCGGGCCACCGCCGTGCATGAAGGTATCGAAGATCTCGCTGCTTGCGATCACCGCCCCCATGGGCACCGCGCCGTTGGTCACCTGCTTGGCCACGTTCATGATGTCCGGCGTGACGCCAAACGCCTCGGCGCCGGTACGCGCGCCGCTGCGCCCGAAGGCGGTGATTACTTCATCGAAGATCAAGAGGATATCGTGCTCGGTGCAAATCTGGCGGAGCCGGTCCAGGTACCCTTTTGGCGGCACGATGACGCCGGCGGAGCCGGACATCGGCTCGACGATTACCGCAGCAATGTTCGAAGCGTCGTGCAGGGCGATCTGGTCGAGCAGCGCGTCGGCAAGCTCAGCGCCGGTCTCCGCCTGGCCGCGAGTAAACGCGTGCCCTGCCTGCAGCGTGTGCGGCAAATGGGTCACGTCCATCAACTGCCCGTAGTGCTTACGGTTACCGCCGATGCCGCCCAGGCTCGTGCCGCCGATATTGACGCCGTGATACCCCTTGGCGCGGCCGATCAGGCGCGTCTTCTCGGGCCTGCCTTTCAAGCGCCAGTAGGCCTTGGCCATCTTGATCGAGGTGTCCGCCGCGTCCGACCCGGAGTTGGTGAAAAACACATGATCGAGCCCCTGGGGCGTGAGGCTTGCGATCTTCTCGGCGAGTTCGAAGGCCAGGGGGTGGCCGATCTGAAAGCCCGGCGCGAAATCGAGCGTGCCGAGCTGTTTTGAAACCGCCTTCTGGATCTCCTCGCGGTTGTGCCCGGCGCCGCAGGTCCAGAGCCCGGAGAGCGAATCGAAAAGCTTGCGGCCCTGGTCGTCGATGTAATAGCGCCCCTCGGCCCCGGTGATGACCCGCGGGTTCGCGCGAAAATCGCGGTTGCCGCTGTAGGGCATCCAGTAGTGGTGGTTGAGCTTGGCGCTCGGGCTCTCAGCCTCCGCGCTCAGCGGCGAAGCGCCGGTCGAAAGATCCGTCATGATTCAGGCTCCAAAGTGTTGGATACCCAATCAGAATGCGCTGCCCGCTACGTCAATAAAACACCATTTTTCTTTAGTTCACGTTAGTTAATTTATACGTAAATAGGGGTTCTTTAATCCTGGACGGCCTTGACCCTGGCCCTTAAACGCCCTAAAGATAATATTTATACGAATAAATATAAAAATTGTGACACGCCCTTCAGCAAGTTCGTGGTGATAACTTCCTCGAAGTTTCAACACCTGCTTGTGGATTAAAAAAGCTCGCACTTTCAAACATAAATCAACGAGCCGAGTGACTTATGAAAAACCTACCCCGCCCCAAGTTGGTGCTCTACGCCGGTATAATCATCAGCTTCGTCATGCTGGAAAGTCCCCTCATTTTACTGGCAAACCAAATCGAACCCTTAATTATGGGGGTCCCCTTTCTGCTCGCATGGAATCTCTTTTGGTGGTTCGTGCTGACCGCCCTGTTTTTGGCGGCTTACTTCACTAACTGGGGAAGTGCATCTGCGCCACTTAACCAGCCAAAAGAGCCAGCGGGAGAGAAATCATGAGCGGCAGCCTATTGATCATCGCCGCGTTCATGATCATCCCCTTGATCGTGGGCGTCGTATCGGCACGGCAGTCCCAGGCCACCAGCGAGGACTTCTTCGTGCAAGGACGCGCGATGGGCAGCATCGCGGTCTTCTTCACCGTGGCGGCCACCTGGTGGAGCGCGTTTGCGTTTCTCGGCTCCAACGCCACTTTCTACACCAACGGGCCGGTCTTTCTGACCGCGCTTGCCTGGAATCTCTTGTTCGGGTTCATGTACTACTGGATCGGCAAGCGGGTCTGGTTTCTGGGTAAACGCTTTGACTATCTGACCCCGTCGGATCTGATGGGCGACTTCTACAACAGCGAAGCGCTTCGCCTCACCGTGGCGGCTATTACGCTGATCTTCACTGTGCCCTATCTGCAAATTCAGTTGACCGGTGGTGCTTACCTCATCGAAGTGGCCTCCAATGGGCTGATTCCTTTCTGGCTTGCGGCGCTGCTGTTCTATTTCATTATTATTATCTACGTGTGGATTGGCGGTATTCGTGCCATCGCCTGGACCGATGTCATTTACGGTGCCCTGCTCTTCTTCGGCATGATGTACGCGGGTTACTACATCTCGACCCAGGTAGGCGGCCCGGTCGCACTGTTCAGCCAGCTGCAGCAAAGCTCACCAGAGCACCTGACTCTGCCGGGGCCCAACGGCACCATGGGCTACCCGATGTGGTTCTCACTTTTCGTGGTCACCGCCATCGGTGCCTTCATGGGCCCGCAGATCTGGCTGCGCATGTATTCGGTCAAGCACGGCAAGCTCTTCAACCTGATGCCATTTCTGCTGGGACTGGCCGCATTCGCCTACGTGGGCTCGGTACTGTCGGGTTATTCCGGCGTGTTGCTGGAGCCGGGTGTGGATAACCCGGACCAGATTCTGCCCATCATGCTGATGGAGTACGCGCCTTACCTGCTCGCCTCGCTGATCATGGCCGCCGGCGCCTCGGCGGCGATGTCGACCGCCAATTCGCAGATCCACGCGGTCTCGACCATCGTTACCATGGATATCTACAAGCGCTACGTGAACCGCGACGCGAGCCAAGCGCGCATCGTAACCATCGGGCGCTACTCGCTGGTCGGGTTTTCATTGGCGGCCTACATCATGGCGCTGGCGGTGCCCGGCGTGCTGGTGACCATCGGCATTGCGGCCCTGGCCGGCACCGCCCAGCTCATCGTCCCCACCGTCGGCGCGATCACTTGGAAAAGGGCTCACCCCACCGCTGCGCTGGTCGGCCTGCTCGGCGGCGTGGCCTGCGTGCTGCTGATGACTTTCGGGCCGCTGGCCGCGCCCTTTGGCTTTCACGCTGGCGTCTGGGGGCTTTTGCTCAACGTGGCGCTTTTAATGGGCTTGAGCATGGCGCTTGCGCGGCGTGACCGTGACGTGGTGGAGCGCTTCGAGCGTGCCCGCGGCGAGTACGACGCCGAGTACCACCCTGAGCGCGCAACCGACACGCCCGCCGTTGGCGAAACCGCGGGCCACCGAGGCCTATGACTATGGCCAACGGCTTCAAGCCCGGAACGCGGCGGCCCAAGCTTGCCGAGCTGATCAGCGAGGACATCAAGCGCTGGATCGCCGCCGAAGGGCTCGAGGCAGGCGACCGCCTGCCCAACGAGAAGGCCCTGATGGCGCTTTATGAAAGCGCCAAGGGCACGATCCGCGAGGCGCTCAAGATCCTCGAAGTCGAGGGGCTGATCACGCTCAAAACCGGCCCGAAGGGCGGCGCAGTGATCAATCAGCCGGGCATGGAGCCCGCCAGCCGCCTGCTGCGAAGCTTCCTGCACTTTCAGAAGCTGGACGGACGCCAAGTCTATCAACTGCGCAAACTGCTCGAGGTAGAGCTTGCCGCCTCGGTGGTCGGGCGCTTGACGCCTGAAGACTTCGAGCGCCTGGAAGCGAATATGGCCGCCTGCGGCGGCTGCGACCACGAAGAGGACCATCGCCAACAGCGTTTTCTGGAACTGGAGTTTCATCAGATCCTGGCCGACGTGTGCCCCAACCCGCTGCTCGCTTTCATATGTCGGTTTCTCAACGACATGCTGCGCGACCTAGTGGTGATCAAGAAGGCCTATATCCCCGAGCGCACGCAGTTCGACCAGGCCAACCACGACTACCACCGCCGGCTGCTTGAGGCCTACCGCATCGAGGATACGCGACAGGTGCGCCAGCTGATGACCGAGCACATGGCGGACGCCGAACACCACATGAGCGCGCTGGAAGCCGAAATGGCCGAGCAAATGCTCGCCGCCGGCCTGCACATGGACCCGATGCAGCGCTCACGATTGCACGACCTGGCGATAGACCATTCCACCGACTCTCACCCGCGAGGTAGCCAACAATGACAACTCAACAAACCCATGACGCAATGACGACCGACAGCGACCGTCTCTGGAATTCGATGATGGAGATGGCGAAGCTCGGCGCCACGGCCAAGGGCGGCGTCAACCGCCAAGCGCTGACCGATTTGGACCGCCAGGGCCGCGACCTTTTCATCGAGTGGTGCAAAGCGGAAGGCTGCTCGATCCGCATTGACCGGGTCGGCAACATCTTCGCCCGCCGAGAAGGCCGCGACCCTGACGCAAAAACCGTCATGGCCGGTAGCCACCTGGACAGCCAGCCCACCGGCGGCAAGTACGACGGTGCCTTCGGCGTGCTAGCGAGTCTCGAGGTGCTGCGTACGCTCAACCAGCACCACATCCAGACCCAAGCGCCGGTGGAGATCGTCGCCTGGACCAACGAAGAAGGCTGTCGCTTCGCTCCCTGCATGATGGGCTCCGGCGTATTTACCGGCGAGCTCGATTTCGACGAGATGATGGCCCGAGCCGACCACGATGGCGTGACCGCGGGCGAGGCGCTCGACGCCATCGACTACCGCGGCAGCGATGAAGTATCGCCGGACGAAATAGCAGCGTACTTTGAGCCGCACATCGAGCAGGGCCCCATTCTGGAGGAAAACGCCACCACCATCGGTGTGGTGATCGGCGCGCTGGGCCAGAAGTGGTTCGATTTGACGCTGACCGGGCTCGAGGCCCACGCCGGCCCCACGCCCATGCACCTGCGCCGCGACGCCATGATGGGCGCGGCGGAAGTCACCCACGCGCTCAACCGCATCGCCCACAACCATGCGCCCCACGGCCGCGGCACGGTGGGCTACATGGCGCTTCATCCGGGCTCACGCAACGTGATTCCCGGCCAAGTGAAGATGACTCTGGACATGCGCCACTGGGAGCCGGAAGCGCTGGAGGCGATGAGCCGCGAGGTGGCCGGGGCGGTCGAAGAGATCAGCGAGCGCCACGGCCTCGAGTGGAAGCTTACCCCCACCGCCACCTTCGCGCCGGAGTACTTCGATAAAACCTGCGTGGAGCAGGTTCGCAAAGGCGCCGAGGCACTGGGGCTTTCTCACGAAGAGATCATCAGCGGCGCGGGCCACGACGCCATCTTTCTCGGGCGCGTGGTACCGGCGGCGATGATCTTCATTCCTTGCAAGGACGGCATCAGCCACAACGAGGCCGAAAGCGCCACGCCGGAACACGTTCACGCTGGCGCCAACGTACTGCTCCACGCGGTACTGGACGCGGCGGGTACGGTCAAGGGAGACGCTTGATGGCCAGCCCTTCTGCCGATACCTTCGAGACTCTGACCGCCGTCGAAGCGCTTGCACGCTTCGAGCAGGGCTCACTCAGCCCCGAAGCGCTGGTCGAGGATTGTCTGGCACGCATCGAGCGCCACAACCCGCGCGTCAACGCCTTCAGCGTCGTCAACTCGGCGCAAGCACAGGAGCTCGCCCAGGCTTCCCACCGGCGCTGGCAACAGGGCACGCCCTGCGGCCCACTGGATGGCGTACCGGTGACGATCAAGGATTTGACCCTGACCCGCGGGCTTCCCACGCGCATGGGCTCGACCACCACCTCGCCGGATGGCCCTTGGGAGGTGGACGCGCCGATCAGCCGCCACCTGTGTGAGGCCGGCGCGATCATCATCGGCAAGACCACCTCGCCGGAGTTCGGTTGGAAAGGCGTGACCGATAACCCGCTGCACGGCATTACCCGCAACCCCTGGGATACCCGGCTGACGCCCGGCGGCTCCTCCGGCGGCGCGGGGGCCGCGGCGGCGCTGAACCTGGGGCTTCTGCACCAGGGCAGCGATGCCGGCGGCTCGATTCGCATTCCGGCGAGCTTCACCGGCACCTTCGGCATCAAACCGACGTTTGGCTGGGTACCCCAGTGGCCCGCCAGCGCCATGAGCACGCTTTCCCACCTGGGCCCCATGACACGCACCGCCGCCGACGCCGCGCTGATGCTCAGCGTGATGGCAAAGCCCGACGCCCGGGACGGCTACGCGGGCAACCCGCAGGGGCCGGACTGGCTTGCCCCGCCGCCCGCGGACTTGACCGGCTACCGCATCGCCTTCAGCGCGAACCTGGGCTACGTGAACGTGGCGCCGGATATCGCCCGTAAGGTAGAGGAAGCCGTGGCGCACCTGGAAGCGCTGGGCGCCACGGTCGAGCGCATCGACCCGGGCTTTGCCAACCCGCTCGACACCTTCAATACCCTCTGGTTCGCCGGCGCCACCCAAGCGCTGGAGAAGCTGGATGACGAACAGCAGGCAGCGCTGGACCCCGGCTTTCTCGACATCGCCCGGCGCGGCCAGGATGTCTCGCTCTCGGCGTACCTGGCCGCCCGGCGCAAGCGCAGCGAACTGACCGCCCACATGGCCGCGTTTCACGAACGATTCGATCTACTCGTCACGCCCACGATGCCGATTGCGCCGTTCGAGGCGGGCCACAACGTACCGCCGCATGGCCCCTACCAGGACTGGATGGACTGGACGCCCTTCAGCTACCCCTTCAACCTCACTCAGCAGCCCGCTGCTTCACTCCCCTGCGGGCTGGATGACCACGGGCTGCCGGTGGGGCTGCATCTTGTGGCGGGGAAGTATCAGGATTTGAAGGTGTTGCAGGTGGCGCGGGTATTGGAGCGTGTATTGCCGAGTTTGGTGCCGCGCTCAATCTGAACACCAACCATAGTGAACGCTTACAGGGAGGCTGGAGAAGGCGGCGCCAAGATATAACGTGCTACCGAAAGTTTAATAGTGAGAAGGTCACTGAAAGCGCGCCATATTGCCCACGCTCCACCCTGTAATCGAAAAGGTCGATAAAAAACCTGAACTACTCAAGACCGCTACGCTTTGCATTATATAAAAACGGCTTGCCTTCTAAAGAAAAGGCAAGCCGTTTTAACGTGGCGACAGCGGCTGAGCTTTGCGCAGGAATAAATACTCTGGATGAATATTCGCGCTAACCGCTCAAGGCGACGCGATCATCACGCCGCGACGCTGCTTTAATCCAGATCACTCAGCGTGACTACGATATCGCGCTGCGAGACATCCACATCCCAGAAGGTGTAGCTGTCTTTGTCTTCATCCACCAGGCGAATATCGAATAGGGGGCTTTCGTAGTTGGTTAGTGTCACACGCTGGGTCTCACCGTCTCGAAATACATTACTACCCAGCACGTCTTCCTCCCAGGTCTCGGCTTTGGCCGGGCTGACGTACATGTACAAAATGGTGTAGCCGGTATCGTTGGTGATATCGACGTAGTAATCCGACGCGCTTGCCAAGGATGAGCACCCCAGCAGCAGAAGCCCCATGAGCAAGCTTTTAACTAATTTCAAAACCAATTCCTCTTTCTTTCAATGATTCCCACCCAAGCGACCTGCGACTGGATGACTCGCGCCACGAGCAGCCCCATGGCCGGGTTAATATACCGCGCTCGCCGTGTTAGCGGTACGCGATAGCCTATTTGAAGTAGCCATTGAGCCAACAGGTTCAAGGATTGGAGCGTTATTTAAACCACACTTTTCCACCGATAAACTTATACGCTGGCGTGCCGCGCACCAGGGTCTCGCGTGCGAACGCTTTTTCGCATTGAGGGCATACACAAGCCAAATCAGTGAAGTCTTCTACAATACGTTCCTTGAAACATTTCACCAGTGCCCCCTTACCCCCTTTGCGATATTTGAATAGCTGAGCACCGCAGTTCTTACAAAAGATATCGATGGTTTTGGTTGGGCCCTTTTTATTGGGTTTCGCCATTTTTTGTCACTCGTAACTCATATAAAACTTAATCTTTTATCGTGATAATGCCTGCTAATATATTTTAATATTATGGTTGGTGCGAGTTGGCTTCTAAAGTTGGCATGCGGTCTTTTTTTCTCTTTATAGCGCTAGAGAAGCTAATAGATAATGAAACGTTTCATCATCTCACCAAGCTGCGTAGGCAAAAAATCCGACAGCGATTACAGCAACACCTTGCCGAGAGCATGGAAGTCTCGGTTTGGCCCAACGCTTCATTAAACAGATAAAATGATTGACTGTGAGCGCGAAGTGATGGCCAACTCCCTTTATTCCGCTTGAACAACTTATGATAAATCAGTTAGAACGGAAACTGTTGATCATAATGGAATTTAAAAACATTACTGCCAGCAATGTCGATCTTGAAAGAAGAATTACGATTAAAAATTGTGGTTAATAATTTCTTAGTAGAGCCTAATTCAATTTTAAGATAATTATCGATATCAATATACTTTATCGCTTTTCCTTCTTCCGCCTCGGTTATTAACCATGCTTCTAAAAGAGCAATCTTATCATCTTCATCATAATTATCATGATCATTTGCAGGAATTTTTTGACTTTCAGTTCCTTGTTGATTACATAAACCTTGTAATTGCATCGCTTGGCGAATTTCATGGCATGCAGGTCCTAAAGAAGCTGCAATTTCTGATTTATCCCTACTTCCTGAATATTTTGCTGGAGTCACACCCACCAAATCTGTTGGAATACGAAGATCAACGTTATCAGGCATGACTATAAAGCAACGTCTTTTTCCTAATTTCCCTACAAACAAACCTAATTCGAAAATAACATTATCTCTTACAGTGTCACTGATATGACCTCGCATCATGGTTTCATCATCAGGACTAAAAACAAAGATGCCAAAATCAGATGAATTCAAAGCTTCAGAAATAGAGTCTAATGGGGTAATAGATAAAGAAAACACACCCTGACTCCAAACAGTAAGATCAGCATCATGCTGCAAGTTAACTTGCATAGAGTAAGCGACATTTAGCCCTTCAACAGAAGACGCAACGAATACTTTTGGTTTCAAACTCTCACCTCACTTTGATTTAATTTATTAACGCCAGTGGCAATAGGCGAAAACGGAGCACAGCGCAGTTGGTGATCCGTTAATCAGGTGGTTATAATCTAAAGGTCGCGCCATGCTGCGAACTCTAATATGTTCTCGACACGAGTGACGCGAACATCACATTTTGTGAATCGTTCTCTCCAGAACCGCTCTCGACTTACCTGTGTTTCCTGATCCTTCCTTTCAAGGATTTGAATATTTTTTTCTCGAAGACTGGATTCTATGAGCTGGTTTAAATGCTCATCGTATCCTGAATAACCCACGAGAATTGAACGCGTTGACTCTCCAAGGGCCTTTCCTAAGCGCTGCCAATACTCTGAAAGAATATTTGACGAGCTTATGATCAGGGGTTTATGTCTGACGTGAGTGAGAACGATGTGCGAATTTGAAGAGGGTGAAAGATCCGCTCGGGCTCCTCCCATTAACTTTTTATTTCCAATGTACAATGGTGAACCATGGAGATGCATGTACCATGCTTGATGGCTAATTCTATGTCGATCCATGAAGTTAGGATTGAACCCAGCGGCTCTAAACCCATCATTCAGGACATCCCGATAACCGTTTAGGATGCCTTCTTTCACAAACCCGTCGTAAAGAAGGTTGTCATAGTTCAAAACGCCAATATGCGATGCAGTTTCCCTTACAAATTGCGCCAGAGGATCTATAAATTCTCTTGGTAGCTGTTTTCCAGAATCATGGAAATAACATGCAACTTCGTGAATGAATTTTCTAAAAGCTACAGGTAAATCTCTTGAATGGCCATTCAGCCACTGAATTTTATCGGTCTCGAATGAACGTAAGAACCCCGCCGCAACGATGGCAACCTGCAATTTATCAAGCTGTTCCTCGAACTGTGGATATTCTTCAGCATTCAATCCCTCGATGGCTGAAATAACCAAATCCTTCTGGGCCTGGGTAAATCCCTCTCGATTATTCCATACATGCGAAAGCCCTGAGGAAAGCTGGAAATAGCCATTATCAAGAGACCGCCCCAGACCATTCCCGAATATAAATGCACACCTACTCACGGCCACTCCTTTAGTTATAACAGTGGTTATGCAGCCAGCTCAAAACCCATAAGCAATTGATAAATAAAGTACACTCTGATTTTTCAGGCAGCATATCCCTTCTTCGCGAGACCGCTCGTTTTGCCAAATTTCATCATACCCTACCCACAAACTTACCTTCGGTCACGCGTAAATTCGATGACATCCGTCAGTAATAGATCCTAGGCCTGTAATCGTCACCTTTTAGGCAGGCTCAACACAAAACTGCCGCTCGAAAGCGGCAGCATTAAATACGTGGTTTCAAAGGCAAGCCTTAAAGCACCACCTCATACCCTTCAAACTTCGGCGGCCCTAGGTAGATGCCTTCCGGCGACTTGGCATTGGCATGCGCCTTGCGAAACGCCTCAGACTGCGTCCACTCGCGGAAAGCCGCCTCGCTCTCCCAAACGCTGTGCGATATAAACACAGTGTGATCCTCCTGCTTGTCGCCCTGGAGCATCTTGAACTCCTTGAAGCCGGGCACTTCATTAAGGTGCGAGTCGCGGTTGCGCCATACCTCGAGAAAATCCTCTTCCCGGCCCGGGGCGATACGAAAACGGTTCATGGCGATGTACATGGGCTTGCTCCTTGAGGGATTGTGACCAACGCTTGATGGTAACGCTACGACCCGGGCACGGATAGCCCAAGGAGACCCATGGCTACTGCCGGTATTCACGTGGTGTGGTTCAAGCGCGATCTGCGCGTTCACGACCACGCCCCGCTCACTCTCGCCGCCGAGGCGGGTTGGGTGCTGCCGGTCTTCGCCATCGAGCCCGGCCAGTGGCAGGCGCCGGATAGCGCCCTTCGCCACTGGCAGTTCGCCGCCGACTCGCTGGTCGATTTACAGGCAGCGCTGGGCGCGCGCGGGCTGCCGCTGTGTATCTGGGAAGGCGACGTGCTCGCGCTGCTCGCCGCGCTGAAGGCGCACTACGGGGCGCTGACGCTCTACTCCCATGAAGAAACCGGCAATGCCTGGAGCTATGCGCGCGACGTGGCGGTGGGTGAGTGGTGCCGCGCTGAAGGAGTAACATGGCATGAGCACCGCCAAGTGGGCGTGGTGCGCGGGCTGAAAAGCCGTGTCGATCAAAGCGCTTGGGAGGAGCAGTGGGAGGCGCTGATGCAGGCCCCGCCCTTCAAGGCGCCTGCAAGCGCCCGCCCCGCTCCCGGCTGGGAGGTGTTTCATCACCGGCCGGTGGAAGAACTCCCTACGCTCACGCTGGGTGTCGACACCACGCCCTGCCCCGAGCGCCAGCGAGGCGGGCGCCGCGCCGGGCGTGCGCTCTGGTACGATTTCATCACCCGGCGCGGCGAGCGCTACCGGGGCTCGATCTCCAAGCCCTTGCGGGCCGAGGTGCACGGCTCGCGGCTTTCGCCGCATCTGGCCTGGGGCACGCTTTCGATGCGCGAGGTAGTGCGCTCGCTTCGCCACCAGCGCGAAAAGCACGCCGAGAAAACCCGCTGGGCGCATTCGCTGCGAGCGCTCGCCTCGCGGCTGCACTGGCACTGCCACTTCATTCAAAAGCTCGAAAGCGAGCCGAGCATCGAAGATAAAACCCTGCACCCGGCGCTCAAGGGGCTGCGCGAACGCGACCCAGAGCACCCGCAGCTGCTGGCCTGGAAGCGCGGCCAAACCGGCGTGCCGCTGGTGGATGCCTGCATGCGCTGCCTGATTCATACCGGCTGGATCAACTTTCGCATGCGCGCGATGCTGATCTCGTTTGCCACCTTTGGCCTCGGCCTTCACTGGCGGGAGCCCGGGCTTCACCTGGCGCGGCTGTTTACCGATTTCGAGCCCGGCATCCACTACCCGCAGATTCAGATGCAGTCCGGCGCCACCGGCTTTAATACGCTGCGCATCTACAACCCGATCAAGCAGGCCGAGGACAACGACCCGAGCGGCGAATTCGTCGCCCGCTGGGTGCCGGAGTTAACCGTGCTGCCCGTCGAGTGGCGGGCCAAACCCTGGGCGCTGCCGGAAAGCCTGCAAACGCGCTACGCGTTCACGCCCGGCGAGCACTACCCGATTCCGTTTGAGTTCGAGGCTGAGGCGCAGAGGTGGAAAACGCGCATCTTCGAGATGAGCCATACGCCGGAGGCGAAAGCGATCAGCCAAACGCTGATGGCCCGGCTTGCCAGCCACCGCCGCCCCAGCGCCCGGCGCGGGCGCGTCAAACCCGTCGATCATCGCCAGCTGGCGCTGTTCGAGCAGGCGCCCCAACCCGCGAACGCAGACGCCTCACCCAATGATGAAACGCCGCTTTGACCCGACATGCGTAAGTGATTAGGCTACGGCCTCCCCTCTTGATGCCCCGTGTGGGGCGAACGCCAGGCACCCACCATGCAGCTAACCCGCTTCACCGATTACTCGATTCGCGTGTTGATCTATCTGGCCGTCAAAGGTGAGGCGCGCGCGACGATCGGTGAAATCGCCGAGGCCTTCGATATCTCGCGCAATCACTTGATGAAGGTAGTGCACGAACTGGCCCAAAAAGGCTACGTCACCGCGATTCGCGGTAAAAACGGCGGGCTGTTGCTGGCCAAGGATCCTGCCACCATCGGGCTTGGGGCGCTGGTGCGCGATACCGAGCAGGACATGGGCCTGGTCGAGTGCTTTCAACAGGGCAACGGCTGCACGATTACCCCGGCGTGCCGGCTCAGACCCATTCTGGGCGAGGCGCTCGCCGCCTTTCTCGCCGTGCTCGACCGCTACACCCTGGCCGATGTGCTGGACGGCCACGCGGCGGAACTCGCCGGGCTGCTACGCATTCCCGCCACCCACGTTTGAACCCAGCCTTTCGCTAATGCACCGGCTCTTGATCTGGATCAAGCACCGGCGCGCGTCTTGCGTTGAGCTTTGTTGGCACGCCTTATAAGATATATTTTAAATACATCTTATAAGGAGCACCCCATGTTGAGCCACGAGCAGGAAGCGCTGATCGACGCCACCGCCCCCGTCGTTGCCGAGCATCTCAACGCCATCACGAGCCGGTTCTACCCGCTGATGTTCGAGCGCTACCCCGAGGTCAAGGTGCTATTCAACGAGGTGCATCAGCAAAACGGCAGCCAGCCGCGGGCGCTGGCCGGCGCGGTGCTCGCCTACGTTCAGCTTCGAGGCAACCCGGCCAAGGCGCGGGCCGCACTCGATATCGTGGTCAGCAAGCACGTCTCGCTGAACATTTTGCCCGAGCACTACCCGATCGTCGGCGAGTGCCTGATGGCAGCGATCGGCGAAGTGCTGGGAGACGCGCTTACCCCGGAGATCGCCGATGCCTGGGGCGCGCTCTACAATGAGCTGGCCGCCCTTCTGATCGATCTGGAAGATCAGCGCTACCGCGAGTTCGAAAGCCGCCCCGGCGGCTGGCGCGGCGCGCGGCGCTTCAAAATCGCCCGCACCCACCAGGAGAGTTCGGTCATCCGGTCGTTCGTTTTCGAGCCCGAGGATGGCGGCCCCGTGGCAGCCCATGAGCCCGGCCAGTACATTGGTGTGCGCGTGATGATCGACGGCGAGCCGGTTTATCGCCACTACAGTCTGTCCGATTTGCCCAACGGCCGTAGCTACCGGATCTCCATCAAACGTGAGGAGCAGGGCCGCGTCAGCCGTCACTTCCACGATGTGTTAGCGGTGGGCGACACCCTGGAGCTTTTGCCACCGGCCGGCGATCTGACGCTCATCGAAGGAAGCGAGCCGCTGCTGCTGGCCAGCGGCGGCGTGGGCCAGACGCCGCTTCTCCCCATCGCCCGCCAGGCGCTTCTTGATGGCCGCCGGGTGGTGTACCTGCACGCTGCGATCGACCGCGACCACCACGCGTTTGGCGACGATGTCAAAGCGCTTAAGCGCGACTACCCGGAGCAGCTCACGGTGGTCAACGTGCTCGAACGCGGTGAAGGGGTCGAGCACATCGGCCGGATCGATCGTGACCTGCTGGCCCGCTACCTGCCGGGGCCCAGGGCGCGCTGCTACTTCGTCGGCCCGCAGGGCTTCATGGCCGCCGTGGACACCGCGCTGGCGGGGCTGGGCATTGATGATAGCCACCGCCACTTCGAGCACTTCGGCCCGGCCAGACCGCTGGTGGCCGCCTGACGCCAGGCACGCAATCAACCTTTATCTACCAGGGAGGCAACATGGCAAGGATCGCACTCAAACGCGCCTTCGATGCGCCGCAGAAAGAGGATGGCTACCGCGTGCTGGTGGATGGCCTCTGGCCGCGCGGCGTCAAAAAGCAGCACGCCCACATCGACGAATGGCCGAAGGAGATCGCGCCCAGCCGTGAGCTGCGCGAGGCGTTTCACGACGGCTCGCTCGGCTGGGGGGCGTTTCGAACGCGCTACCTCAAGGAGCTGACCGAGCATCGGGAAGCGCTCAGGTCGCTTGCTCAGCGCGCAAAGCGGGAAACGGTGACGCTGGTGTTCGCCTCGAAAGAGACGCGCACCAACAACGCCGTGGTGGTGCGCCAGTACCTGAACATGCTGGGCTAGCGGCGGATCAGTTCGCGTCGGTGATATCGGTGATCCAGGTCAGCGCCGCTACGGCAGCGGGAAAGCCGATGGTCGGCACCGCCAGCATTGCCACCTGCTTGAGTTCCTCGGCGCTGATGCCCTCTTCGAGCCCACGGCGCACGTGGGAGTGCACCGCGCCTTCGGAGCGGTTACCGACGGCCAGCGCCAGCTTGACCAGCCGGCGGCTTCGCGCCTCCATCGGCCCGGCCTCGGCGCACGCCTTACCGAGCGCGGCGTAGGCGCTCCATACGTCGGGGTATTCGTCGGCGACATCGCCGGCACCGGAAGGAAGTTTTCGTGACGTCATGGCGCGCATCCTCATGCAACGAAGTATGCGCTCAGTATAGGCGCCGGCCTTGACGATGCCAGGCCGGCGCCCGCCTCGCCAAGGCTTACTTCGCAGGCAGCATAGGGTTGTCGTCGAAAAGAGTGCTGCTAATGGGCCGCAAGCGCTCTTCTCTCTCCTGGCGTACAGAGAGAACAACGCGATTCCGTCCCTGAAGCTTTGCCTGATAGAGCGACTTGTCGGCCTCTTCGGCAAAGGTGGGCAAAGTGTCATCGAGATGGGCTAACCCCGTGGCCACACCAATGCTGACCGTGAACCAAATCGGCTCTCCGGTCGTTGCTACGATCAACTCCGCGATGGCCGTTCGAATTCGCTCGGCCATCGCCTCGGCCCTTTCGCTTGAGAGGCCATAAAATACAGTGGCGAACTCCTCCCCACCGAGGCGCCCGGCAAACGCATTGTCCCCCTGGCAGTAGTGAACCAGCGTTTTACCCACCAGGGCCAGGCACTCATCGCCGACGTTGTGGCCATGGGTATCGTTGATCGCTTTGAAGTGATCGATATCGATCATCAGAAACGCCAGTGGTACGCTCTTCTCAAGGCTAAGCTCGAGCGCTTCATCGAACTTCTCCTCGAAACCGCGACGATTATTGAGGCCGGTAAGCGGGTCGGTGGTACTCAAATGCAACAGTTCCCGATTGGCCTCCTCCAGCTGACGAGTGCGCAAGGCCACCTTCTTTTCGAGCACCTTCGTGTTTTGCTCTTGCACTACCAGAAGTGCTTTTTGAGCTTCCATTCGAGAGGCTCTTTCACGACTGATACGCTCTGCCAGGGCAATGGATAGCAGCAGAAACTCCAGAATAAAGCCAAGCAGTTGGGCCGCACGTATAGCGAAGTTCATGGATAAAACTCCGCTCATTGCCAGCATTAGAAAGAAGGTGGATGTCACCAGACATAACCACGCAATGAAAAAATAACCGGCAGAAACATTGCCCCGCTGCCATATGATGAACGCAATACCCAACATCACGATACATGTGAGAGCGCCCGCCTCTTCTATAAAGAGCTCATAGGCATACTGCGGGAACAATAGAGATACCAGAACGACGCTCGACCAGTAAAAGATAATCATATTGATGCAGCGCTCAAGCCAGCGCCCTTCGCTTTTGATGTTCAAAAACTGACGTTCAAAAACACAGGCAGATAAAAACGCTAGACCAATCGACAGGAAATCCACGCGCAGATTGAACCACGGCCACTCCGACCACAGAAAATAGGAGCCGTAGCTGTAAATACTCCCTACATAAAGAATGATCGCCGCCAAATAGCAGCAGTAATAAATATAGGAACGATCACGAATGAAAATAAACAGCGACGCGCTGTAGAGCATCATGACCAGCATGGCACCGAAGAAAGCGCCCATACGCAGATAGTCATAAAGCGCTTCACGATGGAACGTTTCACGGTCGACCATTCGCATGGGAAGAATCAGGGGCAGCTGACTCTCCAAGCGCAAATAAACCTCGGCAGGGCCCGAGGGTAGTGTGATGGGCAGAGCCAGCACGGGGCTTGCGATACCTCGCTGGGAATGCTCGATGAAATTGCCGGTGTGAACCGGGGCCGACCATTGGCCGTTTGCACGGTCGAACACTCGCGCTTCGATCAGGTGGTAGCTCCAGTCGACCATGAGCAAACGCTCTAAAGGCTCTGGTGAGCGGTTCTCCACCCGAAAACGCACCCAAGCACCCTCTGACCGATTTCCCAGGTTAAGCGTAGGCTTTTGATTGGATTGCCATCCACCTGCACGAGCGGCATCTTCTGCTTCTAAAAAGCGATGGTCATTGGTACCTGTCAGATACTCAAGCTCATCGGCCAATCTGCCCGTCAGGGCATAAGAATCGAACTCATTGGTGTTTGTCCAAATAGAAAATAAACTGATATATCCAATCAACACGATGGCCAAGGCCACCACAAGACCGGCAAGGAATCGCTGCATTCGCTAGCCTATTTTAACAGAGATTAACCTTTTATCGGCGGCTTCACGCCGGTCTTGAGGGCCCAAGTGTCAGGGGTTACCCGCGGCTGCTCCAGCGAATCACCTTCCCCATTGAAAGCCCCTGGACGACGATCGAGAACACCACCACGCAGTAGGTGAGCGTCAGCACCAGGTTTCTCAGATCGCCCTCGGGCAGCGACAGCGCCATGGCCACCGAAATACCACCACGCAGCCCGCCCCAGGTGAGAATCCGGATCGTCCCGGGTGATTGCTCCCTGACCCGCTTGAGCGTGCCCATGATCAAGGAGACGCAGAAGCCGCGCGCGCCGACCACGACAGGAATCATCAGTGCGCCGGCCAACAGCCAGGCGCGCTCGATGGGCAGAATCAAAAGCTCCAGGCCGATCAAAAAGAACAGCACCACGTTGAGTATCTCGTCGATCAGCTCCCAGAAGGTATCGACGTTTTCACGGGTTTCATCCGACATCGCGAACTGTCGTCCGTGGTTGCCCACGAACAGCCCCGCGATCACCACGGCGATGGGCGCGGACAGGTGCAGGCCGTCTGCCAGGGCGTAAAGCCCCATGGCGAGCGCCAGGGTGATCAGCACCTCGACCTGATAGTTATCGACGCGCTTGAGCATCTGGTGGGTGGTATAGCCCACGGCGCACGCCAAAAGCAGCGCCCCGCCCACCTCCTTGAGCAGTAAAAAGCCGACCGCCGCCGCGTCGATCGGCGAGCCAAGGTGCGAGCCCTGCTGTGCCCCGTCGAGCCCTGCGAGCTGTAACAGCACCATGAACACCACCACGCCCAGGCCGTCGTTGAACAGCGACTCTCCGCTGATCTGGCTTTCGAGCTGCTGCGAGACACCGACGGATTTCATGATCGCGACCACCGCAATGGGGTCGGTCGGTGAGATCAGCGCACCGAACAGAAGCGCGTGCATGAAAGGAATGCCGAGCCCCATCCAGCCGAGTATCCACCAGGCAAGCGTTCCCACGATGAACGTGGACATCAGCGTGCCCACCACGGCGAGTAGCCCGATGGGCAGCCACTCCCGGCGCAAATGGTCGAACTTGACGTGAATGGCGGCGGCGAACAGCAAAAACGCCAGCAGCCCGTGCAGCACTACCTGGTCGAAGTCGATGCGCGCCACCAGAGCGGTGGCTTCATCGCGAAGGCCGTCGTTATAGGGGCTGATCAAAATCAGCGCGAGCGAGCCAAGTAGCGCGACCAGCATGACGCCGATCGTCGTCGGCAGCTTGATATAGCGGTAATTAAAGTAGCTCGATACGGCGGCGAGCGTGATCAGTACGCTCACCAGAGAAAACAGGCTCATCGGGGCTCCCGGGGATTTAAAACGGTGACGATCCCATAAAATGACGCCCGGCCGGGCGTCATTTTCAGGAGAACTAATATAGCCTTAAAAAGCGAGGCCCGCCCCCGTCGCAGGCAAACGCTTGCGGTGGGGGCGGGCTATCGATACCACCACGATGGGCGCAAGCTCACCTTTTAACAAAGGCGTTACGCGCGATGTGCCCACTTGCCAGGGTCCAAACGGCCTTCGTACATGGGTAGTTCAAGCACCGGATCATCGTCTCGAAATTGAGACCACATACGGTTCAAGCCCGCTGTTCCGAAGGTTCGCACGCGTTCGACCTCCTCCAGGTTGAGCACGTCGGTCAGCGTTCCCGCCGTGGCGCCGGGCATGCGTGCTCGAATACGACCTTCCGGGTCCACGACCAGGCTCTGCCCTTCCCCTGAAGGCGTCGCGGCATTGACGCTCACCATGTAGACCTGGTTGAAGATGGCGTTGGCCTGAACGAGGATCTGTTCCTGAGCCCGATCGCAGGTGGTCGTGGCGACCTGGTTGATGATGACGTCGGCCCCCAGCCACGCAAGCTGGCGTACCGTTTCGGGGAACCAGATATCGTAACAGATGGCCAGGCCTACACGGCCGATGCCCGGCACGTCGAACACCTCCACGCGATTTCCGGGCCGGTAGGGTTCAAAGGGGCGCCAGGGAAAGCACTTGCGATAGGCGGCAACGCGTTCGCCGTCGGGCGAGTAGACCGGCGCCGTGTTATAGAGGTACCCGTCGCTGCCGCGCTCACACACCGAACCGGGTAGCAGCCAGATCCCCAGATGGCGCGCGATACGTGACAAGTGCCGGTCGCGGGGGCCGTCGACCGGCTCCGCCGCGGCTTCCAGTTGGCTCTTGCGCTGTTCGGGAGTGCCCGAGGCGCTGCACAGGTGCATCTCAGGATAGACCACCATTCGGGGCTGCTCGAAGTCGGCGCCGAAATCGCTGAGCTGCGCGGCGATTTCGGCTTCGAACGCCTGGAGCTCGGCGTCACTACCGTGCAGGCGAGCGACCTCCTGCATCATTAGTATCGGCAAGTATCGGGCCATGGGGTGCCTCCTTAGCGAGCGTTTGACGTCTCGGTGTGTGACGAGCCATCCGAGTCATCGAAGTCTACCTCGGGAGGCGGCTGTCGAAAGCCTCGGGTCAGATAGATCAATTGAACCAGCCCGATGGCCAGCCAGATGGCGCCCAACACAAAGGCATTGCTGTCCAACTGGCTCATCAGCCATAGGTTGACGCCGGCACCCACCAGAGGGATCAGCATGCCCTTGACGACCCCGTAGCGGTGCCTGGCGTCAGCGTCCCGGTTCACCATGAAGAGCACCGACAGATTGACCATGATAAAGGCGATGAACGCGCCGAAATTGATGAAGGAGGCGGCCGAGAGCACATCGAGGAACAGCGCGACGACACCGATGGCGCCGGTCAGCACGATATTGAATACCGGCGTACGAAAGCGCGCATGAAGCGCACCGAACAGTCGGCGAGGCAAAACGGCGTCGCGGCCCATGGCATAAAGAAGCCGCGAAGCGCTGGCCTGAGCGGCAAGCCCCGAGGTGAACTGGGCCAACACCAGCCCGGCCAGAAACACGGCGCCGAAAAGATCTGCCCCGATCATCGTGGCGATTTCGAAAGCAGCGGAATCGGCATTGATGAACTCACTACCTGGGTGTACGAGCTGGGTGGTATAGCCTACCAGCACGTAGATACCGCCGCCGATCAGCGCCGTCAGCATGATGGCGAGTGGAATGTTGCGCCGGGGCTCGATGGTCTCCTCGGTGAGCGTCGTCACGGCATCGAATCCCAGAAAAGAGTAGGCCGCCACGGCAGCCCCGGCGGCGATCGCCGTAAAGCCGGCGTTATCGCCCAAAAACGGCCCCATGCTGAACAGTGAACTCGCACCGCCGGAGGAGACGACGTGGCGCACCGACAGCAGCACGAAGAAGACGATCACCAATATCTGAAAAACCATCAACAGCGAGTTCACCCGGGACGCCATCTTGATCCCGTAAACGTTCAGGCTCGTGGTGATGCCAATGAAGCCCAGCAAAAATAGCCAGCTGGGGACCTCGGGAAAGCGCGCATTGAGATAGGCCGCACCGATCAGCCAGATCACCATGGGTAAAAAGAAATAATCCAGCAGTACGCTCCAGCCCACCATGAAACCGACGCGGGAATCGATGGCCTTGCGTGTATAGGTATAGGCTGACCCGGCGATCGGATAGGCGCGCGCCATGATGCCGTAACTATAGGCAGTGAACAGCATGGCGATGGTGGTGATCAAATACGCGGTGGGCACTGCCCCTTGACTGGTACTGGCAATGACACCGAACGTACCCAGCACGATCAAGGGTGTCATGTAAGCAAGCCCAAATAGCACTACCGCCTTGAGCGATAACGTTCTTTCCAGCTTGATATTATTATCTATCATGATGTGTCTCCTAAAGGCATCGTCAACCATACCGGCGCGTCTTGCGACCGGTCGTCACGACGTTGTTGCCAGGTCATCCGCTTTGGCTTGCCTGACTTGCTATCATTAGGGGCATGGCACTCAATGGCCGTCTGCCTGGCTCCCCTGCCAGACGAAACGGCCTCGTACCCACCCGATAAAGAAGGTAGGGACAGCGCACCGCTACGTATATAACCCCAGGGGGGTATGAGAACAGAGGTATGAGAACAGAGGCATGGAAAGAGTGATGTGGAGCGAGTGACGCAGAGCAAACGCGATCAGCAGCTGGCCGATACGATCATGGCGCTGTCCGCCCCGGATTTTACGAGCCACTTTTCTGGCTGGGTCAAGCAGCTGGCAGCGTTCGATAATCTGATCATCATCGCCTATCAGGGAGAGCGACGCCCCGACGTGCTGTACCGGGAGTGCGTCGATCCGGTGGTGTATCAACAGATGGATAGCCACTACCTGGAAGGCGCCTACCTGCTGGATCCGTTCTACCGCGAGCACCTCAAAGGCGGCGTACGGGGTATACGCCGCCTGGCCGACGTGGCGCCGGATCGTTTCTGGCGCACGCACTATTACGAGCACTACTACCGCCAAACGACGCTACTCGATGAAATCGCGATTTTCGCGCAGCTTAACGATGACGTGACGCTAAACGCCTGCTTTGGAAAGGATCGCTCGAGCAATCAGCCGTTTAGCCCGTCAGAGCTGACCGCCCTTGGCCGTCACGAACACACCCTGGCCGGGCTTCTCAGCCGCCATTGGCAGCACTATCGACCGGAAAGCGCCCAACAAGCCCCGCCCTTGCCGCTCGAAAAACGCCTGCGAGAAGCGCTTTATCAGCAGCGCGGCATCCAACTGAGCCCTCGGCAAGCGGAAGTGGCGCTTTTCATCCTGCGTGGCCACTCTTCGCTTTCCATCAGCCTGCACCTTAATGTCAGCCTGCAAACGGTCAAGGTGTTTCGCCGTCAGCTCTATGCCAGGTGCCGCATTTCCTCCCAGGCAGAGCTGTTTGCACTGTTAGTGCCGTTCTTCGCTCAGCTGACGTCATCGATTTCGACACCATAAAAAAAGCCCGCCCTCGCCACAGGCGAGTGCCTGTAGCGAGCGCGGGCTTAGTCAAAACGCTCGTGGCTTAGCCGAGCGTCTCCAGCGAGGCCTCGATGATGGAGAGGCCCTCATCCAGCACGTCACTCGATACCGTTAGCGGCACCAGGATGCGGATGCTGTTGCCGTAGAAACCACACGACAACAGGATCAGGCCCTGCTCGCGCGCCTTGGCGCAGAGTACCGCAGTGGCGGCGGGGTCGGGCTTGCCGTTTTCATCGACGAGCTCGAACGCGGCCATCGCGCCAAGCTGGCGGCCGTGGGCCACGTGCTCGAAGCGCGCTTCCCACACCGCAAAGCGCTCGGCGAGCATGCGGCCCATCTGCTCGCTGCGCGCGAGGATGTTCTCTTCTTCGATCGTCTCGATCACCGCCAGCGCCGCCGCGCAGGCCAAGGGGTTCCCGCTGTAGGTACCGCCGAGCGAATTGGGGCCGGAGGCGTCCATGACGGCAGCGGTTCCCACGACCGCGGAGAGCGGCATGCCGTTGGCCAGGCTCTTGGCGGTGGTCAGAAGATCCGCTTCGACACCGCTGTGTTCCAGCGCAAACAGCTTACCGGTACGCGCGAAGCCGGACTGCACTTCGTCGGCGATCAACAAAATGCCGTGCTCGTCGCACAGCGCGCGAAGCGCTTGCAGGTACTCCGGTGAAGCGATGTAGAAGCCGCCTTCGCCCTGGACCGGCTCGATCACGATGGCCGCAGTGCGGTGCGGGGCGATGTCGGTCTTGAACAGCGTGCGAAGGGCCTCCAATGAGGCCTCTTCGCTGATGCCGTGGATCGGGTTCGGGAACGGCGCGCGGAAGACGTCGCCGGGCATCGGGCCGAAGTCGTTCTTGTAGGGCAGCACCTTGCCGGTCATGGCCAGCGTCATCATGGTGCGCCCGTGGAAGGCGCCATCAAACGTGATGATACCGGTGCGGCCAGTGGCGGCGCGGGCGATCTTCACCGCGTTTTCCAGCGCCTCGGCGCCGGTGTTGACCAGCATCGCCTTGCGCTCGGGCCCGCGTACCGGGGTCAGCTCGCAAAGCTTCTGGCAAAGCTGCACGTAGGGCGCGTAGGAGATTACCGCCGCACTGGTGTGCATCACCTTCTTGAGCTGCGCTTCAACGGCGGCCACGATTTTCGGGTGGCGGTGGCCCAGGTTCAACACGCCGATGCCGCCGGCGAAGTCGATCCAGCGCTGGCCGTCAGCGTCCCAGATTTCGGCATTTTCCGCGCGCTCGGCAAACTGGGCGGTCGGGGTCGCGGCGCCCTTGGCGACAAAGCGGTTCTTCAGCTCGTTCAACTCGTGGTTCGTCATTTCAACTCCTCTTATAGACCGCCGACGCAGAC
Organism: Halomonas sp. GD1P12; assembly: GCF_025725645.1. Lineage (NCBI taxonomy): Bacteria > Pseudomonadati > Pseudomonadota > Gammaproteobacteria > Oceanospirillales > Halomonadaceae > Halomonas > Halomonas sp. GD1P12. Next base: position 330,247 of record NZ_CP107007.1, on the reverse strand, counting down.
GTATTTCAGTTCGGTAAACTCATCGAGCCCGTGGTGCGAGCCTTCACGGCCAAGCCCGGACTCCTTCACGCCGCCAAAGGGCGCAAGCTCGGTGGAGATCAGCCCTTCGTTGACGCCGACCATGCCGTATTCGAGCGCCTCCATGGTGCGCCAGATGCGGCGGTAGTCGGTGGCGTAGAAGTAGGCGGCCAGGCCAAACGGCGTGTCATTGGCCATGGCAATCGCCTCTTCGTCGCGCTCGAAGCGAAACACCGGCGCGACCGGGCCGAAGGTCTCTTCAAAGGCCACGGCCATCTCGGTGGTCACGTCCGCCAGCACCGTGGGCGTGTAGAAACGCTCGCCGGCCTCACTCACGCTTCCGCCACACACCACGCGAGCACCCTTGCCCTGGGCGTCGCTGACGTGGCGCTGCACCTTGTCGACCGCCGCCTGGTTGATCAGCGGGCCGATGATGCTTCCCTCCTCGAGGCCGTCGCCGACCTTCAGCGCCTGAACGCGAGCGGCGAGCTTTTCGACGAAAGCGTCGTACACGCCGTCCTGGACCAGAAAGCGGTTGGTGCAGACACAGGTTTGCCCGGCGTTACGGAATTTCGAGGCGATGGCGCCGTCGACCGCGGCGTCGAGATCCGCGTCATCGAAGACGATGAACGGCGCGTTGCCACCCAGCTCCATGGCGGTCTTTTTGACCGTGCTGGCGCACTGGGCGAGCAGGCGCTTGCCGACCGGCGTGGAGCCGGTAAACGACACCTTGCGCACCCGCGAATCCGTGGTGAGCACCTCGCCCACCTCAGCGGGTTGGCTGGCGGTAACCACGTTGATGGTGCCGGCAGGCAGCCCCGCCTCGCGGCCCAGGTACGCCGCGGCGAGTGCCGTCAGCGGCGTGGCCTCGGCGGGCTTGATCACGACGGTGCAGCCAGCGGCCAGCGCCGGAGCGCACTTGCGGGTGATCATCGCCAGCGGGAAGTTCCAGGGCGTGATGGCGGCCACCACGCCGACCGGCTCGCGCGTGACCAGAATCCGCTTGTCGGCGGCGTGGCCTGGCAGGGTTTCGCCGGCCATGCGCTTGGCTTCTTCAGCAAAGAACTCGATGAACGAGGCACCGTAACCAACCTCGCCTTTCGCTTCGGCCAGCGGCTTGCCCTGCTCAAGGGTCATCAGCCGGGCCAGGTCGTCGGTATGCTCGATGATCAGCTCGAACCAGCGACGCAGGATCTTCGCGCGCTCCTTGACCGGGGTGGCACGCCAGGCGGGGCCGGCCTCATACGCCGCCGCGACGGCCTCTTCGGTGTCGCGACCGCCAAGCTCCGCGACGCGGGCGATGGTCTCACCGGTGGCCGGGTTGTCGACGGCGAAGGTTGACTCACCCTTGCGCCACTGCCCGCCGATGAGCGCCGGGACGCTGTCGTTCAACCATTGATCGATAAAGCTCATGAAGTGCTCCTGAATGAATGAAACGTTACAAGTCGTCCAACATGTGACGGTCGCTGTAGGCGCGCCCATAGGTGCGCAGCGAATAGACGTACAGCGCCAGCCCTAGAACCGACCAGCCGGCAAAAATGATCCACTCGGCGCCGGTGAGCGCGGCGGGGCTGCCCGGCAGGTAAAGAAACGCCATGGCGAGTGACATCAGCACGGCGGCCACGCCGCAGGGCATGCCGAAGCTCACGCGAAACGGGCGCGGCATGTCCGGCTCGCGCACCCGTAGCACGATGAAAGAGATCGCGACGAACAGGTAGGCGATGACGATGCCCAAACCACCGGCATCGACGATCCACACCAGCGCCGGGCGACCGAAAAACGGCGCGATGCAGGAGAGAAAACCCATCAGAAAGACGGCGTTGGTCGGCGTCTTGTAGCGCGGGTGCAGCTTGGCAAAGGTCTGGGGCAGCATGCCGGCGGAGGCCAGGGCGTAGATCGCCCGCGAGCCGCCGATGTAAAAGGCGTTCCAGCTGGTGATGATGCCCGCGATGCCGGCCAGGACCATCAAATTGCTCGCCCAGTCGGCGTCAAACAGCACACCCATGGCTTCCGGCACGGTCAAACTCGCGTTTTCGAGTGCTGCGCTATCGAGCATCAGGCTGGTGCCCAGAATGATCAGCGAGTACCAGGCCACGGCCAGCAGCACGGAAAGCATCAGTACCTTACCGATCGCCTTGTAGGGCAGGTTGATCTCTTCGGCGGCCTGGGGGATGACGTCGAAGCCGACGAAGAGAAACGGCACCATGACCAGCACGGCCATGATACCCGCGGCCATACCTGCCTCGCCGGAAGCGAACAGCGGCGTCATATTGGCGGTGTTGCCTTCGAAAAGCGCGCCGGTGATGAACATCACACCCACCACCAGAATCAATCCGGTGACGACTTTCTGCAAAAGCGCAGCGGTGGTCACGCCGAAGTAGTTGACCATCATCATGATGAGCGAGCCGCCCACGCCGACCGCCACCCAGGTCGCCTTCACTTCCCAACCGGCAATGGTCCACAGATGCCCCACGGCGTAGTTGGGCGCGATGTATTCGACCACCGTCGGCAGCGCCACGGCCTCGAACGCCACCACGCTCAAATAGCCCAGAATGATCGCCCAGGTACACAGAAACGAGGCGCCGTGGCCCAGTGCCCGGTAGCTGTAAACGTGTTCGCCGCCGACTTTCGGCATCGCCGAGGCGAGCTCGGCGTAGGTCAGGCCCACCAGCAGAATCGCGATGCCGCCCACGATGAAGGCCAGAATGGCGCCGAGACTACCGGCGGATTGAATGGCGGTGCCGGTCAGTACGATCCAGCCCCACCCGATCATGGCCCCGAAGGCCAGTGCCAGCACGTCCCCGCGTGCCAACACGCGAACAAGCTTTGCCTGTTCAGGAGTTGATGTCGTCATGATGGTATCTTCCCAGGAGTGATTGGTTGTTGTGTGAGCGTGGCGCATTGTTATGACAGGGCGCCCCCGCCCATTCGGCGAGGGAGCGCTCTTTAGTACACGCTAGCAGGCAAAACCACCCAAGCGAATGGACCATTGCACGGTTGGACTAGACCACTTTTATCGAACGTGTGATAACGTTCTGATTTGTTGGTGACATAGCGCGTTGGATAAAAGCGTTGAAGGAGCGTCCATGACCGTCCAGGAAATGCTCGAGCAGTTTGCCGAGCTCTACCAGGCCCAGCCCGGGCGGCTCAACAAACAGGTGCGCATCGAGCAGGCGCTGCGCCTGGCCATTACCCAGCGCTGGAGCCAGGGCAGCCGCTTGCCCTCGCACCGGGCGCTTTCTGAGGCCGCCGGCTGCGCACGCCAGACCATGGCTCAGGCGATCGAGACGCTGCGCGGCGAAGCGTTATTGAAGACCGCTCACGGCCAGGGCACCTGGGTGCGCAAGCCGCCGTTGGCGCCAACTCCCAATCCGCTTTCCGCACCGCTTTCCCGGCGCGCCCGTCAGGTGCTCGGCGCCCCCGGGTCGAGCCGTATTCAAAGCGGCGCCTTCATGCCCGGCATTCCTGACATCGCCCGCTTTCCGATGCGCCGCTGGCGCCAGCTCTATGGCAGCGTCACGGTGGCGCAGAACGCGCTGCTGCTCTCCTACTCCACCGGCGGGTACGGGCCGCTCAAGCGCGCGATTCGCGATTTTCTCGCGCGCTGGCGCAACATCGACTGCGACGTGGATCAGATCATCATTACCGACGGTACCCACAACGGCATCGAGCTGTGCGCCATGGCGCTGACCGACGTCGGCGACACCGTCGCGATGGAGTCGCCCTGCTACTGGGGCGCGCGCAACATCTTCACCGCCGCAGGACTTGCCGTCGACATGCGTGCCTGGCACCCAAACGACGGCTATCGTTTGGAGCGCCCGGGCGGGCCGGTGGCGCTGGCGTACCTGACCGGCTCGCACCACTACCCGCTGAGCATGCCTGCCAGCGCCCGGCACAAGCGCGCGTTTTGTGAAGCGCTCCAGCCCGCCTACGTGGTGGAGGACGACTACGAGTTCACCCGGGATGATCACACCGAGCTTCTGTTCGATCCCGGCTCGTCGCGCCATTTGCTGGTAGGCTCGTTTTCCAAGATGATGTTTCCGGGCCTGCGCCTGGGCTATCTGGTAGTGCCACACCACCTGGCAGAGCCGATGAACCGGCTGAGAAGCGAGCTTTTTCGCGAAGGCCGCATGCTCGACCAGGCGGTGCTCGCCCAGTTCATATTCGACGGCGACCTGGACAGCTGGTGCCGACGCATTCAGCGCGACTATCTGGGCCGCCAGCAGGTGCTGCACGACCAGCTTGAGCGCCTGCCCCGGGTCAAGCGCGTCTCACCGCCGAGCAGCACCATCAGCCTGTGCGTGGAGTTCGAGCCCGGGGTGGACGACGTCGCCATCGCTCAGGCGCTTTTGAGAGAGCACCTCATCGTGCGCCCGCTTAGCCCGGTGTGTGCGCCAAATGATGCCCGCTCGGGGCTGGTCATGGGGGTGGGCATGCTCTCCGGCGATACGCTGAGCCGCGAAGTTCAGCGCCTGCGCCACCACCTGGCCGCGCTGCTGCGCCAATCCAACACGCTAGAGAAACGATAACATCAGGGATCGAACAGGAGACGCCATGCGTCATTTACGTACAATGAGCGACGCTTACGCGCGCCCCCTTTGGGCACTTTGCGCGCTGCTTACGCTTTCAGGCTGCGCGGCGTTCGCCCCCAGCCCGCCGCAGGATCAGAGCAACGTGTGCGAGATCTTTCGCGAGCAGCCAAGCTGGTACGACTACGCCCGCGACTCGGAAAATCAGTGGGGTACGCCGATCGCCACGCAAATGTCCTTCATTCAGCAGGAGTCCTCGTTTCGAAGCCACGTGCGCCCGGACCGCAAGTACTATCTCGGCTTCATTCCCGGCCCCCGGCCCTCGTCGGCCAAGGGCTACGCCCAGGCCCAGGACCCGGTGTGGGGCGAGTACCGCGATCAGGCGGGCAGCCTCTTTGCCCGGCGTACCCACATGAAGCATGCCACGGACTTCATTGGCTGGTACAACGCCCGCACCCGCGCGCAAACCGGCATCTCGCTGCAAAACCCGGAGCATCTTTACTACGCCTACCACGAAGGCGCCGGCGGCTATCAGCGCGGCACCTATCGCAATAAACCCCACGTACTGCGCGCCGGGCGTCAGGTCGCGAGCCGCGCGGGGCGCTACCAGTCCCAACTCAACGCCTGCGAGGCAGAGTTTCAGTGCCGCAAGTTCTACCAGGTATGGCCTTTTTGCCGCTAAGGAGTCTGCATGGCCGTTTTGATCGGCGCCCTCTTCGTCGGCGTGGTCTTTTGTACGTCGCTTCTATCCGGCATTTTCGGCATGGCCGGCGGGCTGGTACTGCTCTGGTTTTTGCTGCTGATCTTTCCCGCGGCCTCCGCCATGGCGGTGCACGGGGTGATTCAGCTCACCGCCAACGCCTCGCGCGCGTGGCTTTCCCGGCGCTTCATTAACTGGCGAGTGGTGGCGCTGATGGCCGGCGGCGTGGCCGGCGCGGCGGGGCTGCTGCTGTTATTCGACTACAGCCCCGACGCCGCCACGGTATCGATTTTGATCGGGCTTTTACCGATTCTGGTCTGGGTACCCAAGCGCTGGTTCGCGCTCAACGCCAACCGCGCAAGCCACGCGCTCGCGTGCGGGCTGGCCTCCGGCGGGCTCACCATCGCCGCCGGCGTTTCCGGGCCCTTGATCGACATCTTCTTCGTGCGCTCGGACATGGACCGCCGCCAGGTGGTGGCCACCAAGGCGATGATTCAGGTCGTCGCCCACAGCATCAAGATTCTGTTTTATCTCGGCTCGGCGCTCGCCCTCGGCGCCGGCGACTGGGCCATGGTGGCGCTGGCCGCCCCCTTTGCACTGTTAGGCACCCAAACCGGCACGCGTATTCTGCACCGCTTGACCGACGCCAACTTCCGCGCCTGGACGCGCTGGATCGTGACCGCCATCGGCGCGTTCTATTTGATTCAAGGCGTCTATCTGCTGACGGCTTGAAGCGGCGCATGACTCCCCCGCCCCGTCATTGACACGATGACGGGCACACGCTATCGTCTCGCATAAATACAAATGAGAAACATTTTAATTTAACCGAGTCGCCCGCAGGAGAGCCCGCATGAAACGGTGGAGTGTACCCAGGGATCAGCGCCAGCTTCGCCAGAGCGTTTTGTTGCTGCGCACTTCTTTTGAAGCGATGCAGCACTCGATCGCCCCGCGCCTTGAGGACCCGCTGCCCTGCTGGCTCGATACCGGCACGCTTTCGATGCTCGCCGGCGAGCTTGCCCGCGTTAGCGAAACGGCCAAATCGACGCTCCCGCCCGAGGCCCACACCAGGCTCTGCCTGGCCGCAAACCAGTGCGAGCTGCTGCTCAAACAGTGCCCCGGCGTTTTGAGCAGCGCGTTTTGTCATCGCCAGCTCGGCGCCATCGTCCTTACCCTTAACGCCGCACTTTTGAGCGCGGCGGCGCCGGCACCCAAAAAGCGCTGGTTCTGGTCATCTTGATTCCACGCTAGCGGCCACTGGTAAGATACGCCTTCTTCGCCCGGCGCCCGAGTTGATCGGCCGCCTTACACGACACCCGCGAAAAGGCCCCTCATGACGCCCGCTCCCACTCCTGATAAGCCAAGCCCCTGGTACCGCACGGTGCCGGATCCCATGGTCCTGATCTTCATCATTCTGGTCGCGACCTATCTGCTAACCTTCGTCATTCCCGCCGGGGAGTTCGAACGCGTGACCGAGGCCGGCCGTACCCTGGTGGTACCGGAGTCGTTTCGCTATTTGGACGATGTTGCCGCGATCGCGCCTTTTGATATCTTCGTGGCCATTCCTCAGGGGCTGATCAACGCCTCACAGTATCTGTTCATCGTGTTCATCGCCGGCGGGCTCTTTCATATTCTGCAAAAGACCGGGGCACTGGAAAACGCTATCGGCGTGGCGGTGAACAAGGTCGGCGTTCACCGGCGCAACCTGATCATTACCGTGGGTACCTTCATCTACGGCTTTTTTGGCGTCGCCGTGGGCTATGAGAACAACATCGCGCTGGTGCCGATCGCGGTGCTGATCGCCAGCGCCATCGGCTGTTCGAGCCTGGTCGGTACCACCATGGCGGTGGGCGGTATCGGCGTGGGGTTTGCGCTGTCGCCGATCAACCCCTACACGGTGGGCGTGGCGCAGGGCATCGCCGAGCTTCCGACCTTTTCCGGCGCCTGGCTGCGCACGCTTTTGCTGCTGTGTTCGCTCAGCTTGTTGGCGCTCTATATCTGTAAGCGCGTGGTGCCCATGCCGTTCAAGGAGTCGCCGGACGCCGCGGGCATGAGCCGCCCTCTGAACGAGTACACGCTGAGCCGGCGCAACCTGGCAACGCTTGCGGCCTTCGTCGGCGGGCTTGCGGTCATGCTTTACGGCGTGTTCACCCGCGGCTGGTACATCAACGAAATCGCCGCCATGTTTCTGTTGATGGCGATCGTGATCGGGGCGCTGAACGGGCTATCGCCCAACGGCATCGTTGCGCGCTTGATCGAAGGCGCCTCGAGCGTCACTGCCGGGGCGATGGTCATTGGCCTGGCGGCGTCGATTCAGGTCATCCTCAACGAGGCGTCGATCATCGACACCATCGTTTTTGGGCTGAGCGGGCTTTTGAGCGGCGTACCCGCCGCGCTCACGGCCATCCTTGCAAGTGTCCTCCAGGGCGTGATCAACCTGTTCGTGCCCTCGGGCTCCGGCCAGGCGCTGGTCACCATGCCGATTCTCATTCCCCTGGCGGATCTGGTCGGCATCAGCCGTCAGCTCATGATCACCGCCTTTCAGGTCGGCGATGGGCTGACCAACCTGATCATTCCCACCTCCGGCGGGATGCTGGCGATGATCGCGCTGGGGCGTGTCAGCTATGAGCAGTGGCTCAAGGCCATTCTCCCCTTCATGGCGATGGTCTATCTTCTAAGCTTCGCGGGATTGGTGCTGGGCCACGTTGTAGGCTATTGAATGATGTCGGCGGGCCGATTTTTCGGTCCGCTGGCGAACAATAGTAAACTGGTCTATTGTTGATGGTCTCGCTTATTTATCCGCAAGAAGGAGTTTGCCCATGGCGTTCGAAACGCTACTCGCCCCGACCCAGCTTGGCAGCCTGACGCTTCCCAACCGGGTGATCATGGCGCCGCTGACCCGCGCGCGCACGCCAAACAGCGTGCCCGGTGAGCTGCAGCAAGCCTACTACGGCCAGCGCGCCGGCGCCGGGCTGATCATTAGTGAGGCGACCAATATCTCGCCGACCGCCCGCGGCTACGTTTATACCCCGGGCATCTGGACCGATGAGCAGCAGGCCGGTTGGAAAGGCGTGGTCGACGCCGTGCACGCCAAGGGTGGGCGCATTGCGCTGCAGCTCTGGCACGTTGGGCGTGTTTCTCACGAAATGGTTCAGCCGGACGGCCAGAAGCCGGTCGCCCCGAGCGCCCTCAAGGGTGAAGGCGCCCAGGCGTTTGTCGAGTTCGAAGACGGCAGCGCCGGTCAGCACCCAGCCAGCACCCCGCGGGCGCTGGAAACCGATGAGATCCCGGGCATCGTCGAGGATTACCGCCAGGCGGCTCAGCGCGCTAAAAACGCCGGGTTCGATATGGTGGAAGTTCACGCGGCCAACGCCTATCTGCTCAACCAGTTTTTGGCCACCGGCTCCAATCAGCGTTCTGATCGCTACGGCGGCTCAATCGAGAACCGCGCGCGCTTCCCGCTGGACGTGGTCGACGCGGTGATCGAAGTTTACGGCGCCGACCGCGTGGGCATTCGCCTGACGCCGTTCATCGAGATCTTCGGCTTAACCGATGATGAGCCCGAAGAGATGGCGCTGTATCTCGCCGATGAGCTGGCCAAGCGCGAAATCGCCTACATCCACCTCAACGAGCCGAACTGGGCCGGTGGCGACAACACCTTCCCGGACGGTTTCCGCGAGCGGATGCGCGAGCGCTTCAACGGCAGCATCATCTACTGCGGCCACTACGACGCCGAAAAAGGCGAGGCGATGGTTAAAAGCGGTAATAGCGACTTCATCGCGTTTGGTCGCCCCTATATCGCCAACCCGGACTTGGTCGAGCGCTTTCGCCAGAACGCCTCTCTCAACGAGCCGAACAAGGACACTTTCTACGGCGGTGACGAAAAGGGCTACACCGACTACCCGTTTCTGGACAACGGTTACGACCATCAGCAGTAAGCGCTGTTTTAAAACAGGTTATTGACCTTTTAAATACGCGCTGGATGGATTCAAAGCACCACACTCGTGGTGCTTTTTTTATAGGCTGGCGCCTGTCAAAACGATCATTTTCACCTACTTTATCGGTACTATGGAGCAAGACGTATCGACATGGACAGGTGGCGGCGTCTCACATTCGGATCAGGCTCGGGGTGATAAAATGGAGAGTAGTTCCCTTCCCTTTTTATTGGCGGGTTTTTCGCTGCTGCTGGGCGTACTGGCCGCTGGGGTATTCTGGTATCGAAGAGACTCGATGCAGCGCCCCTTCAAGGCGCGCCGCGTGGCGCCGCCCCCGAGACCCGCACGGGCGTCTGAGGTGTCGGATACAACGCCAAGCGTTCCCCACGCCGCCACCACGCGCACCCGCCAGCACGCGCTGTTCGTGATCTTCGCCCACCCGGATGCCACCACCGACGAGCGCCTGACCGAGTGGCTGCGGGGCAAGAACGCGCGCTTCGATGACGCTCGCAAGGTGTTTTTGATCGATGGACACAAGCGCTCCAACCCGATCGTCATTGCCAACGCCTACCCGCCGGGGGAAATGGCGGATCTTCTCAGCGGTGAAAGCAACGGTACCGTGCGCGGCGTAAGCCTGCTGGTCAAGCCGCCGCTGCATCGGCGCCGAAACCAGCAGATGCACGTCTACGTGGCGCTGGCCAAGGAGATGAACGACACCTTCCGCGGCCAGATTCTCGATAGCGAGCAGAACCCGGTTTCCGAGCTCACCTACCAGACCATTCTCGGCTGAGTGACCAAGTCATCCAACGCGTGATCGTTACGCCACCAGGCCCTGGCTTCGCAGGTAGTCGTCGTAGCTGCCGCTGAAATCGACGATGCCGTCCGGCTGCATGTCGATGATCCGCGTGGCCAAGGATGAGACGAACTCGCGGTCGTGGCTGACGAATATGAGCGTGCCAGGGTAGTTCTCGAGCGCCAGGTTGAGCGCCTCGATCGATTCCATATCGAGGTGGTTGGTGGGCTCGTCCATCAGCAGCACGTTGGGGTTGGTCAGCGTCAGCTTGCCAAACAGCATCCGGCCCTGTTCGCCGCCGGAGATCACCTTCACCGACTTATTGATGTCGTCGCTTGAAAACAGCATCCGCCCGAGCGCGCCGCGCACCACCTGCTCGCCTTCTTTCGTCCACTGACCCATCCACTCGAACAGCGTGGCATCTTCGGCGAAATCTGCCGCGTGATCCTGGGCGAACACGCCAAGCTCGGCGGCATCGGTCCACTTCACTTCGCCGCTATCCGGGGCAAAATCGCCGGCCAGCGTTCTCAACAGCGTCGTCTTGCCGATGCCGTTGGGGCCGATGATCGCGATCCGCTCGCCGGCTTCGACGCCCATCGAAAAGCGCTCGAACAGCGGCTTGTTGGCATCAAAGCCCTTGGTGATCGCCTCGACGGCCAGCGCGTTACGGTGAATCTTCTTGTTCTGATCGAAGCGGATGAACGGGCTCACCCGGCTCGAGGGCTTGATGTCCTCGAGCTTGATCTTGTCGATCTGGCGCGCCCGCGAGGTCGCCTGCTTCGCCTTGGAGGCGTTCGCGGAGAAGCGGCTAACGAACTGCTGAAGCTCGGCGATTTGCGCCTTTTTCTTGGCATTGTCCGCGTGCTGACGCTCGCGCGCCGCGGTGGCCGCGGTCATGTAGTCGTCATAGTTGCCCGGGAACAGCGTGATCTCGCCGTAGTCCAGATCCGCCATGTGGGTGCAGACGCTGTTCAGAAAGTGGCGGTCGTGGGAGATGATCACCATGGTGCTGCTGCGCGCTTTCAGAATGTCCTCGAGCCAGCGAATGGTGTTGATATCCAGGTGGTTGGTCGGCTCATCGAGCAGCAGCACGTCCGGGTCGGAAAACAACGCTTGGGCAAGCAGTACACGAAGCTTCCAGCCCGGCGCGACCTCACTCATCGGGCCAAAATGTTGCTCCAGCGGAATGCCCAGCCCCAGCAGCAGCTCACCGGCGCGAGCCTCGGCGGTGTAGCCGTCGAGCTCGGCGAAGCGCACCTCGAGATCCGCCACGGCCATGCCGTCCTCTTCGCTCATTTCGGCCATCGAGTAGATGCGCTCACGCTCGGCGGCGACTTTCCAGAGCTCGGTATTTCCCATGACGACGGTATCGATCACGCGCTCGTTCTCAAACGCGAACTGGTCCTGGCGCAGCTTGCCAAGCCGCGTGGTGGAATCGAGCATCACCTGGCCGGACGAGGGCTCCAGCTCACCGCCCAGAATCTTCATGAAGGTCGACTTGCCGCAGCCGTTGGCGCCGATCAGCCCGTAGCGGTTGCCGTTGTTGAATTTGACCGAGACGTTCTCGAATAGGGGCTTGGCCCCGAACTGCATGGTGATATTGGCGGTGGCGATCAAGATGAGGACCCTGGTTGGCGTAGAGTTAGCGCTTAAAGGCCCGCGATTCTACGCGCTCTGGGGCAAGCATTCACCCATCATTAAACCTCAACCCACTGCCCCGCTCTATGCGAGGCCTCGATGGCATCAATCAATCGATTGACACGCACAGCCTCTTGAAAGTCAGGGTACAGCAGGCGATGGTTAATAATTCCCTCTACCAGATCGCGAACTTCGATGATCTTTTGATCGTTATAACCTAGACCATGACCTGGGGCGGGGCTGAAGGCTGCGTAATCAGGGTGCTCGGGGCCGGTTAGCAGCGTTGTAAATCCACGCCGGCCGCTATCGGCTTCGTGGCGATATAACTGCAGCTCGCTCATGCGCTCCTGATCGAAGATAATCGCCCCTCTGGTTCCCGTTAACGTATAAGCCAGCCCCATCTTTCTACCCGCCGCCACTCGCGATGTTTCGATATTGCCGATCAAACCACTGTCAAAGCGAAGCATTGCCTGAGCCTGGTCATCGTTTTCTACCGCTGCTCTGCCGCTACCCTCCGCTGTGGCACGCATGGCAATCACCGTCTGCAGCTGACCGCACACCGAGGTAATGCGCTGCCCGGTCAAAAATTCTGCCATATTGAGAATGTGTGACCCCACATCGCCCAACGCCCCCGCACCTGCCGTTTCCCGCTTTGTATGCCAATCGTGAGGTTTTTGGGGATCGAGCAGGTAGTCTTCATTGTGCCGTCCGCGAAAGTGAATTAAATCGCCAATTTCACCACTGGCAACAATGTCACGCGCCAGCTGTGTGGCGGAATTACGAATATAGTTGAAGCCGACCAGCGTTTTTACCCCGGCCTGCTGGGCAGCCGTGGCCATTTCTTGTGCGTCGGCAGTGCTGAGCGCCAACGGCTTTTCAGCATACACATGTTTACCCGCTGCAATGGCGGCTAGCGCCATTTCCTTATGCAGAAAGTTGGGTGCGCAAATATCCACCACGTCTACCGCACTATCCGCCACCAGCGCGCGCCAGTCGTCCGTGGCACGAGCAAACCCCCAAACCTTAGCCCGGCTTTTTGCCACCTCAAGGTTTACATCCGCCAGCAGCTCACAAACAGGTTTTGCCGGTAGATCAAAAACACTGGAAGCTGCATTGAACGCAATAGCATGAGCTTTACCCATAAAGCCCGTTCCAATCAAACCAATCGAGAGCGTTTTCATTGTAATGATTCCTGTCAACGAAGCCTTGGAACAAGGCTTGCCATAAGCAAACGCCGGGCAGCGCCCGGCGTTTGCTTTAACCTTCACTGAGCCTTACATAGTGGGCATCGAAAAGTGATTAGTCTCTTCTCGAATACCGTCGGGCCAGCGCTGAGTGATCGTTTTCATACGCGTATTGAAGCGCACGCCGTCGGGGCCGTGCATATGCAAGGGTCCAAACAGCGAACGCTTCCAGCCCCCGAAACTATGAAACGCCATGGGAACGGGAATCGGTACATTGACGCCTACCATCCCGACCTGGATCTGTTCGCAGAATTGTCGTGCGGCATCGCCATCGCGGGTAAAAATGGCCGTTCCATTACCGTACTCATGGGAGTTAATCATCGCCACCGCATCGTCAAAACTGGCGGCGCGTGCAATGGATAACACGGGCCCAAATATCTCTTCTGAATGAATGCGCATGGCAGGCGTCACATGGTCAAAAAGTGTTCCGCCAATAAAGTAGCCGTCTCCCGCTCCTTCGATCGCGACCTGGCGGCCATCGACGACGAGTTCCGCGCCTTCATCAACGCCAGTTTGGATATAACCCGCGACCTTGTCGCGATGCTCGCGAGTGATGAGCGGCCCCATATCGTTGTCGGGACCATCGACCAAACCAGGCCCTACGGTCAAATTCGCCAGTTCAGCAACCAGCTTTTCTCTAAGCCGGCTAGCCGTGTTCTCACCCACCGGGACCGCGACGGAAATAGCCATACAGCGCTCGCCCGCTGATCCGTAGGCGGCGCCCATGAGTGCGCTGACGGCCTGATCAAGATCCGCATCGGGCATGATCACCATGTGGTTTTTAGCCCCACCCAGCGCCTGAACACGCTTGCCATGGGCCGATGCCGTCGCATAGATGTATTCGGCAATCGGCGTTGAGCCGACAAAACTCACCGCGTGAACACGCTCATCCGTGAGCAGGACATCGACGGCTTCCTTGTCGCCATTGACGACGTTAAACACGCCCGCTGGCAGACCCGCTTCGCTCAACAACTCGGCCAAACGCAGAGGCGTGGAGGGGTCTTTCTCCGACGGCTTCATGACAAATGTATTGCCGCAGGCCAACGCAATGGGAAACATCCACATGGGCACCATGGCGGGAAAGTTGAACGGTGAAATACCCGCACAGACGCCCAGCGGCTGCATCAGGGAGTAGCTATCTACCCCGGTGCCCACATTCATGGAGTGCTCACCTTTTTGCAGGTGCGGAATACCGCAAGCAAACTCAACGACTTCCAGACCACGCGTCACTTCGCCCTTGGCATCAGAAAATACCTTCCCGTGCTCGCTGGAAATCAGCCGTGCCAGTTCATCGGCATGCTCTTCAACCAGGGCCTTGAACTTGAAAAGAATACGCGCGCGTTTGAGTGGCGAGGTTTTAGCCCAGCCACTAAATGCTTCATCCGCAATGCGCACGGCCTCACGGGTTTCCTCAGCGGTTGCCAGCATCACCTGCGCGCTTTGCTCGCCGGTCGCCGGGTTGTACACCGGCGCGTAGCGCTCGCTGCTGTCAGACGTAAGCTGGCCGTTAAGATAATGGGGTAATGTGTTCATTCCAGTTCCTTTCAGCGGATGGCCTTGGCGGTGATTAACGCGTGGCAGGCGAAATATCGAAGCCCGCCTGCTCGGCAAGGGCGTGTAGATTTCGATATCCTAAACGGGCATAGGTGAGAGGGTGGGCGACTTCGGGGTCCTGTTCGGCTTCGACAACGAGCCAGCCTTGATACCCTTGTTCACAGAGATGCGTTAGCGCCGGTAAGAAATCCACATCGCCGTCTCCTGGCACGGTAAAGAGACCGTCCAGCACGCCGTTTAAAAAGCTTTTATCGCGGTTGCGTACATTCTCAAGTACCGGGAAGCGCAGATCCTTGCAATGCACATGGTGAATTCGCGTGCTATAGCGCTGAGCAACGGTAAGCGGGTCACCGCCCGCGCCGCGCAAATGCCCAAAATCGAGCAGTAAACCCACGCTTTCACTCGTGCTATCCATCAGACGCTCGACGTCCGCTTGGCTTTCTATCACCGTGCCTAGATGGTGGTGATATACCAGCTGAATGCCTTGCGACTTGAGGTAATCGCCCACCACTTCCAGCCCGCTAATCAAGCGTTGCCAATCCGCGTCGGAGAGATGGGGCCGCCGGGAAAGAGGCCGCTGCTGGTCGCCGTGCACACACCGAGACACCTCGCAAAAGACCATTACGCTGGCCCCACACTGTTTGAGCAGGTTCAAATGATCCTGTATGGCCGCAATCTCTTCCTCCGGGCTTCTCTCCAGTAGATGGGCGGAGTACCAACCTGATACCAGCGCCAGCCCATGATTGCTCAATACCTTATTCAAGGCATCCGGTGTGCGCGGAAACTTGTTGCCTAACTCAAATCCTGTAAAGCCCGCTTCACGGCCCTCCTGCAAACACGTTTCCAGCGGCGTAAACGCACCCAAGCTGGGTAAATCATCGTTGGTCCAGGTAAGCGGGTTGATGCCCAGCGTAACGGTTGGCATGGCATGCTCCTTATGGTTATTGGGTGGTTAAACAGGTGGGTCAGCGTGCTTGACGGCGCTTGGCATCGCGGTAGCCTTGATAAGCCTTGGTGACCTGCTCCCGGGAAGATACCTCGGGTACGGCCACTTCCCACCAGGCGCCCCCCTCTTCGGTGCTGGGGAGCGGATCCGTATCCAAAGCAATCACATAGGTAGCGCTCGCCTGACGAGCGCGCACAAGCGCCTGCTCAAGCTCAGCAATACCGGTGACCGATTCCGCTTGGCAACCAAGTGACTGAGCATGTGCGGCAAAATCGGTTTTGGGCGCACCCGCCTCGATACTGTGACAATCTTCAAGCAGGTTGTTGAAACCTGCACCGCCCGTTGCCTGCTGAAGGCGATTGATACAGCCGTAGCCGCGATTATCCAGCACAACGACGATCAGCTTATGGCCCAACATGACCGAGGTAGCGAGCTCCGAGTTATGCATCAGATAGCTGCCGTCACCGACCATGACGATCACTTCGCGCTCGGGCTTGGCCATCTTGACGCCCAGACCACCGGCAATCTCATACCCCATGCAGGAGAAACCGTACTCCACGTGATAGCTATTGGGGCCTGAGCACTGCCACAGTTTGTGCAGCTCACCCGGCAAGCCACCGGCGGCACACACGACGGTGGCATCACTTCCCGCTTGGCGATTGACGGCACCGATGACCTGGGCATCGGTAGGTAGCAGAAGGTCTTGATCGGCCGTAACGCGCTTAACGACGTCGTCCCACTCCTGCTTCAGCGCTTTTGTCTCGGCCTGCCAGC
Source organism: Halomonas sp. GD1P12 (assembly GCF_025725645.1). Classification (NCBI taxonomy): domain Bacteria; kingdom Pseudomonadati; phylum Pseudomonadota; class Gammaproteobacteria; order Oceanospirillales; family Halomonadaceae; genus Halomonas; species Halomonas sp. GD1P12. Next base: position 314,119 of record NZ_CP107007.1, on the reverse strand, counting down.
TCTGCGAGGCACTCCAGTCGGTCAACTCATCGTTGAGCTGTTGTAGGCCAACGCGTGCATCGCAGGTCAAGGGTATGGCGTGATGCTTGAGGCTATCGAAACGACCAACGTTCAGGGCTATCAGCGTTTTTTCATTACTTTCAAACAGCGCTCGAGAGCCCGTTGTGAAATCCTGCAGGCGCGTTCCGATCGCAAGTATGACGTCCGCCTGCTCCGCCAAGCGGTTGGCGGCGGCGCTGCCTGTAACGCCAATGGCACCTACGGCACAGGGGTGGCTATCAGCCAATGTCCCTTTTCCCGCTTGGGACTCAGCAACGGGTATACCGTGCGCTTGTGCAAAATTGGCCAGCGTTTGGCAGGCGTCCGCGTAGTGCATCCCACCGCCGGCAATGATCAAAGGGCGTTTTGCCTGTTTAAGGGCGGCAATGGCTTGGTGCAACTCCTCCGGCGTGGGTAGCGGGCGGCGAATACGGTGCACCTTGGGCTTAAAAAAAGCCTTCGGGTAATCATAAGCAAATGTCTGCACGTCCTGAGGGAGAGCAAGGGTTGCCGGCCCGCAGTGTTCGGGATCAAGCAGTGTGGCAATCGCTTGAGGCAGGCTGGTGAGCAGCTGCTCAGGGCGGCTGATGCGATCAAAATAGCGTGATACGGGGCGGAAGCAGTCGTTGACGCTGATCGTCGGGTCACCAAAGTGCTCGACCTGCTGTAGTACGGGATCAGGAGCGCGCGTGGCAAACGTATCGCCCGGCAGCAACAAGATAGGCAAGCGGTTGGCATGGGCCAACGCGGCGGCCGTCACCATGTTTGTAGCACCGGGGCCGATGGAGCTGGTAGCGGCCATCATGCGCATGCGACCGTTAGCCTTGGCAAAGGCAATCGCCGCATGCGCCATGGTTTGCTCGTTATGCGCGCGATAGGTCGGTAGCGTTTCCTTGACGTGGTAAAGCGCCTCTCCGAGACCAGCCACGTTGCCGTGGCCAAAAATCGCGAATACTCCTTCAAACAGCGGCATATCGGCGCCATCGATCTCGATACGCTGAGCCGCTAGATACTTGACCAACGCCTGGGCCATGGTGAGTTGGATAGTGCTCATTTCACACCTCCTGCGCATGTGACGCCGTTTGCGACTGGCTATGTTTTAATTGCCGCCACGCGCTAATCAGCTCTGCGTAGTTGCTGGCTACCTGTTGAACGAGGCTTTCATCATCGATACGACCTGCTAGCCATTCGCGGCTTGCACTGGCAAACAGCGTGCGCCCCACCGTAAAGCCCTTACAGCATGAGTGCTTGGCCGCTTCTTCGAAGCCATGCTTCATGTCTGCCATGGGTGCATCCAGGCCCAGCAAAACGATACCGCGACAGTAAGCGTCTTCACGCTCGATGATGTCGCCGACGGCCTGCAAAGCGGCATCGGACATCATGGGTAGTTTCCACCAATCGGGCCTGATGCCCAGGTTATAAAGTCGCTGCAGGCTACGCGGCAGTGTCGTGTCGTCGCGCGCCATATCGGCGGGCGGAATAACTTCGATCAATAGCTCCAGCCCCTGAGAACAGGCGGATTGGTAAAGCTGGCGCAGCCGCTCTTCCTGCTCCAGGCGCAGAGCTATCTCATCGTCCGGGTGATAGAAAACAAGGCACTTGATGATCTGCTCGCGCGGCCAGTGGCGAAGGCAGGACCCCAAATCGTCGCCGTGTTGAAAGCGAAGTGGGCGCGACCCGGGTAATTCAACCGGGCGTCCAATCCACCAGCCCTGCCCACTTGCCTGATTAAGAGCGTCCTGGCCCAGCACATCGTCAACCAGAATGGCTGGCGTCGTCAGACCCTCTTGGGTTGCGCCCTTTTCGGCGGCCGTTACGAGCAGCTTTTTGAGTGTGGTTAATTGGTTTATATCCGCATGTTCATCGCGCGCCATGTCGATGAGCTGGCGGCGGTGGTCAAACGCCAAACCCAGCACTTCTGGCCATTGCTGGGGTACGCGCGTTGTGACACGGTGTAAATGATTCAGCTGTTTATCCATATCAGGCCGAGGAACATCATGGCGGCGTGCCAGGTAATCCAACAGTTCGGCCTCGGTCGGCATGGCCGGCGCGCAGCCATGGCGCGAAACCACTAGCGCACCGCACGCATTGGCATACGCAGCACTAGTCTGCCAAGGCTCACCACGAAGCCAGCCACGAAGTAAGCCGCTCATGAAGGCATCGCCCGCGCCCAATACGTTAAGCACCTCTACCTGCACGCCCTCGACCAGAATGCCGTCTTCAATGCGTGCGGGTATGTCGCCCTCAAACACCACACAGCCCAGCGGACCCAGTTTGCACACCAGCGTGGCGGCACTGATGTGACGCACATTGCGAAGCGCTTCCAGCGTATCCGTAGTGCCGCCTGCAATGTGGAACTCCTCTTCGGTACCGACGATCAGGTCGAAATCGGGTAGCCACTGCTGTAGGTCGTGTGTCACTTTTTCATCGGCGATAAAGCGGGTTTCGCCGTCGCCGGGATTGGTCAGTCCCCAGAGTACCGGTCGATAGTCGATATCCAGTACACGCTTGACCTCTACGCTGGCCGCTGCATCCAACGCTTTACGGCAGGCCTTGCGGGTAGTGTCGGTTGAAAGATGGGTGCCGGTAATCGCAAGCGCCTTGGCTCGCGCAATGAAATCAGGGTCAATGGCATCAGCATCGATCGCCATATCGGCGCAGTCTCGCCGATAGAACAGCAGCGGAAAGCTTTCGCGATCCTTCAAGGCCAGCAACACAAGCCCCGTGTGGCGTTCGCTGTCCGTTTGTAACGCGGTGGTGTCTACCCCAACGCGAGTCAGCTCCTCGCGTATAAAATGGCCCATCTGTTCGTTGCCTACCCGAGACAGCATGGCGGACTTCAACCCCAGCCGCGCCGTGCCGTAAGCGACATTCCCGGAACTGCCTCCCAAGTATTTGGCAAAACTTGCTACATCCTCGAGGCGGCTACCAATTTGCTCAGCGTAAAGGTCAACGGCTACGCGCCCCAGGCAAATCAGATCAAGCGGTGGGTGTTGTCTATTATTATTCGGCATAAAAGTCTCCCTACGTCACACGCAGTAGTACTGAATATTGGGTATCGGGTATTTAAAAAAGCCTTGGGCGGAGAAAACAGCGACTGACCTGTCAGGCATACACTGACGCTTAAAGCAAAAAGGCTGCCCGAAACCGGTTGAGCGCACGCTCATCATCCATCGATGCCCAGCCCTCTAGCCCCACCGTGCCCCGGTAGCCTATGTCGTGAAGCGCTCGGGCAATGGCCGGATAGTTGATCTCGCCGGTGCCGGGTTCACACCGTCCAGGCACATCGGCTACCTGCACTTCTCCAATGAAAGGAGCGCAGCGACGTATTAACTCAATGAGATTGCCTTCACCAATTTGGGCGTGATACACATCCAGCATGATGCGAAGGCCAGGGCGATTCACACTTTCTACAAGCGCTAACACATCGGCCAACCGGGCAAACGGTACGCCAGGATGGTCAACCTCGGTATTAAGATTCTCCAGCACGAAAGTGACGCCATGGTGCTCACCTAGCTCGGCCAGTTGATTCAACGTTTCCCGCGCCTTGAGCCACATAGCGCCGGTCAGAAATTGGCAAGGTTTGACCGGAAGCCCTTTGCCATCAAGCCCTGTACCATGGATATTTAGCCGGGGAATACCGAGACGTTTCGCGACCTTGATTGACTCCAGCGCCGTGCCAAGCAGCTCATCAGCACCACATGAATCCGCCAGAGTACCGGAGACATAGCCGGTCATGGATGAGAACGTGGCGCCGCTTTCGATCAGCGCGTCTATGTCGTGTTTGGTCCAGTCCCATATTTCCACCTGAAAACCCATCGCATCAATGCGCTTGATGCGCTCGATCATGGGCAAATCGCAAAACACCATTTCGGCACAGACGGCAAGCGCAAATGGAGATGAAGAGGCGGGTATGTTCATCGACACTCCTCAATGATCGTTTACTAGATGCTCAGGGGCAGGCTCGTCCGTACTTTTAACACGAGCCTTTTTTTCACGATCCTCGCGTTGAAACTCGGCAAGCTCCGCATCCAAGTTCTCCAACTCGGCGCCGCCGGCCATCATATTGAGCACTTCTTCGCGGGTGATCTCTTCTTTACGGAAAGAGCCCAGGCTGCCGCCACGCGATAAAAGCGTGAATGCATCGGCCACCGGATAAGCGTGATGAACGTTGTGAGTAATAAAAATGACGGCCAGACCATCGGCACGGGCTTTAGCGATATAACGCAAGACCACAGAGGCTTGTTTAACGCCAAGCGCTGACGTAGGCTCATCCAGAATCAGTACCTTGGCACCAAAGTAAACCGCACGCGCAATCGCAACACACTGGCGTTCTCCACCGGAGAGCGTGCCGACAGGTTGGCTTGGGTCGCGTACATCGATACCGATTTTCGCCATCTCCTCTTTGGCGATTCGATCGGCATACTTCCAATCGATGCGTTTCAAGGGGCCCCAGCCCACTGTGGGCTCTCTCCCCATGAAAAAGTTGCGAGTAATCGACATCAGCGGGACCATGGCCAAATCCTGAAAGACGGTGGCAATCCCTGCATCCAACGCGTACGCGGGAGATTTGAATCTCACGGATTCCCCCCCAAGCAACATGTCACCGTGTGTGGGCTGGTGAACGCCTGAAAGGGTTTTAATCAGCGTGGATTTACCAGCCCCGTTGTCTCCCAGAAGGCACATCACCTCGCCGGAGTAGACCTGCATAGAGATGTCGCTCAAGGCGATGACGCTGCCGAAATGCTTGCTGACACTGCGCATTTCAATCATTGGAGTACGTGTTGTCATGTTACTTGGCCTCCATTGCTTTCTTGCGCATGTAGTTATTGAACAGCACTGCGACCAGCAGCATTACGCCCAAAAACACCTGGAACCAGTCGGTATTGACCCCGGTATAGAAGATGCCCATCTGCACCATGCCAAAGATCAAGGCGCCCAGTGCCGCACCTACCGCAGAGCCGTAGCCACCGGTCAACAAGGCCCCGCCGATCACCACGGCAATGATCGCTTCGAGCTCTTTTAGCAATCCGCGAATAGTGTCTGCCGAGCCTGTATCCATGACTTGGATACAGGCGAAGATAGTGGCGGAGAATGCTGTAAACATGAAAAGTGAAATCTTGACTCGGTGGACCGGCACACCCGAGTTGCGCGCCGCGTTAGCGTCACCGCCACTGGCGAAGATCCAGTTACCGTAAGGGGTACATAGCAGCACCCAGGTGGCCAAGGCGGTTAAACCCAGCCACCAGACAATGGAAACGGGGATACCCGAGACGACAGGGTTGCCCGCAAAGTTGGTCGCAATCCAGCCATTGGTGGCCATCCAACTAAACAAACCGGTTGCGACCTCGCCAGAGAAGATCGCGGCGAACCAGTCACCCGGAATATGATCATGAATTCCGCCCACCTGAGTACGCCCGGTGAGCAAGCGGCTGACGCCAATCGCCAAGCCCCGCAGGATGAACAAAAAACCCAGCGTTACGATGAAAGAAGGCAGGCCCGTACGATTTACCAGATTTCCGTTGATCCAACCCACAAGCCCTGCACAGGTGAATGCCAGCAGGATAGCGGCCCAAAGTGGCCAACCATACTCCACTGCCGGAATGGCAATCAAAATGCCCGCCAATCCAATCATCGAGCCAATCGATAGATCAAATTCACCGCCGATCATCAAAAGCGCCGCAGCGGTGGCAATGATGCCAAGCTGGGCGGCTACTTCGAGAAAATTGATAATCCCCGCTGGCGTAAACATGCCGGTGCCACTCGAGGCTACAATGAAGAAAGAAAGAACGAGGACAGCCCCTGCCAACGCACCAAGCTCGGGTCTATTTAGCGCTTTCTTCCAAAACGACACTCTTTGGATACGCTCGTCCTGGGGGGTGGACGCAGGGTCAACGGGCTGTTTAATTTCGTTGGAATTCATGGCGATCAACTCCCAAGGCTCGGCACCGCCGAGCCTTATGTACAGGTAAGACTCAGCGGATGCCTTGGCTGCTCAGTTCAATGACCTGTGCGGCATTTTCCTGGGTCACAAAGCCCGGGCCAGTGGCAACATCACCTGCAGGCAGCAGGCCATTTCTGGCGAACTGATCAAGGAACATGACGGGCAAATACCCCTGCATGTACTGTTGCTGATCGATTGCAAAATCCAGCTCACCTGCATCAAGCGCTTCAAGAATGCCTGGCGAAAGATCAAACGTGCCCAGGGTGAACATATCCGTCGCCCCCTGTTCTCGCATGGCACTAATCATCGGCTCGGCGGCAAGCGCACCCAGTGTGAGTACGCCGCGAACATCATCGTTCTGGTTGAGATAAGCGACGATCGCATTGCGGATACTGGTGGGGTCATACGTTGTTGCTAGCTGTTCGGCATTACCATTGAAACCCTCGACAAAGCCATCGCAGCGCTGATCCAGCCCTTGATTACCCTGTTCGTGGTTAACGCATACTCCCTTTTCAACGCCCATTTCTTGCATGCGCTCGGCGGCCTGTTTGCCCGCCTCGTATTCACTTTGGCCGACGTGCAAGCGCGCGCCATAGTTACGTGCCACATCGCCACCGGAGTTGATCGTAATGACCGGGATGCCGTTATCGACAGCGCTTTGAACGGTACTGCCCAGCGCATCCTCGTCGGTAAACGACAAAATTAATCCATCGGGATTTGATGCGACGGCGGCTTCTACCAGCTGCTGCATTTGAGCCATGTCGAATGTGGAAGGTGCGCGGTACTCAAGACTAGCCCCCACTGTTTGCGCAGCGGCCTCAGCACCGTTTTTCACTACTGACCAGAAAGGGTCTGAGGGAACACCATGGGTCACCATGACAAAACGATTTTCTGTTTGAGCCTGCTCTTCAGCTTGAACCTGGTTGATGCCTGCCAAAAGAGCCGTAGTGGCCGCTGAGGCCAAAAGCCATTGAGATAGACGTGCCATGAGAAATTCCTCTTATCATTATTGGTTGGGAAAGTAGCAATAACTGCCTTGGCGCCATGAACTATAGATTTTGAAAAGAAGAGATTGCAAATTATTTATTCTAAACTTTGGTATAAATGGAATATTCATTTCATTCAGCTAGACTGCACAAGAACTCGTTACTTGTCGGTGATTAGTCAGTAACGAACGATTTAACGCTGAGGAATACGTATGCCGCAGCCGCCACAGAATTACCGTGAACTCGAGGCACTGCTAGCCACCGAGTACCGCTCGCTGAGCAAACGCCTTCAGCAGACCGCTCGCTTCATGCTCGACAATCCTCAGGAAGTGGCACTGGCCACGGTGGCTAAAATTGCCGAACAGGCTGACGTTACGCCATCCACGCTGATTCGTTTGGCTAACAGTTTAGGGTTTAAAGGTTTTTCCGAGATGCAGCAGCTGTTTCGTAATCGACTTGTCAACGAGCTGCCGAATTATACCGAGCGTATTCGTGCAGCGCGTAGTGCCACCGGAGAAACGCCGGATAGTACCCAGCTTTTATGGGAGTTTGCTGATGCCAATCGCGATGCTTTAGAACAACTGCCTGGCCGTATCGATCCCGTAGATTTGGAAGAAGCGCTGGATATATTTGAAAAAGCCTATGCCATTCATGTTATAGGCGCCCGGCGTAGCTTTGTTGTCGCAAGTTATATGACCTACGCGTTGGCTCATGTAGAAAAGCCCGCCTTATTGGTAAGCGGCCTGGGGGGAATGTATAGCGAGCAACTACGTGCCATGAGCAAGCACGATGCACTTCTCGCCATTAGCTTCTCGCCCTATGCAGAAGAAGCGCAAAAAGCGTGCGAATATGCCAAACAACGCGGTCTGCCTATCGTGGTTATTACCGATTCAAGCCTTAGTCCTCTCGCGCAATTAGCAAACGTGGTGTTTGTCGTTCAAGAGGCGGAAGTGAAAAGCTTTCGCGGGCTAACCGCATCGCTTTGCCTGACCCAAGCCCTTGCGATTTCTCTGGGAGTGCGCCAGGACAAAGCGCGTGAAGCCGGGGGTGCCAACGATCCATAAAGACGTTTAATAAACAGTAGCTGACGCCCAAGCCATACCTGAAAATCAAGAACAACACAGGAGAGATTATGAGAATCGCACTGATTGGCGCTGGCCGCATCGGCAAGGTGCATGCCCAAGCCATCCATTCACACCCCGAGGTAACGCTCGCGGCAGTGGCAGATTTCGATCCGTCTGCTGCACAGGCGCTAGCCAAGCAGTACAACAGCCGCGCGGTCGAAGCCGACGACATTTTTGCAGACGATACCATCGATGCCGTTTTGATCGCCTCCAGCACACCGACCCACGCAGATTACCTGGAAAGAGCAGCACGTTCGGGTAAAGCGATTCTTTGTGAGAAGCCCATCGCGCTGGATTTAGCGCGTACCCGGGATGCGCTGCAAGTGCTTAGCGAACATCCGGTGACGTGCGCTTTGGGCTTCAATCGACGTCACGATCCTCAGTTTACAGCCCTGAAAGAAGCTATTACCGAGGGCCGTATCGGCGCACTTGAGACCTTGACCATTATCAGTCGCGATCCATCCCCACCGCCTGCAGAGTATGTTGGTGCATCTGGCGGGCTCTTCCGCGACATGATGATTCATGACTTGGATATGGCACGTTGGCTGCTCGATGAACCGATCGAAAGCATATTTGCCGTGGGTAGCTGCGTGATCGACCCGGCTATCGGTGAGGCAGGCGATGTCGATACCGCGATGGTCACACTAACGACCGCGAGTGGAAAGCTCTGTCAGATCAGTAACTCGCGACGCGCCTGCTACGGTTACGATCAGCGTATCGAAGCTTTCGGAAGCGACGGTATGGTGCAGGCCCAAAACGAGAGCGATACGCGGCTCCGTTTTACAGGTACGTCAGGTCAAACCGAAGAAAAACCGAAATGGTTTTTTTTGGAGCGCTACGCGCAGGCCTATCGGTTGGAAATCGATGATTTCGTTACTGCGTGGAAAGAACGGCGCGGCCCTCTAGCCGGTGCTCAGGATGGGCTGGAGGCTCTACGCTTGGCCGAGGCGGCGGAACGCTCAATGCGTGAAGGACGCAAGATCCTGCTCGATGCTTGATTGCTCGACCCATAAGCATCTCAAAATGGCTCATGATCAATCAAAGAGGCAATATTAAAAGGAGCAATATCGTATGGCTTCACTATTGGTACGCCCCAACGCCCCCGATGAGCAGGGTACGATCATCAACGTTACCCCCGCCTCTGCCGGCTGGAAATATATCGGCTTTCGCGTTCATCAACTGACTCAAGGAGCATGGATCGAGGCGAGCACGTCCGATCAGGAAGTTTGCCTGGTGATACTAACCGGGCGCGCCAATGTCATCTGCGGCGAACAGCGCTTCGAGGATATCGGTGAACGAATGGATATCTTCGAGCAGATTCCGCCTCACGCCGTCTATCTGCCTAACGAAATGAGCTACTCAATCGAAGCCACTACCGACCTGGAGTTCGCAGTATGCGCGGCCCCCGGCCATAGCAATTACTCACCGCGTCACATCGCGCCGGGCGACATCAAGCAAAGCACACGCGGGCAGGGCAGCAACATTCGTCACGTACACGATATTCTTCCAGAGAACGAGCCCGCCGATAGCCTGTTGGTGGTCGAGGTATTTACCCCTGCGGGCAATTGGTCAAGCTATCCTCCTCACAAACACGATGTGGATAACTTACCTCACGAGTCACTTCTCGAGGAAACCTACTACCACCGCATCGATCCCCCACAGGGATTCGCCTTTCAGCGCGTATATACCGATGACCGCTCTCTTGATGAAAGCATGGCGGTGGAAAATGGCAGTTGCGTCTTAGTGCCCAAGGGCTATCACCCGGTCGGCGCTTCTCACGGTTATTCACTTTACTACTTGAACGTAATGGCGGGCCCCAAGCGCGCCTGGAAGTTTCATAATGACCCTGACCACGAGTGGTTGACGCGCATGTAAGCGCGATGCACCTCAACCGAGCCAATGTATTACTGAAATGGGGTGCTTCAACGACTGGTTTCAGGCCCCGACATATCCAGCAGAACCCGACCGTGATCAGCCACTTGCTGAAACCGCGTGCGCAGAATATCGACGATGCCCTCGTGCTCGCCGACCAGCCGGGTGGTAATGACGCGAAGGCGCGGGTGGTGCGCCTGGGCCTGGCGGCAGATCTCGGCGATGTCGCCATCTTCACCGGCGTGGCGGCCCGGGGAGAGAAACAGCAGCGCCACCACCACGGTGGCATCGCGAAAATCAGGGCTCTCCAGCAGGTTTTCCAGAAGCGGCTCGTTGAAGCGGTACGCCTCGCCGTCGCGGCGCTCCATCGAGGCTGGCGCCACGCAGGCGGCGCGCTCGCCCAACAGCGCCCCGAGCTGGCCCGCCAGGCGGTTGCGCACCGCGGTGACTTCGAAGATCGGGCTTCCGTGATCGACCAGCGCCACGCGCGGCGGCGCCCCATCGGGCACTACTTCCATCACGTTGTCGGCCAGAAGCCGTGCCAGGCGCAGGTCGTTGTCGCCGCGCTCGTCGACCAACGGCATCGCCACGCGCACGCTCACCCGCGGAAAGCGCTCCTGAAGCTCGGCCATGCGTTTGGGCAGGTAGTCGGTGAGCGCTCGGCTTTCGCCGAAGAAAAACGGGATAATGATGATCTCGCGCGCGCCCGCCTCGGCGCGGCGCTCGGCGGCAGGGCCAAGCGTTCGGGCGGGCTCGCCGCCGAGTTCATCCAAAGGAATCTTGTTCGAGTGCAGCAGCGATGCCGGCTCGACCGGCTCGCCCAGCGCGTCGCCGAGAGCCGCTGCGACGCGGCGAAGATTGAAGACGGCGGCGGGTTTGAGCGAACCGTTATCGACCAGAAAAATCGCGCGCATGGGCCTCTCCCAAAAAGCGTTTTACGTCATGTTACCATGGTGCTTTTACGCTACATTCTCTCATGATCATCGCGGGAGCCCCATGCTGATAGACACCACCGCCGTCAACCAGAGCCGCCGCCCGTTCGACGACAACGGCGATATCTGGCTGTTCGGCTACGGCTCTCTGATCTGGAAGGCGGACTTCCCCTTTCTGGAGCGCAAAAGCGCCTATATCGAAGGCTTCGAGCGGCGTTTCTGGCAGGGCTCTCACGACCATCGCGGTACGCCACAGGCGCCGGGGCGGGTCGCCACACTGATTCCCGTGGAAGGCGCGGTGTGCCACGGCATGGCGTATCGCATCAGCGAGGAAACCCTGGCGCCGCTGGATCACCGGGAGAAAAACGGCTACCTGCGCGAGGTCACGCCGCTGCATTTCGCCGACGGTGGCCAGGTGCAGGGCCTCGTTTACATGGCGACCGAGGAGAACCCGGCGTTTCTGGGCCCCGCGCCGCTCGAAACCATGGCGCGCCATATTCATAAAGCCGTGGGCCCGAGCGGCCCCAACCGTGACTATCTGCTCAACCTGGCCCAAGCGCTTCGCGAGCTCGACGTGGAAGACGCGCACATTTTCGCGCTACAGGCAGAACTCGAGCGCCTTTAGCATTACCAGTAGCGTGGGTAGCGGCGGTGGCGCGCCAGGTTGTTGACCAGCACCGCCACTACCAGCATCACCACGCACCCCATACCGATCGGCGCGAGCGGGTACCACCAGCCAAGCGCGTGAACGCTCGACCCGCCGCCGACGGCGATCAGCGCCGCCGCCGCGCCCGGCGGGTGAACCGTATGAGTAAGCTGCATGACCAGAATGGAGAGCGACACCGCCAGCGCCATGGAAAACGGCGTGGCGCCCAACAGCTGATAGCAGGCCACCCCCACCGCAGCGGACAGGACGCTTCCGAACAGCACGTGGCTGGGCTGGGCGAAGGGGCTTTCCGGCGCCGCGTAAATGAGTACCGAGGTGGCGCCGAAGGAGCCAACGATCAGAAGCTGCTGACTGAGCCACTCTGCGCTGAGCCAACAGATCAGCGCCATGCCGCAAAATGCCCCGATCCATGACCAGAGCGCGTCCTGCCAGCCGACCCGCGCACGCTTGAAGGGCTCGCCGCGCATTTTGCCAAGATAGGTTTTCATCGCACTCACTCAAGCACCAAATGAGTGCAGATGATCGCAAAACGCACCAAATAAGCAAATGTTAATGCGTCATGCGCCGATGAATTTCATTCAACCGCTCGTCGCTACATCATCAGCCAGGAAAGAATGAACAGCGCGATGAACGTCTGAATGATCCCGCCGACGATCGACCCACGCAGAAACGACTTGATTCCGCCCCACAGAATCAGCAGGCCGATGATGAGCACGGCGATGCTGAAAAAGGAGTCGTTGATGCCCAGCGAGCGCGTCAGGCCATCGATGAAATCGCCGAACGCGCCAAAGAAGTTGCCAAAAATACTCAACAAGAACTCCACCACCACGCGAATCGCCTCGCCAATGGTCTCGCCTACCTCGTCGAAAAATCCGTTTGCCTGCATGCGTCCTGTCCCGTGGTTTGAGGAGTACGGCATTGTCGATTAAAACGCGTACAAGGGCAAAACATAGCGCGCACCGCGCCAATGAAAAGCACATTGTCACCTGACATGGATAGCCCGGGCCGTCGCAGCATATCTTCACGTTTGTCGTTTATATCGGCTACATTGGTGCGACGTCGCTGCAGGTTTTCGACCCATTCTCAAACCAGGGAGACTCCAGAATGCCAAGCGTATTGATCACCGGTGCCACCTCCGGCTTTGGCCGCGCCGCCGCCTACCGTTTTGCCAAGGCTGGCTGGTCGCTGATTCTGACCGGGCGTCGCGAGGAGCGCCTGAAAGCGCTCGAAGATGAGCTCAAGGATCAGGTCGACGTACTAACGCTCACACTGGACGTACGCGACAGCGAGGCCGTGGCCCAAGCGTTCAAGGATCTACCGGAAAAGTTTTTACCACTGACCTGCCTGATCAACAATGCGGGGTTGGCGCTGGCACCGGAGCCTTCGCAGAAGGTCGATCTCAAGGATTGGCACACCATGATCGACACCAATATCACAGGGCTTGTGAACGTCACACACGCGGCGCTACCAAAGCTGATCGAGCACGGCGAAGGTGCGAGCATTTTGAATCTGGGATCGGTGGCCGGGCAGTGGCCGTACCCAGGTGGGCACGTTTACGGGGCGTCCAAGGCGTTCGTGCAGCAGTTCGGTTACAACCTGCGCTGCGACTTGCAGGGCACCGGCGTACGCGTGACGGACCTGGCGCCCGGCATGGCGGAAACCGAGTTCACGCTGGTGCGTACCAAGGGCGACCAGGCCGCCTCCGATGCGCTTTACCGCGGCACCACCCCGCTTCAGGCCGAAGACATTGCCGAGCAGCTCTTTTATCTGGCCACGCTTCCAGCGCATATCAATATCAACCGTTTGGAGATCATGCCGGTGCGCCAGGCCTGGTCGCCCTTCAACGTGGACCGTGACCCGACTTGAAGCCGTCGCCTAGTAGCTGACGCGATCGCGCCCTTGCTCCTTGGCGATGTAGAGGGCGTCATCGACGCGTTTCATCACGCTCTTTTGCGATTCGTTCAGCCGCGCCTCGACCACGCCGAGGCTGATGGTCACCTGACCCGCCTCGGGGAAGCGGGTCTGGCGCACGCAGCAGCGTATTTTCTCGGCCAGCTGGACCGCCTGCTCGAGGGAGGTTTCCGGCGCCAGAATCATGAACTCCTCGCCGCCCCAGCGGGCGCAGACATCGACCTTGCGCAGGTTCTGCGTCAATAGCTGGCCAAGCTTCGCCAGCACTTGGTCGCCTACATCGTGGCCGTGGCTGTCGTTAATCGCCTTGAAAAAATCGATATCCAGCATGATCAGCGAAAACGGGCGCACATAACGGTGGCGTCGGCGAAGCTCGGTCTTGAGCAGCCGGTCGAAACGCACGCGATTGTAGAGCCCGGTCAACATATCGGTGGTCGCCAGGCGCTCGAGTTCGGCTTCTTTCTCGACGCGCTTGGAGATGTCGCGCTGCACCAGCACCAGCACGCGTTCGGCGTAGCCGGGCATGGTCATCGCCGTCACGCGCCACTCGATGAGCATGGGCGGTTGGTTGGCGGAGAGCGGCCAGCTGCTTTTATCGAGCCCGGAAAGCGAATAGCCATCGCCCAACTCACCCTTGGCCAGCGCCCGGCAAAGTTTGCGCAGGAGTTTTCTGTTCTCGATATCGCAGCCCACGATCCTGGGCGAAGCCCCCAGCCACTGGTCGCGCTCGCCTCCCCAGAACCGGGTGTACTCGTCGCTAACGTCCAAAATGGTAAGATCCGAACCGTCTGCACAGGCGCCCATTACCGCAATGGCCTGACGGTTGACCTCTCTGACAGGAGGAGCTGACATTACCAGAGGTTCCAACATCGTGTTTTCGTCCAGTCGATCGTCGATCAGGTTAAGCAGCGCCCTCAACGCTCGCTTGCTCGCCTCGAGCAAGGGGGTCGTGATTTCGGGCCGTCATTACGGCACACCTCGTTTACACTATGATACACTTTTTTACCAATAGCAGGCATATCCTGCATTATTAAACGCACTCCGTTACATGCAAAAAAGAGTGTCGGGCACGACGTTTGAGACAAACATTTGATAAATGAAGCATTCTTTGGCGAATACGGGTCAGGCGCACGAGTCAGACATCGGTAACGTTGAAGGGTTGCCCAATCTCCATAAAAAACGCCCCCGGTCCATGGGCCGGGGGCGCGGTGACGAAACGAACCGAATGCGGTTTGATCAGTGCGCCAGCATCTCTTCCACGATACCGTCACTGTCTAGTTCGCTTGGGTAGTAGGTCGGCCAGTTGGTGACCTCTTCCAGCAGCGCTTCACGATCGTCGCCCCAGTACAGGTGGAAATGGTGCGCGTCGGTCGGGTAGATGTCGTGATCCGAGAACTGGATGTAGTGCGGCATGTCGGTATCGCCCTCTTCGGTTTCGAAGATGAAACGAACGCCGCGGTTGCCGGCTGCGTAATCGAGGATTTCGTAGCCGTCGTACTGGTACTCGGCGCTGCGCTCTTCGCCGTTCTCGTAAAACGTCACGCTGTTGCCCTCGATCACGATGCGATCGACGTCGGTTTCGTAACCCACCTCGTAGTATTCGGCATACTGCTCAGCGGTCTTGTCACCGTTTTCGGCTTTCTTCTCGAAGACCGGTTCGAGCGAGCCATCCTGCAGATAGGGATAGACGGACTGCCAGTCGCCTTCCCAGTCGCTTAGCGGGCGGTCTTCGATCTGATCGTCGTCGAAATAGCCGGCGTAAATATCGCTGTCGTGGTCGTGAGAGTGATCATGAGAATGGTCGTGGGAATCGTCGTGACCGTGCTCGTGGGAGTGCTCGTGTTCATGAGCGTGTTCATGGGAATGATCGTGTGAGTGCCCGTGGTCATGATCGTGGGCGTGGTCGTGGTCGTCCTGCTGAGCGTAAGCGCTTTGTAAGCCGCCAACCATTAGCGAACCTACGGCCAATACTCCAAGCGTCTTGCGTGCTAAAAGTGACATGTACTCTCCTTGTGTGACCTGCTGATGAATAGAGCAGAAACAGCTCATATAATTAATGATATAACATATCAATAAAAACGGGCTACGCCAATACTCCCTTGCGGCTTTACCTGGATCGAAGCGTTGAAAAAGCGAGCAAAGGGCTTGTCAATAACCGTAGCGATACGGCTTGTTTCACGCTAATTTGAGCGACTAATGGCGCGCGACGCTGATCACCGTGAAGAGATCACCATGCTCTACTTCGTGTTAAGTCTATTGGGCGGTATTGCGCTTTTGACCCTCGGCGGCGAGGCGCTGGTACGAAGCGCGGTTGCCGGCGCCGAGCGTTTGGGGGTATCGGCACTGTTTACCGGGCTTGTGATCGTGGGCTTTGGCACCTCGGCACCGGAGCTGGTCGTGTCGATCAACGCCGCGCTCGATCAGCAGCCGGATATCGCCATCGGCAACGTGGTGGGGAGTAATATCGGCAATATCATGCTGATTCTGGGTCTTTGCGCGCTGATTTATCCGCTGACCACGAAACGCCAAGCGCTCAAGCGCGACGGGCTGGTGATGCTGGCCGCGACCCTTTTGTTTATTGTTTTGGGCGCCAGCGGGGAGCTTGGCCGCCTCGATGCGCTGCTTTTCCTCGCAGGGCTCGTTGGCTATCTCGTCTGGGCGTACCTGAGCGAGCGCCAGACAGCCCCCACGCAGGAGCCGCCCAACGTACTGCCGGAGCCACCGGCCCAGAAGCCGACCTCTACCCTCTGGATCGTTCTCGGCCTGCTCGGCGGATTGGCGCTGTTGATCGGCGGCTCGCAGTTTTTGCTCTACGGTGCCGTCGGTATCGCCCAGACGCTGGGGCTTTCCGAGGCGGTCATTGGGCTGACCATCGTCGCCGTGGGTACGTCACTTCCGGAGCTTGCGGTGTCCCTGGTCGCCGCGCTACGCCGCCATGCCGACGTGGCGGTGGGCAACATCCTGGGCAGCAATATCTTCAACCTGCTGGGTATTCTGGGCGTCTCGGCGTTTTTGCAGCCGCTGGTGCTCATCGAGCGCATGGTGATATTCGATCAGTGGGTGATGCTTGGCTCGGCGGTCGCGCTGCTGGTGTTTCTCTATACGGGGCTTCGCCTGTCTCGAACCGAGGGTGGCATTTTACTGGTGGGCTATGCGGGCTTCGTGGCGGCGAGCTTTACGCTCTTTGGCTAAACCCATTTTCTCGATCCAAGGAGCCACTCATGCGCCTGGGCACGCTGGGGCCGGAGAGCAGCAACCACGCACTGATCGCCAAACGCTACCTGGCCAGGCGCGCTAGCGGCACAGGCGAAGGTGTCTACTTCGAGGATTTCGAGCGTGCCTTCGAGGCGCTGTTGGCCGGCGACATCAGCCACCTGCTTCAATGTACCGCGCACTCGAGCCACGCCGACTGCGTTGGGCGTACCATGCATCGCGCCTTCCCGGTGGACGTGTTCATCGCCGGCTCCCACCCGCTGGCGCTGATCGTGCGCCGCGACGTCCAGCGCCCGTCGCGTCTTGCGCTGCAGCCGGCCACCCGCCACTACACCGATCTGAGCGCCTTCGACGAAATCGTCGAACTCCCCACGACCTCGGCCGTCGCCGACGCCTTGCTTGCCGGCGAGGTGGACGCGGGCCTGTGCGCCGCGCAGGTGGTCTCGCAGGCACCACAAACCCTGCGCGTCGAGCGCGCCCTCGGCCCGGCGTTGGACATCTGGGTGATCTACTCGACGACCCAGGCGCCGCCCTCATCACCGCTGCGACTAGACGAGGAAGATGGCGGCCAAGCCCCCTAGCACCAACACCAACCGCCACCAGAGTGCGCGCCGGGCGATGACGCCGAACGAGACCATGCCAAGCCCGACGGCCACCTTCAGCGCGCTTATCAGCGCCGCGCCGGGCGTAAAGGCGAGCTCGATGATATGAGGGTTGGCCACCATGGCCAGCGGAATGATGTAGAGCCCGATACCCAGCGCCATCGCCTTGACTGCCACCTTGAGCCAGTTTTCACCCACCATGCCGGCCGCGATGAACACGCCGCCGCACACCGGCGGGGTAATGGTGGACAACAGCGCGAACCAGAAGACGAACAGATGCGCGAGCAGCGGTGAAAGTCCCAGCGAGGTCAGCGCCGGCCCCGCCACCGAGACACAGATGACGTAGGCGGCCGTGGTCGGTACCTCCATGCCCAGCACCAGGCACGCGAGCGCGGTGAGCAACAGCGCCGGCCAGAGCATGTCACCAGAGAGCGACAGGATGCCCGAGGTGATCTTGACCCCGAGCCCGGTCATGGAAAGCACGCCGATCACCAGCGACGCGCAGAGGATGATCGCCCCGATCATCGCGATCTGGCGCCCGGCGGTGAGCGCGGCCTCACAGAGCCGGCTAATGAAGTCCGAAAACGAAAAGCGCAGCCTCACGTTGAACAACAAAAGCGCCATACCCGCGAAGATCGCGATGCTCGCCGCGTATTGAGGCGTAACGCCGCCGTTGAAGATGCGCTCCAGCAGCAGCACGAAGGGAACGGCAAAGAACAGCGAGGTAATGCATACCTCTTTGGCTGTCGGGCGCTCACTTTTGGCCACGGGCTTCAAATCGTGACGCGTGGCGTAGGCATTGATACCGATCCAGACAGTGAAAAAATAGAGCAACGCAGGCAGCGCCGCCGCCGCCATGATCTGGGTGTAGGGGGTGCCGGTCAGCTCGACCATGACGAAGGCGCCAGCGCCCATCAGCGGCGGCATGATCTGCCCGCCGGAGGAGGCCACCGCCTCCACTGCCCCGGCCAGTGTGCGCGGATAGCCCAGCCGCACCATCGACGGAATGGTGATCGCGCCGGTAGACGCGACGTTGGCCGAGGCGGAGCCAGAGATCGAGCCCATTAGCGCCGAGGAGATCACCGACACCTTCGCTCCGCCGCCGGTCAGCCGTCCGGCAATGGCGCCAGCCAGGTTCATGAATCCCTGCCCCGCCTCGCCGGCGTTCAATACCGCGCCAAAGATTACGAAGATCGCCACTACCCCCACGCTCACCCCGGTCAGCGATCCCCACAGGCCGCCCTCGGCGATGGTGAGCGTTCCCACCAGGCTTGCCAGAGGAATGCCCGCGTGGCCAAAGGCTCCCGGCACGTACTCGCCAAATACGCCGTACAGCAGCGCCAGCAAGGCGACCAGCGGTAGCGGCCAGCCGATCGCCCGGCGCGCGGCCTCGAGTGCAACGAAGATCAGAAACACCCCGATCGCCATCTGCAGATGCGTGTCGATAAACCCATACTGCGTGGCGAGTGCGGTTTCGTTGAGCGCGATATAGCCGCAGGCCGCTATCCCCGAAAGCGTCAGCAGCCAGCCGCTCACATACTGAAAGCGGCTGCGCGCCATGTAGATCAGCACCCAGGGCAGCAGCAGCGCCATGTGCAGCGGGCGGCTCACCAGTGCCGGGGCCAGCCCGTAGAAGATGAGCCCGAGATGAAAAATGACGCTCGCCATCCCCAGCGCTACCCAGCCTGTCGCCCGAGGCGCTGCCGCGACCGCGGCGTCTTTCGATAAAACCTGCATGACGTTTGCCTATACGACTGAAAACACGACGACGATGAAATACACGAAGACAATGAAAAACACCACGGCAACCGGGGCGCCGTGGTGAATCAATTCATGAAAGAGTAAGGATCAGCGCAGCGCGTCTGGAACGTCGACGCCCGCCTCTTCGTAGTAGCGAATTGCGCCGGGGTGCAGCGGCGTGGTCATGTTCTCGAGCAGCGCCGGGGTGATGCTGCCCCACCAGGCGGCTTCTTCGGCCATGGCGTCGCGACGCTCCCAGAAGGTTTTGGTCAGCGTATAGGCGGTGTCGTCGTCCATCTGCGCCGTGGTGTAGGCCATGACCGGAAGCGAGGTCGTATGAACGTCTTCATTGACGCCGGGGTAGGTGCCGCCTGGAATCACCTGAGCGGTCGCGCCGGTCTGCTCGATCTGTTCATCGGTCAGCGACACCAGGGTGATCGGCATGCTGGCAGCGGTTTCGATCACGTTCGGCGTGGGGAAGGAGCTGGCGGTGACGAAGGCATCGATCTGGCCGTTCTTGAGCGCATCGGGACCGTTGCCCAACGCGGCATCCGCCAGGCGAATCTCATCGTCGAGGCCGAAGAGTTCGAAGTAGCGCTGGGCTTCCCGGGCGCCAAAGGTGCCGCGGCCGATCAGTACGTGCTTGCCGGCGAGCTCATCGACGCGGGCGACACCGTCATCCCCGGCAATGACGAAGTGCATGGTGATCGACGGAATAGGGAAGAGCCCACGAATGTCCTGAAAGCGAGGGCTTTGCCGCTTGGCGAAGGGCCCTTCGGCGTCCATGGCTTGCTCGACGAGTGCCGGAGGCGTCGTAAAGACGTAATTGCCCTGACGCGCCATGACCTCCATGACGTTTTGTACCGAGCCCTGGCTCTCTTCCAGGGTCAGCACGATATCGTCATTGGTGCCTTCGCGAATCGCCTCGGAAAGCTCTACGCCCATCTGATAATAGGCCGTACCGGCAGACGACGACTTATAGGTAATACGCGTTTCGGCCTGGGCGGAAAACGCCATCAGTCCCGACACCAGTAAGGCGGTCGTAACCGTAATCGAACGATGAAATAGAGGAGCTAGAGGGCGCATGAAATATCCTTGGCTGGAGCGGCGTTTGCGAGGAAGTTTGCTTGTTGTGGTCGTTAGAGGGTGTCTCTGATGCCCATAAAATACCATGACCCTGGCGGAATGCCAGCCATCAACCGCGCGCAATGCTCGCATTGATCCGGTTTTTAATGACTGGCCTTATTCAGTAAACAATACGCTTTAATAAAAGCGTACTTTAGACCAATGGATAAGAGCATTCGTGACATAACACCAAACGCTAAAACCAACCATTCTCTAAACGACTAATTTGCTAAAAAAAGACGTTTCAAACCCATTGATAGCGCACTTCTTTCGGTTTTATTCCATATTGCGTTAATCCCCCCGTTGTTAAACTCGAAGTGCCTCTTTTTAGTCCCTTTTAATAATAAGGAAATCACTCTTATGCTGATGCGACATCACGCCTTACGCCAGCCGCGACCCGCTCGCCGCTGGCTTTTTTTATGGGCGATGGCCCTGCTGATCTTCTCGCCCTGCGCTCTGGCCATCACCGGCGAACTCGATTTAACCAGCTCGATGACGGGGTTTCTGGCACTGGGAATTTTCATACTCGCCTACGCGCTGGTCATGGCCGAAGAGAAAATCCACATGCGCAAATCCAAGCCGGTATTGGTGGCAGCGGGCATCATCTGGGGACTCATTGGCTGGGTATACGTTCAAAACGGGCTGTCGGAAACCTCCGAGTACGCGTTTCGAATGACGCTTCTGGAATTTACCGAGCTGATGCTCTTTTTGCTGGTGGCGATGACCTACATCAACGCCATGGAAGAGCGTCGGGTGTTCGATGCGCTGCGCAGCTGGATGCTGCGTAAGGGCTTCAACTACCGCACGCTGTTCTGGCTGACCGGCGGGCTGGCCTTTTTCCTCTCGCCGATCGCCGACAATCTGACCACGGCGCTTTTGATGTGCGCGGTGATCACCAAGGTGGCAGAAGGCGACAAGCGCTTCATCAACCTGGCGTGTATCAATATCGTGGTCGCCGCCAACGCCGGCGGTGCCTTCAGCCCCTTTGGCGACATCACCACACTCATGGTGTGGCAGGCAGGCATCATTCCCTTCCAGGAGTTCTTCATCCTGTTCGTGCCGGCGCTGGTCAACTTCTTGCTGCCGGCGACGATCATGAGCCTGGTCATCAAGGATCAAAAGCCCGCCAGTGTCTACGAAGAGGTCATCATGAAGCGCGGCGCGCGGCGCATCATCGCGCTTTTTCTGCTGACGATCACCACCGCGGTTTTGTGCCATACGCTGCTGGATCTGCCGCCGGTACTGGGCATGATGACCGGCCTTGGCTACCTGCAGTTTTTCGGCTTCTACTTGCGCAAGAGCCTCCCCAAGTCGCTTGCGCGCAAGCGCGAAATCTATAGCCGCGAAGGCGACAATAAAAAGCTCGCACAGCTGGGTAGCGTGGTGCCCTTCGATGTCTTCAACCGCGTCGCGCGCGCCGAGTGGGATACGCTGCTGTTTTTCTATGGCGTGGTGATGTGCGTCGGCGGGCTTGGGTTCATGGGCTACCTGGGGCTTTTATCCGAAGCGCTTTACAGCGGCTGGAACCCGACCTGGGCCAACGTGGTGCTCGGCGTAGTGTCCGCGGTGGTGGACAACATTCCGGTGATGTTCGCCGTACTGACCATGCAACCGGCGATGTCCGATGGGCAGTGGCTTTTGATCACGCTGACCGCGGGCGTCGGGGGCAGTCTTCTATCGATCGGCTCGGCGGCGGGAGTGGCCGTCATGGGTCAGGCCCGCGGCTCGTATACCTTCATGGGCCATCTTCGCTGGACGCCGGTGATCCTGCTTGGCTACGTGGCCAGCATCCTGGTGCACCTGTGGCTCAACGCGGCAAGCTTCGGCTAACGGTTTGCCCGGCGCGGGGCGCGCCGGGCACTTTCTTTAGCGCTCGAGGATATCCAGCGGCCCGGCGCGCTCGATCACCCGCTGCCAGGCGGGGTCGCTCTCCAAACGCTGGGTGAATCCTGCGATGGCCGGGTAGTTGCCAAGCGAGCGGGTGCCCTTGAGCGCCAGCATCGGAAAGCTCATCTGTACGTCTGCCCCGCTTGGCCAGGCGCCGCCGAAGTTCTCCTTCGCGCGCAGGTGCGCTTCGATGAACGCCATGTGCTGATCGAGCTGCGGGTCGAGAAAGCGCTCGCGGATCGTCGAGCTGATTCCCTTGGCCACGGGCCTCACCAGCGCCGGCGACTGTTTGGGAATATGGCTGAATACCAGGCTCATGAGCAGAAGCGGCATGAGCGAGCCTTCGGCGTAGTGCAGCCAGTAGCGGTAGTCCAGCCATGTCTCGACGTCCTCAGGATCAGGCGTGAAACGTCCTTTACCGTAGCGCTCGACGAGGTAGTCGATGATCGCGCCGGACTCGGCGATGGTCAGCTCGCCATCGACGATCACCGGTGACTTGCCCAGCGGATGCACCTCCTTGAGCGCTTTCGGTGCCTGCATGGTCTTGTCGTTACGTTTGTAAACGTGAATGTCGTACTCGAGCCCCAGAAGCTCCAAAAGCCAGATAACCCGGTGCGAGCGCGATTTCTCGAGATGGTGGACGTGAATCATGGCCCTTCCCTGGTGGTGGATGGTGAAACGCTCTTACAGCCTGGCCTGGGAGCGATGGCTTTGCCACCAGCGGCCCAGCTGTACACGCGGCGACCACCGCCCCTGAAGCCAGGGCGCCAGCAGCCGGGTCGACAGCGGAATGAAAATGAACACCATGATCGGCGTTAGCGCCAGCGTGCTGACCAGCACGCGCGGCACGAGCGCCCAATCGGCCAACAGCGCGCCAAACAGCCACTGAAACATCAGCGAAATGGGAAAAAATGCCAGCCACACCGCCACCGCCTGTTTCCAGCGCGGGGTAGGCTCGACGCCGTCCATGTGAAACCAGGCGCCCAGACCCGTGGCGCGCTGCTCGATCGGGGAGTCGAAAAGCCCCTGGCCGCGCTTGAGCCAGCCTTCGCGTGAGGCGGAGTGCTGCCAGACGTTGAGCATCTGCTGATCGCTAAAGCGAAACACGATCTGATACTCGTCGTCGCCCCGAGGCGGTGCCAGCACACCGGAGCCCAGATAGCCGGGGAAATCCGCCGCCAGGTCGCGGCCTTCGTTGAGCCAGCGCTGAAAGTCCTGATAGCGGCCGTTGGCCACGCGGCGGGCCACCATCATCGTCACGGGTAAGGTCGACATGGGTCATCTCCAAAATGAGTCACAGCGAAGACCGGGTAGGCCGCTGTCGCTCGCCGGGGCGGGTAAGCCCTGGGCGAGCCCTGCATTATAGACGCAATATCGGTGCCAGAAACGTTCGGCCACTGAAAATTAACGGGGGATTGGCGCTGCACGCTCGCCGCGCTGAAAGGCGCGTACGTGATCGTAAATAGCGATGGCGTCGCGGATCACGGCCTCCTCACCGGGTTTGAACGACAGCGGCGGCGAGCGGTGATTGTCATTGTCGATCAACGCGTTGACATCGTCCCGATAGCGCTCCAGCACCCCCTCCAGCCCCAGGCGAAGCCGGTATATCTCGAGGGCGAACTGCTGTTTTTGCTCCTTGCGTCGCAGCACCTCGAGCGGGTCGCTGGCGCTTTCGATCAAACTCTCGAGCGTATTGAGCACCAGGGTGTCGGCCTGGTTGAGGTTGGGAATAATGCGCAGCACCAGCTCGTTCAGGCTCGGCGCTTGATGAAAGGCGGGCATGGCGAATTACCTTTGAACGAAATCGATGCGGCTAAAGCGGCCCTCACCCGTAAACGTGAGCCGAAACACCCCGTGCACGCCCTCCTGGTCGACGACTCGGCGCAGCGCCTCGGCGGGAAAGACGACCCAGCGGCCGTCGACGCTGCGCGCGCGTACGTTGCGATAGCGCCCTTCGTAGTACGCCAGGCACTCACGCGGGGTCAAACTCAAAACGACGTCGATGGAAGGCATGGTAACGGTACGAGCAACACTCAAGCGGCCAGGGAAATAATGGATAGAAACGAGCAGGCATCGAGCTTACAACAGCCCCTTCGAAAGCGGCTTGATGGTGTGCCACTCGAGGCGCTCGGGCCAGTGCTCGATCCAATCGGGCACCTGCTCGGCGGGCATGGGGCGTGCGATGCCATAGCCCTGGGCCAGGTGGCAGCCCAGCGCCATTAGCGCGCTCGCGTGGGCCAGCGTCTCCACGCCTTCGGCCAGCATCGGCTTTTTAAACCGGTTGGCCATGTAGATCACACTCTCGACGATCGCCATGTCATCGTGGTCGTCCAGCATATCGCGCACGAAGCTCTGATCGATCTTGATCAGGTTCACCGGCAGCTGGCGCAGGTGGGTAAGCGACGAAAAGCCGGTACCGAAGTCGTCGATGGCAAAGCCCACGCCCAGCGTCTGACAGCACGCCATGTTGACCAGCGCCGACTGGATGTCGTGAATGGCGGCGCTTTCGAGCACTTCGAGTTTCAAAAGCGACGGGCTCACGCTTGGGTAGCGCGCCAGGTGCTCGCCAAGGCGATGGCTGAAATCCTTGACCAGCAGATGGGAAGGGCTGATGTTCACGCTCACCGTCAGCGCCGTGCCTTGGGTTTGCCATACCGAGAGCTGGCGCAGCGCTTCGTTGATCACCCACTCGCCGAGATCGACCTCGAGCGGGGTCGCCTCGATGTCCGGTAAAAACGCCGCCGGGGCCAGCAGCCCCTCTTCCGGGTGCTGCCAGCGAATCAGCGCCTCGAGACCAACGATCTCACCGGTGCGCATGTCGATTTGCGGCTGATAGAAAAGGCGCAGCTCGTCACCGTTGAGCGCATCGGAAAAGCGCTGGCGCTTTTCATGGCGCACGCGCAGCTGGCGGTCCTGATCCGGGTCAAAAAAATGGTAGGTATCGCGGCCGCGCTGCTTGGCTCGATACATCGCCTGGTTGGCGTGGCGCAGCAGTATGTCGCCCTGGGCGTAGTCGTTGGGGTAGAGCGTGACCCCCAGACTCACCGTGAGATAGATACTCTGACCATCGAGCATCAGCGGCTGGCGAATCGAGTTCAAGAGCGTTTCGAAATACGCCTCGTCCACCCCGTGGTGCAACAGCAGCACGAATTCGTCGCCGCCGACTCGAGCGAGCACGTCATCCCCAACCAGCAAGTGGCTCACGCGCCGGGAAAACGCCGCCAGAATGGTATCGCCGCGCTTGGGACCCAGCCGCTCGTTGAGGGTCTGAAAGTAGTCGATATCGAGCGAGCATACCGCCAGCGGCAGGCCCCTGGCATCGGCGTGCTGAATGGATTCCTGAATGAGCTGGGTCAAAAGATGCAAATTGGGTAAGCCGGTAAGCGAGTCGAAGCTGATTTCGCGGTCGAGATGACGCGCGTGGGCGGGAATGGCGGAGAGATCCGACAGCACGATGACATGATAGGCCACCCCGCCCTGCTCGTTGCGTACCCGGTTGGTCGACATCATCGCCGGATAAGGCTTGCCATCGTGTCCCCGGTAGCTCACCTGGCTCTTGCCGCGGTCGCGAAACAGCACGTCGTCGTTCAAAAACCGCGAGGCCCGGCTATCCTCCAGCGCCAGAATGCTGAACGATTGGGGCGATTTACCCATCACCTGGTCCAGGGCAAGCCCGGTCAGCTCACAAAAGGCCGGGTTGACGTCGACGACGAGATTCTCGGCATCGGTGATGATGATCGCTTCATTGGCACAATAGAATGCCGCTTCGCAGAGCGAATACGAAGCGCTGGAGGGCACGACCGAGAGCGGCGCGTTACCTCGCAACGACAGCGCGGCATCGAATTGTTGCTGAGCCAATGACTGCTCCTTGGGCAAATCGGGGAGTGAGCCATGCATCGCGGGAAAGCCTGCCAATTCAGCGGCTTGATCTGCGGCGCATTCGCCGCGCGAAGCAACACGGCGCGGATGACTAAATTCATCACGCTTAACAGGCTACCATTATTAACATTTAATGGGCGTACTTAAACGAAACTTCTCATCTTTTTTCACGCGCTTATGGCGCCAGTGACGCCGCGCCCAGGTAGCGGCTTTCCCAGTAGTCGATGTCCAGCGGTACGCTGACCACCTGACGGCCGCTGCCCGGCGCGTGGATCATCTGGCGGTTGCCGCGGTAGATGCCCACGTGGGTGGCCTTGGCACCGCTGCCGAAAAATAGCAGATCTCCCGGGCGCGGCTGTGGGGTGCCGGGCAGCGCCCGGTACTGCTGATCGGCGGTGCGCGGCACCTTGAAGCCGGCGGCGCGGTAGGTCATCTCGACCAGCCCCGAGCAGTCGAGCCCTTTGGGCGTATTGCCGCCGAAGCGATACGGCGTGCCGATCGCCTGCTGGGCGTGGGAAAGAATCAGCGCGCGCTCCATCGAGATGCCCGCCATGTTCGGGGTCGGGGCGGTGGCTATCTCCTTGCTGGCGCAGCCAGCGAGCAGAAAAAGCGCCAGCAGCGCCCCAAGGCGCCGGCAGGCGCGAGGCAAGACAACGTTAAAAGACAAGCGAGAAGCGGTACAAAAACACGGTGTCGACATGGTGCGCTCGGCCGGTGGCATCAATGAGGTTTCATCATGGCCCAAGGCGCGCACGGTTGCCACACCTGCCTATTGAGTCTCAGATCATCGCGTGGCGCACACGCGCCGAGATCCACTCTGAGACCAAAACGGTTGCGAAGATCATCACGAAGATGACGCTGACCTGACTCCAGGCGAGGCTATTGATCGAGGCGTTGAGCTGTAGCCCGATGCCACCGGCGCCGACCAGTCCCAGCACCGTCGACTCGCGAATGTTGATATCCCAACGGTAGACGCTGATGCCGGCGAAAGCAGGCAGGATCTGGGGCAGCACGGCGTAGTTCATCACCTGCAGGCGGCTTGCCCCGGTGGCGCTGATTGCCTCGACCGGGGTTGGGTGGATCTCCTCGATCGCCTCGTACAAAAGCTTGCCGACGAAGCCGATCGAGCGCAGCGCAATGGCAATGATGCCCGCGAGCACGCCGGGCCCAACGATGGTGACCAGCAACATCGCCCAGATCAGCGAGTTGATCGAGCGCGACGAAACGATGACGGTCAGCGCCAGGCTTCGCACCAGCGGGTGCGGCGTGGTGTTGCGCGCGGCGAGAAACGCCACGGGAAAGGCCATCAGGATGCCCAGCGCCGTGCCCAGGGTGGCAATATTGAGCGTGTCCCACATCGGCTGCCAAAGGCTCGCCGCGTACTCCCAGCGCGGCGGCATCATGCGACTTAGAAGGTCACTGCCCTGGCGCCCGGCGTCCAGGGCGAACACCCACATGGTGTTGTCCGAAATCACTTTCCAGCAGAGCAGAAACAGGCACGTGCCCGAAAGCCAGCCGCCAAAGCGCAGCCACTGGGCGCGGCTGGTGCGCCGCTGCCACAGCGGCAAACCATCAAGAGAGGTCGAAACGGGCATCAGGGATTCCTGCCTATTGGGTGAAGCGGCGAATGTGGCTGGAGGCGTATTCGCTGGCCAGCACGATCGCGATGATGATCAACAGGATCGCCGCCGACGTGCTGTACTCGTAGCGGCTGAGCGAGGTGTTGAGCGTGGCGCCGATGCCGCCGGCGCCGACGATGCCGATCACCGACGACTCGCGAAAGTTGATGTCGAGGCGGTACATGGAGAGCCCGATCAGCCGCGGCATCACCTGGGGCTGGACGGCGTGGTTCATCACCTGCCACCAGCCGGCGCCGGTCGAGCGCACCGCCTCGACCTGGCGCGCGTCGAGATCCTCGATGTCCTCGGCCAGAAGCTTGGCCATGAAGCCGACGGTGGCAAAGGCCAGGGTGAGCATCCCAGCCAGCGGCCCGAAGCCGAACATCACCACGAACAAAATCGCGATGATGATCTCCTGAAAGGTGCGCGACACCGCGATGATCGCGCGGCACAGCACGTAAACCGGCAGCGGCGCTATATTGCGCGCCGCCCCGAGGCCCACGGGAATGGCGAGCAGCACGCCGATCACCGTGGAGGTGAGCGTCATGGTCAAACTCTCCAGCAGCCCGGCGAGGATGTCGCTCTGGCGGCTTACAAAATCCGGGTGGGCAAAGGCCGCCAAAAAGTTGAGCCCGCGCCCGGCGCCCTCGGCGACCCGCGCCCAGTTCACCTCGACGGAGCCCAGCGCCAGCGCAAGATACGCCAGCACGCCGGCGCTCAGCGCCACGCGACGCCATTTGCCCTCAATGAAGGCGGGCTTTCGCCACTGTCCGCGCTGCGCCGCGCTCAGTCGCGCCTGGTTATCCGACCTCATGAGGCGGCCACGCGCATTGCCGGCGCCGCGGCCCGCCGCTGCGCGTCTGGTGCCTCATACTCGTTGTCAGCGCTTTCGCGAACATCCCACTCCTCCTCGCCGTAGATCGTAGTAAGCATTTCGGCGGTCAGCTCCCCCGGGGCGCCATCGAAGACGATGCGCCCGGCGTTGAGCCCAACGATGCGGTCGGCGAACTGCTGCGCCAGGGCCACGTCGTGGATGTTGATGATCGCGGCCAAGCCCCGCTCGGCGCAGAGCTCGCGGATCAGGCGCATGATCTGGCGCGAGGTTTTCGGATCGAGACTCGCCGTGGGCTCGTCCACCAGCAAAAGCCTCGGGCTTTGCAACAGCGCCCGGGCGATGCCCACCCGCTGGCGCTGGCCGCCGGAGAGCGCATCGGCGCGCTTGTCGATGGCATGCGCAAGCCCCACCCGCTCGAGCAGGCGAAACGCTTCGCGCACCGCATCCGACGGGTAGCGGCGCAGAAAGCTTCGCCAGAAGCCGACGTAGCCCAGCCGCCCGGAGAGTACGTTCTCCATCACCGTGAGCCGGTCCACCAGCGCGTACTCCTGAAAGATCATGCCCATCGAGCGCCGCGCCCGCCGGAGCCCGGCGCCGGACAGAGTGGTCAGCTCCTGATCGCCCAGGCGAATGCTGCCCTGAGTCGGCTCCACCAGCCGGTTCACGCAGCGGATCAGCGTACTCTTGCCCGCGCCCGATGGGCCGATCAGCGCCAGCACTTGCCCCTCAGGAAGGGTCAGCTCGATATCGCTGAGCGCGCGATCACCGGTGGGGTAGCGTTTACCAACGCCTGCAAGTGTGAGCATGGAAGTACCTCGTCAATACGGCACTCGGCCGCAAGCGTAGCTTCCGGCCGAAAGGTCTCGAAAAACGCGGGGGTCAGTCGCAGTCGTAGGTGACGTCGTTGGCGTCGGCGATGGTGCGAATCACCGACCAGTGATCGGCGTAGGTGATCGGAATGAACTGCGCCTCGCCGGAGTTTTCGAACTCCGCTGCCAGCGGCGTGCCTTCCCAGTCATAGCTGAAAAAGGCGTCCTGAATCTGCTGGGCGAGCTCGGGTTTCAGGTTGTGCGCCAGGCCATAGCCGGTAGTCGGGAAGGTTTCCGAGGTATAAATGACGTCGAAGTCGCCTTCGTTGACCACGCCGCGGGCGAGCATGCGCTTGGCCACCGAGTTGGCGATCGCCGCCGCGTCGTAGTCCTGGTTCACCACGCCCAGAATCGAGTTGTCGTGAGAGCCGGAGAAGGCGGTCTCGAAATCCTCGCCCGCTTCCATGCCGTACTCGGAGCGCAATAGCGCCGATGGCGCGCGGAACCCGGAGTTGGAGGTTTCCGAGGTAAACGCCAGCTGACGTCCTTGCAGGTCCTCGACGGACGCGATGCCGCTATCCGGGTAGGTGATGATCTCCATCTCGTAGCCGAAGCTGCCGTCGTCGGCGGCCATCATGGCGAACGGGCGGAACCCGCCGCAGTTCACCGCCACCGGCACGCCGCCGGTGTTGAAGCCGGCGATATGCAAACGCCCGGCGCGCAGCGCCTCCTGCTGAGCGGCGTTGGACTGCACCGGGAAGAACTGCACCTCCTTACCGGTCGCCTCGCTCAAGTGCTCGAGAAAGTCCGCCCACACCTCGGCGTACACTGCCGGGTCTTCTACCGGCGTGTAGGCGAAGACCAGCGTATCCGGGTCGACCCACTGGGACTCGTCGCTGGGCACGTCGGCGATCATGTCACCATCGTCATCGGTGTAGCGCGAGGAGAGATCGGCGGCGGCGCCGAGCGTGGTCAGCGCGAAGGCACCCGTAATGGCGGCGCTGAGAAGCGTGCGGGTAAAAGAGAGCGTCATCGTGAACCCCTAAGCGTTGTTCGAAGTGCCCTCATGGTGACAGCGCCGAATGACAGCCCCGCGACACTAACGTGACATCAGGATGACACTGAGCCCTGGGCCTCACGGCGCTCGACGAACAGGCTGTTGCCGGGAATCTTCTTTGCCTGGTGCTTGAGCTCGGAGAGTTTGGCCGCGACCTCGAGCGCTTTATAGCGCGTCGCATCCAGCACCGGCTGGACGGCGATCGACACGCTCACACAAGGAAAAAAATCCGCCTCCCCCCGACGATTTTCGACCCGCACCCCGCCCTGCTGTCGATCGCTCTCGGTATAGAACTGCGGCGCCATCACGCCAAAGGAGTCGAGAATCTGGCGGCACACGCTCTCCCAGTGCTCGATGGGCAGCAGCATCATGAAGTCATCGCCGCCGATGTGGCCGATAAAGCCGCCGGCGCTGTCCACCTGCGCCTGCAACAGCCGGGACAGCGCAATGATCACCTGATCGCCCCGGGCGTAGCCGTAGGCGTCGTTGAACGCCTTGAAGTTGTCCAGATCGACGTAGGCAGCGGCGAAGGGCGTTTGCGCCTCGAGCGTCTGGCTCAGGGTCTCGTTGATCAGAATGTTGCCGGGCAGCCCCGTGAGCGGATTGGCGTGGCGCGCCTGGCGCACCTGAATGGCGGTGATCTCGCGCAGCAGGTCGACGATGCTGCCCATGCCCAGATAGCGCCCCTGCTCGACGATCACGAAATCCTCCTGGTCGATGTCGTGGCGCTCGGTCAGCGCCTGGCTGAGCGTTTCCAGCGGCGTGTCCGCCTCGCTGATCAGCGCACGGGTATCGGCAACGTCCATCACCCGGCGCTTGGCGTAGAGCGCGTGGCTGTAGGGGTTGGTGAACAGAGTCAAAAAGGCGTTTCGCCGCACCACTGCGACCGGCCGGCCGCTGTCGATCACCGCGACACAGCGAAGCGTGGGGGCGTTACGAAAACGCTCGGCCAGCGCCAGCACCGAATCCTCTGGGGCGACGGTATCGATCGGGCGCGAAATGGCGCGGGCGGTACGCCCGGCACTGCTGATCTGCCCGGCGGCGGGTAGCTGCATATGAAGGGAAAGCGGTGGCGTGGCGCTGGGACGGGCAAAATAGAAGCCCTGCAAGAGCGAAAGTCCGCGGTCGAGCTCCCAAAGGCACAGATGCTCGGCGGCGGTTTCGATCCCCTCGGCAATCAGCTTGCAGTCGAGACTTCGCGCCACATCCAGAATCGAGCGCAGAAACTCCCGCTTGGCCGGCTCCTGGTCGATCCCGGCGATGAAGTGACGGTCGAGCTTGACGAAGTCCGGGCGCAGCTCCGCCCAGTGGCGAAGGCTCGAGTGCCCAGCCCCCAGGTCGTCGAGGGCCACCTGAAAGCCCATGTCGCGGTAGTGATCCACCGCCTGGCGCATCAACTCGTAGTCGTGAATCGGCACGTGCTCGGTGAGTTCGATCACCACCCGCTCCGGGGGCAGGTTGCTTTCGCGCACGAACCCCAGGGTCAGCCCCTCCTGAAAGTCGCGCTCGACGATGGTCAGCGGCATGACGTTGAGAAACAGAAAGCCCGGAAGCTCGAGCTCGGCAAAGCGGGTAATCGCCAGGCGCCGGCACAACAGATCGAGCTCGACCAGAAGCCCGGCCTGGGTCGCCACGTCGAACAGGCGCAGCGGCGAGTGCAGCGGCGACGCTTCTGGCCCGCGCACCAGCGCCTCATAGCCAAAGATCGCCTGCTGGCTCGCGTCCATGATGGGTTGAAACAGAACGCTCAGGTCTTCGCGTTCGAGAATGAGATGTAGCCACTGAGCGTCTTGCGCGGTCATGCCAAAGGCCTTATGAACGGGGTGTACGGATAAACCTCATTGAGCCCTGGTCCTTTTGGATGAGATTCGACCCGCAAAATCCTGCGTCATGGCAGTGACATTTTTATGACAACCCGGTGATCAGGTCGGCGTTTTGGGTGGCGGAAAGCGGACCTCCCCGCCCCCTGCATCGAGCTGGCGAATGTCCGTCGGCCGGCCCTGGCGATCCAGCGTTACCAGCCCCAGGCCGCTGGCGTTGTAGAGCCGCTCGCCGGCACTGGCACCGACCGGGTCACGGGGAACGACATCGAACTTGCGCCGTTTGGTGAACCAGTTCAGCGGCGACCAGGGCGCGTAGAGCCAGCGGTTGAGCCGGTCGAACACGTTCAAGAGCTGTTTGGGAAAGGTGTTCTTGATGCCGCTGGAGGTGATCTGCCACAGATGCGGAGGACGTTCGCGGCGGCGCACGAAAACGTCGTAAGCGAAGGAGTAGTGAACGTCTCCCGATAAAATCACGTAGTTGCCCGGCGTTTTCGAGTGGCGCCAGATCTGCAGCAGCACGTTGGCCGCCCCGCGGTGGGCCATCCAGTTTTCGGCGTCCACTACCAGCGGCTTGCCCGCGAGCGTAAAGAGCTTCTGCACGCCTTCGATCAGCTTGACGCCAAACATCGGCGCGGGCGAGACGATCACCGCGCTTTGGCACTCGAGAAGCTGCTGCTGCATCTCCATTAGCGCCTCCCAATCCATCAACCCGGAGGGGCGCTTGGGGCTTCGCTCGCTGCGCCAGCGCCGGGTGCGGGTATCAAGCACGAGCAGCGCAGGCGTACCGGGCACGTGACACTCCCAGCCCTGAAAGCGCAACAGCCGCTCGATGAAGCGATCCTGATGCGGTGCCTCGAGCGTATCACCGGCGGATGCCAGCAGCGCGCCGGCCTCGTCGACCAGCGGAGTGAGCTTGTCCGGGTCGTTCCCCCACCCCTGGCAGAGCAGGTAGGCGATCAGGGCGTTGCCGATGATGCGTTTTGAGAACGGGTGCCCGTAGGCGCAGCGCTCCCAGTCCGCCGTCAGGTTCCAGTCGTCGGTCACGTCGTGGTCGTCGAAGATCATCAGGCTCGGCAGGTGCGCCATCAGTCGCGCGCACTGCGGAAGGCCCTCGACGAAGGCCGCCATCGTCGCCTGCTCCTGGCGGTAGGTGGCCTGATCCTTTGGCTCGAGCGCGGGCTCGGCCGGGTCGATCAGCGTCCAGGGGGTCGGCGACCACGCCAGGCAGTACATGGCGAGCATTTCGGCCAGTGTCATCAGGTGGTTCGAGGCGTTCGCCGAGGTGAACACCGGCTTTTTCACCCCGCCAAAAAAGCGCTCGCGAAGGGCGGCGTTGCTGGTCACGTCCGGCAGCAGCTTTTCGCGGTGATAATACGTTTGCGGCGCGGCGTAGAGCGCCTGGCTATCCTCGACCGTGGCCCCCTCGAGGCATTCGTCGAAAAGCCCGAGCCGGTCGATCAGCGCGTGAATGGCGGTGAGCGTCGGCCCCGCCACGTCGTCGACGTACACCTGGTCGCCGGTCATCAGAAGCCACGCCGGCCACTGCCTGGCTTCGTCCTGACGCGTTGCAAGCCAGGCGTCGCCGCGCACCAGCCCATCGGGGCTTTCGTGATGGGGCTTGCGACATGAGCCGTGCATCAAGCGGTGGTGGCGCGAGGCGAGCACGAAGGCGGGAAACGCCTGGCCGTCGTGGCAAAGCCAGGGCGCCCACTCGGCGATCGAGCGCCAGCCGCCGGACGCCGTTTTCAGGCGCAGGTCGTAGTCGATGCGCTCGTCACACGGCAGCGGCGCCTCGAGCGCCACATCGATCAGGCAGATGTGCGCGTGGCGGCCGACCGGCAGGCGCGTCTGCGCCGCGCTTATATCCAACGTGCGCTCGCGCGGCTGGTGGGGGAAGAGTATCAGTGTCATCTCGAGCGGGCGCGAGCTCACCAGCCATAGCGTCAGCCGCGTGGGGCTTAGCCGACGCAGCAGTGGGCCGACCAGTACGTCGGGCAGCGCCTGCTCGATACGCTCAGCCACGGGCCACCACCGGAAGCCGAAGGGCGACACAAAGCCCACCGGCCTGGCCGCGGGTGAGCGTCAGCGTGCCCTGATAAAGCGCTACCAGATCCGCCACGATGGAGAGCCCGAGGCCGCTGTTCGAGCGCTGCTCGTCCAGCCGCTTTCCGCGCTCGAGCGCCGCCTGGCACTGCGCCTCGTCCATGCCCGGGCCGTCGTCCTCCACGCTTAGATGAAGGGTCTCGCCCTGCGTTTGAACACGCAGCGTCACGCGGCTTTCGGCCCAGCGCAGGGCGTTATCCAGCAGATTGCCCACCACTTCCTGTACGTCCTGGCGGTCCATACGCACGTGGGGGCGCGCCTGCCAGCGGGTTTCCAGCGCCACCTGGCGCCGACCCGCCAGCCGGCCAAGGCCCTCGATGAGCCCGGCCAGCGTCTCCTCCAGGGCGATCGGCGCCAGATGAAGGCCATCACCGGCGGCGCTCGCCCGGGCCAGGTGGTGGCGCACGGCGCTGTCGATGCGCGAAAGCTCAATATCAAAACGCTCGCGCGGCTCCAAGGGGAGCTGGTTAAGCTGAAGGCGCATGACGCTCAGCGGCGTTTTCAGCGCGTGGGCGAGATTGCCGGCGGCGTGGCGGCCGCGCTCGATCAGGCGCTGGTCGCGGGCGAGCACCGCGTTCATCGAGGTGGCCAACGTGGCAAGCTCCTCGGGCAGGCGGGTTTTCATGCGGCTTGCGCCGCCCCTTTCGACCTCGCGAAGGTCAGCGTTCATGCGCCGAAGCGGCGCCAGCCCAAAGCGCACCTGCAGCGCCAGAACGCCCAGCAGGAGGAGCGAGAGCGCCAGCACACCCAGCCACAGAAGCCGCTGAAAACCGAGAATCTCCGCTTTGAGTGCGCTTTCATCGGCGGCGACGCTGACGTGCAGCGGCGTCTCGAGCGGCGCGAGGTAGATGTCGCGCTCGACTACGCGAAGCGGCTGGCCGCGCGGGCCTTCAAGGCTTCGCGCGCGGGCCAGGCGGCTGTCGGTGACCGGCAGGCGCTGATCCCACAGCGAGCGCGAGGCGAGACGGTGCTCGCCCTGGTCGGTGATCTGCCAGTACCAGCCGGAAAAGACCTGATCGAAGCGCGCATCGCCCAGCGCGCTGGGGTAATCAAGCGTATTGGCGACAGGGTCGAAGGTGACGCCGGCGATCACCACGTTCAGCGTGGCCTCCAGCCGCTCATCGAACGCGTCGACCGCGGCGCGTTGGTAGTAGTGGGCAAGCCAGGCCCCGGCCAGCGGCAGCGCCAGCCCCACGAG
Source organism: Halomonas sp. GD1P12 (assembly GCF_025725645.1). Taxonomy (NCBI): domain Bacteria; kingdom Pseudomonadati; phylum Pseudomonadota; class Gammaproteobacteria; order Oceanospirillales; family Halomonadaceae; genus Halomonas; species Halomonas sp. GD1P12. The sequence continues at coordinate 278,754 of NZ_CP107007.1, read as the reverse complement.
CACAAGCGCGGCAAGCAGCAGCCGGGTGGCGATCGAGCGGCGAGCCCAGCGCTGACCAATCCTGGCGCGAAGGCGCGCGCGCCGGCTAGGCATCCGGCGCCTCGGCCAGCAGGCGGTAGCCCTGGCCTCTAAGGGTGACGAAGCGCCAAGCGCCGAGCTTGCGGCGCAGCCGGCTGATCTGCACGTCGATCACGTTGGAGTCCGGCTCCTGGTCACGATCATAAACGTGTTCGGCGAGCTCGGCGCGGCTGACCACGCGCGGGGCAGCGTGCATCAAATAGCTGAGAAGCCGCGTCTCCTGAGCGGTGAGGCTGACCGGGCGCCCGGCGAGACTGACGTGCTGGGTGTGGGTGTCCAGACTCAGCTCGCCCAGACGAATCACCGGGTGGGCATGACCGTGAGTACGGCGCAAAATCGCGCGCAGGCGAAACAGCACCTCGGCGGACTCAAAAGGCTTGGTGACGTAATCATCGGCGCCGGCGGAGAAGCCCGCCGCCTTGTCCGCCCAGCGCTCACGCGCGGTGAGAATCAGCACCGGCAGGTCGATGCCGTCGTCGCGCCAAGCGCCTAGCCAGCGCGTGCCGTCGCCGTCGGGCAGGCCGACATCGAGAATCAGCGCGTCATAGGTCTCGGTTCGCACCAGAAAATCCGCTTTTTGTCCGGTATCGGCGACTTCCACCAGCCAGTCGCCGTCCTTGAGCGCCAGCGCCAGTTCACTGGCCAGGGCCTGGTCGTCTTCCACCAATAAACACTTCATTATTCGCCATCCTTGACGTCGTCGCGGCGCATCTCGTTGATCCGCACGCCCTCGATTTTCATTAGCTGGCCGCTTTTGCCATCGAACTCGAACTCGACCACCTGGCCCTGGGGACCGAGCATCTTGATCTCGTACTCGATCTCGCCGTCATCGCGCTCCATTTCGATTTCGATGACTTCACCCTCATAGCGCGCCTCCAGCCAGTCCAGAAGCGACTCCAGCCCCACCGTTTCGCCACGCTGCACCTGACCGTGAAGCATTCGCCACTGCGGCTCGGCGTCGGCCGAGCTCGTCCACGCAAACGTCGCCACGGCCAGCAGCGCGGCGCAAAAGGAGGCTGGATAGAACCACGAAAATCGTTTCATGGGCTCAGGATGCCAAACTCTAGATGAACGCGGGATGAACGCCGCCTTCAGCTTGGCGACAGAACGGCGCTGTTATAAAGAGACGGTCTCACCTTACCAGGCGCTGCGTGAACGCTGATGCGAGATTTCAAGCCTGTAAGGTTTTTATACCGCAATAAGGAGTGTGACATGACGTCGATGAAAAAAGCAGTGCTGCTGCCGGCCTCCGCCCTGTTGCTCGTTGCCACTGCCGGCGCCGCCCAGGCCGACCGTTTGGGGCTCGAGCGGTTGGATGAGGTGCTGAACTACACCGCCGACTACGGTTTTACTCATATCGAAGAGCTCAGCGTCGAGGACGATAGCCGTATCGAAGCCGAGGGCTGGCTCGACGAGGAGTGGTTCGCCGACATCGAGCTCTCGCTCGATAGCGGCGAAACGCTCAAGGAGGAGCGCGAGCGTCTGGTCAGTGGCGCTTGGGGCATGAGCGAGGACGATATCCGTCAGGCGTTCGAGATGGCCCGCCAGGAAGGCATGACCACGTTCGAGGAGATCGACATCAGCCGCAGCGGTATCATCGATATCGAAGGCCAGGCTGAAAATGGCCGTGAACTCGAGATCAGCGTGCGCCAGGGCTCTTTCGAGGTAGTCGAGATCGACCGCGACTGACGTTTGAGCCTGCCAGGGGCGAGCCAACGCCCGCCCCTGAGGTGCCCTAGCGACAGTCCTGACAGTTGCCGCGCGCCATGATCGCCTCGGCAATCCGCTCGACCCCCTGGCGATACGCGGCCTGACGATAGGTGATCTTTTCGTCGCGGGCGCGCTCGAGCACCCGGTTGGCCTGATCGTCGAGGGTTTCGTCCAACCGCTGGTTGACCTGCTCTTCGCTCCAGGCCTGCCCGGCGCGGTTTTGTAGCCACTCGAAGTAGCTCACGATCACGCCCCCGGTGTTGGCCAATACGTCCGGCAGCACGTCGACCCCGCGGCTTTCCAGCGCGCGGTCGGCGTCGCTGGTGACCGGACCGTTGGCGATTTCGAGAATCATCCCGGCGCGAATGTCGTCCACGTTATCATTGGTGACCTGATTCTCCATCGCGGCCAGCGCCAGCACGTCGACCTCGAGCGCCAACAGCTCTTCGCCCTTGATGCCGTTGCCCTGGCGGCATTTGGCAAGCTCGCCGTGCTTCTCCTTGGCCTTTTTGGCCGACTCGATATCGAGCCCCTTTTCCTTGTAGATGCCGCCGCTGGAGTCGGACACCGCCACCACCTGATAGCCGCGCTCGCAGGCCAGGCGGGCGAAGTGGTACGCCGCGTTACCGAAGCCCTGCACCGCCACGGTGGTCTCTTCCGGCTTACGTGACTGCTGCTGCGCCCAGAGATCCAGCACCTTGAGCGCGCCGCGGCCGGTGGCCTCGACCCGGCCAGGGGATCCGCCCAGCGACAGCGGCTTGCCCGTGATCGCCGCCGGTGCCCGGCGGCGCACGATGTTCTCGTACTCATCGATCATCCAGCCCATCACCTCGGCGTCGGTGTTCATGTCTGGCGCGGGAATGTCACGATCCGGGCCCATGACGTCGGCAATAGCACGAATGTAGCCTCGCGCCAGGCGCTCACGCTCCAGCGATGAAAGCGCCTTGGCATCGACCTGGACGCCGCCCTTGCCGCCGCCAAACGGCAGCCCGGCAACCGCGCACTTCACCGCCATCCAGAAGCTGAGCGTGGTGACCTCGTGCTGATTGACCTTCGGGTGAAAACGCACGCCACCCTTGGCCGGCCCCAGCGAGATATCGTACTGCACGCGCCAGGCGGGGAACGCCTGTAGGCGGCCGTCATCCATGCGCACCGGAATGCTGACCTGCAGCGACATTGCCGGCTGCATCAGCCGTGCGCGGGCGTCGTGGTGAATATCCAGCGCCTCGAACACCTCTTCCAGGCGCGAGCGGGCATCGTCAAAAAGCGCCGCGCCAGTTTGCGGCGTGAGCGCCTGGGCTTCGACATCAGAGTGGGGAGAGGCCGCGTTTTTCGACTCGGCGCTTTTCGAAGACGCCTGCTTTTTGCGCTTGGCGCTATCCTTCGCACTGCTTTTACCGCTATTTTTCGAATGAGCCATGAATACACTCCTTTGCATCGATGGGCCGTTGAGATCGTCAACCGCATTTAAGCGTAGCAGCCGTTTTTCGATTTCACCGCTAACGTGCAGACGCCGCCGGAGCGACGACATGCCGCCACAAAGCCCTCTTGATGCGCCCAGCGCCCCGCTCGAAGACGCCATTGCGCGCGATCTGGCGTGGCTTCTGGACGCCCCGGACATCGTCGAGCTCAACGGTTACCCGGGCCGGCCGAGCCGCGCGGCGCTGGGGCTTGCGCGCGGCGAAAAGGCCTGGCTTTTGCGCCAGGAGCCGGCAATTCGCGCGCTTTCAAAAAAGCAGGTGACGCGCATGGGCCACTACCACGAGGCGCTGTGGCATCTGCTGCTTGCCCATAGCCCCAATACCCGGCTTCTGGCGCACAACGTCGCCATTCGCGAGCGCCGCCAGACCCTGGGCGAGCTGGACATGCTCTACCGCACGCAAGCCAATCCCGCCCCCCTACATCTGGAAGTGGCGATCAAGTTCTATCTGGGACTCGATGAAGGCCCGGATGCACCGGACAGCCCCAACCGCTGGATCGGCACCGGCGGACTCGACAGCCTGGCGCGCAAGTGCGCGCACCTGCACGCTCATCAACTGCCGCTTTCCGCCACTCCGCTTGCCCGCAGTACGCTGCGCCACTGGCTCACCCCACGCGACTGTCCGGGCGAGATCGGCGAGATCACCCAGCAGGTGGCGATGCCCGGGGTGCTGTTTTACCCGTTTCACGCCACGCTGCCCCCGCCGCGAGGCGCGACCGCGCAGCACGACCGTGGGCGGTGGTGCCATCGAAAGGATTGGGAAGCGCTTTTAAAGAGCGCGGGAAAGGTGCGGCTGGCCTGGCTTGCGCGGCCGTTCTGGATGGCGCCGCCTGTCGAGGCGGCGTTTCACCCGCCGGCGGCGCTGTGGCCGCAGATCGAGGCGTGCATCGAGCGCTTCGGCCCGCAGCAGGTAATGCTGAAAGCCGATGATGGTGCGATCGAGCGCGTATTCATCGTGCCCGACGCCTGGCCGCGGGAGGTGCCGCTGCCGATCGAAACGCGGGCTTGAGGCTAGACGATCTAGACGATGACCAGATTATCGCGGTGAATCAGCTCATGCGCTTCGATGAAGCCGAGGATCGCCTCGATCTGGTGGCTCGGCTTGCCGGCCAGCCGGCGCGCTTCGTCGGCGCCGTAATTGATCAGCCCCTTGGCAATGGAGTTGCCCTGCTCGTCCACGCAGAGCACCATATCGCCGCGCTTGAAGCTGCCCTGCACCTGACGCACGCCGACCGGCAGAAGGCTCGAGCCCTTTTCGCGCAGCACGTTCACCGCGCCGGCATCGAGAGTGAGCGTGCCGCGCACCTGGAGCTGGCCGGCGAGCCAGCGCTTGCGCGCCGCCATCGGTGCCTGGTCGGGTTTGAGGAGCGTGCCCAGCGCCTCGCCGGCCATGATGCGCGTGATCACCTCGGGCTGGCGGCCGCTGGCGATGATCGTCAGCGCCCCGGAGCGCGCGGCGAGCTTGGCAGCGCGCACCTTGGTGCTCATACCACCCCGGCCCAGCGCCCCGCCGCTACCGGCCACGGCGGCGAGCTTCGGGTCGTCGGCCCGGCCCTCCTGGATCAGGGTGGCGCCGGGGTCGTGACGCGGGTCGGCGTCGAACAGCCCCTCCTGGTCGGTGAGCAGCACCAGCGCGTCGGCCTCCAGCAGGTTCGCCACTAAAGCGCCCAGGGTGTCGTTGTCGCCAAAGCGGATCTCGTCGGTGACCACGGTATCGTTTTCGTTGACCACCGGCACCACGCGCATTTCGACCAGCGTGCGCAGCGCCGACAGCGCGTTAAGATAGCGCTTGCGATCGGAAAGATCGTCGTGGGTCAGCAGAATTTGGGCGGTGAGCATGGCGTGGCGGGCGAAGTGCTGCTCGTAGCACTGGGTCAGGCCGTTCTGGCCCACAGCGGCGGCGGCCTGGAGTTCGTGTACCGCGCTCGGCCGGGCCTGCCAGCCAAGGCGCACCATGCCTGCCGCCACCGCGCCGGAAGAGACCAGCACGACCTCGACGCCGCGCCCGTGAAGCGCGGCGATCTGATCGACCCAGGCACCGATGGCCACGTCATCGAGGCCCCGCCCGTCGTCGGTGATCAGGGCGCTGCCGATTTTCACCACCACGCGGCGCGCGCCCGTCAATACCTCCCGGCCCGGCCACTGCTCACGATGTTCCATGCCGCCTCACTCCTGCCCGCCACGTTACAAGCTCGATGGCGATAATACGTTGAACGTTACTGCCAGGCCCGCTGACTGCTGCGAGCCTGCGGGCCCCTTCGCCTTGCCGTCAGGGCGCGTACTCGACGTCGACATCGTAATCGTCGTCATCGAAGTCGTCATCGTCTTCGACGTTGCGCTTTCTGCGGTTATGGGTCAGACGCGCCTCGGTGCGGGCGACGGACTCTTCCTCCATGCGCCGGCGCATCTCCTGCTCGCGCTCGAAGGCCTCTTCGTCCTCGTTTTCAAGACGCTGCTGGTCGGTGAGCCAGCGGTGCGCCGCCTGTACCAGTTTCTCGGTGCCGTCACTCGAAATCGCCGAGATCTGAAACACCGGGCCGTCCCAATCGAGCGCGTCGATCACGGCCTGGGCGCGCGCTTCGCGCTCCTCTTCGGGCAGCAGGTCGAACTTGTTGAGCACCAGCCAGCGCGGGCGCTCGGAGAGCGCCGGGGAAAACTCCCCCAGCTCACGCACGATCGCCTTCGCCGCATCGACCGGGTCGGACTCGTCGAACGGCGCGATATCCACCACGTGGAACAACAGCCGGGTGCGGGTCAGGTGCTTCAAAAAGCGAAGCCCAAGGCCGGCGCCGTCGGAGGCGCCTTCGATCAGCCCGGGCACGTCCGCCATGACGAAGTGCTCGTGCATGCCGAGCTTCACCACGCCCAGGTTCGGCACGAGTGTCGTGAAGGGGTAGTTCGCGACCTTCGGCTTGGCCGCCGACACCGAGCGGATCAGGGTGGATTTACCCGCGTTGGGCATACCCAGAAGGCCCACGTCCGCCATCACCTTCATTTCCAGACGCAGGTTGCGCCGGTCGCCTTCGGTGCCAGGCGTGGTGCGCCTGGGCGCCCGGTTGGTCGAGGACTTGAAGTGAATGTTGCCAAGCCCGCGGCGCCCGCCTTCGGCGACCAACACCACTTCGCCGATCTCGGTGACGTCGGCGATCACTTCCAGCGTGTCTTCGTCGATCACCGTGGTACCAACCGGCACCTTGACGTGCAGATCCTCACCGGCCTTACCGCTCATCTGGCGGCCCATGCCGCCCTGACCGTTTTCAGCCTTGTAAAAGCGCTGGTACTTGAAATCGATCAAGGTGTTCAGCGCATCGTCACCGATCAGGTAGACGCTGCCGCCGTGGCCGCCGTCGCCGCCGTCGGGGCCGCCCTTGGGCACGTATTTTTCGCGGCGAAAGCTCAGACAGCCGTTGCCGCCCTTGCCTGCCTCGACAATGATCGAGGCCTCATCGACGAACTGCATTGAATTCTCCCGGCCGCTTTCGCCGCCCTTTTCCCCTGCCTTGAGCGCAGGGGGTTAAACAGACAAAAAAGCCCCGCCAATGCGGGGCTTTTCTTTCGTTCACTCGTCCAAGCGGCTAAGCGCTTACTCGGAAACGATGCTCACGAATTTACGGTTGTGCGGGCCCTTGGTCTGGAACTGCACCTTGCCGTCGGTCAGAGCGAACAGCGTATGGTCGCGACCGATGCCAACGCCGGTGCCGGCGTGAAAACGGGTGCCGCGCTGACGCACGATGATGTTACCCGCGGTGGCCGCCTGGCCGCCGAAGAGTTTTACACCAAGGCGTTTGGATTCGGAATCGCGACCGTTACGCGTGGAGCCGGCTGCCTTTTTATGTGCCATCGAAATAGCCTCCTAATCAGGGGAATAGACCGTGTTAAACGGAAATTCCGGTAATTTTGACTTCGGTGAACCACTGACGGTGGCCCTGACGCTTCATACTGTGCTTACGGCGACGGAACTTGATGATGTTCACTTTTTCGCCGCGGCCGTGCGAAACGATTTCAGCGGAGACTTTCGCGCCGCTGATCATCGGTGCACCGATGTTGAAATCGTCGCCGTCTGCGACCATCAGCACTTCTTCGAAATCGATGGATTCGCCGGTGGCGACTTCGATTTTCTCGAGCTTGAGGGTCTGGCCTTCCTGAACGCGGTACTGCTTGCCACCGCTTTTGATAATTGCGTACATGTCGCTCTCCGGACTCGTCGTTGAAGCTGGCCCCTTTAAGCCAGCGCTCATCACTTACGCGCTTTCGCGTCGTGCTCTTAAGACCTGCGGCGAGTGGCGCCCCTTTCGGCAGCCATCTGACAGGGAGCATGATGAGTGGGTCGCGGATTATAGCGATGATCGATCTTTACCACAAGCCCCCAGGGGCGTGTCAATTGGCGTGGTGCGGCTCGCCAACGGCTCGCCGGTGGCTTCGCCTTGACGCCTTACAGGTGGCCCCATAGCATAATCCCCACTCAGGGCGGTAATGGCCGCTTTTCACCTGCTGCGATGACCCTATTTCATGACTAACGTCTCTCCCCAAACGCCTGTCAGCCCCACGCCTTCACCGCTGCACGCCGTGGTGGCGGGCGATTTCGAGGCCGTTAACCGCACCATTGTCGAGCAGCTCAACTCCAACGTCCCGCTGGTCGAAACCATCGGTCAGTACATCATCGAAAGCGGCGGCAAGCGCATGCGCCCACTTTTAGTGCTGCTGGCCGCGCGCGCGCTGGGCTACGAAGGCGACAAACACATCACACTCGCCACCCTGATCGAGTTCATGCACACCTCGACTCTTTTGCACGACGATGTGGTCGACGACTCGCACCTGCGCCGCGGCAAGAAAACCGCCAACGACGCCTGGGGCAACGCACCGTCGGTGCTGGTGGGAGACTTTCTCTACTCGCGCTCGTTTCAGATGATGGTCAGCGTCGGCTCCATGCGCATCATGGCGATCCTGTCGAGCGCGACCTGTATCATTGCCGAAGGCGAAGTGTTGCAGCTCACCAACATCGGCAACCCGAGCCTCTCCGAGGAAGCCTATTTCGAAACCATCCAGGGCAAGACCGCGATGCTGTTCGAGGCGGCCTCCCACAGCGGCGCGGTGCTCGCCGAGGCCACGCCCGAGCAGGAGTGCGCGCTTCAACACTACGGCCGCTACCTGGGGCTCGCCTTCCAGCTGATCGACGATCTGCTCGACTACCAGGGCGACGCTGATGCGATGGGCAAGAACGTCGGCGACGACCTGGCCGAAGGCAAGCCGACGCTGCCCTTGATCAACGCCATGGAGCGCGGCACGCCCGAGGAGGCCAAGCTGATTCGTCAGGCGATTCGCAAGGGCGGGCTCGAGCAGCTCGATGAGGTGCTCGCCATCGTTCACCGCACCGGCGCGCTCGAATATACCCGTGAACGCGCGGTAGAAATGGTTGAGCGCGCGCTCGCCGAGCTAGAAAAGCTGCCGCAAAGCGCGTACCGCGACAGCATGACCGAGCTTGCCCGCCTGGCGGTCGAGCGTCAGTCCTGATTCGCGAAGGCAAGCGACGAATATTTTTGAGTTAGCTTTGAATTACCTCTTGAAAAACCCGAGGCGCAGGCGTAAGATTCATCCCCGTTATTGAGCGCCGGAATATAGCTCAGCTTGGTAGAGCGCTGCCTTCGGGAGGCAGAGGTCGTAGGTTCGAATCCTGCTATTCCGACCAGAAATTGTTAGAAAAATGGCCACTTAGCTTTTTAAAGCAGGTGGCCATTTTTTTGTGCCCAACATTCCCTGGTAGTCTACTTTCATTACGTTAGCGCCTTTCACTGGGCGGCAAACCCGCCATTTCGCCACCTGATTCGAGCAACGTCATGCTTTTAAACATTCTACTGTGGGTCGTTCGTGGCCTGACCCTTGCATTGATCACGGTCAGCCTGCTTCCCGAAATTCCCAGCGGCCACTGGGCGATCCGGCTGTGGGAGTTTCCCCGCTTGCAACTGAGCCTGGTCATCGCGGTCACGCTGTTACTGCTGACCCTGCACGCCTGGTTGGCCCGTGCCCGCAAGGAGCACGCGGTACTTCTGGTGGCGCTGCTGGCAACGGGCGCGTGGCAGGGCTCCCACATTCTGCCCTTTACGCCGGTGTGGCCCGACGAAGTGGCCGAGGCCAGCGCCCAAACGCTTTCGAATCAGTCCACGTTCAAGATCATGACCGCCAACCTCGACTTCCAGAATGACCGCTACGAAGAGGCGCTGGAGGTGATAAAGCGCGAGGACCCGGACATCGCGCTGCTCATCGAAGTCGATAGCGGCTGGGAGGATGGCCTGGCGCCGCTGGACGAGCTTTATGAGTACCGCGAGGGGGATGTGCGCGGTGAGGGGCTCGGTATCGTGGTCTGGTCGCGCATTCCGCTGCAAAACGCCCGGGTCGAGCATCTGGTGTCCGAGCGTCGTGCGTCGATCTTTGCAACGCTTGACGTGCCGGGTATCGGGCCCGTTCGCTACGCGGGCATTCATCCGGTGCCGCCGGGGCTTAAAGAGCGCACACCCAACGACGGCGGTGAAACCGAGCGCCGGAATAGCCGGGAGCGCGACGCCGAGCTGATGCTGGTGGCCGAACGCGTGGCCGAGGACGCGGACAACCGCTGGATCGTGACCGGCGACTTCAACGATGCCGCCTGGTCCAATACCACGCGGCTGTTCAAGGAGCTGAGCGAGCTCAAGGACCCGCGCCGGGGAAGAGGACTCTTGAGCACGTACCACACCGAGTACCCCCTGTGGCGCTACCCGATCGATCACATGTTCGTCTCCGACGGCTTTGAGCTCGTCGAGCTCGACCGTGTCACCATCGAAGGGTCGGATCATTTCGCCATCACGACGACATTGACCGCCGCCGCCAAGGACCAGGCGCCGCCGGATGCGCCACAAGAGGCGCAACAGGACGCCGACGAGCTGATAGAGGAAGGCGCCAAGGATGCCAGTGAGCAGGGCGTGAGCAGCTAAACAGCAGCGCTGATCGACAAGGGCCACCCGGCATCAAGGCGGGTGGCCTTTTTGATGGGCGGCGCTTGGCGATCACCCACCATCCAGAGCATGCATCGACGCCACCAGATCGTTGAAGCGCTCGCCCTGCACCATGACGTGCTCGCGCAGCAGCTGCTCGGCGCGGAGGCCGTCGCCCGCCTCGATGGCGGCGACGATCGCTTCGTGCTCGGCCAGCGAGCTTTCGACGCGCATTCGCACCTGAAGCTGCAGCCGACGGTAGGGCTGTAGCAGCGCGTGCAGGCGAGCGGCTTCCTGGGCGAGAAAGTGGTTATGGCTCGCCGCGTAGATGCAGTGGTGAAAGACGCTGTTGTCATAGTAGTAGCCGTTGGCATCGTGCTCCTCGGCGCGGGCGCGACACGCCTTGAGCGCCTCACTCAGCGCGGCGCGTTCGTCGTCGGTAATGCGCCGGGCGGCCAGGCGCCCACAAAGACCCTCCAGCTCCGCCATCACTTCGAAGCGCTCGACCAGCTCAGACACGCCCAAGCGAGTGACGAACGTGCCGCGTTTGGGCACGACCTGCACCATGCCGGACATCGCAAGCTGTTGAATCGCCTCACGGATCGGCGTGCGCGAGCACGCGTACTCGAGCGCCAACGCATCCGGGTCGAGCCGCTCCCCCGGCGTAAAGCGCCCGGCGATGATCGCGTCCTCGAGAAGATCACGCAGCCGCTGCGCCTGGGATATCTTCGCCATAAGTCTACCCCCTGCTTCCTTGACTCATAAATTCTTTACCTATATTTGTTATATACAACATGACGCGCTGTTTAATACTTACCACGCTAAGAGACAATGATAAAGCGTTGGCATCGTCACCGGCAGACTGCCCACCCGATAAACTCAAAGGCTGATGCGCATGAACATGAATATGACGTTTCTTCAGGGGCTGCTCACCAATATCAGCTCGCGTACCCGGCAGCTCAGTAGCGCTCTGGGCACCGACAAGGAGAGTGAAAACCACTTCACTGCCCTGAAAGCGGCCTGCCAGGGCCTGATGGGCCGCACCGGTGAAGCCTCGCAAATTCTAATGGCCCAGCAGGCGCTGGCCCATTACCGCGCGCTCGACGATGAGGAGAAGCTGGCGTTTTTCCAGCTGCTGGCCAACGACTACGCCGCCGAGCCCGCCGATATTCACAGCGCCTACGCGGTGTACCGCGAGCACGAAGATAACGCCTCGCTCGAGAAGCTGTTTAATGCCTGCGAGCCGCGCCGCCAGACGCTGTTGCGCCGCTTGAACCTCTGCCCCGGCGGCACCTTCGATCTGGTCAACATGCGTGCGGACCTGCTCAAGTGCCTGCGCCAATCGCCGGAGCTCTCGGCGCTGGATAGCGACTTTGCGCACCTGTTCAACTCCTGGTTCAACCGCGGCTTTTTGATGCTCGAAAGCATCGATTGGAACACCCCGGCGGCGGTGCTGGAGAAGATCATCCGCTATGAAGCGGTGCACGAAATCGGCGATTGGCACGACCTGCGCCGCCGGCTCGACCCGGACGATCGCCGCTGCTATGCCTTTTTCCACCCGGCCACCGGCGACGAGCCGCTGATCTTCGTGGAAGTAGCGCTGTGCGACGGCATTCCCGGCAACGTCCAGCGCATTCTCGAGCACGGCGAGGAGCTGCCGCTCGAAGACGCCGACACGGCGGTGTTCTACAGCATCAGCAACTGTCAGGCCGGGCTCAAGGGCGTGTCCTTCGGTAACTTTTTGATCAAGCAGGTAGTTCAGGAGCTGAGCCGCGAGCTTCCGCAGATCAAGAACTTCGTCACCCTTTCGCCGGTGCCGGGTTTCGCCGACTGGCTCGACGAGGCGCGCAAGGAGGCAACGCTGTCCGAGGAGCTCACCGCTTACCTCGACACCCACGAAAGCGAGGAGCTCTCCTCCAGCGCCCACAAGGAGTTCATGCGCCTGGCGTCGCACTATCTGGTCGACGTGAAGCATAAAAGCGGCCAGCCCCTGAACCCGGTGGCGCGCTTTCACCTGGGCAACGGCGCGAGCCTGCATCGGCTGAACTGGCGGGCGGATACGTCATCAAAAGGCCTCAAGCAGGCCCACGGTTTGATGGTGAACTACCTCTACCAGCTCAATCGCATCGAACAGAACCACGAGGCGTACAGCGCCAACCACACAGTGGTGTGCGCCAGCGACATTCGTCGTCAGGCCAATCAGGCGAGCCAGTATTTCGAGACGAAAACACCGGCCAAGGCGTAACGCCCCCGATCACGGCTGACGACAAAAACAAGGAGTCTTTTATGAACCATAACCTTTACCTGCACTTTTACCCACACTTCGAGCGCGCCCCGGACAAGGTGCTGATGGACACGCTCGATGGCCAGCGCTACCACTATCAGGACGTTCTGAGCCTGAGCCGGCGCTTTGCAAGCGTGCTGTTGGAGCTCGGCGTCGAGCCCGGCGACCGGGTAGCCGTTCAGGTCGACAAGAGCCCCGAGATCGTCATGCTCTATCTCGCCTGCCTGCAGGTCGGCGCGGTCTATTTGCCGCTCAACGTCGCCTACACCGACAGCGAGATCGACTACTTTTTGGGTGACGCCGAGCCGCGCCTGTTCGTCTGCCGCCCAGAGGTGCTGGAAAACGCTCGCGAGATCGCCGAAAAGGCCGGCGTGGCCCGCGTCGAAAGCCTGGGCACCAAAGCCGACGGCACGCTGATGGACAAGGCCGCCGATGCTTTCGAGACCACCACGGTCAGCGAAGTCGGCGCCGATGATCTGGCGGCGATTCTCTACACCTCTGGCACCACCGGGCGCTCCAAGGGCGCCATGCTGAGTCACCAGAACCTGGCCTCCAACAGCCAGGCGCTGACGAAGGCCTGGCACTACAGCGAAAACGATCACCTGATCCACGCGCTGCCGATCTTTCACACCCACGGGCTGTTCGTGGCCTGTAACGTCACGCTGATCAACGGCGCCTCGATGACGTTTTTGCCCAAGCTCGACGTCGATGAGCTGCTCGATTTGATGCCCCACTCGACAGTGCTGATGGGCGTGCCGACCTTCTACACCCGCCTTCTGGCAAGCCCGCGCCTGAACCGCGACGTGGTCGCCAACATGCGCCTGTTCATCTCGGGCTCCGCGCCGCTTCTGGCCGAAACCCACGAGGATTTTAGCGCGCGCACCGGCCACGCCATTCTCGAGCGCTACGGCATGACCGAGACCAACATGAACACCTCCAACCCGTACGACGGCGAGCGCCGCCCGGGCACGGTGGGTATGCCGCTGCCTGGCGTCACCGTGCGCATCACCGACCGCGAAACCGGCGCCGAGCTTCCCCAGGGCGAGACCGGGCTGGTCGAGCTCACCGGGCCCAACGTGTTCCAGGGCTACTGGCGCATGCCGGAGAAGACCCAGGCAGAGTTTCGTGAAGACGGCTACTTCATCACCGGCGATCTGGGCCTGATCGACGAGAAGGGTTATCTCAATATCGTCGGCCGCGACAAGGATCTGGTGATCTCCGGCGGCTACAACGTCTACCCCAAGGAGATCGAGCAGATCATCGACGATATGGAAGGCGTCGAGGAGTCCGCGGTGATCGGCGTGCGTCACACGGACTTGGGCGAAGGCGTGGTCGCCGTGGTGGTGCCAAAAACCCAGGGCGCGGTGAGCGAGGAGCAGGTACTCGAAGCGCTCAAGGGCGAGCTTGCCCGCTACAAGCAGCCCAAGCGGGTCTTCTTCGTGAATGCGCTGCCGCGCAACGTGATGGGCAAGGTGCAGAAAAACCAGCTGCGCGACGCCCACGCCGATACCTTCAGCGCCGGGCGCACCGCCACCAGCGCTTGATTCGCGCCATCATCCAATTCACTCCATCGACGGGGCGCTCACCACTCACCAAGCGCCCCTCACACAACAACGACAATTAAAAAGGACATCGCCATGGTCATTTACGGAGTCGCGCTGCTGGCCGGCTGCATGCTGTTCGGCCTGTGGGCGGGTGACGTGCTGGGCATGCTGCTCGGCGTGGAATCCAACGTGGGCGGCGTGGGCATCGCCATGCTGCTGCTGATCTTTCTGGGCGGCTATCTGATCGACAAGAAGAAGATGCCCCCCAGCACCGAAAGCGGCATCACCTTCTGGAACGGGATGTACATCCCCATCGTGGTCGCGATGGCAGCCAGCCAAAACGTGGCCGCCGCCATCGACGGCGGCCTGATCGCACTGCTGGCAGCCCTTGTGGCGGTCGGCGCAAGCTTTGCGCTGGTGCCGGCGCTGACGCGCCTGGGCCAGCCCAAACCAGGCGCCCAGGCCCCGGTCGACGAGACGCCGGTCAACAAGGTCGCCTCGCGCGCCCCTGACGACACGCGCTCGACCTCTACCTCACGCCCCCACCACGCCCGCTAAGGAGCTGCCCTCATGCTCGATTCACTCCTCACACAGCTCGAAAAGCAGCACCTGATCGCCGCCTTCGCCCTGGTAGGCGCGGCCATGTACGTGTCGTACCTGGTGAGCGACAAGCTGACCAAAGGCCGGGTTCACGGCTCCGCCATCGCTATCATGGTGGGCCTGGCGCTCGCCTACGTCGGCGGCGTTTACACCGGCGGCAGCAAGGGCCTGGCGGATATCAGCCTGTTCGCCGGGCTGGGCCTGATGGGCGGCGGCATGCTGCGCGATCTGGCGATCATCGCCACCGCCTACGGCGTGCGCTTTCAGGAGATTCGCCAGGCCGGCATCAGCGGCGTGCTCGCGCTCTTTCTCGGTGTGGTCGTGTCGTTCATCGCCGGTGTGGCCATCGCCTACGCCTTTGGCTACCGCGACCCGGCCAACCTCACCACCATCGGCGCCGGCACGGTGACCTACATCGTCGGCCCGATCGCCGGCGCCTCCATCGGCGCCTCGTCGGAAGTCATCGCGCTCTCGATTGCCGCCGGCCTATTCAAGTCGATTCTGGTGATGGTGCTCACGCCCATCGCCGCGCGCCATATCGGCCTTGATAACCCGCGCTCGGCGATGATCTTCGGCGGGCTGATGGGCACCACCAGCGGCGTGGCGGCAGGCTTGGCCGCCACCGACCCGAAGCTCGTGCCGTACGGGGCGATGACCGCGACCTTCTACACCGGCCTAGGTGCCCTGCTCGCCCCGTCGCTTCTGTACTTCTGCGTACGGGCGCTGTTCTGATCCAGCCGGCAACGGCTGCAAGGCAAAGCGCCGTGGCGATCGCCACGGCGCTTTTTTTATCGCGGTCATGGGGCCGGTTGCTCAACCCGCCTCGACCGCCGCGCGCCCTCTGACCAGCGAGCGCGTAAGCATTGCGTAGGCCACCGCGCCGCAGGCGGCCATGGCGAGTACCACCGCCCCCAGAGTGTGAGGCAGCACCGTCGAAAGCCCGCTCAAAATACCGGCAATGCCGAACTGGGCCGCGCCCAAAAGCGCGGCGGCGGTGCCGCCGCTGGTGGGAAAGAACTCGAGAAAACAGGCCTGGATGTTGGGCGAGATCGCGCCCACCGCGCCGATGGTCAGCATCATCGCCGGGACGAAGAGATAAAGCGGCGCCTGGAGAAACGTCGCGGCCAGTAGCAGCACCATGCCCACCGCCTGGCAGGCGGTGGCCAGCTGCAGAATACGCAGCGAAGGCAGGCGCGACAGCAGCACCCGGTTGAGCACGTTGAACACGAACATGGCGACGATGTTGGCGGCGAACAGCAGCGAAAACGTCGAGGCGTCCTGTTCGAAGTGCCCCTGGTAGATGAACGAGGCGTAGGTAATGAACATCATCATGACCGAGAACGACCCCGCCTGCCAGGCGATGAACGGCAGCGCCGGTTTGGTCGAGAGCACCAGTTTGTAACGCGCCAGCAGGCTCATTTCGGCCCCTTTCACGCGCGAGACCTTGCCGCTGCCGGTGAACAGCACCTTGATCAACAGCGGCACCAGCGCCAGTGCATAAAGTGCCAGCGCGAAGAAGATGTAGTGCCAGGAGCCGAGCGCCAGGATTGCGCTGCCCACGCTCGGCGCGATGCCGGGGGCCAGCACGATGATGAAGCCCATCATCGAGAACAGTTTGGCGGCGTCGCGCCCGGCCACCCGGTCACGCACCAGCGCCGGCACCGACACCAGCGTCCAGCCGGCACCGAACGCCTGCACCGCGCGCCCGCCCAGCAGTACCTCCAGCGATTCCGCCATGCCGATGGCGATACTTGCAACGATAAAGATCGCAAGCCCGCCCATCAGCACGCGCTGGCGCCCGAAGCGGTCCGACAGCGCCCCACCGATCAGTTGCCCCACCGCCATCATGAACACGTACACCGAAACGCTCAGCGACACCGCCTGCTGCGAAATGCCGAGCGACTCACCAATTTCCGGAAACGCCGGCAGATAGGTGTCCATGGAAAAGGGGCCCAGCATGATGGTCATGGCAAGGCACAGCACCACGATGAAAGGCGTTCTGGTTTGGGGCATGGGAACTCGCAGGCATTAGCGTCAGAGGGGGTTGAAGTAACGTTATGATAGATTTTTGCGCTGCCCGCGGCCAGTCGCGGCGGGATCAAACGGCCAGCCACGCCGGCGCCTCACGCGCCAGATGCTTTACACGAACCTGACGATTAACCGGGGCTACTACAGCTGCGAAGAGGTTGATCGAAAAAAACGCACAGGGCAAAATATAAGAATATTTAGGGACGCTAAGCCCCTATTTTAAGAAGAGAAGAAGCAATGACGACGCGCATCCAGTCTCGGCTGCGCGTTTTTTTTGGCCTTTTCACGGGTGGGGCATACTGGCTACAAATCAATAGCTGGACGGGATAAGAAAATGACTTCTACGGGTACCAAAATCAAAACGCTGGCACTGGCCATGGGTTTGGCAATCGGACTTTCTGGGTGTGGTGAAGACTTGAGCGATCGTCCTTACGTGATGAGCTGCACGATCAAGGATCAACCGTACAGTGCCCGAAATGAGGGAGATGCCGCTCGAAGCGATCACACCTTCGATCTGTATTCCGGCGGGTTGAATCTACCCGACAACGATGAGATCACGCGTCGAGGCGGTCGAAGCGGTGACTACTTTTACCGCGGGGTGCTCACGGATGAAGAGGGGGCTCTTCAAAGCAATCGAGTTCTGACACAGCCGATCATTAATAGAAGCGGATTGATGTTTCGACTTGAGCGAAGCGGTCAGCTCTTGGCGCCTGCTGATCGTCAGCGCGGTGAACGCGGACCTAGGGTGGCCATGAATCCAGAAGGCTGGGCGGATATTGAGCACTTTACGCTCAATACGAATGGTGAGCTGACGCCGGTGGAGTTTCAGCTGACCTCACTTCAAACTGAGAACCAGGGCCGTACCGAAAGAAAACGTCATGCCAACATCGGAGCTCGACTTCCTCATGATGCACGCTACGTTATCGTCAAGTACACGTTTCGTGACATAGCGAGCACTTGGGTTGATAGCGATAAGACACTGGAAACCTGGTGGGCTTACCCTCTGTATGAGCGACACCGTTGGGCTCCCAAAGATTGGGAAGAGGCGCAGCGGCGGCCCGATGCATTTTCACACTATGTCCAATTCATTAGTCGCTACAATCAGGGAATGGGCGCCCATTATCCGGCAGTGGATCGACATGATCGGGATAATCTCAGAGCCCTGTATCCGGAACCGGTTTCCGTTGGCAGGTTTGAACAGCGTGGCGCACCGTGTTTGGCTGGCACCCACGCTAACTTTCGTAACTATGTGAGTCTGTTTGGAAATATTGGCGAACACAATACGGTGGTGTTGAACGAAACCGCAGGCTTCAGGTTCGTTGGCTATGACGAGGCCGATGCACTCGCTCTACCCGATTCACTGCGCGACTACGAACCGGATGTTGAGCGTAATAAGTACAACGAAATCGTCAAACGCCTGTAAACACACCCGACCAACCGCTAGAACAAAACCCCGCCGCCGGCGGGGTTTTTCGTTTCTGATAGGCCGAAACGGCCGACCGCTCTACTCTACGCCGATCGCAACGCCAGCCGCTCAACCGAGGTAGACACGTTCTGAGCGCCCTGGAGGATCTCGTTGACCAACGACTCGATCTCGCTAACGCTCGCCCGATTGGCTTGGCCATGTTCCACCACCTGCTGGACCGCAGAGTGAGTGCGCTCGACGAGAGCGGTATTTTCCTTGAGGACGCGGGTGATCATCTGTGCTGGGTAAAAGTGATCATTAAAGCGCGAACTCAGCCGGCCAGCCACACCGGCGCCTCACGCGCTAGATGCCCTGTCAGCGCGCTTGAGAGCTCGCCGCCCTGGCTCACCCGCCCCGTCGTATGGCGGCTGATCGATGTGGGGGTCGCGCTGATGATGATCACGGTCGCCCTTCAGCTGATCTTCGGAGCGACGTTTTGAACGATGCGAGGCTTTGGACGATGCAAGATTTTGAACGATGCGACGTTTTGAAAGAGCCACGCTGTAAAAATAGCCTGCTAACAGATGTGCTACTCTAGCCGATCGCTATCGATCAAAACCGGAGAGCCATCATTCACCACGCGACCCACACCAAGGCGGTACTCCTGTTCGCCAGCACCATGACCGTAATGTCCGGCGCGATCATCTCGCCGGCGCTACCCGGCATCGGCCGCTTTTACGCGGACGCCCCCCAGGTACTGATTCAGCTGATTTTGACGCTGCCGGCACTGATGATCACGCTGTTCAGCCCGCTGATGGGCTATCTGGCCGACCGCTTCGGGCGCAAGCCGCTGCTCATACTGATGCTCTCGATCTACGGGCTGGCCGGCGCCTCGGGCTTTTTGATCGATAGCGTGAATCTTCTGCTGGCCTCAAGAGCGCTGATGGGCGTGGCGGTGGCGGGTATCCTGAGCATCAGCACGACGCTGGTGGGCGATTACTTCAGCGGCGCTGAGCGGGTGCGCTTTCTGGGGCTTCAAAGCAGCGCCATGGCGCTGGGCGGAGTGATTTTCATCAACCTGGGCGGGCTGTTGTCCGACTGGAGCTGGCGGGGGCCGTTTCTTTTGTATCTCACCGGCGTGCTGCTGCTGCCCTACGCGCTGATGGTGCTGCGCGAGCCGCACCGGACGACAAGCGACAACGCCGCGTCTCAGGCGCCGGCGGTACGGCTTGATCTCTGGCGCACCGGGCTTGCCTATCTGATCGGCATGATCAGCATGATGATGTTCTACCTGTTTCCCGCCCAGCTGCCGTTTCTGCTGGCAAGCCAGGGTATCGAAAGCGGGCTGGCCATCGGCGTGGCGCTCTCCATGGCGGCGCTGACCGCGAGCTTGATGAGCTTTTGCTACGCTCGGGTGAAAGCACGCTGCTCGGTGATGACGATCTACGTGCTGGGCTTTCTCATCGCCGCGCTGGGCCTGTTCATTACCGGCGCCGCCCGGGGCTACGCCATGGCGATGGTGGGCGCGGCGGTGTCCGGGCTGGGTTTGGGGCTCTTCATGCCCAACACCACCACCTGGTTGATGCGCATCGCCCCGGAGCGGGTGCGTGCGCGGGTATTTGGTGGCTTCACCGCGACCTTCTTCTTCGGCCAGTTCATCTCGCCGATAATGGTCTCCGGGGTATCGATCTTGCTCGATTCGCTGCGCGAGGTGTACCTGGCGATGGGGCTTTTATGTCTGGTGCTCGCTCTAGTGCTCACGGTGCTGAGCCGAACGTACCTGAAGGCCGATAGCCAGCTTTGACGCTGGCCAAGCGAACGGGATCAACACGCCCGGCGGCGCGTTCACTAAACGTCAATAGAGATCAAATAAAAGCGCTTGTCAGCGCTTTTTTTGGCTATCTTGAAAGTGTGGTACGTCCCTTAAAAGACGAACAACAACCCCGGTTTTTTCCATGGCAGACCGCCTTACGCCTTTTGGCCCGGGACGGCTAGAGAAGCGCCAGACCAGGGCGCGATTAAGGGAGTAGACAATGCCAGACACCACTATTGGATCGCTACGCGAACATATCGATCGCGTCTCCTGGGGTAGCGTCATTGCCGGGGTCGTCACGGTTTTGGCCATTTCCGCCTTATTGTCGTTTTTGGGTACCTCGATCGGCTCAAGCGTGATCGACCCCATGTCAAACGACCCCTTCGATGGACTGGGCACCGCCTTTGGTATCTCCTCCGCCGTGTTTCTGGTCATAAGCTTCGCCGCGGGCGGTTTCGTCTCGGGCCGGCTTGCTAACAGCAACGGCTTCATACACGGCTTTCTGAGCTGGGCGACTGCCACGCTCGTCTGGCTAATGCTGATCGGCTTCGCTGCCGGCCAGGTGGCTTCCAGCGGCGTCAGCGCCATGGGCTCGATTCTCTCGGGCACGGGCCAGGTCACCGGCAGCGTCGCCCAGGGCATTGGCAATGCGGCCTCCTCGCTAGGCGAGCAGCTCAGCGACAACTTCGATTTCGATCCGGATACCGAGTCGCCCCTGAATAGTCAGAGCCTGCGCAACCAGGTCAACCAGATCCTGCGCGATACCGAGTCCCAGGCGCTGCAGCCCGATTACCTGCGCGGCCAGGCCGAGGCCGCCGTCAGCGATATTCAGACCGCCGTGCGGCGTTTGGCCAGCAACCCCTCGAACTACGAAACCATTCTCGATGAACTGGTGAATGCCCAGCGCGAGCGCCTTGAAAACATCGAGCAGGAAGTTGATCGCGACGCGCTGGTAAACGCGCTGGTCAACAACACCGACATGACCGAGCCCAGGGCCGAAGAGTTCGTCGACGAGTCTCTGGCGCGTCTAAATGCCGGCATTCGAGAGCTGGAACAGCAGATCGACCGCCTTGAAAGCTACATCGACCAGGCCCAACAGGAGCTGGCAAGCGCCGAGCAGTCACTGCGTGAAAGCGCCGAGCAGGCGACCCAGAGCCTTCGCAGCTCGGCCCTGATCGCCTTCATCGCTCTGGCCATCGCTGCCTTGATCAGCAGCTTTGCAGGGGTCGCGGGTAGCCGCACCCAGTCCCGCCGCCACAGCGTTTGACCCTATCGCCCGGCCCCGGCCGGGCGTTTTATCAGCCAAGGTTCAGACGTTTCTCATAGAGCGCGACGTAGTCGCGCGCCATGCGCTCGGCGCTGAAGCGCGCCAGAAAACGCTCGCGGATGCGCGCCCGGTCGAGCTCGGCCAAGCGCGCCACCGCGGCCACTGCCTCCTCGATCGTCTCCACGATAAAGCCGGTCACCCCGTGCTCGATGACCTCTTCCACACTCCCATTGCGCCAGGCGATGACCGGGGTGCCGCAGGCCATTGCCTCGATCATCACCAGCCCAAAGGGCTCCGGCCAGTCGATGGGAAATAACAGCGCCGCGGCGCCGCCCAAAAGCGCCTGCTTTTGGACGTCGTCGACCGTACCCACGTGAACGATGGCGTCGTCGAGCTCACGGGCCACGTGCGCATCGAACCAGTTTGGGTTGCCTACGTCCACGCCACCAGCGAGCCTCAATGAATAGCCGGTTTTGCGCGCCACCGCGATGGCGCGGTCCGGGCGTTTCTGGTCGGTCATGCGGCCGATGAAGGCCAGATACCCGCCATCGCCCGCCCCCAGCGTGAAGCGCTCGGCTTTAAGCCCGTGGTGAACGACGCCGGCCAGGTTCGCCGCTGGAATCGCGCGCGCCTGCGCGTGGGAGATCGCCGCCACCGGCAGGTCCGGAAAGCCCTCGAAAAAAAGCTGTCGGTCGAGCTCGTCGACCCGCCAGTGCACGGTGGTCACGCTTTCGGCGCGGCGAGCTCCCAAGAGTGCGGCGTGGGCGAACTCGCCGTGGCAGTGAATCACATCGAACTCGTCGAGGTGCGCGCGCAGCGTTTCCAATACGCGCGCCTCGAGTACGCCGGGCACCCCCGGCGGTACCTGGCCGTGGTGGCGCTCGAGGGCGTACAGGCTCGGCGCCGTGGCCAGATGGCGCGCCGGGGTGTGGCAGTCCGCTGGGCCTATTAATGTGACATCGTAACCAAGGTTAAAGAGCGCCTCGGTCAAGTCCGCCACAATGCGTTCAGTCCCGCCGCTGCCCGGGGGCGGCGAGGGAAAGATCACTGGAGCGACCTGGGCAATGCGTATACGCTTTTTAATGGTCATGGCGCGGTGAGGCCTTGAGTGAAAGGGAATTCACGACATGCATATCGTACATATTGCCTTACAGGGCTGCCTTCGCGGCCACGATGTCGAATACGGCATTACCGCTGACACCGGTGGGCACATTCGCTACCTGCTGGAGCTGGTCGAAGCCTCGGCACTGGATCCGGCCGTTACGCGACTAACGTTAGTCACCCGCGCCTTTACGTGCCAGTTTAGCGACATCGATTACGGCCCCGGCGCGGAGCAGGTCGGCCCGAACATCGAGCTGATTCGCCTGCCCAGCGAAAGCCCCGACTACCTGTCCAAGGAGGCGCTGTGGCAGGAGCTTCCCTCCTTTACCGACGCCCTCGTCACCTGGCTCGACGCGCTGCGCGACAAGCCCGCGATCCTTCACGCCCACTACGCCGACGCCGGCGAGGTCGCCGCCGACGTGCAGGCGCGCCGCGGCATTCCTTTCGTGTTCACCGCCCACTCGCTGGGGCGCAGCAAGCGCAAGTGCCTGGAGTACGAAGGCGAGACGCTTGACGCCGAGACCCTGGCCGCTCTCACCCGACGCATCGCGTTCGAAGAGCGCGCCATCCGCAAGGCCGCGTTGATCATCGCAAGCTCCCGCGACGAAGCCGAGAGCCAGTACGCCGACTACGACCACTACGCGCCGGGCAAGATTCGCGTGATCGCCCCGGGCAGCCATCTGGATGAGTTCGAATCCGCCCGCTCGACGCCGGCGGTGGATGCACTTCTGGCGCCGTTTCTGACGAACCCGGACAAGCCCGCCCTGATCGCCATTGCCCGGCCGGTGACGCGCAAGAACCTCGCTACCCTGGTGCGCGCCTTCGGCGAAAACGACGCGCTGCGCGAGAAGGCCAACCTGGTGATCGTGGCCGGGGTGCGCGATCACATCGACGACCTCGAGTCCGAGCTTGCCGACAATCTGCACGAACTTTTGACCCTGATCGACGATTTCGACCTTTACGGCCATATCGCCTACCCCAAGCACCACGCCCCGCAGGACATCAAGGCGCTCTACGCCTGGGCCCGGGAGCGGCGCGGTATTTTCATCAACCCGGCGCTCAACGAGCCCTTTGGCCTTACCCTTCTGGAAGCCGCGGCGGCGGGCCTGCCGCTGATCGCCACCGACAGCGGCGGCCCCAACGACATCATCGAGCAGTGCGGCAACGGCGTGCTGATCAACCCGCGCCGGGCCGAAGCGATCGGCGGTGAAGCGCTGGCGCTTTTGAACGACCCGGCCCGCTGGCAACAGATGGCCGACAACGGCCGGCTGGCGGTCAAGGCGTTTGACTGGCAGCGCCACGTCGAGCGCTACCACGACCTGCTGTCACGGCTTTGCCACCCGTGCACGGGGCAAACGCTCGACGGGGTCAACGCGCTTCTGATTTGCGACATCGACAACACGCTGACCGGCTCGCCAGTGGGCGTGCTCGCCTTCAACACGTGGTACGCCGCTCAAAAACAGCTGGGCTTCGGGGTCGCGACCGGGCGCAGTTTTCACAGTGCGCTGGCGATTCTCTCCCAAGCGGGCATTCCCTACCCGCCGCTCATCATCTCCTCGGTGGGCTCGGAAATTCACTACCTGAACGACGATGGCATCACCTACCGCCAGGACACGGCCTGGCGCGAGATCATCAATCGCCACTGGCAGCGCGACGCCCTGGCCCGCGCCCTCGACACCTTCGATGACCTCCTCCCCCAGGGCCCACTCGAGCAGCGCGCTTTCAAACTCAGCTACCTGAGCGACGACACCCGCGACATCACGCTGCGCCTGACGACCCACCTCAAGCGTTTGAGGCTTCGCGCCACGGTGATCCACAGCCACGGCCGCTACGTCGATATCCTGCCCGAGGCCGCCTCGAAAGGCCGCGCGGTCGCTCACGTGCGCAAGCACCTGGGCGTGGATGAAGCTGCGCTGTATGTGGCCGGCGACTCCGGCAACGACCTGGACATGCTGCGCGCCTCGAAATGCTCGATTCTGGTGGCCAACTACAGCGACGGTCTGGCCCAGGCGCCGGGCATGGGCCACGTCTACATCGCCCGCGCCCCCCACGCCCAGGGCGTGATCGAAGGCGTGAAGCACTTTCAAAGCCACCCGCCGCGCCAACCCCTCGAGGATATCGCCTCGTGAACATGAGCGTGCTGACACTGGTGCGCGGGCGCCGCGACCACCTGGTCAACCTGATGCAAAGCCTGAACGCGCAAACACACCTGCCGAACGAGCTGGTGATCGCCTGGATGCAGCCCGAGGCGCACGCGGCTCTGCCCGATGTCGGCTTTCCCGTGCGCCACGTGTTCGTTGAGGGTGAGGCGCTGCCGCTTGCCCGCGCCCGCAACGCCGCGGTCGAGGCGGCCTCCAATGAGGGCCTGGTGTTTCTCGACGTGGACTGTATCGCCTCTCCTCGGCTCATCGAGCGCTACCGTCAGGCGCTCACCGAGAAGGCCGCGCTCTACATCGGCGAGGTGCACTACCTGCCCGCGGGCGCGGCACCATACTCGAGTCATAATGAGCTCGACTTCGCAGCGCTTTTCGAGCAAGGCGAGCGCCACCCCGCCCGCCCGGCCATCGACGAGGATGAAATCCGCCCGGAGCCGAATCACGGCAATCTGTGGGGGCTATCGTTTGCGCTCATGAAGGACGACCACCGCCGCGCCGGCGGTATGGACGAAGGCTACATCGGCTACGGCGGCGAGGAGACCGACTACACCTGGCGGCTTCACGCGGCGGACGTTGCGCTTTACTGGGTCGGCGGGGCGCTGGCCTGGCATCAGCACCACGCGGTGTACGCTCCGCCCTGGCCGCACTTCGAAGCGATCATCGACAACGCCCGGCGCTTTCACGCGCGCTGGGGGCGATGGTGCATGGAGTACTGGCTCGATCAGTTCGCAAACGCCGGCGCCATCGACTGGTCGCCCAACGCCACGGTGATCGAGATTCTGCGCTACCCGGCACCAACAGAGATCGAGCGCGCGCGGCTACCGGCCAGCGCGCGCTTCGGTTAGACCCTTTTCAGGGTCAGGCCCGTTCGATAGACGCGTTCACAGCGTTTGCGCTCATGGCGGCAGCCGTGGGCGCGCCTTCCCAAAGCCCATCGACCGTGGCTTCGAGCCAGCGGGCGGCGCGCTCGGCGGCGTCGGCCTCATAAAGCGTGGCGAGCTTTTCGACATCGAGCCCGCGCGCCTTTTCGAGCACCGCCTGCCAGCCGGCGAAATCCCCGGGCCACGCCGGCATGTTCACCGCCGCCGAAAGCTCTGAAAGCCGCTCGGCCTTGCGCTGCTGCTCGTTGAAGTAGCGCCACTCCGGGGCAACGATATAGGGACGCCGGAGCATCGCGATTTCGTGCACGGTGTTGTCGCCGGCGGAGGCCAGCACGATGTCGCTGGCGGCGAGATACTCCACCACGTTGTCCACCCAGCCGGCGTTGACCAGGTTGGCGAAGTCGGTTTCGTGGCCTTCCAGATGCAGCGGGCCGATAGTGATAAAGAGCGTCTCGGGTGCGGCCCGGGCGGCCACGGTGAGCGGCGCGTAGGGCGTGCCCGCCCCGCCGCCGCCGGTCAGCGCAACGACGATTTCGCGATCCGGGTCGAGTCCCAGGCGACGGCGCGCCTCCTCCCGGCTGGGTACGGCGGCGGCGGTGGTGCAAAGCCCGCCGCTGTAGAAGGTCTTTTCGCGCAGATGCGCCGGGTAGTCGGCCTGCTCCAGGCGTTCGTCGAACGGCGCGAGCATGGCGACACTCGCTTCATAAGCCCCCAAGTGGCCCGGGTCGTTACGATCGCCATGCATGCGAATGCTGACCGCCGGGACGCTGGCGATACGCGATAGAAGCGCCAGTTCGGCGGAGACATCGATGACGAACAGCCCCGCGTCGATGTCGTCGAGATGATCGAGAATGCGCCGCATGGTCTGGCGCATCTCGACCACGCCCATCGGCACGCAGTGCATCACCGACGGCGTCGGCTGGTCATAAAGCGCCTGGGTCGGCACCGCGGCGCCGATCATGTTGGGCAGCGCGATCACGTCGATGGCGCGCTCGAAGCCGTCGAAAAGCGAAGGGTCGGCGGTCATCACGCTGACCGGTCGATCCTCCGAGAAGTGGCGGATGATCGCCATGGCGCGGCGGGCGTGGCCGCGCCCCTGGTGGTGGACGAAAAAGCTGATCGGTTTTTTCGATGTTGGCATGGGAGAACACGTTCCGTTGTGTTGAGAGACCGAGTGAGGCGTCGGGCCAACTGCGCTTTTTGGTCATTTCCTGGTAGGCTTGATTCAGCATAGCCGCCGCCGGAGAAAAAGAACGCGGCGGCGACGCTCTTTAACGTTTGTTCGGTCAAGAGGCGGTCAATGGCGGATCTTTTGTGGTACCAGTACGCACTCATCGGGCTGATCTTTGCCTGGAGTGGCTTCGTGCGTACGAGCCTGGGCTTTGGCGGCGCGGTGCTCGCACTCCCCTTTCTGCTGCTGGTGCATAACGACCCGCTGGTGTTCTTGCCGATCATCGCCATTCATCTTTTGATCTTCTCGAGCTGGATCGCCTGGCAGGGCAACCGCCAGATAAAGGCGGACACGACGACGGCGACCCAGAGCAACATCGACTGGCGCTATCTCAAAAAGGCGCTGAAGATCATGATCGTGCCGAAGCTGATCGGCGTGGTGGGGCTTTTGACGCTGCCCCCCATGATCATGACCAACATCATCTTCGCCATCGTGCTCGTCTACGCCGCAAGCTACGTGCTGAACAAGCCGTTCAAGAGCCAGCACCGCTACGTCGACGTCGTGCTGCTGGGACTGGGCGGCTACGTTAGCGGCACCTCGCTCATCGGCGCGCCCTTGATCGTGGCCGTGTTCGCCGCTCACGTGGCGAAGGAGCAGCTGCGCGATACCATGTTCGTGCTCTGGTTCATCCTCGTGGTGATCAAGATGGTCTCGTTCATCGTCGCCGGCGTCGATCTGCAGCTCGTGCATCAGCTCTGGCTCTTGCCCTGCGCCTTTGCCGGCCACCTGCTCGGCGAGCGCGCCCACCGCTACCTGCAAAAGGCCGACACGGTGCTTTTCTTTCGCGTGCTCGGGGTAGTGCTGATTCTGGTGAGCGTCATGGGCCTTGCGTTTTCGGCGCTTGCCTAAAGCGCCCACCAGCTCGGCAAAAGCCCGCGCACGGCGCGCTGGTCGAAGCGGTCGTCCATCAGCACCACCACGCCTTCATCGTCGGGGCCTCGAATCACCCGGCCCGCGGCCTGGACCACCTTGATCATGCCGGGAATGCGGTAGGTGTAGGCCTCGCCTTCGCCGAAGCGCTCGTGCAGGCGCGCCTTGAGCGCTTCGTTGTAGGCGTTGAAGGGCGGCAAACCTAACGTGGCGATAAACGCGCCGATCAGCCGGTCACCGGGCAGATCCACGCCTTCGCCGAAGGCCCCACCCAGCACCGCAAAGCCGATGCCCCGCCCACCGGGGGTGAAGCGGGCCAGAAACGCCTCGCGCTCGCTTTCGGCCATGCCGCGGGTCTGGGCAAAGGCGGGAATCTCGGGACAGTCGCGGGTAAAGCGCTCGAACACCGCGTCGAGATAGGCGAAGCTGCTGAAAAACGCCAGATAGTGGCCGGGCATCTCCCGGTACTGCTCGGCGATGGTGGCGACGATGGGCGCAACGGATCTCTCCCGGTCGCGGTAGCGCGTCGAGATGTGGCGCGCGAGCCTGACACTGAGCTGGTGCGCGGCGAAGGGCGAGTCGATTTCGCGCCAGACGCTGTCCGCTGGCAGCCCCAGCAGGTCGCGGTAGTAGCGCGGCGGCGTGAGCGTCGCGGAAAAGAGCACCAGGCTTTGGGCGCGCGCGATGCGTGGGGCGAGAAAGTCCGCCGGAATGACGTTACGAATGCCGAGTACCGCGCGGCCTCGCTCATGACGGGTGACGTCGCAAAGCGAGTGCGTGCCAAACGACTCCGCCAGCCGGCAAAACCCCAGCGCCTCGAACAGAAGCTCCTGAAGCGCCAGGCTCGCCGCCTCCGGGTGCTCGCCCAGATACTCGGTGATGGCGCTTGCCACCTTGTAGAGCGCGCCGACGAGCTTGGCGGGCAGCGCCTCCAGAATCCGGTAGCGCTCAGAGCCCGCCTCATCGCCATCGGACAGCGTCTTCCACTGGCGACCCAGCTGCTCCAGCGGCTTTTTCAGCGCCGCCGGGGCGCCCTTTTTCGCCTGGTTGAAGCGCTTTTGCGACACTTCGGCGCTGTACATGCCGCGGGCCCGCTCGATCAAATTGTGCGCTTCATCGACCAGTACGCCCACCCGCCAGTCGCCCGCCGCCGCCGCCAGGCCGTGGAGCAGCGCGTGGGCGTCGAACCAGTGGTTCACATCGCCCACCACCACGTCGGCCCAGCGCGCCATCTCCTGGCCCAGATAATAAGGGCAGACATCGTGCGCCAGCGCGACCTCCCTGAGCCCGGCGCGGTCGAGAAAACCGCGCTCGACGCAGGCCGCGCGCGCGGCCGGTAAGCGGTCATAAAAGCCCGCCGCCAGCGGGCAAGCCTCGCCGTGGCAGGCGCGCTCCGGAAACTCGCAGGCCTTGCTGCGCGCGACCAGCTCGACCACGCGAAGCGGCGTTTCGTTTGCGGCCTGCAGGGTCTGGAGGGCGTCAAGTGCCAGCCGCCGGCCGGGGGTTTTCATGGTCAGAAACGCCACCCGGTCCAGGCGCTTTCGCGGCATGGCGGTGAGCATGGGAAAGAGCGTGGCGAGCGTCTTGCCGATGCCGGTGGGCGCCTGGACGAGCAGGCAGCGCTCGGTGCTCACCGCCTTGAACACGTTTTCGGCAAGCGCACGCTGGCCCGGACGAAACGTCGCGTGGGGAAAGGCAAGCGCGCTTAAGCGTTCGTTTCTAACCTCGACGTGGGCGGCTTCCTGTCTCGCCCAGGCGAGAAAGCGTCGGCACTGATCACGAAAGAACGCCTGAAGATCTTCGGCGTCGAATTCGTGGCTCAGCCGGGTTTCGCGCTGGCTACTGATCTCGAAATACACCAGCGCCAGCGTCACCCGGGAAAGCTCACGCTCGGCGCACAACAGCGCCCCGTACACCTTTACCTGGGCCCAGTGCAGCGCGCGCTGGTTGTCTGCCATGCGCGAAAGATCGCCGCGGTGGGTCTTGACCTCTTCCAGGCAGTGGGTATCCGGGTCATAGCCGTCTGCCCGGCCGGACACGCGCAGGCCTTCGACGGTCGCGGCAAGGGGCAGCTCGGCGATGTAGCCCTCGCCACGGCGGCTGGCGACCAGCGTATGGCCAGCGATACCCTCCTGGGCGCTGGGCGCCGGCGTGAAGCGGTAGTCGAGATCGCCCCGGCGGGCGGTGAATTCACACAGCGCGCGCACCGCGACCCGGTACTCGCTCACGGGGTGGCCTGCCAGCGCACGTGGCACACCTCGACGGGGATGGCGTGGCGCTGGAAATGGGCGAGCCAGCGGCGCTGGTTATCCTGCAGCCGATCACCGGGCCCTTTCACCTCGATCATGCGATAGCCCGGGCCGCCGTCGGCCTCGGGGAAGAACTGGATCAAGTCGGGAAAGCCCGCCCGGTTGTGCTTGAGATCCTCCAGCAAGCGCTCGAACAGCGCGCGCAGATGCTTACCCGGAATACACGTCAGCGCCGTTTCCAGCAGCGTCTCATCGAGCGCCGGCCAGTGGATGAACGCCGAGGCGGTGCCGTGCTTGTCGGCGAAAACGTCGCGAATGCCTTGAACGTGGCGGCCGTCGTCGAGGCGCGCCAGGCAAGCGTCTATCTCCTCGCGGCGCGCCTCGACGAAGTCCTCGCGGTAGAGATCCGCCGGGGCGCTGTGAAACGGGTGGAAGAAGGCGCCGGGCAGCGGTTTGAACAGCGCCGGCCACAGCAGCAGGCCAAAAAGCCCGGTGATCAGGCTGTTCTCGACATAGTATACCGGCGCATTGGGCCTGCTCAGGTGCTCGGCCACGGCGCGCTCGACGGGCCGGGGGCCCAAAAGCGTCAGCGTTTTTACCGCCACGGCGGCGCCTTGCCCGCGCTTGACCGGCGGGCCGCCCAGGCGCCGTTCCAGCCGCGGGATCAGGCGCTCCAGCGCCTGGCGCTCGCTTTCGCGCGGGCCGCCTTCGAGCGCGGTGCGGGCGAGCTCCAGCGCACGGCGGTCTTCACCGCGCCGCTCCAGCAGGCGAAGCTGTCGAATGCGGGCGTCGCTGCCAGAGGCCGCCTCATAAAGCGTAAGCGAAAGCGTCTCGTCGCCGCTGCGCTCGGCCTCGCGGCCCATGCTCACCAGCAGCCGGCTTCGCCGGGCGTCAAGCCAGCGGTTGCCGCTGGCCTTCGGCACCTCGTTGAAAAGTGCCGCTGGCGGCTCGCCGTCGCTCAGGCGCTCACGCAGGCGGTGCAGGTACAAATAGGTAGTGACCTCGTCGCGCCGGGCAAACGCCCGGGCGTCGGGCGAGAGCGCCACCGGCTCGAAGCGCTGCCGGCCAAGCTCGGTGAGCACGAACTCCGCCCAGTCCTGGCGCAGGTTGCCAAAGAACATCAGCCGCAGCCGGTCACAGGTCTCCATCACGCTCAGGCGTACCAGCGTATCGGGGGCGTCCGGCCACCACTCGCTCAAGGGCTTGACCGCCGAAAGCGTGGGCACAAGGTGCTCCAACAGCACTTTTTTGGCCGGCGAGGCGCCAAGCCCGGCGGCGCGGATATCAAACGCCAGGGCCTGCTTGAGCTCGGACAAAAGCAGATGGTGACCAAGCTCGGCGGCGGTGAGCATGGGGTCACGCTCGGCCAGCCCGGCCTTAACCAGCGGCGCCAGCGCCTGGCCGGTATCGCCAATTTCAGCGTAGACGAGCTTGCCGGTGCGAAAGTGTTCGCCCTTGCGCATCACCATGCGCGCCAGCAGCGCCTGGGAGGCGTGCGGAAGCGCTCTAAAGGCGCTCAGAAACGCGCGTTCGGGCTCGCCGAGCAGATCATGGTGGCGATCGTTTACCCACGCGAGCACGAAACGAAAGTTCGTCAGGTAGTAGAAAGGATCATCCAGGGAGGCCGTGGCGGGCACGGAGAGGGCACTGTTCATTTATCCATTGTAGCAGCGCGCCGGCGGTGTCGTTAAGCGCCTGCTTGGCCGACCTTGTGTATTAGCCGACCTTATGTTGCAGCAGCGCCTCGATGGCCTCGGTGCTCTCTTCCTGAGCCGGTGCCGCGGGGGCCGGGGCAGCGGCGCGGGGCTTTTTGCCGCTGACCAGCACGTACCACTCGGTTTCGGTCAAATAGTGCTGGCACCAGCGGCTGAGGCTGTCGGCGACGACGTCGCTCGCGCCCTGTTCGCCGCGAAAGGTTTGGGCCAGGCACAGCAGGTCCTGGCGGGCGGTGCGGGCCCGGGCCGTGCCGCCGTGCACTTTGGAAAGCGGGCAGCGCCGGTCGAAGGCAGCGTTGACCAGGGCGTTGAGCCAGCGCTCCACCTCATGTGCCTGAATGCCGCCGTACACTGCCACGCGTTAACTCCTTGCCATCGAACGGGCTGAAAAGGGCGCTAGACTGCCCGAATTGGCGCGCGCTGTCACCCGCCGCGCCGCGTTTCGAGACCTATCCCTCGAAACCCTGCAGTACGCTTACCACATTGGCCCCGATGTCGTCCACCGCGTAGCCCCCTTCCATCAATAAAACGCAGGGCAGCCCCGCCTCTGCCAGGCGCTTGCCCAGCGCGGCAAAGTCGTCGCGCTTGAAGGTGAAGGTGCTGATGGGGTCGTTCTCGAAGATATCCACCCCGAGCGAGACGATCAAAAGCTCGCTCTCGGCGCGGGCGATCCTCTCCAAAGCGTCGTCGAGCGCCGCCATCCAGGTACTGACCTTCGTACCCGGCGGCATTGGGTAGTTAGCGGTGAAGCCTTCGCCCTCGCCGTCGCCGGTTTCATCCGCGTAGCCCGAGTAGTAGGGGAAAGTGACGTCCGGGTCGCCGTGCAGCGAGGCGAAGAAGACGTCCGAGCGGCGATAGAAGATCTGCTGGGTGCCGTTGCCGTGGTGGAAGTCGACGTCGAGCACCGCCACGCGCTTGTGGCCGTTATCCAGCGCGCGCTGGGCGGCGATGGCGGCGTTATTGAAAAAGCAGTAGCCGCCGAACTGATCCGTGGCGGCGTGGTGGCCCGGCGGGCGGCACAGCCCAAAGCTCGGTTTGCCGGTTTCAAGGGTGTACTCCAGCGCCGCCAGTGCCGTGTCCTTGCTGGCAAGCGCGGCCTCATACGTGCCTTCGCACAGCGAGGTTTCCGCGGCCAGGGCGTAGTAGCCAAGCTGGCCTTCCAGCGAGCGGGGAATGCGGTCGGCGCGCAGCGTGCGCGCCGGCCAGATGTTGGGGATCGCCTCGCCCGGGTGGCCTTCGGCCTGCCAGCGCGGCCAGAAGTGGGCGATGAAGTCGATATAGCCCGCGTCGTGCACCGCCTCCACCGGCGCCAGGCCGTACTTGCCGGGCGCGTGCACCTCGAGCCCGGCGCGCTCGAGCGCCTCGAGCACGATCTCCATGCGCCGGGGCGTTTCATAAGGCGCCACCAACGTGCTGCCGTGAAGCTCGGTGGCCGCCTGGCGGCGAAAGCTCTGATCGGAGAAAAACGTCTTCATGGCGGTGGCTCCTTGAAAGTCTCGGAAATCGAAAGTCACGGGGAATCGTCGGGCGCGCCGCAGGGCCAGCGGGCCGCCCAGCGGCGCTTCTCGGTGGGCGTTTGCTGCTTCAGGCGATACTCGGCGCGGCTCGCCTCGGCGCGGCTATCGAACGGCTGAGCGCCCAACAGCGCCTGGGGCGGGTTGGCGCGGGTATAGCGCGCGCCCTTGCCTTGGCAGTGGGCCCGGTAGCGCCGCGCCAGGTCGTTGGTGATCCCGGCGTAGGTGCCGCGCCGACACTCGAGCAGGTAAAGATACCACGACGCCTTTACGTCTTCGCCATCAGCCACCGCAGCACGCCTTGAGCTTGCGCCCGCTCCCACACGGGCAGCGCTCGTTGCGCCCTAACTTGAGCTTATCAAGGCGAGGGTCGCCGTCGACGTAGTACCAGCGCCCGGCCTCGAACACGAAACGCGAGACCTCCTCCAGCACGTGCCAGCCGCCTTCCCAAAAAAACGCCTTGAAGTGAACGGTGCCCTGCTCACCCACCGGCGCGCTCGCGCGCTCGATGGATAGGCGCTTCCACTGCGTGGCCGGGTCCGGCGCCAGCGTTTGAGGCCGGGTGCTGGAGTGCCAGGTGGCGTTCAGGTAATCAACGAGATCGAGTGCAAAGGCGCTATAGCGCGAGCGCATCAGCGCCTCGGGCGTCGGGGCGGCCACGCCCTGGTGGTAGACGCCGCAGCATGTCTCGTACATAGCGTCACTGCCACAGGGGCAACGTGTCATTAAGCATGAAGTCATAACGGTGGCCCCATTAACGCTGGTGCATCGGGCCTTTTTCCTGTATCGGTCGCGATCAATGGGGGTATAGTAGCAGAGTCACATGGCCAAAAAAGACGGAGTACGACACACGACCCAACTCTCTTTCCAGACGCAGCGGAGGTTCGCATGAAGGTATACAGACCGGAATGGCAGTGCACGTTCAGCGTAAACGAGGGCGCGGTAGACGCGGCCCGATGGAAAGAAAGGCTTGCATGGCGACTGCGGCGCTTCGCCGACCGCCTTCAGGGCGGCGGCCGTACGGTCAGAATCGACTGTCACGTAACGCCTGCCATTAGCCTCGCCGAGGTGGATACCTGCCTGATGAAAGGCTTCGAAGTCACCCAGGGTCTGATCACCCAGCTTGCCCACCAGCAGGCCTGCGAGGAGGTGATGCGCGACGCCAAGGCGGAGCTTTTTGAAGAGCACTCCTCGCCCTGACAGAAACGTTTGACGATACCAAAACACCCGCTCATGGCGGGTGTTTTCGTTAGTGTCGAGCTCGCTATGCTACCCAACCAGCCGTGCCGGGCAGCCCGTAACGATGGTCTTTCGCCAAGGTCGGAATACCGTTCCCTTCGTTTCCGACATTCCCGCCGTCCTTGGCGGTCAGATGGCGAAAGTAGCGTACAGGGAGGTATTCACAGCGCCCTCGTGTAGGGTCGTGTAGGGCTGCCCGGCACCGCCCCCTGTCTCTATCACCCCGCCAAAACCGCTTTCATCTACCCCTCGAACGGCGCTTCCAGCGCTCTACCCATTCGGGTCATGAATTCGACGCACGCGACAAGCTCGCTTTTCTCGATGTACTCGTCGGGTTGGTGAGCCTGGGCGATGCTGCCCGGCCCGAGGATGATCGTTTGCAGCCCCTGCCCCTGGAACTGCCCGGCTTCGGTGGCGTAGGCCACCGCGTGGTTGCAGCACTCATTAGGCAGGTGATCCCGGGCCAGGCGCAGCACGGCGGCGTTGTCGCGATCGGCCAGGCCCGGCACGGTGACGTTGAGCGCCTCGGTGTCGATCGTGACCTGCTTGCCGCGCGCTAAAAGCTCTGCCTTGAGTGAGTCGACGTACTGCGTGAAGCGGTCAAACACCTCGTCGAACGTCTCGGTCGGCAAATGACGAATCTCCCACTCGAAGGTACATTCGCGCGCCATGATGTTGATCGCCGTACCGCCTTTGATCCGGCCGACGTGCAGGCTGGTGTGGGGCACGTTGAAGGCCTCGTCCACCCGGCCCTCCTCGACCAGGGCGGTCATGGTGTCCTCGATGAAACTCACCAGCCGCGCGGCCACGTGGATCGCCGAGGTGCCCTGGTTGACCTGGCTGCTGTGCGCCTCGACCCCGGTGACCGTGGTGCGCAGGTTGGTCGCGCCTTTTTGCGCCACCACCGGCTGCATCAGGGTCGGCTCGCCGACGATGACGTGAGCCGTGGTGGAGTAGTGTTCATAAAAGCGCTTGATCAGCTCCGGCGCGCCGACGCAGCCGATCTCTTCGTCATAAGAGAAGCCGAAGTAGATGGGCTGCTTGAGAGGCGCCTTCACCCACTCGGGCACCATGGCGAGCGCGCAGGCGATGAAGCCTTTCATGTCGCAGCTTCCCCGGCCGTAAAGCCGGCCGTCGCCGCCGTCGTGAAGCGTAAACGGGTCCGTCGACCAGGGCTGGCCCTCGACCGGCACCACGTCGGTGTGGCCCGACAGCATCACCCCACCCGGCGCGTCCGGGCCGATACGCGCAATCAGATTCGCCTTGGTGTTGCAGGGGCTCATGACCCGCTCCGAGGCGACGCCGTACTCGGCCAGATAGCCTTCGACGAATTCGATCAGCGCCAGGTTGGAGCCGCGGGAGGTGGTATCGAAGGCGATGAGTTGGGAAAGAAGCGATTCTGCATTCGTCATGACGTATCTCGGGTTAAGCGCGTTGCCACCACCCTAGCACTGCCCACCGCGCTCGCCTACTGCCAAAGTGGCATGAGCCTTGAACCTTCGTCCGGTTATCGTTCATCAATTTGTCATATAGACTCACTACTGTTCAGTGCACCTCACAAGCTCAATAAACGTACTGCGCCGCCCGGCCATGCCCGGGCCCACAAGGAGTGATGTATGTCTCGTTTCACGTTACGCGCGTTATCCGTCGGTATCGCCGCGGCAAGCCTGAGCATGTCCGCCCAGGCCGCTACCGAGATCACCTGGTGGCACTCCATGGGCGGCGAGCTCGGCGAGCGCCTGAGCGCCCTGGCCGAGGACTTCAACGCCACTCAGGATGAGTACCAGGTCACGCCCTCCTATCGGGGTGAGTACGAAGCGACCATGGTCAACACCATCGCCGCCTTCCGTGCCGGCGAGCAGCCTCACATCGTACAGATTTACGAAGTCGGCACCGGCACCATGATGGCCGCCCAGGGCGCCATCTACCCCGTGTATGAGCTGATGGAAGCACACGGCAACGACTTCGACGCAGACAACTACCTGCCCGTGGTGACCGGCTACTACACCGACACCGACGGCAACATGCTCTCGATGCCGTTCAACTCCTCCACGCCGATTCTCTACTACAACAAGGACGCCTTCGAGGCCGCCGGGCTCGACCCGGAAACCCCGCCGACCACCTGGGCGGAAATGGGCGAGATGGGCCAACAGATCGTCGACGAAGGCGCGGCGTCGTGTGGCTTTACCATGGCCTATGCCGCCAACTGGATTGGCCTCGAGAACTTCTCGGCGCTGCACAATCAGCCCATCGGCACCCAGGAAAACGGCTTTGGCGGGCTGGACACCGAGTTCGTCTTCAACGGCGAGGTGCAGGCGCGCTTCTGGGATCAACTCAAGGAGTGGAGCGACAGTGGCGTTTACAGTTACGCCGGCCCCGCCAACGGCCCGGACGCGGCGCCCTCGTTCTACGCCGGCGACTGCGCGATGTACATGAACTCTTCGGCCTCGCGCGCCGACGTGCTGGCCAACTCCGACTTCGAGGTCGGTTTCGGCATGCTGCCTTACTATGATGACGTAGAGGGCGCGCCGCAGAACTCGATCATCGGCGGCGCGACGTTGTGGGTGCTTTCCGGTCATGAGGACGACGAGTACGCCGGCGTGGCCGAATTCCTCGAGTACCTGTCGCTTCCCGAGGTACAGGCCGAGTGGCACCAGGGCACCGGCTATCTGCCGATCACCACCGCCGCGTATGAGCTGAGCCAGGAGCAGGGCTACTACGAGGAGAACCCGGGTGCGGATCTCGCTATCGAGCAGATCAACCTGAACGAGCCCACCGAGAACTCCAAAGGCCTGCGCTTTGGCAACTACCCGCAGGTACGCATGGTGCTCGACGAGGAGTTCCAGGCGGTGCTGGCCGGCGACAAGAGCGGGCAGGAAGCGCTGGATGACGCGGTCGAGCGCGGCAACCAGATCCTGCGCGATTTCGAGTCAGCCAATAACTAACGCTTGATCGTCTCACGAACCCCGGCCCTTGCGCCGGGGTTCGTCGTGAGAGCCCTCCCCTGCGCCTGCCTTCGCTTTCAAGGCGGGGTTCACGGGACGGCTTTTCCGGGCGCTCGTGATACAGGATTCATCATGCAGACCAAACGCTCCACCTATCAGAACCGGTGGCTTCCCTACTGCCTGTTGGCGCCGCAGCTCATCATTACACTGGTGTTCTTCATCTGGCCGGCGAGCCAGGCGGTGAAGTCGAGCTTCGAGCGCACCGACGCCTTCGGCTTCAAGACCACCTTCGTGGGCCTTTCGAACTACGCCCGTATTCTGAGCGATCCAAGCTACCTGAATGCGCTGGGGCGCACGGCGATCTTTGCCGTGTCGGTCACGGTGCTCTCCATGGGGTTGGCGCTGTTGCTGGCGGTGTGTGTCAACCGGGTGCTGAGAAGCGCGAAGTTCTACACCACGCTGCTGGTCTGGCCCTACGCGGTGGCACCGGTGGTGGCCGGGGTGTTGTGGTGGTTTCTGTTCAACCCGACCATCGGGCTTTTGCCCCACGTGCTCGACTGGTTCGACATCGACTGGAACCACCGGGTCTCGGGCAGCCAGGCGATGATACTGATCACCATTGCCGCGGCCTGGAAACAGATCTCCTACAACTTCCTGTTCTTTCTGGCCGGACTTCAGTCGGTGCCCAAATCGCTGATCGAGGCCGCCGCCATCGACGGCGCCACGCCCTTCAAGCGCTTCTGGAGCATCGTCTTTCCGCTGCTGTCACCGACCACCTTCTTCTTGCTGATCATCAACATCAACTACGTGATGTTCGACACCTTCGGGGTGATCGACGCCACCACCGGCGGCGGGCCGGGTCAGGCGACCATGACGCTGGTCTACAAGGTCTACACCGACGGCGTGGCGGGGCTCAACATCGGCTCCTCCTCGGCCCAGTCGGTGCTGTTGATGGGTATCGTGATCCTTCTGACGTTCGTGCAGTTCCGCTACGTGGAACGCCGAGTCAACTACTAGCGCAAAGGTCTTGACCATGGTCGAAAACAGACCCTTCTTGAATATTCTGACCCACGCGGTGCTGATTCTCGGCGTGCTGGTCGTGGCGTTTCCGGTGTACGTGGCGTTTATCGCCTCGACCCACGAACCCGGCGCCTTCGTGCGCGGGGTGCTGCCGCTCACGCCCGGCGACCACCTGTGGGATACCTACTCACAGATGCTCGGCTCGGGCTGGCAGGTCGCCGGCGCCCCACCGCTTTGGCTGATGCTCGGCAACTCGACGATCATGGCGCTCACCATCGCCATCGGCAAGATCGCGATCTCGATTCTCTCGGCGTTCGCCATCGTCTACTTTCGCTTTCGCTTTCGCCTGCTGGCGTTCTGGATCATCTTCATCACGCTGATGCTGCCAGTCGAGGTGCGCATCATCCCCACCTACGCGGTGGTCGCGAACTTGGGCATGCTCAACTCCTACGCCGGGCTGACGCTGCCGCTGATCGCCTCGGCCACGGCGACGTTTCTGTTTCGCCAGTTCTTCATGACCGTGCCCGAGGAGCTGATGGAGGCGAGCCGCGTCGACGGCGCCGGGCCGATGAAGTTCTTCAAGGACATACTGCTTCCGGTCTCGATCACCAATATCGCCGCACTGTTCGTGATCATGTTCATCTACGGCTGGGTGCAGTACCTGTGGCCGCTGCTGGTCACCACCGACGAGGATTTCTATACCGTCGTGCTGGGGATCAAACGCCTGATGGCCTCGTCCGATCGGGTACCGGCGTGGAATTTGATCATGGCCACCGTGATGCTGGCCATGGTGCCGCCGGTGATGGTGGTACTGTTGATGCAGAAACTGTTCGTGAAAGGCCTGACCGAGACGGAGAAATAGCATGGCCAGTGTGACCCTGGAAGGGATCAAGAAAACCTACGCCGGCGGCGTGCAGGCCGTCAAAGGCGTCGACCTTGCCATCGAGGACGGCGAGTTCGTGGTGCTGGTGGGCCCGTCAGGCTGCGGCAAATCCACGCTTTTACGCATGGTGGCGGGGCTCGAAACGATTTCCGAGGGCACCCTCAAGATCGGCGACCGGGTGGTCAACACATTGGAGCCGGCCGAGCGCGACATCGCCATGGTGTTTCAAAACTACGCGCTCTACCCGCACATGACGGTGTACAACAACCTCGCTTACGGGCTGAAAAACCGCGGTTTCAAGAAACCCGCGATCGAGGAGCGGGTGCGCAAGGCCGCGAAGATGCTCGAAATCGAAGAGTACCTCCAGCGCAAGCCGCGCAACCTCTCCGGCGGCCAGCGTCAGCGCGTGGCCATGGGCCGGGCGCTGGTGCGCGAGCCGGCGGCGTTTCTGTTCGACGAGCCGCTATCGAATCTGGATGCCAAGCTGCGCGTGCAAATGCGCGTGGAGATCCGAAAGCTGCAGCGCCGCTTGAAGACCACCAGCCTCTACGTCACTCACGACCAGCTCGAGGCGATGACCCTGGGCGACCGCCTGGTGGTGCTCAACGCCGGGCAGATCGAGCAGGTGGGCACGCCCATGGAGATCTTCAACCGCCCGGCGAGCATGTTCGTGGCCGGCTTCATCGGCTCACCGGCAATGAACATGCTGCCGGTCGAGTATCTGGCCACGCGAAGCGCCGACAACCTGCTCGACGACCTGCCCGCCGGCACCGATATCGTCGGCATCCGCCCGGACGACATGCGCTTGACCCCGCCCAACGCCCCACACCTGGTGGTCGATTCCACCCTGGAGCTTTTCGAGGCCGCCGGCGCCGAAAGCCATCTTTACGTGCGCCTGGCGGGCAGCGAGCAGCCTACGGTGATCCGCACCAGCTCAGGCTCCCCCCCGGTGAAGGAAGGCGAGACGCTGCGCTTTTATGTGGCCCGCAGCGCCCTGCACCCGTTCAATCAGGAAAGCGGCCAGCGCACCGACTGAGGTGCAAGCAAGCACTCACTCGCCCACGTCTCCCTCTGCCACATCGACAATGCGCCCTTCCACCCGGGGCGCGATCTCGCCCTGCTCCACCAGATAGTCGCGCAGCATTTCCCAGTCGGTATTGCCGACGATGTGGCTGCGGTCACTCTCATGGGCGCCTTCAAGCGCGGTGTGGCTGTCGCCGCCGGCGGCGGTGAAGTTGTTGGTGGCGACTACATAGGTGCGCGCCGGGTCGATAGCGGTGAGCGCGCCGTTCTCGGTCACCTTCAGGCTCACCACCCGCTCGCCGGCCGGTTTGGCGCTGTTATACACCACCTCGGTGCCCTGGGAGACGTGCAGGAACGCGCCGCTCTCCTCCGGGGCGCCGGCCAGGGCGATCTCGAAGGTTTCCAGAAGCTCGGCGCCGGTCAGGTCCATTAGTGTCAAACGGTTACCGAAGGGCTGCACGGCGATCAACTCGCCCACGGTCACGGGGCCGGCGGGGATCGGCTCGCGCACGCCGCCGCCGTTTTGCAGCGCCAGCACGGTCTGCGGGTTCACCCGGCGCGCGGCGGCCAGCTGGCCATCCGCGATCAAATTGCCCAGCGCGGTTTCGTTGGCGCGCACGCTCTGTTCGTCGCCGCTGCCGTGACGCGGGTTGGGCAAGGCCTCGGCGAGTGTCACGCCCACTTCGGCATCGCGCAGCGCTTCGATTTGGGCGGTATACGGCGCGAGCATCGCGGCGGCATCGGTGTCCGGCTCGAAGTCTTCCGCCGCCAGCAGTTCGCCGCTGGCCTCCGTTACCACACCGTCGTCATCGAAGGTGACCTGCATGACCCCCAGGTACTGGCCGTACTCGCCAGCTTGGCCGATGACCGTGGGCGCTTTCGCCTCGCCCCGGTCGTTCTCGGCCACGGTCACGGGCGACTCGAGCCGGGTGTGGCTGTGCCCGCCGATGATCACGTCGATCCCCTCGACGTGCTGGGCAAGCAGCAGGTCGTTGCCCACCGCCGGGTCGCTATCGAAGCCCAGATGCGTCAGCGCGACGATCTTGTCGATCCCCTGGGCTTCAAACGCCGCGACCATCGCCTCGGCCGCCGCGCGGTAGTCACCAATGGTGACGTTGCCCGGGCTCGAAACGGTCTCGCTCGACGGGGTGCTGAGCCCGAACACGCCAATGCGCTCGCCGCCCTGCTCGAGGATCACGCCGTCATACAGATGCCCCGGCTGCGGCGCAGCGCTGACCGAATCCCCCAGCCGCTCGCTGAACTCCGGCGCGCCGGAAAAGTCCAGATTGGCGCCCAGAATGGGAAACTCGGCGGCCTCGAACAGAGCCACCAGGGCCTGGTGGCCCTGTTCCGGGTCGTTCAGGTCGAACTCGTGATTGCCGGGCACAAACGCGTCATAGCCCATCGTATTCATGAACTCGACGGCGTCCAGCCCCTTGAACGCGTTGAAGTAGAGCGTGCCGGAGAAAATATCGCCCGCGTCGAGCAACAGCCCCTCGCCGAACTCGCTGCGCGCCTGTTCGAGGGCGCTGACAAGCGGCGGATACTGGTCAGTGCGCCCGTGAAAATCGTTGGTGTGATAAATCGTCAGCGTGAAGGGCGCGGCCAGCACGCCCGGGGAAAACGCCAGCGCGGCGATGGCCCATCCGGTTCTCGATAACGACATGGTGTTTCCTTTTAAAGCGGGAGTTGTACGGCGCACTCGCGCCGGGCTTGTAAGCGACGCTTCACTATTACCAGCATTCGTGACGATTATTAATCCCCCGCCGCCTGGTTTAACTCGAAAATCGGCGTCAACGCTGGGTCAACCCGGCTACACACGACTGTCATCTTTGCCTGCCACGCTATTGCCTCTCGATACTTCCTTTTGCCGAGAGCTCTCATGAAAAAATCACTGCTTGCCGCTGCTGTTGCCGCTGCCCTTTCGTCCACCGTTTTCTCAGCCGCCGCCTTCGCCGCGGACGACTTGAGCAACGTGTGCCCGAACCCAATTCGCATGGCGGATACCGGCATCGAGGGTATGGGCCCGCTGGCCGAGGCTTTCGGCCCTTTCGCCGAGGCGTTCGAAGCCGCGACCGGCCTCGAGCTTGCCATGTTCAGCCTGAGTAACCGCACCGCCGCCGGCACCGCGCTTGCCTACGACGACGTGGAGCTGGTGTTTGCCGGTCCTGCGGAGTTCGTGCTGTTCGACCGGGAGAGCGATATCGAAATTCTGTTTACCATCGAGCGCCCGCACTACGGCAGCAGCTTTTATGTTCCCGCGGACAGCGATATCGAAACGCTTGCCGACCTGGAAGGCCACCGCGTGGCGCTGAAGGACGTCGGCTCGACCAGCGGCCATATCTTCCCGAGCCAGATGCTGGTGGACGCCGGGCTCGATATCGACCGCGACCTGGACATCATCATGGCGGGGGATGCGCGCATCGCGGCCCTGGTCAACGGTGACGTCGACGCCATGGGCGGCGGCAACCGCGATATAGACGAAATCCAGGCCATGGATCCCACTGGTGAGTACCGCGTAATCGCCCAGAGCGATGCGCTGCCGGGTGATCCGGTCGTGATGCGCGGCTCGCTGGATCAGGCATGCAAGAGCGCGCTGCGCGATACCCTGAGCGACAACGCCGACGAACTCTGGCAGGCACTGATCGCCACCGAGCGCAACGAGGACAAATTCCTGAACCGCGACTCCTCGCTGAGCTTCGACCGTGACAACGCCGACTACGATATCGTCCGCCGCGCCTACGAAGCCGCCGGCATCGCGCTTTGAGCCAGCCGCCATGACCGCCATTTCGACCACCGGCCTCAACAAGCATTACGGCAAGCTCCACGTACTGCGCGGGCTCGATTTGACCGTGGCCCGCGGCGAGTGCGTAATTCTGCTCGGCGCCAACGGCTGCGGCAAATCCACCCTGATGCGCTGCCTGAATGGCCTTACGCCTTTCGAGCAGGGCGAAATCATCATGCTGGGAGAGCCGCTATCGCGGCTTTCCGGGGGTGAGCTGCGCGCGCTTCGCCAGAAAGTGGGCGTGGTGTTCCAGCAGTTCAACCTGGTGCAGAACCTGAGCGTGTTTCAAAACGTGCTGTTCGGGGCGCTGGGCAGGGAGCGGCTGGGGCTTTTATCCACGCTGTCCTCGCTTGCAAGCGAGCCGCTGCGTGAGCGCGCCATGGCCTCGCTCGAACGTGTGGGGCTTGGCCACAAGGCCGAGGCGCGCTGCCGTGAGCTCTCCGGCGGCCAGCAGCAGCGTGTCGCCATTGCGCGCACGCTGATGCAGGACGCCGAGATCATCATCGCCGACGAGCCTATCGCAAGCCTGGACCCCCGGGCGGGCCGTGAAATACTCGATCTGTTGCTGGATGTCGTTATCGAGCGCGGCATGACGGTGCTTTGCACCCTGCATCAGCTCGAACTCGC
Organism: Halomonas sp. GD1P12; assembly: GCF_025725645.1. NCBI lineage: Bacteria > Pseudomonadati > Pseudomonadota > Gammaproteobacteria > Oceanospirillales > Halomonadaceae > Halomonas > Halomonas sp. GD1P12. Next base: position 235,341 of record NZ_CP107007.1, on the reverse strand, counting down.
CAAGCAGTACGGCGATCGCATCGTGGGCATGAAAGCGGGCCGGATAGTGCTGGATACGCCACGCACTACGGCGTCGTGTGATGAGATGCGCGCGCTCTACCAGGGCGACACCCGCGTCGACCAGACCGCCGCGCCGTCCTCACATGGCGCTTTCGCCGCTACCTGACCGAGACGATCATGTCACAGCAATCCTCTACCGCCGGCGCCTCGACGCCGCTACCGCCACGCTTCAAGCGGCCTTCGCTGTTTACCTGGGCGTTGGGCCTTGGCTTTCTGGCGCTTCTTCTTCAGGGGCTTTCGAGCACCAATGTCACCCTGGAGCGGCTTCTACGCGGCGCGGTGAACCTGGGCCATTTCGTTGGTCGCGCCTTTCCACCGAACGTCAGCCGCTTCGACGTGCTCGCCTGGTCGATGTTCGAAACGCTCAATATCGCCATTGTCGGCGTGACCTTTGGGGTGATTCTGAGCGTGCCCTTTGCGCTTCTGGCCGCGCGCAACACCTCGCCCTTCCCCTGGGTGCGCAGTGTGGCACGACTTGTGATCGCCACCATGCGCACCATCCCGGATCTGATCTGGGCGCTGATTTTCGTCGTCGCCGTGGGCCTTGGCCCCATGGCCGGGGTGCTCGCCATCATCATGGACACCATCGGCTTTGCGGCGCGGTTTTTCTCCGAGCGCATCGAGGAGGTTCACCCCGGCCCTTCGGAGGCGCTAAGCGCCACCGGCGCCGGCAAGCTCTCGGTGATCGGCGGGGCGATTTTGCCGGAAACCCTGGCCTCGATGACCGCCACCAGCCTTTATAGCGTCGAAAAGGCGCTGCGCTCGGCGGTTACTCTGGGGCTGGTGGGCGCCGGCGGTATCGGCGTGGAGCTTGCCGCCTCGATGCGCCTTTTCAACTATGACCGGGCGCTGGCCATCATTCTGCTGATTCTGGTGGTGGTGATCGGCTTTGAACAGCTCTCCTCGCAGATTCGCAAGCGTGTCATCTGATCCAAACGGGCCGCTTTGACAAACCCGGCGCATCTCCTAGGCTAATTGCTCGCCTTCAGGCAATACCACTTTCGTTGAGCAGGGATGTGTCGACATGAAATATCGTCCGTTGGGAAATTCAGGCCTGTTGGTCTCGGAAATCGTGCTGGGCACCGTACCGTTTGGCGGCAGCGGCGGCTTCGAGAAGGCGGCGAGCGTCGATGTAAACGGCGCCAAACGCCAGATCGACATGGCCCTCGATGCCGGCGTGAACATGATCGATACCGCCGATCTCTACTCGATGGGCGAGTCCGAGGAGATCGTCGGCAAGGCCCTGGGCGACAAGCGCCAGGACGTCATCCTCGCTTCCAAGGCGCGAAGCCCGCTAGGGGATAACCCCAACCACAGCGGTTTTTCGCGCTATCACCTGATCCAGGCCTGCGAGGCGAGTTTGAAGCGCCTGGGCACCGACCATATCGACCTTTACCAGATCCACAACTGGGACGGCGTCACACCGGTCGAGGAGATGCTCTACGCGCTGGATCACCTGATTCAGAGCGGCAAGATCCGCTACCACGGCACCTCCAACTTCACCGGCTGGCAGATGATGAAGACGCTGGGCAAAGCCGAGTTTCATAACCTGGCGGGGCCCATTAGCCAGCAGATCTACTACACGCCGGAGTCCCGCGAGGCGGAGTACGAGCTGATGCCGTTGGCCATCGACCAGAACGTCGGCACGCTGGTGTGGGGGCCACTGGGTGAAGGGCTCTTCAACGGCAAGGTGCGCCGCGGCCAGAAGGCGCCGGAAGGCACCCGCCAGGGCAACGGCTGGCCGGAGCCCTACGTGCACGACATGGCGCGCGCTTACGACATCATCGAGCTTCTGGCCGAGATCGGCGAAGCCCACGGCGCCTCGATTCCGCGCACCTGCCTGGCCTGGCTGAAAGACCGCCCCGGCGTGACCTCCCTGATCGTCGGCGCACGCAGTGAAGAGCACTTAAAGGACGATCTCGCGGCCGCCGAGATGACGCTCACAGCGGAGGAGGTCGAGCGCATCGAGGCGGCCACGCGCCCGGCGCCGCAGTATCCCTATTGGCACCGGGTGGTGGCCGGTATGGACCGTATCGACAGGGCCGAACAGCCCTTCATCGACGGCTATAAAAAGACCATCGACCAGCGCGACGACGAGCGCTGATGCAAAAAGGCCGGTACGACTGCCCGTACCGGCCAAAAGGATCGATCAACAGTGCCCGCCTACCGGCGCCCTACCTCGGTGAAACGGCGCCAGGGATTACCGGCACGTTAGAAGTAGTAGCGAGCGCCCAGGGCGTAGTAGAGGTCTTCGTCGTCGATCTCATCGACCGAGTCGCGGTCACCGTCGTAAAGCTCCAGGAACACATCGAAATTGTCGGTCAGGTTGTGCAGCGTGCCCAGTGCCCAGGCATTGCGCGTCCCGTCGACGTCGTCGGCATCGATATGGTAGACATCGCCGTAAAAGGCGGTCGCGTTAAAGGCGTAGGTCGCGCCAAGTCCGTAGCGGTCGAACCCACCGCCGTAGACGTCGCTGTCATCGCGGGTTTCAAAGCCTGCGCGCAGCTGGAAATCTTCGGAAACCTCGAAGGCTGCGGTGCCGCCCACGCGGGTCTGGTTGTTGCCGCCACCGCGAATATCGTCGTCCACCACGCCGAGAGCCAGCCGTACCGGACCGGTCGTATAGACCACGCCGCCCTGGGAAGAGACGCCGCTGCCGCGCTCGGTCTGTTCAGCTTCAGTCAGGCCGCGCTCGGAGAAATGCTTGACCGCCAATACGACCTGGAAACCGTTGAGGTTCGGTGACTCGTAACCGATCGAGTCGCCGCGGGCCTGCAGGCCGCCACCGGCAAACTCGTAGCCTTCGGCGACGTACACGTCGAACGGCGTCATGACGTAGTTATCGTAGAAACTGTCGAAGTTGCCTGCGGTGAAGGTACCGAAGGTGTCGCTTTCGATACCGATGTAGCTCTTGCGCACTTCCTTGAAGCCGGGGCGGCTGCGCTCGTCACCGTTGAAGCGCCACTCCAGGCGGCCAAAGGCGGTCAAGTCGCGCGTGACCTGCTGGCTCAGTTTGAAGCCCAGGCGCGAGCTGAAATCACGAAACTCCGCGCCGTTGTCCACACCGTCGCCCACACCACCGCCTTCGAACCCCATGGCGATGCGGCCGTAAAGATCGACTTTCGTGCCGTCTTCGTCATAAACCGTGGCGGCCTGAGCGGTGGCGCCCGCGAACAAACCACCCAGCGTCAGCGCCAGTAGCGTTTTCTTAAACATGAACGTTCCCATTGCAGTGAGCAGCCGTCGTGCTGCCTGATCTTTTAAAAATAAGCGCGTGGCCGGCGCAGTGAATCCGCCACTCGATCAACGGCCTGTCCCTTGGCGATGGAAACCCTAACGGAGTTGTATGACATAAATCTTAACGTTTCATGGATGAGAGAATAAAAATCAACATTTACTAATGTTTTTATTTTTTAATACGAATTAAACATTTAACGCGTAAAGCGGTATGTGAACACGTTTGCGACAAGGCCGTGTTCAGTACATGACCTTGAGCGGGCCGGCTTCCTTGAAGCACTCCAGCGCCACCTGGGTTTCAACGTTCAGTACCCCCGGAATCGGACTCACTACCGACGACAGAAAGTGGGAAAGCTCGGCGAGATCCGCCACCTTCACCTTGAGGATGAAATCGTGGCTTCCGGTGGTGGAGTGGCAATCGATCACTTCGTCGCGGGCCAGCAATGAGGCGATCGTTTCACGCGGTGAGCCCAGCCGTGACTTGTCCATCGATATCGTGATGAACGCCGTCACCATGAGCCCCAGCGCCTCCGGCGCCAGCCGCAAGGCGTGGCCCTGAATGACCCCGTTCGCTTCGAGCCGGGCAATGCGTCGCGAGCACTGGCTGGGGGAGAGGTTCACGCGCTCGGCCAGCTCCGTAAGCGTCTGTCGGGGCGCACGCTGCAGGGTGTGCAGCAAACGGCGATCAAAGGCGTCAGGCGCATACATATTGCATATCTCCTTGGAAAATCTCATTTGCTTTTCATTAACTGCCAATAATACGCAAAACAAAGCAAATCGGCAGCGCGCCGCTCGTCTTACACTAGGGGTGACTCTTCGACACGACAGGATATGCCGATGCGCCCCACGCTCACCGACGCCCAAACGCTGGACGACCAGGACACGCTTGCCGATTTCAAGGCTCACTTCGCCCTGCCCGACGGCATGCTCTACCTCGATGGCAACTCGCTGGGCGCGCAGCCAAACGCCGCCCGCGAGGCCCTCGATGCAACGCGGGACCAGTGGCGCGACTCGTTGATCGGTGGCTGGAACCAGGGCTGGTTCGATGCCCCCGAGCGCCTTGGCAACCTGCTGGCACCGCTGATCGGCGCCAGCGAGGGTGAGGTTCTGGTCAGCGACACCATTACCCTCAACCTGTTCAAGCTGCTGGGCTACATTACCGAGTCCCAGGAGCGCGCCAGGCCGATCATCCTCAGCGAAGGCGGCAACTTCCCCGCCGATGGCTACATCGCCGAGGGGTTCTGCCACAGCGCCGGCTTTGAGCACGGCGTACTGCCCGAAGGTGCAGCGCTTGAGGAGCATCTGAGCGATCAGGTCGCGGTGGTGGTGCTGAGTCAGGTCAACTACCGTACCGGCCAGCTGCGCGACATGGCGGAGGTCAACCGCCGCATTCACGCAAAGGGCGCCGAAGTGATCTGGGATCTGGCCCACTCGGCAGGCGCTTTAGCGGTCGACCTTGCCGGCAGCGGCGCCCGTTACGCTGTGGGCTGCACCTACAAGTACCTCAACGGCGGCCCGGGCGCGCCCGGCTTTGTTTACGTGCGCAGCGATCGCCAGCAGGCCGGATGGCAGCCGCTGTCGGGCTGGCACGGCCACGCCAAGCCTTTCGCCTTTGACGCCGACTACGCGCCCGCCTCGGGGATGACGCGTTTTCGTACCGGCACCCACTCGGCGCTGGCCTACGCCCCGCTCGAAGCCTCATTGAAGCTATGGCAACAGGTGGACATGGCCGCACTACGTGCCAAAAGCCTGGCGCTGACCGATCTGTTTCGCGCCTGCCTTGCCGATCTTTTCGAGGCCCACGGCATCGAGGACATCACGCCCGCCCCGGCCCAGCGCGGAAGCCAGGTGGGCCTGGTGCAGCGTGAGCACGGCTACGCCATCGTGCAGGCATTGATCAAACGCGGCGTGATCGGCGACTACCGCGAGCCCGGGTTGATGCGTTTCGGCTTCACCCCGCTCTATCTCAGCCACGCCGATGTCTGGCACGCCGCCGAGCAGTTCCGCGAGGTCGTCGAGAGCGGCGAGTATCGCGACCCGCGCTTTCAGACCCGCACGGAGGTGACCTGATGCAGGACGGGCCGGGTCTCGAAGAGCAGAATCTCGATGGACAGAATCCTGGTGAACAGAGTCTAGCGGCGCGCGAGCATGCCCACTCGCCCAGCCAGTGGGCGCGCGATGCCGATGCGAGCCTGGCACAGCAGGCCGAACAGGGCCGAACGCTTCGCGAGCGGTACCCGCCCCTGCGCCTGGCCTATGGCGACGCGGACCACGCCTGGCTGCACCTGCATCGCCCGGCGGGCGACGGCCCTTGGCCGCTGATGATCTTTTTTCACGGCGGCTACTGGCAGGCGCTCGACGCTACCGCCACCGACTTCATGGCAGAGCGCTGGCTGGCGCGCGGCTGGGCCTTTGCCTCGTTGAACTACCCGCTGGCCCCGGACGCCTCGCTGGAGACGCAGATTGGGGAGAGCATCCGCGGAGTGCGCTACCTGCTCGATAAGCGCGAGACGCTCGGTTTGAGCGACCGGGTGCGCCTTGGCGGTCACAGCGCCGGCGCGCACCTGGCGCTGATGAGCGGCCTTGCGCCGGCGTGCCGCCAGGCGATCGAAGCCTTGTGGCTGATCAGCGGCGTCTTTGATCTGCGTCCGCTGCTCGGCACCTCGATCGCTCGGCCGCTCGACCTGGATGAGGATCGTGCGACCCGGCTGAGCCCCTTGTGCCTGCCACTGACCGGGCTACCGACGCTGGAGCTGATTCACGGCGAGCAGGACCCGCCGGTGTTTCAGCAGCAGGGCGAGGCGCTGGCGGCGAAGGCCCGCCGCGAGGGCGTGCCGGCAACGGTCACCCTGCTGGCCGAACGTGACCATTTCGACATTCTCGAGTACGCCGATACGGCGCTCGAGCACGACACGGGAGATATTCCCCATGCATAACGATTCGCCGACCCCGTCTGAGCGCGGCGCCGTCAATCTGGACAACGAGCAGCAGGTGCACTGGGACCAGCCCATGAGCTACGGCGAGTACCTGGATCTGGCGCCGCTGCTCACCTGTCAGAACCCGATCAGCGATCAGCACGACGAGATGCTGTTCGTGATCATTCACCAGGTCTCGGAGCTGTGGCTGAAGCAGTGCCTGCACGAGGCCCACGCGGCGGCCAGCGCGATCGAGACCGATGCGCTGCGCCCGGCGTTCAAGATGCTCACCCGGGTGGCACGCATCCAGGCGCAGATGATCAACGCCTGGGAAGTGCTCGCCACCATGACGCCTTCCGACTATCTCGCCTTTCGCGACAGCCTGGGCCAGAGTTCGGGGTTTCAGTCGTACCAGTACCGCGAGCTCGAGTTTCTGCTCGGCAACAAGCACCCCCGCCTGGCCGAAGCGCACCGCCGCCACCCGGCCCACTACCAGCGGCTGCAAGAGGTGCTTGCCGCCCCCAGCCTCTACGATGTCTGCCTGCAGCTGCTGGCGCGGCGAGGCTTCGAGCTGCCGTCGTCGTCGCTTGAGCGCGACTGGTCGACACCCTACGTCGCCTCACCCGAGGTCGAGGCCGCCTGGTCGACCATCTACCGCCACTCGGAGCGCCATTGGGATCTCTACGAGCTTGCCGAGAAGCTGATCGATACCGAGTACAACTTTCACAAATGGCGCTTTAGCCACATGAAAACGGTGGAGCGTATCATCGGCCAGCGCAGCGGCACCGGCGGCACCTCGGGCGTGGGCTATCTCAAAAAAGCGCTGGAGCTGCAGTTCTTTCCAGAGCTTTGGTCGGTGAGAGCCGACCTCTAACCGCCTTCGGCGCCGCCCCGGTACCCGCGCTTTAATAGCGCGTCAGGGGCCCGGCGAGCGGCGTTGGCCTGTCACGCGTTCGTCACCTGATTGTCCCGTCGCTGTCATCGTCTCTTGCCACACTGGGAGCACACCTTGGGCAGGGGACGAAAGCGATGCGGCTTTGTATTGTGAGTGAAACCTGGGCACCGGATATCAACGGTGTGGCCCATACGCTCAATCGCCTGGCCTGCGAGCTCGACCGCCTGGACGTTCAGGTCGATGTCGTGCGCCCCGCCCCGCGTGCCCAAAAGCCGCGATCGACGCCGGGGGAAGAGCTTCAGGTTTACCGGCTGCCGCTACCCGGCTACGCCGAGGTTCAGGTGGGCCTGGCAACGCCTGGAATGCTCACGCGATTCTGGAAAAAGCATCCACCGGATGCGGTTTATCTCGCCACACAAGGCCCGCTGGGGCTGGCCGCCCGGCGGGCAGCGCGCAAGCTCGGCATCGTTTGCGTGGCGGGCTGGCACACCAACTTCGACCACTACTGCCATGACTACGGCATCGGCTGGCTGAGCGCGGCGACCCTTCGCTACCTGCGTCACTTCCACAACGGCTGCGCGCTGACGCTGGTGCCTACCCACGCCCAGGCCCGCACCCTGCACAAGGCGGGCATTCGCGATGTCAGCGTGCTCTCCCGCGGGATCGACGGCGAGCACTTCTCGCCGGCCCACCGCGACGACACCCTACGCGATCAGTGGGGTGTGAACGAGCACCAGAGCGTGGCGCTCTACGCCGGGCGACTGGCGGCAGAGAAAAACCTGACGCTGCTGGTCGAGACCTTTCAGGCCATGCGCGAGGTGCGCCCGGACATGGCGCAGGTGATCGTCGGCGACGGCCCGGCGCGGGCGCAGTTGCAAAAGGCGCTCCCCCAGGCCCACTTCACCGGCTTTCTGGATCAGCCGAGTCTCGCTCGCCACTACGCCAGCGCCGATATCTTCGTGTTTCCCTCGCTTTCCGAAACCTGGGGTAACGTGATCACCGAGGCCATGGCCAGCGGCCTGGCGGTAGTGGCCTTCGATCACGCCGCCAGCGCCGAGCTGATTCGGCACGGCCATAACGGCCTGAGTATCGCCCCCGACGACCCCAGGGGGTTTCATCAGGCCGCCGCCGAACTCTGCCAGCACCCGGCCGACTACGCGCGCCTGGGCCGAACGGCCCGGCTCAGCGTGCTGGAGCACAGCTGGAGCGGCATCGCCGAACAGTTCAAGCGTTACCTGCATACCGCCCAGGAGGCCCATCATGCGCTCTCGCCCGCTTGTCGCATTCGATCGTCTTGATACGTGGGAGTGGCGCTTTTGCCAGCGCGTCACTCGGCTTTCGCTGAACCCGGTGTGGCGGCGCGTACTGCAAACCGCCAGCCGGCTGGGCGATTGGCCGGTGTGGGTGGCGCTCATTGCCGCCCAACCCTGGCTCACCCCGAACGGCAGCCAGCGGATGCTGCAGTACAGCGCCATCGCGCTGCTGGCGCTGACGGTGTACCGGCTGATCAAGACCCGGCTTTGCCGCGAGCGCCCGTTCATCACCTATCTGGGCGGCGTTCACTGCGGCGAACCCGCCCGCGACCGCTACAGCTTTCCAAGCGGGCACACCATGCACGCGGTGATGTTCAGTGTGATGGTCGCCGCCCACACGCCCTGGCTTCTGGTCGTCGTGTTGCCGTTAAGCACGCTGATCGCGATTTCGCGAGTAGGGCTTGGGCTTCATTACGCAAGCGATGTGCTGGCGGGCGCGCTGATCGGCTACGGCTTTGCGCTGCTCAGCCTTTATCTGGTGCCCTGATAGCGCTTTGATTAAAAAACCACTACGGTTAACTCACTCGGAGTGCTTACGTATTCTTTAGCGGCGTAAGGCGCCCCTCCTGCTCATCAGGGAGTGATGACATGACCATGACCGTCGGTGACCTCTTCGTTGCGCTGGTCCTCATTGGGCTGGCGCTTCTACTCAGCAACGCCCTTCGTCTGAAAATCGGCTGGCTCAGACGCCTTTTCCTTCCAAGCTCCGTGATCGCCGGCCTGCTGCTCCTGCTGATGGGCCCGGACGTGCTCGGCCGCTTCATGCCCGAAGTGTTCGAAGAAAGCGCAGGGCTTTTTCCCGCTTACGTGCAGGAAAGCTGGGCATCGCTGCCCGGGCTTTTGATCAACGTGGTGTTCGCGGCGCTGTTCATCGGCAAGACCATTCCCGGCATTAAAACGATCTGGATGCGCGCCGGCCCCCAGGTCGTGGTGGGACAGACCATGGCCTGGGGGCAATACGTGGTGGGGCTGTCACTTGCGCTTTTGGTACTGGCCCCGGTGTTTGGCATGAACCCCATGGCCGGAGCGCTGATCGAAATCGGCTTCGAAGGCGGCCACGGCACCGCCGCCGGCATGGGCGACACCTTCGCGGAGCTGGGTTTCGAGGAGGGCGCGGATCTCGCGCTCGGGCTTGCCACGGTCGGGATCGTCTCTGGCGTACTGATCGGCACGCTGATGATCAATATCGCCGCGCGCCGCGGCGTCGTGACGCCAGAAAAGCAGCAAGAGGAGGGAGCGCCAGACGAGACCCTTCGCGACGAAGAGCGCCCGTCGGCCGGTGAGTTCAGCGAATTCAAAAAGGATCTGACCCAGGAAGCCGGCACCACCGACCCGCTGAGCCTGCATATCGGGCTGGTCGGGGTGGCGATCGTGATCGGCTGGCTGCTGCTGTCCGGGCTTCAATGGATCGAGCAGGTGACCTGGGCGCAAAACGGCGGGCTCGAAATTCTGGCTCACGTACCGCTTTTCCCCATCGCCATGATCGGCGGGGTGATCGTACAGCTGATCGTCATGCGCTTTAATCTGGAGCGCCATGTCTCCACCCGCACCATGTCGCGTATCGCGGGCACTGCGCTTGATTTCACCATCGTGGCGGCACTGGCTACGCTGTCGTTGACCACGCTCAGCGAGTACCTGATTCCCTTTTTGCTGCTGGCCTTTGCCGGCATCGCCTGGGGGCTTTTCGTGCTGATCGTGCTGGCGCCGCGCATCATTCCCCACCACTGGTTCGAGCGTGGCATCGGCGACTTCGGCCAATCCATGGGGGTCACGGTAACGGGGCTTCTGCTCATGCGTATGGCCGACCCCAAAAACGAATCCGGCGCCCTCGAAAGCTTTGGTTACAAGCAGCTGATGTTCGAGCCGATCGTGGGTGGGGGGCTGTTCACCGCCGCCGCCCTGCCCCTGATCGCCGAATTCGGCGCGCTCGCCGTCTTGATTCTTACCACCGTGCTAACGCTTGGCTGGTTGGCGTTTGGCCTTCTGTACTTCGGGCGCATGGTACCTGATCGCGGCAAGGGGCGCTGGCAAGGCAGTCAGCGCTGAAAAGCGCCCAACGAAACGACTGGCGCCCGCAAACGCGGGCGCCAGTCGTTGAAAGTGGGTAATGGCGGATAAAAGAAAATGAAGGCTTACTTGAGATCAGGCGGGAGGTCGTCGAGCTTTTCCTGAGCCGTTCTGGATGAGGTCTTGACCATGACGTAAACACCCACCCCGGAAAACCCTAAAAACAAAATAAACATGACGAACATGAGAGCCATTGCCATGACGCTTGTCCCTGAGTAGGCAGCTGAACGTTGACGTTTTCTAGCTGCTGGGTTGGTTTATCCCTGAGGATAGACCAAAACGGGATACCCATCCGTATAAAATTTTATACAGACACTTCCCTACCACCACTCGATGAACAAATGCGTATAAATATCAGATCATTAGCACTTTCCTGTGAACGCAAAAAAGCCATCTCGTAAAAACGAAATGGCCAGTTTGCATCGCCGCCGCTCCCTGGCCGTGATGTCGGCGCCGCCTTGCGCCGATAAGAGTGAGCAGACTAGTGTCCGTAAAAATCCGTTTCCCTTTGGCTCCATGCCATCCTGTCTCTTCTGTAGCCTGCTCAAACCGATTAAGCTTCACTAACTCATTGCGGCAGCTCTTGACTTGATACTGCAGGGAGCGGGCCAACATCGAATTAAAAACAATAAAACTCTTATTTATCATAACCCTGAAGCATCGAACTGCTTTACACCATCGAACTCAACAGTGCCTATAACGGCTTTTAATCTGTATAGATGTGGCACATGCGACAATAACGACGGCCCGGCACGACACGTTGGCTCAGTGCCGAGCGGCCTTTCGATTTATTCGCAGTAAGCCGTGATCTCAAAGTTGCATGGATGCCCGCGCGCTCACTTGGCAGTCCCTCTACTGATCAGACTCGAAAAGCAGCGGTTTTAGCCGCGCTTTTCGATGCATGAAAGCCGTAAGTTTTGCTTACCAAAGCGGGCATTGCTGGCTAAAGTTAGCCAAGGCAGCCTTTCAAATGAGGCGGCCATCGCCCGGCTCCATGCGCCTGCCGGTAAAGGCTTTTCGCACAACGACGATTTTTAACGACGGATACACACCAATGAAACGCTCTATTGCTTTGGGTCTTTCGCTGTTGATGACGCTTCTCATGGTAAGTGGCTGCAATACGTTTCAGGGAATGGGCCGCGATATCGAACAGGGAGGCAAGGTCGTTCAGGACGCGGCGGAGGATTAATGCTGACCCATGTCTATCTATCCCACGGGCTCGAAAGCGGGCCCGAGGCGCTGAAAGTACAGGCGCTCAAGCGCGTCGTGGAAGCCCGTGAGGATTGCGAGGCGGTCGTGATGGACTATCGCGACCAGCCAAGTCATCAGGCGCGCTTTACTCACCTGCTGGCGACGCTTGAAACCCGCGGCGACGACCCGGCTCACTGCATCATGGCCGGGTCGAGTCTGGGCGGTTTTTTGAGCGCCGCCGTCAGCCAGCGCCACCCGATACTCGGGTGCTTTTTATTGGCGCCGGCGCTCGGCATGCCGGACTACCCTGAAACCACGGTCACGCTTGGCGCCCGCCACACTCACATCATTCACGGCTGGCGTGACGACGTGGTGCCTTGTGAGCCTGTGATCGAGCACGCCCACCGCCAGCGGCTGTCGCTTCGCATGGTGGACGACGACCACCGCCTGCACGCGAGCCTTCCGCTGATTCTGCGCGATTTCGAGCAGTTTCTGGCGCTTTGCCAAACAGCGTAAGCCCTCACCTTACGTCACGTATCGGTCTGACGGCATGCCAAGCGGCTCGCCTCAAGCCTCGTCGGCCAGCGCCGGCAGCAGCGTTTTCAGCTTGCGGGTGAGCGTGTTGCGCCCCCATCCCAAAAGCTCGGCGGCCTCGCCCTTGCGCCCGCCGGTATGTTTGAGCGCGGTTTCGATCAGGATCCGCTCGAAATCCGGCACCGCCTCCTCCAGCAGGTGCGTATGGCCTTCGGCCAACGCGTGATCCGCCCAACCACGAAACGCGCTGCGCCAGTCGCCCTGCGCGCTGACTGACGAAGCGCCCACGGTGCGAAGTTCCGGCGGTAAATCCTCGATCAGAATTTCGCGGCCCGACGCCATGACCGTAAGCCACCGGCAGATATTTTCGAGCTGACGCACGTTGCCCGGCCAGTCCAGTTTGGTCAGGTGCGTTTCGGCATCAGAAGTGAGCACCTTGATGTCCGTGGCGAGCTCCTTGGCAGCCTCGGCGAGAAAGTGGCGCGTAAGCCTGGGGATGTCCTCGCGGCGCTCGGAAAGCCTGGGCAGGTGCACGCGAATGACGTTCAAGCGGTGAAACAGATCCTCGCGAAAACGCCCTTCGTCAACCAGCGACTCCAGGTTCTGGTGCGTCGCGGCGATGATGCGCACGTCCACCTTCACCGAGGTGTGCCCACCGACGCGGTAGAACTCGCCGTCGGCCAGCACGCGCAGAAGCCGCGTCTGGGTTTCCGCGGGCATGTCGCCGATCTCGTCGAGAAACAGCGTGCCGCCGTTGGCCTGCTCGAAGCGCCCCTGGCGCAGGGCGTTGGCGCCGGTAAAGGCACCCTTCTCGTGGCCGAACAGCTCGGATTCGATCAGGTCACGGGGAATGGCGGCCATGTTCAGCGCGATGAACGGCTTGCCGGCCCGAGGGCTGTGCTGGTGAAGCGCCTGGGCGACTCGCTCCTTGCCGGTGCCGGATTCGCCGTTGATCAAGACGGTGATATGCGAGTGCGACAGCCGGCCGATGGCGCGAAACACCTCCTGCATGGCGGGCGCTTCGCCGATGATCTCGGCGTTGAGCCCCTCCGGCACGCTCACCGGGCGCTGGCGCTCACGGGCGTGGGCCACGGCGCGGCGCACCAGCGCCAGCGCCTCGTCCACATCGAAAGGCTTGGGCAGGTACTCGAACGCCCCGCCCTGGTAGGAGGCCACGGCGCTGTCCAGATCCGAGTGGGCGGTCATGACGATGACCGGCAAATCCGGATGAGCTTCACGTACGCGCGACATCAAATCCAACCCGTCGATGCCCGGCATGCGGATATCGGTGACCAGCACGTCCGGCGGGTCGTTCAAAAGCCGCTCGAGGGCGGTGTCGGCGCGTTCGATACATTCCACGTCAAGGTCCGGCTGCGCCAGGGCGCGCTCCAGCACCCAGCGAATGGCGCGGTCATCGTCGACGATGATGACCCGTGAAACATCGGCGTGTGTCGTCTCAGTCATGACGCGTCTCCGGTAAGAGGATTAACCAGCGGAATTAAAAGACGAAACTCAGTCCGTCCCGGGTGTGAGTCGCATTCGATCAATCCGTGATGTTGATGCAGAATCGACTGAGCGATCGAGAGGCCCAGGCCGCTGCCTTCCGCGCGCCCGGAGACCATGGGGTAAAACAGCGTGGCGCGCAGGGCTTCCGGAATGCCGGGGCCGTTGTCGATCAGGCCTACCTCACTGACCAGCCGGTGGCGCTCCGCGCCCAGGGTGAACTGGCGCTTGGCGCGGGTGCGCAGCACCAGCTCCGGCGCCTCGACCTGGGCTTCGGTCATCGCCTGCACGGCGTTGCGCGCCACGTTCAGCACCGCCTGAATCATCTGCGACTCGTCGCCGGAGAGCTCTGGCAGGCTCGGGTCGTAGTCGCGGGTGATGGTCACCGTCGGGTGTTCGGCCAGCAGCAGCGCCCGCACCCGCTCCAGAATCTTGTGAATATTGACCGGGGCATGGCGAGTCATACGATTCGGGCCGAGCATCGAATCTACCAGGTCCTTCAGCCGGTCGACCTCTTCGACGATGATACGGGTGTACTCGCGCAGCGCCGGATCATCAAGATCGCGCTCCAATAGTTGGGCGGCGCCGCGAATACCGCCCAGCGGGTTTTTCACCTCGTGGGCCAGGCCCCGAGCCAGCACCTTGATGGTCTCCTGGCGGGTCGTCAGCGCCTCCTCGCGGGAGATCTGCATCAAACGGTCGCGGGGTTCGACTTCCAGCAGCAATTCATCCGCCGAGAGCGGCGTGACCGTGTAGTCCACCGTGAGCGGCTCGCCGTTGAGCGGCGTAATGCGCGCCTCGCGCTGGGTGTAGGGATGAAAGGCGTCGCGCGCCTTGGCCAACACGCTATCGACGCTTTCGCCGCAGCCCAAAAGGGTATCCAGGCTCATGCCCTTCACGCGGCTGATACTCACGGCCAACAGCGCTTCAGCGGCAGGGTTCATCCAGCCAACGCGCAGTTCACCATCCAGCAGCAGCACGGCGGTGGTGAGATGTTCGAGTAAACGCTGATACATGGCGTGTCCTGAGGGGCCTTGGGTAAGTCGCGTGGTGCTGCGAGGTTCAATCGTTGGGTCGCAAGCGCATGCACTGAAAGTGCAAAAAGCGCGCCAATCGCGCATCGATCGCGCCCCTGATGGATTAATCGCCTCAAGGCGGCGCAAAACGATGCGCCATTGCAACGCGGCGTAAAATTCACACGACGCCAATGCACTATTTTAGTGCACATCATCGCGGCGCGACGATGATACTCACCGCTTCGGTGCGGTGCTGAACCCGCCCCTGGCTGTCGAGCAGCTCGGCTTCCAGCCGATGCGCCCCCTGAGTGAGCCCGGTGAGCCAGAAGGCGTCGCTGTGTAGCGCCGATTGGCTGATCTCGCCGTTCACCAGCAGCCGAATCTGGTGATCCTCGCGCAGCGGCGGCTGAACGCGCACATCCACCGGCGTCATCGTGTCGTCGAGCCGCGTGTCGGGCGCCGGGCTTTCGATCGCGAACCGGTCATAGGGCATGAAGGGCTGACCGGGCCGCGCCTGGCTGCGTGACGGCGGAGGCGGCGGCGCGCCCTGCACGCTCGGCAGTGGCGCCAGCGTCACGGCCTCGCCACCGCTTTCCGGGTTGTCGGTGTAGGTCACCCGGCCGCTCTCATCGACCACACGGTACACCGTTTGCGCCTGGGCCGGGCTTTCTGCCAGCCACAGCGTCAGGCTCCCCGCCAGGACGCAAAGCATTGGCGCTTTGGCCCGGCGCGCCCACCGATCGAATGTCGCTTTCATGGCGATTCCCCCATAAAAAAACCCCGCCGAGGCGGGGTTTGGAGCCAATACACCTCGAAGGTGAGGTGGGCCGCTGCTTAGCAGCTGTAGTACATGTCGAACTCGATCGGGTGTGTGGCCATGCGCATGCGCGTGACTTCTTCCATCTTCAGCTCGATGTAGGCATCGATCATGTCGTCGGTGAACACGCCACCTTCGGTCAGGAACGCGCGGTCGGCGTCGAGCGCTTCCAGCGCCTGATCCAGGCTGTTGGCGACGGTCGGTACGGCCTTGCCCTCTTCCGGCGGCAGGTCGTACAGGTTCTTGTCCATCGCGTCGCCCGGGTGGATCTTGTTCTTGATGCCGTCGATACCGGCCATCAGCATCGCCGCGAACGCCAGGTACGGGTTGGCAGTCGGGTCGGGGAAGCGAGTTTCGACACGCTTGCCTTTCGGGCTCGCGGTGTACGGAATGCGGATGGAGGCAGAGCGGTTACGCGCACTGTAGGCGAGCATGACCGGCGCTTCGAAACCCGGTACCAGACGCTTGTAGGAGTTGGTCGACGCGTTGGTGAACGCGTTCAGGGCGCGAGCGTGCTTGATCACACCGCCGATGTAGTAAAGCGCCATTTCAGAAAGACCCGCGTACTCGTCGCCGGCGAACTGGTTTTCACCATCCTTCCAGAACGACTGGTGCACGTGCATGCCCGAACCGTTATCGCCCACCAGCGGCTTCGGCATGAAGGTGGCGGTCTTGCCGTAAGCGTGCGCCACGTTGTGGATCACGTACTTCATTTCCTGAACTTCGTCGGCCTTTTTCACCAGCGTGTTGAACTTCACGCCGATTTCGTTCTGGCCGGCGTTCGCTACTTCGTGGTGATGCACTTCGACGCTCTGGCCGATCGCTTCGAGGGTGTTACACATCGCGCCACGGATGTCGTGGAAGCTGTCGACCGGCGGCACCGGGAAGTAGCCGCCTTTCACGCGCGGGCGGTGGCCAAGGTTGCCGCCTTCGACGTCGCTGTCGGTCGCCCAAGCGCCCTCTTCAGAGCTGATCTTGAACATGGAACCCTGGATATCGGTTTTCCAGTGCACCTGATCGAAGATGAAGAACTCGGGCTCCGGGCCGAAGAAGGCGGTATCGCCAAGGCCAGTGGACTCGAGGTAGGCTTCAGCGCGCTTGGCGATGGAGCGCGGGTCGCGATCGTAGCCCTGCATGGTGGCCGGCTCGATGATGTCGCAACGCAGGATGATGGTCGCGTCTTCGGTGAAGGGGTCGAGGAAGGCAGTGCCGTCTTCGGGACGCAGAATCATGTCGGATTCGTTGATGCCTTTCCAGCCTTCGATGGAGGAGCCATCGAACATTTGGCCGTTTTCAAAAAACTCTTCGTCGACGTCCCGTGCCGGTACGGTGACGTGCTGCTCTTTACCGCGCGTATCGGTGAAACGCAGATCTACCCACTTGACTTCATTTTCTTCGATTAGCGCGAGCGTCTTGGCTGACATACTGTTCTCCGTCTCCGGTATGAGCGTGGCTTAAAGCGTGTACTGTAAGCGATCGATTAAACGTATTGTTGAACAAAGCCGTCGTACGCAACGTGCGTAAGCCACGCCTTCGTTGTTTGTTCGCGTGATAGGCGCTGACTCCCGCCCTGACACCTGCGATTCAAGGTAAACCGGCTCTCGTTGTAGCACGCCCAAAAGCGTTTGCCTACGACGCCAGCCGTTGCCTTTTAGTAAGCATGTAGCGTGCCAACTTTGCACCAATATGGCATGCCCTATAACAAGACACTGTTTTGAAAAGTTTTTTCAATTTATTGGCGGTGCAACCTCGATGCATAACGCGGTTGGCTCGCTTCCAGCCTGCGCCCACAAAGCGAAAAACGCACCACAAACGATCACTCAGTTAAAATTTGAACCAAAAAAGTGCATAGCTGTTGATGAAATAGCCAGAACGAAACAATCAAACGCCTTTGCGCCTAAAAATGATGCGTGCCACCGCCTTTCGATAAGGCGATTCCACGGGGCCTCTAATGAAAAAGGGCACAGGTGGCCGATTGCCGACATTACAAACTACACTAAGCTCATCATTCACCCGGTAAAAGGACCCGCAGAATGCATCAACACATCGAATGGGACGACCCAGGCAAAACCAGCGTATCGGAATACTTCAAGAACGACCCGAACCACGACGCCCCCCGCCGCGGCGACATCCTCTCCGCCCGTTACCAAAACCGTATCGTGCGGGTGAAGGTGGAAACCTACCGGGAAGACGAAGGCGTCAGCGTTGGCAGCGTCGCCGCCATTCTCGACGCCCACGGCCACCGCTTCAAAACCCACGGCAAACTCAGCCTCGACGACATCGTCCGCCTGCCCGATGACAAGCGCGCGATGGAACACTGGGATGAGGGCGAGAAATAACGTTAAGCTTCCTTCTCGCTAGTATGGCCCCACCGTTTGAGTGCTTGGATTCCTTGAACGGTGGGGTTAATCCTTTAACAGGTTTTTACAAGCCAAAGTAAAAACTCAAGTCCTTGTCCGTATTAAATTAAATACTTTAGATTACTTACCTCGTTTCAAGCTTTCTAGATCAAGTACTATCGACTTTTTAATTGCCTTGGCTTCCACCGTATTACATTTTGCATCCATCGTTTCTGCATGCCATTTTTTATACTTAACTTTAGGCATATAATTAGCGACGCCACATAAAAAAACATCAGGTAAAACGGTACTTTCTCAGCGCTGTCCGCATTAGTCGAGGTTCAATTTTTCGAGCTTCTTATGATCACTGAGCCATTCTAAACCACGTACCACTACCCTTAAAACCATCTGAATGATACTAAGCACTGCTTCAAGACCTAGCATGGTTCGTTTTGACGAGTGACATTAAATTTTACTTCAAGATAGTACCTGACGCACTCTGGTGAATAAAAATGAATGCTCGCCAGGTCCATGTTATTTCGCTAGATACTCAAACCCTCGAATCGTTGAAAGAATTTCGTTCATAAACAGGTCAGTAGTGTGTAGTCTTCTTAGGACAAAAATTCCACCACTACGTATTGAGCGAGAACATGACTAAACTGGCGCTCCTGAAGATGGCTTTGAACGAAGGCTAGTGAAGCTTGGCATGCTGTATCTCAATTTTATACTCATGGAGACTCAGCTCGCTCATAAGGAGACGGGGGTGGCTGGGGGTATACAATTAAGCGCAATACATTGATAATCGGCGTTTTGTGATGCAGTGATACTTGGATTAATAAGACGCGCTTTAAGTAGAAATGACAAAGAATTGGCACGAGCAACTTAGCATGCTAAAAAAAGCAAAAGAAATGAGTCGTAAGTCACTTACAGCACTTTGCGTTAAATAAAATATTCTCTCACCTACTTCTGCATGCGTATATGCTATTCTCAACCACGCTTACTGGATATAAATATATGAAAATTAATATCAGTAAAAAAACAAGCTTTATTTTGACAGGAGCAACTACTCTTCACACACCTTCTCTTTTTTAAGATCAATGCACAATGTTGGAAAAAACTGTCTTCTCATATATTTCTCACATAACCAACCAAGAATTAAAAGTGATTCGACAGAACTGGCTTTAATGCAATCTATTGTTTTTACTGTACGAGCACTTGAAACTTTCACAAGAGATTCTTTCATAACTTGTTTAGTAAACATAGACGGCTTCGAAGAAGAAATTTTAAAGAGAACACATGAAAAATACACAGAATATATCGAGGAACTTAGAAGTGAGCCTTATATTCTGCATGAATATTTAGCCTCGATACAGAATTTTCAAAACTTAGATGGAGTTAAAAAAGCTTTTTATCCGTTATACAAAAAGAATTTTCTTACGGTTATTGACGAATATAACACACATGCTTTTATATTCGAAAATGAAACAAAATTAGCACAACTATCTATGATTACTTACTTTAAATCTTGGAGGACATCACTGAAAAAACTATATGATAAAAGGCATGAAATAACTCACAACGCAAACCACAAAATCTCTTTAGATTATGATGACTTCATTAAGCTTTTTAAAACAGCACTTATGTTCGGTCAAATCACTGGAATTATAATTGGTGCATTAGCAAGCACTGATGACACACCAAGTAGTGGACAGGTTCTAATTGAAGCTCCTTTGTATAAAATAATGTGTTGGCGACATTTCCTAATGCATGGAGAGCCATCATTAAGCGGGTTATTCGAAAAAGTTAAACACTATAAAGACGAGAAGAAACTAGCAAGCATAGGTCCTTTTGTATTTCAAGGAATGGAAATTCTTCAGTGTGATTTTGGCAATGACGCATTATTTGATAAAAAAAATGTTTCCCATATTATTGAGATTTCAGAAAATGGTGATTTTAGAATTAAAAACATAGCAAGTATTTAAAAGAGCTATATGGACGGTCAACTCGTCAGCTTAATATTTTTTGCTTAGATGCGGAGGTTACTCTCGATATGGCCATTAGGAACCAAGAGACTCAATAACTGACCAAGCTTTTAGTGGAAGAAATACAGGCCTGTGAAAATCGGCATCTTATAAAGTGAGACCGCAGAGTTAGCCTGGCCGTAAGAATGATTCTGTGGCGTCTTTTGAACCCCCTTCAGCACTTCCAATGGTCACGCTTAAGATGGGCCTCCCATGAAAAACCAATCCCTTATCTTTTTTATCCCATATATTTTTCACACTTGGTCTACGGCCAAAATGTGATCAGCTTAAGGTAGGCCCCCTTCGCTAAGGGGCGGAATATACTCCGCTTAAATTACTGCATATAAATGAAAAATAAGAAAGGGTTCACTAGGACCAATACCTACAAGAAGCTCGTCAAGCGAGTGAAGCGCAAAATCGGCAGCCCAAAAGCTCAAGCAAAGAACTGCGCTAAGCTTCAGTATCGTCCAATGTACGTTCTCTTGCACAATAACTGGTGTGTCGAAGCGCGCTCACAGGGGACCAAGGACTCGGCGTAAACATGATTTACCCGCCCATCAGACCCGAGGTGATGTTAGCAATGGTGAATATTCTTGTAGCGCGATTCGCTGCCTTCATCGGTGACGTACTCGACCCGGCCGCCGTTGACCAATACGCGACAGTGCTGCAGGTAGTAAAGATTGGCCCGCTTCGAGTGCAGGATGGTCTTCAGGTCATTCGACGAAACGTCATCCATGGGGCGCCCCTAAGTCTTTTTCATCATCTAACCATCCGCGCTGCTCGAACGCCATTAATCCTCGTCATACTTAAGCCTGGAAAAGAGGCGTTTCAACCGTCGCTTTAGGCCGGGCGTGCTACGCTTAGCGTTACTTTTTCCTCCTTATAGGCTTTCGATCATGCGGCTACGTCTCTGGCTCTGCGCGTTTGCGTGCGCGTTCACTCTTCCCGCTTTTGCGCAGTCTTCCAGTGACTGGGCGGCCTATGACGACGTGTTCGAAAACGGTGCGCGTCAGGCGAATCTTTGGCAGTGGGGGTGGAGCGGCATCTACGCCACAAGCCTGGCGGTGAACGTTTACCAGTCGAGTGAGGCCAGCGATTCCGACGATCGGTTCGATGCACGGGTGGGCGCGGTGAAGTCCGCGCTGGCGCTGGGCGGCATGTTCACCGATCGTCAGCCGCACCCGGCGGCGCTGGCGCGCTACGAGCGCTTGAAGGCGAGCGGTGATTTGAGCGGCGTGCAGGCGCTGGGCCTCGAGCTTGCCCGCGCCGAGCGCGAGCGGCGCGGCTGGGGCGCGCGGGTAGGGTCGCTGGTGGTAAATGGGCTGGCCGCCGGGGTGATCGCCGCCGACGGGCGCGGTGATGACGCGGCGCTCAACTTCGCCTCGGGCATGCTGGTCAACGAGCTGCAGATCTGGACGCAGCCGAATCAGGCGTCATCCGCCATCAATCGCTTTCAGCCGGCGCGGGTGTCGATGGGCCCCATCACGCTGGAAGGCGAGTACGCCATTACGCTGGCGCCGAACCAGGTCGGCGCGACCTGGCGCTACTGAGCCCTGGTCAACGATCACGCGTATTGCTCAACGAAAACGAGTACTTAGTAACGAAAACAAGTCCTGAGTAACGAAAAGAGAAGAGCGCCGGCCAGATATCCAACAGGCGCCAATAAAACAACGAGACGGCCATGGAAACGGTAGTGTCAGAAAGCGTGACAGGCAACGGTTCAGGCAGTAGCGCGCAAAGCGATACGGGGCACGTACAGATCGTTGATCAAGCGCATATCGCTCGGGTGCTGGTGGGGTTGGATGATCGTCGCCACGCGCTCACGGTGGCCATTGGTAATCAGGCAACAGACTACCCGGCGCACCTGGAGGCGGTGAGCCTTGAAAACGAGGAGCTTTTGCTGACCATTACCGATGCAGGCAGCTTGAGCCCCGCCACGCTCGATCAGCACGGCATCATACTCAAGGCGGAAAACGATCAGCAGCTGAGCTTCGAGCGTATCGAGGTGCACCGAAGCGAGCGTGCGGGCGAGGCGCTCAAGCTATGGGGAGCGCTTCCCGGGCGATTGACGACCGCCGCACGTCGGGGGCATACACGCATTGCGCTGCGCCGGGACATGAGCGTCGAGGCGGCGCTAACGCTGTTCGAAGGGCAGCCGCCTCTTGCGTCGACACTGCGCGACATTTCCGGCGGCGGGTGCCTCGTTCAACTGCCGCTGGCCGAGTGCGTGCCGTTAATCGAAGGAACACTCGTTCCCCACGTGACGCTGACCTTTCCCAACGGCGAGCGCTTCTCCATCGGCGCGTCGGTGCGCCACGTCACACCGGTTGTCGATACGCACGACGCAGCGGTCGGGCTGGCGTTCGAGCCCCTCGATCTTGGCCATCAGCAGCAGCTCATGGATATCGTGTCCACGACGCAGCGGGAAATCGCCTGGCGTAGTGGCGAAGGCTCGCGGCTGGCCTCGCCTTCCGCGCTTTACACCGCGCCGGACACGCGAAAGCGACCACGGCGCGAAAAGCGGCGCCGCTCAACGCCAGTGGTCGCCTTGCTCAAAAAGATCACCCGCGATCTGCACCTTTTTTTGCTGGCCCTGCAAAGCGGCCAGCCGCTGCCGATCGAGCGGCTGGAGCGTAGCGCCAACCGGCTCATCAAACTGCACGGCGAGGACCGCCAGGCGTTCTTTTATGGCCTGACGTGCCTGACCCACGAGCCGGGCTGGCTGCAGCACTCGCTCGGCGTGGCGGGCAAGCTGGCGGATCTGATGCTGGCGGAGCCCTCTTTTGCCGCGCATACCCATCGGGCGGTGCGCGCCGCGCTCATGCATGACATGGGCAAGGCGCTTTTGATCGACGAGAACCTGCCGTCGCTCGAAAGCGAGATGAGCGAGCCGCAGCGCCAGCGCCTGCAGGCCCACGTGACGGTGCTGATGAGCGCGCTTTCAAAGGCGAACTACCCGTTCGAGGCGCTGGAGCGCGATATCATCGGCGCCATCAACGAACGGCTGGATGGCTCGGGCTATCCGCGCGGTGTCGAGGAGCAAGCGCTTTCGCCCATCGCCCGCATGGCAGCGGTCATCGACGTAATCGATGCCATGACGCGCGCCCGCGGCGACCGACCGCCGCTGAGTGCCGTTCAGGCCTACCGCTATCTTTACAATCGCCCGGCGCGGTTCGATCAGCACTGGGTGACCCGCTACGTGCAGCGCCATGGTTTCTACCCGCTGGGCAGTCTGGTCGAGTTCTCCAACGGCTACCTGGCGTGGGTGCTGGGCGTGGACGAGCGTGGCCAGCCCAACCGGGTGCGCGTGATTCGCAACCTGCGCTGGGACGATGCGTTCTACGACGACGAGGTCGGTCGCCTGGATTTCGAACAGCTCGGCCGGCTGACCGGGGCCGCCCTGCCCCACCTTCACGACCTTTAAATCGTTTTTGCTTGCCAGCCGCGCAGTGCACGCGGAGATTGCCACGCCCCTGCAAGCGGGTAAAATACTCGGCAATTTTTTGGCATTTTTGCATGTTATGTTATAACCTAATCCGTCGCCGAGGAGAGAGACGTTGAGCCACCACCCGCACCGCCACAATCGCGAAGGGCCCTGCCACTTCTCACTGATGTCACTATCCGCCACCAAACGTCTGCTGCTGGTCGCCGTACCGCTGCTGGCGCTGTGGCTGCTGGTTTTCTGGGCCGGCGGGTGGGCGCAATGAGCCATCGCGATCACACGCGGTTAAAGCTGGACGACCTGCACTTGGCCCAGGGTCGACGCATGGTGCTCGAGCACCTGCACGGCGACTTTCTCCCCGGCGCGATCACCGCGCTGGTTGGCGCTAACGGCGCGGGCAAGAGCACGCTGATTCAGGCCATCATGGGCGAACTGCGCCCGGTGTCCGGCCACGTACAGTGCGATATCGCCCCTGAGCGGCGCGCCTGGCTCCCGCAGCAGCTGGCGCTCGACTTGACCTTTCCGATGAGCGTCGAAGAGCTGGTGATGACCGGCACTTGGCCAAGCCACGGGGCGCTCAAGGGGTACTGCGCGGCCCACTACCGCAAGGGGCGCGACATCATGGGGCGGCTCGGCATTTCGCACCTGGCCCACCGGCCGCTGGGCGAGCTTTCCGGCGGCCAGCGCCAGCGCGCGCTGATCGGCCGCACGCTGATGCAGGAAGCGGAGCTTTTGCTGCTCGACGAACCGTTTGCCAACGTGGACCGCGAGACGGTCGATATTTTGATCACGATTTTTCGTCAGATGGCAGAAAGCGGCGTAACGCTGATCATCGTGCTGCACGACATGGATCACCTCAAGCGCCTGGCCGACGAGGTCCTGATCATAAGCCAGGGGCATGGCCGCTGGATGGCGCCGGAAGCGATGGCCGAGCCGCACCTGCCCACGCATTCTCTCTCCTTCACGCTGGGAGGTCAGCATGCTGGAACTGCTTAACGCCTGGCTGGTCGCCCCGTTCGACTACGGCTTCATGCGCCGCGCGGTCGTGGGCGGGCTGGCCCTTTCGATCGCCGCCCCGCCGCTGGGGGTCTTTCTGGTGCTGCGCGGCATGAGCCTGATCGGCGACGCCATGGCCCACGCCATCCTGCCGGGCGTGGCGCTCGGGTTTCTGCTGGCCGGCTTTTCGCTGCCGGTGATGAGTATTGGCGGCGTGCTGTTCGGGCTCATGGTGGCGCTGCTGGCCGGGGCGGTATCGAAAATGGGCGGCCAGCGTGAGGACGCCGCCATGGCGAGCTTCTTCATCATTTCGCTGGCCGCCGGGGTCATGCTGATCTCGATTGGCGGCAGCAGCGTGGATCTTACCCATGTGCTGTTTGGCTCGATTCTGGCGATCAACTCGACGGCCCTGCTGCTCATTGCCGGCATCAGCACGCTGATCGTCGTCACACTGGCCTGGATTTTCCGCGCGCTGGTGGTCGAGTGTCTGGACCCACTGTTTCTGCGCGGCCAAAGCCGGCGAAACGGCTGGGTGCACAGCGTATTTTTGGGGCTTTTGGTGCTCAACCTCACCGCGGGTTTCCAAACGCTGGGCACGCTGATGGCAGTGGGCCTGATGATGCTGCCCGCCACCGCCGCGCGCTTTTGGAGCAAGCGCCTGGAAGGGCTGATGGGCATCGCGGTGGTGCTGGCCATGCTCGCCAGCACCGGTGGGCTCTTGCTCTCTTACCACCTGGATATTCCGTCGGGGCCGAGCATCATTTTGCTGGCAGGCTCAGCGTACTTTTTCTCGGCACTGTTTGGCCGCTATCACAGCCTGGCGGCCAGGCTGCGGCGTAAAACGGCGCCGCTCGAGGCGGCGTCCGAGCTGCCCTAGCGCACAGGCGCCCGGCAGCAGCCGCTCATCAACCACGTATCAGGAGTCGTTATGTCGTTACGTTTTACCCCGCTAGTGGTCGGCGTATCCACGCTGCTGGCCCTGCCCGCCGCCATGGCCGCCGAGCGCGTTCAGGTGGTCACGAGCTTCTCCATTCTGGCCGACATGGTCGAAAACGTCGGCGGTGAGCACGTCGAGGTCAGCTCGCTGGTCGGCCCCGACGGTGACACCCACGTTTACTCGCCGCGCCCGGGCGACGCCCGGGCACTTGCCGAGGCGGATCTGGTCGTGTTCAACGGCCTGCTGCTTGAAGGCTGGATGGACCGCCTGCTGGACGCCAGCGACTACCAGGGCCGGCTGGTCACCGCCACCGACGGTATCGAAGCGCTGGACTACCACCCGCACGATCACGGCCATGATCATGGACACGCGCATGAGCATGATCACGCCCACGACAGCGGCGAGGCCCACGACCACAGCCACGAACACGCCCACGACAGCGATGAGGCCCACGATCCCAGTCACGAGCATGACCACGGCAGCGACGCCGCTGACGATCACAGCCACGACGAGCATGACCATGCGCACGGCGACCAGGACCCGCACGCGTGGCAGGACATGGCCCAGGCCGAGGTCTATATCACCAACATTCGTGATGGCCTGATCGACGCCGACGAGGCGAACGCCGATGACTACCGCGCCAACGCCGAACGCTATCTGGAAGAGATGGCCGAGCTCGACGGTGAGCTTCGTGCGCTGCTCGAGGACGTGCCGAGTTCCGCCACCGTGATCACCGGCCACGACTCTTTCGGCTACTTCGCCAACGCCTACGGCGTGCGCTTTTTGTCGCCTTACGGGCTGTCGACGGAAGTCGAGCCGAGCGGCGCCAGCATGGCGGGCCTGGTCGATGTGATCAACGACGAAAACGTGCAGGCACTGTTTCACGAGAACATGACCAACCCCTCGGTGATCGAGCAGCTCGCCGAAGAGACCGGCCTTGAGATCAAGGGCACGCTCTACGCCGACGCCCTCTCAAGCGACGGCCCGGCCAGTACGTATCTGGGCATGATGCGCCACAACGCCGAGCTGCTGCACGACGCCCTGGCTCACGCGGGCAACGCCGAGCAAGCGCATGAGCACAGCCACGACCATGCTCATGAGCATGACCATGAGCACAGCCACTGACGAACGGCCGAGCGCCTGACGGTCTACCGAGCGCCCCTTGCGGGCGCTTTTTGTTGCTCAAGATTTTGTCTGGCGATGGTTTTTCAGGCGCCGCATACTAAAGCGCTCGGCGCTGCGGTAGCCGCCTCGCCTCAAAAGGATGTCATTTATGCGCCTAAACATCTGTTTCACGCCTACTCTGCTTGGCACTGCGCTACTGCTCACGAGCGCGGCCCACGCGATGCCGGAACCGCACATGAATGCACTGGTAGACGAAACCATCGTGCCCCTGATGGCCGAGCACCGCATTCCCGGCATGGCAGTCGCCATTCACGTCAACGGCGAGCGCTACCTGTTCGACTACGGCCTGGCCGATCGCGAGACGGGCGTGGCGGTGGATGCGCAGACGCTGTTCGAACTGGGTTCGCTCAGCAAGCTCTACACCGGCCTGCTGGCCGCCTACGCCGAGGCCAGCGGCGCGCTGGCACTGACCGATCCGGTCAGCCGCCACCTGACCACGCTCGAGGGCAGTACCTTCGATGATGTCACCCTGCTTGAGCTTGCCACCTACACCGCCGGCGGACTGCCGCTTCAGGTTCCGGAAACGGTCGAGGAGCCGGCCGTGCTCGACTTCTTCCGGCAATGGACCCCGACCTTCGCGCCGGGCACTCACCGCCTCTACTCCAACCCGAGTATCGGCCTGCTGGGGGTCGTCGTCGCCCGCCGCCTGGGCGACACGTTCGAGGCGGCGATGAACGATCACGTTTTTACCCCGCTGGCACTCGAACACAGCTTTTACGATGTGCCTGAAAGCGAGCGGGCACACTACGCCTGGGGCTATTCGGCGGACGACACGCCGCGTCAGGTCAACCCTGGCGTGCTGGACGCCCAGGCCTACGGGCTCAAGGCCACCGCCAGCGACGTGCTGCGCTTTTTGGAGGCGCATCTGGACAGCGGCGCGTTTGCGCCTGCGCTCCAGCAAGCGCTCGCCACCACTCGCGAAGGGTACGTCAGTCTGGGTGAAATGACCCAGGGGCTTGGCTGGGAGCGCTACGCCTATCCGACGACGCTTGACGCGTTAAAAGCGGGCAACGCGCTGGACGTCGTACTCGAAGCGAACCCGGTGAAACGGGAAGAGCCCGTGCTCTCCGCCGAGAGCCCGGCATTTTTCAACAAGACCGGTGCAACCAACGGGTTTGGTAACTACGTGGCACTGGTGCCCGAGGCGGGGATCGCCGTGGTGCTGCTGGCCAACCGTAACTACCCCACTCAGGCACGTATCGGAGCCGCTCACACACTGATCGAACGGCTTAATGAGGCGCCGTAACCCACGCGCTGGCGCTTCGGCGTTGCATTTTGGCCGCCGGATGCGGAGACTTGGCGTCTCCTACCAGTGAACATGAGTGGAACCATGCACCTGAACGCCGATTTTTCCCGGTTTGCCAGCGTGACGCCCGGCGAGTACGAGTGGGTCGACTCCCCCAGCGCCGGGGTACAGCGCATGATGCTGGATCGTATCGGCGACGAGGTCGCCCGGGCCACGAGTCTGGTGCGCTACGCGCCTCATAGCCAGTTCGAGCGCCACGTGCACGGCGGCGGCGAGGAGATTCTGGTGCTCGAGGGCGTGTTCGGTGATGAGCACGGCCGCTACCCGGCGGGCAGCTACCTGCGCAACCCGATCGGTACCGACCACGCGCCGCAAATCGGCGAAGAGGGCGCGCTGATTCTGGTCAAGCTCCACCAGTTCGAGCACACCGATACGCTCAAGATCGCGGTGCCCGCCCACCGCTTGCCCTGGCAGCCGGACCAGCGCGAAGGCGTGGCCTACAAGATGCTGCACACCCATGGCCAGGAGCGCGTAAGCCTGGAGAAGTGGGACACGGGCGTCGTCGCCCGCTACCCACAGCTCAGCAAGGGGCTCGAGATTTTCGTGCTGGAAGGGACGCTTTGGGACGGGGAGACCGAGTACCCGACGGGCAGCTGGTGTCGCTACCCCTATGGCGCTCTGCCCACGCTCGAGGCCGGCGCCCGCGGCGTTCGGCTCTATCTCAAGCGCGGGCATCTCTCTGCGGCGTAATGCTCAAAGCGCGTTGAGCCCGAGAAACGGCAGCAGGGTCAGCAGCGCGACCAGCAGCACCGCGACGATGGTCAGCACCACCTGGAGGGGGTGGGCCAGAAAGCGCCGCCAGAGCGTGGGCGCCTCGCCCCGAGCGCGGGCCTGCTCGAACGCCTCGCGCTCGCGCTGCCGGCGCGCTTGCTGATACTCGGCCAGCGCCGCCTCGGCGGCCTCGCGCTGGCTCGAGTCGCGCAGCCAAATTGCATCGACCCCAAGGCGGAAAAAGCCGGCCTGGGTCTCATAAACGTCGAAGCCGCGCTCATCCAGCAGCCTTCGCACTTCCAGCGCCTCTTCATCGGTCACGTGGCGCAGGCGAAACAGCAGGTGCGCCACCCTAGTCGCCCATACCGGCCATGAGGTCGGCCTGGATCACCTCGATCCAGTAGCCGTCCGGGTCCTTGACGAAGATCACGTCCTTCATTTTGCCCTGATCGGCGCGCTTGACGAAGGTCACCTCGCACACGTCGAACCAGGCCTGGGCGGCGTTGAGATCCGGCACGCTAAAGCAGATATGGCCAAAGCCCTGGGGCTCGGCGTTGCCGTCGTGGTAGGCGAAATCCGTCTGCTCCTCGGTGCCCCAGTTGTGAGTCAGCTCAAGAAGCCCCTTTTGCGCGAAGGTCCAGGCAGTGCGCTCGCGCGTATCTTCCGGGATTGGCTCGCCCTGCTCGACGTTGGCGAGAAAATAGAGCGAAAACTGCATCTCCTCGAAATCGAGTCGGCGCAACACGCGCATGCCGAATACGCGAGAGTAAAACGCCAGCGCCGTTTCCGGGTCCTTGACGCGCAGCATGGTGTGATTCAAACGAAACCCCTGGGTGTTGGCCGGGGCGGCGACCACGCCGGGATGCTGCTCACCTTGAAAACTCATGAAATGCTCCTTTAAGGCCGATAAACTTTGACGAAACCGAGGCCGTGTACAAGGATGTACTCTACTTGATACAGGTATGACGCGCATTTACCCCTATCAACCACATCCAACCTTAACAATGAGGTCGGTGGCCCACTAATTCCAGCCCCGGCTTCCGGAGGCATCATGTCTCGTGACCGTAATGTTTTAGGTGAGCCTTTAACGCCCTGCTGCCACAGCCCTAAAACCGGTTTCTATCGCGACGGTTTTTGCCGTGTCGGCCCTGACGATGCCGGTGTGCACTCCGTGTGCGCCATCGTCACCGAAGAGTTTCTCGCTTTTTCCCAGGCCCAGGGTAACGACCTGGTCACGCCGCGCCCGGAGTTCGGCTTTCCAGGGCTCGCCCCCGGTGATCGCTGGTGTCTGTGCGCCAAGCGCTGGCTTGAAGCGTCGGAAGTAGGCCTGGCGCCGCCGGTGATTCTGTCCGGCACCAACCAGAAAACCCTCGATATCATTCCCCTGGTCACGCTCCAGCAGCACGCCATGGACGCGGTACACTAGTCGATTTGACCAGGCTCGATGGATCACTCTCGACGGCTTTACAAGCCGCCGCCGTATCCGGATAGTAGCACTCACGACAGGGGCGCCCGTTTGGGCTGAGATGCACCCTTTGAACCTGAACCGGATAGTACCGGCGTAGGGAGTCGTGGTGTTCGCACCACCTCTCTCGCCGGGAGGACGTCATGACCCTACCCCCGCTTGGCCACTACCTTGGCGCGCTTCGCGAAAGCACCCCGCTCGTTCACTGCATGACCAATTTCGTCGCCATGAACTCCAGCGCGAACCTGGTGCTGGCCGTCGGCGCGTCGCCGGCGATGCTTCACGCGATCGAAGAGGCGCCGGCGTTCACCGAACTTGCCGGGGCGCTGTCGATCAACATCGGCACCATATCACCGAGCTGGGCCAAAGCGATGCTGGCCTGCGCCGACGTGGCGAGACGCCGCTCGATCCCTTGGGTGCTGGACCCGGTGGCGGTGGGCGCGACCGCCTACCGCCGTGAGCTTTGCGAGCAGTTACTGGCACTCGAGCCCACGGTGATTCGCGCCAACGCCTCGGAAGTATTGGCGCTTGCCGGGCTCGAAAGCCAGGGACGCGGCGTGGACGCCGCCCCCACGACCCACGACGTTGAGGCAGCCGCCATGGCGCTCGCCAAACGTCAGCGCTGCGTGGTCGCCATGACCGGCGAGCGCGATGTCGTCACCGACGGTACGCGCCATCTTCATATCGATGGCGGACACGCCCTGATGCCGCGCGTTACCACCCTTGGCTGCGGGCTTAGCGCCATCGTGGCGGGCTTTGTGGCGGCCAGTCCAAGCGCCGCGCTCGAGGCGAGCACGGCGGCCCTGGCCGCCTTCGCCGAGGCCGGGCGTGACGCCGGCGAGCGCGCTCGGGGGCCGGGCAGCTTTCAGGTCGAGCTGATCGATGCGCTCTACCGGCTCACGCCAGCGGCGCTCTCCCAAGCGGGATCGACGTGCGTGACGTCCAAGGGCCGCGAAGGAGATCAACCATGACGCTCGATCTTTCGCTTTATCTGGTGACCGACGCCGTGCTTTGCCGCGACTACGGGCTCGAGCGTACCGTCGAGGCCGCGGTGCGTGGCGGGGTGAGCGTGGTGCAGCTTCGCGACAAGCACGCCAGTGACGCCGCCATGGTCGACGAAGCCAAACGCCTGATGGCGCTGCTCACCGGCACCGGCGTGCCGTTGATCATCAATGATCGACTCACCGTGGCGCTCGAAAGCGGCGCCGACGGCCTGCACGTCGGCCAAAGCGACGCCGCCGCGCTTGAGGCGCGCCAGGCGCTGGGTGATGATGCGATCATCGGGCTTTCGATCAACACCCTCGCAGAGCTTGCGCGCGCGCCGCGCGAAGCGCTCAGCTACTTCGGCCTCGGCCCCGTGTTTGCCACCGCCAGCAAGAGCGATCACGCCGCGCCGCTGGGCCTGAAGGGCTTGGCCGAGCTTGCCCGCGCCAGCCGCTTGCCAACGGTGGCGATCGGCGGGCTCAAGGCGGAACACGCTGACGACGTGCTCGCCGCCGGCGCCAACGGGCTGGCAGTGATCTCCGCGATTTGCGGCACACCGGACCCTTGCCGTGCCGCGCAGGCGTTCAAGCGGTGAAGCATCAGCTCGAGCATATCAGCGCCTTTGTGAAGGTGGCGGAGCTTGGCAGCTACACCCGCGCCGCCGAAGCGCTGGATCTTTCCCGTACCAGGCTATCGCGCCAGGTGATGGCGCTGGAAGAGACGCTGGGCGCGCGACTTTTGCAGCGTACCACGCGCCGCATTCACCTGACGCCGGAAGGCGAGCGCTACTTGGCCCACGCCCAATCGATACTGCGCGCGCTGGATGACGCGGCCAGCGACGTGGGCAGCACCACCCAGGCGGTACGCGGTGAAATGCGCATCAACGCGCCGATGAGCTTCGGCGTGCGCTACCTGGCACCGCTGGTGGCGGAGTTCATGACCGAGCATCCCGAGCTCGAGGTGCGCCTGGATCTCAACGACCGCCGGGTGGATCTTATCGAAGAGGGGTATGACGTGGCGATCCGTATCGGCCAACTGGCGGACTCCAGCCTGATCGCGCGGCGCCTCACCCGGTGTCGGATGCTGTTTTGCGCCTCGCCGGACTACCTCGAGCGCTGGGGCACGCCTGAACGCCTGGCGGACCTGGCAAAGCACCGCTGCCTTCGCTATCGAAGCGGCCAAGCCAGCGCCGACTGGGTGCTGGGTAACGCGACCACGCTGACCCCGCAGGGCCCGCTTGAAAGCAATAACGGCGACGTGCTGACCCACATGGCCGAAGCCGGGCTTGGCATCGCTCAGCAGCCAAGCTTTCTGGTCACCGAGAGCATTCTGGCGGGCCGGCTGGTGCCGCTTCTGACCGACCAGCCGCCGGTCATGCTCGATATTCACGCGCTCTATATGGCCAGGCGCTACCTGCCGGCCAAGGTCGAGCGCTTCATCGACCGGCTGCAGCAGGCCTGGGGTAATCCACCCTGCTGGGAAGAGGCCATGGGACTATCGCGCCTGACGCAACAGTGAAGTGGAAAAAGCGCAGATTATCTTCGACTCCGGCCGCGCTAAAGTCTCTCCATCGGTAACGTTCTGCCCCTTCTGGAGAGACCCTCATGAACACCGCGCAACCGACATCCACCAACGCCTTCCAACCCGATGTTTTCCAACCCTACGTTTTCCAACCCTACGCCACGACGCTGCTGCGCGTAGCGCTCGGCGTCATGGCGCTGGCCCATGGCCTTTTGAAAGTGCTGGTATTCACCCTGCCCGGCACCGTGGCCTACTTCGAATCATTGGGGCTACCCGGTTTTCTGGCTTATCTGACCATCGCCGGTGAAATCGGCGGCGGCCTGGCGCTGATCCTCGGCGTTTATACCCGCTGGGTGAGCCTGGCAATGATTCCGCTGCTGCTGGGGGCGGCCTCGGTGCACCTGGGCAACGGCTGGATGTTCTCCAACGCTGGCGGCGGCTGGGAGTTCCCGGTCTTCTGGGCACTCGCGCTGCTGGTACAGGCAGGGCTTGGGGGTGGACGTTTCAGCCTGACCGACCGCTCTCGCTAATCACGTTACGACGCCATGCCAGGCCCCGGTTGATGGGGCCTTTTGAAGGAGATCGACCATGCTACCCAGCCTGTTTGTTTCCCACGGCTCCCCGATGCTTGCGCTTAACGCCACGCCCGCCCACCGTTTTCTGCGCGAGCTGGGGCAAACCCTGACCCCCAAAGCGGTCATCGTCATCTCCGCCCACTGGGAGAGTTTAACGCTCAAGGTCAGCCAGAGTGCGTGGCCGGAAACCCTTCATGACTTTGGCGGCTTCCCCCGCGAGCTGTTCGATTGCCAGTATCCCGCCCCGGGCGAGCCCGTACTGGCCAGGCGGCTGGGTGACCTATTGGGCGCCACTATCGTCGATCGTGGCTTCGACCACGGCGCCTGGGTGCCGCTGTCGCTGATGTTTCCAAATGCCGACGTTCCGGTCGTTTCGCTGTCGCTACCGCTTCGCTGGTCGAGCGAAAAGCTCAAAGCGCTGGGGGAACAGCTCGCTCCCCTGCGCGAAGAGGGCGTGCTGATCATGGGCTCGGGCAGCCTGACGCATAACCTGTACGAAACCATGGCGATGGGCAGCCGGATGCCGCCGTGGGTCGGCGAGTTTTCGGACTGGGTGAACACGCAGTTCGAAACGAACAATCGCGACGCATTGCTGGCGTGGCAGAGCGCCCCGCAAGCGCAGCGCAATCACCCCACGCCAGAGCATTTTCTACCCTTGCTGGTGGCCATGGGTGCCGGCGGCAATGCCAGGCAGCTTCACCACAGCGTCGAGCACGGCGTGCTGGCGATGGACGTTTACGCCTTCGACTAAACGCTCGTCCACATCGCCTGGCACGTGTTTCTGAGCGAACGGTCCCCCGTTACACGAGTGGGCTTACGCCGTCGGGCGGCGCTTGAGCGTCGTGCGGCGGTCGTGATAAGCGATCCAGAGCCCGCTTGCCATGATCAGCGCGCTGCCGATCCATACCCAGCGATCCGGAAGCTCGCCCCAGAACCACCATCCCAGCAGCACTGCCCATAAAAGCGCCGTATAGTCGAAGGGGGCAGCAATCGCCGCCGGCGCATGGCGAAACGCCAGCGTAATAAATGCGGTCGCCGCTACCCCCAGTAGGCCAGAGGCCAAAAAGCCCAGCCAGTGAATCGGTTCCGGCGTCGTCCAGACAAACGGCACCATGGCGCCAGTGAGTAGCATGGGTACCAGCGTCATGTAGAACACCAGCGCCCAAAAGGACTCCCGCGAGCCGTAGCGCCGGGCGGTAATCATCGTCAGGGCGTAGAACAGCGCGGCACCGATCAATACCAGCGCGCCGATGTGAAAGGCGTCGCCGCCAGGACGCACCACGACCAGCACGCCGGCAAAGCCCAGCAGCGAAGCGGCCAAGACCGGGCGGTCGATGCGCTCACCCAACAGCGGCACCGACAAGAGCGTGACGAACAGCGGTGCGACAAAGGCGATCGCCGTGGCTTCTGCCAGCGGCATGAGAATCAGGCCAATGATGAAGCAGGTCATGGTGGCGGTATGAATCAACCCACGAAGTAAATGTACGCCCGGGCGACGCGTGGCGAGCTTTCTTAGCCCGCCGGCGAAGTGGGCGAGCAGTGCGATCAGCGGCAGCGATACCAGGCTGCGAAAGAAGATGATTTGAACCGGCGAGTGGGTTTCGCCCAGCCATTTCGAGACGGCGTCGCCGAGTGCCAGAAACAGCACCCCGAGACACATGCTCAGGATTCCCTTTAGCGACGTCGACACGACCGCTTCTCCTCCATTGGGCGGCGACCGTGGCCACGCCCATAAAAAAAGCCCCGCCGACGATCCGCCGGCGGGGCCACGTTTCTGACCACGCTAAAGGCTTGCGTTGACCACCATGCAGTCCATACCGCGGGCGTGAAGCGTCTGACAGGCAGCGATGGCGCGCGCTTCGTCGAGCGCTACCACGCGAGCGCGAAACACCGGTGTCTGGCCATCGATGGCGTCCACCGCCACGCGCCCGCCGACGTTATTGGGCAGATGCTGGGCGGCTTGACGGGCGAGCTGCTCGGCATGGCTTGCCTGACTGAACGCGCCGACCTGGATACCCCAGCCGCCACTTCCTGCCACGGCCAGTGCCGGAGCGCTAATGCCCTGCTGCTCGTTGATCAGCGCGCGTAGCGGGTCGCGCGGTGCGGCCTCCGGCGAGGGGCGCGCGGGCTGGGCCACCGGTGCCGCGGTGGGCGCCATGTTGGCCCCAGCGGTAGCCGAGGGTGACATCGTGGTGGTATCGATGTTGGCCAGAATTGGCGAGGGCGGCGTGCTTGGCGGCGGGGAACTCAAGGGCACCGGTGCCCGGCCAAAGGACATGAACTCCCGCGAGAAATTGGTATCGGCCATCCAGCTGGTGTTGTCGCGCAGCCTGGCGCGGGCGAAGCTGCGATCGAGCAGATCCGCCATGTGGGCATCGCGAGACGAGGAGCTGAAACCGCCCATCACGACCGCGATCATGCGACGGCCGTCGTGCACCGCGGTGGTCGCCACATTGAAGCCGGAGGCGCGAATGAAGCCGGTTTTCAGCCCGTCGGCGCCGGGATAGTCGCGCACCAGCCGGTTATGGCTGGTATGACGCGTGCCCTTGTAGCTGAACTCCTGCAGGCCGAAATAGTGATAATACTGGGGGAAGTCCTGCATCACGCGAGTCGAAAGGATCAGCATGTCGCGAGCAGTCGTGATCTGGCCGCTATCCGGCAAGCCCGAGGCGTTACGAAAGGTGGTGTTGTTCATGCCAAGCTCGCGCGCCTTGGCCGTCATGAGGCTGGCAAAGCGCTGCTCGCTGCCACCGAGCGCCTCGGCCACCACCACGGCCACGTCATTGGCCGAGCGCACGGTCAATGCACGAATGGCCGTGTCCAGATCGATGGTGCTGCCCGCCGAGAGCCAAAGCTTGGTCGCGGGCATGGCGGAAGCCTGCGCGGACACCGCCAGCGGCTGGTTGAAGCTCAACTCACCCCGCTCGACCGCTTCCAACGCCAGATAGATGGTCATCATCTTGGTGAGCGAGGCGGGATAGCGCGGGGCATCGGCATTTTCCGAGTAGAGCACTTCGCCATTTTCCAGATCGACCACGATGCCCGCGTAGCGCGGGTTGCCGTCAGCCTGTGCACTGTTTCCCAGTACCAGCACCATGATGGTCACGGCGCACACAAGCCACCACCGCAGGGCGGTGTGTGAAGTCACGTCCCTCGCTGCCATACTTGCCCCTTTCAATCGCCTTGAGTTGTCCAGAAACCGCCCTACGCGGGCTTCGCCCCAGGCGCTCAGGTTAGCACGTCGGGGGCCGCAGTAAACGCCTTCTAAAACCGGAAAAACGCATTTCCTCTGGTGCAGACATAAAAAAACCGACCCCGGAGGGTCGGTTTTCGCTGTGTCTTGAGAGCCCGTGCTACGAATACGTGATTCGAACACCGGTCTCAAACGCGGCGTGGCCTTGGTGGCGCGTCTTACTCTTCCGCGGCGGCGTCTTCGATTGCCGGGCGGTCGACCAGTTCGACGTACGCCATGGGCGCGTTGTCACCGGGACGGAAGCCACACTTGAGAATACGGATGTAGCCACCCGGACGCTCGGCGTAACGCGGACCCAATTCGTTGAACAGTTTGCCGACCGCATCCTTGGAACGGGTGCGGGCAAACGCCAGACGACGGTTCGCGACGCTGTCCTGCTTGGCCAGAGTGATCAGCGGCTCGATGACGCGGCGCAGCTCTTTGGCCTTGGGCAGGGTTGTCTTGATTACTTCGTGCTCGACCAGCGACACGGACATGTTCTTGAACATGGCATGGCGGTGCGAGCTATTGCGGTTTAATTGACGACCACTCTTACGATGACGCATGGTTGTGATTCCTTACCAAACTGGGACTCAAGTCGACGCTTACGCGGAGGCCTTGTCGTCCTTCAGGCTCGCGGGTGGCCAGTTCTCCAGCCGCATGCCAAGGGAAAGACCGCGCGCTGCCAAAACATCCTTGATTTCGTTCAAGGACTTCTTACCGAGGTTCGGGGTCTTCAACAGCTCCACTTCCGTGCGCTGGATCAGATCACCGATGTAGTAAATATTCTCGGCTTTCAGGCAGTTCGCGCTGCGAACGGTCAACTCGAGATCGTCTACGGGGCGCAACAGGATCGGATCGATGTGATCCTCTTCCTCTTCGACTTCCTGTTCCTTATCGGCTTCCAGGTCGACGAAGGCGGCCAGCTGCTCTTGCAGGATGGTCGCACTGCGGCGGATAGCCTCTTCCGGATCCAGAGTACCGTCGGTTTCCAGATCGATAATCAGCTTATCGAGGTCGGTACGCTGCTCGACACGAGCGGCTTCGACCGAGTAGGAAACGCGGCGGACAGGGCTGAAGGTGGCATCCAGCTGCAGGCGACCGATCGCGCGGGTCTCTTCATCGGAGCCACGAGCGTCAGCCGGTTCGTAACCACGACCCAGCGCCACCTTGAGCTGAATTTTCAGCTCGGCACCTTCATTGACGTGAGCAATGACGTGATCCGGGTTGACGATTTCGACGCTATGATCAAGCGCAATGTCGCCAGCGGTGACGACGGCCGGGCCCTGCTTGTTCAGCGAGAGCACCGCCTCATCGCGGCTGTGCATCTTGATCGCAACATCTTTCAAGTTCAGGAGGATCTCAATGACATCTTCCTGCACCCCTTCGAGGGCACTGTATTCGTGCTCGACACCTGCGATCTCGGCCTCTACCACGGCGGCGCCGGGCATGGACGAAAGCAGAATGCGACGCAGTGCATTCCCCAGGGTGTGGCCAAAGCCGCGCTCGAACGGTTCGAGAACGATCCTGGCATGATGTGCGCTGATTTCTTCGACCTTGATATCGCGCGGGCGAAGAAACTCTGTCACTGAACGCTGCATATGAACACCTTTCAGGCTGCCAAACGGATACTGAGTACTCTAGAGCGTGTACTCAAGAGCATCCGGGCGAGGCGTGAAACGCCGCGCCCGGGCTTCAAGAAGCAGATTTGCCAAGCAAACGGCTTACTTGGAGTACAGCTCGACGATCAGGTTTTCGTTGATGTCGGCAGTCAGGTCACCGCGTTCAGGCAGAGCCTTGAAAGTGCCTTCCATCTTCTTGGCGTCGATGTCGATCCAGGCGATGTCGCCACGGTTGGCCGCAATGGTCAACGCGTTTTGAATACGAGCCTGGTTCTTCGCCTTTTCACGAACGGTGATGACGTCACCCGGCTTCACTTTGTAGGAAGCCACGTTGACGCTACGACCGTTAACGGCGATCGCCTTGTGGCTAACGAGCTGACGCGCTTCAGAGCGAGTCGAGCCAAAGCCCATGCGGTAGACGACGTTGTCCAGTCGGGATTCGAGCAACTGCAGAAGGACTTCACCGGTCGCGCCTTTCAGGCGAGCGGCTTCCTTGTAGTAGTTGCGGAACTGCTTCTCGAGTACGCCATACATACGGCGTACTTTCTGCTTCTCGCGAAGCTGCAAGCCGTAGTCGGAAAGACGCTGACGACGCTGGCCGTGTACACCCGGGATCTGCTCGGATTTACACTTTTTCTCGAAGGGGGTAACGCCGCTCTTCAGGAAGAGGTCGGTACCTTCACGACGAGAAAGTTTGCACTTCGGTCCAATATAACGAGCCATGAATCTTTCTCCTTAAACGCGGCGTTTCTTAGGCGGACGGCAGCCATTATGGGGAATGGGCGTCGCGTCTACGATGCTTTGCACGCGGAAGCCGGCGGCGTTGAGTGCACGCACGGCGGATTCACGGCCGGGACCGGGGCCCTTGACCAGCACGTCTACGTTTTTCACACCATACTCGGCTGCAGCAGTCGCTGCACGTTCACTTGCCACTTGAGCAGCGAACGGGGTGCTCTTGCGAGAACCACGAAAACCCGAACCACCGGCAGTTGCCCAGGAAAGAGCATTGCCCTGGCGGTCTGTGATCGTCACGATCGTGTTGTTAAAAGAAGCGTGGATATGCGCAACCGCATCCACTACCTGCTTTTTAACCTTTTTACGGTTACTACGCGGGTTAGCCATGTTGATGTCTATTCCTGTCTTAACGCCGACTCTCTATGAGAGAGCCTGCGTGTTATTTGCGGATCGGCTTACGCGGGCCCTTACGGGTACGCGCATTAGTCTTGGTCCGCTGACCACGCAGCGGAAGACTACGACGATGACGCAGACCACGGTAGCAACCCAGGTCCATGAGACGCTTGATGTTAAGCGTGACATCACGACGAAGGTCGCCTTCTACGGTGTATTTGCCAACTTCAGAACGCAGGGTGTCGACTTCTTCAGCAGACAGGTCCTGGATCTTGGCATTATGGGCGATGCCGGCAGCGTCACAGATGTGAGCGGCGCGGGTACGGCCAATCCCGAAGATATAGGTCAGCGAGATCGCCGCATGCTTGTTGTCCGGGATATTGACGCCTGCAATACGGGCCATCAGCTTACTCCGAAATTTGAGCGGCTTGCTCGTTTGTTCATCTTTAAAAGGCGCAACAGCATACCCCTTTCATTGCCCGAAGGCAAGGGGTATGCCGGCGCCCGCTTTAATACAGCGCGGGGTTTTAGCCCTGACGCTGCTTATGCCGCGGTTCGGTGCAAATAACGCGCACGGCGCCATTGCGACGAATGATTTTGCAGTTACGGCACATCTTCTTTACGGAAGCTCGAACTTTCATCGTTCTTTCTCCAAAAACGGCTCGCGGCACGCCCGGCGCCTGACCAACACACGTATCGGCCAGAGCACTGGGAGGGAGCGCTTAACGCGCTATACCGCCGCTACCGTAGCCTTTCAGGTTGGACTTCTTCATCACCGAGTCATATTGATGCGACATGAGATGCGATTGCACCTGGGCCATGAAGTCCATGATGACCACTACCACGATCAATAGAGACGTGCCGCCAAAGAAGAACGGGACGTTCCATGCAACGATCAGGAACTGGGGCATCAGGGAAACTGCAGTGATATACAGGGCACCGAACAACGTGAGACGTGTCATCACCTTGTCGATATAGCGAGCGGTCTGCTCGCCGGGGCGAATACCCGGCAAAAACGCGCCTGACTTTTTCAAATTGTCAGCCACATCCTTGGGGTTGAAGACCAGCGCTGTGTAAAAGAAGCAGAAGAATACCACTGCCGCCGCAAAAAGCAAGATGTAGAGCGGCTGGCCGGGGCCGAGCGCCTGCGAGGCTCGCTGCAGCCACTCCATCCCTTCACCGGCACCCACCCACTGACCGATCGACGCCGGAAAGAGGAGGATACTGGAGGCGAAGATCGCCGGGATAACCCCGGCCATGTTCACCTTCAGGGGCAGATAGCTGCTTTGACCCGCATACATCTTGTTACCGACCTGACGCCGCGGATAGTTCACCTTGAGCCGGCGTTGGCCGCGCTCGATGAATACCACGAACGCCACGGTGGCGATCCCTAGCACTGACAGCGCTAACAGCGGAAGAACATTCCAGGCCCCTTCGTTGCGGGCAAGCTCGAAAGCCTGGCCCACGGCGCTGGGTAGCCCGGCGACGATCCCGGCGAAGATCAGCAGCGAAATACCGTTGCCGATCCCCTTCTCGGTGATCTGCTCACCTAGCCACATCATAAACACCGCACCGGAGACGAAGGTCACCACGGCGGTGAAGTAGAAGCTAAAGTCAGCGCTGTAAGCGATGCCTTGGCTAGCCAGGCCCACGGACATGCCGGTGGCCTGGATAAACGCCAGTATCACCGTGCCGTAGCGGGTGTACTGACTGATCTTTCGGCGGCCGGACTCGCCCTCTTTCTTGAGCTGCTCAAGCTGAGGCGAGACCGCGGTCATGAGCTGCATGATGATCGACGCCGAGATGTAGGGCATGATGCCCAAGGCGAGAACACTCATGCGCTCCAGCGCACCACCCGAGAACATGTTGAACATGCCCAGGATGGTGCCCTGCTGCTCCCTAAACAAGGCAGCAAGCTGGTCAGGATTGATACCGGGAACGGGGATATGGGCACCGATACGGTACACCACGATGGCGAGGAGCACGAAGCGCAAACGCGCCCACAGTTCACTCAGACCGCTGCCCGTCGCCGGCATGTTTCCTGACTTGGCCATTTAGTCCTCTACCTTGCCGCCAGCGGCTGCGATCGCGTCACGGGCACCTTTGGTGACCTTGAGACCGCGAACGGTAACCGCCTTGTTCAAATCGCCGGAAAGGATGATCTTCGCAAACTGCGTCGAGTCCTTCAGCACGTTGGCCTCTTTCAAAGTCTCGAGGGTGACTTCGTCACCCGCGACCTTGGCAAGCTCGGCCAGGCGTACTTCTTCAGAGACCAGCGACTTCGCCGACGTAAAGCCGAACTTCGGCAGACGGCGCTGCAGCGGCATCTGACCGCCTTCGAAACCGGGCTTGACGCTACCGCCACTGCGCGATTTCTGACCCTTGTGGCCACGGCCACCGGTCTTGCCCAGACCGGAACCGATACCACGACCCACGCGCTTTTCAGCGTGTTTGGAGCCCGGAGCCGGGCTTAAGGTATTAAGTTTCATGGATTACTCTCCCTCAACGCGCACAAGGTAGGTCACCTTGTGGATCATGCCGCGTACGGCCGGGGTGTCTTCCAGTTCAACCGTATGACCGATGCGACGCAGGCCCAGACCTTTCATGGTCGCCTTATGCTTGGGCAAAACGCCGATGGTGCTGCGGACCTGGGTAACCTTGATCAAAGCTGCCATGGTGTCTTACCCCGTAATCGCTTCGACAGACAGACCGCGCTTGGCGGCCACGTCGTCCGGTGATTGCATGGAGGCGAGACCATTGACGGTCGCACGCACCACGTTTACCGGGTTGGTGGAA
Organism: Halomonas sp. GD1P12; assembly: GCF_025725645.1. NCBI lineage: Bacteria > Pseudomonadati > Pseudomonadota > Gammaproteobacteria > Oceanospirillales > Halomonadaceae > Halomonas > Halomonas sp. GD1P12. The sequence continues at coordinate 193,533 of NZ_CP107007.1, read as the reverse complement.
CCGTAGCACTTGGCCAGTACGTCGTGGACACCGGCAAGCTCCAGTACGGAGCGCATGGCGCCACCGGCGATGATGCCGGTACCTTCGGAAGCCGGCTGCATGTACACCTTGGAGGCGCCGTGACGGGCCTTGACCGGGTACTGCAGCGTTTGGCCTGCCAGGTTGACCTTGACCATGTTGCGACGCGCCTGGTCCATCGCTTTTTGAATCGCGACCGGCACTTCACGCGCCTTGCCACGACCAAAACCGACACGACCTTTACCATCACCAACGACGGTCAGCGCGGTGAAGCCGAAAATACGACCACCCTTGACCACCTTGGCGACGCGGTTGACCTGCACCAATTTCTCTTGCAGATCACCGCTTTGCTGTTCGTTCTTCGCCATCGTAAAAACCCTTTAGAATTCCAGGCCGCCTTCACGAGCGGCGTCGGCCAGAGCCTTGACGCGACCGTGATACTTAAAGCCAGCACGATCGAAGGCCACCTGGGTGATGCCTGCTTCTTTAGCGCGTTCGGCGATCAGAGCGCCCACCTTGGAGGCGGCGTCCGAGTTACCGGTCGCACCCTCGCGCAGAGCCTTGTCCAGCGTGGAAGCGCTGGCCAACACTTTGCCACCATCCGGCGAGATAATCTGCGCATAGATGTGACGCGGGGTACGGTTGACGCACAGGCGATACACGCCCAGCTCGCGGATCTTGGCGCGAGCGCGGCGGGCACGACGGAGACGAGATTCTTTCTTCGCGTTCATAACCCTGCCTTACTTCTTCTTGGCTTCTTTACGGCGGACCTGCTCGTCGCCATAACGAACACCCTTGCCTTTGTACGGCTCGGGCGGACGGAAGGCGCGGATTTCCGCGGCGCACTGACCGAGCTTCTGCTTGTCCGCGCTTTTCAGCACGATGGTGGTGTTTTTCGGCGTTTCCGCTGTGACACCTTCAGGCAGTTCGTAGTCGACCGGGTGCGAGAAGCCCAGTGAAAGATTGAGCGTCTGGCCTTTCGCTTGCGCGCGATAACCGACGCCAACAATTTCGAGAGTTCGTGTGAAACCCTCGGATACGCCCGTGACCAGGTTCTGAACCAGGGCGCGGGTAGTACCGGCCATTGCCCAGCTCTTGGCAGATTCGCTCGGGGCGAAGGTCAGCTGGCCGTCTTCCTGACCGACCACCACGTCCTGGTGAATCGGCATGGACAGCGTGCCCAAACCGCCTTTGGCGGTCAGCTGATCGTCGTTGATTTTAACGTCAACGCCGGCAGGCACTTTAACCGGATATTTCGCTATGCGGGACATTCCAGCCTCCTAGAATACGGTGCAGATGACTTCGCCACCGACGCCAGCCTGGCGCGCGGCACGATCGGTCATGACACCATTGGAGGTGGTGACAATCGCGATACCCAGACCATCGGCGACCTTGGGCAGATTGCTCTTACCCTTGTATTGACGCAGAGACGGCTTGGAAACCCGCTGAATGTGCTCGATGACCGGCTTACCCTCGAAGTATTTCAGGGTAACGGTGAGCTCGGGCTTGACGCCTTCAGCAACCGTGAAGTCGGCGATGTAGCCTTCTTCCTTTAGCACGCGGGCCACTTCCACTTTCAACTTGGAAGACGGCATGACTGCCGTCTCCTTGGTGGCCATCTGCGCATTACGGATACGGGTAAACATATCCGCCAGAGTATCTTGCATGCTCATTTAATGTGCGCTCCTGATGAATCTACGTGGCGTTACCAGCTGGACTTCTTGAGTCCAGGGACGTCGCCACGCATGGCGGCTTCACGCAGCTTGTTACGGCCAAGGCCGAACTTGTTGTAAAAACCGTGCGGACGGCCAGTGATGCGGCAGCGGTTAGTCCGACGCACCGGGCTCGAGTCACGCGGCAGTTGCTGCAGTTTCAGCGTCGCCTCGAAGCGGTCTTCATCGGTCGTGTTCACGTCCGAGATGATCTTCTTGAGCTCAGCGCGTTTGGCCGCGTACTTCTCGACCAGCTCTGCACGCTTTTGTTCACGCTCTACCATGCTTTTCTTAGCCATGATCCCACCCTTATTTCTTGAACGGGAAGTTCAGCGCGCTCAAGAGCGCACGGCCTTCCTCGTCGGTGTTGGCGGTAGTGGTGATGGTGACGTCCAACCCGCGGATACGATCGATCTTATCATACTCGATCTCCGGGAAGATGATCTGCTCACGCACACCCATGGAGTAGTTGCCACGACCGTCGAAGGACTTCGGGTTGAGACCACGGAAGTCACGCACGCGAGGAATCGCGATGTTCACCAGACGGTCCAAAAAGTCCCACATGCGCTCTGCGCGCAGCGTTACCTTGATACCGATTGGCCAGCCTTCGCGCACCTTGAAGCCCGCGATGGACTTACGTGCCTTGGTCACCAGCGGCTTTTGACCAGAGAGCTTCTCCAGATCGCCGACGGCATTGTCGATCAGCTTTTTATCGCTGACCGCCTCGCCGATACCCATGTTCAGAGTCACTTTCGTGATCCGGGGTACCTGCATTACGTTGGCGTAGCTAAACTGCTCTTTGAGTTGAGCCACCACCTCGTTTTGATAACGTTCTTTCAAGTTCGCCATTGTGCTACCCGACTCGCGTTAGGCGTCGATCTGCGTCTGCGTCGACTTGTAGATACGTACCTTGGTACCGTCTTCCTTCACCTGGAAGCCGACGCGATCCGCCTTACCGGTCTCCGAATTGAAGATGGCTACGTTGGACGCGTGAATCGGAGCCTCACGCTCGACGATACCGCCCTGATTTCCCGCCATGGGATTGGCTTTGGTGTGACGCTTGATCATATTCACACCGGACACCACGAAGCGGTTTTCCATTACCCGCTTAACAGTGCCACGCTTGCCTTTATCCTTCCCGGCGATGACGATGACTTCATCGTCACGTTTGATCTTTTGCATATTCGCCTCGCTCCTTACAGCACTTCAGGCGCTAAGGAAATGATCTTCATGAACCGCTCGTTACGCAGCTCACGAGTGACCGGACCGAAAATACGGGTGCCGATCGGCTGTTCGTTGGTGTTGTTCAACAAAACCGCCGCATTTCCATCGAAACGAATAAGCGACCCGTCGTTACGACGGACACCGCTACGGGTGCGAACGACCACCGCTTTCAGGACCTGGCCTTTTTTGACCTTGCCCCGCGGAATGGCTTCTTTCACCGTTACCTTGATGACATCACCTACGCGAGCGTAGCGACGGTGTGAACCGCCCAGCACCTTGATGCACTGCACCCGGCGCGCTCCGCTGTTGTCGGCGACATCCAGCATTGTCTGAGTCTGAATCATCGGTTTTCTCCAAACCTAATCTGACTGCACTGGTTGGAAGACCCAGGGTTTAACCCTTGGCCTGCTCGACCACCTCGACCAGCGTCCAGGCTTTCTTCTTGGAAAGCGGACGGCACTCCTGAATGGAAACCGTGTCGCCTGCCTTCGCCTGGTTCGCCTCATCATGGGCGTGCAGCTTGGTGGAGCGCTTAACGTATTTTCCGTAGATCGGGTGACGCTCACGACGCTCGATCATGACGACGATGGATTTCTCCATCTTGTCGCTCACCACCTTACCGGTGAGCGTACGTGCTTTTTTCTCTTCGGCCATCTCAATCACCTGCCTTCTCGTTGAGCAAAGTCTTCACGCGGGCGATATCCCGACGGACCTGCTTGAGCAGATGAGTCTGGCTCAGTTGGCCGGAGGCCTTCTGCATGCGCAGGTTAAACTGCTCGCGGAGGAGCTCGAGGAGCTGCTCTTGGAGCTCTCCTGCGGACTTTTCACGAATTTCTTGGGCTTTCATCACATCACCGTCCGTTTTGCAAAGGTGGTGGACAAGGGCATCTTCTGGGCGGCCAGGTCAAATGCTTCACGGGCCAGCTCTTCGGATACGCCTTCAATTTCATACAGGACCCGACCCGGCTGGATCTGGGCTACCCAGTACTCAACGGAACCCTTACCTTTACCCATACGAACTTCGAGTGGCTTCTTGGAGATCGGCTTGTCCGGGAATACGCGGATCCAGATCTTACCGCCACGCTTGACGTGACGTGTGATCGCACGACGGCCGGCTTCGATCTGACGGGCCGTGATGCGGCCGCGACCGGTAGCTTTCAGGCCGTACTCCCCGAAGCTGATCTTGCTTCCGCGATGCGCCAGACCACGGTTGCGGCCTTTCTGCATCTTACGGAATTTCATACGCTTGGGCTGTAACATCGACTCGCTCTCCCCTTACCTGGAACCTTTCTTCTTGGGCGCGTTGCCGGCAGGCTGTTGTTGCTTCGCCTTGGCACGTACTTCCTCGATACCGCCGAGGATTTCGCCCTTGAAGATCCACACTTTGACGCCGATGACGCCGTAGGTGGTGTGAGCTTCGAAGGTGGCGTAGTCAATGTCCGCACGCAGGGTGTGCAGCGGAACGCGACCTTCACGGTACCATTCGGTACGGGCGATTTCGGCGCCACCCAGACGACCGGACAGCTGGATCTTGATGCCACCAGCGCCCAAACGCATTGCGTTTTGTACCGCGCGCTTCATCGCACGACGGAACATCACGCGACGCTCCAGCTGACCCGCAACGTTGGCGGCAACCAGCTTGGCGTCGAGTTCCGGTTTGCGAACTTCTTCGATGTTCACGTGAACCGGAACGCCCATCATCTCGGTGAGGTCGCGACGCAAACGGTCGACATCTTCACCTTTTTTACCAATCACGATACCCGGACGGGCAGTATGAATGGTGATGCGGGCATTGTTCGCAGGGCGCTCGATGTGAATATGGCTCACGGAGGCATTTTTCAGACGCTCTTCCAGGAAGCTGCGCACTGCGAGATCGTTGTTGAGCTTGTCGGCGTAAGCGCCGCGCTCGGCATACCAGACAGAAGCATGGTCTTTGACAATGCCCAGTCGAATGCCTATTGGATTGACTTTCTGACCCATCTGGTCGACTCCTACTTCTCGGCTACCTTGACGGTGATGTGGCAGGTGCGCTTCAAGATACGATCTGCGCGGCCCTTGGCGCGCGGCTTGATACGCTTGAGCGTCATGCCCTCATCGACGCAGATGGTCGAGACACGCAGCTCGTCGATGTCCATGCCGTTATTTTCTTCCGCATTCGCGATGGCGGACTGAAGCGTTTTCTTGACCAGTTTGGCAGCCTTCTTCGGTGAGAAGGTCAGCAGGTCAATAGCTTCGGCGACCGGTTTACCGCGCACCTGGTCAGCCACCAAACGGGCCTTCTGGGCGGATAAACGAGCGCCACGCAGCTTAGCTGTGACTTCCATCTCTCAATCCTCTCTGGCTTACCGTTTGGCTTTCTTGTCCGCCACATGCCCGCGATACGTGCGAGTGGCAGCGAATTCGCCCAGTTTATGACCCACCATTTCCTCGGAGACGTGCACCGGGACATGCTGGCGTCCGTTATGGACTGCGATGGTCAGACCTACCATGTTGGGCAGGATCATCGAACGACGCGACCAGGTCTTGATCGGTTTGCGGTCGTTCTTTTCCACTGCAGCCTCTACCTTCTTCAAAAGATGAAGGTCAATGAAGGGACCTTTCTTTAGTGAACGTGGCACAGCCGTTACCTCTTAATGTCTTGGCAATTTCGATTAACGCGTCTTGTTACGGCGACGGATAATCAGCTTGTCGGTGCGCTTGTTCTTACGCGTCTTGTGACCCTTGGTCGGCATACCCCACGGGGATACCGGGTGACGGCCACCGCTGGTGCGGCCTTCACCACCACCGTGCGGGTGATCGACAGGGTTCATCGCGACACCGCGAACAGTCGGGCGCACGCCTCTCCAGCGCTTCGCACCGGCCTTGCCAAGTTGACGCAGGCTGTGCTCGGAGTTGCTCACTTCGCCCAGGGTCGCGCGGCACTCGGCCAGGATCTTGCGCATTTCGCCAGAGCGAAGACGCAAGGTGGCGTAGTTGCCTTCACGCGCAACCAGCTGTGCGCTAGTACCGGCACTGCGAGCAATCTGCGCGCCTTTACCCGGCTTCAGCTCGATCGCATGAACGGTCGAACCCAGCGGAATGTTGCGCAGCGGCAAGGCATTGCCTTTCTTGATGGCGGCGTTGACACCGGATTCCAGCACGTCACCCGCGCTGACACCTTTCGGTGCGATGATGTAACGACGTTCGCCATCGGCGTACTTCAACAGCGCAATGTGGGCGCTGCGGTTCGGATCGTGCTCGAGGCGCTCAACGGTGGCCGGAATGCCATCCTTGGTGCGCTTGAAGTCGATCAGACGGTAGTGCTGACGGTGACCACCGCCCACGTGGCGGGTGGTGATGCGACCGTAGTTGTTACGGCCACCGGACTTGGACTGTTTTTCCAAAAGCGGCGCGTAAGCGCGGCCCTTGTACAGTTCCTCACCAACGATCTTGACGACGTGGCGACGACCGGCGGATGTGGGTTTGGTCTTGACGATTGCCATTATCCGTACTCCTGCCCTTATTCGGCGCCAGAGAAGTCTTCGAGCGTTTCACCCGCAGCCAGGGTCACATACGCTTTGCGGTAACCCTTACGCAGGCCAACGCCATGAGCAGTACGCTTGGTCTTGCCCTTGACGTTCAGAGTCTGAACGCTGCCGACCTTCTTGCCGAACAGTGCTTCGACGGCTTTCTTGATCTCGGGCTTGGTAGCGTCACTCGCTACCTTGAAGACGTACTGGTTGCGCTCGGCGGCCATCGCGGCCTTTTCGGTCACGTGCGGTCCAAGCAGAACCTTGAATACGCGTTCCTGGTTCATGCCAGCTTCTCCTCGAATTTACGCAGGGCGGAGACGGTGATCAGGACCTTGTCATAGGCTACCAGGCTCACCGGATCGGCTGCCGCGACGTCTACCACGTTGACGTGGGGAAGGTTGCGAGCGGCCAGATAGAGCGTTTCGTCGATCTCTTCGGTGACGATCAACACTTTCTCAAGGTTGAGCTCTTTCAGCTTGGCAGCGACCTGCTTGGTCTTGGGCGCGTCCACGGTGAACTCTTCAACCGCCACCAGACGTTCCTGGCGAACGAGCTCGGACAGAATGGAGCGCATCGCCGCACGGTACATCTTGCGGTTAACCTTCTGGGAGTGATCCTGCGGGCGAGCCGCGAAGGTTACGCCGCCGCTGCGCCATAGCGGCGAGCGGATGGTGCCGGCACGTGCGCGACCGGTACCCTTCTGACGCCACGGCTTCTTACCACCACCACGAACTTCAGAACGGTTCTTTTGAGCGCGAGTACCCTGACGTGCACCGGCCAAATAGGCAGTGACGACCTGGTGAACGAGCGCTTCGTTGAATTCTTTGCCAAAAGTGGCGTCGGCTACTTCAACGGTACCCGTGCCTGCAGCAAGATTCAGATTCATTGGTAATTATCCCCTTCAGCCAGCTTTCACGGCGCTGCGAACGATGACGTCGCTACCGGTTGCACCCGGAACAGCACCCTTGATTAGCAGCAGGTTACGCTCGGCATCGACACGGACGATTTCAAGGCTTTGCACGGTGCAGCGGACGTTGCCCATCTGACCGGCCATTTTCTTGCCTTTGAATACGCGACCCGGGGTCTGACACATGCCGATAGAACCCGGCGCGCGGTGCGACAGGGAGTTACCATGGCTGTTGTCCTGGGTACGGAAATTCCAGCGCTTAACAGCACCCTGGAAGCCTTTACCCTTGGAGGTGCCGGTCACGTCGATCATTTGACCAGCTTCGAAGAGGGATACGGTGAGTTCGCCACCCACTTCCGGAGCTTCTTCGCCTTCTGCAAGACGGAATTCCATCAGTGAACGACCAGCCTCAACCCCCGCCTTGGCAAACTGTCCAGCTTGCGCTTTGGTGAGGTGTTTGGCTTTGCGAGAGCCTGTGGTGACCTGTACCGCTGCGTAGCCGTCGGACTCGACGGTTTTAACGCGCGTGACACGGTTAGGATCCACTTCAATAACGGTTACGGGCACGGATGAGCCGTCTTCGGTAAAGACACGGGTCATCCCGGCCTTTTTACCGACTAAACCGATAGTCATACTCAGTCTCCTATAGTGTACGGGGCTATCACCCGCTATGGCTGCCCTTTCCAGAGCATTCCACTAGCACATTGTATGGCGTCTCACGACGCGGCGGCTGCTGATCAAAAAAACGTTAATGAACGCTGGGCCGCAAGTGTCTAGTGTGATTAGTCGAGCTTGATTTGCACGTCAACGCCGGCGGCGAGGTCGAGCTTCATCAGCGCATCAACGGTTTTCTCGGTCGGCTCGACGATGTCGAGCACACGCTTGTGCGTACGGATCTCATACTGATCGCGCGCGTCCTTATTGACGTGCGGAGAAATCAGGATGGTGTAGCGCTCGCGGTTGGTCGGCAGCGGGATCGGTCCACGAACCTGAGCACCAGTACGCTTAGCGGTTTCAACGATTTCCGCTGTGGACTGATCGATCAGGCGATGGTCGAACGCTTTCAACCGAATGCGAATCTTTTGGTTCTGCATTTGCCCTAAACTCCAATGGATGTCGACGGCGCGAGCCGTCTACCCACGCATTCAAAGGATGCGCATTATATGCACGTCAAAAGCACGTGTCAAACATTTGCTCATGATGCGCAGAAAAGGGGGCTCCTTGGAGCCCCCTTCGTCATTCAGTGACTAACTTACTGAACGATTTTGGCTACGACGCCGGCACCAACGGTACGGCCGCCTTCGCGAATCGCGAAACGCAGGCCGTCTTCCATGGCGATCGGCGCGATCAGGGTAACAACCATTTGAATGTTGTCGCCCGGCATAACCATTTCAACGCCTTCCGGCAGTTCACAAGTACCGGTTACGTCGGTGGTACGGAAGTAGAACTGCGGACGGTAGCCCTTGAAGAACGGCGTGTGACGACCACCCTCTTCCTTGGACAGAACGTAGACTTCGGCTTCGAAGACGGTGTGCGGCTTGATGGTGCCCGGCTTGGCCAGTACCTGACCACGCTCGACGTCATCACGCTTGGTACCACGCAGAAGAGCACCAACGTTCTCACCGGCACGACCTTCGTCGAGCAGCTTACGGAACATTTCGACACCGGTAACGGTGGTCTTGGTGGTGTCCTTCATGCCGACGATTTCAACTTCTTCGCCCGCTTTAACGATACCGCGCTCTACACGACCGGTAACAACAGTACCACGACCAGAGATAGAGAATACGTCTTCGATCGGCATCAGGAACGGCTGGTCGATCGCACGCTCCGGCTCCGGGATGTAGTCATCCAGCGCCTTGATCAGGTTGGCAACGGCGGTCGTACCCATGCCGTTGTCGTCCTTGCCTTCCAGCGCCATCAGAGCAGAGCCCGTGATGATCGGGGTGTCGTCACCCGGGAAGTCGTACTGAGACAGAAGTTCACGAACTTCCATTTCGACCAGCTCGAGGAGCTCTTCGTCATCGACCATGTCTGCCTTGTTCAGGAAGACAACGATGAACGGAACGCCAACCTGACGAGACAGCAGGATGTGCTCGCGAGTCTGCGGCATCGGGCCGTCAGCGGCAGAACATACCAGGATCGCGCCGTCCATCTGGGCAGCACCGGTGATCATGTTCTTGACGTAGTCAGCGTGTCCCGGGCAGTCGACGTGCGCGTAGTGACGCACTTCAGACTGATACTCAACGTGAGACGTTGCGATGGTGATACCGCGCTCGCGCTCTTCCGGAGCGTTATCGATGGTATCGAATTCACGCCAGTCGCCACCGAATACTTCGGCAGACACGCGAGTCAGGGCCGCAGTCAGAGTCGTTTTACCGTGGTCGACGTGACCGATGGTGCCGACGTTGATATGCGGTTTGGAACGTTCGAATTTTTCCTTAGCCACTGCTATAACCTCTTTACGTTAGCTAACGGTTAACCGTTTTGGTTGATGACGGCTTCAACGACGCTGGAGGGCGCCTCATCGTACTTCGCGAACTCCATGGAGTAGCTCGCACGGCCCTGGGTCTGAGAGCGTAGATCGGTTGCATAACCGAACATCTCACCCAGCGGCACCGTTGCACGGATGACCTTACCTGCAGAGGAGTCATCCATGCCCTGCACCAAGCCGCGACGACGGTTCAGGTCGCCCATGACGTCACCCATAAAGTCTTCGGGAGTCACGACCTCGACCTTCATCACCGGCTCCAGCAGCACGGCCTTGGCCTTCCTGGCACCTTCTTTCACGGCCATGGAAGAAGCAATCTTGAACGCGGTCTCGTTCGAGTCCACGTCGTGGTAGGAACCGTCAAACAGCGTCACTTTAACGTCGATCATCGGGTAGCCCGCGATGACACCGTTTTTCAGCTGCTCGTAAGCACCCTTTTCTACCGCCGGCACGTATTCCTTCGGAACCACGCCGCCCACGATTTCAGAAGCGAACTTGAAGAAGATTTCGTCTTCGCCTTCACCCTTCTCTTCAGCGGTCAGCGGCTCGATACGCAGGTAAACGTGACCGAACTGACCACGACCACCGGACTGACGTACGAACTTGCCTTCCTGCTCGACGCTGCCGCGAATGGTTTCGCGGTAAGCGACCTGCGGCTTACCGATATTGGCGTCAACCTTGAACTCGCGACGCATGCGGTCAACGATGATGTCCAGGTGCAGCTCACCCATACCGGAAATGATGGTCTGGCCGGTCTCTTCGTCGGTTTTCACCTGGAAAGAGGGATCTTCCTGGGCCAGCTTGCCCAGTGCCACGCCCATTTTTTCCTGGTCGGCTTTCGACTTCGGCTCGACGGCGACCGAAATAACCGGATCCGGGAATTCCATGCGCTCAAGGATAATCTTGTTATCGATGTCGCACAGCGTGTCACCCGTGGTGACGTCCTTCAGACCGATACAGGCGGCGATATCGCCGGCCAGAATTTCCTTGATCTCTTCACGCGAGTTGGAGTGCATCTGAACGATACGACCCACACGCTCTTTCTTGCCCTTGACGGAGTTGTACACGCCGTCGCCGGACTTCAGAACGCCCGAGTAAACGCGGATGAAGGTCAGGGTACCGACGAAGGGGTCGGTCGCGATCTTGAACGCCAGCGCCGCGAAGGGCTGGTTATCGTCGGCTTCGCGGGTCGCGATGGTGCCGTCTTTATCGTCCAGTTCACCTTCGATCGCTTTAACTTCGGTCGGCGACGGCATGTATTCGATAACGCCGTCGAGAACCGCCTGTACGCCCTTGTTCTTGAACGCAGAGCCACAGGTGACCAGTACGACTTCGTTGGCGAGTGTACGCGCACGAAGGCCGGCCTTGATCTCTTCGATGGTCAAGTCGCCCTCTTCGAGGTACTTGTCCATCAGCTCTTCGGACGCTTCCGCGGCACACTCGACCATCTCTTCGCGGTACTTCTCGGCGGTCTCCATGAGATCGTCCGGAATGTCCACGAGGTCGTAGTTCATGCCCAGGCTCGCCTCGTCCCACAGAATCGCTTTCATCTGCAGCAGGTCGATAACGCCCTTGAAGTCTTCCTCGGTGCCCCAGTTGATCTGGATCGGCACGGCGTTGGCGCCCAGACGATCCTTCAGCTGCTCGACGACCATGAAGAAGTCAGCGCCGGTACGGTCCATCTTGTTGACGAACACCATACGCGGAACTTCGTACTTGTTGGCCTGACGCCATACGGTTTCGGTCTGCGGCTGAACACCGGAGGAGCCACACAGAACGACGACCGCACCATCGAGAACACGCAAGGAACGCTCGACTTCGATCGTGAAGTCAACGTGCCCGGGGGTGTCGATGATGTTGATGCGGTGCTCGTCGAACTGCTTGTTCATGCCCTGCCAGAAACAGGTGGTCGCAGCTGAGGTGATAGTGATACCACGCTCCTGCTCCTGCTCCATCCAGTCCATGGTCGCCGCACCGTCGTGCACTTCGCCCACCTTGTGGGAAAGGCCGGTGTAAAACAGTACGCGCTCGGTTGTCGTGGTTTTACCCGCGTCAACGTGAGCGACGATACCGATATTGCGATAACGCTTTAGTGGAGTCTTGCGTGCCACGGTGAAACTCCCGTTAGTTGGCGATGCTATTGGATCCTGCGACTTCTTTTATGCCACCGCCGCCATCAGTGGATAGCGGCGGTGGGTTGCGGCGCGGCTTAAGCACAACGCACGCAACGGGTTAAAAGAAACCCACTCAGCAACGCCGAGCTTAGAAACGATAGTGAGAGAAGGCCTTGTTGGCTTCAGCCATACGATGCACGTCTTCACGCTTCTTGACAGCGGAGCCCTTGCCTTCGGCGGCGTCCAGCATTTCGCCTGCAAGGCGCTGAACCATCGTTTTTTCACCGCGGCGACGCGCAGCGTCTACCAGCCAGCGCATAGCCAGCGCCTGGCGGCGAGACGGACGAACTTCAACCGGCACCTGATAGGTCGCACCGCCAACGCGGCGCGATTTAACTTCGACCATCGGCTGAATGGTTTCCAGCGCTTTGTCGAAGATTTCCAGCGGCTCTTCATTACTACGCTCGGCAACCCTGTCCAACGCACCGTATACGATGCGCTCAGCTACGGACTTTTTGCCGCTGACCATCAGGTGGTTCATGAACTTCGCCAGGCGGTCACTTCCGAACTTCGGATCCGGCAGGATTTCGCGTTTGGCTACAACTCTTCTTCTAGGCATGATAAGCCCTCAATTAAGGATCCTTCAGGTAAACCCGGGGCTTACGGTCGCCTTTTGGCGTTGCCCGACCTTACTCTTATCAGACCAGCAAATTCGTATTAAAGAGACCGCGAGTCTTAGGACTTCGGCTTCTTGGTACCGTACTTGGAACGACCCTGACGACGGTTTTGAACGCCGGAGGTGTCGAGCGCGCCGCGAACGGTGTGATAACGCACACCGGGCAAGTCTTTTACACGACCGCCGCGGATCAGAACAACGGAGTGTTCCTGCAGGTTGTGACCTTCACCACCGATGTAGGAAGAGACTTCGTACCCGTTGGTCAGGCGCACACGGCAAACCTTACGCAGGGCCGAGTTCGGCTTCTTCGGGGTGGTGGTGTAAACGCGGGTGCAAACGCCGCGCTTTTGCGGGCAGGCCTGAAGCGCGGGCACGTCACTTTTCGTGACGGGGCGCTTGCGCGGCTTGCGCACTAGCTGATTAATCGTTGCCATGGTGTTTAGCTGACTCCAATGGTTGCCTTGGCCTTTTTCGCGGTGCGGGCGCACCCACCCCACTGTTAAAGGCTGCGCATTCTAATGGCTGACCCTGGGTTTCGTCAAGTCCCGCCGGCGTTTTGCCGGCAGAACCGCGTACCCAAGGCCAACCGCCTGGTGAATCACTCGACCGCGTGACTCGCCACCTTAACGCTGATTACAGCTCGTCATCGGTGTCGAGAGCGGTGAGCTGAGCACCCAGCTCCTGTTCGACCTCGGTCGCCGAGGGATTGAACAGACGCTCGACGTCTTCGCGCTTGCGACGACGCTCGGCGTGGTGGGTCAAACCGGTACCCGCCGGAATCAGACGCCCCACCACGACGTTTTCTTTCAAGCCGCGCAGGTAGTCGCGCTTGCCGGTGACCGCCGCTTCGGTGAGTACCCGCGTGGTTTCCTGGAACGAGGCCGCCGAAATGAACGACTCGGTCGCCAGGCTCGCTTTGGTGATACCCAACAGCAGACGCGTGTACTTGGCCGGGAACTTGCCCTCTTTCTCGAGGCGCTCGTTCTGCTCGAGTACGCGTACAAGCTCCGCTTGGTCACCGGTGATGAAGTCGGAGTCACCGGAGTCGGTGATTTCGACCTTGCGCAGCATCTGACGCACGATGACTTCGATGTGCTTGTCGTTGATGCCAACACCTTGCAGACGGTAAACGTCCTGCACCTCGGCGGTGATGTACTTGGCCAGCTCTGCCACGCCCAGAAGACGCAGAATGTCGTGCGGGTTGCTCGGGCCATCGGAGATGACCTCGCCCTTCTCGACGGTCTCGCCTTCGAACACGGCGATCTGACGCCACTTGGGAATCAGCGCCTCGAAGGGGTCGCCGGATTCCGGGGTGATCGTCAGACGACGCTTGCCCTTGGTCTCCTTGCCGAAGCTCACCACGCCGCTGATCTCGGCGAGAATCGCCGACTCTTTCGGCTTACGCGCTTCGAACAGATCCGCTACGCGCGGCAGACCACCGGTGATGTCCTTGTTACCGGACGCCTCGACCGGAATACGGGCAACGACTTCACCCACGCCGATGGCGGTACCATCGTCGACGGAGATGATCGAGTTACCCGGCAGCAGGTACTGCACCGGCGTGTTGGAACCGGAGACCGACACGTACTCGCCAGCGGCGTCCTGCAGCATGACCATCGGACGCTTGTCGCGGCCGGCCATCGGGCGCGCCGCGGACTCGATTACCTCGATGGAAGAAAGGCCAGTCATCTCGTCGACGGAGCGGTGCATGGTGACACCCTCGTCGAGGTCGATGAACTGCGCTTTACCTTCCACCTCGGCCACGATCGGATGCGTGTGCGGGTCCCACTTGGCCACTGTCGCGCCGGCGTCGACGACTTCACCGTCGCGTACCGAAAGCTCGGCACCGTAGGGCAGCTTGTAGTACTCGCGCTCGCGACCGTGGTCGTCGGCGACGGCCAGGGCGCTGGAGCGTGACACCACGACCAGTTTGCCGTCGGCGCGCTCGACGTGCTTGATGTTGTGCAGACGTACCTTACCGCCATGCTTGACCTGAACGCTGTCCACGGCAGACGAACGCGAGGCCGCGCCGCCGATGTGGAAGGTACGCATGGTCAGCTGGGTACCCGGCTCACCGATGGACTGCGCGGCGATGACGCCGACGGACTCACCGATGTTGACCTGGTGACCGCGGGCCAGATCGCGCCCGTAACAGGACGAGCACACACCGTGCGGCGTGTCACAGGTAATGGTCGAGCGCACCACGATTTCATCGACACCCATGGTGTCGAGGGCCGCGCACCACTTCTCGTCGAGCAGCGTGTTACGCGCGATCAGCACTTCCTCGGTGCTCGGATCGATGACGTCCAGCGCCACGACACGACCCAGTACGCGCTGAGACAGCGGTACGATGATGTCGCCACCCTCGATGATCGGGTGCAGCGTCAGACCGTTTTCGGTGCCGCAATCGGTCTCGGTGATCACCAGATCCTGGGCCACGTCGACCAGGCGACGGGTCAGGTAACCGGAGTTGGCCGTTTTCAGAGCCGTATCCGCCAGACCCTTACGCGCGCCGTGGGTCGAGATGAAGTACTGCAGTACGTTCAGGCCTTCACGGAAGTTGGCCACGATCGGTGTTTCGATGATCGAGCCATCCGGCTTGGCCATCAGGCCACGCATACCGGCGAGCTGACGGATCTGGGCGGCACTACCACGGGCGCCGGAGTCGGCCATGATGAAGACGCTGTTGAACGAGTCCTGCTCGACTTCGTTGCCGTCGCGGTCGATCACGGTCTCTTTCGAGATACCCGTCATCATCGCCTTGGCCACTTTATCGTTGGCCTTGGACCAGATGTCGATGACCTTGTTGTATTTCTCGCCCGCGGTCACAAGACCGGAGGAGAACTGGTCTT
Source organism: Halomonas sp. GD1P12 (assembly GCF_025725645.1). Taxonomy (NCBI): domain Bacteria; kingdom Pseudomonadati; phylum Pseudomonadota; class Gammaproteobacteria; order Oceanospirillales; family Halomonadaceae; genus Halomonas; species Halomonas sp. GD1P12. The sequence continues at coordinate 178,030 of NZ_CP107007.1, read as the reverse complement.
CGATCTCCTTGACCTCGGCTTCCGCCGCGTCGACGATCTCGGTCTTGGCATCCGGAATGACGAAGTCGTTGACGCCGATGGACGCGCCCGACCAGGTCGCCAGGCGGAAACCGGTGTACATCAGCTGGTCGGCGAAAATGACCGTGGGCTTGAGCCCGGAGCGACGATACACCTCGTTGATCAGCCCGGAGATCGCCTTTTTCTTCATCGGTTTGTCGATGAGCTCGAACGGCACGCCTTCCGGCAGAATGCGGAACAACAGCGCACGCCCGACGGTGGTGTCGTAAATGGAGCGCTTGTCGCTGCGCTCGCCGGTCTCTTCGTCGATCACGACTTCATCAAGGCGTACCTTGACGCGGGCGTGCAGCGAAACGGTTTGCGTACCGAAAGCGCGCTCGACCTCGTTGAGGCCGGAGAACACCATGCCCTCGCCCTTGGCGTTGATCTTTTCGCGGGTCATGTAGTAAAGACCCAGAACAACGTCCTGCGACGGTACGATGATCGGCTCGCCGTTGGCCGGCGACAGCACGTTGTTGGTCGCCATCATCAGCGCACGGGCTTCGAGCTGGGCTTCCAGCGTCAGCGGTACGTGGACCGCCATCTGGTCGCCGTCGAAGTCGGCGTTGTAGGCCGCACATACCAGCGGGTGCAGCTGGATCGCCTTGCCTTCGATCAACAGCGGCTCGAACGCCTGGATACCCAGACGGTGCAGCGTCGGCGCGCGGTTCAGGAGTACCGGGTGCTCGCGGATGACGTCGGCCAGGATGTCCCACACTTCCGGAAGCTCCCGCTCGACCATCTTCTTCGCGGCCTTGATCGTGGACGCATGGCCCAGCGACTGAAGCTTGGAGTAGATGAACGGCTTGAACAGCTCGAGCGCCATCTTTTTCGGCAGACCGCACTGGTGCAGACGCAGGGTCGGGCCGACGGTGATGACCGAACGACCGGAGTAGTCGACACGCTTACCCAGCAGGTTCTGACGGAAACGACCCTGCTTACCCTTGATCATGTCGGCAAGGGATTTCAGCGGGCGCTTGTTGGAGCCCGTGATCGCCCGGCCGCGACGGCCGTTATCCAGCAGCGCGTCGACCGCTTCCTGAAGCATACGCTTTTCGTTGCGCACGATGATGTCCGGCGCGTTCAGGTCGAGCAGGCGCTTCAGGCGGTTGTTACGGTTGATCACGCGACGGTACAGATCGTTGAGATCCGAGGTCGCGAAGCGGCCACCGTCCAGCGGGACGAGCGGACGCAGATCCGGCGGCAGCACCGGCAGCACTTCCATGACCATCCACGCCGGCGCGTTGCCGGAGTGGTAGAACGCTTCCAAAAGCTTCAGACGCTTGGAAAGCTTCTTGATCTTGGTCTCGGAGTTGGTCTGCGGAATCTCTTCACGCAGCGTATTGATCTCTTCTTCCAGATCGATGTCTTTGAGTAGTTCCTGCACGGCTTCGGCACCCATGCGGGCATCGAAGTCGTCACCGAACTCTTCGAGGGCTTCGAAGTACTGCTCGTCATTCAAAAGCTGACCACGCTCGAGCGTTGTCATACCCGGGTCGATCACGACAAAGGATTCGAAGTAGAGCACGCGCTCGATATCACGCAGGGTCATGTCCAGGAACATGCCGATGCGCGAGGGCAGTGACTTCAGAAACCAGATGTGCGCCACCGGGCTCGCAAGCTCGATGTGGCCCATGCGCTCACGGCGCACGGCCGCCTTGGTCACTTCGACGCCACACTTCTCGCAGATGATGCCGCGGTGCTTCATGCGCTTGTACTTGCCGCACAGGCACTCGTAGTCCTTCACTGGGCCAAAGATCTTGGCGCAGAACAGACCATCACGCTCGGGCTTGAACGTCCGGTAGTTGATGGTCTCGGGCTTCTTCACCTCGCCAAACGACCAGGAGCGAATCATGTCCGGCGACGCAAGGGTAATCTTGATCGCATCAAACTCTTCGGACTGAGACTGCGATTTGAGTACTTTCACCAAATCTTTCATTGGACAGCTCCTAGCTCTCTAACTCGATATCGATGCCCAGCGAGCGGATTTCCTTCACCAGTACGTTGAAGGACTCCGGCATGCCTGCCTGCATGGTGTGGTCGCCATCCACGATGTTCTTGTACATCTTGGTGCGGCCTTCGACGTCGTCCGACTTGACGGTGAGCATCTCTTGTAGCGTGTACGCCGCGCCGTAGGCTTCCAGAGCCCACACTTCCATCTCACCGAAGCGCTGGCCACCGAACTGCGCTTTACCACCCAGCGGCTGCTGGGTCACCAGCGAGTACGAACCGGTGGAACGGGCGTGCATCTTGTCGTCGACCAGGTGGTTAAGCTTCAGCATGTACATGTAGCCCACGGTCACCGGACGGTCGAAGCTGTCGCCGGTACGTCCGTCGTACAGCGTCATCTGGCCGGACTCGGGAATGTCGGCAAGCTTCAACAGGTGCTTGATCTCGTGCTCCTTGGCACCGTCGAACACCGGCGTTGCCATCGGCACACCGCCCTTGAGGTTCTTCGCCAGCGCGATGACTTCGTCATCAGAAAGCGAATCGATGTCCTCGAGGCGCGTACCCGGGGTGTTGTACACCTGGCCGAGGAAGTCACGAATTTCCGCCAGCTGCTGACCGCGCGCATCGCGCAGCATCGCGTCGATCTTCACGCCAAGCCCGCGTGCCGCCATCCCCAGGTGGGTTTCGAGGATCTGACCCACGTTCATGCGCGACGGTACACCCAAGGGGTTCAGCACCAGATCGACCGGCTCGCCCTTCTCGTCGAACGGCATGTCCTCGATCGGCATGATCGCCGAGATGACACCCTTGTTACCGTGACGGCCGGCCATCTTGTCACCCGGCTGGATGCGACGCTTGACCGCCATGTAGACCTTGACGATCTTGAGCACGCCCGGCGCGAGGTCGTCGCCCTGGGTGAGCTTGCGCTTCTTGTCTTCGAAACGCTCGTCCATCTCTTTACGACGGTTTTCGAGCTGCTCATCCGCCTGGGCGAGCAGTTCGTTGAACGACTCGTCCTGCATGCGCAGCTTGAACCACTGCTGACGCGGAAGCTCTTCCAGGTAGGCCTCGTCGAGCACGTCGCCCTTCTTGAGCTGCGGGCCGCCGTTGACCGCCTGGCCGTCCAGGGTACGCTTGAGACGCTCGAACGTGGCGTCCTCGGCGATCCGGTAGGTCTCCTGAAGATCCTTGCGGACTTCGTCGAGCTGCTCCTGCTCGATGGAGAGCGCGCGGGAGTCCTTCTCGACGCCGTCGCGGGTGAAGACCTGAACGTCGATGACGGTACCCTTCATGCCGGTCGGGGCACGCAGGGAAGTGTCTTTAACGTCGCTTGCCTTCTCACCGAAGATGGCACGCAAGAGCTTCTCTTCCGGCGTCAGCTGGGTTTCACCCTTCGGCGTCACCTTGCCGACCAGAATGTCGCCAGGGCCCACTTCGGCGCCGATGTAGACGACACCCGCCTCGTCCAGCTTGCCAAGCGCCGACTCGCCGACGTTGGGGATGTCCGAGGTGATCTCTTCCGGGCCGAGCTTGGTGTCGCGCGACACACAGGTCAGCTCCTGGATGTGGATCGTGGTGAAACGGTCTTCCTGGACCACCCGCTCGGAAAGCAGGATGGAGTCCTCGAAGTTGTAGCCGTTCCAGGGCATGAACGCGATGCGCATGTTCTGACCGAGTGCCAGATCACCCATGTCGACGGACGGGCCGTCGGCGAGGATGTCGCCGCGGGCGACGTTGTCGCCGGGGCGCACGATCGGGCGCTGGTTCATGCAGGTGTTCTGGTTGGAACGCGTGTACTTGGTCAGGTTGTAGATATCGACCCCGGCTTCACCGCCGATGATCTCGTCTTCATTGACCCGAACCACCACACGACGCGCATCGACGGAATCGATCACACCGCCACGACGCGCCACGGCGCACACGCCGGAATCGCGTGCAACGAAGCGCTCCATGCCGGTACCCACGAGCGGCTTGTCGGCGCGCAGAGTGGGAACGGCCTGACGCTGCATGTTCGCACCCATCAGGGCGCGGTTGGCATCATCGTGCTCGAGGAACGGGATCAGGGCCGCGGCCACCGATACAACCTGACGCGGGGACACATCCATCAGCGTCACTTGCTCAGGACGCATGAAAGTAGTCTCGCCGCGGTGACGCACCTGAACCAGGTCATCACTGAGCTTGTTGGACTCGTCAACCGCCGCCGATGCCTGGGCGATGACGAAATCACCCTCTTCGATCGCCGACAGGTGGACGATATCGTCCGTCACCTGACCCGCGTTCACCTTGCGGTACGGCGTCTCGAGGAAACCGTAGCTGTTGGTGTGGCTGTAGGTGGCCAGCGAGTTGATCAGACCGATGTTCGGACCTTCCGGCGTCTCGATCGGGCACAGACGACCGTAGTGCGTGGCGTGTACGTCACGTACTTCGAAGCCTGCACGCTCACGGGTCAGACCACCCGGGCCGAGTGCAGACACACGACGCTTGTGGGTAACTTCCGAAAGCGGGTTGTTCTGATCCATGAACTGTGACAGCTGGCTTGAACCGAAGAACTCTTTCACCGCCGCCGCGACCGGCTTGGCGTTGATCAGATCCTGCGGCATCAGGCCTTCGCTTTCCGCCATGGACAGACGCTCTTTGACCGCACGCTCGACACGCACCAGGCCCACGCGGAACTGGTTTTCGGCCATCTCGCCGACACAGCGGATACGGCGGTTGCCCAGGTGATCGATATCGTCGACGTCACCAAAGCCGTTACGGATGTTGATCAGCTCGCGCAGTACATCCAGGATGTCCTTGCGATCCAGCACGCCGGAGCCGGTGTCGGAGTCGCGACGCAGGCGGCGGTTGAACTTCATCCGACCGACACCGGAGAGATCGTAGCGATCTTCGGTGAAGAACAGGTTGTGGAACAGCGTCTCGGCGGCTTCCTTGGTGGGCGGCTCGCCGGGGCGCATCATGCGGTAGATCTCGACGAGCGCCTCGAGCTGCGACCCGGTGGTGTCGAGCTTCAGGGTGTCGGAGATGAACGAACCGCAGTCGAGATCGTTGGTGTAGAGCGTCTCGATTTGCGTGATGCCGCCCTGGGCCATGCGCTCGAGCACTTCCGGGGTGATCTCGGTGTTGCAGTTGACGATCAGCTCGCCGGTCTTGGCGTCGATCTGATCCTTGGCCAGGGTCTTGCCGTAGAGGTACTCCATCGGCACTTCCAGACGCTCGAGTCCGGCCTTTTCCAGCTGGCGGATGTGCTTCTGGGTGATACGACGGCCTTCCTCGACGATCAGCTCACCGTTGCCATCCTTGATGTCGAAGGTGGCGGTGTCACCGCGCAGACGCGACGGCACGAGCTCCACGGAGAAGCCGGACTTCTCGATGTGAAACTTGCTGGTCTCGAAGAATTCGTCGAGGATCTCTTCGGTGCTCATGCCAAGCGCACGCATGAGTACCGACGCCGGCAGTTTGCGGCGACGGTCGATACGCACGAACACGTTGTCTTTCGGGTCGAACTCGAAGTCGAGCCAGGAGCCGCGGTAAGGAATCACGCGAGCAGAGTAAAGGAGCTTGCCAGAAGAGTGGCTTTTGCCCTTGTCGTGATCGAAGAACACACCGGGTGAGCGGTGGAGCTGGGAAACGATTACCCGCTCGGTACCGTTGATGACGAAGGTACCGTTCTCGGTCATCAGGGGGATTTCCCCCATGTAGACTTCTTGCTCTTTGATATCTTTAATGGCTTTATTGGAAGAGTCGCGATCATAAATGATCAAGCGAACCTTCACACGCAGCGGTGCCGAGTAGGTGACACCGCGCAGCTGGCACTCTTTTACGTCGAACGCCGGCGTGCCGAAGCGGTAGCTGACATACTCGAGCGCGGCGTTGCCGGAAAAGCTCTCGATCGGAAAGACGGACTTAAACGCCGCATGCAGACCGACCTCGTGACGCTCGTCAGGCGAACGGTCCTGCTGGAGAAAGTCGTAGTAGGAATCAAGCTGGATCGCCAGCAAGTAAGGCACATCCATCACTTGGGGCAGTTTGCCGAAATCCTTGCGGATGCGTTTTTTCTCAGTATATGAGTAAGCCATCTGTATTCCCCAGCTTGTTCACCATGGGTGGCCGATGCGTGGTCATCTGCCCCGCGGGCGTTTCAGACGCAGACAGCAAGCTCCTAAATCGGTAGCTCGCCGTCAAAAATCTTGATAGATAACAGTGTTATCGGACGCTCATTCGGGTATAAGACCCTTTAACGACGATACCAAACACCGGTCTTACTGTGTGGCTGCCCTTATGGCAGCCTTTCTGCATAACACGGCAGCGCGTTTGATGCCAGCTACAACAGAAAAAGGCCGGCAGCGGGAGGGCCCGCCGCCAGCCGTGGAAGCTTACGCCGCGCGTAAAGCCACCGGCACAAGAATTACTTGAGCTCGACGGATGCGCCTGCTTCTTCCAGCTTGGTCTTCGCAGCTTCTGCGTCGTCCTTGGACATGCCTTCTTTCAGCGTGGCCGGTGCGCCGTCGACGGCACCCTTGGCTTCTTTCAGGCCAAGACCGGTGATTTCGCGAACGGCCTTGATGACGTTGACTTTCTTGTCACCAGCAGAGGTCAGAACCAGGTCGAACTCGGTCTGCTCTTCAGCAGCAGCTTCGCCGCCAGCAGCCGGGCCAGCCATAACAGCTGCAGCAGCTGATACGCCGAATTTCTCTTCCATCGCTTCGATCAGCTCGACAACTTCCATTACGGACATGTCGGCTACAGCATTGATGATATCGTCTTTGGACAGTGCCATTGTTTCATTCCTAACTTTGCGGGAGTCTTGCGACTCGGGATTCGTTGCTCGGTTCACGCAGCGCCTTCACGCTGCCAACAGGTGAAGCGGTTTACGCCGCTTCGGCTTCCTGCTTCTGGTCGCGCAGAGCGGCCAGAGTACGAACCAGCTTGCCAGCGGAGGCTTCTTTCATGACCGACATCAACTTGGCGATTGCCTCGTCGTAAGTCGGCAGGGTTGCCAGACGGTCGATGTCGGCAGCCGGAATCAGCTCACCTTCGTAGGCCAGCGCTTTTACTTCGAAGTTCTGCTCGGTCTTGGCGAACTCCTTGAACAAACGAGCGGCAGCGCCCGGATGATCGGTGGAGAAGGCCAACAGAGTCGGGCCAACGAAGCTCTCGGTCAGGCACTCCCACTGAGTGCCCTCGAGGGCGCGGCGTGCCAGCGTGTTGCGGACAACACGGATCTGGACGCCATTCTCGCGCGCTTGCTTGCGCAGGTCGGTCATTTTGCCGACCGTCACGCCGCGAGAATCGGCAACTACGACGGAGAGTGCGTCCTTGGCCGCTTCACTCACCTCGGCAACAATCGCTTTCTTGCCTTCAAGTGCTAGTGGCACAGTGATCACTCCTTCGTGCCGGACCTTCAAGGCCCGGTGGTTACCATCTCTTCCGGAGCCAACCGCTCCCCGAAAGCCGTAGGGATGGTGCTCACCAGACAAGCGCTGCTTAAAAGCATCAACCAACTGGCGGCCACACCATCTGCGCAGGCGCTTTGAGCGATTAAGCCATCGAGGCGTTGCCCCGTGTGGCACCTGCGGTCTTTGACGGCGCCCCACGCGTGCGTGGGGGACCGCAAAGTTCTTGCCTTACTTCTGTCAGGCGCGCCGGGCAGTGCCCGGCGCGCCTTCCATCGAACTCCGACGACGCTTAGACGTAGGCAGAGTGGTCGATGGTGATACCCGGGCCCATGGTAGTGGACAGGGTCATTTTCTTGAAGTAGATACCCTTGGACGTGCTCGGCTTGAGACGCTTGAGGTCGGCGACCAGCGCTTCCAGGTTGCCGGCAACGGCGCTCGCTTCAAAATCGATCTTACCCAGCGTGGTGTGGATAATACCGTTTTTGTCGGTACGGAAGCGTACCTGACCGGCCTTGGCGTTCTTCACCGCGGTGGCGACGTCCGGGGTCACGGTGCCGACTTTCGGGTTCGGCATCAGACCGCGCGGACCGAGGATCTGACCCAGCTGGCCCACGACGCGCATGGCGTCCGGCGAGGCGATGACGACGTCAAAGTCCATCACGCCCTTTTTGACCTGCTCGGCCAGCTCGTCCATGCCCACGATGTCGGCGCCGGCTTCTTTAGCGGCATCGGCGTTGGCACCCTGGGTGAAAACGGCAACGCGTACGTCCTTGCCAGTACCGTTGGGCATGACGGTGGCGCCACGAACGACCTGGTCGGATTTACGCGGATCAACGCCCAGGTTGATCGCCACGTCCACGGACTCCTTGAACTTCACGGTGGAGAGCTCGGAGAGCAGGTTGACCGCTTCTTCCAGAGAGTACGCTTTCTTGGTGTCTACTTTGGCACGAATGTTCTGCGCGCGCTTGGACAGTTTAGCCATGATCAGAGACCCTCCACGTTTAGGCCCATGCTACGAGCGCTACCAGCGATCGTGCGTACGGCGGCGTCAAGATCGGCAGCCGTCATGTCCGGCTCTTTGGTGCGGGCGATCTCTTCGAGCTGTTCGCGGGTCACGGTACCGACCTTCTGCTTGTTCGGTACGCCAGAACCGGACTTGATGCCAGCGGCTTTTTTCAGCAGCACGGCGGCAGGCGCGGTTTTGGTGACGAACGTGAAGCTACGATCGGAATAAACGGTGATCACGACCGGCGTCGGCAGGCCCGGCTCGATGTCCTGAGTCGCGGCGTTGAACGCTTTACAGAACTCCATGATGTTGACGCCGTGCTGACCCAGTGCAGGGCCCACGGGCGGACTCGGATTGGCTTTACCTGCAGCGACCTGCAGTTTGATATAAGCCTGTACTTTCTTGGCCATGGTGATTACTCCAGTTGGGTGATAACGCCTGACGGCTCCCCGGTGTACGCAAAACGGCCAAAGCCGTTTTACATGAAAATCGTTTTATCGCGCGGCCTTTACGACCGGCCTCTTCCACCCTGCTATTTCTTGCTCGGTTATCTCGACCGGGTCTTTTAGAGCGAGCCTTATCTGGCTAGTCCTTCTCGACCTGGGAGAACTCGAGCTCCACGGGCGTGGCGCGACCGAAGATCAGCACGCTGACCTGCAGGCGGCTCTTTTCGTAGTTCACTTCTTCGACGACGCCGTTGAAGTCGGCGAACGGCCCGTCGGTAACGCGAACCGACTGACCCGGCTCGAACATGGTCTTCGGCCGCGGCTTGTCGGTGCCATCCTTGACGCGATGCAGGATAGCGTCCGCCTCGCGAGGGGTAATCGGCGCCGGCTTCTCCTTGGTGCCACCGATGAAGCCCATCACGCGAGGCGTCTCGTTGACCAGATGCCAAGTTTCGTCGACCATTTCCATCTCGACCAGCACGTAGCCCGGATAGAACTTGCGCTCACTCTTGCGGCGCTTGCCGTCGCGCATTTCGACCACTTCTTCCGTTGGCACCAAAATTTCGCCGAAGCGGTCTTCCATGCCGTACATCTTCACCCGCTCGATGAGCGAGCGCATCACGTGCTTTTCAAAGCCGGAATAGGCGTGGACGACATACCAACGTTTGGACATGAAAACTCCTAACCAATGACGCCGGACATTGCCCAGCCAAGAAGCGTGTCGATCAACCAGAGCATCAGACCGACGACCATGACGGCTACCAGCACGATGGCAGTGGTCTGAATGGTTTCGGCGCGCGTGGGCCAAACGACCCGCTGAATCTCTTTCTTGGCGCTAACCGCAAGCTCGACCAGTGCGCGACCCTTGGTCGTGGTCAGCGCAATGAGGCCGGCGCCGGCGCACAAAAGCACGACACCCAGCACTCGGTAGAGCAAGGCGACATCGGCAAAATACGTGTTACCCACAACGGCAACGACAAGCAGCGCCGCGACGGCTACCCACTTGAGGCCATCGTGACGTGATTGTTGCACCTCGGCGCCAGGTTTTACGGAACTAGGCTTCATGAAAACGAGACTCCTCAGGGTGCAGCAAGCGACTTGGAATTCTTGAAAAAGACATACCAACCTGGGGAAGGTTGGCAGGCCAGGAGGGACTCGAACCCCCAACCTGCGGTTTTGGAGACCGCTGCTCTGCCAATTGAGCCACTGGCCTGTATCATCGTGTGCAGTTGCACACCTGCGCTACAGCGGGCAGCATGATAGCGAAGAACCGCCACCGTGACAACCCCAAACGTCGTCTACCGCATCGCGCGGCGACAAGACAAAAAAAGCGAGCAATGCCCGCTTTTTCGAAATATGGAGCTCATGGACGGAATTGAACCGTCGACCTCACCCTTACCAAGGGTGTGCTCTACCCCTGAGCTACATGAGCTTAACTTGCACTACAACCAACAGCGCTTGACTGGAGCGGGCGGCGGGAATCGAACCCGCACCATCAGCTTGGAAGGCTGAGGTTCTACCATTGAACTACGCCCGCTTGATCAAACATGAATCAAAAACCGGCAAGTTCAACCGAAAAATACGCCTTGCGGCTTTCAACTCCAGCAGCAAAATCAACGCTGCCGTAAAACTGGTGGAGAGGGAAGGATTCGAACCTTCGAAGCTTTCGCGGCAGATTTACAGTCTGCTCCCTTTGGCCACTCGGGAACCTCTCCAGCTGTGGCGGCACATTATGCCAGCCTCCAAAACAGTGTCAAGCCAGATAGCTACTTAATTTATCAAAGCTTTTGACTCAGCGTACGCCGCTTTCACGGGCCGCACTGCCTTGGAACGCGCTGCATTCTGTCAAAGCAGCATGGAAAAAGCAAGCGCCGCGCGAATTTTTTCCAACGCCACCGGCTCGGGCACCCTTGGCGCCCCGGCCATGCGGCCAGCGCGCTCGGCAAAGGTGAGCGGAAAACTCGCCTCCAGCCCGCCATACACCATGTCCGGCCACACCGCGTGAGGCACACGCACCCCGCGGGAGATCACCCGCGCATCGCCGCCGGTCAGAAGCATGGGCAGCGTGACGCCCTGCTGGTCACACACCTCGCTATACACCCGGTTGATCGCGCTGACCGCCGCCATATAAATGCCGTGGTTGACCGCATCCACCGTGCGCCGGCCAGGCTCCAGCAGCGCCTCGGCTTCGCTGTCCGGGTCGATCGCCACGTTGCGCGTGCCAAGCTGCAGGCTCTCTTTCATCAACCTGAGCCCGGGGATGATAAAGCCGCCCAGATGCATCCCTCCGGGGAGCACGAAATCCACGGTGATGGCGCTGCCGCAGTCCACCGCGCAGCAGCCGCCGGCGAGCTGGTAGCCCGCCAGCGCCCCCATCCAGCGATCCACCCCGAGCTTGCCCGGCTCGTCGTAGCCGTTGATCACCCCAAGCGACTCGGGCAGCGATTTGGCGACGAAGACGTGGCGCACCTGGCGACGCAAAAGCTTGACCGTGTCGTCGAGCACTGCGGCGCGGGCGACGCTTGAAATACGCACCGCCTCGACCACGTCGAGATCCGGAATATCCGCGCCGGGGCGCCACTCCTCGCGCGTCCATACGGCCCCGCGCGAGCGAATCTCGCTGCTATTGGCATCCTTAAGGCGCCACTTGGAGAGCGTGTTACCAATATCCAGATCCAGAATCATAGGCGCCTACGCACGCTGATCTCACCGCCGGACAAACGCCGCGTCTGGCCGCTTTCATTCACCCAGAGATTGCCGCTGTCGTCGACATCGCCGGCGACCGCCTCGCTTTCTCGGGCGCCCTGGATGACGCGCACGCCAAGCCCCTTGTAGGCATGGCGCGCGTTCCACTCGTCGCGCCAGATGCCAAAGCCGTGCTCCTCGAAGCCAGCAAGCATGGCCAGAAGCCCTGCGATGACCTCGGCGGCGAGCTGATTGCGTGAAAGCGTCGGCACCTCGTCGAAAAGCGCAGCCACCGGCTGGTCGATCGTCTCGCGCAGGCTTTGGGGCAAAAAGAGGTTCATGCCCATGCCGATCACGGCCTCGCAGGGGCCGGCGGCGTCGCCGGTCACCTCGATCAGGATACCGGCGAGCTTACCGAGCTCGCCGCCCTTGTCGGGAAGCAGCACGTCGTTGGGCCATTTGAGTTTGGGCGTTACCCCGTGGCGCTCGAGCACCTGAGCCACCACCACGCCCACCGCCAGGCTCAGCCCTTCAAGCGAGGCCACCCCGGCCTCGAAGCGCCAGCCAAGCGAGAGCATCAGACTCTGCCCCCAGGGCGTGGACCATACCCGCCCGCGCCGCCCACGCCCGGCGGTTTGCAGCTCGACCAGGCACACCTCGCCGTGGCCGGCACCCTGATCGAAGCGCGCGCGCAGATACTCGTTGCTCGAGGCAAGCTGGTCCTCGACGAACAGGCGCGCCAGCAGATGGCGCGCCTCGGCGGGAAGCTCCGATACCACCCGCTTGCCGTCCAGCGGCTCCAGCGGCTGGGCCAGGCGGTACCCGCGGCCTTTCACTGCGACCAGCTCTACCCCCATGGCGTCGAGCTTCTTGAGCTGTTTCCATACCGCGGCGCGGGAAACGCCCAGCGCCTGGCCGAGCGCCTCACCGGAATGGACGTCGCCATCGCTTAACAAACGCATCAGGTTACCGATGGTCATGTCCTTGCCCTGGTTGGGAAAACGCCTATCTTACCGGATGCGCCCAGGCAGCGAAAACTGCCGCCATTGGGTTATTGACTTGCCTCTTTATTTAAGACAGCGCTGGTAGTCGCCCCACCCCAGACCCTATAATGCCGCCCTATTTTTCCAGCAGGATCGCGTCGTGATCGAGAATCTTCGTAACATTGCCATTATCGCCCACGTTGACCACGGTAAGACTACCCTGGTCGACAAGCTGTTGAGTCAATCCGGTACGCTTGATCGTAAGGCCGAAGGCCAGGAGCGTATCATGGATTCGAACGACCAGGAGAAGGAGCGCGGTATCACCATCCTGGCCAAGAACACCGCTATCAAGTGGCAGGATGACAAGGGTACGGACTACCACATCAACATCGTCGACACCCCCGGGCACGCCGACTTCGGTGGCGAAGTCGAGCGCGTCATGTCGATGGTGGACTCGGTCCTGCTGCTGGTCGACGCCGTCGACGGCCCGATGCCGCAAACCCGCTTCGTGACCCAGAAGGCCTTCGCCCAGGGCCTGAAGCCGATCGTCGTGGTCAACAAGATCGACCGCCCCGGCGCGCGCCCGGACTGGGTCATCGACCAGATCTTCGATCTGTTCGACAACCTCGGCGCCTCGGACGAGCAGCTCGACTTCCCGATCATCTACTGCTCGGCGCTCAACGGCATCGCCGGCATGGAGCCGGACGCGCTCGAAGAGAGCATGGACCCGATGTTCAAGTCGATCGTCAACATCGTCGAGCCGCCCAAGGTCGAAATCGACGGTCCGTTCCAGATGCAGATCTCCGCGCTCGACTACAACAGCTACGTTGGCGTCATCGGTCTTGGCCGCATCAAGCGCGGTAGCGTCAAGCCCGGCCAGCAGATCAGCGTGATCACCAAGGAAGGCAATACCCGTAAGGGCAAGATCGGCCAGGTGATGACCCACATGGGTCTTGAGCGCGTGCAGACCGACGAAGCCACCGCCGGCGACATCGTCTGCATCACCGGTATCGAAAATCTGGCGATCTCCGATACGCTGTGCGACCAGAACGCTGTCGAAGCGCTGCCGCCGCTGACCGTCGACGAGCCGACCGTCTCCATGACCTTCCAGGTCAACGACTCGCCGTTTGCCGGTAAGGACGGCAAGTACGTTACCAGCCGCAACATTCGTGACCGCCTCGAGCAGGAGCTGATCCACAACGTGGCGCTGCGCGTCGAGCAGGGCGAAACCCCGGAGAAGTTCAAGGTCTCCGGTCGTGGCGAGCTGCACCTGTCGGTACTGATCGAGTCCATGCGCCGTGAAGGCTTCGAGCTGGCCGTTGGCCGCCCCGAGGTCATCATCAAGGAGATCGACGGCGAGAAGCAGGAGCCCTACGAAGAAGTCATCATCGACTGCGAAGAGCAGCATCAGGGCGCGATCATGGAAGAGCTCGGCTACCGCAAGGGCGAGCTCTCCAACATGAACCCGGACGGCAAGGGCCGTGTGCGCCTGGACTTCATCATCCCGGCGCGTGGCCTGATCGGCTTCCGCGGTCAGTTTTTGACCCTGACCTCCGGCACCGGCATCCTGACCAGCCGCTTCGATCACTACGGTCCGCTCAAGCCTGACGCGTCCATCGAGCGTCGCAACGGCGTGCTGGTCTCCATGGTCGGCGGCAAGGCGCTTTCTTATGCGCTTTACACCCTGCAGGAGCGCGGCAAGCTGATCATCGATCACGCCACCGAAGTTTACGAAGGCATGCTGATCGGTATCAACAACCGTGCCAACGACATGGTCGTGAACCCGACCAAGGGTAAGAAGCTCGACAACATGCGCTCTACCGGTAACGATGAAAACATCGTGCTGACGCCGCCGATCAAGTTCACCTTGGAGCAGGCGATCGAGTTCCTCGACTCCGACGAACTGGTGGAAGTGACCCCGTCGCACATCCGCCTGCGCAAGAAGCACCTGACCGAAAACGAGCGTAAGCGCGCCGGCAAGAAATAAGCCCGCCGCTCGTCTGAAAAGCCCGCCACCGCGCGGGCTTTTTTGTGCCCGGCGTTTGGGCTCGCGCGCATTTAACGTCCTGATTAACGCAGCCTAAACGCAAGGGGGCTGGAAAGCGGACCCGTTCTGTCGCAAAGTAGGATGCGAACCGCGCCCAAGAACGCGGCTATCCTACAATTCATACAGGTGTTTGGATCGCGATCCGAGCCGACACCCACAGGGACGCTCCCGCACACAAGCCGTGTCGCCGCGCCGGCGCCGCCCTTTCAAGGGCCAGGCAATGGCCGGGCAGCTGCCTTCCCTGGCAAGAGGACACCATGACCCCGATTATCGAAGTACAACACGTCAACAAGGCCTTCGGCGGGCTACACGTCATCAACGACTGCTCGATCAAGGTCGAAAAAGGCTCCATCACCGGCATGATCGGCCCCAACGGGGCGGGCAAATCGACGCTTTTCAACCTGATCGCGGGCTCTCTCGTCCCGGACAGTGGCCGTATCCTGCTCGACGGCGAAGAGATCACCCCGCTTCCCGCCGACGCCCGCTTTCACAAGGGATTACTGCGCACCTTCCAGATCGCCCACGAGTTCAGCCAGATGAGCGCGCTGGAGAACCTGATGATGGTGCCGCCGCGCCAGGCCGGCGAGCGTTTGTTCAACACCTGGTTCAAGCCGGGGCTGGTGCGCCACGAGGAGGACGAGGTGCGCCGCCGGGCGCTGGAGGTGATCGAGTTTGTGGGCCTGCATCACGTGAGAAACGAGCTGGCGGGCAACCTTTCCGGCGGGCAGAAAAAGCTTCTCGAGCTTGGCCGCACCATGATGACCGACGCGAAAGTGGTGCTGCTCGACGAGATCGCCGCCGGGGTCAACCGCACGCTCCTGGGCGATCTGATGGGCAACATCGAGCGGCTCAACCGCGAAATGGGCTACACCTTTCTGGTCATCGAGCACGACATGGAGATGATCAGCCGGCTGTGCGACCCGGTCATCGTGATGGCCCAGGGCAGCGTCATGGTCGAGGGTTCGATCGAGGCGATCCAGCAAAATCCCGAAGTGATCGAGGCCTATTTCGGCAGCGATGCCGCTTAGCGCGGTGCCAACAACAACACACTCTTTCGAGACTTTTCGATCATGTCCAACGATGCGTCACCCCCCTCGCCGGCGGCCAGCGCCGCGCCGCTTCTGGACGCGCGCGACGTGCACGGCGGCTACGGCAGTATGAACATCTTGAACGGGGTCGACATGACCCTCTACGCCGATGAGGTCGGCGTGATCGTCGGCCCCAACGGCGCCGGCAAGTCCACCATGTTGAAGGCGGTGTTCGGCCTTTTGAACGTCAACCAGGGCGAGATCCTGCTGGGCGGCGAGCCGATCCAGAACCTGGCGCCGAACCAGCTGGTCAAGCGCGGCATGGGCTTCGTCCCCCAGGAGAAGAACGTCTTCCCGAGCCTCTCGGTGCAGGAGAATCTGGAGATGGGCGCGTATTTGAAGCCGCACAACGTCAAGCGCATGCTCGAGCAGGTCTATGAGTTCTTCCCACCGCTCAAGGACAAGCGCCGCCAACCCGCCGGCGAGCTCTCCGGTGGCCAGCGCCAGATGGTCGCCATGGGCCGCGCGCTGATGGCCGAGCCCACACTCCTGCTGCTCGACGAGCCCACCGCCGGGCTCTCACCGCTCTACATGAACGAGATCTTCGATCGGGTAAAGAAGATCAACGCCGCCGGCGTCGGCATTTTGATGGTCGAGCAGAACGCCAAGCAGGCGCTCGCCATCGCCGACAAGGGCTTCGTGCTGGCCGCCGGCCAGAACCGCTTTACCGATACGGGGGCGGCGCTTTTGGCCGACCCGGATGTCGCCAAGAGCTTTTTGGGCGGCTAGCCCGGGGGAGATACTCGTGAACGAACTGGTCTTTTTCATCAATAACGTCCTGATCGCCGGCAGCGTCACCGGGTCGATCTACGCCATTGGGGCGATCGGCGTGACGCTGATTTTCAGCATCATGCGCTTCGCTCACTTCGCCCACGCCGACATGATGACCTTCGGCGCCTTCATGGTGCTGCTGCTCGCGTCGGCCTTTCCCGCCGCGGGCGCCAGCATCGGCGTGCCCACCGCGCTGATCATGCTGCCGCTGGCCATGGCGCTCACTGCCCTGCTCGCCGTCGGTATCGATAAGGCGTTCTACAAGCCACTGCGCGCTCACGGGGTCAAGCCTATCGTCATGGTCATCGGCTCCCTCGGGGTGACGCTGATGCTGCAGGGATTGATCCGCCTGTTCGCCGGCACCGGCGGCCAGAGCCTGTATGTCGATGACCGTAAGGAGATTTTCCGGCTGGGGCTGCCTTTCGAAGGCGCCCGAGCCCCCATCGTGGTGACCGAACCGCAGCTCTATCTGTTCGTGATCACGGTGGTGGCGGTCGTGGCGCTGGCGGTGTTCTTGAACCGCTCGCGGCTAGGCAAGGCGATGCGCGCCATGTCGGACAACCCGGAGCTCGCTCAGGCCTCGGGCATCAACACCAACACCATCGTTGCCGTGACCTGGGTGATCGCCGGGGGCTTGGCGGCGATTGCCGGCACGCTTTTGTCACTGGATGTGACCTTCAAGCCGGATCTGAGCTTCTTTCTGCTGCTGCCGATCTTCGCCGCCGCCATCGTCGGCGGGGTGGGCCATCCCTACGGGGCGATCGCCGGCGGTTTCGTGGTGGGCTTTGCAGAGACCCTGGCGGTGTTCAATTGGAACGTGCTGCTGCGCCCGTTTCAGGAGCGCCTGCCCGAATGGCTGGAGCTTCCGTCGAATCTCGCCTTCGTGGGCACTGAGTACAAGATCGTGGTGCCGTTTTTCATTCTCGTGGCGATTCTGATCTGGCGCCCCACGGGGCTCTTCAAGGGCAAGGTGATCTAATGAACGATAAAACCTCCTCCTATACGCCCCGCGATGCCACCGTCACGCGGCGCTTCCCGCTGCGCGAGGTGGTGCTGTTCGCCGCGCTTTTGGTCGCGGTGCTCGGCGTCTACGCGCTGATGGGCGCGGCCTACAGTACGCGCATGCTGGTCGAGGCGGCCTGCTACGCCATTCTGGCGCTCGGCCTGACCATTCAGTGGGGCTACGCCGGGCAGTTCAACGCCGGCGTCATGGGCTTCGTGGCCCTTGGCGGCTTTAGCGCCATGCTCTTTAGCGTACCGGTCAACGACGCTTTCTGGGGCACGGAGCTTCCCTTCGAGCTTGGCCGCGTGCTGCTTTACGGCATCGCCGCGGTGCTGGTGGTGGTCGGCGTGAGCCGGCTCGACCGTTTCGGCATGCCGAAACGGCTGCGCACCGTGGTCACCGTGGTGGTGGCGGTAGTGCTTTATCTCACCGTGATCAGCATGCTTCGTGAGGTGACCGGCGAGATTCAGGCCCGCGCCGGCTTCGTCGGCGGTTTCGGCCTGCCGCCCTGGACGGGTTGGATCGTCGGCGGCGCGCTTGCCGGCGGCGTGGGCTACTTCATCGGCCATATTTGTCTCGGGCTTCGAAGCGACTACCTGGCGATCGCCACCCTCGGTATCGCCGAGATCATCAAGGCGTTTTTGAAAAACTCCGACTGGCTGACCCGCGGCACCGCCACGGTCTCGCCGCTGCCCTGGCCGACGCCGGGGCCTGCCGAGCTCGGCTTCACGCTGTCGCGGGCGATCTATCTATCGCTGACCGCGGTGATCATCGCGGCGATCTTCTTTTTGCTCCACCGCGCCTACCACGCCCCCTGGGGACGGATGATTCGCGCCATTCGTGACAACGAAGTCTCCGCGGCGGCCATGGGCAAGGACATCAACAAACGCCGCCTCGAAATCTTCGTGCTGGGCTGCATTCTGATGGGCCTGGGCGGCGGCGTGCTGGGCACCTTCAACAGCCTCTTCGACCCCCAGGGGTATCTGCCGCTGAATCACACCTTTCTGGTGCTGGTAATGGTGATTCTCGGCGGGCCCGGCAACAACCTGGGCACGATCTTCGGCGCCGTAGCGGTGTACATCATCTGGATCATGTCCGAGCCGCTGGCGCTCTACGTCATGGAGCTGGTGACGAGTATCGGCGAAGGTGCGGGCTGGGAGATGCCCAGCAACCTGGACAGCCGCGCGCTGCAGGCCCGCGTACTGGTGATTGGCATGCTGATCACGATCGTGCTGCGCTTCGCCCCCAAGGGGCTGCTGCCGGAGAACATCAAGACCCACGGCTAAGCACCGGCCACTACGAAAAACGCCCCGGGCTTTCGGCCCGGGGCGTTTTTTTACAAGGCTTCCACGCTTTGCGGCTTACAAGTCGAGCTGACCCTTGGTCACGAAGCTGCCGTCTTCCACCGCCATTTCGACCACCACGCCAGGGACGTCGCCGTTATCGTCGAACTCGTGCGAGCCGGAGGCGCCTTCGTAGTTGATCTCGGTGCCCGCGGCGATCAGCTCCACGGCCTTCTCCCACTCGCCGGGCAGGATGACCTCGCCGGGGGCGCTCGAGACGCTGCGCAGCGCATCACTCAACCCCTCGCGCTCGGCGCTGCCGTTCTGCTCGATGGCCAGCGCCAGCAGGAAGGCGGCGTCATAGGCCTGGGCGGCAAATACGGCGCTGGGGTCGAAGCCAGCATCATTAGCGGCGCTCTCGAAGATCTCGGTGCCGGGTAGATCCGGGCTGCCCGGGCGCGTGGCGATCATGCCATCCAGCACGTCGGCACCGATCGCTTCCACCAGACTATCGCCGACCATGCCGTCGGCGCCCACGTACTGGGTAAACATGCCGCTTTCATACGCCTGGCGCAGTACGGTCTGGCCCGAGGTATCGGCATAGGCCAGCACGACCAGCGTGTCGGCGCCGCCGGCGGAAAGCGCACCGAGCTCAGAGCGGTAGTCGGCGCGGTTGTCTTCGTGGGCGAGGTTGTCGGTAATCTCGCCGCCGCCAGCTTCGAACGCCGTGCTGAAGGCGTCGGACAGCCCCTGGCCGTAGTCGTTGTTGACGAAGGTGACCGCGACCACGTCGATGCCCTTGTCGAGCAGCAGCTTGGCGAGCATTTCACCCTGGAAGGCGTCCGAGGGCACGGTACGGAACACCAGATCGTTGTCGTCGAGCTCGGTGACCGCCGGCGCCGTTGAGGCCGGCGAGACCATCACCACCCCACCCGGGATCGCGGCGTTGTTGGCCGCGGCGATGGTCGCGCCGGTGCAAAGCGCGCCGACGATCGCCGTGACGTTTTCGGAGTTGACCATGCGGTCGGCGGCGTTGGAGGCCGCCGAGGCGTCAGAACAGGTGGTATCGCCGGACGGCATTGAAAGCGTTTCGCCATCCAGAATGCCGCCCTGCTCGTTGATCTGGGCCACGGCCAGCTGTGCGCCTTCGAAGATCGGCGGCGTCAGGCTTTCGATACCGCCGGTGAAACCGCCCAGAAAGCCGATTTTGACCTCGGCCTGAGCGGTGGCGGTCAAGGCAAGAGAGGACGCCGCGATAGCGGCGGCGAGTGTGCGTTTTTTGATCATGTTATTCGTCGCTCCCGGTATTTGAATCGCGCAGGCTGTCGCTCGCGCTGGTATCAATTTGAAACCGCCGGGTCGAAAATACAAGCTCCTTTTCTAACGCTTCTTAACGGCGCGGGCCTGGCGCATGTATAGGCGCTGGCGCTACAGCAAGGGTTCCAGATGGAAGGTTCGACTGAACCAGGCGTTGGCGTGGCGCCACCAACTGCCGGGCTCCTCCACAGCGCGCCGGCGTTCGCCTTCGTGCTCGTACGCCCACCCCAGCGCGCCATCCTCGAGGGTGACGCGGTAGCTGATCGTTGGCTGCTGCCCAATCTCGACCAGTTCGTCGAAAGCCTCTCGTAGCCCGTCGCTTTCGACCAGCACGCCCACCTCGGTATTCCAGAACACCGAGCGGGGGTCGACGTTGAACGAGCCGATAAACACCTGATCATCGAAACCCAGCGCCTTGATGTGCAGCGCCGAGGCGGAGGCGCCGGGTACGCGCATCTCCTCCGCGGTGGCATTGCCGCTCGCCTCCTGCTCCGGGCGCAGCTCGAAAAGGCGCACGCCGCTCTCGATGAGCCGCGCCCGCCAGGGCATGTAAGCGCCGTGCACCACGGCGGCATCCGTGGACGCAAGCGAATTGGTGATAATGTCGATGGCCACGCCCTGGCCTGCCAGCGCCTCCAGCCGCTCGACGCCGGCTCGCGTGGGCACGAAATAGGCCGAGATCATCACCAGCCGTTCGCGGCTTTCGGCGTGGCGCAAAAGCTCGCCCAAGAGCGTTGCCTGCCAGTGGGGCGCGCCGTCGGAGTGGATCTTGTCCGGGCTGTCCCAGAACGCCTGGGCGCTGCCCCAGAAAAGCGTGCGCCAGGGCGGCGCCTCGGAAGGCGACTCGCGCAGCCGGACGAGGTAGTCGGCCTCGGCGTTGTCGTCGAGCCAGCGGTCGAGCTCATCGGCGAAGGGCTGCCAGGCGCTCGCCTCAACCGAATGGTAGCGGGCAATCGGCTGGGCGAGAGCGTGATTCCAGTAGTCGTCGAAGCTTTGCGAAAGCTCGGGCACCACCTGGCCGATCGTGACCAGGTCCAGATCGGCGAAGTTGAGCGACTCGTTGGCGTCGAAGTATTCGTCGCCCAGGTTGCGCCCGCCGACGATGCCCACGGTGTTGTCGGCGATCCAGAGCTTGTTGTGCATGCGCCGGTGCTGGGTTTTGGGCGCGGTGAACGAGGCCAGCACCCGAGTGGCGAGATGGCCGCGGCCGAAGGCCACCGGGTTGAACACCCGCACCTCGATACGAGGATGGCTCGAAAGCGCGGCCAGCCGCTCGCCCTGGCCGATCGCCCCCATGTCGTCGAGCAGCAGGCGCACCCGAACGCCGCGCTCGGCGGCCTCGATCAGCTCTTCCATGATCAGCCGCGTGGTCTGGCCGTCGCCGAACAGATAGGTCTGGATATCCAGCGAGCGCTCGGCGCGGTGGATGAGTTCCACCCGGGTCTCGAACGCCTGCTGGCCGTTGGCCAGAAGCGCAAAGCCGTCCGGCGCGCTCTGCCCCTTTAGCGCGTGGGCGACCCGCTCGCCAAGCCAGGTATCCTCGGCCTGGGCGCGCTCGACCGCTACCTGCGCCTCGCGGGGAACGTCCTCGTCGACGCAGCCGGCAAGCGTCAGCGCCGCCACCAAAAGCGCGGCCAGCCACGGCCGGCGGCTAGCCATCGTCAGTGCCCGCCTCCAGGCGCGCGCGGCGCGCATCCGCCTCTTTACGCTGGCGGTTGCGCCGGTAGAGCCTGGCCAGCGCAATTAACAGCGCGGAAACGAGCATGAAAGCCAGCACCACGCCTTGCCAGGGGCGGGCGGCGTTGCCCATGACGGTTTCCAGCGCGATGATCAGCGTAAGCCCCAGCGCCTGGGAGCCGATCGCCAGCGCCCGCAGTACGTCGATGCCGGACGGGTACATGGAGTTCTCCGTAAACAGTGGCGTGCATGATATGGTGCCCCAGTGTAACTGCTCAACGGGAAAACCATGAACGCGATTGCCCTCGGCCCGCTCCTTCTTTCGCTGCCTCGCCTGTTCGCCCTGGGCGCCGCCCTTCTGCTGCTGCTGACGAGCCGCTACTGTCTGCCGCTTAATGCGCGACAAAAAAGCCGCTGGTTCAGCGGGCTAATCCTTTGCTGGCTGGTGGGCGCGCGGGTGGGCTACGTGCTGCTCAATATCGAAAGCTTCATGGCGGCCCCGCTCGAGGCGCTCAAACTCTGGCAGCCGGGCTATCACCCGCTGGGCGGTTTTCTGGCCGGGCTCTTGTGGTGCGCCTGGTCGCTGCGCAACAGCCTCAAGGCGCTAGGCATCGCCGTCATCCTGCTGATTCTCAGCTCGGCGCTCTGGCTGGTGGCGGTCATGGTGAGCGTGGACGAGCAGCGCTTTGCAGTGAGCGCGCTACCCGAGGTGACGCTTGAAAACCTCGACGGCGAACCGGTTTACCTGCCGGACCTGGCCGCGCGCGGCGACCGGCTGATCGTCAATCTATGGGCGACCTGGTGCCCGCCGTGCCGGCGCGAAATGCCGCTTCTCGAGCAGGCCGACGGCCTGGAGGGAGTGAGCGTCGTCATCGTCAATCAGGGCGAGGATCTGCTGCCGGTGGTGCGCTATCTCGACGAGCAGGCGCTCTCCTTCGAGGTGGCGCTGCGCGACCCGAGCCAAACGCTGATGGCGCGTTTCGAAGCCCCGGGTCTGCCCACCACCGTGCTGTTCGACGCCGATGGCCGCACTCAGGAAGTCCACGTTGGCGAGCTGACCCGCGCCGAGCTCGACCGCTGGCTCGATAATTAAGCGACTCGGCGCTTAATACCGCCCCGCCTTTGCGTTAGAATCCCCCGCCCTATCGCCGCCTGAACGCAGGCGGCTCGCCCCGTTTTGAACTTCCTTGAGGCATCATGAGCGATTTTACCCCCGGCCAGCGCTTTATCAGCGACGGTGAGGCCGAGCTTGGGCTGGGCACCGTACTCAACTGCGACGCCCGCAGCGTGACCATCTTGTTCAGTGCCAGTCAGGAAACCCGCACCTACAACACCCGTCAGGCGCCGCTGACCCGGGTGGTATTCGGTAGCGGTGACCGGGTGATCGCCGCCGATGGCTGGCAGATCACCGTCAGCGAAAGCAGCGAGCGCCAGGGGTTGATCATTTACCAGGGCCTGGACGACGACGGCGTCGCCCGCGAGCTTCCCGAAACGCGCCTGGCCGACACCATGCAATTCAACCAGGCCCGCGACCGTCTCTTGACCGGCCAGGTGGATCGCAACGACTGGTTCGACCTGCGCTTTCGCACGCTGCACCACCATCAGCGTATCGAGCAGCACGAAGCCCTCGGCTTTAGCGGCCCGCGCATCGACCTGATCCCTCACCAGCTCTATATCGCCGACGAAGTCGCGCGCCGCCACGCCCCTCGGGTACTGCTCGCCGACGAGGTGGGCCTTGGCAAGACCATCGAAGCCGGATTGATTCTGCACCGGCTATTGCTGGCCGGGCGCGTTTCCCGCGCGCTGGTGCTGGTGCCGGATAGCCTCACCCACCAGTGGCTGGTGGAGCTTCTGCGCCGCTTCTCGCTCAGCGTCACGCTGCTCGACGAAACCCAGAGCCAAGCTCAAGCCGGCGCCAACCCGTTCGAGAGCGCCCAGCTGATTCTGGCAAGCCAGGGGTGGCTATTCGCCAACGAGGCGCGCCAGGCCCAAGCGCTTGAGAGCGACTTCGATCTGTTGATCGTCGACGAAGCGCACCACCTCGACTGGCACGCCGACGGCGAAAGCGGCCCGGGCTATCGCTGCGTCGAGCAGCTCGCCGGCCAGATTCCCGGCCTTCTGCTGTTGACCGCCACCCCGGAGCAGATGGGCCTGGAGAGCCACTTTGCTCGCCTGCGCCTGTTGGACCCGGAGCGCTACCACGATATCGCGCGCTTCAAGCAGGAGGAGGCGCACTACGTCGAGGTGGCCGGTGCCATCGAGGCGCTCGACGCCCTGCCTTCCGAGCGCGAGCGGGTGGCGGCGGTGGTCGATGACGCCGACGGCCAGGCGCTGCTGGACACATTGTGCCGCGAAAGCGAAAGCGACGACGCCAAGGCAGAGGCCAAAACGAAGCTTCGCGACGCGCTGCTCGACCGTCACGGCACCGGCCGGGTGATGTTTCGCAACAGCCGCCGCCACGTGGGCGGCTTTCCCGAGCGGCGTCTGCACCAGAGCACGCTGGAGTTGCCCTCGGCCTACCGGCGCGTGCTGCGCCGGGTCGAGCGCGACGAGGACTACTTCGACGAGCTTCTGATCGAAACCGGCATGGATCACCCGGACGTGCTGATCTACCCGGACGCCACCTACCGCGCGCTCTCCGATGACCCGCTCAATGGCGAGCCCTGGTGGCAGATCGACCCGCGGGTGAACTGGCTGCTCGAGAAGCTCGCCGACACCAGCGAGGAAGGCCTGGCCGGGGACAAGGTGCTGGTGATCGCGCACCACCGCGAAACCGCCGAAGGCCTTTCCGAGGCGCTGCGCGTGCTCGGCGGCTATCAGGCGCCGGTGTTCCACGAGGATCTCTCACTGATCGAGCGCGACCGCGCCGCGGCGGCCTTCGCCGACGAGGAAGAGGGCTGCCAGGTGCTGGTGTGCTCGGAGATCGGCTCCGAGGGGCGTAACTTCCAGTTCTGCCGGCATCTGGTGATGTTCGACATGCCCCAGCATCCGGATCAGCTCGAACAGCGTATCGGGCGCCTCGACCGGATCGGCCAGCGCCACGCCATCGAGCTGCACGTGCCCGCCTTCAGCGCCTCGCCCGGCGAGCGGCTTTTACGCTGGTACCACGAAGGCATGAGTGCCTTCGCTGCCCCCCACGGCGTCGGCAGCGAGCTGTTCGAGACCTTCGGCGATGCGCTGGCCGATGCGCTTCTGGACGACGAGGCGCTCGACGAGATCATCGCTGACACACGCGCCTTCTTCACCGAGAAGATGGCCGAGCGCGAAGCCGGGCGTAACCGCCTGCTGGAGCTCAACGCCTGCCGCCCGGAGCGCGCCGAGCAGGTGGTCGAGGCGGTGCGCGAGCTCGACGAGGATACTGCCCTGCCGCGCTATGTCGAACGGGCGCTGGACGTGTTCGGCGTCGACAGCCAGGAGATCGGCAACGACCTGCTTTATCTGGCGCCAGGCTCGCACATGCTCGACGGCCTGCCGGGACTGGTGAAAGGCGAGGAAGGGTTTTCCGCCACCTACCGGCGCGACGTAGCGCTGGCCCGCGACGACGTGCACCGGCTTGGCTGGGAGCACCCGCTGGTGCGCGAAATGATGGGCCGGGTGATCGACGGCACCATGGGCAACACCGCGCTTGCGCTGCTGCGCCACCCCGCCATCCCCAGCGGGCGGCTGATGGCGGAGCTGGTGTTCTGCACCCACTGCCCAGCGCCGAAGGCGCTGCACCTCAATCGCTTTTTGCCGCCCACGGCGGTGCGCGTACTGATGGACGAATCCGGCGCCAACCTGACCGCCAACATCTCCTTCACCGGGCTCTCGAAGAACGTCCAGAAGGTCAACAAGTCGATGGCCCGCGACCTGATCAAGAGCCGGGTGAGTGAGCTGCGCACGCTGTTGAGCCAGGGCGAAGCGGAGGCGGAAAAAGCGCTGCCGGGACTTTTAGAGCAGGCGCGCGAGAAGATGCGCGCCCAATTGGACGGCGAACTCGACCGGCTGCGCTCGCTCTCTCAGCACAACCCGGCGGTGCGCGACGAAGAGCTAGCGGCACTTGAGCGCGAGCGCGACGCGCTGATGGAAGCGATCGACGCCACCCGGCTGCGTCTGGACGCGGTGCGGGTGGTGATCACCGTCGACCCCAACGCCTGATCGGCGCCGGGCAGACCTCACCGTGCGTGGTGCGGTCAGTCGTCGAGGATATCGGCCAGCGCCTTGTCGAGGGTCGGGTAGCCGAAGTTGAAGCCCGCCGCGTGCAGGCGCTCCGGGCGCATGTCCGCCCCGGTCAGCAACAGCCGCGACATCTCTCCAAGCCCCGCCTTCAGTACGAAGGCGGGCACCGGAAAGATCGCCGGGCGGTTGAGGTGCCGCGCCAGGGTCTGGCTAAACTCCCGGTTGGTGACCGGGTGCGGGGCGCCGGCATTGAACGGCCCTTCGAGCCCGGACTTGTTGATCAAGTACAGAATCGCCTCGACGAGGTCTTCCCGGTGCACCCAGGGCATGAACTGGCGGCCATCGCCGAAACGCCCGCCCAGGCCCAGCTTGAATGGCGGCAGCATTTTGGCGAGCGTGCCGCCACCTTCGTCGAGCACCAGGCCAATGCGCAGGATCGCAAGCCTTACCCCGAGCGCCTTGATGGGCTCGGCGGCCGCCTCCCACTGGGCGCAGAGCCGATGGGCGAATTCAGGGTGCGGCGGCGTCTCTTCGTCCACCTTCTTTTGGCCCTGATCGCCGTAGTACCCCATGGCCGAGCCGCTGACCATCACCGCAGGCAGCGGCTTGTCCGCTTTTTGCAGCGCCTTGCAGAACTCGACCAGCGCCGTAGTGGCCTCGACCCGCGAACTGATCAGGCGTTTTTTCTGCGCATCGCTCCAGCGCTTGCCGGCAATTGGCTCGCCGGCCAGATTGACGATGGCGTCCGGCGGGGTATCGATGAACGCCATCGCGCTCTTGCCGGTGTTGCACGCCCGCGGTAGCCCGCGAGCCGCCTGAGAGGGCGAGCGCGATACGACGTCGACCTGGTGGCCGCCGTCGATCAGCTTTTCACACAGACGCTTGCCGACAAAGCCCGTGCCGCCGGTGACGAGTATTCGCATCCAGAACCTCCTTTCGTCCGCAGGCTCAGCCCGCAGACGGTTAGTTACACAAATGCTGTACTAAAATGCTACGATAAGTATATTGAGTGTCATCCATTCACGCGAGGATTTATGCCCGAAAAAGCGCGCCGAGCCGCTCGCCCTGAACGCGTTGCCGTGATCGGCGCCGGCATATCAGGCCTTGCCTGCGCTCAAACGATGGCCGAACGAGGCATCAACGTGACTCTGTTCGACAAGGCGCGCGGCCCGGGCGGGCGCATGGCCAGCAAGCGCCGCCCGAGCGCCACGCTTGATCTGGGCGCCCAGACCTTTACCGTGCGCGACGCGCGGTTTTTGCAGCTGATCGAATCCCTCGAAAACCAGGGTGTCGTCGCCCGCTGGCCCGGCGTCAGTTTCGAGGCCGGCAACGCCGGCTGGACGAGGCTGGATGACGACCAGCGCCGCTATACAGGCGCTCCACGCATGAGCGCGATCACCCGCGAACTCGCCAACCGCCTTACGCGTTTTAAACACGTGAAGACCCACTTCGACACCCGCGTTCAGGCGCTGACGAAACCAGGCGATGGCCAGCGCGGCTGGGCGCTTTGTGCTGATCACCATCAGCCGCTCGGCACTTTCGATACGGTCGTGATCACCGCTCCGCCCCCCCAGGCCGAGGCGCTGATCGGCGAGTGGGATCCTGTGCTGGCACAAGCGTGTAGCGCGCGCGCCCAGCGAAGCTGCTGGGCCGGTTACGTGGTGTTCAAGACGCCGCTGCCGCCGATCGATAGCGTCATCCATTGGGAATCGCTGCACGCGCGCCACGCAGCGCTCAGACTGGTATCGCGCAACCACACCAAGCCCGGCCGCGAGCACCAGCCGGAAAGCCTCAGCCTGCTCGCCCAGCTCGACTGGAGCGAGCAGATGCTCGAGCGCCCGGCGGGCGAAGTCGCCTGCGCGCTCTACGCCGCCTTTCGCTCGCTTTTACCGCGCGACATTGAGCTGCCCGACATCGTCGAGCTGGGCGCTCACCGCTGGCGCTACGCTCAGGCAAGCGCGCCCGGTCACGAGTCATACTTGTACAGTGAACAGGGCCTTGCGCTATGTGGCGAGAGCTTTCGCGGCAGCCGTGTCGAGGATGCCTGGCTCTCCGGGCGGGAGCTTGGAAATGCATTGGCAGAGCTACCAGAGAGTTACCGAAATCAAACGTCCGTATAACGTTAGCCTGCGCAAGGTTGTACCCAACGTCAAAAAGTTGTACAAAGTACGCTACCAAAAAAGGCTTTAACGTTATACCAGACGGCGAGCAGACACATCTTTGCTGCGCGCCGCCGCCATTCATGAAAGATCCCTGGGGCATCGGCCCGAGGCAACCAAGAGGCAATGGCGCCCATGAGCAAGAAGGCGACCCACCCACCCGATACGCCACTTTACCCGATTCGGGAAGTTTCCCGACTGACGGGAGTAAACTCGGTCACCCTGCGCGCCTGGGAGCGCCGTTACGGGCTGATCTGCCCGCAGCGCACCCCCAAGGGCCACAGGCTCTACGCCCAGGACGACATCATCCGCATCGAGCGGATCTTGCAGTGGCTCAATCGCGGGGTGCCGGTCAGCCAGGTGGCGGATCTGCTCGACCAGCCGGAAACCGTCGAGACCCCAGCCCCGGATGCCGGCGACTGGGCCAGCCAGCGCCAGCAGCTGTTGGCCACTATCGAGGCGATCGATCTGGCCAAACTCGAGTCGCTCTATCAGCAAAGCCTGGCGCTCTATCCGCTGAGCACCGCGGTCAACGAGCTGTGGCAGCCGGTGATCTCAACGTTGGAGGCGAAGTGGGCGATCGAACCGGATGACCTGGTGCGCCGCTCGCTGGAGGCGTTTCTGCGAAGCCAGGTCGGCATTCGCCTTCACTACGCCAACCAGGCCACCCGCGGTCCGCTGATTCTGCTCAACGCCATGCCCGACGACCCGGGTCCGCTTTGGGTGCTGATGACGGCGCTGATGGCGAGCGAACAGGGCTATCGGGTTCAGCTTCTCGACCATTCGCTTGCGCTCGAGGACCTGCCCCAGGCGGTAACGCGGCTGCACTGCTCGATGGTGCTATTGACCAGCGGCCAGCGCGAAAACGATGACTTCATCCGCCAGGCACTGCCGCGCGCCGCCACGTCGCTGAGCGTGCCGATTGGCGTGTGCGGCGAAGTCGCCCGCCAGCGCGATGTCGATCTGCGCGACAGCGATGTTCATATGCTCGGCGACGACCTGCCTCAGGCAATCGCCCGGCTGCGCCCGCTGCTGCGTGAATCCGGCATTCTGTAACGCCCTGCCATTCGGGTTTACTACTTTGTTGACGCCGGCTTTTCACCGCCGGCGTTTTTGACGCTCCAGGGAGGGAGTCATGGCGCTTCAGCTTGTCTGGTTTCGAACCGACCTTCGCACCTTCGATCACTCGGCGCTGGCGTCCGCCGCCGAGAAGGGCCCGGTGGTGGCGGTGTTTTTGCGCAGTGTCGAGCAGTGGCGCGAACACGGCCACGGCGCCAACAAGATCGACTTTTGGCACAGAAGCGTTCGCGCGCTGAAAGAGAGCCTGAACGCGCTCAATATTCCGCTGCTGCACCGCGATATCGGCCGCTATGACGAGGCGGCCGAGGCGCTTTTAGAGATTGCCCGCGAGCACGGTATCGAGCGGCTGCACTTCAACCGCCAGTACCCACTCAACGAGCATCGCCGCGACGCCCAGGTACTCGAGGCGTTCAAGCACGAAGGCATTCCCGCCCACAGCTACCACGACGCCGTTGCGTTTGCACCGGGTACGCTTCTGACCGGCAAGAACGAGTACTACAGCGTGTTCACCCCGTTCTCGAAGGCCTGGCACAAGAACCTGAAGGATTCGCAGCTGCACGTGCTGGACGCGCCGAAAAAGCAGGCCGCGCTCTCCATTGGCAACAACGCGATCCCGGCGCTGCCCGAACTCGATCAGACGCCGGTGAATCAGACGGCGTGGCCCCCCGGTGAAGACGCGGCGAGCGACGCGCTCGCGCGCTTTTTGCAAAAACGCGCCAAGCGCTATAACGAGCAGCGCGACTTCCCCGCCGTCGCCGGTACCAGCGAGCTCTCGCCCTATCTCGCCCTCGGGGTACTGTCGTATCGCCAGTGCATGCAGGCGGTGATGAGCCACAACGGCGGCCATCTCGCCGATGGTGACAAGGGCCTGACCACTTGGGTCAACGAGCTGGTCTGGCGTGAGTTTTATCAGCACGTGGCCTATGGCTTTCCCCGGGTGGTACGCCACGAGCCGTTTCAGGAACACACCAAAGCGCTTGAGTGGCGCGACGACGACGAGGGCTTCAAGGCCTGGTGCGAAGGGCGTACCGGCTACCCGATCGTCGATGCCGCCATGCGTCAGCTGGTCAATACCGGCTGGATGCACAATCGCCTGCGCATGGTCACCGCGATGTTTCTAAGCAAGCACCTGTTGATCGACTGGCGCCGAGGCGAGCGGTTTTTCCTCGAACACCTGGTGGACGGCGAGTTCTGCTCCAACAACGGCGGCTGGCAGTGGGCGGCCTCCACCGGCACCGACGCCGCGCCCTACTTTCGTATCTTCAACCCCACCACCCAATCGACGCGCTTCGACCCGGACGGCGAGTTCATCGCCGAGTGGCTGCCCGAGCTTTCCGAGCTTCCCGCCAAGGCGCGCCACGCCCCGCCGAGCGACATGCTAACGAAGCTCGACTATCCCGAGCCGATCGTCGATCACAAGGCGGCGCGCCAGCGGGCGCTGGAGGCGTTCAAGGCGCTTTGAACGCCCGACAGCCCGCGCCGACTCAACGATAGATCGACGATGGCGTGCATTCAGCGGTTTCCGGAAGTAGACTAGGCATGGCCTTGCCAGCCGTTCGTCGCGATCCCCGGCGCGTAACGCCGGTGCGACGGACGGCCAACGTCCACCTTGAACCTCGGAACGATTCAGTGACCAAGCAACATTCCTTTGATCGCGAAGAACTGCTGGCGTGCTCGCGCGGCGAGCTGTTCGGCCCCGGCAATGCGCAGCTGCCGGCACCCAACATGCTGATGCTCGATCGCATCACGCACATTCACGAAGAAGGCGGTGAGCATGGCAAGGGCGAGCTGATCGCCGAGCTCGACATCACCCCGGATCTCTGGTTCTTCGACTGCCATTTCCCGGGGGATCCGGTCATGCCGGGCTGTCTGGGACTGGACGCCATGTGGCAGCTGGTCGGTTTTCATTTGGGCTGGCTGGGTCATCCCGGGCGCGGTCGAGCGCTGGGCTGCGGCGAAGTGAAGTTCAGCGGGCAGATCCTGCCCGATGCGAAACTGGTCACGTACCGTATCAATATCAAGCGGGTCATCACGCGCCGGCTGATTCTCGGCATCGCCGATGGCACGGTGTCCGTGGACGGACGCGACATCTACCAGGCGAACGACTTGCGCGTTGGCCTATTCACCTCCACTGCGAATTTTTAACAGGAGGCTCCCATGCGACGAGTGGTAGTCACCGGCCTGGGCATCGTATCTTGTCTTGGCAATGACCAGCACCAGGTTCTGGACGCGCTGAAAAACGGGCGCAGCGGCATTCGCTTTAAAGAGGAGTATGCCGAGCGCGGTTTTCGTAGCCACGTGGCCGGAAGCGTACAGATCGATCTTGAAGCGCTGATCGACCGTAAGCTTCTGCGCTTCATGGGCGACGCCGCGGCCTACGCCTATGTGTCGATGGCGCAGGCCATCGAGGACGCGGGGCTAACGCCAGAGCAGGTCTCCAACGAGCGTACCGGGCTGATCGCAGGCTCCGGCGGCGCCTCCAGCGCCAACCAGGTCGAAGCCGCCGATGTGCTGCGCGACAAGGGGCTGCGTCGCGTCGGGCCGTACCGCGTCACCCGCACCATGGGCAGCACCGTCTCCGCGTGCCTGGCCACGCCCTTTCAGATCAAGGGCGTGAACTACTCGATCTCCTCGGCCTGCGCGACCTCGGCGCACTGCATCGGCAGCGCCATGGAGCAGATCCAGCTGGGCAAGCAGGATGTCGTGTTCGCCGGCGGCGGTGAAGAGGAGCACTGGACACTGTCGTGCCTGTTCGACGCCATGGGGGCGCTCTCGACCCACTACAACGATACCCCGGAAACCGCCTCGCGGCCTTATGACCAGACCCGCGATGGTTTCGTCATCGCCGGCGGCGGCGGCATGGTCGTGCTCGAAGAGCTCGAGCACGCGAAAGCGCGCGGTGCGAAGATCTACGGCGAAGTCGTGGGTTACGGCGCCACGTCCGACGGCGTCGATATGGTCGCCCCCTCGGGTGAAGGCGCCACGCGCTGCATGCGCCAGGCGATGGCCACGGTGGATGGCGATATCGACTACATCAATACCCACGGCACTTCGACGCCGGTTGGCGATGTCGCCGAGCTGAAAGCGATTCGCGAAGTCTTCGGCGACTCGACCCCGGCGATGAGTTCGACCAAGTCGCTGACCGGACACTCGCTGGGCGCCACCGGCGTGCAGGAAGCGATCTACTCGCTTTTGATGATGCAGCATGGCTTCGTCGCCGCCTCGGCCAACGTCACCAAGCTCGACGAGCAGGCCGACGGCTTCGACATCGTCACCGAGCGGCGCGATAACGTCGCCATCGAGCGGGCGCTCTCCAACAGCTTCGGCTTTGGCGGCACCAACGCCTGTCTGGTGTTCCAGCGCTACGCCGACTAGTAGTGATACGCAGCAACAAAAACGGCGCCTAGAGGCGCCGTTTTTGTTGGTCTGTTCTGTGGGATGCCGGGTAATCCTACGCGAGGGCACTGTGAATACCTCCCTGTACGCTACTTTCGCCCTCCCTGGCGAAAGACCCTCGCTACGGGTTACCCGGCAGCGCCAGCCTCAGCCGCCGCTAACTTAAAGCACACCAGGGCCGCGCAAAAGCTGGGCTCGAGTGTATTACCGGGCCCGAGGCGCGACGCTCATGGCCACGGGGTCGCCGCGGGGCACGTCAGAAATCTCCTCGAGGGTGGACTCGATCCAGCGCTCCACCTCGGCGAGCACCTCGTCCGGGGTGCGCCCGGCGGTTTCGATCGGCTCGCCGATGCGGACCCGCAGCTCGCCGGGTTGTTTGACCCAGTGGCGCCCGGGCCAGCGCTCGCCGGCGTTGTGCGCCACCGGCAGCACCGGCACGCCAGCCCGACACGCCACCACCGTGCCGCTCTTGTTGTAGCGCTTGCGGCGCCCCGGATCGACCCGAGTGCCCTCGGGAAAGATCAACACCGATAGCCCGCCTTGCAGCCGCGCCACGCCCTGGGTCAGCACCTGCTTCATCGCCCGCGCTGGCTTGGAGCGGTCGAGCCCGATCGGGCGTAACAAACGAAGCGCCCAGCCAAATATCGGAATGCGTAAAAGCTCCTGCTTGAGCACGGTACAGACCGGCGGCTTCATCACCTGCAGAAAAACGGTTTCCCATTCGCTCTGGTGATTGGCCTGAATGACGCAGGGCCCGTCAGGGATATGTTCGCGCCCCTGGATGTCGTAGCGCACATCGCACACGCACTGGAACCAGAAGATGACGAAGTAGTTGTACAGATTGAGCAGCCGATAGCGCCAGGCCAGCGGTAGAAACGGCGTGAGTGGCAAGAACAGCACGCCGCAGGCGAGCATCACCGTAAAGTAGCCCAGATAAAAGACCAGGCTGCGCAACACGTTGGTCAAGCCGACTCTCCTTGTTCGAGGCCTTGCTCAGGAGGGCTCTGGTCGCGGGTCAGGCACCAGGCATCCAGCATTCGACCGACTTCCAGCCGCCAGGGCTTTTGATGAACGCCGAACACGTCCAGCACTCGGCGGCAGTTGAGTACGCGTCTGAGCTTGGCGTCGTGATGATGATTCAGCGCCGTGACCTCGCCCAGCGCCACCGACTCGCCACGCCCTTCCAGGTGCGTGACGAGCTGTGTGCGCACCATCGAGGTAAAGGTGAACGCGCTGACCGGCTCGATGCCCGCCAGGTGGTACGCCCCCCAGGCCTCGGCACCGCATCCCTGCTGAGCGAGCATGCCAATCAGCGCCATGGCGACGGAGTCCGCCGAGGTCGGGCAGCAGATCACGTCCTCGGCGGCGCGCACGCTCTGGCCCGCTACCAGACTATCGATGATGTCGCCAAGCCAGGCGTGGCTGCCGTCGAGCGCGAACAGCGGCCCCAGCCGCACGATCAAGTGGCGGTGGTACTCGGCGCGAATCCGATTGCCGGTGGCGACCAGACGCCGCAGGCTTTCGTCACGCGGCGCGGGCACCACGTGCTCGTCGATCGGAATCTCGAAGCCCTCTTCGTAGAGCTGATCCGATACGCACCAGACCAGCGCCACGCCGTGCGCCTTGCACGCCTCCATGCACGCATCGACCGCATCGGCGTAGGCCTTCACGTCGGCCGGGGGCATGGTGTGAGGCTCGGCCAGCGGCGGAATGATCACCGCATGAGGCGCGATCGCCCCAAGCTCCTGGGCGTCCACGCCCATGCCCTGCTCGATGACCAGCTCGGTATCCGCCCGGCGGCTGGCCTCGCGGGCCAGCGCCAGGCTCAAGCAGTGCCCGGCATCCAGTATCAAAAGCTTCAAGGCAGACGCTCTCCTCTCTCACTGCGCCAAACGTGGATCACATGAGCGACGGGGTTCAGAACGGAATTTCGTCGTCGAAATCGTCGAAGTTACCCGGGTCCGGCGCGCCGAAGCGGCCGTTTTGATCGTTCGGCGCGCTTTGGCCGCCGCGATTGGGTGCGCCTTGACCGCCCTGCTGGGGAGCACTCTGCTGACCGCCGCCGTACTGATTGCCCTGGGGCGGCGCGTTCTGATGGCTGGGCTGGTTGTTGGGCTGATTGCCAGGATAGCTCTGGCCACCCTGCGGGGCGCCGTTCTGATAGTTCTGCTGCGGCGCACCGCCGCCCTGGAAATCGCCGCCGCGGCTATCGAGCATCTGCATGTCGTTGGCCACGATCTCGGTGCTGTAGCGGTCCTGGCCGTTCTGGTCCTGCCACTTGCGGGTTTGCAGGCGTCCTTCGACGTAGACCTTGGAGCCTTTTTTCAGGTACTGCTGGGCGATCTCGGCGGTCTTGTTGAACAGCACGACGCGGTGCCACTCGGTGCGCTCCTGGCGCTGGCCGCTTTGGCGGTCGGTCCAGGTATCCGAGGTCGCCAGATTCAGGTTCGCTACCGCCGTGCCCGACGGCGTGAAACGTACTTCCGGGTCCTGACCCAGGTTACCGATCAAAATGACTTTGTTAATCCCGCGCGCCATGGCTCGCTCCTATCTGGTAAGTCCGTACTGGTAGTTCGGTTCTCGTATTCGTCGATCGCCCATCGGCGATCGCGCAGTGTCCTCGCAGGCGTTAAGGGTATCACCAATCCCGCCGCGACGATGTCTCTGTTTGTGTGTGCCGCTCAGGGCTTGTCCGTGGGAATCAGCTTGTCCAGCGCCCCGCGATCGAGCGCCTTGCGATTGACCTTGAGATACATCAGCCGCTCCTCCGGCACCACCATCACATCCTCCACGCCGACCACATCGGCGAGGCGCTGCATCAAAAGCTCCAGCGTATCCGGATGGGTGTCGTCGCCCAGCGCCACCACTTCGCTTGAAAGCGGCGGCGGCGAGGGCAGGCGCCACATGAACAGCCACCAGCCAAGCGCCAGCACCGCGCAGCCCACGAACACCGCGTCCAGACCGAAGGCGCTGGAAAGCGCCCCGCCCAGCGTGCCGCCCAGAAAGGCGCCGAGAAACTGGCTGGTGGAGTAAACCCCCATGGCGGTGCCCTTGGCGCCCGCCGGGGCGAGCTTGCTCAGCATCGACGGCAGCGTCGCCTCGAGCAAATTGAAGCCGGTGAAATAGACGAAGAGTCCGGCAAACAGCGCGTGGCCGTGGGAGATCGGCAGCGCCAGCGCCACCAAACTCAGACCGATCGCGCCGATCGCCACCAGGCACACCGCTTTGATCTGCTGGCGCTTCTCGGCCAGGATCATCAGCGGCACCATGGCGACGAACGACAGCGCCATGATCGACAGATAAGCAAGGCCGTGGTACTCGATGGACACGCCCGCCTCGACGAGGCGAAACGGAATCGCGACGAAAATCGCCATCAGGATCAGGTGCAGCGAGAAGATCGACGCGTTCAAACGCCACAGATCCCACCGGGCCGCCACGCTCTTGAACTGGGCACGGTCCATGCCCACGTCCTTGTGGCGCAGCCGGCGCGGCGCCGGCGGCACCCAGCGCCACAGCACGAAGAGCCCGAGCAGCGTCAGCGCCGCCGTGACCCAGAATACCCCGGCAAGCCCGGCCTGGCTTGCAAGCCAGGGGCCGAGCACCATGGCGATGGCAAACGACACGCCGATCGAGAGCCCAATGGTAGCCATGGCGGCGGTGCGCACCTGTTCGCGGGTTTGATCCGCCAACAGCGCCATGATCGCCGCCGCCACGGCGCCGGCCCCCTGTAGTGCCCGGCCGGCGATGATGCCGCCAATGGAGTCGGCGCTGGCGGCCACGATACTGCCAAGCGCAAAAATCAAAAGCCCAAGGGCGATGATGCGTTTGCGCCCGAAACGGTCCGACAGCAGGCCGAAGGGGATTTGCAGTGTGGCCTGGGTGAGCCCGTAGACCCCCAGCGCCACGCCGACCAGCAACGGCGTGGCGCCGGACAGCGTGTCGGCGTAGAGCGCCAGCACCGGCAGCACCATGAAAAGCCCGAGCATGCGGGAGGCATAGAGCCCGGCCAGCCCACTGATTGCGCGGCGCTCGGAAGCCAGCAGCAGTGTGGAGAGGTTGCGCATAGTGCCCTTTGAATTAGAACCAGGTGAACGAGCGGTACCCGTCGAGGCGCCTTTGAAACGCGCGCCTTCAAGACAACCGACGATGAAATGCCGATTTGGAAAAGCCCTCCATTCTAGCGCTTCGCGCCGGCGCTGGAAACGCTCGCCTTGCGACAAAGCGTCCCGCCCGCTTTGCTGTAATGGGGCATAAGTACTTATAATTACGCTTTTGCCACGCGATTCGAGGTGTTGATGGACAGCATTCTGGTCAGAGGTGCACGCACTCACAACCTCAAGCAGATCGATGTGGAGCTGCCGCGCGACAAGCTGATCGTGATTACCGGCCTTTCCGGCTCGGGGAAATCCTCGCTTGCATTCGATACGCTATACGCCGAAGGGCAGCGCCGCTACGTGGAGTCGCTCTCCACCTACGCGCGCCAGTTTCTTTCCATGATGGAAAAGCCCGATGTCGACCACATCGAGGGGCTCTCCCCGGCCATTTCCATCGAGCAGAAGTCGACCTCTCACAACCCGCGCTCCACCGTCGGCACGATCACCGAAATCTACGACTACCTGCGCCTGCTGTTTGCCCGCGCCGGCACGCCGCGCTGCCCGGAGCACGGCGAGGACCTGGAAGCGCAGACCATCTCGCAAATGGTCGACCAGGTGATGAACCTGGAGGAAGGCACCAAACTGATGCTGCTGGCGCCGGTGGTGAAGGGCCGCAAGGGCGAGCATCTGCAGCTTCTGGCCGAGCTTCGCGCCCAGGGCTTCGTGCGCGTGCAGATCGACGGCCAGATCCTCGAACTCGACGACATCGCCCCGCTCGACAAGCGTAAAAAACACGACATCAGCGTGGTCGTGGATCGCTTCAAGGTGCGCGACGATATCGCTCAGCGCTTGGCCGAGTCCTTCGAGACCGCGCTGAACCTGGCCGACGGCACGGCGATGATCCACTTCATGGACGGCGACCGCGAAGACCTGGCGTTCTCCTCGCGCTTCGCCTGCCCGGTGTGCGGCTACTCGCTCTCCGAGCTCGAGCCGCGCATGTTCTCGTTCAACAACCCCGCCGGCGCCTGCCCCACCTGCGACGGTCTCGGCATCCAGCAGTATTTCGACCCGGAGAAGCTGATCAGCCACGACGAGCTGTCGCTTGCCGAAGGCGTGATCAAGGGCTGGGACCGGCGCAATATCTACTACTTCACCCAGCTTCAGGCGCTGGCCAGCCACTTCGATTTCGCCCTCGAAACGCCCTGGAACGAGCTCTCCAAACGCCAGCGCGACATCATTCTCAACGGCAGCGGCAACGAACCCGTGCCGTTTAGCTACGTCAGCGACCGCGGGCGCAAGGTGACCCGCGAGCACGCCTTCGAAGGCGTGCTGCCCAACATGCAGCGCCGCTATCGGGAAACCGAATCGAACATGGTGCGCGACGATCTGGCCAAGTACATCGCCATGAAGCCCTGTACCGCCTGTAACGGCACGCGATTGCGTCGCGAGTCGCGCCACGTCTTCGTCGACGATCGCAACATCGCCGACATCGTGCGCACGCCGATCGGCGAGGCCTGGGACTACTTTGCCAACCTCGCGCTTCCCGGGCGCAAGGGCGAGATCGCCGAGAAGATCGTCAACGAGATCCACTCGCGCCTGGAGTTTCTGGTCAACGTCGGGCTCGACTACCTGAACCTCGAGCGCAGCGCCGACACGCTCTCCGGCGGCGAGGCGCAGCGTATCCGTTTGGCGAGCCAGATCGGCGCGGGGCTGGTCGGGGTCATGTACATTCTCGATGAACCCTCGATCGGCCTGCACCAGCGCGACAATGATCGCCTGTTAAAGACGCTGGAGCGACTTCGCGACCTGGGCAACACCGTGATCGTCGTCGAGCACGACGAGGATGCGATCCGCGCCGCCGATCACGTCCTCGATATCGGTCCGGGTGCCGGCGTGCACGGTGGTGAGATCGTCGCCCAGGGCACGCCCCAGGACATCATGGACAACAAGAACTCGTTGACCGGGCAGTACCTTTGCGGCACTCGCGAAATCGCCGTGCCGCCGTATCGCATTCCCGGCAATCCGGAAAAGCAGCTGGTGGTGCGCGGGGCGACGGGCAACAACCTGCAAAATGTCACGCTTACGCTGCCGCTGGGGCTGTTCATCGCCATCACCGGGGTATCGGGTTCGGGCAAGTCGACGCTGATCAACGGCACCCTGATGCCGATCGCCGCCCGCGATCTCAACCGGGCCACCACCATGACACCGGCGCCCTACAGCGCCATCGAAGGGCTCGACCAGCTCGACAAGGTCATCGACATCGATCAAAGCCCGATCGGGCGCACGCCGCGCTCCAACCCGGCAACCTACACGGGCATCTTTACCCCGATCCGCGAGCTGTTCGCCGGCACCCAGGAGGCGCGCTCGCGAGGCTACAAGCCCGGGCGTTTCAGCTTCAACGTCAAGGGCGGACGCTGCGAAGCGTGCCAGGGCGAGGGCATGATCAAGGTAGAAATGCACTTTCTGCCGGACATCTACGTGCCTTGCGACGTGTGCAAGGGCAAGCGCTACAACCGCGAAACCCTGGATATTCATTACAAGGGCAAGAACATTCACGACGTGCTGGAAATGACCGTCGAGGAGGGTCTCGAGTTCTTCAGCCCGGTACCGGCCATCGCCCGGCGCCTGCAGACGCTTCTGGACGTCGGGCTCTCCTACATTCGCCTGGGTCAGAGCGCGACCACGCTTTCCGGCGGCGAAGCCCAGCGGGTGAAGCTTGCCCGCGAGCTTGCCAAACGCGATACCGGCCAGACGCTCTACATTCTGGATGAGCCGACCACCGGTCTACACTTCGAGGATATTCGCCAGCTCTTGACGGTGCTCCATCGCCTGCGCGATCACGGCAACACCATCGTGGTCATCGAGCACAATCTCGATGTGATCAAGACTGCGGACTGGATCGTCGATCTGGGCCCGGAAGGCGGCTCCGGCGGCGGGCGGATCATCGCCGAGGGCACCCCGGAGCAGCTGGTGAAGAAAAAAGGCTCGCATACCGGGCAATTTTTGGCGCCGCTATTGCAAAAAAAGAAGTGAAAAAATAAAAAAACGATAAGGCAATGTCAGGCAAGCCGCCGTATCGTTCCCCTTTGGCCGTCACCGCCGGCCCTGAGCGGCGGCACAGCCCGGGCACGCAGTCAAGAGAAGGAGACACCGAGCATGAGTCAGGAAAAGAGCTGTATTGTTCGCCACTTCAACCATTATTACTCGTTGTCAAAAGACGAAGAGCAGCTGCTTGATTCGCTCGAAGAGAGCCCGCTCGATCAAAAGGCGGGGTCACTTCTGTGGGAGTTGAAGGACCCCGCTCAGGAGTTTTGCACGCTGCGAAGCGGCTGGGCCTACTCCTATCGCCATTTGGAAAACGGCGATCGTCACATCATGGAGGTGTACCTGCCCGGTGACATCATCGGCCTGCGCGAATTCGCCTTCTCCCAGCGGCTGGAAAACGTGCGCTTCATCACCGACGCCGTGGTGTGCCGTTTTCCGCACAAGCGGATGATCGATCTGTTCAGCCAGTCGCTGCCGCTGACCTCGGTCATGTTCGCCATCAGCAGCCGCCAGCAGTCGCTTCTGACCGAGCGGCTGGTGAACCTGGCAAGACGCACCGCCCGCCAAAAAATGGCCCACTTCATCCACGAGATGTACGTCCGCCTGAGCCAGACCAACCCGGATTTGACCGGGCAGTTTCGCCTGCCGCTCTCCCAGGAGCAGCTCGCCGACGTACTGGGACTCAGCCCGGTGCACGTCAGCCGCACGTTCACCGCGCTTAGCGAGGCGGGGCTCATTTATCGCGACCGCCATCACATCAACATCCCGGACCTGGCGGCGCTTGCCGCCGAAGGCGAGTTCGACGACTGTTACTTAAGCGACAACGTGCGGCCGCTGCTCGGCCAGTCGGAGTGATGCGTATCTTTTCTCGACATCAATACTCGGCGCACCGTCCCATGACGTCTCACTCTGTTGCCGCGGCCGCGCTCGGCGTCGCCGGGCTCTTCGTTTTCGCCACCGCCGCCCAGGCGGCGCGCTATCCAGTCAGCGATGACACCGCCTTCGGCGCCTGGCACGCCGCGACGACCACCGATGCCGGCCAGCGCCACTTTCGCGCGCTGGAGGCCGAAAGCTATTCGGACGCCATTTTGAGCGTGAACGCTACCGAAGGTGTGTGCCACCTGCCCTGGCTCGAACTACGCGTGACCCTCAAAGAGACGCAGTCCGAGAGCCGCGCGGTGAACCTGGTCCCGGCGCGGCTGCGCGTCGACCAGACGCCGATCATGGAGACCATGGCGGAGTTCATCGTCGAAGAGGGGGATGACGGCTTCTACAGCCACTTCTACCTGGGCGAGCTCGACGCGCTACTGGCGCGCATGAGTGAAGGCGAGCAGCTGTTCATCGGCTTCGAGCAGGGGAGTGCCACGCCCTGGACCATGACGTTTGATCTCGACGGCGCCGGCAAGGCGATTCAGGAGATGCAGCGGCGCTGCGCCGGGGCTTAAGGCGTAACCCGCGCCGGCTCCGGGGCGGGAGTTCGCAGCACGAATTCGACGCGGCGGTTGGCGGCGCGCCCTTCCCGCGTGTCGTTGCCGGCGAGCGGGCGCGTGTCGGCGTAGCCCACGGCGCGTAGCCGCTGCCGCGCCACGCCCTCCTGCTCGAGATGGCGCACCACCGCGATCGCCCGCCCGGTCGAAAGCTCCCAGTTGGAGGCGAACGCCGCGGTCGAAATCGGCACGTTATCGGTATGGCCTTCCACCGACACCTCGCCCTCGAAGGTGTCGATCACCTCGCTCAATCGCTCGAGCACGCCTTCGCCCTGGGGGGTCAACTCGGCGGCGCCGCTGGCGAACAGCAGGCTGTCGTCGATGCGCAGGGTCACGCCTTCGCGCCCCTGGCTGACGCTTACGCCCTGAATATCGAGCGCGGCCATGGCCGGCGATAGGCCGCTGTCGCGCGGCAAGATTCCCGAGGAGAGCGGCTGAAGGCCCTGGCCTTCGTTTGATGCCTCGCCGCCGCTACCCGCCGGCGTCAGTGCCAGCAGCAGCACGAACAGCGTGATCAGAAGCGTCAATACGTCGAGGTAGCTGGTCAGCCACCCCTCCTCGCCTTCGCCGCCGGTAAAGGGCGATTCCAGCGCGTGGCGGGCGTCACAATTGAGCATGGCGCTAGCCTTTCGCCGCGACGCCGCTGCCCGGGCGCGGCTTCACGTGGGGATCGTTGATCTCGTCGTGGTAGTTGGCCACGAACGAGTTCAGCGTCTCTTCGATGAACGACGGCAGCCGGCGCTTGGTGATCAGCGAAATGCCTTCGAGCACCATGTTCATGGTGATCAAGCGCTCCTCGGTGCGCCGCTCGAGCTTCACCGCCACCGGCTTGAACACCAGGTTCGCCAGCAGGATGCCGTAGAAGGTGGTGAGAAGCGCCACCGCCATGCGCGGGCCGATCACCTCGAGATCCCCGGCGTCCATGACTTCGAGCATGTTGACCAGCCCCACCAGGGTACCGATCATGCCAAACGCCGGCGCGTAGGTCGCCATGGTGCGAAAGATCTGCGCCTCGGCGTGCTCGCGGGCCTTGAGCCTGGCGATACGCCAGCGCAGCATGTCAAAGATCTCGTCTTCCTTGGTGTTGGCGATGACGAGCTGGATGCCGGTGCGCAAAAACGGGTTGCGGGTGTGTTCGAGCTCGCGCTCCACTGCGCGCACGTCGCCCTTGAACCAGAGCCTGGCCATGGAGACCA
Source organism: Halomonas sp. GD1P12 (assembly GCF_025725645.1). Classification (NCBI taxonomy): domain Bacteria; kingdom Pseudomonadati; phylum Pseudomonadota; class Gammaproteobacteria; order Oceanospirillales; family Halomonadaceae; genus Halomonas; species Halomonas sp. GD1P12. The sequence goes on along the minus strand of NZ_CP107007.1, from coordinate 135,706 downwards.
GCTCGTCGATGTCGTCGCGCACATAGGTATTCTCGCGGCGAAATACCAGCCCCACCAGGCGTACCACGCGCACCACTTCCTTGAGCGGATAGCTGATGAAGGTCGCCGCCAGCGTGCCGGTGATGACGATGGCAAGCCCGGGCAGGTTGATGAAGCTTGCCGCGGACTCTGCGGTAAAGAACAGCACGCTCACTAGCAAGAGGATGCTGGCGCCTATTCCAATCAGGGTAGAGGGGTTCATCGACGGCTCCTCGCCGGTTGGGGTTGACAGTGAAAAGGTTTAGTCCGGCTCGTGCAGACGCGCCCGCAAACGGCTGATGGCCTGGCTGTGTAGCTGCGACACGCGCGACTCGGTGACGCCCAGCACCGCGCCCACCTCCTTGAGGTTGAGCTCTTCCTGGTAGTAAAGCGCCATCAACAGCTTTTCGCGCTCCGGCAGCGCCTCGATCGCGGCAATCAAGGTTTCGCGCTGCTGGCCGTCCAGTAGCTCCTCGAAAGGCGCGTTCAGCGACTCCTGAATCGGCTCGCCGCCCTCCTCCAGAAGCTCCTCAAAAGGCAGCAGATGGCCACTATTGGTGTCCGCCAGAAGCTGCTGGTACTCGTTAATTGGCATGTCCAAATCGCGGGCGATCTCGCTCTCTTCCGGGGGGCGGCCAAGGCTTTGCTCCAGCCGGCGCACGGACTCGTCCATGGCCCGGGCCGAGCGGCGTACGCTGCGCGGCAGCCAGTCCCGGGTGCGCAGCTCATCGACCATTGCGCCGCGAATTCGCTGGCTAGCAAAGGTGGCGAAGCTCGCCCCCTGGGCGGCATCAAAACGCCCCAGCGCCTCTAAAAGCCCTACCATGCCGGCCTGGATCAGATCGTCGAGCTCGATGCTGGCCGGCAAACGAACTTGCAACGCCAGCGCCTGGCGACGCACCAGCGGCATGTGCTGGTTGACCATATCGCTGTGTTGGATTCTTCCCTTTGCTGTATACATCGGCGTGCCCCTGGCTAATCGCTGGTCACTGATAGTTCACAATCACTTGAAGCCCTCTCACCCTCACCGGCGGCTGGCCACGCCCCAACGCGAAACGAAACTCGAGCGGCGCGCCGGCATTGAGCCCGGCAAGGCCGGTGGCACTGCCGCGCTGGCCGTCGAGGGCGACGCAGCGCTCCGGGTGGCAAAGCCAGGCATGGATATCGGCCCCCGGCGGCGCTTCGAAGCGCCAGTTGACGCGCTCGATGCGCCCCTGATGAATCTCGGCACTGGGCGGCGGCGCGAGCGCCTGGCTGGCACTTGCCCGGTCGCTCATCGCGACCATCAGCCCGGTCGTATCGACACTCCAGCTGCCCCCGCCCGCCAGGGCCGACAGCGAAAGCCCGCTGGCCACCACCCCACTCAGCGCTGCGAGAATGACGTTTCTCATTAGCATAACCTAACCATAGTGGCTCACTCAGTATGGCCTACCTGGCCAAAAGCAGCAGTTCGATCCCCAGGTACGCCGCCGCCGCCGCGCGCAGATTCTCGAGCAGCCCGGCGCGGGGCAGGCCCGGCTCATGCAGCGCCAACAGCCGTTTGGGCCCCTGGTGTTCGCTGACCAGGCGCAGCGTGCGGTACATGGCGGCGAACGCCTCGGCGTCGCTTCGCACCCACAGCGCCCAGCGCGAGTAGCGCGCGCAGAGCGCCTGGAGCGGCGCATCGGCGTCCACCGGCACGACCTCCCAGCTCTCTGGCGTTGCCGCCCAGCGCCGGCCAAGCCGCGACCACTCGTCGAGGCGCGCGATCACCGGCTCGCGCTGCTTCGACCCAAGCCCGACCACGGCGAGCGGTATTTTGGCGACGTGCGCGTTGGTGGCATGCGCGTCTGCGACGTGCGCGTTGGCGACATGCGCGTCCGCGACGGGCGCATCGACAGTGTGCGCGTTGGCTTCGCTCGCCTCCAACGCCTGAGCCTGCCGCACATCGTCGTCGCCTTGCGCGCCGGCCGACTGGCCGGTGCGCAGGTTCGCCCACTGGCGCAGCCCCGCGGCCTGGTCCTGGCCGCTCATGCAAAGGTCTCGCGGCTGACGCTGCCAAACTGACGGATCGCGTCGCGGGTCATTAGAAAGTGCATGATCGCGTCCGCCAGCGCGCTATCGCGGCGCTTGCGCGGGCTACCCAAAAGGCGCAGTAAATCCTGCTGCAACGCCTGGGCCTCTTCGTCCTCGGCGCTGTCCAGGTGGGTGGCCACGCACGCTACGCCGCTGGCCATCAAGAGCCGTAGCTCAGCGCTGACCTCGCCGCCGTCCGACTCCTTGAGCGCGCGCCAAACGCGTTTGGTCAGCGCTACCGTGCCTTCACTTTGCAGCTGGGTGATCAAAAGCGACAGCGCCTCGCTCCCCAGCCGCGCCGGCGTGAGCCAATAGCGCTTGGCGACCCGCCGCGATGTTTCCGGGTCGCGCAGTTCGCCGCGCCAGGCGAGCAGCCGCCGGCCCGCGACGTCGGTAACCTCGGCGTGGGCGCTGTAGAGCGAAAGCGACTGACCGCGAAAGCGCACGGGCACCTGGTGGCCCAGGGTCGCCTCGTCAAACAGCGCGGCCATGGCGTAGCGCTCGCCCTGCCAGTATACCCGCTGGCTTCCGCTGACCCGGCTGACCCAGGTCAAGCGCTCGGCTTCCAGCGCATTAAGCGTTTCGCCCTCGACCAGGGTGGGCAGCAGATGCACCGCGGCCTGGCGCTGCGCGTCGATGCGCGCCTGCCAGCCGGCGCTCTGGCGGTGCTGTAAAAGCGTCAGCGCACAGAGGCGTCCGTCGGCATCGAGATTCAGATCCGGCATCGACCACTCCATGCCGCGCTCGGCGCGCCGGGGCGACCACACCACCCCCAGCGCGCGCTGCTCATGATGGCGGTCTGCAAGCGCTGCCAAACGCTGGTCGTGGAGCACGCCGGGCAGCGCGGCGATATCCCAGCTCGCCTCCAGCAGAGAGAAGCCGGCAACGCGCTCGCGAAGGCTCGCCATCAGCAGGCCAAGGCGCCGCCCCTGGCCCAGCACTTCCCGCGACCAACGCGGCGCCAGCGCCTCGCTCGACCAGGCCGGGCGGGCGGGTTCGCGCTCGCGCACGTCGGTCATGGCGTGGGTGAGCGCCTGGTCCACCAGCGCCGTCGGCTCGGCCAGCTGCATGTCCTCCGGTACGCGCTGGCCGTTGGAGCAGAAAAGTACGCGCAGGCCAAAGCGCATGACGATATCCAGAAGCGGCGCCAGCCGGCCCGCCTCGTCCTGCTTGGTAATGATGCAGTCGTCGAGCTCCGCCCCGGCCGCCCGCGCCGCTTGGCGGTAGCGCAGCACTACCTCTTCCAGGGTTTCCGGCTGGCTGGCGGCGTTGAGCACCAGCACCAGGCGCACCCTAGAGCCGCCGCCCTGCAGCTGGTCGATCTGGGTGATGACGCGCTGGTCGCGCTGGCTCATGCCGACGGTGTCGATGATCACCCACTGCTTGCCGCCAAGGCGTCCGAGCAGGTCGTCGATCGGCTGTTCGTGATCGAGGGCGTACATCGGCGTGTCGAGCAGGCGGGCGTAGATCCGCAGCTGTTCGTGGGCGCCGATACGAAAGCTGTCGGTGGTCACCAGTGCCACCGGGCGCGTGCCGTGGCGCATGACGAAGCGAGCGGCGAGCTTGGCGGTGGTGGTGGTCTTGCCCACGCCGGTAGGGCCGACCAGCGCCACGATGCCGGTCTGGTCGAAAAACGCCTCTTCGCTGTCGAGTACCTCGAGCCGCGCGACGAGCTGGCGGTGCAGCCACGCGAGAACCCGCTCGTCCTGGGGCGACAGTGCGCCGAGCGATTCGGGCAGTGCCGCGCTGATCTCCTCGCAAAGCTCGTTGCCAAACCCCACGCGAGCGAGCAGCGTGTTGAGCGTTTGCGCCGTCGACGGCGCCGGCGCACTCGCCACGTGAGTGCGGGCGAGCAGCGCGCGCATGTCCTGCATCTCCTGCAAGAGACGCTCGCTGACCGCCTCGAAAGGCTGGCTCGCGCTTGCCGGCGCGGTGGAGGGCGGCGCCTCGAGCGCCGCGGCAACGTGCGCGTAGGGGCGATCGACGTCGGCTAAACGCTCCCTTGAAGGCTCGATGTCCGGTTGAGGCGCTGGCGGCGCGGTGTGATCCAGCGCGGCGTCCTCGGCCATGGCCAGGATTTCGACACCGGTGTCCGTGCGCCGGTTGGCGACGATCAGCGCCTCGTCGCCCAGCGCCGCGCGCACCTGGCGCATGACATCGCGGCTGTTGGCACCGATAAAGCGTCTTACGCTCATGGCTCTCCCCCTTCGTTATTCAAAGCGCGCCCGCAACGTCTCATCGCGACCCGCCCACCAGCGTGGTGATTCTGAGCGTGCGGTCGTCGGGAATTTCGGCCTGGGACATCACCACCAGGTGGCGCAGCCGGCGGCGCAAAAAGCGCGCGACGATGGGGCGCAGCGAGTGCTGAACCACCAGCACCGGCGGCTCGCCGCTGGCTTCCTGGCGCTCCAGCGCCTGCTGGGTCTGGTTCATCAGCGTATCGGCCAGCCCCGGCTCCATGGCGCCGTTGCCGTTCATGGCCTGGATCAACACCTGCTCGAGCTGGGCGTCCAGGCCGATCACGTGAAGCGCCTCCTGGCCTGCGAACCACTGCTGGGTAATCGAGCGCCCCAAACTGATGCGCACCTGAGCGGTCAGCTCGCCCACGTCCTTCTGCTGGCCGGCGACGTCGGCCAGGGTATCCAGAATCGTGCGCATGTCGCGAATCGAAACGTCCTCTTCGAGCAGGTTCTGCAGGATGCGCTGGAGCATGGTGAGCGAAATCGCCTTGGGCACGACCTCTTCGACCAGGGATTTCTGCTCGTCGCCGAGCTTGTCGAGCAGCTTCTGCACTTCCTGGCGGCCGAGCATTTCCGGCGAGTGGCGGTGCAAGAGGTGGTTCAAGTGCGTGGCGATCACGGTGCTGGCATCGACCACCGTGTAGCCAAATACCTGGGCGTGCTCGCGCTGGCTGGCATCGATCCACACCGCCGGTAGGCCGAAGGCGGGGTCCTCGGTGGGCGTACCCGACAGCTCGCCGGAGACCTGGCCCGGGTTGATCGCCAGCCACTTGCCCGGCTGCGCCTCGGCGCGGCCGATCTCGGCGCCCTTGAGCGAGAGCACGTAGGCATTCGAGGAGAGTTCGAGGTTGTCGCGAATGTGCACCACCGGCGGCAGAAAGCCGACCTCCTGGGCAAACTTCTTGCGCACGCTCTTGATTCGCGCCAAAAGCTCGCCCTTCTGGCGCGAGTCGACCAGCGGGATCAAGCGGTGGCCAACCTCGAGCCCCAGCGTGTCGACCAGCTGCACGTCCTCCCAGCTCGCCTCCGGCGTTTCCTGCATTGGCACCGGCGCCTGGGCCATGTCCTCGCTTACCAGCACCTTCTCCTGATGGCGCTTCAGATACCAGGCGAGACCGCCGAGCAGCGCGGTGAAGATCAAGAACACCAGGTTGGGCATGCCGGGCACCATGCCCAGAAGTCCCATCACCGCGGCGGCGAGAATCATCACCTGCGGATTGACGAAGAGCTGGCTGAGCATCTGCTGGCCCACGTCCTGCTCGGTGTTGACGCGCGATACCGTCACACCAGCGGCGGTGGAGATCACCAGCGCGGGGATCTGCGCGACCAGGCCGTCGCCGATGGTCAAAAGCGTATAGGTGCGCCCGGCGTCGGCGAAGCTCATGCCGTGCTGCATCATGCCGATGACCAGCCCGCCGATGATGTTGACCACCATGATGACCAGCCCCGCCATGGCGTCACCGCGCACGAACTTGCTGGCACCGTCCATGGAGCCGTAGAAGTCTGCCTCCTGAGCGACCTCGGCGCGGCGCTTCTTGGCGTCCTCCTCGCCGATCAGGCCCGCATTCAAATCGGCGTCGATCGCCATCTGCTTGCCGGGCATGGCGTCCAGAGTGAAGCGCGCGCCGACCTCGGCGATGCGCCCGGCGCCCTTGGTGATGACCATGAAGTTGATGATCACCAGGATCAGAAACACCACCAGGCCCACGGCGAAGTTGCCGCCGACCAGAAACGTGCCGAAAGCCTCGATCACCTTGCCCGCCGAGGCGCCGCCCTGGTGGCCCTCCATCAGCACCACGCGGGTCGAGGCGACGTTGAGCGATAGCCGGAGCAGCGTGGTGAACAACAGCACCGCGGGAAACGCGGCGAAATCGAGCGGCTTTTCGGCGAACATGCTCACCAACAGCACCATGATGGACAGCGCGATATTGAAGGTGAACAGCAGATCCAGCGCAAACGGCGGCAGCGGCACGATCATCATGCCAAGGATCATGAGAATCAGCAGCGGGCCGGCCAACAGCTTGATCGGCACATCGCCAAAGGGGTTGCGTCGACTGATCAACTGGCTAAACGCCTTCATGAGCGTGCCTCAAAAGCACCGGGGCCTCGGGAGGGATAAGTCATCTCGTCGGGAACCGGTAAGTTATCGGGGGTTGGCGGCGTTTCGCCACCGTCTTGCGTCACGCTTTTCAAGCGGTACGCCCAGGCCATGACCTCGGCCACGGCGGTATAGAGCTCTGCCGGCACTTCGCCGTCGAGATCAACGTGGTGATAGAGCGCCCGCGCCAGCGGCGCGGCCTCCAGCCGCGGCACGCTCGCCTCCTGGGCAATATCGCGAATGCGCGCGGCCACCGCGTCGGCGCCTTTCGCCACCACGCGCGGTGCGCCCATCTGGCCCTCCTGATAGGAGAGCGCGACGGCGTAGTGCGTGGGGTTGGTGATGATGACGTCGGCCTCGGGTACCTTGCTCATCATGCGCCCGCGCGCCATGGCCTGCTGCTGCTGGCGAATGCGCCCTTTCACGTGCGGGTCGCCTTCGGACTCCTTGTGCTCGCGCTTGACCTCTTCCTGGCTCATGCGAAGCTTCTTGGCGTTGCTCCAAAGCTGAAAAGGCACGTCGATCAGAATCACCACCACCAGCGACGCGATCGCTAAAGCCGCCGCCAGCGCCGATAGATTCAGGGCACTGGCCAGCGCCTGCTGCACCGGCTGGTCGGCCAGACCCAAAAGCCGGTCGATGTTGAAATAGATGAACGCGCTGGCGATGCCGCCGACCAGAATCGATTTGGCGATCGCCTTGGCAAGCTCGATCAGCGCCTGGCTCGAGAAGATACGTTTGACGCCCGAAATCGGGTTGAGCTTGGAAAACTTCGGCTGCATCGATTTGGCCGAGACCAGCCAGCCGCCCAGCAACGCGGGTGCGACCAGCGCCACGGCGCCGAGCAGTACGAACAGCGGGATCATCGCGATCAGCGTGCGCTCACCGAGATCGAGCGCGTTGGTCAGCATCGGCATGGGGTCGAAGGCCTGGTGGCGATCGAACAAGAATGCCCGCTCCATCACCATGCCGAGCTGGTCGTAGAGCATCTGGCCCATGCCCCAAAGCCCGATGACGCCGGCCATCAGCAGTAGAAAAGTCGTGAGCTCACGCGAGCGGGGAACCTGCCCCTCTTCACGGGCTTTCTCCTTTCGCCTGGGCGTGGCCTCTTCGGTTTTTTCCTGATCGCTATCGTTGTCTGCCATGAGTCATCCGGCTCATCCTGGACGGCGCACCAAAAGTCAGCCGCCCCGAAGGACGGCTGAGTAAGGTGCCTAGTGTGCCAGATGAGACGTTTAACAATGTCTCAATAACAAGGTATTAAAAGCCTAATTCGTCCAATAAGTCGTCCACCTGATCCTGGCCGGTCACGATATCCGGGGCGTTATCGCGGATCTGTGGGCCGTTGAGCAGCTCTTCCTTGCGCCGTACGCTGTCGTTTTCCCACTGATCCTGGGCCTTGCGCTGCATGCTTTCGCGCGCCTCGGCGCCGGGCACGTTGTCGATCAGTACCTGCACGAGCTGGTGCTCGATTTCGCGGATTACATCCATCATCTTCTTGATGACCTGGCCGGTCAGGTCCTGAAAGTCCTGGGCCATCATGATGTCCATCAGCTCCTTGTTGGTGGCCGCGGTCATCGCGGGTACGTCACCCAGGTAGCCACGCGTCTGCTTGACCAGCTCCTTCGCCTCATCGAGCTCCTGAGGCGCTTCGAACCAGGCCGCCCAGCGCTTGTCGAGCGCCTCGGCCCGCTCGGAGAGCTGATCCTGCAGCGGCTGGGCGCGGTCGATGGCGTTGAGTGCGCGATCGGCCGCCTGCTCGGTCATGGTGGCGACATAGTGCAGTCGGTCGCGGGCATCGGGAATGGCCACCGCTGCTTTTTCGATCTCCTTGTCGAGCCCGAGTTCGCGCATGTTGTCGCGCAGCATACGGGTGAGCTTGCCGATCCGATGAATCAAATCATCGGCGGCGTCGTCGGGCAGCGTCTTGTTGTCTGCCTGCTCGTTATGACTCATGGCACTCTCCTCGTGCGCCAGGCGCAAAGCCCGACCACTTTATTTGCCCATTTTTTCAAAGATTTTATTGAGTTTTTCCTCAAGGGTCGCGGCGGTGAACGGCTTGACCACGTAGCCGTTGGCACCGGCCTGGGCGGCCGCGATGATGTTTTCCTTTTTCGCCTCGGCGGTCACCATCAGTACCGGCAGCTCCTTGAGCGCGGCATCCTGGCGAATCTCCTTGAGCATCTCGAGCCCATCCAGATTCGGCATGTTCCAGTCGGAGACGACGAACTCGAAGCTACCGGCGCGCAGCTTGTTGAGGGCATCCTGACCATCCTCGGCCTCCTCGACGTTGGTGAAGCCCAGCTCCTTCAACAAACTGCGCACGATGCGACGCATGGTCGGAAAATCGTCCACGACCAGAAAGCTCATGTTCTTGTCGGCCATTGCTCGTTCTCTCTCTATAGGGGGCATTGGCCCCCGACCGGCGTCGGGGGCGTTGAATTAAAAGGATTCCCACTCTTCGACCTGGCTTTCACGCGCTCGCGCGGGCTCGGGTCGTTGAGCGATCTGCTTGGCGGGCTGGGGTGCTGCGGCCGGTTTGGGGCGCGCACTGGCGGTGGCAGCCGATGTGTAGCCGCGCCCGCCGTCCAGCACCTTGAACACCGCGACCGCCTCTTCGAGGCGGCTGGCCTGCTCTTCGAGCGAGGCCGCGGCGGCGGCAGCCTGCTGCACCAGCGCCGCGTTTTGCTGGGTGACTTCGTCCATCTGACCGACCGCCTGGCTGACCTGCTCGATGCCGTCGCTCTGCTCCTGAGAAGCGGCGGAAATTTCGTCCATGATGTCTGCGACCCGGCGCACGGCGCTGACCACGTCGGTCATGGTGGCGCCTGCCTGCTCGACCAGGGTCGAGCCTTCGCTGATCTGCTTGACGGAGCTGTCGATCAGCGTCTTGATCTCCTTGGCGGCGTCGGCACTGCGGCTCGCCAGGTTGCGCACTTCGCCCGCGACCACGGCGAAGCCGCGGCCCTGCTCACCGGCCCGCGCCGCTTCCACCGAGGCGTTCAAGGCCAGGATATTGGTTTGAAAGGCGATCGAGTCGATTACGCTGGTGATGTCCGCGACCTTCTGCGAGCTTTGCGAGATGCCGTGCATGGTTTGGACCACCTGCTCGACGACCTGGCCGCCATGCTCCGCCGTGGTAGACGCTTCACCGGCCAGGGTGCTGGCCTGGCGCGCGTTGTCCGCGTTCTGCTTCACGGTGGCGGTCATCTCTTCCATGCTCGCCGCGGTTTCCTCGATGGAGGCCGCCTGCTGCTCGGTGCGCGAAGAGAGTTCGGTGTTGCCCTGGCTAATTTCACGGGTGCCGTGGTGGATCTCACTGCTGCCGCCGCGTACGCGCTCGACCAGCCCGGTCAGGTTTTGCTGCATGGTGCCCATGGCCGCGAACAGGCGACCGATTTCATTCTTGCCCGAGGGGGGTACCGGCTCGGTCAGATCCGCCTCGGCGATCTTGTTGAGCCGGCGCACGGCGTCGTTGAGCGGCAAGGTCACGGTGCGACGCAGACCGATGTAAATCACGACGATGAGAATGAGCGAGATGATCACCGCCGCGACGTAGAGCATGTTGAACAGATGGCGCTGCGACTCAAGCTCATCGTGAATCGCATCTACCCGTGAAAAGCCGTACTGGGTGAACGCGGTGATACTCTCTGCCATCGTGGCCAGCGGCGCTTTCATTTCGGTGCGTAGCTGGTTGAAAGTCGCCATGTCACGGTTTAGCAACGCCTCTTGCTGGCGTCTAACGACCGGCATCAGGCGTTGATAGTCTGCGATCATTTCTCGTGCCAGCTCCTCGCCCTGAGGGGTTCGCGGCGTCGCGATGAAGTTGTTAAAGCGCGCTTCGGCGCGCTCGATGCGGTCGAGCGCCGTGTTGAGCGACTCAGTGGCGAGCGCGCTCTGGTTCCCTGTGAGGTAGTTGGACGCGGTTTCGAGCGATAACAGTGCCTGGTTGAGCAGCGAATCACCCCGGTTGAGTTCGTTGAGCTGCGCCCGGCTGATGGTGGTCAGCGTATTCACGCTCTTTGCGGTAGAACGATCCGTCATCACGTTGAGTGCGATCAACGCCAGTATCAACACCGTAAAGCCGCCAAGCGCTGCGATGACGGCCGCGTGGATACTCAAATTACGCCCGATATGCTTCATGACCTATCAACCCCCTTATATAAAGTTATACCCGCTGCGCGCGACCGGACGCTGCCACCAGCGCCATGAGACGTTCAGGAATGTCATCCAGCGCCAGCACCTCACAGGCGCCGCCTACTGCAATCGCTTCGCGGGGCATACCGAACACCACGCAGCTCTGCTCGTTTTGGGCGATCGTCGGTGCGCCGGCCTGGCGCATCTTCAAAAGCCCGTTGGCTCCATCCTTGCCCATGCCGGTCAAAATGACGCCGATGGCGTTCTTGCCGGCATACTTCGAGGCGGAGTCAAACAGTACGTCGACCGAGGGGCGGTGTCGGTTGACCGGCTCGCCATCGTGCAGGCGCACCACGTAGTTGGCACCGCTGCGGGCCAGTTCCAAATGCTGGCCGCCGGGGGCGATATAGGCGTGCCCGGGAAGCACGCGCTCGCCTTCCGAGGCTTCCTTCACGGTGATACGGCAAAGTCTGTTCAGGCGCTCGGCAAACGACCGGGTAAAGCCGCCGGGCATGTGCTGGGTAATCAAAATGGCCGGTGAATTGGCGGGTAGCGGCTCGAGCACGGCGCGAATCGCTTCGGTGCCACCGGTCGAGGCGCCGATGATGATCAGCTTTTCGCTGGTGATCATTGGCGCGCTCAGCGCCGCCGGCGCCGACGTGGGCTTACGCGCCTGACGCGGGCGCGAGCGCGCGGCGGCGCGAATCTTTTCGGCGATTTCGTTGGCGTACTCCATCATGCCGCTGCGCACCCCGATGCTCGGTTTGGCGACGAAATCAAGCGCCCCAAGCTCCAGCGCGCGCAGGGTGATTTCCGAGCCGCTTTGGGTCAGCGACGACACCATTAGCACCGGCATTGGGCGCAAGCGCATCAGCCGGTCGAGAAAATCGAGCCCGTCCATGCGCGGCATTTCGACATCGAGGGTCAGCACGTCCGGATTGTGCTGCTTGATCAAATCGCGAGCCACGAGTGGGTCCGGGGCGGTGGCGACCACCTGCATATCCGGCTGTTCGTTGATGATCGTGGTGAGCAGATCACGGATCAGCGCCGAGTCGTCGACGCACAGCACTTTGATTTTGGCAGTACTCAAGGTCCGCCTCCTGTTAGTGAATTCATCGCTACACGCCTTTCCAGCAGGGTCTCGGCTCGGCGCTCACCGCACGGCCCGGGTGTAGACCGTTTGGCCACGCAGCTTGAAGGCGTCGCTGATGTAGGAAAAATTCTCCGAGTGGCCGGCGAACAACAGACCGTCGCTTTTAATCACCGGGGCGAAGCGGGCCAAAATTCGGGACTGTGTCTCTTTATCGAAATAGATCATGATGTTGCGACAAAAAATGGCGTCAAAAGGCCCCTTTACCGACCAGGAGGGCGCCAGCAAGTTGAGCGGCTGAAACTCCACCAGCGCCGCCACTTCCGGGCGCACCCGGGCAAGGCCCTCGTGGCTGCCCGTTCCCTTCTGGAAAAAGCGCTTTACGCGCGCTTCGTCGAGCTTGCGCACCTGCTCCTGGGGGTAGATCCCCGCGCGCGCCTTCGCCAGCGCATCGGTGTCGATATCAGTGGCGATCACCTTGGCGTTCGACACCCGGGAACCGAGCACTTCCAGCAGCGTCATGGCGATCGAGTAGGGCTCCTCACCGGTGGAGGCCGCCGCGCACCAGATGGTGACGGGGCCGGTGCGGTCCTTCAGGTGCTGGGCCAGCAGCGGAAAATGGTGCGCCTCACGAAAGAACGCGGTCAGGTTGGTCGTGAGCGCGTTGGTGAACGCCTCCCACTCACTCGCGTCCGGCTGACGCTCGAGGCGCGACAGGTAATCGGTGAAGCGCGTCAGGCCGTGATGACGCAGTCGCCGTGCCAGCCGGCTATAAACCATCTCCCGCTTGTGTTCGGCCAGCACGATGCCGGCCCGCTGATAGATCAGCTCCCTAACGCGCAAAAAGTCGGCGTCCGTGAGAATCAGGTCGCGCTCGACCTGACCGCCCGTCGTCCAGGGGCTTTTTTCTCCCGACTCAACGCATGATTCGTTCAAAATTCCTGCCACTCCTCTGCAACCGCGACCTGCCGCTTAGCGGGGCTGGCAGCCGGCGGTAGGGAAGATGACTTCCCGGTGGAAAGCGTCGGCGAAGGCGTCTTATAAGTCGCGCTCGCGTGGGCTTGTTGGGTTTGCCGCTGCAGTCGAAACGCCTCGACCGACATCGACAGAAGGCTTGCCTGGTGCTCGAGCGCAAGAGCGGCCTGCGCCGTTTGCTGCACACGCTCGGCGTTTTGCTGCGTGGCCTGATCCATTTCGGTCACCGACTGGTTGACCTCACTGATGCCGCTGCTCTGCTCTTCTGATGCCGACGAAATCTGGTGCATGATGTCGGTCACGCTGCGCGCGGCGTCGACCACCTCGTTGATCGCACCTTCGGCCTGCTCGACCAGCGAGGCGCCGGTGGTGACATCCTGGTGCGAGCTGTCGATCAGACCGCGAATTTCCTGAGCGGCGGCGGACGAACGGCCGGCGAGATTTCTCACCTCTTCGGCCACCACGGCGAAACCGCGACCGTGCTCGCCGGCCCGCGCCGCCTCCACGGAAGCATTCAGCGCCAGAATGTTGGTCTGAAACGCGATACCGTCGATGACATCGATGATGTCGGTCATCTTTTGCGAGCTTTGCGTAATGCGCTGCATGTTGCTGACAAGCTCGGTCATCAGGTCGCCGGTTTGACTGACCCGCTCGGCATTGTTATCGGCCAGACGGCGCGCTTTTTGAGCGTTGTCGCTGTTTTGCCGTACGGTCGCGGTCATCTGCTCCATGCTGGAGGCGGTTTGAGCCAGCGACGCCGCCTGCTGTTCGGTGCGCGCCGAGAGCTCTTCATTGCCGCTGGCGATATTGCGCGCCGCCGGCGTGACCACGTCGATCCCCTCCTTGACATCGCCGATGATGCTGCCAAGGCTCTTGCGCATGGTGTTCAGCGAGCCCAGCAGGTGGCCGATCTCGTCGCGCCGCGTCGAGGGCGCGCGGGCTGCGAGGTTGCCGCCGGCGATTTGCAGGGTGAAGCGCGAGGCATCATTGAGCGGCCTGACGATCGAGCGCAGAATCATGACACCCAGCAGAATCAGTGCAAGCAGCCCAACGACCATGACGATGGCCTGGGTGGTCAGCATGCTCGCCTGCGCCCGTTCGCCGTCGGCGGCCATCGCCTCGGCGGCGCGCTGCTCCTGACCGATCAGCTCGTTCACCATCAGCGACAGCGCCCGCCCTTCTTCGTTGATTTGGGTGGTGATATCGCCCAGCTGGGTAAACACGTCCAGCGCGTCGTCGGACTGCAGTACCTGAACGGCGCTCGTCACGCCGCCTTCGAAAAACGTTTCAAGCTGCGCATCGAACTCGGTGGCAAGCCCGGTCGCGTTCTCCTCTCGATCGAAAAAGGCCTGCCAGGTCGCACTGATCTCCTCGGCACGCTGAGTGATCTCATCACCGATATCGAAGCGGCGATCGACCAGCTCCATCCGATCGGACTCGACCAGCGACTGGCGCGTCAGCGCAATGCCCTGGTCGATCTGCTGCAAGCGAATGACGTCACGCAAACCGTTTTGATGAAGCTGCGTCAGCCGATCGCCGGCGGCGTTGATACCAAAAAGCCCAAGCCCGCCGCCCAACAGCAACAGCGCGCTGCCGATCACCACCATGCCGACGAGCTTTGCGCGAATGGTCGTCAGACGCAGGCGCTTTAGCCGCTGGAGCGCGCCGCGCCGGCGAATACGGCCCTTGTCGAGATAGATCGCCTTGCCCCCCCCGGCGTTGACCTCGGCGTAAACGCGCTGGGCGCGGTCGATCGCCTCGCGGCTCGCCTGGATGCGCACCGAGGTGTAGCCCACCACCTCGTCGTTTTCGATGATCGGCGTGACGCTGGCCTCGACCCAGTAGTGATCGCCGTTTTTGCAGCGGTTCTTGACCAGCCCACGCCAGGTCTTTTGCGCTCTGGCGGTTTGCCACAGATCCTTGAACGCCACCGGCGGCATGTCCGGGTGGCGAATGATGTTGTGCGGCGCGCCGATCAGCTCATCGCGCGTATAGCCGCTGATCGCGACGAACGCCGGGTTGGCATAAGTAATGTTGCCCTCAAGATCCGTTCGCGAGACCAGAAAATCGTCGCTTCCCAGTTCGATTTCGCGCTGCGTGACGGGTTGGTTATTGCGCATGCTCTACCTTGTTCTTTTTTTGAAAATGATCCCGATGCAGAGCACGGCGAAACCGTGTTCTCCAGGGGTACTGATGACGGCCCGAACGATGCCGGTTTAAAACGCCTCCCACTCTTCGACGGCCGGCGCCGAGCGTACCGGCCTGGCGCGCTCGACGGGCGCGGCGGGCAGCGCCGGCCTGGCTACCGGCGCCGACGCGCCTTGAGTCGCTCCCCCGGCGACCTTGAAGCGCTCGACCGCGTCACGCAGGCGCGCCGCATCGCCTTCGAGCTCCCTTGCGCGTTCGGCGGCCTGCTGCACGAGCCGTGCGTTTTGCTGCACGACGTCGTCCATTTGAGTCACCGCCTGGTTGACCTGGCCGATCCCATTGCTCTGTTCAGACGAGGCCGATGCGATTTCGTCCATGATGTCGCTCACCCGTTGCACTGCGCTGACCAGCCCCTGCATGGTCTGCCCGGCCTGATTGACCCGCGCTGTGCCGCTGTCCACCTTGGCAAGCGAGGTATCGATCAACGTGCGGATCTCCTGGGCGGCAGAGGCGGAGCGGCTGGCCAGGCTACGCACTTCCTGGGCGACCACGGCGAAACCGCGGCCATGCTCGCCGGCGCGCGCCGCCTCGACGGAGGCGTTGAGCGCCAGAATGTTGGTTTGAAAGGCGATGGTGTCGATGAGCGTGATAATGTCGGCCACTCGATGCGAGCTCGAGCTGATCTCTTCCATGGTCTCGACGATGCGGCTCACCTCCTCGCCGCTTTGACGCGCGGTGAGCGTGGCGTCGCTGGCAAGCTTACTGGCCTGGCGGGCGTTGTCCGCGTTGTGGTTCACCGTCGAGGCGAGCTCCTCCATGCTGGAGGCGGTCTCCTCGAGCGACGAGGCCTGCTGCTCGGTGCGCGCGGACAGGTCACCGTTGCTGCTGGCGATGTCGTGGGCACGCTCGACAATGAGCACCCCGCTTCGGCGCACCACCCCCACGGTTTGCGAAAGCGACCCTTGCATTGCCGCCATGGCGAGATAGAGCCGCCCGATTTCGTTATTGCCGGGCGCGGTGATCGACTGGTTCAAATCGCCCTCGGCCATGCGTTCGAAGTAGCCCACCAAACGGCTCAGCGGGCGCAACACGTTGGCGCTCACGCCCCAGGCCACGACCGCCACGGTCAGCGCCGTGATCACCAAAATGGCGATCAGGGCCCAGCGCGCAAGGTCGGCGAAGGCGTCGAAACGCTGTTGAGCGGCGCTATCGGCCGCGCTGGCCACCAGCACACCGCTTTTATCCAGCGCGTAGAGCCCGGTGGCACAGGCGGCAACGGTCAGAGCGGAAAAGGTGACCAGCACCAGCGTCCAGCTCAGCCGAACGGTCATGTTGCTCAACAGGGTATGCATCGACAGTCGCCCCTTTTACGCCCGCAGCACTCGCCGCGTCGGCGCTTTCAATATCCAGGTCGTGACCGAGCGCTCTCGCGCCGGCGGTTATCAGGCGTGACGGGTAGTATCGACCAGTGCCATCTCTTCGCTGGTCAAAAGCTTGTCGATGTCCACCAGCACCAGCATGCGATCCTCGAGGCTGCCAAGCCCGCTCAAGAAATCCGAGGAGAGCGTGACGCCGAACTCCGGTGCCGGCTTGATCTGATCCGGCGTCAGCGTCATCACGTCCGACACGCCGTCCACCACGATGCCCACCACGCGATCGGCCACGTTGACGACGATGACCACCGTCTGGCCGCCGTACTCGACGTTATCGAGATGAAACTTGATGCGCAGATCGACGATCGGCACGATCACACCGCGCAAATTGGTCACGCCCTTGATGAAGTCCGGCGCGTTGGCGATGCGGGTGACGTTTTCGTAACCGCGGATCTCCTGAACCTTCAGGATGTCGATGGCGTACTCTTCCTCGCCTAGCGAGAACACCAGAAATTCGCTGTTGTCCGCTTCGGCGGCGGCCAGCACCGCATCACTATTGGCTTGGGTCATGACAGTTCGATCTCCTTGTCATACGAGAGGTGTTGGGCGTAAGCGGGCTTTCCCGCTTCCTTTTTGGCGCGGCTCAGGCGATGCAGCCCGGTAATGTCCAGAATCAGCGCGACGCTTCCGTCGCCCAGAATCGTGGCAGCGGAAACGCCTGGCACCTTGCGGTAGTTGTCTTCCAGGTTCTTGACCACCACCTGCTGCTGACCGACCAGCTCGTCGACCAGCAGCGCATAGCGCCGGCCTTCGCCCTGTACGATCACGGCGATACTGCGGGTCGGGTCAGTGATGGCGTCCGCCACGTCGAGCGCTTCGTGAATGGCGATCACCGGCAGATACTCGTCGCGCACCTTGAGCACGACATCGTCACCGGCCATGGCGTACATGTCGCCTTTCGCGGGCTGAAGCGACTCGAGCACCGTGGAAAGCGGCAGAATGAAGGTTTCGCTGCCCACCTTGATCGACATACCGTCGAGAATCGCCAGCGTCAGCGGCAGCACGATCCGCGTATTGGTGCCCTCACCCAGCTTCGATTGGATCTCGACGCGCCCGCCCATGCCCTGAATGTTGCGCTTTACCACGTCCATGCCGACGCCACGCCCGGAGACATCGGTCACCTCGGCGGCAGTGGAGAAGCCCGGCGCGAAAATGAGCTGATACACCTCTTCATCCGACATGGTGTCGGAGACGTTCAGGCCGTTTTCCCGCGCCTTGGCGAGCAGGCGCTCGCGGTCCATGCCGGCGCCGTCGTCCTTCACTTCGATCAAAATGTTGCCGCCCTGGTGACGCGCGGCCAGCGTCAGCTTGCCCTGGCGGGGTTTGCCCAGCGCTTCGCGTTTGTCGGGCATCTCGATCCCGTGATCGAGGCTGTTGCGCACCAGGTGGGTCAGCGGGTCGGTGATCCGCTCGACCAGGCTCTTGTCGAGCTCGGTGGATTTGCCTTCGGTGATCAGCTCGATCTCTTTACCCAGCTTGCCGGCGGTGTCGCGCACCACGCGCGGGAAACGGCTAAAGACGAACTCCATGGGAATCATGCGGATCGACATCACCGCTTCCTGCAGATCGCGGGCGTTGCGCTGCAGAAGACTCATGCCGTTTTGCAGCGAGCCGCTTGACGCCGACTGGTCGCTTAAATCGCTCACCGTTTGATCGAGCATGGACTGGGTGATGATCAGCTCGCCCACCAGGTTGATGATCTGGTCGACCTTGTCTACCGACACGCGAATCGAGCTCGACTCCGACGCGCCTTTCTTGCCGCCTTTCTCACCGCCTTTTTCGCCGGCGCTTTTCGGCGTATTCGGCTTACTGGCGGCGGGAGCTGGCGCAGCTGCGGGCTTTTCAGTCGGCGCCGACGGCTTGGGTGCCGGGGGCGTCGCCGGGGTGGCGGCGCTGTCCGGTGCGGCGGCACTGGTGGGGGCGGCGCTGATGCTGATCTGCTCGGGCTCGATGATGAAGCACATCACCGCCTCGATGTCGTCGGCGCTGACGCTTGCCGTCATCACGACCTCGAAGCGCTGCTCATCGCCAGACTGGCTTTTGATCTCACCGAGCTGCTCGAGCTCTTCGACCAGCAGCGTGCGATCCTTCTCCTTGACGTTCAAAAGCGCGACGAGAAGCTGGCCGCTTGCGGCCGGCTCGCTCGGCGCCTGCACGGGTTCAGTCGCGGGTTCGGGGGCGACGACCGGCGCAACCGCCAGCGGCTCGCCCATCTCTTCGAGCGCGATTTGCTGAAGCGTTTGGCAAATACGCTCGAAAGCCTGCTGATCGGGTTCTGACTCGCTGCGGTAGGCGTTGAGCTGTTCGTGCATGATGTCCTTGGCCTCTAAAAACGTATCCACGAGGTCGGCTCGCAGCGAAAGCTCGCCCTTGCGTGCAGAATCCAGCAGGTTTTCCAGCATGTGCGTGGTTTTCTGCAGCACGCTAAAGCCGAACGTGCCCGCCCCGCCCTTGATCGAGTGGGCGGCGCGAAAGATGGCGTTTAGCTGCTCGCTATCCGGATCATCGACATCCAGCTCCAGCAGGTGCTGTTCCATGTCCGCCAGGAGCTCTTCCGCCTCCTCGAAAAAGGTGTCAAAAAAATCCGCTATATCCATGCACTGCTCCACATTAGCGTCATAGTTGTTATGACAAGCCTTGCTTATTGGGCTGTATCGGCCTGCGGCAGATTTTCTAAAGTCTCTTCGAGGCTATTTTCGTTCGACACGGGCTCGCCCTGACTCAAAATGCTCGGATTGCGGATCGCCTCGGCGATTTCGGGCAGCAGCACGACCAGTTCGATCCGGCGGTTACGCGGGTCGACGGAGTCGGTATCCGGCAGCAGCACGCGGTCGGCAAAGCCGGAGACGCGCAGAAGCTGGTCCGGGTCGAGCCCTCCCGCGACGAGCTCGCGGCGCGAGGCGTTGGCACGGTCGTTGGAGAGCTCCCAGTTGCTGTAGCCACGATAGCCGCCGGCGTAGGGCACGCTGTCGGTATGGCCACTGATGCTGAGCTCGTTGGGCAATTCGTTCAAAAGCGGCGCCATGGTACGTAGAAGGCTTCGCATGTAGGAGGCGACCTGGTCGCTGCCGAGTTCGAACATCGGCCGCTGGTCGGTATCCAGAAGCTGAATACGCAGCCCCTCTCGGGTCAGGTCGAAGCGCATCTGAGAGCGCAGCTGACGAAGCTCCGGGTCCTGCTCGATGGCGCGCTCGATACGCGCCTGCAGATCCTCGAAAAAGCGTCGCTCCTGCATGCTGGGGCGGGTGTGCTGGAGCGTATCGATACGCGCGCGTTCGCCGTCCGTGTGGGTCGGGTCAGGGCCGCCGCCGGGAATGACGTTGGTGCTGCCGGAGCGATCGCCCCCGGTGATCGCGGTGGCCAGCGGCGCGCTAAAGTAGTCGGCTACCCCCTGGCGCTGCTCTTCACTGGCCACGCTCAAAATCCAGAGCACCAAAAAAAGCGCCATCAGCGCGGTCATGAAATCTGCCAAAGCGATTTTCCACGCACCGCCGTGGTGGGCGTGAACCACTTTTTTGCGCCGGATGACGATCGGGCGCTTGTCGGCCCCTTTACTCATGCAGCGCCACCCTTCTTGGCATCGCGGACGTACTCTTCAAGCTCGCTAAAGCTCGGGCGTTCGGCGGTGTGCAGCGCCTTGCGGCCAAACTCCACGGCCAACTGCGGCGCGTAGCCATGCAGGCTGGCCAACAGCGTTACGCGAATACACTGAAGCATCTTCTCGGCCTCGCGGGCCTGACGGTCGGCGTAGCTGGCGATCGGGCTAATGAAGCCGTAGCCCATCAAAATGCCCAGAAAGGTACCGACCAGCGCGTGGGCGATCATTTCACCCATCTCGTCGGGGCTCGCATCGGCGTAGGTCAGCGCTTTGACCACGCCCATGACCGCGGCCACGATACCGAAGGCCGGCATGGCGTCGCCCACCTTGCTGATCGCATCGATCGGCACGTGCATTTCCTGCTCGAACACTTCGATTTCGTGCAGCATCAGCTCATCGATTTCCATGGGCTCCATGCCACCGCTGACCATCAGGCGCAGATAGTCGGTCAGAAAGTTCATGATATGCGGGTCGGCCAGCACCGTCGGGTGTTCCTGAAACAGCGCACTCTCTGCGGGCGTGTCGATATCGCGCTCGATGCCGAGCATCCCTTCGCGACGAATCTTCGACAGAATCTTGAACTGCAGCGCCATGAGCTCCATGTAGAGCGCCTTGTCATACTTTTTGGCCCGCTTGAGCCGGGGCAGTATCTTGAACGTCGCCTTGATCGCTTTGCCGTTATTGGCCGCAATGAACGCGCCCACGCCAGCTCCCCCGATGATCAATAGCTCGAGAGGCTGATAGATCGGCCCAAGGCTTCCCCCCGCCAACATATACCCGCCGAATACCGACAGCAGTACCACCAGATAACCTAAGGCAATCAGCACGCGCACATTCCTTGCGATAACAGTGAGTAACTCGAGAAGCCAGCGTCGTCATCGATGATGAACGTAAGCGCTTCCCGCCTAAGCAACGCTTAGGGCTATCATACCCGGGCAATGGCGATTCTTAATGATAAAGTACCGCCGCCTTTTACCTTTATCCCAGGATTAAAACCGAATGGGCCGCGATAGCGGAAAACGTAAAAGGCGTGGTGGGCCGCTCAGGAGAGCGATTTTCGCGTCTTTCCGGCGCGTGAGGGCGGCTGGCAAATACCGCATACGTAGTCGCGAGTAGGGCTGTGAGCGTGGGCGACGAAATGGCCTTCGCAGCGAGTGCAGGGGGTAAGCTGTAAAAGATCGCTCTCGAAAAAACGTACCAACGTCCAGGCGCGGGTCAATCCCAACACCGGATCGACGTTTTCGATCTTGATCTGCTCTTCATAGATGCGGTATGCCTTAACGAAGGCATCGATGCGCTCGCAGTCAGTATTTTTTCTCAGGCTTTTATAGATGTTGTAGAAAAGCGACGAATGGACGTTGGGAAGCCAGGTGACGAACCAGTCCGTCGAAAAGGGCAGCATGCCCTTGGGCGGTGAAACACCCCGCACTTCCTTGTACAGTTTGATCAGTCGCGTGCGGCTGAGTTCGGTTTCCGTTTCCAGCACCTGCAGGCGGGCCCCGAGCTCGATGAGCTCGATCGCCAGCTGCACCTGGTGCATTTCATCGACCAGGCTTTTTTGGCTCACTCTTTTTCCCCCTCGGGTAGCGAATCGAACGGCTCGCTGGCCATCAGTAGCGACGCATGAAGCCCTGAAAGCCCTTGATCTCTGGGGTTTTCCATTACCTGACGCAGCTGGCCCGCGCTTATCTGGCTGAAACGGCACACCAATTGATTGGTACGCGCGAGTCTGGAGAGTTGCCGCGCGTTCATGGAGACGAGCAGATCGGCAAGCTCGTTATCTACCTTCAAACGCAGCATCGCCGCCTCACGATCTTCGCTCAAAAGCCTCTGGGCCAACAACAGATACGCGAGGTTAATTTCTTGTATTTCATCAAAGAAGCTTGTTTGACTCATAATGTTCCATCGAACGTCCAGGCGATAAAGAATTGTAATACTGACGTGAAAACATTGCGGATGTTTGACCATTATCATGGTTGCACACAACGTCGGTATTGGCTACTTGCGCCTTTCTATATGAGTCGGCTCATTCTCCGAGAGCTCGAATACCCATACCAGCAGTTCGGCGACCACTTGATACAGGCTAGCAGGAATTTCGCTGTCCAGGTTAAGTTGCATTAAAAGCGCGACGAGTTCGGGGGCGTCATGAACATAAATGCCCTGGCGCTCGGCCTCGGCCATGATCCGCTCGGCAAGCTCACCGTAGCCCTTGGCAACGACGCGCGGCGCCTGTTCGCCCTCCTGATAAGCCAGCGCAACCGCCTGACGGCGGCGCTCGTTCGAACCGTCCATCAGGCGTCGCCAGCCATTGCTTTAAGCGTTACGCGCACATGTTGGAAATCGAGCGCGCCAAGACGGGTACGGAGGTCCTCCACGGCAGGCGTCAGACGCTGATGAGTCTCCGCATTCTGGGCGGTCACATCGACCCCCAGCGTGGATTGAACGAGGGTGAGGGCGACGTCGAAGGCGCCGACCGCGGGGACATCGAGGTGCATTTGCGAATGCCACCGCTGATCGGCTTCCCCCTCTTCGCCGCCGGACTCCCCGAATTGGCCGCTACCGGGCAGCTTGATGACCAGCGCCATGAAGATGCCCGCCCAGACGTCCCCCTCCCAACGCAGAGCCGGCGTCGCCAGCATCTCCAGCTGCTGGCGTACCAGTGGCTGAAGACTTTCATGAACGATCTCACGCTTGAACGTGGCGGCCGTATCGATATCGCGCAGCGCCTCGATGTCCTGTGGGAATGCACCGCCCCCCCGTGCGCCCCCGGTGAGCGGGGCCGGCGTCGACGAGAGCGCTGTGGTCGGCCGCTCATAAACGCCGGGCTCACTGGTTGTCGCCGGGGCGCCGGACTGGACGGCGCCGGGCAGCGGCGCCATCGCCCCTGGCGTCAACGCCCCCTGTCGAGCCGGTGTTGCCAGCGGCGGCGCGGGGAGGAGTGACAGGCCGCTGCCCGCAGTGGGCGCCTGTACGAACAAAAGCGGTGTGTTGGGTAAAATGGCGCTGGAAGCAGAAGGCTGTGCGCCAGGGCCAGTAAAGGCCCCCATTGCTGGCGCCTGGCCGGCCGCCTGGGGCCTTGCAAGCTGCATCTGCGGCTCACGCATCAGCTGCAAACGGGGCACGTCGCCTTGAAACCAGCGCTTGAGATGCGCCTCGTAAAAAAGGCCGCTGTCGCGGATGCTGGCACTCAAGCGATTGGAGAGCGTATCGGCGCTAACCGGCTCACCGGGCTGCATCAAAGGGGCGGCTGGCCGCAGCGCGGCGGGCGAGGCGGGAAAACGCAGCAGCACGTCGGCGATACTGCGCGCGGCGGGGCTAAAATGCGTTTGTGTAGAGCCTGGCGGCGCGTCGCCGCGGGCATCAATCGCGCCGCGACCGCGCTGGTCGAGCGACGGGGGCAATCGGCGCAGCTCGTCGATGAGCGGCTGCGCGGGAGGACGGCCATCCAGGCCTGCATCGCGCGAAAGCGCGCGGGGCCCATCGCCGTAAGTGACCGGCTGGACGGGCGCATTGATCGAACGCTGCAGCGATGACTCGCCCTGACGCCCCAACACCTGGTGCATCAGTGTGTCGATCAACGGCGTGATGCCGCTCACGGCGAGGGCTCATCCTGATAAGAGCCGCCTTGCTGAGGAGCGTAGGCGCGGTGCAGATCACGCTGTTTTTGCGACACGCCAATCAGCTTCCCGAGCTCGTCGCGCCGGGTGACCAGCCGCCGACGAATCTCGACATCGTGCTCGAGTATGCGCTCGAGAAGCTCGGCCTTGCGTGCCTTGCCGGTGTCGTCGAGCGTAATGCGTTCATCGAGCTCGCGCAGCTTGTCGACGAGCATGACGTAATGGGTACGCTCCTCGATAAGTTCCGCCCACTGCTCGCTGCTCGCCAGCACCTGCATTTGCGCGGCGCGGGTCAAAAGCTCGGTGTAGGTGTCGAGCAGAACTTGCTGGCTATCGTCGGATGCCGTATCGAAAGCAGACATGGGCGCCTCACGCACTTTGTTGTTGGCCGATTTCACGCCAGGCCGAGGCCACATCCTCTAGTAGGCGCTCCGCCTGGTTCAGGCTTTCTTCATCATTGCGCAAATTAGCGGTCAAAAGCAGCCGCGCAATGTAGTCGTAAAGCGACCCCAGTCGCTCGGCGATTTCGCCGCCCTTCTCCTGATCGAGCGCGGCGGCCAGGCCGTTATTGACGATATCCAGCGCTTTTGAAATCGCGCGGCCTTTTTCGTTCACGTTACCCGCCTGCATGTGGATGCGCGCGGCGCGAATCGAGGCCTGAGCGCCGTCGAACAGCATAACGATAAGCTGGTGGGGGTCGGCCGACATGACGCCACTCTCTACGCCGACGCGGGCGTAGGCATTCGCTCCCCGGCCGTAAGCGCTGGCGCTGCGAGAATATGTCATAAGTATGCTCCTGTATTGAAAAAATGCCCGCCGCCCGCGATCCGTTCGATGCTCTTGTAAAGGCTATCGGGCCTATCCTTGTCTATCGGCGCCGCCAACGGCGACTTTAATCGTTAGCGTCCTTTTTAAACGCGAATGCGGCGCGTCAGGTAGACACCGCCAGCTCGCGTTTCGGCACGCCAAGGCGCTCGGTGACATCGCCGGAAACGCTGTACTTGAGCGTTCCTCTCAGCGGCGCGACGGCCTGCTCGGTCAGTACGACCTCGGCCGGCGCCCCCTCGCCGTCAAGACGAACGATCCAGCCAAGCTGTTCGCTCGAAAAACGCACCAGCGCGCCCACCGGCAGTGCCTTGAAATGGTCGATGTAGCGCTTGACCCAGCGCGCATCGAACTGCTCCGGGTGACTCAGCAGGTAGCGATAGATCTCCTGAGTCGTTTTGGCGGGCCGGTCGGGGCGGTCACGGCGCATCGCCTCCACCACGTCGATAATCGCACAGGCGCGCGCAAGCTCACCCAGCTCTGTGCCACCCAGCCGATCGGGGTAGCCACTGCCGTCCATACGCTCGTTGATACCCTTGATGACGGAGTGCGCCACGCTTTGGGAGAGCCACTGACAACTTTTGAGCCGCTCGAGCAAAAGCCCCGGGTGCTCACTCAGCGCCTCGAGGTGCGACGCCTCGAAGTGGGGCGCCGTATAGACCACCTGGGGGATCAGCGCCTTGCCAAGATCGTGCACCAGCGAGCTCGCCACCAATGCCTTGCGCACATCCGCCGGCAAATCGCCTCCGATCCAGTCGAGCAGGTGAATCGCCACCGCGATGCCGTGCCGCACGAGTACCGGCTCGAGCGACAGGCAGCGAGAGGCGAACAAAAGCGCCTGTCGATCCTCTTCATGCAGACTTATGATGCGATCGGCGTTGAGCGATAGCTGACGCGAGTCGATATCACTGCCCTGAGTCAGCAGCAGAAGCTGGGCGTCCAGGTATGCCGCCACCTTGACCAGCCGCCGGGCAGCGGGCGTGGCGTAGTGCTTGAGCTCACGCCGGCCGACCTGGTCCTGCTCGCTCTTGTCCATTCCCTGTGCGGTGAACAGCGGCGACGACTGGCGCGTGGCGACCTCGGATTCCTTGTCGTAGCGCGTCGCTTCGCGCTCGATTTCGCACACGAAATACCAGATCTTGCGCGACTGATCGACGGTATGATCGACCAGCTCGAAGCCCACGCGCAGCAGGTGGTGCTCGGCATCGGTTTGCTGGTGACGCGCTTCGGCGTCGACCGCGAAGTGCGTGCCGTCAGGAAAGGTGAACTCCAAACGCAGCGGCGAGCTGGACTGGGTCAAAAGGCCACTGGCGCTAAGCGGAAGCTCGACCTGGCAGCCGCTTTGTGACAAATCGCGAAGCTCACCTAAAACGCTATCCCCCTGCTCCTCGATCACCCGCACCGCGACCGACATCCCAATACGTAGCTGCGCGCGAAACGATTCACGCCGCTGGAGCACCCAAAGCGCATCGGGATAGCTGCTGGTACAAAGAAAGCGCCCGCCGGAGTGGCGGGTTTCGGTAAGCTCCAAAAGCGTGGTGCGAATGACCTTTCCCTGGGACTGCCCGCGCAGAAAAAAGGAGTCGCCGGCCTGCAGTTGATGCAGAAGATGGCTCACTGCCGACAGGTCCATGACCAGCGCCTCGCCGGGATACTGCTCCATCAACACGATTGGCTCGGGGTCTGCCTCCGGCGTCGACAGACAGATCGACACACCTCCCGTTTCGATCATCGTATCCAGCAAAGCGCCCATCGCCGACTGATCGTCGACGCTTTCAAACCCGTCCTGCTCAACTTCCATTACCCACCTCGTCACGGTCGGCGCTAGCGGTTGGCGCCGGTATCATTGCGGCTAGCATATCAAAGCTAATCAAGCGCTATTGCCTTATATGGCGCAGCGCTCATGGCTATTTTGGGCATTCAAGCAGCGGCTAAGGTTAATCGTCTGAGGGCGCTAAAGTGATGCGATACATGGCCGATAGCTACTATCGAGGCCCGTGCGTATATGCCTGGGCTTCGGCTAGACGAAAGCGGACTTTTTAGCGCTTGGCAGCCCAACAAAAGGATCTACGTATGGACTCTTTACCACTGGATAGTTCCCTGATTGCCTCCAATAACGCCGCGACATCTTACCTCCCACTCCCACCACGTCAGCAGATCGTGGAAGGGCTCTCAAGAGCACCCGCCGTCAGCTCGCCGCCTTCCCGCGAAGAAATCGAGGAGCCGATGGCGCGGATCAACGAAATGCTGCGCCAACGCGGGCTGGAATTCGAGCTTAGCGAAGAGCCAACGCGGCTGATTACGAGAGTGATCGATCGAGAAACAGGGGATGTGATTCGCCAGATTCCCAACGAGGAAGTGCTGGCCGTATTTAGGCACATCGAGGAGATGCAGGGCGGGTTGATTTCGCTTGAGGCGTAAATCCAGGCTCAGAGAAAGAACAGCCGAACGGGCGATAAAACCAGCAACTGGCGCTTGATCAAGCCATTTGCATCGGCCTGCGCGGCTGTATTTAAAGCTGTAGTGAAAACAGGGCCAAAAAGGTGGCTATCCTGGCTGCACTATACCTGCATGTTCATGACATCGCGGTAGGCGCTGACCATGCGATTGCGCACCTGCATCCCCATTTGAAAGGCCACACTCGCCTTTTGCATATCGACCATGACGTCGTTAAGCTCAAGATTCGGTTCGCCGGCCTGAAATGCCATCGCCTTTGAGTTGGCGCTTTGCTGTAACTCATTGATACGCCGAATCGACGCCTGCAGCTCGCTACCGAAACCGCTTTGGCCGACGCCGTTGGCTCCCAGAGCCGCTGAATCGTTTTTCAAGGGCGCTGCGGCTTGCGAGGCCAGCCCTTGCATCTGCTGTAGCGCCGACTGAATGGCAGGTGAGCTCATACGCATACCTCATTGAGAAGTCGGTTAAAGTAATACCGACACCCTACCACCGGCAGTAAATCCCTCATACGAACAAATAAGTAATAAAAGCTGAGCTTTTCCTTCGTTCATGCTCGACCCGCCTAAGCATAATGGCGCACATCAAAGTTCCGCATCATTTCATCGATTTGGACGTCTGTTCACGACTCACCGCGATTGACGGATATTGCCCATGCCTTCATTGATGATGCGCCCTGGCCGTGACCTGTTTTGCTCAGCCCCCTGGAGGCTTTCATGAGCGAAACCGGCGCTACGGCAGGCCGTCAAACCAGCTCTTCCCCCAACGCCGCTCGCGGTACGGCGGCAGAGAGTGCTAAAGACAACACCACGCTTTCGCGACTCAAGCAGCAAATGCGCGCAAGCCCCCTGGTGGTACTTCTCGTGGCCGGGGCGGCATCGATCGCCCTGGTCGCTGCGCTGTTCATGTGGGCGGGCAGCCCGGAATATCGGGTGCTTTACAGCAATCTCGACGAAGCCGACGGCGGACGCGTCATTGCCGAACTCGATAGCCGCGCGGTTCCTTACCGCTTCAGCGATAGCGGTCAGGCCCTGTTGGTACCCGCCGACCAGGTGCACATGCTGCGCCTTCAGCTGGCCGAACAGGGGCTTCCCCGCGGCGGCAACCTGGGCCTTGAGCTCATGGACAACCAGGCATTCGGCATCAGCCAGTTTGCCGAGCAGGTCAACTTTCAGCGTGGCCTGGAAGGCGAACTCGCTCGCTCCATCGAATCCCTGGGCCCGGTCGAGCGCGTGCGCGTGCACCTATCCATGGCCAAACCTTCGGTGTTCATTCGCGATCGCGAGCCCGCCAAGGCATCGGTCGTGTTGACGCTGATGCCCGGCCGCGTGCTTGGCGAAGGCCAGGTCAGCGCCATCGTGCACATGGTCTCGAGCAGCGTACCCGAGCTCGCCGCCCAGGACGTGACCGTGGTCGACCAAAGCGGACGCCTGCTGTCCGCCCAGGTATCCCAGGGCAACGATCTGGACGGTTCCCAGCTTGAGTACATCGCCGAGGTCGAGCGCTCCTATCAACAGCGCATCGAAAATATCCTGACGCCCATTCTGGGCAGCGACAACGTGCGCGCCCAGGTCGCTGCACAGATCGACTTTTCACGCCGCGAGCAAACCTCGGAGCGCTACGGACCGAACCAGCCACCCAACGAAGCCGCCGTCAGAAGCCGCCAGCTTAGCCTCTCCTTCGATGGCGAAAACCCGCTTGCCAACGGTATTCCCGGTGCGCTGAGCAACACCCCGCCGGGCGTGGCGGCCTCACTGATCAACCAGCCTGACGAAGGCGAAGAGGATGGCGGTGATGGCGAAGGCACCGAAGAAGAGCCGCCGCTCTCCAACCTGCGCCAGGACGATGTCGTCAACTACGAAGTGGATCGCAGCATCGAGCACGTTCAGCAGCGTCTGGGCCAGGTGCAGCGTCTTTCCGCCGCGGTGGTGGTCGATTTTAAAAGCGTCGTGAACGGTGATGGCGAGACCGAGCAGGTCGCCCTGTCGCCGGACGAGGTCGCTCAGCTCGAGCGGCTGATCCAGCAGGCGATGGGCTTCTCAGAGGCGCGCGGCGACCAGATCGAAGTGGTCAATACGCCGTTTGTGCGCGCCGCCGGCGACGTCGAAGAAGATATCGCCTGGTGGCAGCGTCCCGAGACGCTGGCGCTGGCATCGACGCTGGGCCGCTACCTGATGGTGTTCATCGTCGCACTACTGCTCTATCTGCTGATTCTGCGTCCGCTGATCAAGCGCTACACCCAGGTGCCCGCCGCCGCGACTGGCGCGCAAAACGGTACCTTCCGCGCAAGCGTTGGAGACGACGACGAGAACGAAAGCGATGAAAACAGTGAAGCCTCGGGGGATAGCGACACCTATGGCGAGCGGCCCAAGCGCCAGCGCAAGACCTCGCTTTACGAGAACAATCTCAAGGATCTGCAGGACATGGCCAAGGACGACCCCCGTATGGTCGCCATGATTATTCGCAGCTGGATGAATGCCAATGAGTAGCGCCATCGCACAGATGAGCGGCGCCCGTAAAAGCGCCATCCTTCTCTTGACGCTGGACGAGGACAGCGCCGCCGAGGTGTTCAAATACCTGAACGCCGCGGAGGTACAGGCGATCAGTCTCGAGATGGCCAAGCTCGATCAAATATCGCACGAGGACATGAAGGCAGTACTCGATGCCTTCCACCGTGAAACCGAAGACTTCGTGGCGCTCAATTTGAACTCAAGCGACCACATCCGCTCGGTATTGACCAAGGCGCTGGGCAGCGAACGCGCGTCGAGTTTGATCGAGGACATCCTCGAGAGCACCGGCAGCAACTCCGGTATCGACTCGCTGAACCTGATGGAGGCCTCGATGGTCGCCGAGCTGATCCGCGACGAGCACCCGCAGATCATCGCCACCATCCTGATCCATCTGGAGCGCCACCAGGCCGCCAACATTCTCGAGTTGTTCGAAGAAAAGCTGCGCAACGACGTAGTGCTGCGTATCGCCACCTTCAGCGGCGTGCAGCCCGCCGCCCTTCAGGAGCTGACCGAAGTACTGACCAGCATGCTGGACGGCCAGAACCTCAAGCGCAGCAAGATGGGCGGCGTGAGAACTGCCGCCGAGATCCTCAACCTGATGAACTCCTCTCAGGAAGAGGGCGCCATCGATACCGTACGCGCCCACAACGAGGACCTGGCCCAGAAGATCATCGACGAAATGTTCCTGTTCGAGAACCTGCTCGACCTGGACAGCCGCGCGATCCAGATGGTCCTTCAGGAGGTCGAAACCAACTCGCTGGTCATCGCCCTCAAGGGCGCACCGGAAGCGCTGGTGGACAAGTTTTTGCGCAACATGTCTCAACGCGCCGCGGATCTGGTGCGCGAAGACATGGAAGCTCGCGGCCCGATCCGGGTCTCGCAGGTCGAAACCGAGCAGAAAGCCATTTTGCAGGTGGTGCGCCGCCTGGCCGACTCCGGCGAGATAGTCCTGGCCGGCGGAGACGACGAGTATGTCTAATTCGTCCACCAGCGAGTTCGATCGTCACGGCCAGTGGCAGCGCTGGCAGATGGATGAATTAAAGCACGACGCCTTTGGTGCCGATAATGAGAGCGGCGCGCCCAGCCCGCACCAGCGCCGGGTCGCCGCCGCACAAAAGGCCGCCGAGCAGGCGCGTCTGCGCGAGCAGCAAGAGCGCGACGAGCTCTTTGCGCGTGTGCGCAAGGACGCCGAGCAGCAGGGCTTTGACGCGGGACTGGCCAAGGGCCACGCGGAAGGTTTCGAGCAGGGCATGAAAGAGGCCCGCGAGCAGGCGCAAAAGACGCTGGACGAACAGATACATCAGGTCGTGGCGCCGATGGAGGCGCTGGCCAAACAGTTCGACAGCGCCCTTTCGCGTCTCGACGACACCATCGCCGACGACCTGGTCGAACTCGCCATGCTGGTCGGGCGCCAGCTCGCACTCGACACGCTCAATGATCGGCCCGAGCAGGTGCTCAAGCTGGTACGCGAGCTTTTGCATACCGAGCCGCCGCTCAACGGCCAGCAGCGGCTGTGGCTCAACCCGGAGGATCACGTATTGGTCGAAGAGCACCTGGGTAGTGAGCTGAGCGCGGCCAACTGGAAACTGCAGCCCGACGATCAGCTCGCCCGCGGCGGCTGCCGGGTAACCAGCGCCCAGGGCGAGCTCGACGCCACCTTCGAGAGTCGCTGGCAGGCCGTGGCCGCGCAGATGCGCAAGCGCCACAAGCCCGACACCCCGAGTCAGGATAACGCATGAACAGCGCCTCGATGAGTCATACCCAGCGCTGGCGCAAGGCGCTCACCCGCACCGGCCAACGGGTGGGTCAGCTGCCCAACTACCGCCGCAGCGGCCGAGTCGTGCGCGCCACCGGTATGGTCATCGAGGTCGTGGGATTGCAGGTCGCCGTGGGCAGCGCCTGTCGAATCGAATTGCCGGGCGCCGACGGCCGCTTGGGCGAAAGCGCGCTTCACGCCGAGGCCGAAGTCGTCGGCTTTTCCGGCGACAAGCTCTTTTTGATGCCGTTGGAGCAGATCTCGGGGCTGATGCCCGGCGCGCGAGTATCGCCACTGTCCGACGGTGTCGGCCACAGTGCCCGGCGCTTTCCCATCGGCGAGGAGCTTCTAGGGCGCGTGCTCGACGGCAACGGCAACCCGCTGGATGATCGCGAAGGCACCGAGGAGGTGCCCCGGGCGACGCTTCATACTGCGCCGCTCAACCCGCTGTCACGGGCACCGATCGACACACCGATCGACGTCGGCATTCGTGCGATCAACGCGCTGTTGAGCGTTGGCAAGGGGCAGCGCATGGGGCTGTTCGCCGGCTCTGGCGTGGGCAAGTCGGTGCTACTGGGCATGATGGCCCGCTACACCCAGGCCGACGTCATCGTGGTGGGCCTGATCGGCGAGCGCGGCCGTGAGGTACAGGATTTCATCGACAACATTCTGGGTCCGGAAGGTCGGCGCCGCTCGGTGGTCGTTGCAGCACCCGCGGACACCTCGCCGCTGCAGCGCTTGCAGGGGGCGGCTTACGCCACCCGTCTGGCCGAAGGCTTTCGCGACAGCGGGCGCAACGTGCTGCTGATCATGGATTCGCTGACGCGTTACGCCATGGCCCAGCGCGAGATTGCGCTGGCCATCGGCGAGCCGCCGGCGACCAAGGGCTATCCGCCGTCGGTGTTTGCCAAGCTACCCGGGCTTGTCGAGCGCGCCGGTAACGCCGAGCGCGGCGGCGGCTCGATCACGGCGTTCTACACGGTGCTGACCGAAGGCGACGATCAGCAGGACCCCATCGCCGACTCCGCCCGGGCGATTCTGGATGGCCATATCGTGCTGTCGAGAAGCCTGGCCGAAGCGGGCCACTACCCGGCGATCGATATCGAAGCATCGATCAGCCGGGCGATGAACGCGGTGGCGACCGACGAGCAGATCAGCCGCGCACGCACGTTCAAGCAACTGTTTTCACGCTATCAGCGCAACCGCGATTTGATCAGCGTGGGGGCCTACAGCCCCGGGCACGACCCTCGACTGGACGAGGCGGTGAATCTTTTTCCAGAACTGGAGCGTTTTTTGCAGCAGCGTATCGACGAACGCGCCACGCTTGAAGAGTCACGCCAAGCGCTGGCGCAGGTAGTAGGAGGCTAACATGCAGCATTCCCAGCTCGATATTCTCACGGATCTGGCGCGGGACGCCCGCGACCAGGCCGGTAAACTTCTGGCCGAAGAGCGCCAAAGCCAGCATCAGACCCAGGCCCAGCTCGACTCGCTCAGCCGCTACCGCGCCGAGTATGCCGAGCGATTGCAAAGTGCCATGCGCGACGGCATCGACCCGGCCACCATGTTCAACTACCAGCAGTTTCTGGCCTCGTTGGACGCCGCGCTCAGTCGCGCCCGGCAGGCGCTGACCGCACAGCAAAAACGCGTCCAGCAGAGTCAGCAGCACTGGCAGCAGGAGCAGCGCAAGCTCTCCTCATTTGATACCCTGGCCTCCAGGCGCTCGCTCGAAGAGCACCGCCGCCAGGAGCGCGCCGATCAAAAAGCCAACGATGAGTTCGTAACGTCCCAGACCGCACGACGCTCGCCGGACGGCGCTCAATAGACGTGCGCAGTGATCGTTCGCAGTAACCGTTCGAAGTAACTGTTTGCAGTAACTGTTTGCAGTAACTATTTGCAGTAATACAGAGGAGTTAACCGTCATGACCATGTCGTTACTGCTTCAAACCACTCAGGGCCTGCGCGGCGCACTGTCTGCGCTGCCGGGCGCTCAAACGTCTCAAGGCCTCCCGGGCGCGTCGGAGGGCTTTCAGTCAGCACTGCGCCAGGCCTTCGATACCCGCACGGGTAGCGCCGCGGAACCTCTCGAGACGCCGACGAACGACGCGCTCGAGGCCTTTCGCGATGCGCTGGCCGCGCTCGGCGCCGATGTCGAAGCGCTCGACGACGCCGAGCTCGGCGCACTTTTCAGCGCCACCGAACAGGCGCTCTCCAGCGAGGCGCTTTCGCAGGGTGCTCGCATCGACATTTTTGCTCAGGTGCTCAGCGCCGCTGATGTGACCGCGCCGATACAGGGTAGCGACGCGGCACCGGTACAGAGCGCCGATATCGCGCCGGTTGAAAACCTCGACACGCTGAAGGCCGCCTTGAACGAAGCGTCCGCCGTTTTTGCGGCCCCGGCGAATACCGCACTACCGCTCGACGCGACGCAAAACGCCCAGCGCCAAGCATCTGCCGATGCGCTGGACGAGGTTCAGGCGCGCCTGGCGCTGGTGGCCTCGTTTACCGATACGCCCAAAATGGCCTCCCCGGCGGCCGGCCTGACCGAGACAGCGACCACCAGCGCGGCGCCGGCACTGAGCGACGCCGCTGCACGCGTGCTGAGCGCGGTCAACGCCCTGCAATCGGGTACTGACGCCAACACCAAATCCTGGACGGGGTCCACCGTCGATGCGCGCCCCGCCTGGAGCGGCCAGCCGCTGGCGTCGCTTTATAGCGCGGCAACCCCGGTGGACACGACCGCACTCGATGCCGACGCGGCACCGACAGCGGCATCGCTGCCCACTAGCGCCAGCGCTAGTGCGATGCAGGGCGCGCTTGCGTCAGCCGGCCCGACCGGCGGCGAACCGACGCTGACCGGCGCACCGCCCGCCCCGACGACCACCCCAAGCCCCGTGGCCGGCGCTATCGCCACGCCGGTGACCAGCCCCGCCTTTGCCGAAAAGCTTGGCCAGCAGCTCATTCAGTTGACCCAACGTGGCGGCGAGCAGCAGGTGAAGCTCGAACTGCATCCGGCGGAGCTTGGCCCACTGACGATTACGCTGAAGATGGGCGAGCAGCACACCCAGGCACAGTTCTTCTCCGCCCACGCTCAGGTGCGCCAGATCATCGAGCAGGCGATTCCCCAGCTGCGCGAGGCACTTGCCGAACAGGGTATCGCGCTGGGTAATACCTCGGTGGGCGAGCACGGCCAGCCAAAAGAGCAAGCCTTTGCCCAGGCGAACGGCACCGGTGCTCAAGCCGGCGGCGGTACGGCCGATGACGTGGGCGAGGGCCTCGAGAGCGGCGTGAGCGCGCCGGTGCGCCTCACGCTCGATGGACGGGTCGATCTTTACGCCTAGCGTTATAGGCCCGACCGTTTCAACCCAACGCCTTAAAAAGCTAAGCCAAAAGATAGGCTCACCAGATGAGCCTGTTCATTTATTAAGCGGCCTGCTCATTAGGCATAATGCATGGCATTCGTCATGCGTAAGGACCATGGGAACAGCAAATGGCAGAAGCAAGCGGTAGATCGAAAAAACTGCTTTATATCATGATCGTACTGGTCGCTTTGTCGGCGCTGGGTGCTGCAGCCGCGGTCTACATGGTGCTGGGCCACTCAAACGACGGTGAATCGGCTGAGGTGGAAACCGTCGCCGAGCCCGAGCCGCCGGTCTTTACGCGCATCGAGCCGTTCACCGTGAACCTGGCCGATGACCGCTATGGCTCGCGCCTTTTGTACACCGGTATTACGCTGCGCGTCGGCGGCGAGCAGAGCAAGGCGATCATCGAAGAGCACATGCCCCAGATTCGCAGCCGCCTTTTGATTCTGCTCTCCGGCAAGCAGGCCAGCGAGCTGACCTCGACCGAAGGAAAGGAAGCGCTCGCCCAGGCCATCATCACCCGGCTCAGCGTTCCACTCACTGAGAATCAGCCGCCGCTGGATCTTCAGGAAGTGCTGTTCACCGATTTCATCGTGCAATAACCTCGGGCGCGGGAGCCGTTCATGTCACAGGACGATCTACTGTCCCAGGAAGAAATCGATGCCTTGTTGAAAGGGGTCAGCGGAGACGATGAGCCCTCGAATGCCTCGTCGTCTGCCGCGACGGGCAATGAGCGTATTCGCCCGTACGACCCGGCGACTCAGCATCGGGTGATTCGCGAGCGCCTGCACGCGCTGGACTTTATCAATGAGCGTTTCGCCCGCTATTTTAGAAACGGGCTGTTCAACCTGATTCGCCGCAGCGCCGATATCACGGTGGAGTCGGTGCGCTACCAAAGCTTTAGCGAGTTTTCGCGCAACGTGCCGGTGCCCACCAACCTGAACATCGTCTCGATGAAGCCGCTGCGCGGCTCGGCGCTGGTGGTCTTTCCGCCCAACCTGGTGTTCATGGTGGTGGACAACCTGTTTGGCGGCGACGGGCGCTTCGTGACCAAATCCGATGGCCGCGAGTTCACCAACACCGAGCAGCGAATCATTCAGCGCCTGCTCAATTTGGCGATCGACGCCTACCAGGAAGCCTGGAAGGTGGTCTATCCGCTGGAGGTCAACTTTCTGCGCTCGGAAGTGCAGGCCAAGTTCGCCAACATCACCAACTCGCCCAACGAGATCGTGGTGAACACCAAGTTCAATATCGAGGTGGGCAACCTCTCCAGCAGTTTTCAGATCTGCATGCCCTACGCCATGATCGAGCCGCTACGGGATCTGCTCGCCAACCCGATCAACGACAGCAATCATGACCAGGACGGTACCTGGTCTCGGCGTATGGCCACCGAGCTTCGCCAGTCGGAAGTGGAGCTGATTGCCGAGTTTGCCCGAATTCCCAGCCGCATCGCGCAGGTCATGGGACTGAAAAAAGGCGACGTGCTGCCCATGGAGATCCCTTCCATCGTCACCGCCAGCGTCGACGGCGTGCCGGTCATGGAGTGCGAGTACGGCAGTCAGCAGCAGCATCGTGCGCTGCGTGTGCTCCACGTGATCGACCACGGCGCCATGAACAGCGCATCGTCCCCGGACTTCGTCAAGAGCCCGCCGCGACGCCAAGCCAAGGAACCCACGCATGACTGATCCTAAAAAGCCCGATCAATCCGTATCCGACGACGACTGGGCAAGCGCCATGTCGGAGCAGGACGCCGAAAGCGATACTGCCGGCGACGACGACCCCTGGGCGGCGGCCATGGCCGAACAGGAAGCCGCCGAGGCCGACGCCGACGAGCCGCCGGCGCCTGCGCCGCCGCCCGCCAAAGCGGCGAGCGAGGATATTTTCCGCCCGCTCAGCAGTGAAAGCGGTGGCAACGTTTCGCGCGATCTGGAAATGATCATGGACATTCCGGTCAAGCTCACCGTCGAGCTCGGCCGCGCCAAGCTGACCATCAAGCAGCTTCTGGAGCTTGCTCAAGGGTCGGTCATCGAGCTCGAAGGACTTGCCGGAGAGCCGATGGATATTCTGATCAACGGCTATCTGATCGCTCAAGGTGAGGTCGTCGTGGTGGAAGATAAGTACGGTATCCGTATTACCGAAATCATCACGCCCTCCGAGCGCATCCATAAGCTCAACCGATGAGCGTCGCCGCCTCCACTCACCAGGCCGGCTCGATCGACGCGCTGGGCTCGGATGCCTTGATGGGCATGGCCACCCTGGGCAAGACCGCTGCGGCGCTGGCGCTGGTCATCGCCATCATTTTGCTCTGCACGGCGCTTTTAAAGCGCGTTCAGCAAAAACGCTTCGATAGCGGCGCGCGCCTCAAGGTGGTCGGCTCCACCGCGGTGGGCGCGCGCGAGCGTATCGTGGTAGTGGAGCTCGAGGATACCTGGCTGGTGGTGGGCGTGGGCGGCGGGCGAATCACCAAGCTGCACGAGCGAGCAGCCCCCATCGACCGCCCGACTCCCGAGGTAAGCGTTTCCACTGGCTTCTCGAAACGCCTGGCGAAGGCGCTGTCGAAACGCTCTGGTGCTACCTCAGAGCCTCCTTCATCGTCATGAGAAATGCCATGCCCTGCTATCGGCTCCCCTTTCGCGAGCAGCTGCCTTCGACACTTGTTCTACTGACGCTGCTGACGCTGGCGCTTATCGCTCTCGGTGCACCGGCCCAAGCGCAGCAGCTGCCACCCGGGCTTGTGTCGCAGCCGATGGAAGGCGGCGGCCAGCAGTGGTCGCTGTCGCTGCAAACGCTGTTACTGTTGAGCTCGCTGGCGTTTTTACCCGCGATGCTTTTGATGATGACCAGCTTTACGCGCATCATCATCGTGCTCAGCCTGTTGAGAACGGCCATGGGCACCCAAGCCACGCCGCCCAATCAGGTACTGCTGGGCATCGCGCTGTTCTTGACGTTCTTCATCATGTCACCGGTGATCTCCCAGGTCTACGAGACCGCCTGGCAGCCGCTATCGAGTGAGACGATCAACTTCGAGGAGTTTCTGGTACGCGCCCAGATCCCGTTTCGTGAGTTCATGCTGGCGCAAACCCGCGAGCCGGACCTGGCCATGTTCGCACGCCTGGCCGACGTCGGCCCCATGCAGGGCCCCGAGGATCTGCCGATGCGCGTGCTGCTGCCGTCGTTTGTCACCAGCGAGCTCAAGACCGCGTTTCAGATCGGCTTTACCATCTTCATTCCGTTTTTGATCATCGACCTGGTGGTCGCCAGCACGCTAATGGCACTGGGGATGATGATGGTGCCGCCGGTGACTATTTCTCTGCCCTTCAAGCTGATGCTGTTCGTGCTGGTCGACGGCTGGCAGCTTTTGATCGGCTCACTGGCCGAAAGCTTCTACATGCTATAGGCCGTCTGAGTAACCCTCGGCGACAGGAGCGATCATGACCCCCGAGACCGTAATGAGCATTGCCTACCAGGGCATGCGGCTGACCCTGTTCATGGGCGCGCCGGTACTGCTGGCCGCGCTATTCACCGGCCTGATCATCAGCCTGTTTCAGGCGGCGACCCAGATCAACGAGATGACGTTGACCTTCATTCCCAAGATTCTGGCGGTCTTCGCCGTGCTGGTACTCGCCGGCCCCTGGCTGATCGGCCTGATCACCGATTTCACCCACCGGCTATTCGTCAATATTCCGCAAATGGTGATGTAGCGTGGTCGAGGTCACCTTCGACCAGCTTCAAACCTGGCTGGTAGCGTTTTTCTGGCCCTTCGTGCGCATCACTGCTTTCATGGCGGTGGCACCGCTCTGGGGCCACTCGAGCATTCCCAATCAGGCCAAGGTGGGGCTAGCGGTTATCATCGTGGTCGCCATTGCGCCGATTCTGCCCGTTATGCCAGCAGTCCCCATGCTCTCCTGGGCGAGCCTTGGCATCATGGTCGAACAGCTTCTGATCGGGCTGGCCATCGGGCTGGTCATGCATATCGTCTTTGCCGTGGTGCAGGCGGCGGGCGAGTTCATCGGCCTGCAGATGGGGCTTGCCTTCGCCAGCTTTTTTGATCCCTCCAGCGGCACCAATATCATGGTGCTTTCGCGCATTCTCTACATGATTACGCTGCTGATGTTTCTGGCGCTCAACGGCCATTTGATGGTGATGGAAACCCTGGTAATGAGCTTTCAGACCCTGCCGGTCGGATTTGCCGGCATCAACCCCAACGCCTTCGAGCTGCTGGCCCGCTACGCTGGCACCATCTTCGCCTCCGGGCTGTTGCTGGCCCTGCCGCTGGTCGCTTCACTGCTCATCATTAGCCTGTCGCTGGGCATTCTGAATCGCTCCGCACCCCAGCTCACCGTGTTCAACATCGGCTTTCCTGCCTCGCTGACCGTAGGGCTGGTGCTGTTGATGGTGCTGGTCACCGATATAGGGCGCTTCCTGCAGCCGCTTTTCAGCCAGGGGCTGGCCTTTATGCAGAGCCTGATCGAAACGATGGCGGATAACTGAGTTCGCCATAAAAAAGCCACCGCGAACGGTGGCCAAATGGTAATGCAAAAGATGGTGTTGGACGGCTTACATATAGTTGAACAGCGACATGCCGCCCATATCGACAAAGGTACGCTGAGAGGCCTGCAGACCGACCTGACGCAGGCTGTACTCCGAGATCGCCTCAACGTAGTCCAGATCCACGAGATCAGACATCGTTTGGGTATAGCTCATCATACGGTTGCTGGCGATGGAGTCGATCACATCCAGCTCGTTGAGCCTGGCGCCAGCCGAGGCGCGCACGGTCAGTACGTTGTCCAGCGCGTTGTCCAGGTCGCGCATGGCGGTATTCAACGTGTTGCGAAAATCGGCTTTTTCGACGTTGGTCGTCGCTGGATTTTCGAGCACACGAATGGCCTCTTCCATGGCCTTGAATAGATCGGGCTCGCGCTGACCGTTTTTGGCCTGACTGATGTTGACTTCATCAGCCGCCTCGGAGGCGCCGCTTAACGATACGCTAAGCCCGCCGAACACGAGGCGTTGAGGTGCGTCACCGCCGGTATAGGCGATGTCCGTCATATCCGGGACCGGCTGCCAGCCGTCGTCCTGGGTCAGGCGCTGCACGCTTAGCGTGGGCGTATCGGCGTCACCACCAAACGTGATTCGATAATCGTCACCATAGCCTTCGCCGTTGACATCACTCACCTGCGGGCCACCAAGGATCACGCTACCGGCGTTACGAGCACCGTCCGAACGCACTGCTTCACCAATATAGCCTGCGCCACTGGGGACCTTCTGAAAAATCGAGCGGCCGCTTTCGGCCACCGGCATGTTGCGAGCACTATCGATACGCTGCTCGCGCACGATGTCACTGCCGTTGTATTTCATGGCGCCCTGGTCGTTGGCAACATAGGGCGGCGCGTTATCGATTTGGCCACCGAAGAGATAGCGGCCGTTGCCGTCGGCGGTGTTGGCCTGACCGATCAGCGTCTGGTAGACACCTTTTAACTCACTGGCGATCGACTCGCGATCGGCGTTGCTGAGCGTATCGCTGGAGGCCTGGATCAGCAGTGTCTTGGCGCTGGTGATCGAGTCGCTAACGCTGTTCAGTACGCTTTCGCTTTGAGCAAGCGATGTACGTGCCGAGACACGCGAGTTACCGTACTGCTCGGTCATCGCCATGGACTGGGACACCCCTACCGCCTGCGAGGCCGCCTGCGGGTTGTCCGAAGGATTCACCACCTTGCGCCCGCTGGAGAGCTGCTGGCCAATCCTTAAAAAGTCACCCTGCTGGCGGTTAATGGACGCAGAGCTTTGCTCGTACATGGTAACGCTGCTGATACGCATGGTAGATGCCTCCCTTAGCTGCGCAGATTCAGGATGGTGTCCAGCAAACTGCCCGCGGTATCGATCACCCGCGCATTGGCCGCGTAGAACTGCTGGTAGCGAATCAGATTGGCTGCCTCTTCGTCGAGGTTAACGCCGGACTCGGACTGCTGTACGGCACGAAGCTGGTCGGTCAGCCCCTGGCGCGCTTCCAAATTTACCTGAGTGATATTGGTACGGTTACCGACATCCGATACCAGCGCCCCGTAGGCGCCGCTCAGCGAGGCGCGCCCGCCCACGATGTTTTCTCCCTGAAGGTCCTGAAGCTTGCGCGCGTTACGGTTGTCGCCGCTCGCGGCCTCTTCGCCGGCCGCAATCTTGTCCAGATCGTTGAAGGCGGTTTCCATACCGGCCCCGGCGCGACGCACGGGCTGAACGTCGAAACGATCGCCGTTAGCGGGCTGGGCGCTAAACTCCATTCGTATGCCGCCGAAGGCGAGCGTGTTGGTAGCGCTATCCCAGCCTTCACTTACATCGACCGCTTGGCCATTGTCCTTGCGGGTAACGCTGGGCTCACCGCTCTCGTCGAATCTGACGGTATAGTCCGTTGCCCGAAGCTCATCAGTAGCCTCAACATCGAAGGCGATGGACGTCACCTCGGCGTCGTTGTTTGGATAGCTGTACGCCTGCGGCTGGCCAATGTTGAAAAAGTCCTGACCGCCCTCGCCGTTGAGATCGATGCCCTGCTTGTGCTGCTCATTGAAAGCGACCGATAGCGATACCGCCAGCTGGCCGATCTGGTTCTGCGTCTTGTCCAGCGTTTCAGCGCGAAAACTCATCAAGCCGCCCAGCGAGCCGCCCTTGATGGTGGACTCGTCGAGTTTTATGAGGTTATTGCCTCCGTCGCGATAGCCCACGACGGTGCGCTGAGGATCGCTGTCGGCTTGCACGGCTTCCAGTTTGAAGCTCGATGTCCCCGTGACCAGCGGCTGGCCGTTGGGCAGGCTAACGTTGTACGTCTTGCCGTCCTGAACGTTGAGACGCAGATCCATGCGCTCGTTGAGATCGGACACCAGCTGGTCGCGCTGGTTGAGCAGACCGTTGGGCGCCTGGCCGGTCCGCGCACGGGCCAGCGAAATTTCGCGATTGAAATCGGCAATTTGTTCGAGGGTGTTATTGATCTGAGTGACTTCGTCGCGCACCTGGTTGTTGACGTTGTTCTGCATGTCCTGCAGATAGCCATCAAAAGAGCGAAACTGTGCGCTCAACGTATCCGCTGCGCCGAGCACGCCCTGACGAGCGGCCGGGTCGGAGGGGGAGCTTGCCAGCGCATCCAACGAGGAGAAGAAGTCCTGAATGAGCGGCGAAAGCCCTGCCTCACGATCCGCCAGAAGATTATCGATCTGGGTGATCTGATTGTTATAGGTTTCCAGCGCGCTCGATTGGGTTTTAGCGTTATTGAGCTGGTTGGCTACGTATGTATTGAACTGACGCTCGATGGCATCCACGCGCACGCCGCCACCCACGCCCGCTTCGCTTAGTTTGGGCAACTCGCGGTTGTAGCCTGGCGTAAACAGGTTGCTGATGTTGTTGCTGGTCGCGCTCAGCGCATTTTGCGCCGCGTTCAGGCCGCTCAGGCCCGTCGAAAACATGCTCATGGTTCAGTCCTCAAGCCGATGCTTCTTTTATCGGCGGCTCGTTAAAAAGCTTTAACGGCGTTAGCGCGCGTCGGCCAAAAATTCCTGCCCGGCCGGTAGCGGCCCCATGGTCTTCATGATGGCAACGAGCTTCTCGGCGTAACGCGGGTCGGTCGCGTAGCCGCCGCTTTGCAGCGCGCGCGCGGCCTGCTCGGCGCTTTGCGCCTCGACCACTCCGGCGTAGCGCGGGTTCTGACCGATCAGGTTGGCGTAGTCGGTGAAGGCGTGCTCGAAGGAGTCATACACGCGGAAGGTATCCACCATGCGCGTGCGCTGTCCGTTGAGATATTCGTGGGTAACGATATCGGTCGTCGCGCCCTGCCAACGGCTGCCCGCCTTGATCCCGAACAGATTGTGGCTGTTGCCACCCTGGTGAGTGGGGATTTCGTGACGCCCCCAGCCGGTTTCCAGCGCCGCCTGGGCCAAAATCAGCTCGGCGGGCACACCGCTTGCCTGACTGGCCACCTGGGCGGGGCCGGCGAGCGTGGCCATAAACCGCTTCACGTGATCCGGCGCGTTGGCGTTGATGAGGGGCGCGGCGGCATTAGCCGATGTCGGCGAGCGCTCAACGCTCGCCTGCTCCGGTGCAGCCCTGCCCTGGCGAATCGCTTCGAGCTCTCTAAGAAAGCGACCGCTCTCCTGGCCACCGGGGCCAGCGGGCTGTAGCGGGTCGTCGAGTACTCGCGGCGTGCCGCGGGGAATGCCGGCAATCAGCGCCTGAATCTCGTCGTCGTTTTTCCCGCCGCCCTTGATTGCACCCTGGCGGGTAAGCTGCTCGACCAGCACGTCGGCAAGCCCTACGCCCTTCTCGGCGATCACCTGCGACCACTGCTGATCCAGCATCTGCTGGTAGGTGTCGCCGGCACTGCTGTTCAACAGTCCACCAGAAGGCGTCGCGTCGCGCATGCTCTTCATCATCATCTGCACGAACAGCGCCTCGAACTGCTGGGCGGCGCCCTGAGCACCGGCTTCCGGGTCGACACGGGCGTTGTGCTGCAAGCGCTGAAAGCCGCTCATGTCGAAGGCGAGCTGGTTGGACATGCTGGTCATGCTCATCAGATCACCTCGAGCTCGGCGCGCAGCGACCCGGACGCCTTGAGCGCTTCGAGAATCGACATCAAATCCTGGGGTGTGGCGCCGAGTGCGTTCAAGGCGTTGACTACCTCGTTGAGCTGAGCGCCTTCGACGATCTGCAGGAAAGCTTCGCGCTGATTGATGTCGATATCCGCATTGGGTACCACCACGGTCTCGCCCTGGCCCAGCGGCGCGGGCTGGCTGACGCCGAACTGACTATCGATGACGATCGACAGGTTGCCGTGGGCGACCGCGGCCTGGCGCAGCGTCACGGCGCTGTTCATGACCACGGAGCCGGTACGCGAGTTGAGCACCACGCGTGCCGGCGCATCCATCGGGGTGAGCTGAACGTTTTCGACGCGTGCCATGAAGTTGACCCGCAGATTCGCGTCCATTGGCCCGTCGAGCGCGATGACGCCGCCGTTGCGCGCGTAGGCCACCGACTGGCCGAACTCGGTATTGATCGCGCTCACCATCCGTTGAGCGGTGCCAAAATCCGGTTGATTGAGCTGAAGTTCGAGCAAGCCGCCGTTGCCGCCCAGGTTGAGCGCGACTTCACGCTCCACCAGTGCGCCGCCCGGAATACGCCCGGCGGCCTGCTGGTTGATCTGCACGCTGCTACCGCCAGCCTGGGCACCGGCGCCACCGACCAGCATGTTGCCCTGGGCGATGGCGTAGGTGTCGCCGTCGGCGCCCTTGAGCGGCGTCATCAAGAGCGTGCCGCCGCGCAGGCTACGGGCGTTGGCAATCGACGAAACGACGATATCGAGGCGCTGGCCCGGGCGGGCAAACGGCGGCAGATCCGCGGTCACCATGACGGCGGCGACGTTGCGCAGCTGTAAATTGGTGCCCGGCGGTACGCTCACGCCGAGCTGCGAGAGCATGTTGGTCAAGCTTTGGCTGGTGAACGGCGCTTGGGTCGTCTGGTCACCGGTGCTGTCGAGGCCGACCACCAGGCCGTAGCCCACGAGCTGGTTGTCGCGCACACCAGCAAAATTGGCCAGCTCACGTACGCTTTCCGCTTGGGCGCTGCCCGCCAGTACGCAAAAAGCGACCAGCACGGCGGCTTTGAGGCGGCGCTTGAGGTTCAATGAAGTCATCATCACTCTCTTCTCGAGCGCCTAGAACGGCGACACGTTGAGGAAGAAGCGCTGCAGCCAGCCCATGTGCTGCGCTTCGTTGATGTAGCCATCGCCCACGTACTCGATGCGCGCATCGGCAACCTGATTGGAAGGGACGGTATTCGCCGCCGTCACCGTTTGTGGATTGACCACGCCGGAGAAACGGATGAACTCGGTCCCCTGATTGATCGCGATCTGCTTTTCGCCACGCACGCGAAGATAGCCGTTGTTGAGCACTTCCAACACCGAGACGGTGATCGTGCCGGTCATGGTGTTGTTGGCTTGGGTGCTGCCGCTGCCGGCAAAGACGTTGTCGCCAGCGACATCGAAGCCGTAATCTTCCAGAAAGTCGATGATCTCGGGAATCTGAGCGATATCAAGCGAGCCGGAGCCGCTGCGGTTGGCACTCGACTGCGAGTTCTGGCTGGCGCTGACCTGCTCGTTGAGCACGATGGTCAAAATATCGCCGATTGCCCGCGGGCGGCGGTCTTCGAACAGCGGATGGTAGCCGCGCCGCGATTGAT
Source organism: Halomonas sp. GD1P12 (assembly GCF_025725645.1). Lineage (NCBI taxonomy): Bacteria > Pseudomonadati > Pseudomonadota > Gammaproteobacteria > Oceanospirillales > Halomonadaceae > Halomonas > Halomonas sp. GD1P12. The sequence continues at coordinate 91,181 of NZ_CP107007.1, read as the reverse complement.
AGATCGAGCCGTTGGCCACTGCCGGTGGCCGATCGATGATGTTGATCTGCTCCTGCTCGCCGACCACCGACGCGCGCGGAATCTGCGCGCACCCGGCGGCTAGAAGGATCAACAGCGCCACGGCCAGCTGCGCAAAACGGCGAGAAAGCGCGGTTTTTTTATACATCGAACGCCCTGTGTTCAAGACCGGAATTCCGCAATTACAGCTGGCTCAAGCGCGCCAGCATCTCGTCACTGGTGGAGACCGCGCGGCTGTTGATTTCATAGGCGCGCTGGGTCTGGATCATGTTGACCATCTCCTCCACTACATTGACGTTGGAGGTTTCGACAAAGCCCTGGAAAAGACGCCCGGCGCCGTTGTTACCGGGAATATCCTGGTTCGGCGCGCCGGATGCTCCGGTTTCCAAATAAAGGTTGCCGCCGATGCTCTCGAGTCCCGTCGGGTTAATGAAGGAGGCCACGGTGATCTGGCCGATATCCGCATCCTGAGCGACCCCCGGCTGGCGCACACTCACCGTGCCGTCTTCGCCGATACCGATCGACAGCGCGTTGGGTGGCACGAAGATCGCCGGTTCAAGCGGGTAGCCGTTGGCAGTGACCATCTGGCCGTTTTCGTTGAGCTGAAAGCCACCGTCGCGGGTATAGCCGATCGTGCCGTCGGGTAGTAGCACCTGGAAAAAACCGTCGCCGCTGATGGCTAAATCGCGTGAGTTATCAGTGCGCTCCAGCCCGCCCTGAGTATGCAGGCGCTCGGTGGCCACGGCGCGTACGCCGGTACCGACCTGCATGCCCGAGGGCAGCCGATCCTGAATGTTGTTCTGAGCGCCGGGCTGACGCATGTTCTGATAAAGAAGATCTTCGAATACCGGGCGCGAACGCTTGAACCCGTTAGTGCTGACGTTGGCCAGGTTGTTGGAGATCACGTCGAGCTTGGTCTGCTGCGACTCGAGCCCCGTTTTCGCCGTCCACAACGATTTGATCATGATGGGTATCCTTTAATCGGGCGGCTGGGGTCAGCCTTGAAGTGAAAGCATGCTGTTGGCGCGTTGGGCATTCTCGTCGGCATTGCTGAGCACACGCATCTGCATGTCGTAGCGGCGCTGTACGTCGATCATCGAGACCATCGCCTCCACTGCGCTGACGTTGCTGCCTTCGAGCGCCCCGCTTACCAGCCGCGCCGTCTCATCGGCAGCCAAGACACCGGGCGCTCCCTCGTCATTCAAGGGTGCACGGAAAAGGCCGTCATCTCCACGGGTCAGTGTGGCGACGTCCGGCGTTACCAGCTTGATACGGCCCACATCCACCAGTGCATTGGGCCCCTCTCCGGGCGGAATAGCGCTGATGGTGCCGTCGGCGCCCATGGAGAGCTGCGCCCCCTGGGGTAGCGCGATCGGCCCACCGTCGCCCACGACCGGGCGACCCAGGTTCAAGAGCACGCCGTCACTATCGACCTGCAAATCACCACGCCGGGTATAGGCTTCGGTGCCATCGTCGGTCAATACCGCAAGCCAGGCGCCATCTTGCATGGCGACATCCAGGGTACGCCCGGTTTGCTCGACAGGCCCTTGGGAAAAGTCGCTACCCGGCGTCGTGGCCATCGCTGAAACGCGGGTGTCGAGCGCGCCCGCGCCCAATACGGGTACCGAACGCGCGGCCTGAAGCTGCGCGCGAAACCCGGTGGTGGCAACGTTCGAGAGGTTGTTGCTCATCACCGACTGCTGATCCATCGCGTTTTTGGCACCGCTCATGGCGGTATACAGCATTCTATCCACGCGCTACTCCTCTACTCGGCCCCGCACTTACAGGTTGATGATGGTCTGCAGGAGCTCGTCCTGAGTACTGATGGTCTGCGAGTTCGCCTGGTAGGCGCGCTGGGAGACGATCATGTCGACCAGTTCCTGCGCCAGATCGACATTGGAGTTCTCAGTCGCCCCTGGTTGGAGCAAGCCACGCTGACCCGTTCCTGGCGCGCCGATTAGCTCCTGGCCCGAAGATGACGTGGCACTCCAGAGGTTGTCGCCGATGGGTTGCAAGCCCTCCGGGTTACGAAAGCTCACCAGCGATACCTGGCCTGCCGCACGCGACTGCTCGTTGGAGTAGTTACGTTGTACGGTACCGTCCTGCTGGATGCTGATACCCACCAGCGAGCCCGAGGTGTAACCGTTCTGGGCGATATCATTTACCGTGGAAGTATTGGCAAACTGAGTAGTACCCGCGAAATTGAGATCGATATCCAAATTAGCCAGAATGGTGTTGTTGAACTCACCGCCGTTGATGGCAAGCGCTGCTTCGCCGCCGCCCTGAAGCGTACCGTTCTGGTTGAACGTGAGCGTCGTTAGACCCGGCAGACCGTAGGTTTGTGCATCGCCAGGGCCACCGGACAAGCGCCCATCTACGCGCCAAGCGTTATCGCCGGTTTTTGTGAAATAAAGCGTTAAATTGCGCGCGTTACCCTGAGAGTCGAAAATCGTCGGATTGGAAGAGAAGGTATAGCGATCGGCGCCAATGCCCTCTTCAAGCTCTGCTGCCGTTGGAGCGGCGCCCGTGATAGCGGGCTGGCCACTATTCAGGTTCAACGTCATGTTGAGCTGGCTGGTTGCGCTGGCTTCCAGGTCGCCTGGGTCCACGCTCAAAGGCGCCACATTACCGCCAGACAAAACATTGCCAGCAGCATCAGCCGGATAGCCCATGATCTGCGCACCCTGAGCGTTCACCAGTTCACCCGTCGGCGTCATGGTGAGCTGACCGTTTCGCGAGTAACCGATGCTGCCATTGGACTGCTGAAAACGGAAAAAGCCGTCACCGGAAATCGCCAGGTCGAGATTACGCGATGAGGACTCGATACTGCCCTGACTGAAGTTCTGTAATACGCTTGCGGTACGTACCCCAAGGCCAATCCGCGACTGAGCGTAAACGTCAGCGAACCGCACGTCAGTGCTCTTGAATCCGACGGTTTGCGAGTTGGCGATGTTGTTACCAATAGCGCTGAGTTTTTCGCGCTGGGCGTTCAAACCGCTAAGTGCTTGAGAAAAGCTCATGATGCTCTCCTGCTAATATGAATGTTAAGCGAACGATCAAAGAATCTGCTTGACCTGGTCGAGTCCTACCTGGCCGTAGATAGCGCCCAGATCCAGACGAACGTCACTGCCGCCGTTACCGGGTGACACGCCCTGCACCAGCGCGTAATTCAGCGCGCGCGACTCGAGAAGCTCACCATCGGCATCGGTCGCTCTGAAATTCACCTTGTAAGCGCCATCGGGAACCGCCACGCCCTCGTTGGTCAGACCACCCCAACTAAAGGACTCGACGCCGGCTTTCACCGGACCCAGCTCGCGGGTATATACAACCTCGCCAGACTGGCCGGTGACGGTAGCCACTACCTGCTCGGCGGGTTTGTCGAGCTCGATCCCAAAGGGTGTGGCATAGCTGCCGTTTTCCGCATCGGCACTGACCATGACGTTATTGCCGGGCACCAGTACCGCCTTGTCGATCAGCCCCGCCGCCTGCAGCGCGCGCCCGGCGTCCATCTGTTGGGTAATGCCGTTCAACGTATCGTTGAGCTGCTCGATTCCGCTGACGGTATTGATCTGGGCCAGCTGGGAGGTCATCTCCGAGTTATCCATCGGATTCATCGGGTCCTGGTTTTGCAGCTGAGTAATCAACAGCGTCATGAAGCTGTCGCGCATCTCCTGGGACTGACTGGCGGAGAGATTGGGTCTGCTGCCGTTAGCGCCGTTGATGCTATTGATCACGCTTGAATCGATATTCATGTTTAGCCCTCACCGAGCGAGAGTGTTTGAACCATCATCTGTTTGGTCGTGTTGAAGACTTCGACATTGGCCTGATACGAACGCGAGGCGGAGATCATGTTGACCATTTCGTGCACCGGCTCGACGTTAGGCTTGGCAACGTATCCATCTTCGTCGGCAGCCGGATGGTTCGGCATATACTCAAGTGGCAGCGGCGACTCGTCTTCGACGACCTCGGTGACGCGTACACCGCCGACACCATAACGGTTGTTTTGGGCCTGGGTTTCGAACATCACCTGCTTGGCGCGGTAGGTTTCACCGTCGGGGCCGGCGATACTGTCGGCGTTGGCCATGTTGCTGGCGGTCACGTTCATCCGCTGCGCTTGGGCGCTAAGCGCTGAGCTTGCGATATCAAAGGCTGAGAACATCGACATCGGGGGTTATCTCTCCTTGCGCCGGATTATTCCGGCTGCATCGCGTTTTTGAGGCCCTGAATGCGGCGGTTCATGATCGTCAGCCCCGCCTGATAGCGAAGGGCATTGTCGGTGAACTGTGAACGCTCCCGGTCCATATCGACGGTGTTACCATCAAGGCTCGGCTGATCGGGCACCCGGTAAAGAAGGTCCGTACTGGTACTTTGCCAAGCGCGCCCCTGCGCCTCGATATGGCGCTCGGAGGTGCGTGCAAGCGCTACCCCACCGCCTTGCTGGGCGGATGCTCCGGTGCTGACCGCCTTTTTTAGCTCGCTGGCGAAGTCGATATCACGCGCCTTGAAGTTGGGCGTGTCGGCATTGGCGATGTTGGCCGCCAGCACGTCGTGGCGCGCCTGGCGAAGGCTAAGCGCGCGCTGGTGAAAGTTGAAGGCGGACTCCAGGTGATCGAACATGCATCCCCCATTGGCGAGGCAAAGATAATTCGGACATTTCTGAGGGTGAATAATAGGGAAGGCAGCATCAGCCTAAAGCATGGAACAAATGCCGTTTACCCCATCATTTCGCATGATTCGAGAAAAGCATTTGAATTAAGCTTTTGGTTACCGGCTACTGTCTGAAGGCCCAGCCACTCTCCTGCTCGAGCGATGACTCACATGCCCTATTCGCCGTCTCTGGCGCGCCCACGGTGGGCCCGCGCGTTAGCGCTTTGCTTGATCGCCGTTCTTTCCATCGTTTGGGGAGGATTGGCCAGAGCGCAGGACCAGGCGCTGGTCGAAACGGTGCAGAACTTTCTCTATCAGCAGGCGCAAACGCTTGGCCAGGAAGTGGTGATCGATGTGGCCCCACCCTCGCCCCACTTGGCGACCTGCATTGCGCCAGAGCCCTTTCTGCCCAATGCAGGCCAGGCGCCTTTAGGGCGCGTGTCGGTGGGGGTGCGCTGCGGCGAAGCGCGCCGGCAGGTACGCTACATGCAGGCTCAGGTCGACGTCATGGGAAGCTACACGGTGGCCGCTCAGGATATCGCGCGCAATACCATGATCACGCCCGCCATGGTGACTCAGCGCCAGGGCAGCCTGGGCGATCTTGCAGGCAACGCACTGACCGACGAAAATGCTATCATTGGCATGGTAACGCAGCGCCCTATCCGAAGCGGCGACGCCTTTCAGGCGCACGCGTTAAAGGCACCGGAAATGGTGGAACGCGGCGAGCGCGTCACGGTCATAGCGCAGGGCTCGGGGTTTCGTATTTCACGTGAAGGCGAGGCGCTCGAAGGCGGCGCCCTGAATGCTCGGATACGTGTGCGCTTCGATACGCGCGAACTCGTGACCGCCCGCATTACCGGCGATGGCACTGTCACCGTAGATTTTTGAGTCAATGTCTAAAGTCCTCTCCAAGCGCGCCGATACTCTTTATAACGGCATAGAGCGATGGCGTTTAGAGCGCTTCAACGTTGACGATGAGGGCCACACAACGTGAAAATTGATAACCTGAATCCGCTGCTGCGCACCAATCAGACGCAGCAGCGTGACGACACGCAAAAAGTCGGCGGCACACAGTCGTCGCCGGAAGGCAGTACCACTCGCGAGTCCACGCGCTTAAGCCAGATGCACATGGACGACTCCCAGGACATCGATATGGCTCGAGTGGATGAAATTCGCGACGCTATTCGCGAAGGGCGTCTCGAGATTCGCGCCGACCGTATTGCCGATGGCCTGATCGCTCAGCTCAAAGAGTAATCGCTTATGAGTCTTTCCCGTTTGCTTTTCGATCAGCATCAGCGTCTGGACGAGCTTCTGGAGCTACTCGCCAAAGAGCAGCAGCTGCTGACACAAGGGGATATCGACGGTGAAGCGCTTGCCACGCTCGCCGAGTCCAAGCAAACGGTGTTGGGTGCGTTGGAGCGCATGGAAACTCTGCGTCGCACGACTCAGAACCGTTTGGGTTACGACGATGATGCTAACGGCGCCTTCAAGGCCGCGTCGGATGCCGGCTGTCAGGACAGCTGGGAGCGCTTTCTGGACAAAAGCGAGCGCGCCGGGCGCATGAACGCGCTGACGGGCCAGATGCTCACGGTACGCATGAAGCACAACCAGGACATGTTGAACTACATTCAGCAAATTGCCGAGAAAACGCTTTACCAGCCCAATGGGCGCAACCAGGCACAGTCGAGTCGCCTCAACACCTCTGCCTGATACTTTTTCCTACGCTCCTGTTTTCAAGCCCTCCTTCTCTACGCGCCCGTCAATAGACAAATCCTGTACAAGACGCTTCAATGAGAATGCTCACATTCTACAAGGAAGTGTCGAATGCTCGATCATCTACCTGAAAAGTTTACTGCGGTCATCACCGGCGCCAATGGCGGGATCGGTCACGCGCTGATCAAAGCGCTTCTCGATTCGACCCATGTTGGTAGCATCATTGCCGTTAGCCGCCGCGATACCGATATCGACGATGTGCGCGTTACCTCACTCGCTGCCGATATCACGACTCAATCAGGACTCGATGCGCTGGCCGCCGAGATCGAAGGGCGCCCGCTTCATCTTCTCTTCAATACGGTTGGCGTACTGCACGATGATGAGCACGGCGTTCAGCCGGAAAAGCGGCTGGAGCAGTTCGATGCCGAGGCCTTCGCTCACGTCATGCACGTCAACGCCGCGACCCCGCTCCGACTGTTGTCGGTACTCAACGATTCACTCAAGGGCTCACACCCCACCATCGTGGCCAGCCTGTCGGCACGCGTCGGCTCGATCAGCGACAATGGTTTCGGCGGTTGGTACAGCTATCGTGCCAGCAAGGCCGCGCACAATATGCTGATGAAAACCGCCTCCATCGAACTGGGCCGGCTCAACAAGCAGGCCATCGTTCTCTGCCTGCACCCTGGCACGACCGATACGTCGCTTTCCGAGCCATTTCAGGCACGCGTACCCGAGGATAAACTCTTTACGCCCACTTTCGTCGCCGAAAGCCTTTTGAAGGTCATCGATCAGCGCACGCCCCAAGACACCGGCAGCTTTTGGGATTGGGCTGGAAAGCCCATCGAGTGGTAGTAGGGGAAAAATCAATGGCAGGACTGAAATCTGCATGGTATGCCTTACCTCCAGCAGAAGCAGGCGTCAGCCAGCAATGCGGCGCACCCACGCCGCCAGGGTAGTCAACGAGTCCCACTGCTCGCCATCGGCTGGTTTATTTTTCTCGCGCATAAAAAAATCCCCCGCCTCGGGGAGACGGGGGATGTTTCGGGATGGGTGCCTGACGATAACCCGACCGGCGTCCCGGCGACCGGCGCCCCGGCGACCGGCGTCCCGGTACTCTCGCACGGGGGTCCTCATACGCCGCTGCCCTTTTCTCGCGCACACAAAAAACCCGGCCAGGGGCCGGGTTCTCTGCACAATAGGTGCCTGACGATAACCTACTCTCGCATGGGGAGACCCCACACTACCATCGGCGCGTTGCGGTTTCACTTCCGAGTTCGGCAAGGGATCGGGTGGTTCACGCAAGCCATGGTCGTCAGGCGTAACTTTCAATGTATATCGGCTGACGGTTTCGTGATCGTCCCGTTCGACATGAAGCCTTTCGCTTCATGCTCGTGCGTATCCGGTTCTTGCTTCGTTGTCACTGCGGGCCGAACCCCTTGGGTGTTATAGGGTCAAGCCTCACGGGCCATTAGTACACGTTAGCTCAACACCTTGCGGTGCGTCCACACCGTGCCTATCAACCAGCTGGTCTCGCTGGGCCCTTCAGGAGGCTCAAGGCCTCGGGGATGTCTCATCTTGAAGGGGGCTTCCCGCTTAGATGCTTTCAGCGGTTATCCCGTCCGCACATAGCTACCCGGCAATGCCACTGGCGTGACAACCGGAACACCAGAGGTGCGTCCACTCCGGTCCTCTCGTACTAGGAGCAGCCCTTCTCAAACATCCAACGCCCACGGCAGATAGGGACCGAACTGTCTCACGACGTTCTAAACCCAGCTCGCGTACCACTTTAAATGGCGAACAGCCATACCCTTGGGACCGACTTCAGCCCCAGGATGTGATGAGCCGACATCGAGGTGCCAAACACCGCCGTCGATGTGAACTCTTGGGCGGTATCAGCCTGTTATCCCCGGAGTACCTTTTATCCGTTGAGCGATGGCCCTTCCATACAGAACCACCGGATCACTAGAACCTGCTTTCGCACCTGCTCGACGTGTCTGTCTCGCAGTCAAGCACCCTTATGCTCTTGCACTCATTGCACGATGTCCGACCGTGCTGAGGGTACCTTCGTGCTCCTCCGTTACTCTTTGGGAGGAGACCGCCCCAGTCAAACTACCCACCACACACTGTCCTCGACCCGGATGACGGGTCGGAGTGAGAACACCAATGATGCCAGGCCGGTATTTCAAGGGTGGCTCCCTCCGAACTGGCGTCCGGAGTTCCTAGCCTCCCGGCTATCCTACACAGGCAACATCAGTATCCAGTGTGAAGCTATAGTAAAGGTTCACGGGGTCTTTCCGTCTAGCCGCGGGTACACCGCATCTTCACGGCGATTTCAATTTCACTGAGTCTCGGGTGGAGACAGCGTGGCCATCATTACGCCATTCGTGCAGGTCGGAACTTACCCGACAAGGAATTTCGCTACCTTAGGACCGTTATAGTTACGGCCGCCGTTTACCGGGGCTTCGATCAGGAGCTTCGCCCGAGGGCTAACACCATCACTTAACCTTCCGGCACCGGGCAGGCGTCACACCCTATACGTCCGCTTGCGCGTTGGCAGAGTGCTGTGTTTTTACTAAACAGTTGCAGCCACCTGGTATCTTCGGCCGGTTCGGGCTCGGGGAGCAAGTCCCTCTACCCTACGCCGGCGTGCCTTCTCCCGAAGTTACGGCACCATTTTGCCTAGTTCCTTCACCCGAGTTCTCTCAAGCGCCTTGGGATTCTCACCCTGACCACCTGTGTCGGTTTGGGGTACGGTCGCACATGATCTGAAGCTTAGAGGCTTTTCCTGGAAGCGTGGCATCAGTGACTTCCTGACCGTGGTCAGTTCGTCTCGCATCTCGGCCTTGAACGCCCGGATTTGCCTGAGCATTCAGCCTACCTGCTTTCACCGGGACAACCAGCGCCCGGCTCACCTAGCCTTCTCCGTCCCCCCATCGCAATCATGTCCGGTACGGGAATATTGACCCGTTTCCCATCGACTACGCCTTTCGGCCTCGCCTTAGGGGCCGACTCACTCTGCTCTGATTAGCATCGAACAGAAACCCTTGGTCTTCCGGCGGGGGAGTTTTTCACTCCCCTTATCGTTACTCATGTCAGCATTCGCACTCGTGATACCTCCAGCAGACCTCTCGATCCACCTTCGTCGGCGTACACGACGCTCCTCTACCGCTCATCCAGAGGATGAACCCGTAGCTTCGGTACCTGGTTTAGCCCCGTTACATCTTCCGCGCAGGCCGACTCGACCAGTGAGCTATTACGCTTTCTTTAAAGGATGGCTGCTTCTAAGCCAACCTCCTGGCTGTCTGAGCCTTCCCACATCGTTTCCCACTTAACCAGGATTTGGGGACCTTAGCTGACGGTCCGGGTTGTTTCCCTTTTCACGACGGACGTTAGCACCCGCCGTGTGTCTCCCACGCTGCACTCACCGGTATTCGGAGTTTGCCTCGGGTTGGTAAGTCGGGATGACCCCCTAGCCGAAACAGTGCTCTACCCCCGGTGGTGATACGTGAGGCGCTACCTAAATAGCTTTCGAGGAGAACCAGCTATCTCCGGGCTTGATTAGCCTTTCACTCCGATCCACAAGTCATCCAAATCTTTTTCAACAGATCCTGGTTCGGGCCTCCAGTTGATGTTACTCAACCTTCACCCTGCTCATGGATAGATCGCCCGGTTTCGGGTCTATATCCAGCGACTGGTCGCCCAGTTAAGACTCGATTTCTCTACGCCTCCCCTATTCGGTTAAGCTCGCCACTGAATATAAGTCGCTGACCCATTATACAAAAGGTACGCAGTCACAGAACAAGTCTGCTCCCACTGCTTGTACGCACACGGTTTCAGGATCTATTTCACTCCCCTCGCCGGGGTTCTTTTCGCCTTTCCCTCACGGTACTGGTTCACTATCGGTCAGCCAGGAGTATTTAGCCTTGGAGGATGGTCCCCCCGTCTTCAATCAGGGTTTCTCGTGCCCCGACCTACTCGATTTCACTGTGCTCGGATTTCGGCTACGGGACTATCACCCGCTATGGTCAGACTTCCCAGACTGTTCGCCTATCGATTGCACAACTTAAGGGCTGGTCCCCGTTCGCTCGCCGCTACTGGGGGAATCTCGGTTGATTTCTTTTCCTCGGGGTACTTAGATGTTTCAGTTCCCCCGGTTCGCCTCGTATCCCTATGTATTCAGGATACGATACCGACCTTGTGGTCGGTGGGTTTCCCCATTCAGAGATGTTCGGGTCGCAGGTCGTTTGCCACCTCACCGAACCTTATCGCAGGCTTCCACGTCTTTCATCGCCTCTGGCTGCCTAGGCATCCACCGTGTGCGCTTCATTGCTTGACCCTATAACCCGAAGGAGTCCGGGCCCGCAATGACAACGATTGCCGGATACGCTTGAGACGTATCACAAAACAATTGCGTATCGAGATCACGTCACGATTACAGGAGCCGAAGCTCATGTCACCGTATCGTCATTCGATACTGTCAGCATGATATACATTGTTAAAGAGCGACTGCCATAAGCAGTGACAAGACAACGCGTGGCGTCTGGCTTGTCACTGCTCATCAACAGCATCTGATCAGGCAATTCATTGTGGACGTTTACCGCGAGGATGACGCATCGTTTAAGGAGGTGATCCAGCCGCAGGTTCCCCTACGGCTACCTTGTTACGACTTCACCCCAGTCATGAACCACACCGTGGTGATCGCTTTCCCGAGGGTTAAGCTAACCACTTCTGGTGCAGTCCACTCCCATGGTGTGACGGGCGGTGTGTACAAGGCCCGGGAACGTATTCACCGTGGCATTCTGATCCACGATTACTAGCGATTCCGACTTCACGGAGTCGAGTTGCAGACTCCGATCCGGACTGAGACCGGCTTTTCGGGATTCGCTTGCTCTCGCGAGTTCGCTGCCCTTTGTACCGGCCATTGTAGCACGTGTGTAGCCCTGCTCGTAAGGGCCATGATGACTTGACGTCGTCCCCACCTTCCTCCGGTTTGTCACCGGCAGTCTCCCTAGAGTTCCCGCCATTACGCGCTGGCAAATAGGGACAAGGGTTGCGCTCGTTACGGGACTTAACCCAACATTTCACAACACGAGCTGACGACAGCCATGCAGCACCTGTCTCTGCGTTCCCGAAGGCACCCCGGAATCTCTTCCGGGTTCGCAGGATGTCAAGAGCAGGTAAGGTTCTTCGCGTTGCATCGAATTAAACCACATGCTCCACCGCTTGTGCGGGCCCCCGTCAATTCATTTGAGTTTTAACCTTGCGGCCGTACTCCCCAGGCGGTCGACTTATCGCGTTAACTTCGCCACAAGGTGCACAAGGCACCCAACGGCTGGTCGACATCGTTTACGGCGTGGACTACCAGGGTATCTAATCCTGTTTGCTACCCACGCTTTCGCACCTCAGTGTCAGTGTCAGTCCAGAAGGCCGCCTTCGCCACTGGTATTCCTCCCGATCTCTACGCATTTCACCGCTACACCGGGAATTCCACCTTCCTCTCCTGCACTCTAGCCTGACAGTTCCGGATGCCGTTCCCAGGTTGAGCCCGGGGCTTTCACAACCGGCTTGTCAAGCCACCTACGCGCGCTTTACGCCCAGTAATTCCGATTAACGCTTGCACCCTCCGTATTACCGCGGCTGCTGGCACGGAGTTAGCCGGTGCTTCTTCTGTGGGTGATGTCCTTCCTGACGGGTATTAACCGGCAGGCCTTCTTCCCCACTGAAAGTGCTTTACAACCCGAGGGCCTTCTTCACACACGCGGCATGGCTGGATCAGGCTTGCGCCCATTGTCCAATATTCCCCACTGCTGCCTCCCGTAGGAGTTCGGGCCGTGTCTCAGTCCCGATGTGGCTGATCATCCTCTCAGACCAGCTACGGATCGTCGCCCTGGTGAGCCGTTACCTCACCAGCTAGCTAATCCGACATGGGCTCGTCCGATAGCGGGAGCCGAAGCCCCCTTTCTCCCGTAGGACGTATGCGGTATTAGCCTGGGTTTCCCCAGGTTATCCCCCACTATCGGGTGGATTCCCATGCATTACTCACCCGTCCGCCGCTCGCCACCAGGAAGCAAGCTTCCCGTGCTGCCGCTCGACTTGCATGTGTTAAGCCTGCCGCCAGCGTTCAATCTGAGCCATGATCAAACTCTTCAGTTTAAAATCAGTGTGATTCTTGCCTGCCCCACATACGAAGACATGACGCAGAGGCGAATCAATCCTGGCTCAAGGTTCAAACGAATTTACCGTGATACCTCGAAAGGTATCGCTGTGTTCGTCTGCCTTGATATAAGGTGACTTGTCACCCTCATCGGCAAACGCCCACATGAATTGCCTGATCAAATTGTTAAAGAGCTGTTCGACGAACCGTTCGATGACCTGAACCGCTTGCCCGTCGAGGAAGGCGTATTCTACGCATTCCGGTGAATTTGTCAACCGCTGATTTCAGCGAGTGAAGCGAGCCATTCAAACCTGCCGAACAGTGCTCTAACTTCCTGACAAACCGAAGGTTTTCACCTTTATCCACCGCTGGAAACGCTTGGCGTCCCCGGCAGCGGATGCGTACTTTACGGATTTGCCGGGGCGAGTGCAAGCGGTTTTTCGACTGCAGGTGAAAACGACGTCAACTTCCCCCTTCTACACCCTCAAACGGTATCCACCTTTATGGTATTGAGCGCTCTGGTTAAACCCCATAACCTTGGCGCTCTCCCGTTAAAGGCGAGGCTCATGACTCACTCACCGCTTTTTTCTTCGAGCCGCAGGCGCCTCGTTTGGATTCTGGCGCTTCTGCTGGGGCTGGTGGTCGGTATGTGGCAGGCCGCCGAGTTTGCCCGGGTGCGCGCGCTCGGCGAGCTGGAAGAAGACGCCGAAAACGAGCTGCGCCTGTCGGCAGCCAACCTCCAAGGCTATCTGCTGCGCTTTGACTATTTGCCTCCAATGCTGGCCACCCGTGAAGCCGTGCGCCGCTTTCTCGCCTCGCCGCAAAGCCAGAACCCCATGCCGCTCAACATGCTGCTGGATCGGTTTCGCTTTACCGCGGGGGTATCCGACGTCTATCTGCTGGATAGAGAAGGCACCACCCTGGCCGCCAGCAACTGGCACCGCCCCAACACCTTCATCGGCCACAACTATTCGTTTCGTAGCTACTACACCCAAGCCATGAATGGCCAGCCCGGACGCTTTTTCGGGCTGGGCACCCAGTCGCTCGAGCGCGGCTACTTCTTTTCAGCGCCGGTTTGGCTGGACGATACCGCCCCGGACGCCACCCCGGATGGAGTGATCGTGATCAAGGTACTGCTCGACGAGGTCGAGCAGAGCTGGGCGGAGCAGGATGCCGAGCTTTTCGTCACCGATGGCGACGACATCATCTTCATGGCCAGCCGCCCGGAGCTTCGCATGAGCGCGCTCTATCCGCTCGATGTTGCCGAGCGAGGCATGCTAAGACGCACCCGACGCTACGCCATGGAGCCATTGAACTACTCTGGCATTCGCGTGGACGCTGACGATAACGCCAACGGCCGGCAAGTCAGCTTCGAGCAAGGCCCGCTGACGGGCGAGCACTACCTGAGCCTGACCCACACCATCGCCGAATTCGGCTGGCAGATGCATATCCTCAAACCGCTGACCCCGGTTGCACGCGCGCAGTGGATCGCCGCGCTGATGGCGGGCGGGCTGTATGGATTACTGGTGCTTGGCGGCGGCGTGGGCTGGCAGCGCTGGCGGCTGCGCCGGGAGCGCGAGGCGTTCGCCGAGCGTGAGCGACAGACGCTTGCCCGGGTGCGCGACGAGCTCGAGGTCAGCGTGGCGCGGCGTACCCGCGACCTGGTGGCTAGTAACCAGCGCCTCTCCAGCGAGATCGACGAGCGTCTGCGCGCCGAAGCGAGCCTGCGCCAGACTCAGGACGAGCTGGTGCAGGCCGCGAAGCTGGCCGTTCTGGGCCAGCTGGCGGCCGGCATCAACCACGAACTCAACCAGCCGCTGGCGGCGATTCGTGCCTACGCCGAAAACGCCCGGCGCTTCATCGAGCTGGCCCGCACCGAGCAGGCCGATGCCAACCTTGGTCAGATCGTCGAGCTGACCGAGCGCATGGCGGAGATCAGCGCTCAGTTGCGCCAGTTCTCGCGCAAGAGCAGCGAGCGCCATGAAAGCATCGCCGTTCAAACCTGCGCCGAGTACGCGCTTCGCCTGTTTCAAAACCGCCTGCGCGAAAGCCACACCGAGGTGATCCAGACGATGCCCGCCGAACCGCTCTGGGTCGTTGGAGACCTGGTACGTCTGGAGCAGGTGCTGGTCAACCTGATCGGCAACGCCCTGCAGGCCACCAGCGGCCAGCCAGCGCCCAGGCTGATACTCAGCGCCGGGAGTGAAGGCGACGTCGTGCAGATTCGCGTCGAGGATAACGGCCCCGGTATCGACGAAGAGCACCTAACGCACATCTTCGAGCCCTTTTTCACCACCCGGGCGCCGGGCAGTGGCTTGGGACTCGGCCTTTCGATCTCTTCGCGTATCATGAAGGATTTAGGCGGCAGCCTCGTGGCCAGCAATACCGACCGCGGCGCGTGTTTTACGCTTACCCTCGCCGCCGGTGAGCCGCCCGTCGAACCGCCCGCTCAACCGTTGGAGAGCCGCCATGCATGAGCCCGAGACGCTGCCCGTGATCGTCATCGACGACGAGGCGCATCTGCGCATCACGGCCAGCCAAACGCTGGAACTCGCCGGCTACACGCCGCACTGTTTCGCCTCTGCCGAGCAGGCGCTGGCTGAGCTTCCGCCGCACTTTCCCGGCGTCATCGTCAGCGACATGCGCATGCCGGGCATGGACGGCATGGCGCTTCTACACGCGTTAAAAAAGCGCGACCCGACGCTGCCGATCATTCTCATTACCGGTCACGGCGACATCTCTACCGCCGTGGAAGCCATGCGCGCCGGCGCCTGGGATTTTCTGGAGAAACCCTTCGCCGGCGAGCAGCTCGTCGACGTGGTGCGCCGCGGCATCGAAAAGCGCCAGCTGAGTCTGGAGAACACCCACCTCAAGGCGGAGCTCGAGGCGCAGCAGGCCGCGCTCGGCCCGCGCCTGGTCGGCCGCACCCCGGTGATCTCGCACCTGGCGGCGATGATTCAGCGCATCAGTCAGGTCGAAGCCGATGTGCTGCTGCTGGGCGAAACCGGGACGGGCAAGGATCTGGTCGCCCGCGCGATCCACGAGCGCAGCGCCCGGCGCGCCCATCCGTTCATGGCGATCAACTGCGGGGCGGTGCCGGAGCACACCATCGAATCCGAGCTTTTCGGCCACGAGAAAGGCGCCTTCACCGGCGCGGTGGAGCGACGAATCGGCAAGTTCGAGCACGCCAACGGCGGCACGGTGTTTTTGGATGAGATCGAATCCATGCCGCCGGCGCTGCAGGTGAAGCTCTTGCGCGTGCTCCAGGAGCGCAGCGTCGAGCGCTTGGGCGCCAACGAGACGGTGGCGCTGGACATCCGCGTCATCGCCGCCACCAAGGTGGATCTCAAGGTCGCCGCCGACGAAGGCCGCTTTCGCGAGGATCTCTACTACCGGCTCAACGTGGTGACGCTGCCGCTGCCCGCTCTGCGCGAGCGCCGTGAGGACATCCCGCTTCTATTCCAGCACTTCGCCGTGGTCGCCGCCAACAGAAGCGGCCTGGAAGCGCCGACGCTGGATAACCACGCCGTGGCCACGCTGTTGGCCCACGACTGGCCGGGCAACGTGCGCGAGCTTAGAAACCTCGCCGAGCGCTACGTGCTGCTCGGCGCGGCCTTCGACTACCGCCTCGATGTGCTACTCGCCGGTGAAACCGCAAGCGTCGAAGAGCCCACGCTACCTCGCCAGGTCGAGCTGTTCGAAAAGAGCCTGATCAGCCAGTCTTTGGCCCGCCACCAGGGCCGCGTCATCGACGTGTGCACGCACCTGGGCCTGCCGCGCAAGACCTTTTACGACAAGCTGAAAAAGCACGGCCTGAGCGCCGAGGATTACCGCCACAAAAGCGACCCCTGATGCAAAAGCTCGCCCAGCACCCCCCAGGGCGGCACCCAGGGCATCAGAGTCAACAGCGCGATCAGCATCAACAGATTGGAGACCGGCCGGCGGCTATCGCCGAGTTTTAGCGCCGTGCCGAAGGAGCGCTTGAGCCGCGCCCCTTCCAAATCGACGCTAAACAGCTCGTCGAGCCCCAAATGGATGAGAAACCCCAGCAGCACCGAGGCGCCGTGGGACCAGGCGATCCAGGGCGGCTGCATCAGCGCATTAAAGCTGAGCGCGGCGGTGGCGCCGGCGCAGAGCGCCGCGGCCATTAAGGAGTGCCAGATACCGCGGTGCACGGTGAGTTTGGAAAACAGAATACTCGCCAGATAGCGCACGCCAAAATAGATGCCGCCGCAGGCAACGAGCAGCATGCCCGGCGCCAGCCACGGCTGCAAAAGCAGTACGCCGAGCACCAGCGAGGGCACCGAAAGCAGGTTGAAAATCAAACGGATGGACTTGGAGCGGTCGGCGTCGATATCCGGCAAAATGCCGCCAAAGGCGACCAGCGCAATCATCAAAAGCGCCTGGGAAGGCGACCACCACTGCGCGTGGTAGCCCCCGTACGCGAAAAGCGTGCCGCCCGCCGCCGCCACCGTAATGTGCGTGCGAAAATTCGCCATACCGCGGCACCCTATAAAACTGTATAAATTAACAGATTATAGACCCGCGCGACACGCTGAGAATAGAAAAAAGAGTGTCAGGGCAACCGTTTAGGCAGATTCGTTATCCGGTTCGGCCAAAAACTGATCCTTCAGCTTCACGTAATTGCCTGCCGTATAGGTAAAAAACGCCCGCTCCTTCTCCTTGAGCGGGCGCAGCGCCTTCGCCGGGTTGCCGCCGTAGACATGACCGCTTTCGAGCGTTTTGCCCGGGGTCACCACGGCGCCGGCGGCGATGATCACTTCGTCTTCGACCACCACGCCGTCCATGACGATCGCGCCCATCCCCACCAGAATGCGGCTGCCGAGGGTGGCGCCGTGCAAAAGCGCCTTGTGGCCGATGGTCACGTCATCGCCCACGGTGAGCGCAAAGCCGTCCGGATTGAAGTCGCTGGCATGGGTGATATGCAGCACGCTGCCATCCTGGATACTGACCCGCGCGCCGATACGGATACGGTGCATATCGCCGCGAATCACCGTCATCGGCCAGACCGAGCAGTCATCACCCAGCACGACATCGCCGATCACGACGCTCGCCGGGTCGATGAAGACCCGCTCACCCAACCGCGGGCTCTGCCCCTTGAACGCTCTCAACGCCTTGCTCATGTGTGCTCCTTCAAGCTGGTCGGTCAGCCCAGCGCCAGCACGCCACCGACCAGCACCACCAACGTTAACGGAATCGATATATAGCGAAGCGTAGCACGCCAGAGCCGGTAGCCACGACTACCCGCCCCCAGCGACTCGACCGCCAGGGATTCCGGCAACACCCAGGCCGCGAAGATGGCGATCAAGAGCCCGCCCAGCGGCAAAAAGACATCCGGCGGAATCGAGCTTAAAAGCTCGAACACGTTGCGCCCCCAAAGCGGGCGGAACTCGCCAAGCGTGGAGAAGGAGAGCGCGGCCAGCACGCCGAGTAGCCAGACGCTCACAGCCACCGCCGCGGTACTGATACTCCGCCGCCAGCCCATGCCGGTGAGCGTGGCGACCATCGGTTCGGCCAGATTGATCGCCGATGTCCAGGTCGCCAGCAGCAACAGCAGGAAAAAGCCACTGAGCCAGAGGCTGCCAAAAGGCAGCTCGGCGAAGGCGATGGGCAGGGTGACGAACATCAGCCCCGGCCCCTGGGCCGGGTCGAGCCCCTGGGCGAACACGACGGAGAAAATCGCGATACCGGCCAATAGCGCCACGCAGATATCGAGCAGCGCCACCGCGAAGGCCGCCCGGGTCAGACTCTGCTCTTCGGGCATGTAAGCGCCATAGGCCATCAGCGCGCAGGCGCCCACCGCCAGGGTGAAGAAGGCGTGGCCCATGGCGTGAAACACCACCGTCGGCGTGATTGCTTCAAAAGAGGGCAAAAAGAGCCAGCCAAGCGCCGGGCCGAAACCGTCGGTGCTCGCCCCGTAGCCCGCCAGCACCAGCAGCAGGAGATACAAAAGCGGCATCAGAAAGTTGTTCAGCCGCTCCAAACCCTTGGCCACGCCGGCGGCGACCACGGTCATGGTGATGAACAGAAACAGCGAGTGGTTGAAAACCAGAAGCCAGGGGTTGGCCAGAAAGGCCTCGAAGCCGGCGCCAATCGCCTGCGGCGACTGGCCCTCGAAGGTGCCGTTGATCGAGGCCACCAGAAATTCGATCGACCAGCCGGACACCACCGAGTAAAACGACAGAATGCAGAAGACGGTCAGCGCGCCAAAAAGCCCCAGATAACGCCAGCGCGGACTCGCCTGGCTTGCCCTGGCGAGCGTGGCCAGCGAGCGCATCGGGCTTTGGCGCCCGCCGCGGCCGATCAGAATTTCCGCCATCATCACCGGAATGCCCAGCAGCAGCACGAAGGCGATATACAGCAATAAAAACGCCGCGCCGCCGTTTTCCCCGGCGATATAGGGAAAGCGCCAGATATTGCCAAGTCCCACCGCCGCCCCGGTCATTGCGAGGATAAAGGCGCGTTTGGACCCCCAGCGCTCTAGCGTGTCGTTCATCACCTGCTCCTGGCGGACTCGAAAAATGGGTATCGAAGATCGTAGTGAAAGTCGGCAAGCCTAGCAGGCGCCTACGTAAAGGCCAATGGTCAGTCAAACCCGCCATGAAGCGCCTCGAGCGCTTTGTGAGCGCCCGCGCAGCCGCCGCTTAATAGCGCCGCCGCCATTGAAAGCGCGGGGCATCGCCCGCACTGTGTCATGATCGCTTTCTGATCGCGCCCTTTCATTTTCAACGAGGTGTCCATGTCCCAAAATCCCCTGCTTGAGACACAAACGCTCCCCCCTTTCGCCGATATTCGCGCCGAGCACGTACTCCCGGCGATCGACACGCTTTTGGACGAAAGCCGTGCGGCCATCGAGTCCCTCGTCGACCAGGCACGTCACACGCCGCCGACCTGGGCGAACTTCGCAGCCCCCTTGGAGGAGGTCAACGACCGCCTTTCCCGCGCGTGGTCGCCGGTCAGCCAGCTCAACAGCACCATGAACTCGCCGGAACTTCGAGAGGCCTATGAGGCGTGCATCGAAAAGCTCTCCGCCTTTGGTACGTGGGTAGGCCAGCACGAAGGCCTCTTTCACGCCTGGCAAGCGCTCAAGCAGGAGCCCACCTGGTCGAACCTCGATGCCGGCCAACAGCGCGCCGTGGACAACGCCCTGCGCGATTTCCGCCTGGCAGGCGTTGATCTGCCCGCGGATAAAAAGGCGCGCTACGGCGAGATCCAGGCGCGGCTCTCACAGCTTTCCAACCAGTACTCCAACCACGTGCTGGACGCTACTCAGGCCTGGCACAAGGATATCGAAAGCGTTGATGAACTGGCCGGCGTGCCGGAAAGCGCCCGCGAGACGCTGAAAGCCATCGCTGAGGCGAAGGGCGTCGAGGGCTACCGCATCACCCTCGATTTCCCGAGCTTTTTCCCGGTGGTCAGCTATGCCGACCGCCGCGAGCTTCGCGAAGAGGTGTACACCGCCTTCGTCACCCGCGCCTCAAACCAGGGCCCGAACGCGGGACGCTTCGACAACGCCGCGCTGATCGAGGAAATTCTCGCGCTGCGCCAGGAGCTGGCCCAGCTGCTCGGCTTCGATACCTACGCCGATCTGTCGCTGGCGACCAAAATGGCGGACTCGCCGGCCCAGGTAGAAGAATTTCTCAACGACCTGGCCCGCCGTGCCAAACCCCAGGCCGAGGAGGAGTTCGAGGAGCTTGGCCGCTTTGCCCGCGAGGAGCTCGGCATCGACACCTTGAAGCCCTGGGATGTCGGCTACGCCAGTGAAAAGCTTCGCGAGGCGCGCTATGCGATCAACCAGGAGCAGCTTCGCCCCTACTTCCCCGCCCCGCGCGTGGTCGACGGGCTCTTCCAGGTGCTCGAGCGTCTTTACGGCCTGCAGGTCGAGGAGGACACGCAGGCGCCGCGCTATCACCCGGACGTGCGCTTTTTCAACATTCTGGAAAACGGCACGCCGATCGCCGGCTTCTATCTCGACCTCTACGCCCGCGAAGGCAAGCGCGGCGGTGCCTGGATGGCCGACTGCCGCGTTCGTCGCGAAGGCGCCGACGGCCTGCAGCTGCCGGTGGCGTTTTTGACCTGCAACTTCACCGCCCCGGTCGGCGACAAGCCCGCCCTTTTGACCCACGACGAAGTCACCACGCTGTTTCACGAGTTTGGCCACGGCCTGCACCACATGCTCACCCGCCAGTCGATCGCCGATATCTCCGGCATCAACGGCGTGGCCTGGGACGCGGTGGAGCTGCCCAGCCAGTTCATGGAGAACTACTGCTGGGAGCGCGAGGGCATCGACCTGCTTTCCGGCCACGTCGAGAGCGGCGAGCCGCTGCCCGAGACGCTGTTCGAGCGCCTGTTGGCGGCGAAAAACTTCCAGTCCGCCATGGGCATGATGCGCCAGCTCGAGTTCTCGCTTTTTGACCTGCGCCTGCATCACGAACTCAAAGCGCCGAGTGCCGATGACGTGCAGACGCTTCTGGACGAGGTACGCCGCCAAACCTCGGTCGTACCCACGGTCGACTTTAACCGCTTCCAGAACAGCTTTAGCCACATTTTCGCCGGCGGCTACGCGGCGGGCTACTACAGCTACAAGTGGGCAGAAGTGCTCTCGGCGGACGCCTGGAGTGCGTTCGAGGAAGCGGGCATTTTCGATCCGGCCACCGGCACCCGCTTTCGCCAGCAGATTCTCGAACAAGGTGGCGCGGTGGATGCCGCCGAACTGTTCGAGGCGTTTCGCGGACGCGAGCCAAGCGTCGAGCCGCTTTTGCGCCATAGCGGTATCCGCGCCGCCTGACGCGCCCTTTCAACGACCTCTTTTCAACGACCTCTTTTCAACGACTAATGAGCGCGGCAAGCCGCCGCGCTCGGGAGAGACCATGTCGAGTGTGAAACGCTTTATCGCTGGCGTCACCTGCCCGCGCTGCGCGGCCATGGACCGCATCCGCGCCTGGGAGCAGAACGGCATTCGCTATCGCGAGTGCGTGAGCTGCGATTTTTTCGAGCAGCTCCCCATTGAAGACGAAAACTCCTCGGAGCTGACCACCCGGGTCAACCAGGTACGCGAGGAGCAAAAGAGCCAGGACGTCCAGCCGGTGCGGATTCTCGACCCCAAAAGAAAATCCTGACCCGAGCTTTTGTCTGACGCCAGCCTGCCTGACTGGCGCTTACGCCATCCAGTAACGCCTTGACGACCGCGCCTCGCATCCGAGTGGCCTCGCATTCGAGTGGCCTCGCACCCGAGTGTGCGGCTTTTCGCACGTCTGAACCCGGCGTCTGTGCGAATATCCAGCCACATCCCGCTTCTTCGGTTTCGACCAAAGTTGCAGGAAAACGTCGTAACTAACTGAAAACAAATAAAGGGACATTACCTGGCACGAGGATCGCTCTAAACAGGCTGTTTAACCGGGCCATTGCTGCCTTGTTTCAAAAGCCGTTTTACAAAAACCTCAATAACCGCCAGGGAATTCTCGCCATGCGCCAACTCATGCCCAAAACCGCGCTTATGCTCGCAAGCGCCACCCTCGTTGCCGCTGCCGGTAGCGCCAGCGCCGAGGAAGACCGCGCCGGCTGGCCGGACAACTTCACCGTTGGTACCGCAAGTCAGGGCGGCACTTACTTCGTCTACGGCTCCGGCTGGGCCAACTTCATCGCCGATGAGCTGGGCCTTTCCGGCGGCGGCGAAGTGACCGGCGGTCCGACTCAAAACCTGGCGCTGGTGCACTCCGGCGACATGGCCTTCGGACTGACCACCATGGGCCCGGCCGCTGATGCGGTGAACGGCGAAAGCCCGCTGGCGCCGGGGCTCAAGATGGATAACGTCTGCGCACTGTTCCCGATGTACGAAACGCCGTTCTCGATTACCGCGCTTTCAAGCTCCGGCATCGAGTCGATCTCCGACATTCCCGACGGCGCGCGCATCGGCTTTGGCCCGGCGGCCTCCACCTCGGACACCTACTTCCCGGCGATGCTGGAAACCCTGGGCGTGAACTTCGAGCGCCGTAACGGCGGCTGGTCGGATCTCGGTGGCCAGCTCCAGGACGGCCTGCTGGACGTCATCGCCTTCGCCGCAGGCATCCCGATTCCGGCGGTGAGCCAGCTCGAAGTGCAGACCGACGTCAACATCATCTCCTTCACCGATGAAGAGCGCGCTACCGTGCTCGACAACTACCCGGTCGCGGAGTACGACATTCCGGCGAGCACCTACACCACGCTCGAGGAGGACTCCCCAGTCGTCTCCATGTGGAACTTCGCCATGGCGGGCTGCGATTTGCCCGAGGACTTCATCTACGAAGTCACCAAGGTGACCATGGAGAACAACGACCGCATGCGCTCGATTCACCGTAGCGCCGAAACCACCGTGCCGGAAAACGTCGTGCACAACACCGTGCTGCCCTTCCACCCGGGGGCGGCGCGCTGGTTCGAAGAGAACGGCTATGAGATCGACGACAGCCTGATCAAGTAAGCCGACCCGCTCGCTTTTTGCCCCGCCGGCGATGCCGCGCGGGGCCGTTTTGCCTCTCCCTTTTACCGATGACTGAAGGTGACCTTGCATGAGTCATAACGCCGACTCCCCCCCATTTGATGCCAAGGATGAAGGTCACGTCACCGCGGCCTCAAGCGCGACGATCGCCGATGGTGTCGACGAGGAAGTGGTCGAAGCCAACCGGCGCGTCTTTACCGGCTGGCAGTTTTTGCTCTTTGCGACGCTCGCGATTCTCTACTCGGGCTTTCACCTGTTCTCGCTGAACGTCTACCCGATCGAAACCTGGTCGTTTCGTATCATCCACATCGCCGGCGCCCTGATTCTCGGGTACGGGCTTTTCGCCGGCGCCCGCTTTGCCGAGGCCGGGACCCACGCCTCGCCCGCGTGGCTCAAGGCGCTGGGGTTCGCGCTGCTGATTCCGGCGGCCTATACGCTGGTGCAGGTATTCTTGATGCAGCAGACGCTGGCCGGCGGCGCCATGCGCATCGACCCCGGCGTGGAGAACTGGCACTTTGGCTATCCGCTGATGGCGACCACCGCCGTTGCCATCGTGCTCTCCTGGGGCTTTCGCCTGGAGCGTGATCGCTTCAACCCGGCGGATCTGGTCCTGATGGTGTGCGCGCTGGCAAGCGCCGGCTATTTACTGCTGATGTACAACTCGCCCATGCGCGCCTCGACCGGCACCTCCTTTGCGCCAATCGGCATCTCCTGGGCGGCAATCGCCGGCTCGCTGTTGATTCTGGAGCTGACCCGGCGTGTGGCGGGCCTGGCGCTGGTGGTGATCTCCGCCGTCTTTTTGGTCTACGTTTTCGCCGGGCCCTATCTACCGGGCTTTCTGGGCTATCCGGGGCTATCGGTGCAGCGCTTTTTCAGCCAGGTCTACACCGACGCCGGGATTCTCGGCCCGACCACCGCGGTCTCCTCGACCTACATCATCCTGTTCATCATTTTCGCGGCGTTTTTGCAGGCCTCCAAAGTGGGCGACTACTTCGTCAACTTCGCTTTCGCCGCCGCCGGGCGCGCGCGCGGCGGCCCGGCCAAGGTCTCGATCTTCGCCTCGGGCCTGATGGGCATGATCAACGGCACCTCGGCGGGTAACGTGGTCTCCACGGGCTCGCTAACCATTCCGCTGATGAAGAAAGTGGGTTATCCCGCGCGCAGCGCCGGCGCCATCGAGGCGGCGGCCTCTACCGGCGGGCAGATCATGCCGCCGATCATGGGCGCGGGCGCCTTTATCATGGCGGAAGTGACCGGCATTCCCTATACCGAGATCGCCATCGCCGCGATCATTCCCGCGGTGCTCTACTTCGCGTCGATCTACTTCATGGTCGATTTCGAGGCGGCGCGCAAGGGCATGCGCGGCATGCGTAAGGACGAAATTCCGCGCTTCTCGCGTCTGGTAAAGCAGGTGTACCTGTTCGCGCCGATCATCATTTTGATCGCAGCGCTGTTCATGGGCTACTCGGTGATTCGCGCGGGCACGCTTGCGACCGCCTCGGCGGCGGTAGTGAGCTGGATTTCACCGAACAAGATGGGGCCGAAAGCGATTTTGAAAGCGCTGCAGCTCGCCGGCACCATGTCGATCCAGATCATCGCCGTGTGCGCCTGCGCCGGGCTGATCGTCGGCGTCATTTCGCTGACCGGCGTCGGCGCGCGCTTCTCTTCGCTCTTATTGGGGCTTGCCGGCGTCAGCCAGCTTTTGGCGCTGGTGTTCGCCATGCTGATCAGCATTTTGCTGGGCATGGGCATGCCGACCACCGCCGCCTACGCGGTCGCGGCGTCCGTGGTGGCGCCCGGGTTGATCAATATCGGCATCCAGCCGCTGGTGGCACACTTCTTCGTGTTCTACTTCGCGGTGGTCTCGGCAATCACCCCGCCGGTGGCGCTGGCCTCCTACGCGGCGGCGGGCATCTCCGGCGATAACCCGATGGGTACCTCGGTGGCGTCGTTCAAGATCGGGCTGGCGGCGTTTATCGTGCCGTTCATGTTCTTCTACAGCCCGGCGATGCTGATGGAAGGCTCGGCGCTACAGATCCTGCGCGTCGGCGTGACCGCCACGCTCGGTATCGTGCTGCTCTCGGGCATGGTGCAGAAGTGGTTCTTCGGGCCGGTCAACGGCGCGGCGCGGGTGGTGATGCTGGTGGGGGCGATTTTTCTGATCTACGGCGGCATCTATACCGATGCGTTGGGCCTTGCCATCGCCGCGGCGCTGTTTTTGATGCAGCGGCGCCAGAGGGCCAACACACCGTCGACCAGCGCTTCGTCATAGAAAGTGAATCGCGTAAAACGACAACGCCCGCCTGGTTCGCCAGACGGGCGTTTTTTATGAGTAGCCGTATCGAGTGACCCGTAGCGGGGGTTTTTCGCCAGGGATGGCGAAAGTAGCGTACAGGGAGGTATTCATAGCGCCCCGCGGAGGGTTACTCGATACGGCGCCCCCCTGCTCAACATATTCTCCGATACGCGTTAGCCGACCAGATTATTCACGACCTTCAGCACCGGAGCGGATTGGTTCAGGGTGTAGAAATGAAGGCCCGGCGCACCGCCGTCGAGCAGGCGTTGCGACAACCGGGTAACGACATCGGTGCCGAAAGCGGCGATCGATTCGTGGTCGTCACCAAAGGATTCGAGCTGCTTGCGAATCCAGCGCGGGATCTCGGCGCCGCAGGCATCGGAAAAGCGCGCCAGCTTGGTGTAGTTGGTGATCGGCATGATGCCCGGAATGATCGGCTGGGTGACGCCGTGGGCGCGGGCGCGCTCGACGAAGTGGAAGTAGGCGTCGGCGGTGAAGAAGTACTGGGTGATCGCCATGTCGGCGCCAGCGTTCATCTTGCGCGCGAAATTCTCCACGTCGCGCTCGAGGTTGGCCGCCTGAGGATGCGACTCCGGGTAGGCGGCCACGGCGATGTTGAAGTGATCGCCGGTTTCCGCGCGGATGAACTCGACCAGTTCGTTGGCGTAGCGCAGCTCGCCGATACTCGCCATGCCCGAGGGCAGATCGCCGCGCAGCGCCACCAGGCTCTCAACGCCCTCTTCGCGGTACTGCGCCAGCAGATCGCGCAGCTGCGCCTTTTCACTGCCGATGCAGGAGAGGTGGGGCGCGGTAGTGATACCGCTTTCGCTCACCCGGCGAACGATGTCCTGGGTGCGCGCCTGGGTAGAGCCACCGGCGCCGTAGGTGACCGAGAAAAAGCGCGGGTTGGTGGCGGCCAGCGCATCGCGCACGTGAATCAGCTTCTCGCGCCCGGCCTCGGTGCTCGGCGGAAAGAACTCGAAGCTGATACCTAACGGATGTTCCTGGCTGCTCATGACGGGCCTCGCGGGGGCTATAAAGGTGATAATGTGGCCTATTGTCGCCGCTGAGCCGGGGGGCGGCTAATGAAAGATTCCACGGCGCTACGTTAATTTGATTCATAGTCGCGGCCTTTAACCTTTGGAAAACCTCATGGACCTCTCCTTTGCAACGCTTGCGGGCCCTTTACTGACACTTCTGAGCTTCGTGGCACTCGGTTTCGTTGCGGCCAAACGGCTCAAGGTGAATCCGCAGCCCATCGCCACGCTGCTGGTCTACGTGATCGCGCCGTTCACCGTCTTTCGAGCGCTGATGAACGGTGACCCGACCGCCGAGTATTTGACGCTGACGCTGGCGCTTTTTCTCTTCACCAGCACCCTGGCGCTGGCGGTCAACGCGCTTGGCCGGCGCGTTTTCGGCGCTCATGAAGCGGCGCTTTTGGCGTTCTCCTCGGGCACCGGCAATACCGGCTACTTCGGTCTGCCCATCGCGTTGATTTTGTTACCGCCAGAGGGAGTGACGCTCTATCTCTTCTGCATGTTGGGCATCAATCTTTACGAGTTCACCGTGGGCTTTTACCTGAGCGCGCGCGGCCAGTTCTCGGTGCGCCAGAGCCTCATCAAGATCAGCCGCCTGCCGCTTCTTTACGCCTTCGCCCTGGCGCTTTTGCTCGGCGCGCTCTCGATACGCCTGCCCGCGCCGGTGATGGAGTCGCTTTCGGTGTTCCCGGCAAGCTACACGCTGCTGGGCATGATGATCATCGGCATGACCTTGAGCCAGGCGCGGCTTGCGGCCTGGGATACGCGCTTCGTGCTGGCGTGCCTGGGTCTTCGCTACGTGCTGTGGCCGACGCTGATGCTCATTGGGGTACTGGTACTCGATGCGCTCCTGGGGCTTTCGCCGACGCTGGCGTTGGCGCTATTGCTGTTGAGCGTGGTGCCGATGGCCTCCAACGTGGTGGTGGTCGCCATGGAGCTTGGGATCGAGCCGCAAAAGGGGGCGCTTGCGGTGCTGACGAGCACGCTGCTGGCCCCACTTTTGATACCGCTTTATCTGGGCGTGATGCTGTCACTCACCGGGCTCGGCTAGAAAGGCGCTGCTCAAAAACCCGCTACGCCGACGGCGCGCAGCTGAATCGCCATGCGCGCAAGCTCGGGATGGCTGAAAAACGCCGCCAGCGCCTCACCGCGCACGGGGCCGACGCCGGGCCGGGCCTGCCACTCGTCGGCACTCAACGCCTTGAGCGTTTCCCAATTCTGCAGGCGCGCGTTTGCCCCCGGCGGCACGCCGAGAGCGTCCAGCCACGTCGCGAAGGAGGCGCCGCGCGCCTGGCGAAACGCGCTCAAGAGCGCTTCGGCGCGCGCCTCCCCGATGCCGGAGACCTGCAGGAGCGCCTCGCGGCTCAGTTGCTGCCAGCCCAAAAGCTCGTTCACCGCCCCCGCCTCCAACAGCGCGCGCCAGGTGCCCTCACCCACCCCACGCATGTTGAGCCGCTCGCCAAGATACGTCAGCCGTGCCAGCAGCTGGTCGAAACAGCCCGGCGTCAGCGAAAAGCAGCTCAAGAGATGATAGCGCTCGGGCGCCGGCGGGGTGAGCTCGGCGCGCTCGCGGGTGTGCCAGACCACCTCGCGCGCCTGAGGGATGGTGAGCCCGGCGAGCTCGACGGCGACCTGGTCGCCGGGGCGCACGTCCCACTCGCGCCAGCGATCGAGCGAGCCCAGCGACACCCGGCCAATGCGCCGCCCGTCGAGCTCGACCGGGTAGAGGTGCAGAAGCGGCGTCACCCGCCCGGTGCGGCCGACGCGAAACTCGACGCCGCGCACCTGCGCCAGCGCCTGGCTTGGCGGATACTTCCAGGCCACCGCCCAGCTCGGCGGCGAGCTCGACCAGCTCTGGATGCCCGGGCGCTCGGCCTGCTTGATCACCACGCCGTCGGTGGCAAATGGCAGCGGTGCGTTGAACCAGGTCTCGCGCCAGTAGGCGGCATCGTGCTGCTCATCGAGGCGGTGGGTATAGGCCGCGGTGTCGAAGCCGAGCGCTCGAAGCGCGTCAAGCCGAGTGGCCATGTCCGTCGGGCCGTCCGGCCAGTCCCAGACGAAGAGCCCGATACGCTCGAGCGTCTCCGCGCTCGGCGCGCGCTGGGCCATGACGCCGGCCACCCGCCCCCGGGCACCGCTCTCCGGCGCCTGGGCCTGAACGTGGTCACTCAGGCGCCAATAGAGCTCCCCCTGGAGGATCGCGTCGATGGGCCGGGGCAGCCGGTTGGGCACCGCGGGCAGCTCCAGCGCGCGCGGGGTCCAGTTCTGGCCGCGCTCGCCATCGCCGCGGCTGACCGCATCGATCAGCTCGCCGGCCTCATAGTGGAGCGTGACCGCCACCCCGTCGACCTTGGGCTGAATCCAGAGATTGTCGCGGCGGGTAGTGAAGCGGCGCACGCCCTCCTCGTCGGTTTTTTCGAGCCCGGTCTGCGCCGCCGGGTGGGCGCGGGTGGAAATGGTACGCTCAGCGGACGCAGGCAGAGCAGGCGGGGAAACCGTGCGAGTGGGCGTGGTACGCGTGGAGCTCGTCCGAGTGGAATCAGGGCGAGCGGAATCAGGACGAGCGGTAGTAGCGTGTGTAGCGTCGGTTTCCAGAACGTTTTCGAGCGGCCGGTGCTGCGGCGTTTGCCCAAGACAGCGCTGCCACTGCGCCAAACGCGCCGCGGCCTGGTCGTACAGCGTATCGCTGACCAGCGCCACGCCTTCGCCGTGGTAGCTCAAATCCCACAGCGCGATCTGCTCGGCCAGGGCCTGGGTTTCGAGTGTGAGCCGCTCATCGGGCCAGGGCGGGCAGTCATCGGCGCGAACCCCAAAGGCCAGCAGGAACAGTACGGCTAGCGTCAACAAAGAGGAAAGCGTACGCCTTTTGATCGTCATGACTCGGCCCCGAGGCTCACTATTCATCAAAAGCCTAGGGCAGCCGTGGGACTTTCGCCCATAAAAAAACGCCCCCGGCAAAGCCGAGGGCGCTGGATCGAACGCGGGGCGGGCCTAGAGGCCGGCGGCGCTTTTGAGCGCGTCCGCCTTGTCGATCTTCTCCCAGGGGAAGGCGGTGAAGGTCTCGACCTGCGTCTCGCCCTTGTCGTCCACCCACTCATAGCGGTGCTCGAAGGGCTCGCGGCCGAAGTGGCCGTAGGCGGCGGTGAGCTGATACATCGGGTGCAGCAAATCGAGCATTGTGGTGATCGCGTAGGGGCGCAGGTCGAAGTGCTCGCGTACCAGCTCGACGATGCGAGCGTCATCGATCTTGCCGGTGCCGAAGGTGTCGATCGAGACCGAGGTCGGCTCGGCCACGCCGATGGCATACGACACCTGGATTTCGCACTTGTCGGCAAGTCCCGCCGCGACCACGTTCTTGGCCACGTAGCGACCGGCGTAGGCCGCACTGCGGTCCACTTTTGAGGGGTCCTTGCCCGAGAACGCGCCGCCGCCGTGGCGGGCCATGCCGCCGTAGGTGTCGACGATGATCTTACGCCCGGTCAACCCGCAGTCGCCCACCGGGCCACCGATGACGAACTTGCCCGTCGGGTTGATGTGGTATTGGGTGTTCTCGTCGAGCCACTCGGCGGGCAGCACTTCTTCGATGATCTCGCGCAGCACCATGTGGCGCAGGTCTTCCTGGGCGATCTCCGGGTCGTGCTGGGTCGAGAGCACCACCGCATCGACGCCGCAGGGCTGACCCTGCGCGTCGTAGCGGAAGGTCACCTGACTCTTGGCGTCCGGGCGAAGCCAGGGCAGCATGCCGTTTTTACGCAGCTCCGCCTGGCGCTCCACCAGGCGGTGCGAGTAATGAATCGGCGCCGGCATGTAGGAGTCGGTTTCGTTGGTGGCGTAGCCGAACATCAGGCCCTGGTCGCCGGCACCCTGATCTTCGGGCTTGGTGCGATCGACGCCCTGAGCGATCTCCACGCTCTGCTTGCCGATCAGGTTCACCACGCCACAGGTCGCGCCGTCGAAGCCCACTTGTGACGAGGTATAGCCGATATCGGTGATCACGTCGCGTACCAGGGTTTCCAGGTCGACCCAGGCGGAGGTCGTGATCTCGCCGGCGATGATCGCGACACCGGTCTTGACCAGGGTTTCGCAGGCCACGCGCGCCTGCTTGTCCCGGGCGATGATCGCATCCAGCACCGCATCGGAAATCTGGTCGGCAATTTTATCGGGATGCCCCTCGGAAACGGATTCGGAGGTAAACAGGGAATATTCGCTCATTACGCGCTCGGCCCTCGTACGACGGCTGCCGGCTGACAGCATCAAAAAAATCGCGGCAGGAGGCACCCTGCCGGAGTGGTAACGCGGCGACGCCGCCGCAAACGGTGGAGTTTACACGCAAGCAAGGCGCGTTCCCATAAGGCGTGCCTATAATTTGCCGAGGCCCTTGAAGTCAGCGACAATAGCCCCCTTTCTGGTTTTCGCATCGATATTCTCGCTGTTATATCGATGTTTTCTGATCCCTGTTTTCCGTCTTCAGGCGAGGAGCCCCCCATGCCGTCCCGTTTTGAGCTGGCCAACGCCATTCGCGCCCTTTCCATGGATGCCGTCCAGAAGGCCAATTCCGGCCACCCCGGCGCCCCCATGGGCATGGCGGATATCGCCGAGGTGCTGTGGAACGACTACTTGAAGCACAACCCCGAGGATCCGAAGTGGGCCGACCGCGACCGCTTCGTGCTCTCCAACGGGCACGGCTCGATGCTGCTCTATTCGCTGTTGCACCTCACCGGCTACGACGTGAGCCTCGAGCACCTGCAGTCATTTCGCAAGCTCCACTCGCCCACCGCCGGCCATCCGGAATTCGGCTACGCGCCGGGCATCGAAACCACGACCGGCCCGCTCGGTCAGGGGTTTGCCAACGCCGTGGGCTTTGCCCTGGCCGAGCGCACGTTGGCCGCACAGTTCAACCGCCCGGGCCACACCGTGGTCGACCACCACACCTGGTGTTTCCTCGGCGACGGCTGCCTGATGGAAGGCGTCTCTCACGAAGCGGCCTCGTTTGCCGGCACCCAGCAGCTTGGCAAGCTGATCGCGCTGTATGACGATAACGGCATCTCCATCGACGGCGAAGTCGAGGGCTGGTTCACCGACGACACCGCCAAGCGCTTCGAGTCCTACGGCTGGCACGTGGTGCCCAACGTCGACGGCCACAAGCCGGAAGAGATCAAGGCCGCCATCGAACTCGCCAAACAGAGTGACAAGCCGAGTTTGATCATCTGCAAGACCATCATCGGCTTCGGCGCGCCCAACAAGCAGGGCAAGGAAGAGTCCCACGGCGCCGCGCTCGGCGACGACGAAGTGGCGGCAACGCGCAAGCAGCTCGGCTGGGAGCACGCGCCGTTTTATATCCCCGAGCCGATCTACACCGCCTGGGACGCCCGTGAGGCGGGTAAAAAGCAGCAGGATGCCTGGAACGAGCGCTTCGCGCGCTACGCTGACGCCCACCCGGAACTCGCCCGCGAGTTCAAGCGCCGCATGAAGGGCGAACTGCCCGCCGAGCTCGGCACCGAAGCGCTGATCGAAAAGGCGCAGGAGAAAGGCGAAAGCATCGCCTCGCGCAAGGCATCGCTTGCCGCGCTCAACGCCATCGGCCCGCAGATGCCGGAGCTTCTGGGCGGCAGCGCCGACCTGGCCCCGTCGAACCTGACCTACTGGGAAGGCACCCAGGCAATCACTGCAGAAGACCCGAGCGGCAGCTACCTGCACTACGGCGTGCGCGAGTTCGGTATGGGCGCGGTGATGAACGGCATTGCTCTGCACGGCGGCTTCGTCCCCTACGGCGCCACGTTCCTGATCTTCATGGAGTACATGCGCAACGCCGTACGCATGGCCGCTCTGATCGGTAATCA
Organism: Halomonas sp. GD1P12; assembly: GCF_025725645.1. Taxonomy (NCBI): domain Bacteria; kingdom Pseudomonadati; phylum Pseudomonadota; class Gammaproteobacteria; order Oceanospirillales; family Halomonadaceae; genus Halomonas; species Halomonas sp. GD1P12. Next base: position 58,981 of record NZ_CP107007.1, on the reverse strand, counting down.
GGCGATCTACGTCTTCACCCACGACTCCATTGGCCTTGGCGAAGACGGCCCGACCCACCAGCCGATCGAGCAGCTCACGAACCTGCGTACCACGCCGAACCTCTCGACCTGGCGCCCTTGCGATGCCGTCGAGACCATGGCGTCCTGGGATGCCGCGCTCAAGCGCCGCTCAGGGCCCACGGCGCTGGTGCTCTCGCGCCAGAACCTACCGCACCAGGCCCGCGCTCAGTCGCAGCTTGCCGAGATTCAGCGCGGCGGCTACGTGTTGAAGGATGCCGAGGGCACTCCGGAGCTGATTCTGATCGCCACCGGCTCGGAAGTGGCGCTGGCCATGGACGCGGCCGCCGCGCTCGAAGGCCAGGGCCGCGCGGTGCGCGTGGTATCGATGCCCTCGACCGACCGCTTCGACGAGCAGGACGCCGAGTACAAGGAGCACGTCCTGCCACGCGCGGTGAGCAAGCGCATCGCGATCGAAGCCGCCCACGCTGATTACTGGTACAAGTACGTGGGCCTCGATGGCCGCGTGATCGGCATGACCACCTTTGGTGAGTCTGCGCCAGCCGGCGATCTGTTCAAGCACTTCGGTTTCACTGTGGACAACATCGTCGACCAAGCCCGTGAACTGCTGGGCTGATCCCGTCGCGCGCAGCAAGGAGCCGCCGCCCGGATGCCCGCACTAACCGGTTTCTTGTGGCTGGTCGGCTACTACCTGATCGGGGAGGCGGTCATTCGCCTCTCCGGTCTGCCCGTCTCCTCCGGCGTGGTGGGAATGCTGTTGCTCACCGCCACGCTGATGCTTCTTCGCCGCGTCCCGGCCCCTTTGGCCGCCGCGGCCCAGCCGCTGATCGCGCTTTTAGCGATGCTGATCATGCCCGGCGTCGTTGGGGTGTTCTTCATCATCGACGACCTCCAGGGTCAGTGGTCGGTAATTCTTGCCGCGCTGGTGCTCGGCACGCTGGCAAGCGTGGCGAGCACTCTCTGGCTGCTCAAGGCTCTGATGGACAGATCATGATGGAAGGTCGCCATGAACGCTGACGGTTTGCTCGAGACGCTCGCCGCGTCGCCGCTGTTCGCCGTGGCTCTAACGCTTGCGGCGTTCATCGTCGCCAACGCCCTGTTCGTGCGTCTGAAACGGCCCGCCTGGCTGCCGGCGGTGCTGATCGCCGCGCTCCTGCTCGCCGCCACGCTTGCGCTGATCGATCTGCCCTACCCGCGCTATCGCGAAGGGGCGCTGTGGCTGACCCTGCTGCTGGGCCCGGCCACGGTGGCGCTGGGCATGCCGCTTTATCAGCAGCTACCGCACATCCGCGCGTTGTGGCGCGAGCTGGCCGTTTGCCTACCCATCGCCGCCACCCTGGCCGCCTGCTATGCCTTGGGCATTGCCTGGCTTCTGGGCGCGCCACCGGACATTCTCGCCTCGCTTGCCGCCAAATCGGTCACCGCGCCGATCGCCATCGGCATCACCGAGCAAATTGGCGGCTCGGTGGCGCTGATGCTCGGCGCGCTGCTGGTGACCGGCGTGGCCACGGCGGCGTTCACCGGCCCGGCGGCGAAACTTTTGAAGATCGAGGACGAGCGCGTCATCGGCTTTACCCTGGGACTCAACGGCCACGCGATCGGCACCGTGCGGGCGTTCGAAATAAGCCCCACCGCCGGCGCCTTCGCGTCGCTCGGCATGAGCCTTACGGGTATTTTCACCGCGCTTTTGCTGCCGCTTGCCTGGCACCTGGTAGGAGCCAAGCCATGAAATACGCTAGAATCACGCGAGTTTACGGCCGCCTGGCCGCCACCGCCCGCTAAAGAGCTGCCGCTTATGGCCGAGTCCACACCTGCATTTCGTATCGCCATCAACGGCTATGGCCGCGTCGGCCAGTGCGTGCTGCGCGCGCTCATCGAGCGCGACGACCCCGACCTCGAGATCGTCGCGATCAACGAGCTGTCGGATCTGGATACGATTGCGTATCTCACCCGCTTCGATACCACGCATGGCCGTTTTCCTGCCTCAGTAGAGAGCGACGGCGAGGCGCTGGTGGTGGGCGGGCGGCGCATTCAGGTACTCAGCGAAGCCGACCCGTCCCGCCTGCCCTGGCGAGCGCTTGAGATCGACCTGGTGCTGGAGTGTTCGGGTAGCTTCAAGGACCGCGCCACCGCTGAACAGCATCTCGAGGCCGGCGCCAGGCGGCTTTTGTTCTCGCAGCCGGCGGAGTCCGACGTCGACGCCACTATCGTCTGGGGGATCAACGAACAGACGCTGTCGGCCGAGCAGCGCATTTTGTCGGCGGCGTCGTGCACGACCAACTGTCTGGTGCCGCTTCTCACCGTGCTCGACGAGGCGCTGGGGCTCGAGCACGGCGTGACCACCACCATTCACTCGGCGATGAACGACCAGCCGGTGATCGATGCCTACCACCAGACCGACCTGCGCCTGACCCGCTCGGCGATGCACTCCATCGTGCCCGTCGATACGGGCCTGGCCGTGGGCATCAGCCGCTTGATGCCGGCACTCAAGGGGCGCTTCGAGTGCTTGCACGTGCGCGTGCCGACCATTAACGTTTCGGCGATGGATGCCGCGCTCACCGTGAAGCGCGATACCGACGCCCAGGAAGTCAACGCGCTGTTGAAGGAAGTGTGCCGCACGCGTCTTCTAGGCGTGCTGGACTACACCGAGGCCCCAATGGCCTCGGTCGACTTCAATCACGACCCGCACTCGGGCATTCTGGACGCCACCCAGACCCGGGTCGCCGGCAAGCGGCTGGTCAAACTGCTCTGCTGGTTCGACAACGAGTGGGGGTTTGCCAACCGAATGCTGGATATCAGCCGACGCCTGGCGTCGCTCGCGCCGCCTCCAAGCCACTGACGTACCAACGCCCAACCACAAGGAAGCCGTCTGGATGAACGTGCAAACGATGTCCGAGCACTCGCTAAAGGGTCAGCGCGTGCTGATCCGCGAGGATCTGAACGTACCGATCAAGCATGGCCGCGTCACCAGCGACGCGCGTCTGCGCGCCGCCCTGCCGACCATTCAGGCGGCCAGGGATGCCGGCGCAAAAGTGCTGCTGATGAGCCACCTGGGCCGTCCCACCGAAGGCGAGCCCGCCGAGGAGTTCTCGCTCGGCCCGGTCGCCGAGCACCTTGGCGAGCTGCTGGGCCAGCCGGTCATGCTTGCCACCGACTACCTCGACAAGGCGCCGGAACTCGACGACGGTGATGTCGTGCTACTCGAAAACGTGCGCTTCAACACCGGCGAGAAAAAGGACGACGAGGCGCTGGCCAAACGCTACGCCGCGCTTTGTGACATTTTCGTGATGGACGCCTTTGGCACCGCCCACCGCGCCCAGGCCTCGACCCACGGCGTGGCGCGCTTTGCCCCCATCGCCTGCGCCGGCCCGCTGCTCGCCGGCGAGCTTGAAGCGCTCGAGAAGGCGCTGGCCACGCCGAAACGGCCCATGACGGCGATCGTCGGCGGCTCGAAGGTCTCGACCAAGCTCGACGTGCTCAATGCGCTCTCCGAGAAGTGCGACCAGCTCATCGTCGGCGGCGGCATCGCCAACACCTTCATCGCCGCGGCGGGTTATAATGTGGGCAAATCGCTTTTTGAAGCGGATCTGGTCGATCAGGCCAAAACGCTGATGGCGACGGTCAACATTCCGCTGCCCACCGACGTGGTCGTGGCCACCGAGTTTTCCGAGTCCGCGAAAGCGACGGTCAAGCCGGTCGATCAGGTGGCGGACGACGAGATGATCCTCGATATCGGCCCGGACACCGCCGGCCGCCTGGCCGGGCTTTTGAAGGACGCCGGCACGATTTTATGGAACGGCCCGGTGGGCGTGTTCGAGATCGACCAGTTCGGCAAGGGCACCGAGGCGCTCTCGAAAGCGATCGCCGAAAGCGCGGCGTTCTCGATCGCCGGCGGCGGCGACACCCTGGCCGCGATCGACAAGTACGCCATTAGCGATCGCGTCTCCTATATTTCCACCGGCGGCGGCGCGTTTTTGGAGTACGTCGAGGGCAAGGCGCTTCCCGCCGTGACCGCCCTCGAAGCCGCTGCCCGCGGCGCGTAACCCGTTAACACCACCGACCCTCACGATCGACAACCAGTAAGGTGACTTCATGGCTTTAATCAGCATGCGCCAGATGCTCGACCACGCCGCCGAACACGGCTACGGCATCCCGGCCTTCAACGTCAACAACCTCGAGCAGATGCGCGCCATCATGGAAGCCGCCGACAAGACCGACTCGCCGGTGATCGTGCAGGCGTCTGCCGGGGCGCGCAAGTACGCCGGCGCGCCGTTTCTGCGCCACCTGATTCTGGCCGCGGTGGAAGAGTTTCCGCATATCCCGGTGGTCATGCACCAGGACCACGGCACCAGCCCCGCGGTGTGCCAGCGCTCGATCCAGCTCGGCTTCTCCTCGGTGATGATGGACGGATCATTAGGTGAAGACGGCAAGACGCCGATGGATTACGACTACAACGTCGACGTCACCCGCCGCACGGTGGAAATGGCCCACGCCTGCGGCGTCTCCGTCGAAGGCGAGCTTGGCTGCCTGGGAAGCCTGGAAACCGGCATGGCCGGCGAAGAAGACGGCATCGGCGCGGAAGGTAAGCTCGACATGGAGCAGCTTCTGACCGATCCGGAAGAGGCCGCCGAGTTCGTCAAGGCGACCCACGTCGACGCACTGGCCATCGCCATCGGCACCAGCCACGGCGCCTACAAGTTCACTCAGCCCCCCACCGGCGATACGCTTTCGATCCAGCGTATCAAGGAGATCCACGCGCGCATCCCGGACACCCATCTGGTCATGCACGGCTCCTCCTCGGTACCCCAGGAGTGGCTCGAGATCATCAACCAGTACGGCGGCGAGATTCCCGAAACCTACGGCGTGCCGGTCGAAGAGATCGTCGAAGGCATCAAACACGGCGTACGCAAGGTCAATATCGACACCGACCTGCGCCTGGCCTCCACCGGCGCGGTTCGCCGCTTCCTGGCCCAGAACCCGTCCGAGTTCGACCCGCGTAAATTCCTCAAGGAAACCGTGTCGTCCATGCGCGATCTGTGTATCGCTCGTTACGAAGCGTTCGGCACCGCCGGCAATGCCAGCAAGATCAAACCGATCAACCTGGAAGACATGTACGAGCGCTACGCCCGCGGCGAGCTGGACCCGAAGGTGAAGTAAACACCTCGCGTTCATGAATCGAGAAAGGCGGCCCTGGCCGCCTTTTTTATTGCCATCACTTATCAAAAACGCTTGTTGCAGCGCAGCATCGGCGTAGTATGGCGCCATCACCGTATCGACTCTGTTTCATCAACTGAAGGTAATCGCCATGAAGCACTCCGCCACGCCGTTCAGCGCTCCCTTCGTTCCCATGATGGGGATCTATAGCGCCACCATGATGGCGCTGGAGCTTTGGAGCACGTCGCTTTCGACGATCGCTCAGCGCCAACACCTTTGGCAAACCCAGCCGTTTTTCAGCCCGGGCATGATGCTCGAGAATCAGCGCATGGTGACCGAAAAGATGGAAGCGAGCATCGAGGCGGGCATGGCGATGCAAAAGGCCTTTTTCGGCGCCATGAATGGCCACTATGCGCCCTGGTGGGTCACCAGTCAGAAAACGATGTCGCCGTATCATCGCCGCAGCCGCGCCAATTCACGCAGGCTTTCACGCTGAGCACATTTTTTTAATCTGCGTTATCCCTCTTGCCGTTTCGTTAACGCCGTCGGGAAGTGAAGGTTTTAGCTGCTGTTTTTTCGATCATCCGATTTTCAAGCGCGCCCAGAGCGCGCTTTTTCACGTTCAGCAGGCTCAAAAAATTATAAAACAGTGTTCACAAAGTCAAAAAAATCCCGTTCAATAGAACTAAAGTCGGCTATTGAATGCCCGATAACCTTGTACCACGGGTTTATTACACGCAGCCAACGGCGCTGCAAGGATCACCGATGCTTCCACTTTTGTTATTCGATTGTGATGGCACTTTGGTTGACAGCGAACCTCTTCTCGCTGAAGAGATGGCGATCGCGCTCTGCGCGGTGGGTCTGCCTTTTAAACGCCAGGACTACATGGGCGAATTTCGCGGCGCCCGCTTTCGCAATATCGTCGCCGAGCTTCAGGCGCGCTTTGGCGCCGTCGACCCCGACCGGCTCGCCACGGCTGAGCGGCTCATGCGCGACAACCTCGCTCACCGCCTGAGTCGCGAGCTCACCACGCTGCCCGGCGTCATGGCGGCGCTCAAAAAGCTTCGCCATTTCCCCAGCGCCGTGGTCTCCAATGGCCCGGAGAGCAAGATCCAGTCCGCGCTCAAGGCCGTCGACCTGACGCTTTACTTCGGCAAGCGTTTTTTCAGCGGCTATACCGCCAACTGCTGGAAGCCGGAACCCTGTCTACATCTGCACGCAGCCAGTATCATGGGCTACAGCGCCAGTGAATGCATCGCCATCGACGATGCGCTGGTGGGCGTTCGCGCCGCGCTGAAAGCGGGCATGACCGTGATTCATTTGAACCGCTTCCCCGAGACCGAAACCACGCCGGAAGGCGCGATTACGATCGAGCGCATGCAGCAGCTGCCGGGGGTCGTGGCACAGCTGGTCGCGGGGCGAAAAAGCGTGGCAATACCCGAGTATTTGTTAGAGAAACAGTATGGCCTCATTACGTGATCAGTTGGGTGGTCTTGTATACTCAACCGAGCAGGGCAGAACCTGCCCCGATTGCCGCGCACCCATCGACGAGTGCCGCTGCGAGGAGCAAAGCGAGCAGGCAAGGCTCGCCTCACTCGACGGTATCGTGCGCATTCGCCGCGAAACCAGCGGGCGCAAGGGCAAGGGTGTCACCACGCTCAGCGGGATTCCGCTAGCCGGCGAGGAGCTCAAGGCGCTTTCGAAAACGCTCAAAAAGCGCTGCGGTACCGGCGGCGCCGTCAAGGATGGGGTCGTCGAGATTCAGGGCGACCACCGCGAAACGCTTAAAACGGCGCTCGAAGCGCTGGGTTATAAGGTCAAACTGGCGGGCGGCTAAACGGCCCGGCGCGCACCGCAGAGCGATTCTGCACACAGGTAAGGCACTGCAATGGTCTGGCTGGAGTATCTGCTACCGCTGATTTTCTTGTTTCCGATGGCGGCCATGGCCAGCGTCGTACTGGCGCTGCGCAGCCTTCACGACGCGCGCGTCGATTCCCCCTTCAACGCCCCGCTCAGAGAACCCGGCCAGGGTCTTCGCACCCGCCTCGATCGTGCCTACTCCGCGCTCTTTCTCAACGGCGCCCTTGGCCCTATCGTAAGCCTTGCGCCGCTCATTTACGGGATGGGCCGTATGCTGTTCGTGGAGCATCAGGAGTGGGGCGAATGGGCGCTCTATGGGCTTATCAGCACCTTGTTGGTCGTGGCATTTTCGCTGCTGCTGATTCGCGACTATCAGCGTATCCGCCGGCTCAAGCTAGGCCTTGCCTGCGAGCTGGCGGTGGGCCAGGAGCTCGAGCAACTGATTCGCCCGCAAGCGCATCCCTACTGCGTGTTTCACGATGTGCCCACCGATCACTTCACCATCGACCACGTGGTCGTGACGCCGCACGGTGTGTTCGTGGTGGAAACCCGCGCGCGAACGCTGGCACTCGGTCCTGACGGCAAGGAGCTCAACGAGGTCGCGGTCGAGCACGAACGGCTGCGCTTTCCTCACTGGCAGGAGCGCCGCCCGCTGCTCAAGACGCGCGAAGGCGTTGCCTGGCTTTCCGACTGGCTGGCGCAGCGCTGCGGCGCGGCGGTCGAGGTAAAAGGCGTGCTGGCGCTACCGGGCTGGACCATCGATACGTCCGAGGCGGCACCGGACATCCTCGTGGTCAGCGGTGAGCAGCTCGCGCGCGAGCTCACCGAGTTCACGTCGACGCGTTTGTCCGACGCGCTTCACGACCAGATCATCCACGCGCTGCTGGAGCGCTCGCGCATGGTCGAGCCGCCCCATCTGCAGAAGGCCTCGGTCTAGTCGCCGCGAAGCCGACCGCCCATCTCCTGAGCCAGGTCCACCGCGTAGTGGTCGGTCATCCCGCCAATGAAATCGAGCATGCGCCGGTAGCTGTCGTACAGCGACCAGGAGGGGAGCGGCGTGTTTTCTCCGATCAGTGCCAATACGCGCTGATGCTTGAACGAGCTTTGGCCCGTGTGGTGAAGCTCATGGGCGGCGCCGATGAACGCCTCCAGCAGAATGCCCAGCGTCGTGTAGGCGCCGATCTCGAGTTTCGCCTTGCGCTCGTTTTGAAAAATACGCTCCCGGGCGAGCTGCTTGGCCGCCTGCACGCCCCATCCCAGATCCGGGTGGCAAAGCTCCAGCAGATCCTCACCCAGCGTGCCGCTCAACAGCGCCTGTTCGTTTTGCACGAACACCGACGCCACTTCGTTGACTGCACGCTCCATGGCCGCCCCGCGTAAAAGCGCGATGCGCCGACGCTGCGAGACGTTGCGACTGAGCATATCGTCGTACTCCGGCGGAAACTCACCGGCGATCTGGCGCAGAATCTCCACGACCTCCTCGTAGCGCAAAATGCCCATCTCGAGGCCGTCTTCCAGGTCAAGCAGCGCGTAGCAGATATCGTCGGCGGCCTCGACCAGCCATGCCAGCGGATGGCGACACCAGCGCTGCTCGCCCTGGGGCAAGAGCCCCACCGCATTGGCCACTTCCGTAAGCAGCGCCTGCTCCGATTGATAGCAGCCGAACTTGCCCATGCGGCCGCCGTAGCGAACGGTCCAGGGATATTTCAACAGCGTGCCAAGGGTCGCCGCCGAGAGTCGCATACCGCCATTGAACTGGTTGTACTCGATCTGAGTAATGACGCGAAAGCCCTGGGCGTTGCCCTCGAAGGTGAGCAAATCCTCGCACTCTGCCTCGGAAAGCCCGTCGAGCAGCCCGCTTCCCTGGGCGCGGCGAAACCAGTCGCGAATGGCGTACTCACCGGCGTGGCCAAAAGGGGGATTGCCGATGTCATGGCCCAGGCAAGCGGTCTGCACGATCACACCGAGATCCGCCGGGGTAATCCACTCGGGCAGCTGGTCGCTCAAGAGCTCGCCGACGATCATGCCGAGCGAACGGCCCACGCAGCCCACCTCCAGCGAGTGGGTCAGCCGAGTATGGATGTGGTCGTTCTCGGTGAGCGGATGCACCTGAGTCTTGCGACCCAGCCGACGAAACGAGCCGGAAAAGACGATGCGGTCATGATCCTTGTGAAACGGAGTACGCCCCATTTCACGGCCGGTGGTCGAACGCTTGTCGTGCAAACGACGGGGCGAGAGCAGCTGCTCCCAGCGCATGTGTGTCATGGCAATCCTCCTTGAGGCGTGCATTTTGACACAAAACGGGTAGTAGCGGGACGTGAGGTCGAGCGGGGTATAGTAAACGCAGATGTTGGCTAGCGTGCTGATTCTTTTCTGCACGCATAAAAAAATCCCCCGCCTCGGGGAGACGGGGGATTTTCGGGATGGGTGCCTGACGATGACCCGACCGGCGTCCCGGCGACCGGCGCCCCGGCGGCCGGCGCCCCGGTACCCTCGCACGGGGGGTACTCATACGCCGCTGCCCTTTTCTCGCGCACACAAAAAACCCGGCCAGGGGCCGGGTTCTCTGCACAATAGGTGCCTGACGATAACCTACTCTCGCATGGGGAGACCCCACACTACCATCGGCGCGTTGCGGTTTCACTTCCGAGTTCGGCAAGGGATCGGGTGGTTCACGCAAGCCATGGTCGTCAGGCGTAACTTTCAATGTATATCGGCTGACGGTTTCGTGATCGTCCCGTTCGACATGAAGCCTTTCGCTTCATGCTCGTGCGTATCCGGTTCTTGCTTCGTTGTCACTGCGGGCCGAACCCCTTGGGTGTTATAGGGTCAAGCCTCACGGGCCATTAGTACACGTTAGCTCAACACCTTGCGGTGCGTCCACACCGTGCCTATCAACCAGCTGGTCTCGCTGGGCCCTTCAGGAGGCTCAAGGCCTCGGGGATGTCTCATCTTGAAGGGGGCTTCCCGCTTAGATGCTTTCAGCGGTTATCCCGTCCGCACATAGCTACCCGGCAATGCCACTGGCGTGACAACCGGAACACCAGAGGTGCGTCCACTCCGGTCCTCTCGTACTAGGAGCAGCCCTTCTCAAACATCCAACGCCCACGGCAGATAGGGACCGAACTGTCTCACGACGTTCTAAACCCAGCTCGCGTACCACTTTAAATGGCGAACAGCCATACCCTTGGGACCGACTTCAGCCCCAGGATGTGATGAGCCGACATCGAGGTGCCAAACACCGCCGTCGATGTGAACTCTTGGGCGGTATCAGCCTGTTATCCCCGGAGTACCTTTTATCCGTTGAGCGATGGCCCTTCCATACAGAACCACCGGATCACTAGAACCTGCTTTCGCACCTGCTCGACGTGTCTGTCTCGCAGTCAAGCACCCTTATGCTCTTGCACTCATTGCACGATGTCCGACCGTGCTGAGGGTACCTTCGTGCTCCTCCGTTACTCTTTGGGAGGAGACCGCCCCAGTCAAACTACCCACCACACACTGTCCTCGACCCGGATGACGGGTCGGAGTGAGAACACCAATGATGCCAGGCCGGTATTTCAAGGGTGGCTCCCTCCGAACTGGCGTCCGGAGTTCCTAGCCTCCCGGCTATCCTACACAGGCAACATCAGTATCCAGTGTGAAGCTATAGTAAAGGTTCACGGGGTCTTTCCGTCTAGCCGCGGGTACACCGCATCTTCACGGCGATTTCAATTTCACTGAGTCTCGGGTGGAGACAGCGTGGCCATCATTACGCCATTCGTGCAGGTCGGAACTTACCCGACAAGGAATTTCGCTACCTTAGGACCGTTATAGTTACGGCCGCCGTTTACCGGGGCTTCGATCAGGAGCTTCGCCCGAGGGCTAACACCATCACTTAACCTTCCGGCACCGGGCAGGCGTCACACCCTATACGTCCGCTTGCGCGTTGGCAGAGTGCTGTGTTTTTACTAAACAGTTGCAGCCACCTGGTATCTTCGGCCGGTTCGGGCTCGGGGAGCAAGTCCCTCTACCCTACGCCGGCGTGCCTTCTCCCGAAGTTACGGCACCATTTTGCCTAGTTCCTTCACCCGAGTTCTCTCAAGCGCCTTGGGATTCTCACCCTGACCACCTGTGTCGGTTTGGGGTACGGTCGCACATGATCTGAAGCTTAGAGGCTTTTCCTGGAAGCGTGGCATCAGTGACTTCCTGACCGTGGTCAGTTCGTCTCGCATCTCGGCCTTGAACGCCCGGATTTGCCTGAGCATTCAGCCTACCTGCTTTCACCGGGACAACCAGCGCCCGGCTCACCTAGCCTTCTCCGTCCCCCCATCGCAATCATGTCCGGTACGGGAATATTGACCCGTTTCCCATCGACTACGCCTTTCGGCCTCGCCTTAGGGGCCGACTCACTCTGCTCTGATTAGCATCGAACAGAAACCCTTGGTCTTCCGGCGGGGGAGTTTTTCACTCCCTTATCGTTACTCATGTCAGCATTCGCACTCGTGATACCTCCAGCAGACCTCTCGATCCACCTTCATCGGCGTACACGACGCTCCTCTACCGCTCATCCAGAGGATGAACCCGTAGCTTCGGTACCTGGTTTAGCCCCGTTACATCTTCCGCGCAGGCCGACTCGACCAGTGAGCTATTACGCTTTCTTTAAAGGATGGCTGCTTCTAAGCCAACCTCCTGGCTGTCTGAGCCTTCCCACATCGTTTCCCACTTAACCAGGATTTGGGGACCTTAGCTGACGGTCCGGGTTGTTTCCCTTTTCACGACGGACGTTAGCACCCGCCGTGTGTCTCCCACGCTGCACTCACCGGTATTCGGAGTTTGCCTCGGGTTGGTAAGTCGGGATGACCCCCTAGCCGAAACAGTGCTCTACCCCCGGTGGTGATACGTGAGGCGCTACCTAAATAGCTTTCGAGGAGAACCAGCTATCTCCGGGCTTGATTAGCCTTTCACTCCGATCCACAAGTCATCCAAATCTTTTTCAACAGATCCTGGTTCGGGCCTCCAGTTGATGTTACTCAACCTTCACCCTGCTCATGGATAGATCGCCCGGTTTCGGGTCTATATCCAGCGACTGGTCGCCCAGTTAAGACTCGATTTCTCTACGCCTCCCCTATTCGGTTAAGCTCGCCACTGAATATAAGTCGCTGACCCATTATACAAAAGGTACGCAGTCACAGAACGAGTCTGCTCCCACTGCTTGTACGCACACGGTTTCAGGATCTATTTCACTCCCCTCGCCGGGGTTCTTTTCGCCTTTCCCTCACGGTACTGGTTCACTATCGGTCAGCCAGGAGTATTTAGCCTTGGAGGATGGTCCCCCCGTCTTCAATCAGGGTTTCTCGTGCCCCGACCTACTCGATTTCACTGTGCTCGGATTTCGGCTACGGGACTATCACCCGCTATGGTCAGACTTCCCAGACTGTTCGCCTATCGATTGCACAACTTAAGGGCTGGTCCCCGTTCGCTCGCCGCTACTGGGGGAATCTCGGTTGATTTCTTTTCCTCGGGGTACTTAGATGTTTCAGTTCCCCCGGTTCGCCTCGTATCCCTATGTATTCAGGATACGATACCGACCTTGTGGTCGGTGGGTTTCCCCATTCAGAGATGTTCGGGTCGCAGGTCGTTTGCCACCTCACCGAACCTTATCGCAGGCTTCCACGTCTTTCATCGCCTCTGGCTGCCTAGGCATCCACCGTGTGCGCTTCATTGCTTGACCCTATAACCCGAAGGAGTCCGGGCCCGCAATGACAACGATTGCCGGATACGCTTGAGACGTATCACAAAACAATTGCGTATCGAGATCACGTCACGATTACAGGAGCCGAAGCTCATGTCACCGTATCGTCATTCGATACTGTCAGCATGATATACATTGTTAAAGAGCGACTGCCATAAGCAGTGACAAGACAACGCGTGGCGTCTGGCTTGTCACTGCTCATCAACAGCATCTGATCAGGCAATTCATTGTGGACGTTTACCGCGAGGATGACGCATCGTTTAAGGAGGTGATCCAGCCGCAGGTTCCCCTACGGCTACCTTGTTACGACTTCACCCCAGTCATGAACCACACCGTGGTGATCGCTTTCCCGAGGGTTAAGCTAACCACTTCTGGTGCAGTCCACTCCCATGGTGTGACGGGCGGTGTGTACAAGGCCCGGGAACGTATTCACCGTGGCATTCTGATCCACGATTACTAGCGATTCCGACTTCACGGAGTCGAGTTGCAGACTCCGATCCGGACTGAGACCGGCTTTTCGGGATTCGCTTGCTCTCGCGAGTTCGCTGCCCTTTGTACCGGCCATTGTAGCACGTGTGTAGCCCTGCTCGTAAGGGCCATGATGACTTGACGTCGTCCCCACCTTCCTCCGGTTTGTCACCGGCAGTCTCCCTAGAGTTCCCGCCATTACGCGCTGGCAAATAGGGACAAGGGTTGCGCTCGTTACGGGACTTAACCCAACATTTCACAACACGAGCTGACGACAGCCATGCAGCACCTGTCTCTGCGTTCCCGAAGGCACCCCGGAATCTCTTCCGGGTTCGCAGGATGTCAAGAGCAGGTAAGGTTCTTCGCGTTGCATCGAATTAAACCACATGCTCCACCGCTTGTGCGGGCCCCCGTCAATTCATTTGAGTTTTAACCTTGCGGCCGTACTCCCCAGGCGGTCGACTTATCGCGTTAACTTCGCCACAAGGTGCACAAGGCACCCAACGGCTGGTCGACATCGTTTACGGCGTGGACTACCAGGGTATCTAATCCTGTTTGCTACCCACGCTTTCGCACCTCAGTGTCAGTGTCAGTCCAGAAGGCCGCCTTCGCCACTGGTATTCCTCCCGATCTCTACGCATTTCACCGCTACACCGGGAATTCCACCTTCCTCTCCTGCACTCTAGCCTGACAGTTCCGGATGCCGTTCCCAGGTTGAGCCCGGGGCTTTCACAACCGGCTTGTCAAGCCACCTACGCGCGCTTTACGCCCAGTAATTCCGATTAACGCTTGCACCCTCCGTATTACCGCGGCTGCTGGCACGGAGTTAGCCGGTGCTTCTTCTGTGGGTGATGTCCTTCCTGACGGGTATTAACCGGCAGGCCTTCTTCCCCACTGAAAGTGCTTTACAACCCGAGGGCCTTCTTCACACACGCGGCATGGCTGGATCAGGCTTGCGCCCATTGTCCAATATTCCCCACTGCTGCCTCCCGTAGGAGTTCGGGCCGTGTCTCAGTCCCGATGTGGCTGATCATCCTCTCAGACCAGCTACGGATCGTCGCCCTGGTGAGCCGTTACCTCACCAGCTAGCTAATCCGACATGGGCTCGTCCGATAGCGGGAGCCGAAGCCCCCTTTCTCCCGTAGGACGTATGCGGTATTAGCCTGGGTTTCCCCAGGTTATCCCCCACTATCGGGTGGATTCCCATGCATTACTCACCCGTCCGCCGCTCGCCACCAGGAAGCAAGCTTCCCGTGCTGCCGCTCGACTTGCATGTGTTAAGCCTGCCGCCAGCGTTCAATCTGAGCCATGATCAAACTCTTCAGTTTAAAATCAGTGTGATTCTTGCCTGCCCCACATACGAAGACATGACGCAGAGGCGAATCAATCCTGGCTCAAGGTTCAAACGAATTTACCGTGATACCTCGAAAGGTATCGCTGTGTTCGTCTGCCTTGATATAAGGTGACTTGTCACCCTCATCGGCAAACGCCCACATGAATTGCCTGATCAAATTGTTAAAGAGCTGTTCGACGAACCGTTCGATGACCTGAACCGCTTGCCCGTCGAGGAAGGCGTATTCTACGCATTCCGGTGAATTTGTCAACCGCTGATTTCAGCGAGTGAAGCGAGCCATTCAAACCTGCCGAACAGTGCTCTAACTTCCTGACAAATCGAAGGTTTTCACCTTCATCCACCGCTGGAAACGCTTGGCGTCCCCGGCAGCGGATGCGTACTTTACGGATTTGGCGGGGCGAGTGCAAGCGGTTTTGTAAAAATATTTCACGGCTAATCGTCTGGCCTTTTCAAAGCATTTCGGCCCCGCCCCGGTTAACGGTTAAACTAGCGCTCTCGCCCACCATCTCCGAGGTCCTTGATGAGCCCCCACCTGCTATCCGTTGATTCATTGAACCGCGAAGGCGTCGATCATCTGCTGCGTGTGGCCGCGCAGATGGAGCCGATCGCCAGCCGCCAACAGGTCACCCGCGTGCTGGAAGGCGCGGTACTGGGCAATCTGTTTTTCGAAGCCAGTACCCGTACGCGCGTGAGCTTCAACGCCGCGTTCTGCCGGTTGGGCGGAAGCGTCTGTGATACCACCGGCTTTACCTTCTCCTCCATGGCGAAGGGCGAATCGCTTTACGATACCAGCCGCGTGATGAGTGGCTACTGCGATGCGATCGTGATGCGTCACCCGGAGCAGGGGTCGGTGGCCGAGTTCGCCGAGGCGACCAACGTGCCGGTGATCAACGGAGGCGACGGCCCAGGCGAGCACCCAAGCCAGGCGCTACTGGATCTCTATACGATCGATAAGGAGTTTCAGCGTCTGGGCAAGCGCCTCGAAGGCGCCCACATTCTACTCACCGGCGACCTGAAGTACGGGCGCACCGTGCATTCGTTGATCAAGCTGCTCTCGCTTTATGACCCGCTACGCATCACGCTGGTGTCGCCGCCGGGCCTCGAAATGCCGGCGCACCTTGTGGACCTGGTGACCTCGCGCGGCCACCGGGTCGAGATGCGCGAGCACCTGGGCACGGACTTCAGTGATCTGGACGTGGTGTACACCACGCGCATTCAAAAGGAGCGCTTCACCGAGGAGATGAACGAAAGCTTCAAGGGCGTCTCGAACGAGTTCGTCGTCAACAAGGGCTTTCTCGATCGCCACTGCACAAGTTCCACGATCGTCATGCACCCGCTGCCCCGCGACAGCCGCCCCGGCGTGAACGATCTCAACGTGGACCTGAACGGTGACCCCCGACTTGCGATCTTCCGCCAGACCGACAATGGCATTCCAATGCGCATGGCGATTTTTGCCACGCTTTTGAAAGTCGACGATTTGATCGCCGAGGATCTGCGCCCGGTCCGCTGGTTCGTCCCCCATCAGACCGGCACGCTGGATCGCTAAGCAATAGAAGTAGAAAGGCTATAAAGAGACGTAGCGGTTAGAGCGAGAGACGCCCGCCGGGGAGCCCTTCCCGGTGGGCAAACCAGCCCTCCAGTATGAGCACGGCAGCGATGCCATCGACGCTCTCTTCACGGTAGTTGCCGCGGTGGCCGGCGTCGCGGGCGATGCTTTTGGCTTCCCTGGTAGAGCCGCGTTCGTCGACCATCTCGACGGGCTTGCCAAAACGCCCGTGAAGCCGATTGCCGAACTTGCGCGCGCGCCGGCTCATCTCCGATTCGCTATCGTCCATATTGAGCGGAAGCCCAACCACCAGCAGATCCGGCTGCCACTCTTTTAGCAGCGTCTCGACGCGCTGCCAGTCGGGGATGCCGTCGCGGGCGGTAAGCGGGTCGAGCTCGCGGGCGCTTTTCAAAAGCTCGTTGCCCACCGCCACGCCAATACGCCGCGTGCCGTAATCGAAGGCGAGCACCAGCCGCTGACCGGGCGTTGCCACTAGGCGTGCCCCGCGTCGCGGGTCATGAGGTTCAAATCCACGCCGAGGATGCCCGCCGCGCTCGCCAGCCGCTCAGCGGGGGGCGTGGCGAAAATCACGCGCTCATCGCCTTCCACGGTCAGCCAGCTGTTCTCCTTGAGTTCGTCCTCGAGCTGCCCGACTTCCCAGCCAGCGCAGCCCAGGCAGACCAGAAACTGCTCTGGGCCTTCGCCGTCGGCGAGCGCCTTGAGGATATCCATCGAGGTGGTAAGCGCGACGTTGTCATCGACCTGAACGCTGGAGTCCCACTCCTGGCTGTCGCCGACATGCAGAATGAAGCCGCGGTCCTTGTGAGTCGGGCCACCGTAATAAACCGGCGCGTTGCGGTGCGGGCTCTCCTCACCGCCGAGCGAGAGCTGCTCGAACAGCGTGTCGAGGGTGATTTCAAGGGTGTGGTTGATGATCACACCCATGCAGCCGTTGTGATCGTGGTCGCACAGATAGATCAGACTGCCGGCAAAATTGGCGTCGTCGAGGTGCGGCATTGCCATTAAGAAGTGGTGTTTTAAGCTTTGCATGCGTCTCCTACGGCGCGCCGAACGTCAGCGCGCCTCGCTTGATAGGCAGTGAATGGCGCGTGTGGCGCCTTCAGGCGCCAAGGCGGCGCTCGACGGCGTCCAGCAGGAGCCCGGCGATGTCGGTGCCGCGCTGATCGTCGATTTCGCGCACGCAGGTGGGGCTCGTGACGTTGATTTCGGTGATGTAGTCACCGATCACATCAAGTCCCACGAACATCAGCCCCTTCTCCCTGATGACCGGTTTGACCTGATCGATCAGCCAATGATCGCGGGCGGTGAGCTCGCGGGTGACGCCGCGCCCGCCGGCAGCCAGGTTGCCGCGCGTCTCCCCGGCGGAAGGAATGCGCGCCAGCCCATAAGGCACCGGCTCACCGTCGACCAGCAGAATGCGCGTGTCGCCATCCTTGATCTCGGGCAGGTAGCGCTGGGCCATGATCTGGCGCTGCCCGCGCAGGGTGAGCTGCTCGATCACGGCACCGATGTTGCGCCCGCCTGGTTCGATATGAAAGATGCCGGTGCCGCCCATGCCGTCGAGCGGCTTGAAGATGACGTCGCCGTGCTCGGCGTGGAAGGCGCGCAATACATCATCGCGGCTGGCGACGATGGTTGGCGCGCAGCACTCGGGAAACTGCTGGGCGAAGAGCTTCTCGTTGCACTGCAAAAGCGCCTGAGTCGGGTTGACGATCAGCACGCCTTCGCGCTCGGCAAAGCCCAGCAGGTGCACCGCGTTGATGAACTCGGCGTCTACCGGCGGATCCTTACGCATCAGCACCGCGTCCAGACTTGTTAGCGGGCGCGATTCGACCTCACCCAGATCGAACCAGTGCGCCGGGTCGCGGTGAACGGTCAGCGCACGCATTCGGGCATGGGCCTTGCCTGCCTCCAGGAAAAGGTCGCCCTGCTCCATGTAGTACAGGGTATAGCCGCGCTCCTGGGCGGCCCACAGCATGGCTAGCGTCGTGTCCTTTTTATAGGCAATGGCGCTGATGGGGTCCATTACGACGCCAAGCTGCAGATTCGGTTGACTCATCGGGGCACTATCCCTTCATAAACGGTAGAGAAGCAGTATGACGCACCTCCAAGGCGGCGCAAACCTCATGGACGGTGCAAAACCTCACGGGGTGAGCGCACCGGGCACCAGGCGGATCGCATCCGGGGCGAGGGTAATCAGCTGCTGCTTGTAAAGCCGGCCGATCGCCTGCTTGTAGGCGCTCTTGCTGACCCCGAGCCGCGCCTTGATGGCGTGGGCGTCGCTCTTGTCGCCCAGCGGCAGATAGCCGCCGCTCTCTCTGAGCGCGGCCAGGATCGTCTCGCCGACCACGTCCAGGCGCGCAGCACCTGGCGGCAGTAGCGAAATATTGACTCGGCCGTCGTCGCGTCGCTGCTTGACGTAGCCGGTCACCGACTGACCGCGACGCAGGGGCTTGGTGATGTCGTCCTGGTAGATCAGCCCCCAGTAGCGATGGTTGACCACGACCTTGAGACCCAGATCGGTGCGGTCGGCGACGATAATGGCGACTTCCTCGCCGTTTTCAAGGCTCGATGCATCGTCACTCAAGAAGCGGTCGAGGCGCTGCGAGGCGACCGGGCGACCGCGGTCGTCCTCATACAGCTTAACCAGCACGCGCTTGCCGGGGTCGGGGCGAAAGCGCTGCTCCCCATAAGGCAACAGCACGTCCTTGGGCAGGCCCCAGCGCAGAAACGCGCCGGTGTCGTTGACGGTCACCACCGTCAAATAGGCCACTTCCCCGATGCGGGCGATTGCATCGCTTGTAGGCCCAGAGGTGGGGCGCGCGTCGTCAGCCATGAGCACTTCCTCGATAAATGAATCCTCATTATGAGCCCTGGGCCTGCCGGGGGCAAAGCGGGCGGCAGCGATGCGCCCGGCCTTGCGTTAAATGCGTTTAGGCCGAGCTGCTATGCTCAATGGGTCAATAAGAAATGGATCATTAAAAACGGATCACTCAAAACAGTTCATAAAAAAAGGGGCGGCGGCATGGAAGGATTCACGCTGTTGGATACGGGGGTGCTGATCGGCTATATCGCGCTCATCGCCTGGATCGGTTCGCGCTTTGGTAAAAACCAGCACAGCCCGGAAGACTACTTTCTGGGCGGGCGCAGCATTCCCGGCTGGGCGATCGGGCTTTCGGTGATGGCCACCCAGGCCAGCGCCATTACCTTCATCGGCGCGCCGGGCTGGGGATTCGAAGGCGGCCTCGAGCGCCTGGTGACCTTCCTTAACGTGCCGCTGGCAATGATCGTGCTGATTCTGGTGCTGGTGCCGGTGTTTCACCGGGCGGGCATTTACAGCATCTACGAGCTTTTGGAGCGCCGCTTTGGCCCCAACACGCGCACGCTGACGGCGCTGTTGTTCTTGATCGCCCGCGGCCTCGCCACCGGCGTGGTGCTCTACGCTCCGGCGCTGGTGCTGGCGGTGGTCACCGGCTGGAGCGTGAACCTAACCATCATCATCATGGCGGTGCTGGCGATCAGCTACACCGTGCTTGGCGGCATCAGCGCGGTGATCTGGACTGACGTCATTCAGATGTTCGTGCTCTGGCTTGGTGCGCTGTTGAGCGTCATCTTTCTGGTCACGAGCCTGCCCGGCGGCTGGGGCGATGTGTTCGCGTTCGGCGCTGAAAGCGGCCTGTTCAACGCCATCGACCTCTCACTCAACCCGAATGTGACCTACTCGCTGTGGGCCGGGCTTTTCGGCGGCTTTTTTCTTCACGTGGCGTACTTCGGCACCGACCAGAGCCAGATCCAGCGCGTGCTGTCGAGCCCCTCGGTGCCGGACGCCCAGCGCTCGCTTCTGATCGGCGGCTATCTGCTGATTCCCCAGATGCTGCTGTTTTTGTTCGTCGGGATCATCCTGGCCACCTACTACCAGCAAAACGGCCTGAGCGCACCGGAGAACCTCAACGAGTTGCTGCCCCGCTACGTGGTCGAGACCTTTCCCTCCGGCATGGCGGGGCTGGTAATCGCCGGCGTGTTCGCCGCGGCGATGTCGAGTCTGGACTCGGCGCTCAACTCGCTCTCTGCGGTCTCGATACGCGACTTCTACAGTCGCTATATTAAACGAGACGCCAGCGACGCCCATTATCTCAAGGCCTCGCGCTGGGCAACGGTCTTCTGGGGCGGCTACGCGACGCTGTTCGCGTTCTTTGCCGGCAATCTGGGCCCGGTGATCGAGGCGGTCAATCAGGTGGGCTCCTGGTTCTACGGGGCGCTTCTGGGCACCTTTTTACTGGCAATTTTCAGCCACCGCAGCAACGCCCGCGGGGCGATGACGGGGCTGTGTACCGGTATGCTCGCGGTGTGGGCAACCACCGCCTTTCTGGATATCTCCTGGCTCTACAACAACACCGTGGGCGTGGTGGTCTCGGTCTTGGTCGGGTATCTGGTGAGCCTGAGTGCGCCCGCGCCCAGTGCCGAGGCGCTAAGTGACGTGGTCATCGACGAGTCCGCCCCGGACATGCAGGCCATTCTCACCGCCCGCGCCGGCAGCGCCCCGGAGGTTGGTCATGAGGCGCGCCTGACCCGGCGGCGCTGCCTGGGGCTGTTGGTCTGGTTCGTTTTGATGCTAATGATGCTCGCGCTGCTCCAGGGCTGGGCCAATGCCTGAGACCATCACGCTGGCCCGGCATATCGATGCCGAGGACGCGCGGGAGCGGCTCGCGCGGCTTGGGGGGTCGAACTTCGAGCCCGCCTGGATATCGCTTTGGGCGTTTAATCTTGGCGCCTTGCACTGTGAGCCCGCCGCGTGGCTGCTGGCAAGCCAGGCGCTCGCCCGCCCGCTGCTGCTTCCCCACACGGCGCTGACAGCGCAGGCCGAGAAGCCCTCGGACGAACTCACGCTCGACGGCGGCCAGCCGCCCGAGCACGCGCCGCTGTCCCGTCAGTGGTTTTGGGAGCGCATGGCCAGCCCCAAACGCTGGCCGCTGACGCTTAAGGAGTCGCCCCCGACCCTACTCTGGCTGCCCTGCTGGCTTGGCTATACCGCCCATCGCCAGCGCCGGCTGTTGGTGCTGAGCGGACTCTCGGGCCAGGCGCTGCCCCAGCTCAAGCCGCTGGTACTGAGCGCGCTCAAACGACGGGCGCGCGAAGGGCAACGTCAATCGGAAGGGGTGTTGGAGGAGAGCGGCGGTGAGCCGATATGAAAGGCGCTTGGCAGGTGAGTGAGCGCTTACAAATCGCCGAAATGGTGCTGTAGAAGCGTCAGCGCCACAACCGGCGCGGTTTCGGTACGCAGTACGCGCGGGCCCAGCGTCAGCGGCGTAAAGCCATGAGACTCGGCGGCGGCGATATCCTGCTCGGTCAGCCCACCTTCCGGGCCGATCAGAAGCGCGGCACTCGCCGGGCGCTCGGCGAGATCGAAGCGGTTACCGGTGGCCAGGTGCAGCATCAACTTTAGCGATTCATCGCGCGTGGCAAGCCAGGCATCAAGCGCCATGGGTGGATGCACCACCGGCACCGTCGCCCGCCCGCTCTGCTCGCAAGCGCTTTCGGCCACCGCCTGCCAGTGGGCGTGCTTTTTGGCTTCGCGCTCGTCTTTCAAGCGCACATCACCCCGCTCGGTATAGAGCGGAGTGATGGCGGCCACGCCAAGCTCCACGGCTTTCTGGATGGCGTAGTCCATCCGGTCGCCCTTGGAGATCGCCTGGCCCAGGTGAACCGAAAGCGGCGACTCGCCTTCGCCGGACCACACGCACTCGACCAGCACGACACTACGCTTGCGCCCGGCCTCGACCAGGCGCACACCGGCCTCCTGGCCCTGACCGTCGAACAGCACCAGCGGCGCGCCCTCGCCCATGCGCAGCACGCGTGTGACGTGACGCGCCGGGCCTTCCGGCAGCTCTACCCGAGCGCCGACGCTGAGCGCGGCGGCAACGTACAGGCGGGGCATTTTACCGTTCAAGGCGTACCAGTCGGCTTTCATGACTTATGGGATATCCGGCTTAGTGGGTGTTTTCGGCCGCGCCCTGAGCCTGCTGCGCTTCACGCTTTTTGCGCTGGGCATACATGGCTTCGAAATTGACCGGCGCCAGCATCAGCGGCGGGAAGCCGCCCCGGTTGACCAGGTTGTCGACGCACTCGCGGGCGTAGGGGAAGAGCAGATTCGGGCAGAACGCGCCGAGGGTCTGATCCAGCTGCGCGCCTTCGATGCCGGAGATACGGAAAAGCCCCGCCTGCTCCACTTCGGCCAAAAAGGACGTGGTGCCGGATTCGCTGTCGTTGACCTGAGCGGTCACCTTCACCACGACTTCATACTGGTCGTCGTCGATTTTGGTGCTGGTGGTGTTCAAATCCAGATTGACCTTGGGCTTGAACGACTGCTTGAACACCGACGGCGAGTTCGGCGCCTCAAAGGAGATGTCCTTGACATAGATGCGCTGCAGCGAGAATTTCAGCTGCGGCTTTTCGCCTTCTGCCGCACCGGCGCCTTGCTGAGGGGCGTTGTTCTCTTCCGCCATGGGAGTACTCCTGGTCATTGTTACGTTGGATAAATTACTGCGTTGGATAAAGCGGCGCCGCAGCGCTTACTTTTTCACCACCGGCAGGCTGTCCGCCTGCCACTGCGCCATGCCGCCCTTGAGCTTGTTGGCATTGAAACCCGCCTTGGCGAGCTTGGCCTGCACCGCGCCCGCGCTCTGACCATGCTTGCACACCACGATGATGGGCTTGTCTTTCACTTTCTCAAGCTCGTTCATGCGGCTGTCCAGATTGGACTGCGGGATGTTGCGCGCGCCGGCGATGTGACCGGCCTTGAACTCCTTGCTCTCGCGCACGTCCACTATCACCGCGTCTTCCCGGTTGATGAGCTGCGTCGCCTCAGAGGAGCTCACCGCGTGGGTGGACGCGCTGCGGGTTTCATAGACGAGCCACGCCAGCAGCACCAGCAAAAATGCGCCCACCAGCAAAGGGTGGTTCATTACGAATTCGAACAGCTGATCGATCATCGCGAACACAATCTCTTGGTATATGCAAAAAAAGCGGCCAGGCCACCGTCAAACGCGACAAGTATACACGTCACGGGCGCCGACGCGCAGACCATGACGCCTAACGACTGGCTGCGTTATGATGCCCCAAGCGTACGCGGGTCGCGACCCCGACCAAAAGGGGGTATTCGAAAAGGAAACGACCCGCGCTCTTTTCGAACGCCTGGCTTGACTGGCGCGCTTTAAAACGACCACTTTGAACGACCATCCGATACGACGAGGCTTCAATGGCAACACAGACCCCGCGCCCGGTAGCGCTGATCATTCTGGACGGTTACGGCCATAACCCGGATGCCGCACACAATGCCGTGGCCGCCGCCAATACGCCGGTCATGGATGCACTTTGGGCCCAGCGTCCCCACGCTTTCGTACACACCGATGGCGAGCATGTGGGCCTGCCCGACGGCCAGATGGGCAACTCCGAAGTCGGCCACATGAATCTGGGCGCGGGACGCGTGGTGTATCAGGATTTCACCCGCATCACCAAGGCAATCAAGGAAGGCGAGCTTGCGCGCATCGAGGCGCTCACCGCGCCCATCGATGAAGCAATCGCCCAGGGCCGCGCGGTGCACCTGCTGGGGCTTTTATCGCCCGGCGGCGTGCACAGCCACGAAGATCACTTTTTAGCGCTGGCCGAGCTTGCCGCCAGCCGCGGCGCCACGCGTATCTACGTGCACGCTTTTCTGGATGGCCGCGATACCGCGCCGAAAAGTGCGCTTTCGTCGATCGAGCGGGCTAACGCCAAACTGGCTGATCTGGTCGGTGCGGACAACGGCTTCGTCGCCTCGATCATCGGGCGCTTCTACGCCATGGACCGCGACAACCGCTGGGAGCGGGTCGAGAAGGCCTACCGCCTGCTTACCCAGGGCGATGCCGAGCACACCGCCGAAAGCGCCGAGGCGCTTTTGGAAGCCGCCTACGCTCGCGGCGAAACCGACGAGTTCGTCGAAGCCGGCCAGGTACGCAAGGAAGGCCAGGGCGTAGCGATTGCCGATGGCGACGCGGCGCTGTTTCTGAACTTCCGCTCCGATCGTGCCCGCGAGCTGACCCGCGCCTTCACCGACGACGCCTTCGACGGCTTTACCCGCGAGCAGCGCGCCCGGCTAGCCGGCCAGGGCCTGGTGATGATGACCCGCTACGCCGCGGACATCGACGCCCCCGCCGCCTTCCCGCCGACGGATCTGACCGACACCCTGGGTGAAGTGGTCGCCAAGCGCGGGCTTTCGCAGCTGCGTATCGCCGAAACCGAGAAGTATCCCCACGTGACGTTCTTCTTCTCCGGCGGTTTCGAGGCCGAATACGAGGGCGAAGAGCGTATCCTCGTGCCCTCGCCGCGCGACGTGAAGACCTACGACGAGAAGCCCGAGATGAGCGCCTTCGAGATCACCGAGGCGCTGGTCGAGGCGATCGATGCCCACCGCTTCGATCTCATCGTGTGCAACTACGCCAACGGTGACATGGTCGGACACACCGGCGACTTCGACGCCGCGGTGAAAGCGGTCGAAACCGTGGACACCTGCGTGGGCCGCGTGGTCGAGGCGATCGAGCGCGCCGGCGGGGCCTGCCTGATCACTGCCGACCACGGCAACGCCGAGCAGATGATCCACCCGGAGACCGGCGCGCCGCAAACCGCGCACACCACCTTCGTGGTGCCGCTGGTGTATGTCGGTGAGCGCCCGGCGCGCCTCATTGAGGGCCGGCTATGCGACCTGGCGCCCACGCTTTTGACCCTGATGGACCAAAGCGTGCCCGAGGCGATGACCGGCACGCCGCTACTTACCTTCGACGAATGAGGTCACGGCTCGCCAGGCGGGCGGCGCGCTGCGTTGCCCTGCTGAGCGCGCTAGGGCTCGCGGGCGGCGCGCTTGGCCAGGACGAGCGCGCCGCCCGCGAGCAGCTCGACGCCCTGGGCCAGCAGATCGAGTCGCTCAATACCCGGCTTTCAAACACCGGCCAGGCGCGCGACAGCGCCGAGCGCGAGCTTCAGGCGGTGGAAACCGAGCTTGCCCAGACCCACCAACGCCTCGATCGCCTGCAGGCCGAGCGGCGCACGCTCGACGACGAAACCCAAACGCTTCGCCGCCACCGCGACCGTTTGCAGGCCGAGCGCAGCGTCCAGGTGGCCGCGCTGGCGCAGCAGTTCGCCGCGCTTTACCGCCTGGGGCCGACCCCGCAGCTGAAACTTCTGCTCAACCAGAGCGACCCGGCGGAGCTCGATCGCATGCAGGCGTACCTGAACCGTCTGACGCGCGCGCGAGAGGCCAAGCTCGATGAGCTCGCGCGCCTCGACACCGCGCTTGCCGACACGGAAGCCGAGCTCGACCAGCGCCAGAGCCAGCTGGCCACGCTTTCCGAGGAGCTCGAGACGCAGAGCGCGATGCTTGCCGAGACCAGCGCCGAGCGCCAGAGCGTGGTCGCCACGCTCGACGATCGCTACGAAAGCGAAGCCGACCGGCTGGCGGATCTCAATCAGACTCGCGAAGAGGCCGAGGCGCAGCTTCGCCGTATCCAGGCGGAAATGGCGCGGCTGGCCGAGGCCACGCCGACCACCCACATCGGCCGCACCCAGGGCGATCTGCCCTGGCCGGTTCAGGGCGCGATCAGCGCGGGCTTTCGCGGCCAGGACGGCGTCCACTATAACGGCATTGTCATCGAGGCCGGCGCCAACACGCCGGTCACCGCGGTGCATGAAGGCCGGGTGGTGTTCGCCGACTGGATGCGCGGCTTTGGCAATTTGTTGATCATCGACCACGGCGACCAGGTGATGACGCTTTATGCTCACCTGCAGCAGTTCAGCGCCCGGGCGGGCCAGGCCGTCGGCGCCGGCGAAGAGATCGGCCGCGTCGGAAATAGTGGCGGCCAGCGCCGCGCCGCGCTTTACTTCGAGGTACGAAACCGTGGCGAGCCGATTAATCCCGAGCGTTGGATTGCGCGCCGCTGACGGGATAAGCTGGCACGACACGATACGACGACATTTCACTACACGCGCTACCCCGGCGCCTTCTGCCTTGCGGAGTCTGCATGACGCTAACTGTGAACGAAGTACTGGCCCCCGCCAGGCGGCTGATAGCGCCCCTGCTTTCGCTTTCGCTGCTCGGCGCGCCGCTGCCGCTCTGGGCGCAGCCCGCCAACGGCGCGCCAGAGGCGCTGCCCCTCGAGGAGATCCAGACCTTCGCTGAGGTGTTCGAGCGCATCAAGCGCGGCTACGTCGAAGAGGTGGACGACGCAACGCTTTTGCGCAACGCCATGCGCGGGCTTTTGAGCGAGCTCGACCCGCACTCCGCCTACCTGGACGTCAACGAGTTTCAGAGCCTGCGCGAATCGACCGAGGGCGAGTTTGGCGGCATCGGCATCGAGGTGGGTAACGAGGATGGCCAGCTGATGGTCATTACGCCGATCGACGACACGCCCGCCTCCCAGGCCGGGCTGCTCGCCCGCGATCTGATCATTGCCATCGACGGCACGCCGACGGAGAGCCTGTCGCTGCAGGAGGCGGTCACGCTGATGCGCGGCGAGCCCGGAAGCGAGCTCACGCTGAGCATTCTGCGCGCCGGCGAGGACAGCCCGCGCGAAATCACCCTGGCCCGCGAAGTGATTCGCAGCGAAAGCGTCAAGCACGAGCTTTTAGAGCCCGGCTACGGCTACCTGCGTATCAGCCAGTTCCAGTCGCGCACCCCGGAGCAGGCCGCTGATGCGCTCTCACGCATGAGCCGCGAGCAGCCGCTTGCCGGGCTGGTGCTGGACCTTCGCAACAACCCCGGCGGCGTGCTGCAGTCGGCGGTGGGCGTGGCGGATCTGTTTCTCGACAGCGGGCTGATCGTCTACACCGAAGGGCGTCTGGCCAACACCGAGATGTCGTTCTCTGCCAACCCGGCAACACCTGCCCGCGATACGCCGCTGGTGGTGTTGATCAACGGCGGCAGCGCCTCCGCCGCCGAGATCGTGGCCGGTGCCCTGCAGGATCAGCGCCGCGGCATCATCATGGGTACCGAAAGTTTCGGCAAGGGCTCGGTGCAGCAGATCATGCCGCTGGGTAACGGCGAAGGCTTGAAGCTCACCACCGCGCTCTACTACACCCCTAACGGCCGCTCGATCCAGGCCCAAGGCATCGAGCCGGATGTCGAGGTCGTGCGCGGGCGGCTGGAAGTCGCCGAAGGGCGCCGCGAAATTCGCGAAATCGACCTCGACGGCCATCTGAATAACCAGGCCGGCGGCACGCCCGATCGCGGCGAGTTCTCCGAGCGGCTGCGCGACGACTACCAGCTCAGCGAAGCGCTAAATCTGTTGAAAGCGCTCAACGTGGTCGACCGGCGCCGCTAACCCTGCCGGGTTAGCGACATGAGCGCGGCAGGCGGCCGCGCTCGCCGGTGGCCTGACGCATGATCAGCCGCTTGAGCGGTATTGCCTGGCTCATCGCGCTCATGCCGAGGTTGCGCGCCAGCGTCAGGGCCGGCAAGCGGCTGCCAAAGAGCTGCTTGAACCCCTTCATCAAGGCGAGCATGGCGGCGTTGTCGAAGCGCCGCCGGCGCTCGTAACGCGCAAGCGTGGCGCGCTCCCCCCAGGGGGCGCCGCGCCGCCAGGCGTGCACCACCTCTTCGGCCAGCACGGCTGCATCCATCAACCCAAGATTCACGCCCTGGCCCGCCAGCGGATGTAGCGTGTGCGCAGCGTCGCCGACCAGTGCGAAGTGATCCAGCACGTAGCGTTTGGCGTGGCGCTGGATGAGCGCAAAGCGGTAAGCGTCGTCCACTACCTCGATACGCCCAAGCGAGGGGCCGAACGTCTCCTGTAGTGCCTGGCCCAGC
Source organism: Halomonas sp. GD1P12 (assembly GCF_025725645.1). NCBI lineage: Bacteria > Pseudomonadati > Pseudomonadota > Gammaproteobacteria > Oceanospirillales > Halomonadaceae > Halomonas > Halomonas sp. GD1P12. The sequence continues at coordinate 30,993 of NZ_CP107007.1, read as the reverse complement.
GCGTCGCGGGAAAGCTCCTGGAGCTGCTGCGCGTGCGCCGGCGTCGTCGACCAGACGATCGAGCAGTAGCGCACATCGTCGCCGTCGGTCAGCGGCAAAAAGGCCAATGGCCGCCCATCGACGAAGACCTGGCGGGCGGTGCCGCCCTGGGGCTTTTCGCAGCGCACGGTGGTCACCACCGCGTCCTGCTCCATGGACTCTTCTGCCACCTCGATACCGGCCAGCGCGCGAAGCGCCGAGCGGGCGCCGTCGGCGGCGATGACCAGCGGCGTATTGAGCTCGCGCCCATCCTTGAGCACCAGGCTGCGCCCTTTGGCCGTCGTTTGCAGCGCGGCGACCTCGGCGCCAAAAAAGAGGCTCAGCGTCGGAAGCCGCAGCACGTGGCGATTGAGCGCGGCCAGCGTCACGCCGTTTTCGACGATATGCCCAAGCACTGGCGTGCCCGCCTCGTCGGCACTGAAGTGGATGCTGCCGCTGCCCTCGCCGTCCCACACATGCATGTAGCGATACGGCGTTACCCGCGTGGCCGCCATGTCGTCCCAGGCGCCGAGGTGTTTCAACAGCCGCTGGGACACCGGCGTTAGCGCGCTCACCCTGGGGGCGAGCGTGCGCGTGTCGAGGGTGCTCAACTCGAGCGGCGCAGCCTGCGACTCGACCAGCGCGGTGCGCATGCCGGCGCCGGCCAGAAGCCCCGCCAGCGCCGTGCCCACCATGCCGGCGCCGACGATGACGGCGTCAAACTGCTCGAAGGTACTGCCGGGTGACGCCTGTTGGGTCTGCATACCGCTTCCTGTCGTGAATCGTGAATCGTGAATGACGAGTATAAGCGCTAGCGCTCGAGGCCCATGGCGCGGCGCGCCAGCCCCCGGCGCAGCGGCCCGACCAAATTGAGGCCAATGAGCCCGGCGGCGCGGGCATGAGGCAAGAGCGGAAACGAGGCGCCGAACAGTCGCACCAGGCTATCGCTAAAGCGAATCACGTTGGCGCGATCCTTCGCCCGACGGCTCTCGAACGCGAGCAGCGTCTCCATGTCACCGAAGTCGCGGCCCTGCTCGCGGCCCTCTTCCAACGCCTCGACCAGGTCCATCACCGAGCGCAGCGCCAGGTTGAAGCCCTGGCCCGCCACCGGGTGCAGCGCGTGGGCGGCGTTGCCGAGTACCGCCAACCCCGGACGCACCGATTCACGAGCGGTGACCAGCGAGAGCGGATAGCTAAAGCGCTTGCCGACTTTGGTGAAACGCCCCACCCGGTCACCGAAAGCGCGCTGGAGCTGATCCAGAAACGCGCCGTCACCAAGCGAAAGCCTCGAGCGCTCCTCACCGCCCTGGTGGGTCCAGATCAGTTCCATCGCCTGGTGAGGCAGCGGCAACAGCGCAATCGGCCCTTCACTGGTGAAGCGCTCGAAGGCCACCCCCTTGTGCGGTTGGCTAATGCCGACGTGGGCGATCACTGCGGTCTGCTCGTAGGAGCGGCGCTCGCTCTGGATACCCAGCTGCTCCTTGAGCCCGGAACGGCCGCCATCGGCCAGCACGGTCAGGCGGGCATGGAGCCGATCCCCGGTGGAAAGCGCCAGACAGTGGCCACCCTCGACGGCAGTCATGGTGTCGACCGTGGCCGGGCAGTACCAGTCGATGGAAAGCTCTCCAAGGCGCTGATGCAGCACCTGCCCCATCCAGGCGTTGGGTATCACGTAGCCAAGCGCCTCGACCCCCACCTCGGCGGCGGACAGGCGAGTGGCGCCCAGGCGACCGCGCTCGCTGATATGAATGCGCGAAATCGGTAAGGCTTCGCGCTGCATCGCCGGCCAGACATCGAGCTCGCGAAAGCGCTGGGCGGAACCCGCGGCGATGGCGCTGGCGCGGGCGTCGAAGCTCGGCTGCCAGGTGAGCTCATCGGCTTTCGGCACCGCCGCGGCCTCCACGATCGCCACCCGCAGGGCAAAGCGTTCGATCAGCGGCGCCAGCGCGCAGCCAAGGCTTGCCCCCACCAGCCCGCCCCCCACGATCACGATATCGTAAGCAGCCGTTTTTAATACATTTTCCGGCACATTCGCGGGCATCGAAAGCCTCCGTGATTAAGTGTAATTTCGTAATCCTTTACATAATGGTATTTTTGGCATGTTAAAACTGATTAATTTTTAGCCATCAGCGCTTCGATTTCGTCTATCCGCTTGGGAACGTCACTGGTCAATATTTCACCGCCTTTCCCATTGACGGCCACGTTGTCCTCGATACGAATGCCGATGCCGCGGTAGGCGGCGGGCAGATCGTCGTCTTCGGGAATATAGAGGCCGGGTTCGACAGTCACGACCATGCCGGGCTCGAGCGGGCGAGGCGTCTGCTCGTCGAGCCGGTAGGTGCCGACATCGTGAACGTCGAGGCCCAGCCAGTGGGACGTGGAGTGCAAATAGAAGCGCCGGTAGCTCTCATCATCGATACGCGCCTGCACTTCACCTTCCAGAAGCCCCAGCTCGATCAGCCCACGGGTGAGATCCTCGACGACCCCCGCGTGGATATCGGTAAGCGTGGCGCCGGGGACCACGGCGGCGACGGCGCGCTGCTGGGCCCCCAACACCACCTCGTAAAGCGCGCGCTGAGCCTCGCTGAAACGGCCGCTGACCGGGAACGTGCGGGTGATGTCGCCGGCGTAAAGATCGAACTCGGCGCCGGCGTCGATCAGTACCAGCGCGTTCTTCTCGAGTGCGTCGGCGTTTTCAATATAGTGAAGCACGCAGGCGTTCGCGCCGCCGCCCACAATGGTGCTGTAGGCCGGGCCGCTGCCGCCGTGCCAGAGAAATTCGTGCTCGAGCTCGGCCTGCAGCTGGTACTCGAAGAGCCCGGGGGCGCAGGTGCGCATCGCGCGACAGTGCGCGCGAGCGGAAATGCGGCAGGCGTGGCGTAAAAGCGCAAGCTCCGCCGGGCTTTTGATCAGCCGCAGCTCGTGGATCAGCTCGCGGCTGTCGAGCCAGCCCTTGAGCATCGGCTTGCCGCGGCGCTGGCCTTTTTGGGCCTGGGCAAGTGCCTCTTCGGCAATGGCCTGAGCCTCGGGGTGATCCAGCGGTGCGTAGAGCAGCGTGCGGCTTTCGAGCATTGCCAGCAGGAAGTCGTCGCGCTCGGCGTTTTCAAACGCCTGGTCGATACCGTGCTCGGCCATGACGCCCTCGGCGCCCAGCCGCCGCCCGGTCCAGGCCTCCATCGTTGGGTCGCGATCCTGACAAAACACGACGCTTTGACCCGCTTCACGGCCGGGCAGTAGCAGAAGTAGCGCGTCGGGCTCGTTGATGCCGGTCAGATAAAAAAAATCGCTTTGCTGGCGAAACGGATACTCGCTGTCGTTCGAGCGAGTCGTGAGCGAAGCGCCGGGCACGATCAGCGCTGCGCCGTCGGGTAATTTCGCCATCAGCGCCTCACGGCGGGCGCGGTACTCGTCAAGGGTGATCGCGGCGGGGCGCGAAAGCGTATCGAATGACATTGAAGCTCCTTTGAACGGCCGGAAAAACTCAGTGGACCGGGGCGTCGGTCTGCTCGACCTGGGGTTGGCCCGGGTGCTGCTCGGTGTAGAGCAGCATCGCGGCCATGCGCGCGTGCTCGGAGAGCGCGAACAGGTCGTTCTCGTTTTCCGGGCTGTCGTCGATGTCGGTCTCGATCTGGCCAAAGCTTGCAAGATCGTCGATGGCTTCCTTGAGCGGCTGCGACCAGCGCTTTTTCAGCGCCTCGTCGGCGACCTCCTCGATGACCTCGGTAAAGCCCAGCGCCCACTCCTTGAGTGCCTGAGCCTGCTCGCCGAGCGAGAAGAGCTCGTCGGGCAGCAGCGGGGCGTAGTTCAAGTCGTTGGCGCTGAGCGCGTCCAGGGTTTGCCGGCGCCAGCCGAGCAGGCGCTCGGCGCTCTGTGGATCCCTGGGCTGCTCGACGCCCAGGCTCATACAGACTTCCTCGAGCCAGCTTTCGGCGGTGACGTCACGAAGGGCTAGAAGCGCGCAGAGCCGGCCGTCGAGAAAGGCAGGCGACTGCATGCTGCCGTGAAGAAGAAAGACGTCGGCCACGTCGGAAAAGTCCTGGCGCTGCTCGATGAGGGACATGGGGGCTCTCGCTTTGGGCAGTGAACGAAGGGGTGTCGAAAAAGCGAAGGAGGATCGATGGGCGGCGCCTCGGCGGGAAAGCGCGTTGACCCCGCGCAAGCCGCTCTCTTATAGTGAACGCCGCCCCTCCTTTCTATACCGTGATGTTAACGCATTCGGGCCCTGACGTGCCCGTGCCGGAGTCTTCGATGAGTAACGCCAAGCGGCCAACCAAAGAAATTACCCTGCTGGGTCGCGGCTACATGATCGCCTGCGATACCGGCGAGCAGGCCAAGCTTGAACGCGCCGCTCGCTATCTGGACCGCGCCATGCAGGGCATTCATGCGCAAAGCAGCGTGCTGGGCAGCGAGCGCATCGCCATCATGGCGGCGTTGAACATCACCCACGAGCTTTTAGAGGCGCTCGACGAACACCGCGCCGGCGAGGCGAGCCTGAACCGCCTGCACGACCGGCTGGAAAAAGCGCTGCAAAAAGCCCGCCCCGTCGAAAAATCCTGACGCCTTCGCACAAACCGGGCCCAAACCTATGGCATCGGCGCTCGCTCTGTTAAGATAAAGCGGTTCTCTGGAGTGTGCGCCAGTCGTTATAGTCCCTCGAGCCTATGCGCAGTACCCAGGGGGCCAAATGCTAGCCAGACCCGTGTGCATGTCCGTGCGTCGGAAAGCCTGACGGTTTGGCTGCGGCCACCCACTCTGAACCAGTAGGTTCAGGGCCAGAACGACAGCGGCACTCTGGGGAACACCACCATGCTCGATCCTTCCATTACCGACACCGACCACCTCGACAAACGCGCCCTGCGCCGCGAGCTTCGCCGAAGGCGCCGTGCCTTGAGCGATGCCGAGCAGCAAACGGCGGCGACCTCGCTTTGTCAGCGTCTCAACACCCTTCCCGAGATCCAGCGCGCCAGGCGCGTAAGCCTTTATCTGCCGGTCGGCGGCGAAATCGACCCGACTCCGCTCCTTGGCTGGTTGCAACAGCGCCGGGTAACGGTTTATCTGCCGGTACTGCGCCCCTTGAGCCACAACGCGCTCTGGTTCGTGCGCTTTGACGACGACACCCCGATGGTCGAAAACCGCTTCGGCATTTCTGAGCCCTGCACGCGCTTTGGCGCGCGGCGACAAAACCGGATTCCCGCCTGGGCGCTGGATACGCTGATCGTGCCGCTGGTCGGCTTCGATGGAGAGGCCAACCGGATGGGCATGGGTGGCGGCTTTTATGATCGCACGCTCGCTTTCATGCGCCGCCCGGGCCCCAAACCCGCGCTGATCGGCGTGGCCCACGCCTGCCAGCAGGTGAATAAACTCGAACTCGAGCCCTGGGATATTCCGCTGGATGCGGTGGTGAGCGATCAGGGGATCGTTCGCCGCGGTAATGGCTGAACGCTTAATAAGCGCCACAAAAAAAGGGCCGATAGCGATCGGCCCTTTTTTTATATCGAGGTCAGCGCTGAAAGCGCCGCCCTTGCAACGATCAACTTCCTGCCAGCGCCTGTGCGTATCCGGTGACCAGTACCCCCAACAAAAAGACGACCGTCAACGCCATTACTACGTCAGGCTTCCTACGCCGCATGCCTTGTCTCCAACGTTTTTATGATGACCGATGCCCTAAAGCCAGTCATCAATAGGTGGTTTCAAGGATGGCTGGCTTGACTAATTTTCGAAGTCGACTATAGGGCCAATGGCGGGGCGTTGACAATAGCCTACGTCCCACTTTTTTGATCACCCCCCAGCATTTTCATGCACCAGAATAACGCGAACGGCGTGGAGCAGAAGGTTAGTGAGTGCTAACAAACTCAGGCCATGAAGAGCTTGTAGGCCGGGTTGTCGCTCTCCTGCCAGTAGCGGTAGCCGATGGCGTCGAGATACTCGGCCACGTGGGTGCGGTCATCGGCGGGCACCTGCATACCGACCAGCACACGCCCATAGGCGGCGCCGTGGTTGCGGTAGTGAAATAGCGAAATATTCCAGTCGTGGGGCAGCTGGGTGAGAAAATTCATCAAAGCGCCCGGGCGCTCGGGAAATTCGAAACGGTAGAGCTCTTCCTCAAAGCGCTCGCTGGGGCGTCCGCCGCTCAGGTGGCGAATGTGCAGCTTGGCGAGCTCGTTATCGGTCAGGTCCTCCACCGGGTAGCCGCCTTCAACCAGCCGGTCGATGACGGCGCGGCGGTCCTCGCCGCCGGGTTTGATCTGTACGCCAACGAAGATGTGGGCATCGCTGTCGTCGGCGTAGCGGTAGCTGAACTCGGTGACCATGCGCCGGCCAAGCGTCTGACAGAATTTCTTGAAGCTGCCGGGCTTCTCGGGAATGGTCACGGCGAGAATCGCTTCACGCTGCTCGCCAAGCTGGGTGCGCTCGGCAATATGCTGCAGCCGGTCGAAATTGGTGTTGGCGCCGGAGTTGATGCACAAAAGCGTCTGCCCTTCGGCGCCGGTTTGCTGAATGTACTTTTTCAAGCCGGCCAGTGACAGCGCTCCGGAGGTTTCCGATACCGCCCGGGTATCCTCGAAGATATCCTTCACCGCCGCGCAGATCTCGTCGGAGTTGACCGTGATGACGTCGTCGATCAGCGTTTTGGCCAGATTGAAGGGCACCTCACCGATCTGCGACACCGCCACGCCCTCGGCGAAGGTGCCGACCTGGTCGAGCACCACGCGCTCGCCGGCGGCCAGCGCCGCCTTGAGGCAGGCGCTGTCCTCGGCCTCGACGCCGATCACCTTGATATCCGGGCGCAGGTACTTAACATAAGCGGCCACGCCCGCAATCAGCCCGCCGCCGCCGACAGGCACGAAGATCGCATCGAGGCGGCCGCTATGCTGGCGCAGAATCTCCACGCCAATGGTGCCCTGGCCCGCCACCACGTCGATATCATCGAAGGGCGGAATGTAGGTGTAGCCGTGCTCGGCGATCAATTCCTGGGCGTGGGCGGCGGCGTCAGAAAAGGCGTCGCCCTTGAGCACCACGCGCGCCCCGCGCGAGCGCACGCCCTGCACCTTGATCTCCGGGGTACTACGCGGCATCACGATGGTCGCCTTCACCCCCATCAGCTTCGCCGCCATGGCCAGCCCTTGGGCGTGGTTGCCGGCAGAGGCGGCGATCACGCCTTTTGCTTTCTGCTCCTCGGAAAGCTGAGCCATTTTGTTGTAGGCGCCGCGAATCTTGAACGAGTAAACCGGCTGCAGGTCCTCGCGCTTGATCAGAATCTGGTTGTGAAAGCGACGCGACAAAAAGGGGGCGGGTGAAATGGGGGTCTCGCAGGCCGCTTCGTACACGCGGGCCTGGAGGATCTTTTTGACGGTAGCTTCGAGCATGCGGATATCCAGACGGTAAAAAGGCCCAAGGGCCGAGAGAAAAGCCTTTATTGGTAGCAGATCGTACCTGGTCGCGTCCAGCGTTATAGGCGCGCATCAACAGATCGCGCCAGAAACGCTATACTGGCGCCGCCTATCACTGCCCGGAGCCTTTCATGACCCAGGACGAACTCAAAGCCGCCGTCGCCGATGCCGCCATCGACGAAATCACCCCGCACCTCGAAGCCAACACCGTGCTGGGGATCGGTACCGGCTCGACGGCGAATCTTTTCATCGACCGCTTGAAACCGCTGCGTGATCGCTTCAAGGGGGCGGTGGCAAGCTCGGACGCCTCGAAAGCGCGCCTCGAGGCGCTCGGTATCGAGGTATTCGAACTCAACGAAGTGGGATCGGTGCCCTTTTATATCGACGGCGCCGACGAAGTGAACGCTCACTTTCACATGATCAAGGGCGGCGGTGCGGCGCTGACGCGTGAAAAGATCGTGGCCGCCTGCGCCGAGCGCTTCATTTGCATCGCCGACGGCTCCAAACGCGTCGAGACGCTGGGGCGCTTTCCGCTCCCCATCGAGGTGATCCCCATGGCGCGCTCGTACGTCGCTCGGGAACTCGTCAAACTGGGCTTCGACCCGGTGTATCGTCAGGGCGTGGTGACCGATAACGGCAACCAGATCATCGATGGCTATGATCTGGCGATCGACGACCCGGTCGCGATGGAAGCGCGCCTGAACGCCATCGTCGGCGTGGTTACCAACGGCTTGTTCGCCGCTCGCGGCGCCGACGTGCTGCTGCTGGGCACCGACAAGGGCGTCGAGCGAAGCGAGCGCTAACTCACCGGGCCTTCACCATCCCGGGAAAGCAGCGCGTCGAGCCCCTTTAACGTGCGCGACAGCGCCCCCTGATGGTCGCGAATGACCTCAATGCCGGCCTGGCCCCGCGCGTTGGCAAGCGCGGGATCGTTTAGCAGCGCCGCGACCGCCGATGCCAACGCCGCCGGCGTCTCGACCTGCTCGAGCGCCCCCGCCTGCAAAAGCGGCTCGGCCACGTCGATGAAGTTCTCGAGCGACGGCCCGCAGAGCACGGGCCGGCCCAGGGCGGCGGGTTCGAGTACGTTGTGCCCGCCAAGCTTTACCAGCGAGCCGCCCACGAACGCCACGTCCCCCGCCGCGTAAAGCGTGGCGAGCTCGCCCAACGTATCGCCCAGATAGACCGCGACGTCATCAGCAACAGCGGCGTTCTCGCTTCGCCGCGCCGTTCTCCAGCCTTCTCGCTCGCAAAGCGCGGCCACCTCGTCAAAGCGCTGAGGGTGGCGCGGCACAAGAATCAAAAGCGCCTGTGGAAAGCGCTGGCGCAGCGCCCGGTGGGCGTTCAGGATGAGCGCCTCCTCGCCGTCCCGGGTCGAGCCCGCCACCCATACCGGGCAGTCGCTCTTGCCAAGTAGTGAGCGCTTACTCTCTTCAAGACGGCTATCGCTGACGGCCACGTCGAACTTGAGCGAGCCGATCACGCTGACGCGCCTGGGTGCGCCCAGGGCCTGGAAGCGGTGGGCATCGGCGACGGACTTCGCCGCCAGCCAGTCGACGTTAGCAAGGGCAGCGGTCATCAGCGGGCGAATGCGGCGATAGCGCGAAAACGCTCGCTCGGAGAGGCGTCCGTTGACCACCGCCACCGGCACGCCGCGCCGGGCGCAGGCGTGCAGCAGGTTCGGCCAGAGCTCGGTTTCGAACATCAGCGCCATCGCCGGCTTCACGCGGGCGACAAAGCGCCGCGCCGCACCGGGAAAATCCAGCGGCAGAAAGCGGTGGGCCAGGCGCGGCCGCGTTGTCTCGGTTTGAGCATCGATCAGCGCCTGTACCTGGCCGGCGCCGGTCGCAGTCATGGTGGTGATCAAAAGGCTGTGGCGCGGGTAGCGCGCCAGCAGCGCTTCGATCAAGGCTTTTGCGGCGCGCACCTCGCCAACGGAGGCGCAGTGCAGCCAGATCCTGGGGGCGGGCGGGAGCACGCCGAGGCCAAAGCCCAGGCGCTGGCGGCGCGGGTGAGTGGGCACTTGCTCACGCCAGATACGCCGAAAAATCAGCGCAGAGAGCGCGTAGAGCGCCGCCGAATACAGCCCCCGCGCCAGCCGCTGACGGGCGCCGGACTCGGTCGGCGACGCGGGCATCAGCGCTCGCGCTCGAGGATGGTGTCGATCATGGTGGAGGTGGAGACGCCGTCCTCGAAGCCGAGCACTTTCACTTCGCCGCCGTTGGCCAGCACCGCCTGATGGCCGGCGATCTCGTCCACGCGGTAGTCGCCGCCCTTGACCAGAATGTCCGGCAGCACCTCCTCGATCAGCGCCTGCGGGGTGTCCTCGCTAAAGGGCACTACCCAGTCCACCGCGCCGAGCCCGGCCAGCACCTGCATGCGCCGCTCGAGCGGATTGATCGGGCGCTTCTCGCCTTTCAAACGGCGAATGGAGGCATCGTCGTTGACCGCAACGATCAGCCGGTCACCCAGCCGCTTGGCCTGTTCCAGGTAGCTGACGTGGCCGGCGTGCAGAATATCGAAGCAGCCGTTGGTCATCACCACCCGCTCGCCGCGGCCGTGGGCGGCGCGTACGGCCTCGCAAAGCGCCGTCTTGTCGGTCACGCCGAACTCGGCGGGCCGGTCGCCGTAGTGGGCGCGCGAAAGCTCCTCGACGCTGAGCGTGGCGGTGCCGGGCTTGGCGACGACGAGCCCCGCGCCCAGGTTGGCCAGCATCATCGCGTCCGGAAGTGTACTGCCCGCCGCCAGCGCCAGCCCTAAAAGCGCGATCACGGTGTCGCCGGCGCCGGTCACATCGAACACCTCCTGCGCCCGGGTGGGCAGGTGCAGGGGCGCGTGGTCGCGGCGAATCAGCGTCATGCCCTTTTCACTGCGGGTGATCAACAGCGCCTCGAGTTCGAGCTCGGCGCGCAGCGCCTCGCCCCGGCGCTCCAGCGCCTCATCCGAATCGCACACCCCGGCCACCGCCTCGAACTCGCCCAGGTTGGGCGTGATCAGACTCGCCCCGCGGTATTTGGTGAAATCGACCCCCTTGGGATCGATCAGCACCGTCTTGCCCAACCGGTTGGCCATCTGGATCAGCCGCTCGACCTGGTTGAGCGTGCCCTTGCCGTAGTCCGAGAGGATCATCACGTCGACATCCGCCAGCGCCGCCTCCACCCGCCCAAGCAGCTCGTCGGTGTCGGTACCGGCCAGCGTTTGTTCGAAATCGAGGCGAATGAGCTGCTGGTTGCGGCTCATGACGCGCAGCTTGGTGATGGTGGGAAGCGCCTCGCTTACCTGGAAGTGAGTGCTCACACCAGCATCAGACAACGCATTGCGGAGCAAAATGGCGTGCTCGTCGCGGCCCACGACGCCGGCAAGCGACACCTGGGCGCCGAGCGAGGCGACGTTGAGCGCGACGTTGGCCGCCCCGCCCGGGCGGTCGTCGGCGCCGTCCACGCGAACCACCGGCACCGGCGCCTCCGGCGAGATACGCGAGGTGCTGCCGTGCCAGTAGCGGTCGAGCATGACGTCGCCCACGACCAGTACGCGGGCGCGGGCAAGCGCGTTGAGATCAACTTTCATTGGTAGGCCCCGTGGTGGTGGGTCGGGTGTGCTCGAGCAGCGCGTCGAGCTTTTCGATAACCTCGTCGGTTCTGATCAGGTCCATGGCGTCGGCGTGACGTACGCGCTGACCCCAGCTCACCTCTCCCACCGATTTATTCAGATAGGTACGCACCGCCTGGGGGTAGGCGTTGACGGCGAAATCGCGCCACAAATAGGGCGCGGCGCGCTGCGGATTGGTCGTGGCGTAGAGCCCGAGGGTCGGCGTGCCCAAGGCGTTACCCATGTGCGCCGGGCCCGTGTCCGGGGCGATCACCGCGCGCGCCTCATCGATCAGCGCCAGCACCCCTTTCAAGGAGGTGCCGCCGATCGCGTTGACGACGCTGCCGGGCTGGCAGAGCGCCTCGATCGCATCCCCCATTTCACGCTCGGCGGCGCTGCCGCCGCCAGTCAACACGCTTTTCAAGCCGTGGTGGGTAAAGGCGTGCTCGATGACGCTGGCATAACCTTTCACCGACCAGTTGCGAAAATTGCGCAGCCGCGGGTTGCTGCACGGGTTGATGACGATATAGGGCGCCTCGCCCGCCAGCGCCCGCGCCTCCTGGTAGGCGGTGTCGGGGATGGCCAGATCCCACATCAGGCGGTCGTCACTGACGCCGAGCAGGCGGGCGAAATCCATGAAGGATTCGAGCACGTGAGGATTGTTGCGAGGTGTGATCTGGCGCTGGGTGAACCAGTGCTGGAAATCCTTGGCGCGGGCCTTGTCAAAGCCCACGCGGACCTTCGCCTTGAGCCCGAGCGACAACACGCTTGCGCGAATCGCCTGCTGCATGTGCAAAAGCACATCGAAACGCGTATCGGCGAGCTCGCGCCAGATCCGGCGCATGCCGGCCAGGCCCGTGGCCTTGTCGAAGACGACGAACTCGACCCCGGACAGGCCCGCCAGTAGACTGTGCTCGCCTTTACCGATGATCCAGGTAATGCGCGCCTTTGGCCATTGGCGCTGCAGCGCGCGCACCGTGGGCACGAGATTGCACACGTCGCCCAGCGCGGAAAGGCGCAGGATGGCAATATGACGAGGATCCTTGGGCAGAGAGGGCTTCATGCGCTTAGCGGCACTCCGGCAAAAAAATTGGCTGATTCTACACGATGTGGACAGTTTAAGTGACGACGCGGCGCCACACCAACCCGGGCCCGCGCTCTTCGACGGGCAAGCGTGGCGCCGGGCGGGGCTGGTCACCGGCGAGGCGCCGGGGCGCGGCGAAAGCCTGTTCATCGACCGCGGCAACGAGCAGTGGGTGCTGCGCCCTTACCAGCGCGGCGGGCTCGTCGCCCATCTGTGCCAAAAGCGCTACCTGTGGCTCGGCGTCGAGCGCACCCGCGCCTTTCGTGAACTGCGCCTGACCGCCGCGCTTTATGATCAGGGCCTACCGGTGCCCCGCCCGGTGGCCGCCGGGGTGAAGCGCGAAGGTCTCGTCTACCAGGCCGCGCTGATCACCGTGCGCATCGAAGGCGCCCGGGCGCTGGCGTCGCGCCTGTCCGAGGAAAGCGTCGATGAAGCCCTGCTCGAACGGGTGGGTGAGATGATCGCGCGCTTTCACAAGAGCGGGCTCGACCACGTCGACCTCAACGCTCGTAACATCCTGATCGACGACGAGAATACGCCCTGGCTGATCGACTTCGACCGCTGCCGGTTTCGCCAGCCGGGCAGGTGGCAGACGGACAATCTCGAACGGCTGGCGCGCTCGGTGGCCAAATTCAGCGCAGCGACCGACGCCGTTCTGGCGGCGATTTCGGCGGGCTACGCCAGCGCGTCGTAGTAGCCCATCAAGCGTTTGACGTGCTGCCTGTTGCTGAAGTGGCGCTCGACCCGTGTACGCGCCGCCGCCCCCATCGCCCGGCGGCGCGCATCGTCTTCAATGAGCGCGGCCATGGCGCGTTGCCAGGCGTCGATATCGAAAGGCCCCACCAGCACGCCCGAATCCTTGTCGACGAGTTCGGGCAGCGAGCCGGTATTGGAGCCGATGATCGGCATGGCGCACGCCATGGACTCGATGATCGTCAGGCCAAACGCCTCGTTTTCCGAGGGAATGCACACCAGATCGAGCACCGGCAGGATCTCGGTGAGATCCGAGCGGTGGCCTAAAAAGCGGATTTTGTCGGCAAGCGGTGTGCCGTCGATCAGCTCCACGAGCGTTTGATAGAACTCCTCGGTGCCGCCGGAGGCGTAGTCGGTACCGCCAATCGAGACCGCGAAGAAGTCGAGCTCCTGGGGCAGCGCCAAAAGCGCCTTCACCCACACGTCCTGCCCCTTGCCTGGCGTCACCCGCCCGGGCAGCCCGATCGCCACCGCTGATTCGGGAATGCCGAGTTCGGCGCGTTTGGCGGCGATGCTCGCCCTATCCGTTACCGGGTGGTAGGTATCGATATTGACGCCGTGGGGCAGGCAGATCACGCGCTCGCGCGGCACCGGCAGGTTGTTGACGTTGCGTGCGTGGGTTGCCTGGCTGATGGAGAGCACGTAGTCGACGTTTCGATAGGCGAAGCGGTGATAGGGGCTTTTCTTGGCGCGCTGGCCGCCCACGTGGTCGGTATAGAGCACGCGAAGGTTCGGCAGCAGCAGCTTCAAAAGCGCGGTGAGGCGCAAGTCGCTCGACTTGTGACAGTGGACGATGCGTACGTTTTCATCGATCAGCCAGCGGCGGATACGCCAGGCGTTTTTCAGCGCATCCAGGTTGCTCGAAAACGCCTTGAAGGCCACGCCGTGTCGCTGGAAGTAGGTTTCGATACGGGTCTGGCGCAGGCAGATGCCGATAACCTCGACCCCTTCCGCGTGCAGATCCTCGATGACCCGGTCGACGTAGAGCTCCATGCCGCCCTTACCATCCGACATGCAAAGCTGTAGCACCTTCGCCGCTTTTCCACCCGCCGGGTGGTCGCCCTCTGTGTTTGCACCGCCAGCTTCTACACCGTCAGTTTCTAAACCCTTGGCCATTACGCCCCGCCTTCTCTGCGCCGTTCAACAAGTTCTCGGTTGTCTTGTAGTATACAGGCTGCAATTAACGGGGTATTCACCATGGCGCAGAAAGTGCTGGTCGTGCGTAACGACAAAATCGGGGATTTCATGCTGGCCTGGCCGGCGCTTGCCTGCCTGAAAAGCGCCTCGCCGACACCACACGTCAGCGTGCTGGTACCGGCCTACACCGAGGCGTTGGCCCGCGCCTGCCCCTGGGTGGACGAGGTGATCGTCGACCCGGGCAAGCGTGGTGGCAAGCGCGCGCAAAAGGCGCTGCTCGATACGGTCAAGGCCGCCCGCTTCGATGCCCTGCTGACGCTTTTCTCGACGCCGCGTGTTGGCCTTCTTGGCTGGCGGGCGGGCATACCGCTACGTTTGGCGCCCGCGACCAAGTGGGCCCAGATGTTCTACAACGCGCGGGTGACCCAGCGCCGCTCGCGATCAATAAAGCCCGAGTATCAGTACAACGTCGATCTGGCCTGCGCACTGCTGGAGCGGCTTTCGCTCAAGCTCGCTCGTTTGCCCGCGCCGCCTTTCTGGCCATTGGAGCGCGAGGTGGTCGCGCGCCAGCGAAAGGCGCTGGCGATGGACGCAACTGCCTGCGCGGTCATCGTTCATCCGGGCAGCGGCGGCTCGGCGGTGAATCTCTCGCTCGAGCAGTACGCCGCGCTGATCGCGAAGGTAAACACACGAACCGATGCCGCCCCCGCCTGGTGGATCAGCGCAGGGCCGGGAGAAGAGGCCCAAGCCGATGCCCTGATCCAGGCGCTGGCCGCGCAGGGCATCGCGGCCAAGCGGCTCACGCCGAGTGAAAGCGTCGAGGGGTTCGCCTATCAGCTTGCCGGCAGTGATCTCTTGATCGCCGGCTCCACCGGGCCTCTGCACATCGCCGGGTGTCTGAACATCGCCACCGCCGGTTTTTATCCGGCCAGGCGCTCGGCCACGCCGCTTCGCTGGCAAACCTGCAACGACGCCGACAAGCGCTTGGCGTTCAGTCCGCCGTCGAGCGCCGGCGAGCAGGAGATGACGGCCATCGAACTCGACGCTGCCGCCAGCGAGATCTCAGCGCTTCTCGACACCCTGCTTGCTGCGCACCCAGAGCGCGGCGTACTTGTTGAAGGTGGAGTGGGCAGAGAGAATGGCGAGCAGTAGCCCCTGTGCGCCGTCGCGAAAGCCCGCCTTGAGCAGATACATCTTGAGAAAACAGCCCAGCCCATGCATCAACCCTTGGCCGAGGGAGGCGCTCTTGCCCCGGGCGGCGCGCTGTTCGGCCCAGGCATCGGCGTAGTGGGCGGACTTTTCCAGGTAGTGGCGCACGTCGCGGTAGGTGTAGTGCAAAAGATCACCGCCCAAGGGAAGTACCTTGAGCGAATCCGGCACGACGAGCTTTTCGTGCACCAGCGCGGCGTTATAGGAAGCTTCCCCCTTGGGATAAAGGCGCAGCACCCGATCCGGGTACCAGCCGGAGTGGCGGATGAAGCGGCCAAAGCACCAGGAGAGCCTGGGCAGACTATATACCGCGGGCCCGTTTTCGACCGCTTTCAGGATGCTCTCTCTGAGCTCGTCGGTAACGCGCTCGTCGGCATCGATCATCAAAATCCAGTCACCGCGGGCCAGGGCCTCGGCGCGCTGGCGCTGAACGCCAAAACCCTGCCAGTCGGCCTCAACGCTGACGTTGTCGGTGAACTCCCGGGCAATGGCGAGCGTTTCGTCCTGGCTTCCGGCGTCGAGCACGGCGATGTCGTCGACGAAGGTGAGGGTTTCCAGGCAGGCGCGCAGGTGGTGCGCTTCGTTTTTGACGATCAGTACGGCGGAAATGGCCACAAATTACCCTTGTGCGTTCGAAGGCCGCGACCCGGCCGCCTTCGTTGGACTCATTCATCATTACCCGGACGGGAATCTGCCACCCGCGCACGACACATTTGGTAAGCTAGCATACTCATTTGGTTAAGGATGGAAAGGGATATGGCATGGCGTTGATAAGGAGCTATCGACTCACCCCTTGGCTGCCGCTTTTGATCGTTGGCGCAAGCCTTGGCTACGCCGTGACGGTGGTCACCCGCCTGCCCTGGTGGACACTTTTCCCCATCGCGGCGCTTTGGCTCACCCTGGGGCTCAAGCTTCGCTGGGGCGCACCCCAACGCGAGCGCTACAAACCGGTATGGCCCTGGTCGCTCGTGCCCTTGAGTCTTCTGGGTATCTACGTGTATCTCGCCGACAGCTTCGGCAATGTGGATCTCGGCGCGGTGTTTTTCCATCTGCAGGCGGGCATGACCGACCACGGCGGTGGGGGCAAGATGGTCATCGCCGCGCTCTACGTGCTGACCATGCTCGCGCTGTTAATTTCGATCACGTGGATGGCCCGCCGCGACCCGCGCTGGCGGCTGACGGAGCGCTTTTTCGCGCTGGCGCTGTTGGCCATCAACCCGCTGCTTTATGGCCTCGGTCAGCGCAGCGCAGCAATCGTCACCGACGACGGTGAGTGGCTCGACCGGCGCTACGTGGCCCCGCCCACCGCAATGCGCTCCGACGACCCGCCCAATTTGCTGCTGATGTACCTGGAGAGCCTGGAGCGTACCTACTCAAGCGACATCTTCGGCGACGCCTACGCCGACCTGGAGGCGCTGGGCGAGCGCGGCTGGGTGTTCGAAGGCGTGCGCCAGATGGACAACACCGGCTGGACCATGGCCGGCATGATCGCAAGCCAGTGCGGCGTGCCGCTGATGCCGGCGGGGCTTTTACACGACACCCAGTTCGAGCCGCTCACGCAGGTGGTGCCCGGGGTGAACTGCCTGGGCGACGTGCTGGCAGGCCAGGGCTACCGGCTGAGCTACCTGGGCGGGGCCAGCTCGCAGTTTGCCGGCAAGGGGCTTTTCTACAACGGCCACCAGTTCCAAACGGTCAAGGGCAAGGAGGACTGGCTCGCCAAGCTCGACGACCAGCAGTACGTCAACAGCTGGGGCGTTTATGACGACACCCTCTACAGCGAAACCGAGCGCGAGATTCGACGGCTCGAAAATGAGGACGACGGCCCCTGGGCGGTGGTCAACCTGAGCCTGGCTGGCCACTCCCCCCACGGTTTTCCGTCGCAAACCTGCATCGACCGCCAGGGCGACTTCGACGGCCAGGACATTCTCTTCTCGGTGAAGTGCTCCGCCTGGCAGGCGCGGGATTTGATCGAGCGCCTCGAAGCCGAGGGCCTTTTGGACAATACGCTCGTCGTGCTCCAGAGCGATCATTTGACCATGCGCGTGCCGGTGTGGGACCAGCTCACCGCGCTCGACCGCGACAATACCCTGATCATGCTCGGTGACGGGCTAGAGCCCCGGCGTATCCGGCGAAACGCCACCATGCTCGACGTTTTCCCGACGCTTCTGGAGGCGATGGGTATGACGCTGGATGAGCACCGCGCGGGGCTTGGAGTATCGCTTCTGGGCGACCGCTCGACGCTTACCGAGACGCACGGGCTCAACGTGCTCAACGAGCGGCTGCGCGAGGAAACCGCGCTGCAGCACCGGCTGTGGGAGGGCCTTGCCCCGCAGCGCCAGAACGCGACGCCCTCCCCCGCCGAGCAGGTCGTCGAAACGCCGTCCGACGCCCCGCTGGAAGTGGAGAATGTCAGCCGCTGACGATCACGCCGGGCGTGCCGGACTGCACCGCGCCCACGGCCTCGAAAACGCTCGCCTCGGTCAGCTGGTTCAAACAGTTGGTATGCCCCAGCGGGCAGACCCGCTTGAAACAGGGCGAGCACGAAAGGCCCAGGTAGTGCACCGTGGCGCTGTCGGTCAGCGGCGGGGTATAGCGCGGCGACGACGAGCCATAGAGCGCGTGGATCGACACCCCCACCGCCGCGGCCACGTGCATAAGCCCCGAGTCGTTGGTGACCACCTGGCGGCAGTCAGCGAGCAAATCCACCGCATCGGCGAGCGCGGTCTGCCCGCACAGGTTGTGAACGTGGCCAAGCCCTGCGCTGATTACCTCCCCCACCGCGTGATCCTTCGGCCCGCCGAAAATACGCACCTCGAACCCCTCCTCCACCAGCCGTTTGGCCAGCCCATGAAAGTACTCAGGCGGCCACTGCTTGGCCGGGCCATACTCCGCGCCGGGCATCATGCCGATCGCCGGGCGCGACGACAGCGCAAGCTTCAGGCGCAGATTCACCAGGTTGTCGTGATCCACCGAAAGGCGGGGCGCAGTGATGGGAAAATCGCCGCGCCGCGCTTCATCCCTGGAGACACCCAGCGAGACGAAGCGCTTCACGGTCTGGTCGAGCACGCGTTTATCGAGCTTTCGCGCCTCGGTCAACAGCCCGTAGCGGTACTCGCCGAGAAAACCGACCCGCGTTGGAATGCGCGCCAGAAACGGCACCAGCGCCGCCTTCCAGGAGCGCGGCAGCACGATGGCCATATCGAACCGGCCTTTCAAGCGCGCGGCCAGCTCGCGGCGGCTTTTGAGGCCAAACTCGCCGTGACCCACGCCCAGAGGCAGCACCTCGTCGACCTGGGGCATGCGCGCCAGAATCGGCTGCGACCACCCGGGAGCGACCACGCTCAAGGTCGCCCCTGGATGGCGCGCCTTGAGCTCGATGAACAGGCTCTGGGCCATCACCATGTCCCCCACCCAGGAGGGCCCCACGACCAGAAGCCGCTTGGCGGTGTCAGCCATTGAGCCACTCCAGGTACGCCTTCACGCCCTGAGCCACGGTCTTGAATTCGACGTCGCAGCCGGCGTCGCGAAGCCGCGATATATCCGCGCGGGTGTAGCTCTGGTAGCGCCCCTTGAGCTCGTCGGGAAAATCGATGTAGTCGATCTGGCCCTGGCCGTAGTAGTCGATGACCGCCTCGCCGATCGCCTTGAACGGCTCGGCGCGCCCGGTGCCCAGATTAAAAATGCCGGAAACGCCGGGGTGATCGAGAAACCACAGGTTAACGTCCACCACGTCGCCCACGAAAACGAAGTCGCGGCTCTGCATGCCCGCCTCATACCCGTCGAATGCGCCGAAGAGCTTCAGCGTCTGGCCATTTTTGACCTGGCCGTGGTTGTGAAACGCCACGCTCGCCATCTTGCCCTTGTGCTGCTCACGCGGGCCATAGACGTTGAAGTAGCGAAACCCGACGACCTGAGTGGTGAGCGCCGGCATGCGCGCGCGCACGTGCTGGTCGAACAAGAGCTTCGAGTAGCCGTAAACGTTGAGCGGCTTTTCGAACTCGGGCGACTCCTTGAATATTTCGCTACCGCCGTAGGTGGCCGCCGAGGAGGCGTACAAAAAGGCGATGCCGTGCTGCTCGCAGTACTCGAGCAGTACCTTCGAGTACTCGAAGTTGTTCTCCATCATGTACTGGCCGTCCCACTCGGTGGTATCCGAGCAGGCGCCTTCGTGAAAGATCGCCTCGATCGCAGGCAGATCACACGGCTCACCGCGCAAGGATGCCTGCACTTCCATCAGGAAGGCGTCCTTGTCGCGATAGTCATACAGCGTGCAGTCGACCAGGTTGACGAACTTGGTGCCGTCAGACAGATCGTCCACCACGATGATGTCGGTGCGCCCGCGTGCGTTGAGCGCCTTGACGATATTGGCGCCGATAAAGCCGGCCCCACCGGTCACTACGATCATAAGAACTCCTTGAAAAGCGCTCTGGTTGGCTTTGGTGCCTATAACCCATCTGCCTGGGATTGTATACTTGACGGCTTCTGAATTCATGGCCAATGGTGCTTTTTGCGATGAGTGTCTCGACGAACCAATCGACGCCGGATGTGTCGACCTTTCAAGGCTTGATCCTTGCGCTGCAGCAGTACTGGGCGGAACAGGGCTGCGTGATTCTTCAGCCGCTGGACATGGAAGTGGGTGCGGGCACGTTCCACCCGGCCACCTTCCTGCGCTCGATTGGTCCGGAAACCTGGAACGCCGCGTACGTACAGCCGTCCAGGCGCCCCACCGACGGGCGCTACGGCGAAAATCCGAACCGCCTGCAGCACTACTACCAGTTCCAGGTCGTGATGAAGCCCTCGCCGAAAAACTTCCAGGATCTGTACCTGGGCTCGCTCAAGCGCCTGGGACTCGACCCGCTGGTGCACGACGTGCGCTTCGTCGAGGACAACTGGGAGTCGCCGACGCTCGGCGCCTGGGGGCTTGGCTGGGAGATGTGGCTCAACGGCATGGAAGTGACCCAGTTCACCTATTTCCAGCAGGCCGGCGGCATCGAGTGCTACCCGGTAACCGGCGAGCTCACCTACGGGCTCGAGCGCATCGCCATGTACCTGCAGGACGTGGACAGCGTCTATGACCTGGTCTGGGCGATCGCCCCGGATGGAAGCAAGGTCAGTTACGGCGACGTTTATTTGCAAAACGAGCGCGAGCAGTCGACCTACAACTTCGAGCACGCCGACGTCGACCAGCTCTTCGCCAACTTCGACCACCAGGAGAAGGAGTGCGCAAAGCTTCTGGAAGCGAAGCTGCCGCTGCCCGCCTACGAGCAAGTGCTCAAGGCCTCGCACACCTTCAACCTGCTGGATGCCCGCCACGCGATCTCGGTGACCGAACGTCAGCGTTTTATTCTGCGCGTGCGCACCATGGCCCGCGACGTGGCCCACGCTTATTTTGAGTCGCGCAAGGCCGAAGGCTTTCCGATGGCAAGCGAGGCGCTTCGCCGTGAACTACTAGACGACCAGGGAGACGCCTGAATGGCCGCTGATACGCTGTTACTCGAACTCGGTGCCGAGGAGCTTCCGCCGACTGCGCTGGACGCGCTCTCGGACGCCTTCGCCGACGGTATCGAAAAAGGCCTGCGTGAGGCCGAGATCGCCTTCGATAACGTGATCGCCTACGCCACGCCGCGCCGGCTCGCCGTGCGCGTCGAGGGGCTCGCCGACAAGCAGCCCGACCGCGAAGTCGAAAAGCGCGGCCCGGCGCTGGCGGCCGCCTTCAAGGACGGCGCCCCCACCAAGGCCGCCGAAGGCTTCGCTCGCTCCTGCGGGGTCAGCATCGACGAGCTGATTCATCTGGAAACCGACAAGGGCACCTGGCTTGGCTATCGCGAGCATCAGGCCGGTGAAAGCGTTCAGGATCTGCTGCCGGCGCTGTTGCGCAAGACGCTGGGCTCGCTGCCGGTGCCCAAGAACATGCGCTGGGGCAGCTCGCGCATCGAATTTTCCCGTCCGGTTCACTGGCTGCTCGCGCTCTACGGTAGTGATGTGATCGCCGCCGAGGCGCTGGGTCTCGAGGCGAGCCGCACGACCTACGGCCACCGCTTCCACGCCCCGGACGCGATTCAGCTTACGCACGCCGACGACTACCTCGAGACGTTGGAGAACGCCTACGTGCTGGCGGATCGCACCCGGCGCCGCGAGCGTATTCGCGAGCAAGTGCTGGCGGAAGCCGAAGTGCACGACGCTACCGCGGTAATCGACGAGGATCTTCTGGTCGAAGTGAGCGGTCTGGTCGAGTGGCCGGTGGCGCTGACCGGCACCTTCGACGAGCGCTTTTTGAAAGTGCCCGGCGAGTGCCTGATTTCGTCGATGAAGGCGAACCAGAAGTACTTCCATCTGCTGGATGACGATGGCGCGCTCAAGCCGCTGTTCATTACCATCTCCAACATCGAGAGCCAGGATCCGCAGCAGGTCATCTCGGGTAACGAAAAGGTGATTCGCCCGCGCCTGGCGGATGCGGTGTTCTTTTATGACACCGATCGCAAGCAGAGCCTCGCCTCGCGCATTCCCCAGCTCGAAAGCGTCGTCTTCCAGCAGCAGCTCGGCACGCTGGCCGACAAGGTGCGCCGTAGCACCGCGATCGCCACTTACATCGCCCAAAAAATCGGCGGTGACACCGGCCACGCCCAGCGCGCGGTAGCGCTGGCCAAGTGCGATCTGGTGACCGAAATGGTGCTCGAATTCCCCGAGCTTCAAGGCATCATGGGCCGCTACTACGCCGAGCAGGACGGTGAGCCCGCCGAGGTCGCGCAAGCGCTCGAAGAGCAGTATCTGCCCCGCTTCGCCGCGGACGATATTCCGCAAAGCCAGGCCGGCCGGGCGCTGGCGCTGGCGGACCGCCTCGATACGCTGGTAGGCATCTTCGCCATCGGCCAGCGCCCGACCGGCGCCAAGGACCCGTTCGCCCTGCGTCGCGCCTCCATCGGGGCGCTGAACATTCTGGTCAAGGGCGAGCTCGACCTGGATTTGCGCGAGCTTCTGAGCGTGGCCGCCGAGCAGCATCGCGAGCTTGCCAAGGATGGCCTGGTCGACGACGTATTGACCTATATGCTGGATCGCTTCCGCGCCTGGGGTCAGGACGAGGGCATCAGTGCCGAGATGTATCTGGCCGTTCGCGCCCGCCCGGTGACCAGGCCGCTGGACTTCGCCCGCCGCCTGCGCGCGGTCAAGGCCTTCACTCAGCGCGAGGAAGCAGCGGCGCTGGCCGCAGCTAACAAGCGCGTCTCCAACATCCTCGCCAAGCAGGAGCACGACGGCAGCACTCGGGTCGATGAAGCGCTGCTGCAGGAAGACGCCGAGCGCGCGCTGTATGAGGCGGTCACCCAGAGCCAGACACGGGTCGCCCCGCTGTTTGCCGAAGGCCACTACCAGCAGGCGCTGGACGCGCTCGCGGAGCTTAGAGCCCCGGTCGACCGGTTCTTCGACGAGGTAATGGTCATGGCAGAAGATTCAGGCGTGCGCCAGAACCGTTTGGCGCTGCTGGCGAGCCTTCAAGCACTCTTTTTGGAAGTGGCGGATATTTCACTACTGCCGCAGTAACTTCCTTGAAACGCGATGTCGAGAGGGGCGCCTTGCGCCCCTTTTTTTATGATTACCCATATCTCTTGAGCCCATTTTTCAAGCGCCGTGTTTCACGTGAAACACTTTTAAACCGCGTGCTAAACTCACCGGCATTAGCGCTACGCTGCGACGTTTTCATTGTGGTAAAGGTGATCGCGGCCTACCGAGAACATATATGTATGACGAGTTTTTAAAGCAAGCCTACCCCCACCAACACGCCTCGATGGCTTACCATCAATTGGGTGAAGAGCGGGTTTGGCTCAAGCGAGCCGTAAAACGCAACGGACGCTTTGCCTATACGCCGCTTAATCTGTTTGCTCGCGTGCTCAAGGTCGAAGCGCTCAAGCCCGTACCGAATCCAGGCGGTGAAAAAAGCATCCAAACGGAAGTAGCCCGCCTTGAAGCGCTCGACGCCGCCGGCATTCCTGTACCACGGCTGCTGGCGTTTAATTCTCAGGCGCTGCTGCTGGCGGACGCGGGTACGCCGGAAGCCCCCGCCTCGACGCTGCTGCATTGTTTGAAGCGAGCCGAGTCGCCGGAAGATGTCGACCGTCTTCTGCGGCTGGGCATCGAGGCGCTCAACGATGTCCATCGTCGCGGCTTTTACCTGAGCGAGGCCTTTACGCGCAACATCCTGGTCGTGAACGGGCGCCACATCGTCTTCATCGATTTCGAGACCGACCCGGGTGACATACACACGCCGCTCGATTGTATGGTACGCGACTGGTACTGCTTTATTTTCTCGCTCTACGGCAAGCTGCACACTTCGCCGCTTCAACGTGAACGCCTGACCCCGGCATTGATCGAAGGGCTCAATCGTACCCGCAGTGACGTCTCCACCGCTTTCAAGGCGGCCCTGTCGCCGCTTCTTCGCCTGCAGCGTATTCCGTTCAAGCGCTTCGGAAGCGACGGTAGAAAAATTCATTCAACCCTGCAATCGCTCGCCATTTTGCAGCGGCGTATTGCGTGAGACGTATTCACATGCCTTTTACTGCCAAAAAACTGGTGATTCTCGATCGTGACGGCGTGATCAACCAGGATTCCGATCATTACATCAAAACCCTCGACGAGTGGGTGCCCTACCCCGCTTCGATCGCCGCCATCGGCGAGCTGACCCGCGCGGGCTATACCGTGGCGCTGGCCACCAACCAGTCCGGCCTCGCTCGAGGCTACTTCGATGAAGCGACCCTCACTGCCATGCACGAAAAGCTCGAACGGCTGGTTGAAAACGTAGGGGGAAAGATCGCGCATATCGCTTTTTGTCCCCACGGGCCTTCCGACGACTGTAGCTGCCGTAAGCCGCTACCGGGGCTGCTCCTCGAAATACAAAGCGCGCTCGACCTGGATTCGCTCGACGGTAGCTGGCTGGTGGGCGATAGCCTGCGCGATTTACAGGCCGGTGAGGCAGCGGGGAGCCAGCCGGTTCTGGTCAAAACCGGGAAGGGGCAAAGAACACTGGAGAAGAACGAAGGGCTCGATAACGCGCGCGTTTTTGACGATCTCGCTGCGTTTACCCGCTGGCTGCTGAAAGAGTACGCTCACTGATTACCGTGGCTTCAACCCGTATAAAAAAACGCCGCGATCTTTCGCGGCGTTTTTAGTTTGCACTGTTTCACGTGAAACACGTGGTATCAGATGTCCAGGTTGGCGACCAGCGCGTTGGTTTCGATAAAGTCGCGGCGCGGCTCGACTTCGTCGCCCATCAGAGTGTTGAACATGATGTCCGCTGCGACGGCGTCCTCGATGGTCACGCGCAGCATACGACGACTGTCCGGGTCCATGGTGGTTTCCCAAAGCTGATCCGGGTTCATCTCGCCCAGCCCCTTGTAGCGCTGGACGGAGAGACCACGCTGACCTTCGTGCATCAGCCACGCCAGCACCTCGGAGAAGTCCTGAACCGGCTTCTGGCGCTCGCCACGGGCGATGAAGGCGCCCTCTTCCAGCAGATTGTTGAGCGTTTCACCCAATGCCGTCATGGCGCGGTAATCCGTGCTTTCGAAGAAATCGAGCCCCCACACGTACTCGGTGGTCACGCCGTGAGCGATCAGCGACACCGTGGGCAGCATCAGACCGCGCTCGCTATCCTCTTTCAGGTAGAAGTGGTAGCGCGGGCCGCCTTCGTAGGCCACACGTTCGTCCATGGTGGTTTGCAGCTCGGCAATCCAGTTCTCCATGGTGACGCGATCCTTGAGGCTCGCCTCGCCCTGCAGCGCGCTTGCGTAAACCGCCTGGCGCAGTACTTCGATGGGAAACACGCGACCGAGCCGGTCGATACGCTTCATGACGTTACGGTACTGATTCACCAGCGACTCGAGCTGCGAGCCGGTGATCGCCGGTGCGTCGGCGTTGACGTGTAATCCGGCGCCGTCGAGCGCGGTGGTGGTCAGGTAGTCGACCATCGCCTGCTCATCCTTCAGGTAGAGCTCCTGCTTACCGCGCTTGATCTTGTAAAGCGGCGGCTGGGCGATGAAGACGTGACCGCGCTCGATCAGCTCCGGCATCTGGCGGAAGAAGAACGTCAACAGCAGCGTACGGATGTGCGAGCCGTCGACGTCGGCATCGGTCATGATGATGATCGAGTGATAGCGCAGCTTGTCCGGGTTGAACTCCTCGCGGCCGATCCCGCAGCCCAGCGCAGTAATCAGCGTGCCGACCTCGGCAGAGGAGAGCATCTTGTCAAAGCGGGCCTTTTCGACGTTCAGGATCTTGCCCTTCAGCGGCAGGATGGCCTGAGTGCGGCGGTCGCGCCCCTGTTTGGCGCTACCGCCGGCAGAGTCGCCCTCCACCAGGTAAAGCTCGGACTGGCTCGGGTCCTTCTCCTGGCAATCCGCCAGCTTACCCGGCAGGCCGGCAATATCCAGCGCACCCTTGCGCCGCGTCATGTCGCGCGCCTTACGCGCCGCTTCCCGAGCGCGGGCGGCGTCGAGCATCTTGTTGACGATCGCTTTCGCTTCGTTGGGCTTCTCGACCAGGTACTCGGCCAGAAGCCGCCCCATCTCCTGCTCGACGGCCGTCTTGACCTCGCTCGAGACCAACTTGTCCTTGGTCTGGGACGAGAACTTGGGATCCGGCACCTTTACGGAAATGATCGCCGTGAGGCCTTCGCGGGCGTCATCACCGGAGGTGGCGACCTTGGCTTTCTTCAAAAGCCCTTCCGCTTCGATGTAGTGGTTCAGCGTGCGCGTCAATGCTGCACGAAAGCCGGCCAGGTGCGTACCGCCATCGCGCTGAGGAATGTTATTGGTGTAGCAATAGATGCTTTCGGTAAAAGCGTCGCTCCACTGCATCGCCACTTCCACCTCGACGCCATCGTCGCGCACCGCGTTGAAATGAAACACCGGGTTAAGCGTCGACTTGTTCTTGTTGAGGTGATTCACGAACGCCTTCAAGCCGCCTTCGTAGTGAAACAGCTCTTCACGGCCATCGCGCTCGTCCATCAAACGAATCGCCACGCCGGAGTTCAAAAACGATAGCTCGCGCAGACGCTTGGCCAGAATGTCGTAGTGGAACTCGATATTGGCGAAGGTGTCTGGCGACGGGCGAAAGTGCACCTTGGTGCCACTTTTCTCCGTTTTACCGACCACGCCCAGCGGCGCCTGAGGCACGCCGTGCTGGTAGTGCTGCTCGAACACGTCGCCTTGCCGCCAGATGGTGAGTTTTAGCTCGGAGGAGAGCGCGTTGACCACCGACACGCCAACGCCGTGAAGCCCGCCGGAGACTTTATAGGAGTTGTCATCGAACTTACCGCCGGCGTGCAGGACGGTCATGATGACCTCGGCGGCGGAAACGCCCTCCTCCTTGTGCAGCTCGGTCGGGATACCGCGACCGTTGTCGCTCACCGTGATGGACTCGTCCGGGTGAATCACCACGCGAATTTCACTGCAGTGGCCCGCCAGTGCTTCATCGATGGAGTTATCCACCAGCTCGAAAACCATATGGTGCAGCCCGGTGCCATCGTCTGTATCGCCGATGTACATCCCCGGACGCTTGCGTACCGCATCGAGCCCCTTGAGCACCTTGATGCTTGATGAATCGTAAGCCTGCTCGCTCATTGACCACTCCGTCGTGAAGTCTGTCTCGTTCCGTGTCATCTATCCGGTTGGGGCTAGCCGACCGAGACCCTGTTCGTCGTGTTTCACGTGAAACATTCGAATTTGAGTCGCTGGCTGCCACACGTCGCTAAGTACGTCCGGATCGACGCTGGTGATGAATACCTGACACTGCATCTCTTCGAGCAGCGCGCAAAATAGCTTGCGGTGTTCGAAATCGAGCTCGGCCGGTAGATCGTCTATCAGATAAATGCATTGCCGTTTGGCGCTGCTTTCCAGAAGCCGCCCCTGGGCAAGCTTCAATGCGCTAACCACCAGCTTCTGCTGGCCTCTGGAAAGCACTTCGATTGCTGGCTGTTTGCCTAGCCGTATTCGCAGGTCCGCCCGTTGTGGCCCCTGCTGGGTAAAGCCCATCTGCTGGTCCGATGCGCGGCTGGCTTTCAGTACGTCTGCAAGCGAGCGTTTGACGTCCCAGCCCCGGGCATAGCGCAGGGTAAGCCCTTCGATGGGCAACAGACGCTCAAGCGTTTGTTCGAACACGGGTAAAAAGGCACTAAACCATGTATGACGCAGCGCATCCATTCGCTCGCCGGACTCGCAAAGCTCTTGCTCCCACACCGCGATTTCCGCATCGGTTATTCTACCACGCCTTAGCAGCGCATTCCGATGTTTCACCGCGCGGCGAGCGCGTTTCCACGCGTGTAAAAAATCATGTTTCACGTGAAACACGCCCCAATCCATGAACTCGCGCCGACCGGCGGGTGACCCCTCCAGCAAGCGAAAGGCATCCGGATTGATGAGCTGAAGCGGCATGGCATCGACCAGCTCTGCCAGACGCACGCCTTTTTGCCCCTTCAAACGCAGTTCCAGCTCACGCTCGGCACGAAGACGGCGTACCCCCAGGGCAACCTCCGGATCACCGGCCAGACGGCCGTAGAGCGTCATGGCGGGGGCTTCAAACTGGATGGCGTGCTTGAGCTGGCGAGTACGAAACGAGCGCCCCATACCGAGGATGTGGATGCCTTCCAGCAGGGTAGTCTTGCCGCTGCCGTTCGCACCGTGAATCAGGTTGACGTGGGGCGAAGGCGCAAGCTCTACCGCAGCCAGGTTTCGAATGCCTTGAAAGTTGAGCTGGGTCAGGCTCATTTCGGGATCACCCTGTCAATGCGTGAAAAAAACGGCGCCTTTGAGGCGCCGCCTTGCGGGGTGATATCAAAGCCGCATGGGCATGACCACGTAGAGGGCATCGCCGCCGCCGGGCTCTTCCAGCAGCGCGCTGCTGTTCGGGTCGGCTAGCGTCATCTGCACACGGTCCTCGTTGAGCACCGCCAGCACATCGACCAGATAGCCAACGTTAAAACCGACTTCCATGGCGGGACCGGTGTATTCGATCGCCACGTTCTCTTCGGCTTCTTCCTGCTCCGGGTTGTTGGCCATCACCTTGAGGTTGCCTTCTTCCAGATACAGGCGCACGCCACGGTACTTCTCGTTGGAAAGAATCGCGGTACGCGACAGCACCTGACGTAGCTCGGCGCGCTCGGCGATCAACACCTTGTCACCGTTTTTGGGCACCACGCGCTCGTAGTCGGGGAACTTGCCGTCGATCAGCTTCGAGGTGAAAGTGAAGTCGCCGGTGTGAGCGCGCAGGTGGGTCGCCCCCAACGTCAGGCTCACCGGCTCATCGCTGTCGTCCAGAAGGCGCGAAAGCTCGAGGATACCTTTACGGGGCACGATCATTTTCTGGCCCTGTTCGATGCTGACATCGACGTCTCGTGAGCACATCGCCAGCCGGTGGCCATCGGTGGCGACGGCGCGCAGCAGCTGATTCTGGATATCGAGTAGCATACCGTTGAGGTAGTAGCGTACATCCTGCTGCGCCATGGCAAAGGAGGTCGCCTCGATCAGATGCTTGAGCGTGCCGCGCGGGATGCTCAGCTCCTGGCTACCTTCGCCATCCTCGATGTTGGGGAACTCCGCAACCGGCAGGGTCGATAGCGTGAACCGCGAGCGGCCGCTGCGCAGTACCGCTCGCCCCTCTTCGAGGGCTAGCTGGATCTCGGACTGATCCGGCAGCGATTTACAGATGTCCATCAACTTGCGCGCGGGAACGGTCGCGCCGCCCTCCTGCTCCACCTGGCTTGCCACCGTACGGCCGACCAGCTCGACCTCGAGGTCGGTGCCGGTCAGCGCGACCTGATCGCCCTCGACCTGAATCAGCACGTTGGAGAGCACCGGCAGCGTTTGACGGCGCTCGACCACGCCGGCTACCAGCGTGAGGGGACGTAGCAGCGCCTCTCGGGAAATTGAAAACTTCATCACTACTCCGGGTTAAAGGATCAATGGCCGCATCGGCTCGTCGAACATCTATGTATGAACAGGCGCATTGCGAAGGCTCAACTGGTGAGCAGGCGCATGAGGTTTTTGTAATCCTCGCGAATGTCGGCGCTCTCTTCCTGCAGCGCTTTGACCTTGCGACAGGCGTGCAGCACCGTCGTATGGTCGCGCCCGCCAAAGGCATCGCCGATTTCCGGCAGGCTGTGGTTGGTCAGCTCCTTGGCCAGCGCCATCGCCACCTGGCGTGGCCTCGCTACCGAGCGCGAACGGCGCTTGGAGAGCAGATCCGCCACCTTGATCTTGTAGTACTCCGCCACCGTGCGCTGGATGTTGTCCACGCCCACCTGCTTGTCCTGAAGCGCGAGCAGATCCTTCAGCGATTCGCGGATGAAATCCTGGGTAATCGGCTTGCCCATAAAGTGAGAGTCGGCGATGACTTTCTTGAGCGCGCCTTCGAGCTCGCGCACGTTGGAACGAATCTTTTGGGCGATGAAGAACGCCGCATCGTGCGGCAAATCGACGCTTGCCTGGTCGGCCTTTTTCATCAGGATCGCCACGCGGGTTTCAAGCTCTGGCGGCTCGATGGCCACCGTCAACCCCCAGCCAAAGCGCGATTTCAAGCGCTCTTCCACGCCGTTGATCTCTTTGGGATAGCGATCCGAGGTCAGAATCATCTGCTGACCGCCTTCCAACAGCGCGTTGAAGGTGTGGAAAAACTCCTCCTGCGAACGCTCCTTGCCGGCAAAAAACTGAATATCATCAATGAGTAGCGCGTCGACGCTACGGTAAAAACGTTTGAAATCGTTGATTGCGTTGAGCTGCAGCGCCTTGACCATATCGGCGACGAAGCGCTCGGAGTGCAGATAGACCACGCGGGCGTTTTCACGCTTGCCCGCCAGGGCATTGCCCACCGCGTGCATCAAGTGGGTTTTACCCAGGCCCACTCCGCCATAGAGAAACAGCGGATTGTAGGCGCCGCCCGGATTTTCCGACACCTGCCGGGAGGCCGCGCGGGCGAGCTGGTTCGACTTACCCTCGACAAACTTGTCGAAAGTGAAGTTGGGATTGAGGCCGCTTGCGTGCTTGAGACTGCCCTCGACCTGTACCTGACGCTCGCCGGTACGCTTGTTTGCAGACTCCTCGCGCTCGGCATCGATTTCGCGCTCGTCGGCGATATCGCCACGCGGTGGGGTATGAACCGCCGGCGCAGCGGGGCGCTGGGGTGCGGCCGACACCGGGTTACCCAGCTCTCGCGGTTGGGGGGCGGCCGCACGGCGGCTACCAACGGTCAGACTCACCTTGGGCGGCTTTGCCGGTGATAGCTCGCGGATCAGCTCACTGATGCGCTTGGCGTATTTATCGCTCACCCAGTCGCGCACGAAACGGTTCGGCGCCAGCAAGCAGAGCTCGTTGGTGCCTCCCTCTTCGGCCTGCAAGGGGCGAATCCATGTATTGAACTGCTGGGAGCTTAGTTCGTCCTGCAGATAATCCAGGCACTGCTGCCAAAGCGCGAGTGACACTCATCTCACCATCAGTTGAAAACGGCCGACTATTGTAGCGCTCAGCCTTCCTGTTATCCACACGTGCAAGGGCTCCTTTTTGGCCTGTGGACAACTTGGCACGAGCTATCGGGAAAAGTTCGGTGCGGTGTGGGGACAGTTCGCTTAACGGTGTTTTTCTCCGGCAGTATCCACACCCCTTTCACATCTTTCAAGCCGCTTTTCGACCGCTTATGCACACATTTTTTATAGTTTTAACCACCTGTTAATAAAATATAAAAAACACTTATCCACAAATAGTATCCCCACCATTAATAACAGCAGGTTTAAAATAACTTTATTAGTAATAGTAATGTCTCGATGCGCGCGCTTTAAGG